>NZ_WLCM01000003.1 GCF_013317235.1 Leisingera sp. ANG59 | reverse complement strand
TTCGGTGACGCCAAGATGACAACCGCGCTTCTGGATCGCGTAACTCATCACTGCGCAATCATCGAGACAGGCAACACGTCATACCGGTTCGCACAGAGCAAGCGACGCAGAAAAACATAAACGTCGCGCAAGCAAAGGCCCCAGACGGACTCGCTATAGGAGGGCGGCCCGCCTGGGGCCTTTGCGCCACAAGGGGTGGGTCAAATTCAAACGCTGAAACCGGGTCAGTTTTGAACGCTCATTGACAATGACGCACAGGACCCGGAACCGGCGGCCATCCCTTGCCCGGCAGGGCATTGCGCAGCAATGTCCCGAGAGGGGACAGGCTGTCAGACACGAAGTCCAACGGCCATCTCTGGTTCGGCCCCTGCGGGATCGCCCCTCTCGGCAGCATGCTGCGCATGCGCCTTCCGGGCAGTGATCGGCGCCCGCGTTCCTATCGCGCTTGCGGCCGCTGCGCTTGCGCACGGTCAGCCCCTCTTCACGATAGATCCGATAGAGCGTTTCGCCCTACAAACGATCCCCCGGATCGTTTGCTTCACGGGCTGCACTCCAGTTTACCTTCCAGCCCTCGCGCCCGAGCAAAAGGTGCAACCGTCGATAACCGAACCGCCGCCGTTCGCTGGACAGCTCCTTCAGCCTTGTTCGCAACTCGGCATCCGTCGGCCTGGTTGATCCACGCCGATAAACGCGCGGATCAATCCCGGCCAAGGCACAAGCGCGCCGCTGGTTGTAGTTCTTTTCTGTCATGGCCCAGTCCACAGTTCGCCGCCTTGCACCGGGCTTCAGAAGGGTCCGCAGGCTCACTCGAACGCATGGCGTTCGCCTGCTCCCATTCCCAGCATCTCCTTGAGCGTGGCGACATCGAGCATCTGCTCCGCCAGCATCTTCTTCAGCTTCGCGTTCTCAACCTCGAGCGCTTTCAGCCGCTTGGCCTCGGACACCTCCATGCCTCCGTACTTCGAGCGCCGCTTGTAGAACGTGCCATCGCTGATGCCGTGCTTCCGGCAGAGCTCCTTGGCGCCTCTCCCGGCTTGGTGCTCCTTCAGGATGCCAATGATCTGCTCTTCGCTGAAACGGCTTTCCGCATCGTCTGTCTCCTCGTTTGGAGAGCAGGCTAACTTCAAACCGCGGACTTTTCAGGGGAGCACGTCACTACCAACGATAAGATCTAACGGATTTGGGATCCCACGGGTTTCGTTTCGGACGCCATTGTAGAGCCCGAAACCTCGACGTAACTATTTGATTTTATTGGCGACCCCGGCAGGATTCGAACCTGCAACCTGCCCCTTAGGAGGGGGCTGCTCTATCCAGTTGAGCCACGGGGCCTTACTTTTCGCGATAACAAATCCATCCAGTAATCACAATGGGATGGGCGCTGTCGAATGCCGTTTTGCCGCGCGCAGTTTCCATTGTGCAGCAAGTGATGTCTGCGCTAACGTTGCGGGCAGAAATAGCAAGAGGCTCAGGAACGTGACCACGGACAGCAAGCGCCCGCTTACCCTTCGCGATGTATCCGAAGCAACCGGTGTTTCCGAAATGACTGTAAGCCGGGTTCTGCGCAACCGCGGCGACGTATCGGAAAAAACCCGCTCCAAAGTGCTGACCGCCGCCAAGGAGCTCGGCTATGTGCCCAACAAGATTGCCGGTGCGCTTGCCTCGAACCGTGTGAATCTGGTGGCGGTAGTCATTCCGTCGCTGTCGAACATGGTTTTTCCTGAGGTACTGACTGGTATCAACAAAGTACTGGAAAATACCGAGCTTCAGCCAGTTGTCGGTGTGACAGACTATCAACCTGAAAAGGAAGAGAAAGTCCTGTACGAGATGCTCTCATGGCGCCCGTCAGGTGTGATCATTGCGGGCCTGGAACACACGGATGCTTCCCGCGCCATGCTGAGCAGTGCGGGCATTCCCGTGGTGGAAATCATGGACACCGACGGCAAACCGGTGGACGCGATGGTCGGTATCTCGCACCGGCGCGCGGGCCGCGAGATGGCCAAGGCGATCCTCAAGGCCGGCTACCGCCATATCGGCTTCATGGGTACCAAGATGCCGTTGGACCACCGCGCACGCAAACGCTTCGAAGGCTTTACCGAGGTGCTGGCCAAAGAAGGCGTGGAGATCGAAGACCGGGAATTCTATTCCGGCGGTTCAGCACTAGCCAAAGGGAGGGAGATGACCCAGGCGATGCTGGAGCGGTCTCCCGAGTTGGATTTTCTATATTATTCAAACGATATGATCGGCGCTGGAGGTCTATTGTACCTGCAGGAACAGGGCATCAGTGTTCCTGGCCAGATCGGTCTGGCTGGCTTCAACGGTGTGGAGTTACTGCAGGGTCTGCCCCGCAAGCTCGCAACCATGGACGCCTGCCGTCTGGAGATCGGGCGCAAGGCTGCGGAGATCATTGCCGCCCAGCTGGAAGACCCTGAAACTGACATTGAAAAACGTGTCACACTAACCCCGACAATTTCTTATGGCGACACGCTGAAACGGCGCTGATGGCGCTTCAACGGCTTGGCAATCAAGAAGCGAGGCGGCTGTTCCTGGATCGCCACGCGCTGCTGGAGCAGCCCACGGGCCCGGCCAAGGGCTCCGATTTGCTGACGCTGATCCAACGGCTTGGGTTTGTGCAGCTTGACAGCATCAACACCGTGGCGCGGGCGCATGATATGATCCTGTATTCCCGCCGCCCGGGCTACCGGGCTCAGAATCTCAAACGGCTGTACGAGCGGGACCGCGGGCTGTTTGAGCATTGGACCCATGACGCCGCGATGATCCCGATGGCGTTCTATCCGCACTGGCATCTCAGGTTCCAGCGCGACACCGAGCTTCTGCGCAAACGCTGGCGCAACTGGCAGCGCGACGGGTTTGAAGCGCAATTTGAAACCGTCCTGAACCATGTCCGCGATCACGGGCCGGTCAGCTCTTCCGACGTCGGCAAGGGCGAGAAAAAGGGCTCAGGCGGCTGGTGGGACTGGCACCCGTCCAAGACCGCGCTGGAATACCTCTGGCGCTCCGGCGCGCTGACGGTGGTAGGGCGCAAGGGGTTTCAGAAACGCTACGACTTGACCGAGCGGGTGATCGAGGAGCATCTGCGCCCCGGTGCCGGCTGCGATGAAGCGATGACCGTCAACTGGCTGTGTTCTGCCGCCCTCGACCGGCTGGGCTTTGCCACGTCGCGAGAACTCGCCGCTTTCTGGGACACTGCCTCTTCTGCGGAAGCCAAGGCCTGGTGTGCGGAACAGCTGCGCCAGGGCGAGCTTGAGGAGATCGAAGCCGAGCAGGCGGGCGGCAATCTGCGCAAGGTGTTCGCCCGTCCTGGCACCGTCGAAGTCGCCGGGGAACTAGGCCCGGCGCCGGGCCGGATGCGCGTGCTGACTCCCTTCGACCCGGCCCTGCGCGACCGAAAGCGGGCCGAAAGGCTGTTCGGCTTTCACTACCGGATCGAGGTCTTCACCCCCGCCCCCAAACGGCATTACGGCTACTACGTTTTCCCGCTGCTGGAGGGCGAACGCCTTGCGGGCCGCATCGACATGAAGGCGGACCGCGACGCAGATCTGCTGCGCGTAACAGCCGTCTGGCCGGAGAGTGGCGTGAAATGGGGCGCCGCCCGCACCAGACGGTTGGAGGCAGAGCTGGACCGGGTGGCGCGGTTTGCAGGTGTTAGCGGGGTGGCGTTCTCTGATGGCTGGCTGCGCTGACCAGCGCCTACTCGGGCCGCAGCTGCGCCTCAATCACAGCCCGGTAGTCCTCGGGTGCCTGTTTGGCGGTGAAGGTCTCAGGTGCAATGAAGACGCAGACAAATTTCCCCTCGAAACAGAGTTCCCCGTTTTGCCGCGCATTGACCCGGAAAGTCACCGACTTACTACCCAGGGCAGCAGGCCAAACCTCGCACATCAGCCGGTGCCGGGGGGTGACAGGAGACCGGAAATCGATGCTCATATGCACAAACGGCGTGCCGGTGCCGCGGTCTAGTTCCATCTGGTACCAGCCGTCACCGTCCAGGTGATGCTCCCACCAGGCGTCGATCGCTTCCAAGGCAAAGGCAGGCAGCCGCCCGGTATAGGCAATCCGCGCCGGGTCGCAATCGCCCCAGCCCACGCGGATTTCATGAACGAATGTGTCTTTCCCTGCCATTTTCTGCCGCCCCGCATATTTCTGCAGGCGCATTCTAGCGGCGCGGGTTAGCGGTATCAAACGGCAAAGGCAGCCAGAGCCGCTGCGTCACGAACCGCCGCGTTTGCGGGACAGGATCAGGTCCGGCAGCACAAGCGCGTCAATCAGCGCCTCGCACAATCCAACGCAGTTGCTGCAGCCCACACAAGGCCCCTGCAGCCCGGAAACCTCTTTGGCCAGCGCCTTAACCTTGGTTGCGGCGGCTTTGCTGCGGTTGATCTGCATGGCGGGTCTCCCCTTGTGCGTCGTGTTGGACGTGACCAGCGAAACCCCGAAAGGTGATTCTGGTCAATCCGGGCCGACGTCACAAAATATTTCCGTATCCTGCACCGGTTGGGGCAAACCCTCCCCCGCGCGGGGCGGGAGAGGGCAGAACGTTACTGCATCAGCATCAGCGGCAGCAGCGTGATGATCGGGAAGGCCACCAGGATGACCACCCGGATCAGGTCGGAGGCGACAAAGAACATGACCGCCTTGTAGGTGTCGATCATCTTGGTCTTGCGGTCCATCGCGTTGATGATGAACAGGTTCATGCCCACCGGCGGGGTGATCAGGCCAACCTCCACCACGATCAGCACCAGCACCCCGAACCAGATGGCGACATATTCCGCCTCAATCCGGTTCACCCGGCCTTCGGTCACCCGGATGCCCAGCTCTTTCATCTGCTCACGCGTTAGCTCCGCTCCCGCAGCGATGGCGTCTTTGATCGAGGCCAGCATCTCGGCGCCCATGCCCTCGGGCACGCCTGCCTTCAGTACCTCCATCGCTGCATCCGCCTGCATAGCAGGCAGGGATAACAGGCCGAAATCCATCGCCGAGATCACCGGGAAAAAGATCGGGATGGTCAGCAGGATCATCGACAGCGAATCCATCAGGCAGCCGAACACCAGATAGAAAGCCAGGATCAGCGTCAGCACCACCCAGGGGCTAAGACCCTGACTGACCACAAAATCCGCCAGCTCCTGCGGCACTTTGGTCAGCGCCAGAAAGCCGTTGTAGAACCCCGCCCCCAGCACGATGAAGAAGATCATCGCGGTGGAACGCGCAGTCACCAGAAAGCTCTCGCCCAGGCTTTCGCGGGTCAGCCCGCCATTCATCCAGGCAATCAGCCCGGTGCCGAAGGCGCCCACGGCCGCGCCCTCGGTCGGGGTGAACCATCCCAGATAAATACCGCCAACCACCAGGCCAAAGACCAAAAGCACCGGCCAGACATGGAACAGCGCCGCAAAGCGTTCACGCATAGGCACCGGCGGGCGGGTGCCCGCGCTTTCCGGGAACAGGCGGACATAGACCGAGATCGCAATCACATACCCCAGCGCCGCCAGCAGGCCGGGGATAAAGGCCGACAGGAACAGCTTGGCAATGTTCTGCTCGGTCAGGATGGCATAGATCACCAACACCACAGAGGGCGGGATCAGAATGCCCAGCGTGCCGCCCGCCGCCAGCGTCGCGGTGGAGAAGCCCCCGGCATAGCCGTATTGCTTCAGCTCCGGCAGGGCCACGCGGCCCATTGTGGCTGCAGTGGCCAGCGACGATCCGCAAATCGCGCCAAAGCCCGCACAGGCGCCGATCGAGGCCATCGCCACGCCGCCCTTGCGATGGCCCAGAAACCCTTCGGCGGCCTTAAATAGCGCTGTGGACATGCCGCCCAGCGTTGCGAAATGCCCCATCAGCAGGAACATCGGCACAATGGTCAGCGAATAGGAAGAAAACGTCGTGTAGGTCTCGCTTTTCAAGCGGCCAAAGGCCACTTGGGTGCCGTCCGTGACCCAGATCAGCCCGCCAAGGCCGACCAGAAACATCGAAAGCCCAATCGGAACCCGCAGAAAGATCAGAAGCATCAGAACCGGGAAGGAAGCAATGCCAATTTCAAGAGCCGTCACTGTTCACCCTCCACGCCGTCCCAGATCAGGATGCGGCCGGTAAAGAATTCAATGGTGCGAACCGCACCCATGTAGATGCCCACAATGGCGGCTACGACTGCTGCCAGCAGGCTGATGGCGTAAGCCCACCAGATAGGGAACTCGAGCAGGAAAGAGGTCTCGCCGTTGGAAAATTTTCCTGCCAGACCTTCCGCCAACCGCCAGGCGATCAGGACCAGTACCGCGGCGAAGACAATTTCGGTCACCATCCGCAGAAATCGCTTCACGCTGCGCGGAAAGGCATTAGCCACCACATCGACCGAAGCATGCCCCGCAGTGATCTGGCAAAGCGGCAAAAAGGCAAAGATAGCAAAAGCCACCCCGGCCTCAACCAGCTCGAAGTCGCCGTTCACAGGCCCGACCCAGCCCGTCATCCATTTCGAAAACCCCGGCGCAATCCGCTCCATAAAACCGCCATGGAAGAAACCGTTGAGCAGGCGCCCAGCGATTGAAACACATGTGAGAATAATCAGAAGAGTGAGGACCGCACCGCCCAGGTAGGCCATTGATTTGGCCAGCCGCATCATGAGCTTGTGCATGGTTCAGTTGCCTTGTTCTGGTATGCAAAGGGCCGCTGTGCCAATGCCGCGCGGCCCTTCACTATTATTAGTCCAAACGCCTTACTGGTACTGCGGCGTGTATTTCTCGATCAGTGCGCTGGCCTCCTCGATCAGCGCGGCACCATCGATGCCTTTTTCTTTCATGTCAGCGACCCACTGGTCATAGATCGGCTGGGCACGCTCGCGCCAAATGGCGGTCTGTTCTTCGTCCAGAGTGATCACGTTGTTGCCCAGATCGAGTGCCATCTCGCGCGAGGGGCCGTCTGAATCCGCCTGGGTGCCACCCGCGAAGACCGAGAATTCAAGGCCGGAGTTGTCATCGATCGCCTCCTTCAGGTCATCGGGCAGGCTCTCATACTTTTCTTTGTTCATCGCCAGAACGAAGGTCAGGGTGTAAAGAGCCTTGCCGGTGAACTCGGTGTGGTTTTCCACCAGTTCCGGAACCTTCAGCGCCGCGGTCACTTCCCACGGAATGGTGGTGCCGTCGATCACGCCCTTGGACAGGCCTTCCGGGATCGCCGGAACGGGCATGCCCACCGGGGTCGCGCCCAGTTCCGTCAGAAGCGCGTTGACCGAACGGCCGCCGCCACGGATCTTCATACCCTCCAGGTCCTCGGGCGTTTCCACCGGATCAGACGTGTGGATCATGCCCGGTCCGTGCACCCAGGTGCCCAGGATATGCACATCCTTAAATTCTGTATCTTTCATGTGTTTGTCGAACATTTCCCAATAAGCGTGCGACACAGCGCGCGCATTGGTCATCATGAACGGAAGTTCAAATACCTCGGTCGAGGGATAGCGGCCCGGAGTATAGCCCACCACGGTCCAGACAATGTCCGCCACGCCGTCAATGGCCTGGTCCATCAGCTCCGGCGGTTTGCCGCCCAGCTGCATTGAAGGGAAGCGGTCGATCTTGATCCGTCCACCTGAAGATTCTTCTACGTTGTCAGCCCAGACATCCAGGATAAGTTTCGGCACGTTCGCCTGCGCTGGCAGGAACTGGTGCAGTTTCAGGGTCACCTCTTGGGCGAAAGCCGGCATCGAGCCGAACATTGCCAGGGCCGCTGCGCCCGCTGCCCCCAAAAGCTTTCTGCGAGTGGTCATGTGTGTCCTCCCTTTGACCATATCACTTTTCGGACTTGCCGCCTTCGCAACATTGCTGCGGCTTCCCCCGAGTTTCTTTCCGATTCTGCCGACAAAGCCCCTCGTTGGGTTCGTTTAACGAACCAGCTTCCTCCCTGCTATTAGGTGCGTTTGTAACTATCAACAGCAGATTATGCAATTTCTACTCATGAAATCTGCCCGCATGCATTGTCTTCAGGCAGATCCGCCACCCTACACGTTACGAAACGTAAAAAACTACACTCGATTTGATACATATTAAAGCAGCCGCGTGGCAACAATTATCGTGGTATGGACCACTGTGCGTCATTCCGCAGCAGCCAAGGTCAGCTCCACCGGCGGCAAGCCGTCAATTCCGCCAAGTATTCGGTCGCCGGTCTGCACAGCTCCCACGCCGGCAGGCGTGCCAGTCAGTATCAAATCCCCCGGTCGCAGGTGGTAGAAACCGGAAAGGTGGCAGATAATATCCTCCACGGACCAGATCATCTCCTCAACAGAGGCATCCTGCCTAGTCTCGCCATTCACCTCCAGCCAGATTCGCTGCTTCTCGGGTCTCCCCCACTCGGTGGCTCTGGTCAGCGGCGCCAGCACCGTGCCGTTCTCCAGATCCTTGCCCACATCCCAAGGACGCTGCTTCTGTCGCTCTCTGATCTGCAGATCACGCCGGGTCATGTCCAGCGCACAGCAATATCCGAATACTGACGCCGCTGCGGCTTCCCGCGTTGCCCGGAACACAGGAGCACCAATCGCCACAGCCAGTTCCATTTCATAGTGAAAATTCTCTGTACCGGGCGGATAGGGAACAACCGCGCCGGTCAGCACCGCGTTCACAGCTGCCTTGGTAAAATAAAACGGCGCTTCCCGATCCGCTTCAATTCCCATTTCGGCAGCATGCGCCGCATAGTTACGCCCGACGCAGAAGATCCGCCCTAGAGAGTAACCAATCTCTTCCCCCTCTACCGGAACAACCGGTGTCTCCGGAAGCCCGAACAGAAGCTTGCCCATCGGTATATTCCTTGTGCGTCCCTGCGTTCCGGTTTCCTCACGAATCAGAGCCATAAGTCCTTTGGTTGTAAACCCCCTATTGACTGCATTTTGCCCATGTCGGTTCGGAACAGTGCTGCCGGGAAGGGCCCTGGCATGCTAACATCGACCGCATTTAATGGGCAGGGTATCAGCGGCCGGTCCTGCCGAGCACCGCAGAGCCAGTGCGGATGATGACCTGCAGGTCCCCGGGGAAGCTGCAGCGGGTCAAGTAGGCCACGTCCTGCTCCACCCGTTCCTCATAGCTGATGCCCTTGCGCCCCGAGACCTGCCACAGCCCGGTGATCCCCGGTTTCTGGCCAAATAGGCGGCGGCGCTGCTGCCGTATTTGGGCAGCTCCTTGGTGACGATGGGGCGCGGGCCGACAAAGCTCATCTCGCCCTTCAGCACATTCCAGATCTGCGGCAGCTCATCCAGGCTGGTCGCGCGCAGGACATGGCCCAGCCGGCTGATGCGCGGATCATTGGCCAGCTTGTGATCGCGTTTCCATTCGGCAGCCGCCTCGGGGCTGGCATCCAGATGCGCCTGCAGCCGGGCTTCGGCATCCGCCACCATGCTGCGGATCTTTCAGCATTTGAATGGCTTGCCGTCCCGGCCGACCCGGGTGTGGCCGAAAAAGCCGGGGCCGCCATCGCGGTGCGCAAGACCCCACAGCAACAGAATGACAAGAGCAAGAACAGGCAGCAGCAGCGCAAAACCGATATCGAAGGCCCGTTTGCCAAACCTGGAGTAGAGGCCGAACGGTGTCTTGCAGAAAGCCCGCGGGGCGCCAGGCCCCTCTGAAAAAACGCGGTCTGCACAAGATCCTGCATGGTCAACCACCCTGAATGCAATATGCTTCAACCAAAATTCACACGCCATGCGGGAAACATTAGATATCTATTGCACCCAATCTGCAACAAATTTAAGTAATAATTTCTGAACTTTTGAAACACGGCTGCTGTTTGCCGCCGCGCTCTGATCGCGACTGTTTTCAAGTACGGCTCCAACGGTTAACTTCCGTGGCCAGTATCAAGGCCGCACCGGCCGCTGCTTGCACAAGCAGGCCTGAACCGGTGTAAAAACCGGCCCCGCCACGCGTTGCCTTTTCCGCTGCCAACTCTCGACACGTAGCCTTTATCAGGCTGCGCAGTGGCGGAAGACAGGATCTTTCAGTACCCCGTAGATACGGCGCAGTCAGCAGTCGGCAGCCAGCAAAAATTTCATTGCTCCAGCCTCACCAGATTATGTTGTGTTCCCTTTTCTGGTCACCAATATTATCCTAGAAACTGCGAAATTTCTGCGTCTGGTGGCGCTGGCCTTGACCGTCATCTGTGTCCGTGCCGCACCGGACCCAGCGTTTCCAACTCGGCCAGTGCCAGACCCCTGAAAGCGCTCCTGCAGGAACCCCAGCAGCATCGCCTCGTGATTGCCCATCAGGCAGGTCAGATCCTCCCGGCCGCTCAGATGGCGCAGCACCTCGGCGCACTGCTCTCCCCTGTCGATATAGTCGCCGACCAGAATGCAGCGGTGGCCGGGCGGCAGCTGTTCCAGCAGCTTCAGCAGCTGGGGGAAACAGCCATTCACATCACCGATCACGCACAGCGGCTCGTCCGGCTGCGGAGCCGCAAAGGGCTCCCGCCGGGTAAACTTCTGGAACAAGGATGACGGCACTCTGATCCGCTCTCCCGCCGGGCGATGAACTGCAGCGATGACAAACCGCCGCCTGCCGGCGGGGCAACTGTCATGTTCAGGCGCTGCTGCAGGCCGGCACCCCCATGCGGATGATTTCGCTGCCCTTGATCTTGTGCACCCCGGAAATCCGGTTGCGCCCCTCCGCCATGAACCAGGACTGCAGCGGCGCCGGGTAGTACTACGCCATCACCCGGCTGAAATAGTCGAACTTCTCCTGCGTCAGGCGGCGGCCCCTGCGCGAGGGGCCGTGGAAGCCGAAGGTGGTGGCCGGATCGACACAGGCGCCCGGCAGGCCCAGGAACAGTGTGCAGGTGGAATAGCAGACCTTGCCGCGGATCTCGACCCGCACCCCGTGCTTCTGCAGGTTGCTCAGCTCGATCAGCCTGTCATGCAGATAGCCGCCGCGGTCGCTGCCCACCACATAGGTCTGCTGGGCCGCCGCCGCAGAGGGCTGCAGCAGCATCAGCGCCAGGCCGCAGGCTGCGGCCGCCCGGGCAGCCAGGCGAAAGGCGGAACGGGCGTGGGGCACGGGGGCAAAGGCCGGCATGGTCAGATCTCCAATGCAAAAAAACGGGCGTTGGAGACTGGATAGACACCCCCTGCAGGCGGCCCGGGGTGCGGATGTGGCAAAAGTAAGTACATTATCAATACTTTAGCCAGCATGTTAGGAAAATTTTAAGGGATCTTAACGCAGCCCGCCGCCGCAGGCGCAGCCCGGGCAGACCCGGTCAGATCAGGCTGAAATCCCCGCCGGCCGCAGCTGCCGCGGCAATCAGTTCTCACTTCATGCGGGCAAGTTACTCATCTAGCGGCGTGCGGCAAGACTGCTTTGCGGTAGTATTCCTGATACCAATCCACAAAACGTGATACACCCTCATCCACAGCGGTCTGCGGCTTGTAACCTGTGAGACTGTGCAGCAGAGACGCGTCGGCCCAGGTGGCAGGCACATCGCCGGCCTGAATTGGCATCAGATTCTGTTGAGCCTTGCAGCCGGTAGCTGCTTCAATTGCTTCTATAAATGTGGTCAGCCGGACGGAATCGGAATTACCGATGTTGACTACCCTGTGCGGTGCGACCGGCGAAAGGCTATCACCTTCCGGCACAGCACCGTCTACCGGGCGGACTGGTACTGCATCCAGCAACAGGCAGATTGCTTCAACCAAATCGGTGACATAGGTGAAGTCACGTTTCATGTCGCCATAATTGTAAACATCTATCGGCACTCCTTCGAGGATCGCCTTGGTAAATTTGAATAAGGCCATGTCCGGCCGCCCCCATGGACCATAGACGGTGAAAAAGCGGAACATAGTAACCGGCAAGCCGAACAAATGCGCATATGAGTGCGCCATGTTTTCAGTCGCCTTCTTGGTAGCGGCATAGAAGGACATCTGGTGATCGGCCTTCTGGGTTTCCTTATATGGCATTCCTGTATTGGCGCCAAAGGCCGACGAAGTGGAAGCCAGCAGCATGTGGCGCGGCGGATAAGCGCGGGCCGCCTCCAGGATTTCGAATGTGCCAATTATGTTGCTTTCCAAATAGGATCGCGGATTTTCAATAGAATAACGAACCCCGGCTTGGGCCGCGAGATGCACAACATAGGTCGGCTTGTGCGCCGCAAACAGATCCAGCATGACACCCGGCTCTTCGACGCTTCGGTTTATCACCTCGAAATTCGGGTGCTGTTCAAGCATCACCTGACGGTCTTTTTTGAGCTGGACACTGTAGTAGTCGGAGAGGTTATCGATACCCGCAACACAGTAGCCGCCTTCAAGCAGCAGCTGACACAGGTGATAGCCAATGAATCCAGAGGACCCGGTGACAAGAACGGTTTGCTGGGTCATCAGTCTGCTCCTGGGTCTGTCTCAATTGCCAGGGTTGAAGCCCTGCGCGATGGCGCTGTTTTCGCGGGTGCCAAAGCATCCGCTAATCATTATGGCAAAACGGGTTAGATCACGCCATACCCCGTGGTTCTGCCCAATGCGCAAGCCTCGGGGAAGGTTAAACAACCCCGCCCCTGCCATGAACAGTAACTGAGGCACCCATCCATAAAGTAAAGCCCATCAATGACCTGGAGCCTGCTCGCCCGGCCAGAATGGGCAGACTTCAACCGGCTTCCCGCCCTTCGCCCATGTAGAGCTTCTGCATGTCGACGAAACAGCCGTCCTCCAAGCGGCTGCGGACCGCCGCCCAGCCCTCCGGGTTGCCCTGAATGGCGCGGTACAGCTCCGTTGGAACGGTCATGTATTCGATGTATTTCTCCGACGCGGTCTCCAGCCAGGCAAAAACATAGCCGTCGGCCTCCTCATCCGTGTCGACCAGCCGCAGTTCGATGCCTTCGGCCATCGGCACCGATTCCACGCTGCGCAGGATGTGCAGCTTCGTCATCTCGACGATGGCGTCATCGAGGCCCAGCTGCCTGACCAGCAGCTTTTCCCGCACCGCGGGCCAGCCGAAGGTCAGGCGCACCGCCAGGCCGCTGCCGACCTCGCGGGCCGCTGCCGGGGCCTGCGCCCCGTAGCTGGTGTCGAACAGGGCCTGCGACTCGTCCTCCAGCTCCAGGTGGTCGCGCAGGCGGCTGGCGGGCATCGCCGCGATCCACTGGCCGCGGCCGGCATCGAGGTAGTTGAACTGCGGCTGCAGCCGGAAGCTTTCTCCGCAGGCGCCGCATTCGTTGTCCTGGAACCGGTCCTTCAGGATGTCTTCGCGCAGGTCGGGGCGACGGTCGGCGTTCACGCTGCCCACGGCCATCATGGTCACCGGCGCTTCGCAGTGCGGGCAGACCAGGTTGACGGGGTGAAATAGGGACATCGGTCAGCAGCCTTTCAATGGGTCAGAGTTTCGACAGCCAGCCAACGGCCGGGTGGTTCGGCTTCAGCTTACCCGAGTGGTAGGCGGCATAAAGCTCCGAGAACCATTCGCCGGGCGCCCGGAACTGGTAGCCCGTGATCCCCTTGGGGCGCTCGCTGAGCAGGTAGGAGTACCAGGTCTTCGGGTAGCTTTCCTGGTAGACCACTCCGCCGATCGCCAGCTTCTTGGCGGTGGCCATGCTGGACCAGGGCTGGGCCGGTTCCGAAGCCATGTCAACAAAAGCCTCCATCTGGATGCGGCGGCTTTCCCATTCCTCGTCGGTGCAGGTTTCATCTTCCGGCCTGGGCGGCACATGGGCGCTGGTGTTATGCGCCATGTATTCGATGACATAAGTCTTGTCGTAGGTGAACTTCTTGGCGATCTTTTCGGCAATGCCGGAAATTTCCATGCCGTGTTCGGTCCAGCCGCCGAATTCTTTCTTCTTGCCGTTGCTGTCCATGAAACCGTGCTTGTCGTCGACCGCATGGCCGACCTCGTGCAGGGTGTTCCAGTTGAAGAACGTGATCGGCTCTTCATTGGCGGGTTTGCATTTCTCCAACTCGGCGCGTTCTTCCGGGGTGGCGGCATCGTCGAGGCTGCCGACCGCGTCGTCGCTGCCGAAGGCATAGTTCGGGGAGACCCCGGCGTCGCCTTCGTGCATCACGATCCGCTTTTCGTTGCCCTGGTACATCGAGCCGCCCTTGTCAGCCTCGTTGATGGCGAACTTTTGCAGCGAGTCGTTGTTCAACGTGTGGTCCAGCGGCAGGTCCTGCATCGCCTTGTAGAAGGCGACGATGTTCGGCCCCTTCAGGTTGGCGTCCGCAATCTGCGAGGCGGGCGCCAGGTTCTCGTTGTTGAAGTTCTTGATATCGCAGCCGAAACGCGCCTTGAACGCAACCTTGACCACGGCGCGCTGCGCCTCCGGCTCCAGGTTGTCGATCATCGCGTCCAGCTCATCGGTGCCGTTGGGCCGCGACAGGATTTCCTTGATGTCCGCCTCCTTGGGCGGGTTGTTGGCGCGCATTTCCGCCATCACAAAGGCGCTGGTGCCGATGGCGCGGGCCTCTTCCAGCAGCTTGATGCCCTCGCCCGGCTTCTTGCCGGCCACGGCGGCTGCGGCATCGGCCAGCTTCTTGCGCATGGTGTCGATGCTGGGCTTGATGGCGTAGCGGTGCTCGTGTTTTTCCAGCACTGCCAGGCGCGGCTCGACCTCCGGCTTGGCGCGCAGCTCCTTGTACTGCTTGTGCTGCTCCGCCATTTCCAGCGCGGTCTTGGTCTGGGCGATGGCGGCCTCGATATCGGCGCTGACCTTGGCGTAGTTCTGGCCGCCCTTGGCAGCGGTTTCGGCTCCGTCCAGCAGCTTTGCGGCCGCGTCCGTCTCATCCTTCACATAGGCCGCCTCAGCGTGGCCGGTGACCGGCGGCAGGGAGGCGCGGGCGCGGGCGATTTCCTGCGCGATGAAGGCATATTGCGAGATCACCTCATTGGCAGTGTTGCAGGCCTCCAGCGCTGCCTTGAGATGGCCCTTGGCGGTCTTGGCGTCCAGCCCGTCCTTCTGGCAGTTCTCAATCTCGGTATTGGCGGTGTCCAGATGGGTCTTGGCGACGTCGGCGTTCTCGCGGCTGCCCACTGCCTTGATCGACAGTTTCGCCGCCTGCACCTGCGGCCACCAGGGGGCGCTGTCCTCGTCGCCGCCGATGGCGGAGTTCACCGCTTCGAGGATGCCGTGGGTATTGGCGGAGCTGATCGCCTCCTCGGCGGATTTGGTGACCTCCTCGGCCATGGTCTTGGCGGTGGCGTAGTCGCTGGGGGCCAGCTTGACCAGGTTGTCGTATTTCGCGGTCAGCCGGGTCAGCTGGGCCTGGATCGCATCGGCGTGCTTGTGGCTCCTGGCCTCGGCCAGCTTGGCCTCGGCAGCGGCGCGGGCGGGCTCGTAGTCGGACGAGCCCTTGACCGATTTCAGCAGCGCCTTGGCGTCCTCGGCGATCTTTTTCAGCAGCTTGGTCGCCTGGGTGTAGTCGTTGTCGGCCAGATCGGTCCGCGCGGCGTCGAGCTTGGCGGCAGCCAGCCGGTCGGACAGCGCCTTGATCCGGTCCTTGGTGGCATCGTTGTTTTCCGGCGCCAGCGCGTCCACCGCCGCCTGGGCATCGGTCAGCGCCGGGGTGTAGAGGGCTTCTGCCGCCAGCAGCCGCTGGCAGGCCAGCAATTTCTGATAGGCCTTCTCGAACATCGGCCGGGCGAGTGGATAGGTGTGGGCGGCCAGAACCGCCTTGTACTTGGCGAAATCCGCATCCGCCCGGGCGATCAGATGCCGGCCGGCTTCCTTGCCCGCCCCGACCAGCGGCGGGCGCAGGTTGTTGAAGAAGGGATCCTCCCAGCCCAGCACTGTCTTGACCATTTTGATGTCCGCATCGGTGGCCTTCTCCCAGCCCGCGGCGGCCTTGGCCTTGGCCGCGGCGGCCTTGAAATCGCGGGCGTTCTGCTTGGCGGTGCTTTCGTCCAGCAGCGCCTGGACTTCGGTCTTGCGGTGGGTCAGCTGGGTTTCGACATCGCCGCCTTCGGTGGTGATCTTGGTGATGATCGCGGTGGCCCTGGTGCGGTCCGCCTTGATGGCCTTGAACAGTTCGCCGTCGGCGCGGGCCTGTTCCGTGATCTTGCGGGCGGCGGCGAGCTTGGTCTCGGCGCCCTTGTAGTCATAGCCTTCCGGCTTGATCAAATCGTCGGCTTCGCCGCTCAGCTTGTTGGCGTCGTCGATATGCGGCTGCAGGCAATTGGCATCGTTCAGCGGCGCCAGCGCGGCAATCTGCGCCGCCAGCGAGGCCTTCAGCTCGCCGTAGGCGCGGTGCTGGTGGATCAGCACCATCGCCATCTTCAGGTTCGAGATGGCGCTGTCCAGATGCGCCCTTGCATCGTCGTATTTCTTGGCCGTCTTGGCTTTTTCGGCCTCTGCCGCCGGCAGCTGCGCCTTGGCGATCAGCGCAGTGAAATCATTGCCGGTGTCGGCCGCGACCACCTTGTCGCGGATATCGGTGAATACCTTGAAGGCGGGCTCCCACTTCTTTTTCAGATCGTCGAGCGCCTTGGTATCGGTCATCCCGTCGAGCTCCACCGCGGCCTCCGCCGCGGCCTTGGCGCTGTCCACCCGTTTCTCGGCGTCCGCCAGACAGGTATTGGCGGTGGTGAAGTCCAGTTTTAGTGCGGCTGCCGCGGCCTCGGCCATCAGGGACTTGGCATCTTCCAGCATGGTTGCCGCCTGCGGCACGTTCTTCAGCGGGTCGATCTTGCCCTGAACCGACACGCGCTTTTCCTTGTAGGCCTTGCAGGCGTTCGCCTGGGCGGTGGCGGCGGGCCAATCGCCCTGGGTGGCGTCCAGCAGGGTCAGGGCGGTGGAGTATTTGTGCAGCACCGCTTCCGCCTTGGCCGAGGCAAGGTCGGCCTCCATCTTGAGGATGATCACCTGGATGCCGGAGGCGCCGTCGTGGTCCTTGAACTCCTTCAGCTTGGCCTCGAAAGCGGTGAGCTTGGGGCCGTACTGCTGAACAACCGGAATTTCCTTTTCGATGAAGGGCCGCACGTTCCAGAACTTGTCCAGCTTCTTCAGCGACTCGGTGTAATCCTTGGACGTGGCCACGTCTGAATCGGTGTAATAGCCGTTGGCCTCGTCCAGCTTGTCCTTGAGCAGGTTCTTGACCGCGGCGGCAAGCCCGGCCCAGCTGTCGACCCAGGTCTTGGCATTCGGGCGCTCGGTTTCATAGCGTTTGCGCCGCGCCCGCACCTTGGCAGTTTTTTCATGGACCTTGGCGATCGCGTCCAGCTTCTGGATGCCGTCCTTGAACTTCTTGGCGGCCTTGTCCTGCTGGGCAGCGTCGTAGAGCCGCTCCATCTCGCGCGCGGCGTCGTCCACCGCCGGGTCGCCGACGCTGACACCGCGGGCGGCATCGGCCAGCGCCTTGCGGTCGGGGTCGAGCGCCATGAAATGCGCGAATTCATCGGCCAGGACTTCGGCCTTGGCAATCTCCGTCTCGGCCGCGGTCAAGTCCGCGGTGGCGGTTTTCAGGTCGTGCGCCTTGGCCTTGTCCACCGCGGCGGTGCGCACCCCCTTGATGCGGGTGATCTCGGGCGCGATCTCGGGTGCCGCGGCCTTGGGGTGGCTGGTCAGCGGCACCATCCGCAGATCGAAGATCTCCAGCGCCTTCTGGAACGCGGTCTTGGCCTGGGTGTCGGCGGCAACCGCCTTTTCCAGCGCGTCCAGCGCCTTTTCGCCGGCATCCAGCTTGGCGCCGCTGGCATCCTCGGGCTTGGCCTTGGCCTGCGCGGCCAGCGCCGCGACTTTGTCGAGCGCGGCCTTCCACTTGTCCGGGGTCTGGCTGACCGCTTCCGGCACCATGGTGTTGTAGGTCTTGACCGGCCCGTCCTTCAGCGCCTTGAGCGTGGCCTCGATCCGGGCGATCTGCTCGTCGACGGTGGCGTCCCCGGTCTCGCTGCCGGTGTCGCCGGAGGGCGGCGCGGCCTGTTCCGGCGCCTTGGCCGAGGCCTCTGGCTTGGCGGTTGTGGCGGTGTCGCCGTCGCCTGCCGCCGCCGCTGTGGCGGCTGCCGGGGCCTCCCCGCCGCCGCCGGAGTCCGCGGCGGCCTGGCGGGCCTTGGAAATCGCCTGAGCCAGCGGGCCGACCGCCTTGAGCGCGCCCTCGTAATCCGGCGGGCTGGTGGCGACGCGGGCCTTGATCTGGGTCCAGACGGTATCGATCTTCTCCGACTGCGCGGTCTTCAGTGCCAGCACCTCGTCGATCAGCGGCTCCAGCTTGGCCGCTGCCTGCTGCCACTTGCCTTCCAGCAGGCTCAGCCGCTTGGCGCGGGCGGCGGCGTCCTGGGCGGCGGTTTTCATCTCTTCAGAAAGCTTGGCGACATGCTCCAGCGCGGCGGCAAAGCCGCTGCCCTCGGCCTTGGCCTGGATCGCCTTCCACAGCGCCTCTGCCTTGGAGAGGTCGATGCCGGCGATGTCCCGGAGCTTGGCCATGTTGGCCTCGACCTTGGCGGCGGTGGTTTTCCACTTGGCCTCTGCCGGATCCGGTTCGGCGGAAGGGGCGGCCGGCGCCTCAGCCGGCGCTTCGGTGGCGGTGTCGCCGCTGGCGGCCGGGGCGGCCTGGGGGACGTCCTCTGCCGTTTCATCTTCGTCATCGGCCTCCGACTCGACGACATTGCCGGATGGGTCGAGAATGAGGATCTTGTATTTGAGCCCGACCGCCATGAACATCTTCTTGGCCTTGCGGGCCATGCCGGGCACGATCTTGCCCTCGACCGACATCGACAGTTCCTTGCCGTCCAGCTTAAGCATACCAAAGGTGAACTGCGGGGTTTCGCCATCGGATTTCGCCTGCTTGCCCAGCACCTTGGCGGCCTTGGTCTTGTGGGTGAGGAACACCGAATTCTCGATCTTCTTGCCAAAACACAGCCCAAAGGCCAAGTCGCGTTTGCGCGCGAGTGTCATCTGTTGCTTGATTTCTTTTGCGGCAGTGGCGTCAAGAGGCATGAGGCAACTCCTGGAACTGGAAAACTATTTAAAAATAGTATGTTATCGTCTTTTATTTCCAAGCGTTGCACGTCAGCCGGATTCCGACAAGATTTTTTTCTTGTCAAGCTGAGCAGGCTAGGCAGACTCACGGGCCATTAGCATCGAGGTGAAACGGTTATGATCATCTGGCCTTTCCGGGAGCAGCAGTTTAAGAAGCCGCGCCGAACCCGGCCGGTATTTTGGGGGGTGTTTACAAGTGTTTTCTGCGGGGTGGCTGTGTGGTCGTTTACCTATGATAGCGGAACCGGACAAGGCGGAGGAGTTATAATGCCCGCAACCAATTCAACAGTTCTGAATGGCGCTTGGATTGTGCAAAAAGTCAAAAATGTCGACCTGGAACCGTTCGATGATCTGCGGTTCGATTTTGACGGTGGAACGCTCTACGGCTCCAGCCCCTGCCGAAGCTTCACAACGACATTCGGACCTGACTTGGACAACCTGATGTTTTCGCCTTTTCAGACAGGCGGCGGGCTATGTGACGAAGAGACCATGGTCATTGAACGGGACTTCATGCAACAGATTGGTCTGGTCAACCGCATGGAAGTGGATGGGGAAGGTCAACTGGTGATGTATAACTTCGATCAGCCGATATTGTGGGCAAAGCGGCTGGCTGGCTGACACGGCGCTCCCTCGACCTTCCCACCGACTACCTTTGATCAGTTTTGGCATCGTTTTCTGCTCTTAAGCCTCAGCGGGTGGAGCCAATGAATGCCTAGTAACCACATGCGTGTTAATGCAAACCGATTTTCCTGGCGACCTGCCTTCGACCATGGCGATCAGTTCGCAGGCGGCCTTGCGGCCCATTTCACGGTGCGGAACATGTACGGTAGTAAGCGCCGGATGGACTATTCCGGCTATTTCGATGTCGTCAAACCCGGTCACTGAGACCTGCTCAGGCACCGAAATTCCCAATCTCTGAGCTTCTCGCAGCGCACCTGCTGCCAATACATCGTTGCCGCACATGACAGCAGTCGGGCGCGGGTCCAGAGCCATCAGCCGCGCAAAGGCGTCAGCTCCTTTATCGATCTCATACGGCGTCTCGATCAGCGGAAGCTCATCCGCGGCCAGACCCGCATCCAATAGAGCCTGATGGATCCCTGACACGCGGGCTTGCGCTCGGTCGTTGCCCTTGGTGATGCCGGAAATGATGGCGATCCGGCGATGCCCGGCAGCAAGGACACGCCGGGCAAGTTCACACATGGCTCCCGAGTTGCTGAAACCAACCGATGGCCGTACTGCTTCAGGCTCATAAGACCAAGCAACCAACGATGGAACCTGATGCCGTTCCAGATAATCGTAGATATCCGTTCTGCGCGCGTGGCCAATCAGAAGCAGCCCGTCGGCACCCCGCGCCACCAGGGTGCGGATCTGCTCGTGTTCAGCCTCGGGATCATAGGCCGAGCTGGACACCAGCAGCGTATAGCCGGCCTCGCGCAGCTGGTCCTGAAAGGCCTGCAGGCCGCGGGCAAAGATCGCATTGTCCATGGTTGGAATGATCGCGCCGATAGTGAAGCTGCGCTTGGCCGCCATAACTTGGGCGGCGAAATTCGGCGTGTAGCCCAGTGATTCGACCGCCTGCAGGACCCGCTGGCGGGTCGATTCAATTACCCGTTCAGGTGAATTCAGGCAGCGCGATACCGTCGCGGTCGAGACCCCTGCCTCCCGTGCAACATCGTTAAGTGTCGGAGCTGAGCGGGTTTTTCCCATGTCACGCCTGCCATTCCATTGCCCCCTGTCTTAGCACAAAATTCAGCCGTTGCCATCCACGCATGTAAGCGCTTGCATTATTGATGTAAGCGCTTACAAATAGTGTTGGGATCAAAAAACGGGATCTACCGATGTTTATCTTCGCCGCCGTTGCCGTCTTTGCCGTGTTCTTTGCCAATGTTGCCATGGGCGCATTTGGCGGCGGCGGCTTCCTGAGCGATGTCGGGGAGATGCTGGTTCTGTTCGCGGCCTCGGTCCTGTTCGTGGCCGCGATCCTCAAGCGCGAGGCTGACCACAAGAAAAAGAACGGCAGCTGACGGAGTTCCAAGGGAGGAAGACGATGACGAATGGTAAGGATGGCCTCAAATCTGCTGAGCGCCGCAATTTTCTGAAACTGGCTTCGACCGGCTCCTTCACCGCGGCGCTGGTTGCGGGTGCAGGCGGTGTGCTGTGGTCGTCCGAGGCGGCAGCACAAACCGCCAAGGAAGAGAAGGAACGCGAGCGCGCGGCCGAGCATATCATGACCTTGGCCACCGCCTATGTGCTGGGCGCGTCGCGCAGCTATCCGATCATGCAGCTGGACCTGAAGGAGAACATCCAGAACGCCACCAACGGCAAGATCTACGTCAAGCTGGCGCCCGGCGGCCAGCTGGGCGCGGGCGGCGCGCTGGTGCAGAAGGTTCAAGGCGGCACAATCCAGGCCGCACAGCATTCGCTGTCGAACTTCGCGCCCTTCGCCTCCACCGTTGACCTGATCAACATGCCCTATCTCTGCGGCTCCAACCAGCGCTTCACCAACCTGGTGAACTCCGACTTCTGGAAAACCGAAGTGCATCCCAAGGTGGAGGCCAACGGCTTCAAGGCGCTGTTTTATGTCAACATCGACCCCCGCGTGGTTGCGGTGCGCAAGGGCGGCAACGCGGTGATGGCGCCGGGCGACATGGCGGGTGTGAAATTCCGCGTGCCGGGCTCAAAAATGCTGCAGCAGTATTACCGGATGGTCGGCGCCAACCCGACGCCGGTGGCCTGGGGCGAGACGCCCTCGGCGATCAAGCAGGGGGTGGCGGATGCGCTCGACCCGTCTGTCGGGGCACTTTATGTCTTTGGTTTCAAGGACATCCTCAGCCATGTGACCTTCACCCAGGCGGTACCGGACAGCCAGGTCTATTCCTGCAACCTGGAGTGGTTCAACGCCCTGCCCGCCGACGTGCAGGACGGCGTGATGTGGGGCTCCGAAATGACCGCGCATCAGAACCTGTCCAAGGTGCCCTCCGCCCGCGCCTATGCAATGGCGGAGCTGACCAAGGCCGGCGTCCAGTTCCATACGCTGAGCGATGACCAGCTGGCGGAGTGGAAAGAGGCCGGTGGCTACCAGCGCTCCGAATGGGATGCGTTCAAGACCGAGCTGGCCGGGTCGATGGAGAGTTTCGCCAAGCTGGAAGAGGCCGCAGGCACCCAAGGCAAATACTACGTCCACGACGCCTGACCGCTGCAGGGGCGCGCGCCGGATACCGGCGGCCGCCCGCTACCGAAACCGCCGCTTCTGCAGCAGCCCGCCGGGCTGGCTGCGGGGGTGTGCCTGAATACCGGGAATAGCGATGAAGATCCTGCGAACGATAGACAAGAACGCGGAGCGCTGGCTGCTCCTGGTGTTCTACGTGATGCTGGTCATCACCATGGCGATCGAGGTCATCCGGCGCGAGCTGTTTGCCTTTTCATCGATCTGGGGCGAGGAGATCGTCCGCTATTCCTTCATATACCTGGCCTGGATCGGCGCCGCGGCGGCGGTCAAGGAGCGCGCCCATATCCGCATCGACGTGATCCTGCATTATCTGGGGCCCCGCACCAAGGCGCTGATCTACATCTTCGGCGACCTGGTGATGTTCATCGTCGCCCTGGTCGCGCTTTACTGGTCGTTCGAGACGGTGCTGGTCTCCGCTAAATTCGGATCGGTCAGCCACGGGCTGCGCATCTCGATGGTGTGGTTCCTGATGGCGGTGCCCGCAGGCTTTGCCCTGATGATCTGGCGCCTGCTGCAATCCTTCCTGCGCGATTACCGCAGCCTTCGCGACGGCACGCCCGTCTTTGAAGGCGACAAGCTGTTTGATTGAGGGGCCTTAAGCGATGCTGTGGAATTCACTCAACCAAACAGTCGAGCTGGGCTGGGACTTCTACCTGCCAGTGATCATGTTCGTGGCGCTGATAGCGCTGGCGGTACCGGTCTGGGCGGCCATCGGCGCGGCGGCGATCACCATGCTGGTGATGTCTGGCGACCTGCCGCTCAGCGTCATCGGCGAGAGCCTGTTCACCGGAATCGACGCCTTTGCGCTGACCGCGGTGCCCTTGTTCATCCTGACCGGCGACGTGCTGGTGCGCACCGGGCTCAGCAAGAAATTCCTCGATGTGGCCGAAGCGCTGACCTGCTGGACACGCGGCGGCTTCGGATCTGCCACGGTGCTGGTCTGCGGCATGTTCGCAGCGATCTCCGGCTCAGACGCCGCCGGCGCCGCCGCGGTCGGACGGATGACCATCAACCGGCTGGTCGAAAGCGGCTATCCCCGCCCCTATGCCTGTGCGCTGGTGGCTGCGGGCGCCTGCACCGGCATCCTGATCCCGCCCTCCATCGCCTATATCATCATCGGCCTGGTGCTGGGCATCTCCGCCTCCACCCTGTTCCTGGCGGCGCTGATCCCCGGCCTCGCGATCCTGGTGTCGATCCTGATCACCAATATCATCATGAACCGGCTCTATACTTATGAGACTGGCGGCAACATGGGGCTGGGTGAGTGGCTGGCAAACCTCGGGGCGTCGCTGTGGAACGGCTGGTATGCCTTCATCGTGCCCGGGATCATCTTCTACGGCATTTTCTCCGGCCTCTTGACCCCGACCGAGGCCGGTGCCACCGCGGTTGTCGTCACCATCCTGATCGGCTTCATCCTGGGCACCCTGAAACTGTCCGATTTCCCGGCAATGCTGGTCAGCTCTGCCAAGGTGAACGGGGTGATCCTGCCGATCATCGCCTTCTCCGCCCCACTGGCCGAGGCGCTGGCGATCATGGGCGTGCCGCAGGGCTTCGTGACTGCAGTGACCGTGCTGACCGATGATCCCGCGATGCTGATCCTTTTGATGATCTGCATCCTAATCGCCGCGGGCTGCGTGATGGAGACCACCCCCAATATCGTGATCCTGGCGCCGATCCTGAAGCCGCTGGCCGACAACATCGGCATGAACGAAATCCAGTTCTGCATCATGATGATCACTGCTTTGGGCGTGGGCTTTATCACCCCACCGCTGGGGCTGAACCTGTTCGTCGTCTCCGGCATCACCGGCGAGTCCATCCTCAAGATCGCCGCCCGCGCCGTGCCGTTCGTGCTGACCATGCTGATCGTGGTGCTGCTGATCGCTTACATCCCGGCGATCTCAACCACGCTGCTTCCTGATATCTACAAGTAGGACCCCCAGAAAATGACCCGAGAATACCTGAAAAAAGCCGACCTGACCCCCAAGTCGGATGCCTCCGAGACCCACAAGATCGTGCAGGGCATCCTGGACGACATCGAGGCAGGCGGAGACGCCAAGGCGCTGGAATATGCCGCCAAGTTCGACCGCTACGAGGGCAATGTGCTGCTGACGGCGGAGGAGATCGAAGCGGCCTGCGCCCTGGTGCCGGAGAAGCTCAAGGCGGATATCCAGTTCGCCCACGACAATGTGCGCCGCTTTGCCGAGCTGCAGAAAGGCACGATGCAAAATGTGGAGACCGAAATCTCCCCCGGCTTCTTCACCGGGCAAAAGGTGATCCCGGTGGACGCGGCGGGCTGCTATGTGCCGGGCGGGCGCTACAGCCATATCGCCAGCGCCATCATGACCGTGACCACCGCTAAGGTGGCCGGCTGTAAGCACATCACCGCCTGCTCCCCGCCGCGCCCGGGTGTGGGCGTTGCCCCCGCCATTGTCTATGCCGCCCATATCTGCGGTGCGGATAAGATCATGGCGATGGGCGGCGTGCAGGGGGTTGCGGCAATGACCTTCGGCCTCTTTGGTCTGCCCAGGGCCAACATCCTGGTCGGCCCCGGCAACCAGTTCGTTGCCGAAGCCAAGCGCATCCTGTTCGGCCGCGTCGGTATCGACATGATCGCAGGCCCCACCGACAGCCTGATCCTGGCCGACAGCACGGCGGATGCGCATATCGTCGCCACCGATCTGGTGAGCCAGGCAGAGCATGGCTACAACTCGCCGGTCTGGCTGGTCACAGATAACCGCACCCTGGCCGAGGAAGTGATGCGGCGGGTGCCGGATTACATCAACGACCTGCCCGAGGTGAACCGCGAGAACGCCACTGCGGCCTGGCGCGACTATGCCGAGGTGATCCTGTGCGCGGACCGCGAAGACATGGCGGCCTGTTCCGACGAATACGCGCCCGAGCACTTGACCGTGCAGGCAGAGGATCTGGACTGGTGGCTGGAGAACCTCACCTGCTACGGCTCGCTGTTCCTGGGCGAGGAGACCACGGTCTCCTATGGCGACAAGGCGGCGGGCACCAACCACGTGCTGCCGACCTCGCGCGCGGCCAGCTACACCGGCGGGCTGTCTGTCCACAAATATATGAAGATCGTCACCTGGCAGCGCGCCACCCGCGAGGGCTCCAAACCGGTGGCAGAGGCCACTGCGCGGATAGCCCGGCTGGAAGGAATGGAGGGCCACGCCCGTGCTGCCGACGTGCGGCTGGCCAAGTATTTCCCGGACGAAACCTTCGACCTGACCGCAAATGGCTGACCCGCACGCCCTGTTCGACCTGGCAGGCCGGACCGCCTGCATCACCGGCGCCAGTTCCGGTCTGGGACGGCGGGCGGCCATCGCGCTGGCCGCTGCCGGGGCGCAGGTGGTCGCGGTGGCCCGCCGGGCGGAGGCCTTGGAAAGCCTCTGCGCCGAGATCGGGCCGGCTGCCGCATATGCGGCAGCGGATGTGGCGGACCGCAGCGGGCTGGAAGCGCTGCGGCAGACGGTCTCCGCCCCCTTCGGGGCGCCGGACATCCTGATCCACGCGGCAGGCGTCAACACGCGGCAGACCGCGGATGACGTCACGGCGCAGGGCTGGGACCAGACCCTGGCGCTGAACCTTTCAGCGCCCTTCTTCCTCAGCCAGGCGATGGTGCCTGCGATGAAAGAGCGGGGCTGGGGGCGGATCGTCAATTTCGCTTCCCTCCAGACCACCCGCGCCTTTCCCGGCGGCATCGCCTATGGCGCCAGCAAGGGCGGGATCGGCCAGCTGACCCGTGCCATGGCAGAGGCCTGGTCACCCTTTGGCATCACCGCCAATGCGATCGGGCCGGGGTTCTTCCCGACCGAGCTGACCCAGGCGGTGTTCGGCGATGAGGCCCGCGCCACCCGCAACGCGGCGCAGACCTGTATCGGCCGCAACGGGCGGCTGGAGGATATCGACGGGCCGCTGCTCTTCCTCTGCTCGGAGGCGTCGGCCTATGTGACCGGGCAAATCCTGATGGTTGACGGAGGGTTCACCGCGAAATGAAAGCCTTGGTTTATGAAGGGGTTGAGACGCTGGCGTTCCGCGATGTGCCGATGGCGGCGGGTCGAGCTGGCGAGCATCTGATCCGTATCCATGCCTCCGGCATCTGCGGCTCGGACATGCACGCCTATCTGGGCCACGACAACCGCAGGCCCGCGCCACTGATCCTGGGCCATGAGGCCGCGGGTGTGATCGAGGACGGACCGCAAGCGGGCCGCCGGGTCACGATCAACCCCCTGGTGACCTGCGGCAGTTGCGCCGCATGCACCACTGGGCGCGAGAACCTCTGCGCCAGCCGCCAGATCATCTCGATGCCGCCGCGCGAAGGCGCTTTTGCCCAGTTCGTGGCGATGCCGGAAAGCAACCTAGTGACCGTCCCGGACGAGTTGCCTCTGGAGAAGGCCGCACTGGCCGAACCGCTGGCAGTCAGCTGGCACGCCGCCCGGCTAGCGCTGGAGGCGCTGCATCCAAGCACAGAGCGCAGCGCGCTGGTGATCGGAGGTGGCGCCATCGGCCTGGCTGCGGCATTGGCGCTGAGGGCGATGGGGGAGTCGGAGGTGACCATCCAGGAACCGAACGAAGCGCGCCGGGCCTTCCTGACGGACCGCTGCGGGCAAAAGGCGGTGGCGGAGTTCCAGGGCATGGTGCCGCTGGTGGTGGACGCCGTGGGCTATGCCGCCACCCGTGCCGCGGTCTCAGCAACTGCTGCGCCCGGCGGGGTGATTGCCCATGTCGGACTGGGCGAGGACACCGGAGGCTTGGATATCCGCCGCATGACGCTGCAGGAGATCACCTTCATCGGCACCTACACCTATACCGCGCAGGACTTCCGCGACACCGCGCAGGCGATTTTCGACGGCCGCCTTGGCCCGCTTGACTGGCCTGAACAGCGGCCGCTGTCGGACGGTGCCGCCGCCTTCCGCGACCTGCGGTCCGGTGCGGTGGCCGCGCCCAAGATCATCCTCGACCCCTGGGCCTGAGCCCGCGCGCCAAACAAACGGAGAGCAACCATGTATGACAAAATCCTGGTTCCCATGGCCCTGGATCACGGGGTTTCTGAAACGACGCTGGAGGCCGCCGCCACCCTGTGCAATCCGGGCGGGCAAATCACTGCACTGCATGTCTATGAGGCGGTGCACAGTTCCGTCACCGCCTACCTGGACGAAGACACCGTGCGCGAAGGCTACGACAAGGCCCGCCAGCTGCTCGCCAAGAAGACCGCAGGCCACGGCAATGTGACGGCAGAGATCGTCAAGGGCCGGTCCTACCGCGCCATTGTCGAATACGCGGAGAATCACGGCATGGACTGCATCGTCGTCGGCTCCCACAAACCCGGCCTCAGCGACTATTTCCTCGGCTCGACCGCTGCCCGCGTGGTCCGCCACGCCCCTTGCGCAGTCCACGTCTGCCGGACCGCATGACAACGAAACACGACACCCGAAGCAAAGGCTACCGACCATGAACATAGACAAAAGGATCGCTGACGATCTGGCCGCCAACGGCGTCTCCTTCGTCACGACCGTGCCCTGCAAGCAGCTGGCCGGCGTGATCGAGGAGATCGACCAGCGCGACGACATCTTCCACATCCCCTCCAACAAGGAGGACGAGGGCATGGGGCTCTGCGCCGGCGCCTGGATGGGCGGCAAGCGCCCGGCCATCATCATGCAGAACACCGCCATCGGAGTGACGATCAACACGCTGGCGACGCTGATCCAGTACTACCGGTTGCCGCTGCCGATGCTGATCTCCTACCGCGGCGAACTGCGCGAGCCGGTGGCCTGCCAGGTGGAAATGGCGGTGCATACCAAGGCGCTGCTGGCCCAGCTCAATATCCCGACCTACCACTTCCACTGGCAGAAGGATGTCGAGGAGCTGGACAACATCCTGAAATACACCTTCATGTGCAACAAGCCCGTTGCCATCCTGACCGACGCCAACTTCTGGGGAGGCTATGGCGACCAATGATCCGTTCTGAAATCCTGAAAGAGATCGCGCCCATCCTGCGGGACCAGCTGGTGGTCTGCAACATCGGCATTCCGTCACAGGAGCTGCACGCGATCGACGACCAACCAACCAATTTCTACATGCTGGGCACCATGGGGCTAGCCTCCTCCATCGGTCTGGGGCTGGCGCTGGCGCAGCCGAAACCGGTGATCGTGATCGACGGTGACGGCTCGATCCTCACCAACCTCGGCACCCTGCCCACCATCGGCAACAACGCGCCCTCCAACTACATCCTGATGATCGTCGACAACGGCTCCTATGGCTCCACCGGCGACCAGCCGACCTATACCAGCCAGCGCACCGACCTAGCCGCCATGGCCCGCGCCGCCGGCTGCACCCGGGTGGTGGAGGTGCAGGACAAGGACACCAGCCCGGCGCTGGAGGAGGCTCTGTCCAGCGGCGAAGCCACCGTGCTGGTGGTCAAATGCGACAGCGGCAACGCCAAGATGCCGGTGATCACGATGGACCCGGTGGTGATCCGCGACCGCTTCATGAAGGCCGTGGCCGGCTGATGGCCGCAGGCGCCATTCATTCCGCCGAGGATGCCCGCCGCCTGGCAAGGCGGCGGCTGCCCTGGATGGTGTTTGACTATATCGACGGCGCCGCCGGACAGGAAACCGGGGCGGCGCGTAACCGCGCTGCCCTGGACGCCATCACCCTGCGGCCCCGTATCCTGCGCGATGTCAGCCAGCGCTCGCTGGCCACCCGGATCTTTGACGCCGAGGCGGACCGGCCCTTCGGGATTGCCCCCATGGGCATGTGCAACCTGACGGCCCCCGGCGCCGATCTGATGCTGGCCCGTTTGGCAGCGCGCTACCGGGTGCCGCACGGGGTTTCCACCGTCGCCTCAACCCCTTTGGAATCCATTTTGGAGGCGGCAGAGGGCTATGCTTGGTTCCAGCTTTACTTCAGCGGTGACGGCACTGGCACCTTCAAGTTGGCCGAGCGCGCCCGAGTAGCCGGCTATCAAACCCTGGTGCTCACTGTCGATGTGCCCGAGGTCGGCCGCCGCCCACGCGAGTTGCGCCACGGCTTCAAGATGCCGTTCCGCATAGGCCCGTGGCAGTTCCTCGATTTTGCCCTGCATCCGCGCTGGTCGCTGGCGGCCCTGTTCAAGGGCAAGCCAGTGATGGCGAATTTCGAGATGGAGGGCTATGACTTCGACCGTACCGAAAGCCGGGCGCGGGCCACCTGGGACACATTGGCCCGGCTGCGCGATCTTTGGCCAGGGAAATTGGTTGTTAAGGGTGTGTTGGATATTGAAGATGCCCGAGCGCTGGTTTCTGCGGGCGTAGATGCCATCCAAGTCTCAAGCCACGGCGCACGCCAGTTGGAAGCTGCTCCAGCCCCGATCGACATGGTAGCAAAGATCCGCTCCGCACTTGGGCCGGACTATCCTCTGTTCTACGACAGTGGAATTCGGTCGGGCGAAGACGTCCTCAAGGCGCTTTCCGCCGGCGCTGATTTCATTTTCCTTGGGCGCATACTTCAGTTTGCAATTGCCGCCGGTAGCAGCCATGGCCTCGAGCAACTCTGGGCGGCCATCAGTGAGGAACTGAGCATTGCAATGGCGCAGACCGGATTGACGTCATTAACAAAGGAGAACTTCCGGGCCTGACTGGCCTAGCTTAAGGTTCTCAGGAAAGACCGGCTAGTTCGGATGCAGCCTTTTGCAGATCAGGCAAGAATTCCAGCAGGCCCCGTAGGCTGCGGCGCTGCACCGGGGCATGGACCGAGAGTGTTGCCATCAGGCGGCTGCGCGTGTCCATTACAGGGACAGCGACAGCAACCATGCCGGCAATGAACTCCTCATCATCGGTGGAGTAACCGAGGCTGGAAATCGCCGCCAGCTCTGCGCAAAGATTATCCGGATCAGTGCAGGTCTTGCTGGTCACTGCCTCCAGAGGTCGTGAACGAAGCACCGCCTCCAACGTGCTGAGCTTTAGAGTCGACAGATACATCTTGCCGCTGGCAGTGCAATGAAACGGCACCTGAGTTCCAACCGGCAACTGGATGCGCAGCGGCCATTTGGTTTCCACCCGGTCCAGGTAGACCATCCCCTCGCGGTCGGGAATGGCGAGGTTGCAGGTTTCGCCCAGCTCTTCGGCGACGCTCTTGAGGATGCTGAGGCGTGCCGTGCGCATATGCTCCGACGACATGGTGTTTTGCGCCAGCATGCGCAGGCGGGGGCCGGGCCCGTAGGCCCGCCCGTCCAGGTCGCGCTGCAGGAAGCCCTCAGCCTCAGCCGTTTGCATCAGCCGGTGCACGGTGGGCTTGGGCAGGCCCATGGCCTCGATCATCTCGGCCGGCTTCACCGCGACGCCGCGGCGGGCGACCTCCTCCAGCAGCACCAGCAGGCGCAGGTTGGTGGGGATCTGCCCCTCTTTCTTGTCCGGCGCATCCGCTGCCATCGCCGCCTCATCGCTATTTGTTGGGCAGCAGCACCAGCGCGAAATCGGGAACCAGCGAGACCAGCACCCAGACCCCGATCAGGGCTGCAAGGTAAGGCACGGTATAGCGGAGCAGGCGGAAATACGGAACACCGGTCACACCCGATGCGACATAGAGGTTCAGCCCGTAGGGCGGGGTGATGAAGCCGATGGAGGCGCCGACCAGGAAGATCACCGAGAAATGGATCGGATCGACCCCGACGGAGGCCGCGATGGGCGCCAGGATCGGCGCCAGGATGATGGTCACCGGCAGGCTTTCCAGCACCATGCCGGAGAAGAACACGATCACCATCGAGGTGAACAGAACCGCATGGTAGCCGCCCATCGAGGTGACAAACCCGCCGATCGCCTGCTGCGCGCCGAGGAGCGACAGGATCTGCTGCATCACCACGGAAATCGCGATCAGCGGTGCCAGGATGCCGGTGATCTGCGCCGAGCGCACCACGATGCCGGGGATCTGCGGGATGGTGAAGCCCTCGACCACCAGCATTTCGGCATAGGATTTCTCTTCCCAGGTTTTGCCGCTGCTGGCGCCGGTGATCCTGGTCACCACCCAGGACAGCACGCCTGCAATGACGCAGAAGCCGACGGTCACGCCCGCCGCTTCGGTGGGGGAGAACTTGCCGGTATAGATGCCCCACAGCACCAGCCCGATGGCAAAGAATCCGAGCCAAGCGCCGAAGGCGGTTTTCAGGACCCGGTTCAGCTGCAGCGGGATCAAAAAGCCCCAGCCGTTGCGGCGGCAGATGATCCAGCAGGCCAGCTGCATGCCGATGACCATCATCGCGCCGGGCAGGATGCCCGCGACGAACAGGTCGGAAATCGGCAGGTTCATCAGGAATCCGTAGACGATGAAGATGATCGACGGCGGAATGATGATGCCGACGGTGCCGCCTGCGGCTGCGGTTGCGGCCGAGAACCGCTCGTCATAGCCGCCCTTGACCATTTCCGGGTGCAGCATCGAGCCGATGGTGGCGGTAGTTGCCGAATTGGAGCCTGAAATCGCGGCAAACAGCCCGCAGGCGCCGAGCGAGGCCATCGCCAGCCCGCCGCGCATCCAGCCCAGGCAGGCATAGGCGAAATCGGACAGGCGCCGGGCAATGCCGGACTGGTTGATCAGGTCGCCGGTCAGGATGAACAGCGGCATCGCCAGCAAGGCAAAGCCCTTGTTGAAGACATTCAGGAGCTCGGCGCCCATGTTGTCGAGCGTCAGCCCCAGCACGAAGGAGCAGCCGATCACCCAATAGCCGATGACCAGCAACACCGGCACGCCCAGCATGAACAGGAAGGTAACCCCAAGCGAGATCAGCGTGACCCAGGTTCCCGTATCCATTACACGTCTCCTCCGATCACGGCCTGTTTGATCAGCGGCGCGCCGCTGCGGTAGTTGCGGATGTCGTCGGCGAGGTTTTCAAACACCCGGGCGATCATCAGGACAAAGGACAGCGGCGCGGTGATCAGGAACCACCACTGCAGCACGCTGTCGGTGCCCAGGACGATCTGGAAGTTGGAGGCCGACAGCGCGGTCAGCCGGGTGGTGGTGACAAAGACGATCACCGCAAGGCCGAACCACAGCACTGCATCCAACGTCAGGCAGCCCATCTGCGCCCAGCGGGGCATCACGGTGCGGAATTCCGAGAAGCTGAGATGGGTCCGCAGCCGCACGTTGAAGGCGGCCCCGAACCAGGCCATGATCATGAACAGGAGCGGCGGAATGGTGGTGGACCAGGGCTGCTGGTTTTTGAACACGAAGCGGTCAATCACCCCCCAGAAAATGATGAAGGCAATTGCCAGGTAGCTCCACACCATGATGGTGCGCTCCAGGTGCCGGTCCAAGAGCGGCACCAGCCGGTAGACCAGCATCACCAGAAGGCCGCCAGCAGCAGCGGCAGCGGTGCCCAGCACCCAGGCTGCGTTGCTCTCCAAAGCATTGCGGATTTCCCAGCTGTCCTGGGATGCGAAAGCGCTGAAAATGGCGCTGATATCCGGCCAAAGCTGCATCTGTTCCTCCCCTCATTGCCCCTGCGGTCCTGCCGGATCCTGCTGGGCAAACAAGGCCGGCGCAGTCTGGCGCCGGCCCCATGCTTTTTGTTCAGGGCTTTGTCAGCCCTTCCACCAGCGGCGCGGTTCCACGTTTTCGGGCTTCATGTCTTTGCCGACTTCGCGCGCGATGGTGTAGATTTCCTGATAGGTGTCGATGCCGCCGGCCCATTTGTTCAGGCGGTCGCGCCATTGCTCCCACAGCTGCGGCTGGAACTCGGGCGAGCACATTTCCTCGGCCATGCGGATTTCGCTGTCCGGCAGGAAGGCCGGGCGCACGCCGTGTTCCGCAAACACTGTGCCCGGAAGCTGCGGGTCGGAGAAGCCGACGGTCTTGACCAGCGCCGCCTCGTTTGCCGCCTGCACATGGGCCTGGGCCCAATAGGCGCTCTCCATCACCGCGTCCTGCAGATAGCCTTCGAGGCCGTCAAAGACCTTGGCCGACATCGAGGTGTGCTCGGTGCCGCAGAAGAACTTGAGGTCAACGGACTGCGAGACCACCGGCGCCATATTGGCATAGGCCACCGCGGAGGCCCAGGTTTCGGCGCCGTCGATCAGGCCCTGTTTCAGGCCGTCGAGGGTCTCTTCCCAGGCCACCGGCACCGGGTTCAGGTTCAGCGCGTTCATGGCGATCCGGCCCAGCTGGGTGCCGGTGACGCGATTCTTGGTTCCGAACAGCTGTTCCAGCTTGGTGATGGCGGGCTGGTCCTTGTATTTGAGGCCCAGCTGGATGCCGCGCAGCTCGCAATGGCTGAACAGGAACTTCAGCCCGTGGCGCTTCTCCAGCGGGTCGCGCAGGATTTCCTGGCTCTTGGGGTGATAGAGGAAGTGGTACTGGGACGCGCGGCCTGGGAACATGAAGGCATAGTCCAGCACGTTCAGGTAGGGTGCGCCGCCGGCCGAGTTCTGGGTCGAAGCGGCGTAGATGTCGACGATGCCCTGCTGGGTTTTCTCGACGCAGGACAGCTGGCCGCAGATCTGGTTGTCGCCGATGAACTCGATCCGGATCTCGCCGTCGGTGCGTGCCTCGAGGTCGCGGGCGAACTCCAGCGCGCCGGCGCGTTCAATCAGCAGGTTGCGCGCGTTGAAGCCCGAGGCGCCGAACTTCAGCGTGTGCTTGGCGGGCTTGGCGTAGCGCTTCTCATAGGTTGATTCCGCAGCCGAGGCGAGATTCGCCAGGCTCATCGCGCCGCCGAAGCCGCCTGCCGCCAGCAGGGTCGAGCTCATCCCGTAAGTCCCTGCCACACGGAACAGATCCCGCCGCGAAATGCGGCTCAGTTTGTTGGTCAGCCCCATAATTCTCCTCCCTAAGATCAATTATTGAGACGTTTCGTATCAAAAAACGCTAGACCAATTTGCGCATCCTGTATAGAAGTTTTTTCATCGAGAGTTCGGGAGGGATGGTTTTGGACGCGGATTTCATCGTCATAGGCGCAGGGTCGTCCGGCTGTGTTGTTGCCAACCGGCTGAGTGCGGATCCGCAAAACAAGGTGGTGCTGCTGGAGGCCGGCGGGCGCGACACAAACCCCTGGATCCACATTCCGGTCGGCTACTTCAAAACCATGCACAACCCGTCCGTTGACTGGTGCTACAAGACCGAACCGGACCCGGGCCTCAACGGCCGCTCCATCGACTGGCCGCGGGGCAAGGTTCTGGGCGGCTCGTCCTCGCTGAACGGGCTTTTGTATGTGCGTGGCCAGAAGGAGGATTACGACCGCTGGCGCCAGATGGGCAACCAGGGCTGGGGCTGGGACGACGTGCTGCCGCTGTTCAAGCGTTCGGAGGATCAGGAGCGCGGAGCTGATGAGTTTCACGGCACCGGCGGGCCGCTGGCGGTTTCCAACATGCGCATCCAGCGCCCGATTTGCGACGCCTGGGTGGCCGCGGCGCAGGAGGCAGGATACCCGTTCAATCCCGACTATAACGGCGCCGGGCAGGAGGGTGTCGGCTATTTCCAGCTGACCACCCGCAACGGCCGGCGCTGCAGCGCTGCGGTGGCGTTCCTGAAACCGGCGCGGAGCAGGCCCAATCTGCAGATCATCACCCATGCGATGGTGGAAAAGATCGGCCTGGACGGGCGCCGCGTGACCGGCGTGACCTACCTGGACAAGGCCGGCCGGCGCCAGACCATCACGGCGCGCAGGGAAGTGATCCTGTCTGCCGGCGCCATCAACTCGCCGCAGACGTTGATGCTCTCGGGGATCGGCCCGGCGGCGCAGCTGAAGGCCAACGGCATCGAGCCGCTGGTGGATCTGCCCGGCGTCGGCCAGGGACTGCAGGACCACCTGCAGGCGCGGCTGGTCTACAAATGCAACGAGCCGACGCTGAACGACGAGGTGCGCAGCCTGTTCAACCAGGCGCGGATTGCGCTGAAATACGCACTGTTCCGGGCCGGGCCGATGACCATGGCAGCAAGCCTTGCCACCGGATTCATGAAAACCCGGCCTGAGCTGGCGACCCCGGACATCCAGTTCCATGTGCAGCCCTGGTCGGCAGACAGCCCCGGCGAGGGGGTTCATCCGTTCTCAGCCTTCACCATGTCGGTGTGCCAGCTGCGCCCGGAAAGCCGCGGCGAAATCCGGCTGAACGGGCCGGATCCCAAGACCTATCCGAAGATCATCCCGAACTACCTGTCCACGAAAACCGACTGCCGGACCATCGTCGACGGCGTGAATATCGCCCGCCGCATTGCCCGGCACAACCCGCTGGCGTCCAAGATTGCCGACGAGTTCCGCCCCAGCGCTGACCTGGCAATGGAAGATTACAAGGGAACACTGGATTGGGCGCGCAGCAACTCGGTTTCAATTTATCACCCTACCGGAACCTGCAAGATGGGAACGGGGGAGAACGCAGTGGTAGATGAAAAGCTGCGCGTGTATGGCATCGAAGGGCTGAGGGTTGCCGATTGCTCTATCATGCCGGAAATAGTCTCCGGCAACACCAACGCGCCTGCGATCATGATCGGGGAAAAGGCCAGTGATCTGGTTGCCGAAACCGGATAACCCTTTACCGGAACCTATGAATAGCGCGCAGTAAGGCTGAGAAACCTAAGCCGTGCTTACCGTATCCAGACCTCTACCCTTCGATTGATCTGACGGCCCCAGCCGCTGTCATCGCAGGCCATCGGCAAAACTTCACCAAAACCCTCGGTCCGAATCTTCACGCGGCTGGCGTCTGCGGTTTCGGCCGATTTGATAACCGCGTCACGCACTGCGCCTGCCCGCTTCAGCGCGATCTGCCGGTTACCGTCTGCCGGTCCAACTCCGTCGGAAAACCCCGCGAACACAAGCTCCTGAGCATCAAACTCACCTGTTTCGAGTGCCCGGGCCAACTGTTCGATATTGCTGCGGGACTGGGCGTCAGGGCGCGAAGATCCCGGCTCAAACCGGAACGTGACAGTTATTCTCCGCATCCCTCCCAGCGCAGTCACCAGCCGCTGCAATTCCGCCAGACCACCCTTCTGTTCTGCAGCCAGAATAGCATTGGACAGGCGGTTTCCCTGACGGCTTACCGGAATCAGTTCCGGAGCCTGATCCACAAAACCGGCGCGGCGGATCACTGCCTGCGCAGCGGGTCCGCGCACATAAGCCAGGAAGTCGCGCGCGACCTTGGGCAGGCGCCGGGCCGGCAAATAAAGGAACATCGGCACTGTCAGAGGGTAATCCTCGGTTTTAACCGCCTGTCGGCTGGCATGCAGCGAAAATCCGCACGATCCTGTCAGAGACAAAACCCGTGCTGCGCCTTTCTCTGCATAGCTGGCAATACCGACGGCAAATGGATCGATCAAAATCCGCCGGACCAACGTGCTGCTGCGGTCATGACGGTTGATCCTGGATGTAAAGCCAGCGCCGAATGGCTCCATCAGCTTGTCCTCGACTGCCTGCGAGAGGCCCGAACCGGACACCGGCATATGAATACTAATGGGAGCATCAGGACCGCCAAGCTCCTGCCAGTTGCTGATTCGGCCGGACAGGATACCTGCCAGTTGCGGCAGGGTAATCTCGCGCACGGGATTGGCCGGCGCCACAAGCGGAACCAAGGCATCCAAGGCCAGGATGCGGCTGCGCCCAGTCCCGGTCAAATCTCCCAAACCTGCGGCCCGCGCGGCCTTTCTCTCCAGGAGCCGGATCTCACGCGTTGCCATCGCGACATCCGCCTCATCCGCAACAAGCGCTGCGAACCCGGCATCTGTATTGCTGACCGCAAAGGTAAACCGTGCGGCAGGTTTCTGCCCGCGCAGCAGGACATGACTGAAGTTGCCCCCAGGCAGCGGCTCCCGGCGTGTCTGGTAGCCATTGCGCAACGCAAAGCCTTCAATCAGCGCCGGCAACAGCACCTCCGACATGGCGGAAGATCCAGCAAAAGTGATCTCTGCAACAAAGGCAGACAGACTGGGGCATCCTGGCCCATCGCAAGCCACACCAGAGCCATCCACGGTGAGCTCACCGAACTGTGTCTGGACCCGGTAGAATTCGCCATCAAACCCCAGCAGCGTGCCGGTGATCTCAACTGTGCCATCCGGAGAAGAAAGGGTGACATCCTGAGCTGCAAGACCGCGTGCCAGGACTGTCAGAAAAAGTGCGGCACAAACGGCCGCACGCAAGAAGGTCATGTGGATACCTGAAGTTACCGCAAATCAGTTGGCGGCAATCTTCAGGTCTTCGAGAAGATTATTCAACACCAGAAAGCTTCCCTGAGCTTCGCAATCTGGCATTACCATCACCAGATCGCGGCTGCTGAGCCTGCCACCGGTCAATTGCAGCGCTTGTGCGAAAATATCCCGTCCGCAGTTTCCTCCGGTCACTTCGGCTTCTGCTGTCAAAGACACTGTTCCGGATTGACCCGGCAGGCTTGAGGGCAAGCTGTAAATTTCTGCGATCCTCGGGGCCAGAACGCTTTGTTCTCCCAGCCGGTCGATCCGGCCCATGCCAGCATGGTCCTCTGCACCGTGCCAGACGTGCCCCTCACCTCCATAAGCGGCACCGAATTCCCGTGCGTGCAATTCGAGCCCGCTATTACCGCTCCACTGCACAACGACACGCTCAAAATCTTCGATACCATCAATTTCGGCCACCGCTACGGCACCGGAACCGCTTTGAGTTTCGGCGATAAATACAGCAGTTCGTGTCAAGGCCGGCACAAAAGTTTCGTAACTGCCAGTGCCATCAAGGGAAACGGTGAAGCTCATTCCGCTGTGATGCACTGTAAGACGCTCGTTCCGGCGGCACGGGGCGTCAACGGACAGCTTAACCATCGCCAGAGGAGCTGCTTCGGCTTTAGCCGTCGTCTGGCAGGAGGCTTCAGTTACCGGTTCTGCCCTTGGCAAGCCAATTGATTCAGAAGACGGACCGGAAGGCGCAGAGGTCAGAGAAATCTTCTCGATCAGAAGGCTTGCCGTTTCCGGCTCCACAAATGTCCCAGCATCTGCGGCGGCGGGCTGGCCGGTTCCGCTGGTCCCCCAACGCGTTTCGGGTGCCTGCATATAGACGCCGATGCCCAAGGCACCTGCAAGCGTCAATGCACCCTTCAGCATTACCTGTTTGGTCAGCATGAAGCCCTCCTGAGACAGACTGCTTTTCACAGCCTGCCCCACAATGACGGCCAGTTTGTGGCTGCAAGCGGGAGAAAATCCGGCGAATTCCCAACCTTCGTTGCGGTCCTGGAAACAAATTCAGAGGCGCTCCCGCGCCTGCGGTTTTTGGGGCCGCGCAACGGCCTTAGGCCCGGCGCTGCAAACAGCACAGCTCCTGACGGGAGCGGTCTTTACCAAGTATCCTGTCACGCAGCCCGCCAAGGGCCGCGGAACCGGAGCCCGAAAGGAACGAAAGGTCAATCAGACCAAGCTACCGTGGCAATGCTTGAACTTCTTGCCGGATCCGCATGGGCACTTGTCGTTGCGCGAAGGATTACCCCATGTTGACGGGTCGTCCTCAACAAAACCTGGCGCGGTTGCGTCTGCCGACGCTTCCGCGCCAGTGGCTTGTGCTGCAATCTGCTGCATGGCTGCCTGACGGGCTGCCATCTCCATCAGCATCTGCTGCTGCTCTTCCTCAGTCATCGGACGCACCCGGCTGAGCTGCTGGGAGACTTCCTCACGCAGGCTGTCAAGCATGCTTTCGAACAGCTGGAAGCTCTCGTTTTTATACTCGTTCAGCGGATCACGCTGCGCATAGCCGCGGAACCCCACCACCGAACGCAGATGCTCCAGCGTCAGCAAATGTTCGCGCCATTTCTTGTCGATGGTCTGCAGCAGCACCTGCTTTTCGATGTTGCGCATGTTTTCCGGGCCGAAGGCCTCAGCCTTCTCCGCCATCATCTTATCGGACGCATCCACCAGCCGCTCGCGGATTTGTTCATCGTCAACACCTTCTTCAGCTGCCCAGTCTGCAACCGGCGCGTCAATGGACAGCATTTCGCGGACCTGTTCCTGCAATCCCTCCGTGTCCCACTGGTCAGCGTAGGTTTTTGGGGGCATATGGACGTCGAGAAGGTCGTCGATCACTTCATGGCGCATGTCATTGGTGATTTCTGACAGGTCTTCAGCAGCCATGATTTCGCGGCGCTGCTTGAAAATAACCTTGCGCTGGTCATTCATCACGTCGTCGAACTTCAGCACGTTTTTGCGCATGTCAAAGTTGCGGCCTTCGACTTTTGCCTGGGCTCGTTCCAGCGATTTGTTCACCCAAGGATGGATAATCGCTTCGCCTTCCTTCATGCCCAAAGACGACAGCAGCTTGTCCAGACGCTCAGAGCCGAAGATCCGCATCAGATCATCTTCGAGGCTGAGGTAGAAGCGGGTGCGTCCGGGGTCGCCCTGGCGGCCTGAACGGCCGCGCAGCTGGTTGTCGATACGACGGCTTTCGTGCCGCTCGGATGCCATCACGAACAGACCACCAGCATCCAGCACCTTTTGCTTTTCCTCCGCATGCTTGGCTTCTTCGGCGGCGCGCAACTCTGCCGGGTCGGCCTCGGGGTTGGCCGCCAACGCCTCCAGCACCTTCATTTCGACGTTACCGCCGAGCTGAATATCGGTACCGCGTCCAGCCATGTTGGTGGCAATGGTCACCGCGCCGTACCGGCCGGCATCAGCAACGATCTGCGCTTCCTGCTCGTGGTGGCGGGCGTTCAGGACGTTGTGCGGGATGCCTTCCTGCTGCAGCATCTGGCTCAGCAGCTCGGACTTTTCGATCGAGGTGGTGCCCAACAGGACTGGCTGGCCCTTCTCATGCGCCACCTTGGCTTCCTTTATCATCGCCTCATATTTCTCACGGGCAGTGCGGTAAACCTGATCATCCTCATCAACCCGCGCGATCGGACGGTTGGTCGGTACTTCAACCACGCCAAGACCATAGATTTCTGCAAATTCCTCGGCTTCGGTCATGGCAGTACCGGTCATGCCGGAAAGCTTGTTGTAAAGACGGAAATAGTTCTGGAATGTCACGGAAGCCAGAGTAGTGTTCTCCGGCTGGATCTGCACCTCTTCCTTGGCTTCGATGGCCTGATGCAGGCCTTCGGACAGGCGACGGCCCGGCATCATCCGACCGGTAAATTCATCGATCAGAACCACTTGGCCGTCGCGAACGATATAGTCCTTGTCCCTTTGGAACAGTTTATGCGCGCGCAGTGCCTGGTTCACGTGGTGAACGACTGTGGTGCTTTCCGGGTCGTAAAGCGATGTCTCGGCTTCCAGAAGCCCGTGCTCACGCAGAGTCTGCTCCAGGTATTCATTGCCGTCTTCCGTGAAGGTCACGCCACGGGTCTTCTCGTCGATCTCGTAATGGTCTTCCGCCAGCAGCGGGATCACCTTGTCAATCGTCGAATAGAGCTCAGAGCGGTCTTCTGCCGGACCGGAGATGATCAGCGGGGTGCGGGCCTCGTCGATCAGGATCGAGTCCACTTCGTCGACGATGGCAAAGTTGTGCTGCTTCTGGAACACCTGGTCCAGCGACGGTTTCATATTGTCGCGCAGGTAGTCGAATCCCAGCTCATTGTTCGTCGCATAGGTGACGTCGCTTTGGTAGGCAGCCATCTTTTCTGCATCAGGCTGGCCCGACCAGATCACGCCGGTGGTCATACCGAGCTGAGCAAACACCTTACCCATCCATTCGCTGTCACGCTTGGCCAGGTATTCGTTTACCGTGACCACATGCACACCCTTGCCGGTCAACGCATTGAGGTAGGCCGGAAAGGTCGCCACCAGGGTCTTGCCCTCGCCGGTCTTCATCTCTGAGATGTTACCCTGGTGCAGGAAGACACCGCCCATTAGCTGGGTATCAAAAGCACGCAGGCCCAGGGCCCGCTTGGCGGCCTCACGCACGTTGGCAAAGGCTTCGGGCAGGAGCGCATCCAGATTTTCGCCATCCAGCGCCCGCTTACGCAGTTCTTCGGTCTTGGCAATCAGCCCGTCATCGCTGAGCTTCGCGAACTCATCTTCCAGCCCGTTGATCTGCGCAATCAGCGGCCGTGTCGCCTTGACTTTACGGTCGTTAGGTGTACCGAAAACCTTTTTGGCGATTGTTCCGAAACCCAGCATATCTTCTCCAGCGATCCTATATCCGGCCTATGCATCGGGCAGACTTGCCCGCCGTGACCGCAACCCATAAACAATGTTGGAAAGACGGTCCTGCCAATGGCCTCAAGGCGATGTAAGCGGCAGGGTATAGAGTGTCAACGGCACGGCCCCTAACGGCCAAGGAATAGGAAGGTATCAATGCGTAAAGGTCTCACATTTCTGCGCGGTATGGCGGTTGCCGCCTGTGCTGCGCTGCCACTGGCCGCAGCAGCAGCTCCACATGCAAACACTGTGGTTGCCTCGGTAAATGGCGAGGAGATCACCATTGGCCACATGGTCATGGCACGCGAAAACCTGCCGGCGCAGTACAAGCAGCTGCCCGATGACGTTCTCTACAACGCAATCCTGGATCAGTTGATCCAGCAGACAGCATTGAAGCAGCAGCTTCGGGGCCAAGTGCCCCACTATGTCGAGCTTTCGGTCGAAAACGAACAACGCGCCTTGCTGGCAGCAGAGGTAATCGAAACAGTCATGGAGAAGGCCAGCAGCGAGGAGAAGCTGCGCGCAGCCTATGACGAGAAGTATTCTACCGGTGAAGGCGGCGATGAATTTCACGCCGCCCATATCCTGGTCGAAAGCGAAGAAGACGCACTGGACGTCAAGGCCGAGCTGGATTCAGGCGCTGACTTTGCCACCCTGGCTAAGGAACGTTCTACTGGCCCCTCCGGTCCTAACGGCGGCGATCTTGGCTGGTTCACCACAGGCCGGATGGTTCCAGAGTTCGAGCAGGCAGTCCTCAAACTGGGTTCCGGTGAGGTCTCAGATCCGGTCCAAACGCAGTTTGGCTGGCATATCATCCTGCTGAATGAGCGCCGCAAGACCGAAGCCCCCGAGTTCGAAGAAGTCCAGGCAGAACTGGCTGACGAACTGCGGCAGAAGGCTGTAGAAGAGCGAGTGAACGAGCTGACAGCCGCCGCGGAAATTGAACGGCCTGAGATTGAAGAGCTTGATCCGGCCATTCTCAAAGACCTCAGTCTGGTAAGGAACTGATCATGGCCAAATCCATGCCCGTTTCACCGCTGGCACCTGCTGGCTTCCCCGACCTCCCGGTGATCAAGGGAGTGCGCTTTGCAACCGCCGCCGCTGGGGTCAAATACAAGGGCCGCACAGACGTGATGCTGGCGGTCATGGACCCGGGTACCGCAATTGCTGGTGTCTTTACCCGCTCCAAAACCCGCTCGGCGCCTGTACTGGATTGTCAGGCCAAGCTGGGCGGTGCAGCAGACACCGGGGCAGCAATCCTGGTAAACTCCGGCAACTCCAACGCTTTCACCGGCCACTATGGCCAGACTTCGGTTGCGGAGATTACTGCTGCAGTGGCCGCGCAAACCGGCGTTCCGGCGGAACGCGTTTTCACCGCCTCCACAGGGGTAATCGGTGAACCGCTGCCGCATGACAGGATTGTCGCTAAGATCGGCGAATTGAGCAGCGCACTAGATGAAAACGCGCTGGAAGGCGCCGCCAGGGCCATCATGACCACGGACACCTTTGCCAAGGGTTCCTGCGCCACCGTCGGCATTGACGGCAAGACGGTTAAGATCGCCGGCATTGCCAAGGGCTCCGGCATGATCGCTCCAGATATGGCAACAATGCTGGTTTACATCTTCACCGATGCAAAGGTGGAACAGACAGCTCTGCAAGCCCAGCTGGTCGAAATTTGCGACCGAAGCTTCAACTGCATTACCGTGGACAGCGACACCTCCACCTCAGACAGCCTGATGCTATGCGCCACCGGTGCTTCTGGCGTGGATGCGACGGTCAACGCGGAATTTGCAGCTGGACTTGAACGGGTAATGCTCGACCTGTCGCACCAAGTAGTGCGTGACGGTGAAGGCGCCACTAAGTTCGTGGAAGTCCAGGTAACGGGTGCAGCTTCGGATGCAGAAGCCAAGATACACGGCATGGCGATTGCCAACTCTCCTCTGGTTAAAACCGCTATTGCCGGCGAGGATCCGAACTGGGGCCGCATCGTCATGGCAATCGGAAAGTCCGGCGCAGCAGCCGACCGTGACCTGCTGTCGATCTCATTTGGCGATGTTCTGGTCGCAGAGAAAGGGTGGGTCTCGCCCGACTACAAGGAGGAACTGGGCGCGGCGGAGATGAAAAAGCAGGAGATCTGCATCAAGGTGGATCTGGGCCTCGGTGACGGCACGGCCACTGTCTGGACTTGTGACCTGACGCATCAGTACATCTCGATCAACGCGGATTACCGGTCATGAAAACAGTTCTGGTATCGGCGGTGGCGCTCATTGATGTAGATGGGCGCGTTTTGCTGGCCCAAAGGCCTGAAGGCAAGTCCATGGCCGGCCTGTGGGAATTTCCCGGAGGAAAGATCGAATCGGGCGAAACGCCTGAGACAGCCCTGATACGCGAGCTGCACGAGGAGCTGGGAATCGACACCTGGGCCTCCTGCCTCGCGCCGCTGACCTTCGCCAGCCATTCCTACGAGGACTTCCACCTGCTGATGCCTCTTTTTGCCTGCCGCAAGTGGGACGGCATCCCGCAGGCCAAAGAAGGGCAAACGTTGAAATGGGTCCGGCCGCAAGACCTGCGCGACTATCCAATGCCGCCGGCAGATATTCCGCTGATCCCTATCCTGCGTGATTGGCTGTAAGGCGTTTGCGGCCCCGGCACAGCCGGGCAGCTACCCTTCCAAGGAGGTTGTTCGCATTTATTCGGTCACTTAACTGCCACAGTCCAGAAATTACTGGAAAAGTGCGCGGAACAGAAAAAGGCCCCGGTTTTCGAGCCGGGGCCTTTTCTTTCCGCAACTCCTCAGACGTTAGTCAAGGGTGCGGGTCACTTCCTCGCGCTCGAAGATCTCGATCACGTCATTCGGGCGGATATCGTCGTAGTTCTCAAACGCCATACCGCATTCCTGACCAGACTGTACCTCGGACACTTCGTCCTTGAAGCGCTTCAGGGTCTTCAGCGTGCCTTCGTGGATCACCACGTTGTCGCGCAGCAGGCGCACGCCGGCCGAGCGGCGGGCAACGCCTTCGGTAACCAGACAGCCGGCAACCTTGCCAACGCCGGTGACCTTGAAGACTTCCTTGATCTGCGCGTAGCCGATGAAGTTCTCGCGGATCTCCGCCGACAGCAGGCCGGAGGCCGCCGCCTTCACGTCATCTACCAGATCATAGATCACCGAGTAGTAGCGGATCTCCACGCCCTTCTGGTTGGCGGTGTTGCGGGCCGAGGCATTGGCACGGACGTTGAAGCCCATGATCGGCGCACCGGAAGCTTCGGCAAGGCCCACGTCGGTCTCGGTAATCGCACCGACGCCCGAGTGCAGCACGCGAACGCGCACTTCCTCGTTGCCGATCTTTTCCATCGCCTGAACGATGGCTTCGGCGGAACCCTGCACGTCGGCTTTGACCAGGATCGGCAGCTCGGAGACGTTTTCGTCTTCCTTGGCCTTGGCCATCAGCTGTTCCAGTGTGGTTGCTGCACCGGCAGCAGCGCGCTTGTCCTTGGCGGCCTGCTCACGGTAGGCGGCGATTTCGCGCGCCTGCGCTTCGGTCTCGGTCACGTTCAGAACGTCACCTGCTTCCGGAGTGCCGTTGAGACCCAGAACCTCGACCGGCACCGAGGGGCCGGCTTCCTGCACGCGTTCGCCCTTGTCGTTGATCAGCGCGCGGACCTTGCCGTACTGCTCACCCACAACAAAGATGTCGCCCTGACGCAGGGTGCCGTTCTGAACCAGAACGGTGGCTACGGGGCCGCGGCCCACATCCAGCTGGGCTTCGATTACGGCGCCTTGGGCGGCACGGTTCGGGTTGGCTTTCAGTTCCAGGATTTCCGCCTGCAGCGCGATGGCTTCCAGCAGTTCGTCCAGGCCCTGGCCGGTATGGGCCGAAACTTCGACGTCCTGCACTTCACCGGACATCTGTTCCACAATCACTTCGTGTTGCAGCAAATCCGTGCGGACCTTCATCGGGTCTGCGGCAGGCTTGTCGCATTTGTTGATCGCCACGATCATCGGAACTTCGGCCGCCTTGGCGTGGTTGATTGCCTCAATTGTCTGCGGCATGACAGCGTCGTCCGCTGCAACAACCAGAACCACGATATCGGTTACCTGAGCACCGCGCGAGCGCATCGAGGTAAAGGCCGCGTGGCCAGGGGTGTCCAGAAAGCTCAGCGTGGTGCCGCTTTCGGTTTTCACCTGATACGCACCAATGTGCTGGGTGATGCCGCCGGCTTCGCCGGCCACAACGCGGGCATTGCGGATCGCGTCCAGGATCGAGGTTTTACCGTGGTCGACGTGGCCCATGATGGTGATCACCGGCGGGCGCGGCTTCAGGTCGTCTTCTTTGTCTTCGACTTCCTTGATCACGTCCTCGACGTCAGCATCGGAAACACGGGTCACCTTGTGGCCGAATTCCTCAATGATAAGTTCGGCGGTATCGGCATCGATCGACTGGTTCTGGGTGACCATCATGCCCATCTGCATGAGCGACTTCACCACATCGGCAACACGCTCAGCCATACGGTTGGCCAGCTCGGACACCACAATCGTTTCCGGCAACTGCACGTCGCGCACAACCTTTTCACGCTCGACAGAGCCGCCCATCGCCTTCTGCCGCGCACGTTCCTGCTTGCGCTTCATAGCAGCCATCGACCGCTGGCGGTTGCCTTCACCGCCAGTTGCCTGGCCCAGGGTCAGCTTGCCGGAACGGCGGTTGTCGTCGCGGCCCTTGCCGCGGGACGGGCGCTGCTCACGCTCGCGCTCGGATTTGCGCGGTGTTGCGGCAGGTGCAGGCTTGTTCGGCGCAGAACGCTCAGCTTTCGCAGCCTCCGGTGCCGGAGCGGCTGCAGCACGTTTCGCAGCTTCTTCAGCTGCAATACGCTGACGCTCTTCTTCTTCAGCTTTAGCACGCGCACGCTCTTCCGCCTCGCGCTGCTCGCGTTCCTTGGCTTCCTGCTCCGCCCGGCGGCGCTCACGCTCTTCGGCGCGGGCCTTTTCTTCGGCTTCGCGCTGCGCGGCTTCCTCGGCCTCGCGGGCCTTGGCTGCCTGCAGTGCCTTCAGGCGGCGCTCCATTTCTGCGTCGCTAATGCCGGCAGGCCGGCGCGATCCGGATGTGGAAGGTGCAGCACCGCTGCCCCCCTTGGCCGCACCCGGCTTGGGAACCACAACGCGCTTGCGCTTGGTTTCCACCACGACATTCTTGGTCCGTCCATGGCTGAAACTCTGTTTCACGTTCCCCGGACGGGAACCCCCACGCAGACCCAGTGTCTTTTTGCCGTCACTATCGCTCATAAAGCTACTTATCCTTCCGTGCGGCCGTTGCCGCCCACCATTTCGCGCAAACCTTGCAGTCGTTGCGCCTCATCTACAACACGTTTGCTGAGTCCGCCAGAGGCGAGGGCGGCATGGATTGCAGTTTGGCGTCCAAATGCCATTCCCAGCTCGTCCGCCGTGAGGCAGCCGATGAATTTGCCCTTGTAAGGCGTGCTCAGCTTCGACTTCCCGCGCCCCGACCCGTCAGAGGCCTGGATCAGCACCCGCGCCTCTTCCTTGGCCAGCCAGTCCTTGACCCTTTCAAAGCCGGATACCGCGGCGCCTGACTTGCGCGCCAGGCTGATCAATTCAATCAGGCGGCGGACAATCTGGCGCTCAACTTCCTGTTCCAGCTCATCCGGCACCTGCACCGGCGCTTTGAAACCGCGGGCAAACAGCTTCTTCTTTACTGCCGTACCCAGAGCCTCCCGGCTGGAGGCCACATAGACACCGCGGCCAGGCAGCTTGCCCATCACGTCGGGCACGACCTGCGCGTCAGGGCTCATCACAAAACGGATGAGGCCCTGTTTGGGTTGGGACTCGCCGGTCGCGATGCATTTGCGCTCGCTTTCGCCGGTCCGGTCTTTTGTTGCGCCGCCGCGTGTCATGCAGGTCTCCTGTGCAAGGCCAAAAATCAGGCCTCGCTTTCCTCATCGCCAGCTTCTTCGCCTTCGGCTGTTTCCGCTTCCAGCTCTTCCGGATCGACCCAGCCCAGCATGATGCGGGCGGTCATCACCAGATCCTGTGCTTCTTCCAGCGACACGCCGAAAGGTTCAAGGATACCGTCATCCTTGACCCGCTCGCCGCCATCGGTGGTCCAGCCGCCGGCCAGTTCCCAGTCTGCGCAGGTTGCGAAATCTTCCAGCGACTTCACGTCATCCTTCGCCAGCGCCTCGACCATCTGCGGGGTCAGGCCTTCGAACTGGATCAGGCTGTCCTCTGCACCCAGTGCGCGAGCCGCATCCAAGGCCGCCTTGGCCTGGGCTTCCAGGAAGTCGCGGGCGCGGGCCTGCAGCTCCTCGGCTGTGCCTTCGTCGACACCGTCGATGACCAGCAGTTCGTCCAGCTCGACATAGGCGACTTCTTCCAGGTTGGTGAAGCCTTCGGACACCAGCAGCTGGGCAAAGAACTCGTCGAGGTCCAGGGTTTCCATGAACAGCTTGGTGCGCGCCTCGAATTCCTTCTGGCGGCGGGCAGATTCTTCTTCCTCGGTCATGATGTCGATGTCGAGGTTGGTCAGCTGCGACGCCAGGCGCACGTTCTGGCCGCGTCGGCCGATGGCCAGACTCAGCTGTTCCTCCGGCACCACGACTTCGATCTTGCCGGCTTCCTCGTCCAGCACCACCTTGGTCACCTCGGCGGGCTGCAGCGCGTTCACCAGGAAGGTCGGCTGATCCTCGTTCCACGGGATGATGTCGATCTTCTCACCCTGCAGCTCGTTCACCACGGCCTGCACGCGGGAGCCGCGCATACCCACACAGGCACCAACCGGGTCGATCGAGCCGTCGTAGGAGATAACAGCGATCTTGGCGCGCGATCCCGGGTCACGGGCAACGGCCTTGATCTCAATGATGCCGTCATAGATTTCCGGCACTTCCATCTTGAACAGCTCGGCCATGAATTCCGGCGCGGTGCGGGATAGGAAGATTTGCGGGCCGCGCGGCTCGCGGCGCACATCCTTGATGTAGCAGCGCACACGGTCGTTCGGGCGATAGCTTTCGCGGCCGATCTTCTCGTTGCGGCGCAGGATCGCCTCACCGGCACCCACATCGACGATGACGTTGCCGTATTCTTCGCGCTTGACCAAGCCGTTGATGATGGTGCCGGCGCGATCCTTGAATTCCTCATACTGACGGTCGCGCTCTGCTTCGCGAACCTTTTGCAGAATCACCTGCTTGGCCGACTGAGCAGCAATACGGCCCATTTCGACCGGCGGCACTTCCTCAACATAGGTCTGGCCTACTTCGGGATTTGCCATGTACTGGCGCGCCTGCTCGACGGTCATCTCGGCCTGGTAGTTTTCCAGCTCATCATCCGCCACAACTGTACGCACACGAGTAAATGTGGCGCGGCCTGTCTTGCGGTCGATCGACACCCGGATGTCCATCTCGGCGCCATAGCGGCTCTTGGCGGCGCGGGCGAGGCTCTCTTCCATCGCCTCGATCACCAGTCCGGGGTCGATCATCTTTTCGCGCGCCACGGCCTCGGCGGTTTGCAACAGCTCCAGCTGGTTTGCAGAGGTGATAGCCATTACTTGTTCTCCTCGTCAGACTCTTCGGTCTCGATTTCGTCGAATGCGTCTTCGTTCAGCGTGCCGGCCTCTTTGCGCTGGCGCAGCATTTCCTTGATCAGTTCATCGGTCAGCACCAGCTTGGCATCGCTCAGCCAGTCAAACTTCAAACCGATGGTCACCGTCTCGCCCTGATCGTCGATGTTGATCAGGACCTCGTCCCCTTCGGTGCCTGCCAGCTCACCCTTGAAGCGGCGGCGGCCGTCGACCAGCTCGGCGGTTTCCAGCTTGGCTTCGTAGCCTTCGAACATCTCGAAGTCCTTCATCCGCGTCAGCGGACGGTCGATGCCGGGGCTGGACACCTCCAGCGCGTAGGCGTCGAGGATCGGATCCTCGACATCCAGCACAGCGCTGACTGCGTTCGAGATCTGGGCGCAGTCGTCCACCTCGATGCCACCTTCAGGCTTTTCCGCCATGATCTGCAGCGTCGTCGACTTTCCGGACATCAGCCGGATGCGCACCAACTCATAACCCAGATCCTCAATCACCGGAGAGACGATCTCGGCCAGGCGCCGATCAATGGCAGCTTTGGCTATAAGGTCGTTGGTCATCTGACCTCCACTTGGGGTCGCAGGAGCACTCCTGCAAGCACAAAAAAACGGGCGCGCGGCCCGTCGATGTTCCCGGTGGAGCCTTGAGCCAGAGGTTCAACGCGCCGCTGTTGTCAAAGGCATATAGGGGGGATTGGGGAAAACTGCAAGGCTTGTGTTTTCACGAGATCCGAGGCCGTGCTAAACTCGCCACCACCGTTCCGCGATACGGCCATCATCCAGCGGCGCCCGCTGGCCCACTTTGCGCGGGATGCCGACATCGTGGCGGGCGGCCAATGCCATATCTCTGGAGGACGGGTGATACAGGAACTCACCGCGCTTCAACACCCCGCGCGGTTCCGGCAGGGCGGCCACATCGACATAACCGTCACGCAGTGCCTCAGCCCGGACCGAGGCATCCGGAATCACGATGATTTCCACCGTGTCTGCCCAGCCCGCGGTGCCGGCCTTGTAATGCCCTGCCACCTTGGAAGCTCGGAAGTGGCGATCCTCCTGGGCACGTTCGACCCGGTAGCAGCCGGTCCCAACCGCCTCAGCAAGAGGCACATGCCGTGCGCCCCGCGGAGCAATTATATGATCCGCGTCGGCCAGCAGATAAGGCAGATGCGGATTGGGCTGCTCCAGTTCCAGCAACAGCTGATGACTTCCCAACGCGGTGGCCGCTCGCACTTCTAAGCCGGTCGCACCCAGCACATTTAGAGAGGCAGCGGCATCTTCCGCCGTTAATTGTCTGCCATCGTGGAAAGTAACGCCTTCCCGCAGATCGAAAGTCCAGGCTCGTGCGTCCGGAGCGGATAGCCAGCTGGTAGCTAGTTCCCCGCGCAACAATCCATCAGGAGCGATTTCTGTCAGCGTGTCATAGACCGCACCGCGGGCGGCCTGCTCCAGCATCCCGTGCTCGCGCGGCACCGCCAGGCGCAACACACCGCCAGCCTTGGGTGATGCATTGACTGAACCGCCAGCCGCCGCAAGCAAGGCAGCAGCAGCACCAGAGGTGAACAGCGCGCGGCGGTCGATGCGCGTCATGGCACAAGCTCTCCTGCAATCCGGTCCATCGCCCGGACCAGCTCTGCGCTGATTCCCGGCTCCGACAAAGCATGCCCGGCATTGCGCACCATCTTCAACTCCGCATTCGGCCACAATTCTCTCAGGCGCCAGGCCGAAGATGGCGGGCAGATCATGTCGTAGCGGCCCTGCACGATAACACCGGGAATATGGGAGACGCGGCCCATATTGGCAAGGATCTGACCATCGTAGTCAAGGAAGCCGCCATTACTGAAATAGTGATTCTCCAACCGGGCAAACGCGCGTGCATAATCCCCTGGGCTTTCACCGCTTTGCCCGTTGGAATGAACCGACGCCAGTGCGTTTTCCCAGGCAGACCAGGCCCGGCCGTATCGCACTTCTTCTTCAAGATTGCCCGAAAACAGCCGCTTTTTGTATGCGGCTATCATATCGTTTCGCTCCGCATCCGGAATCAAGGAAACAAACTTGGCCCAGGTCTCCGGCCAAAACTTCCCTGCGCCACCGCCGTAGAACCAATCCAGCTCTGCTTTGGTCATCAGGAAGACACCGCGCAAGATGATCTGCTGTACACGTTCCGGATGAGCCTGCGCATAGATCAGTGCAAGGGTCGCACCCCAACTGCCACCGAACAACACCCAGGAGTCGATACAGAGCTGTGTTCGAATCAACTCCATATCAGCCACCAGATTCCAGGTGGTGTTATTCTCGCATGAGGCATAGGGGCGCGACCGGCCGCAGCCGCGCTGATCAAACAGGATGATTCGATAGACATGCGGATCGAAGTATCGGCGCATTGCCGGGCTGCTGCCGCCACCGGGGCCGCCATGGCAGACGATCACAGGAATTCCATTTGGATTACCGCTTTGCTCCGCATAAATGCGGTGGCCCTGGCCTGCGTCGATCATGCGCTGGTCAAATGGCTCAACCGGCGGGTAAAGATAATGCACAGCGCGCTTTTGGTCCGGGTATCTATCCATTACTGACCTTAGTGAAACGTCAGACTACAAAAGAGCACACGGAGACAGGAATGCAAGCGCCTCAATCCACAGTCGACCCTGCGGAAATCGCCAAATTCGAGGCGATGGCTAAGGAATGGTGGGACCCGAACGGCAAATTCAAGCCCCTGCATATGCTGAACCCGTGCCGGCTCGACTATATCACCAGCCAAATAGCCGGCGAGTTCGGCCGTGACCTCAGGTCGCAACGCCCGTTTGATGGGCTGCGGCTGCTGGACATCGGCTGCGGCGGCGGGCTGCTGAGTGAGCCGATGGCTCGGTTAGGAGCGACAGTTGTTGGCGCGGATGCTGCTGAAGGCAACCTGCCGGTGGCCCGCATTCATGCCGAACAATCCGGGCTGGAAATCGACTACCGCCACACCACCGCGGAAGCGTTGGCCGACGCAGGCGAGCAGTTCGACGTTGCGCTGAATATGGAAGTTGTGGAGCATGTCGCTGATCCGCTCAGCTACCTGACGGCAACCCAGCAGCTACTGAAACCCGGGGGCCTGGAAATCTGCTCAACCATCAACCGCAACCCCAAGAGCTTTGCCATGGCAATTGTCGGGGCAGAAGTAATCATGCGCTGGCTGCCGCGCGGTACCCATGAATGGTCAAAATTCATCACCCCGGACGAACTATTCGAAATGCTGCGGCAAGCCGGACTGAAACCAGTGGACCGCAAAGGTTTCGTGTTCAACCCGATCACTTGGAACTGGTCGATCTCGGAACGGGATCTCTCCGTCAACTATGTGACCGCCAGCGTGAAGCCTGGCTGACAACCCCTTCGCCAGCCTTTTCCTGCGGCGTCTATCCAAATGGATAGGCGATAATCCTTATGAACACTTTAGGCGCTGACTGACGCTTGCTATCGTCAAATAGCGGAAATGGAATATTTTCGTCTCGTTGCTGGGGCGCAAGCTCCGTAACCGAGTGATTGCTTGCCGCTTTAACGTTGGTGGATCCACCCAAAGGTAACCGGCACCGCCACTCACGGATTGATGGGGACTGATGGGAAAAAGTCGCCTGCTTGCAGGCGTCTTTTTTTATCTATTGAATCAATGATTTATAGGGCGACAAATTTTCAACCGCTCTCTTCAAGCTTGCCGCGCAGCTCTCGCAAGATTGGCAATGTTGCCCGGACCCGATCACTTCCCAGTTCCCCCACAACTTCAGAAATCACGGGAATAATTCCTGCAAGTGCAGCGTCACGGGCTTGTTTTCCCGCAGGGCTGATGGCCACCATCTTGCGCCGGGCGTCATCCCAATCGGGGCGGACATGTATATAGCCTGCCACTTCCAGCTTGTTCAGCGTGTTGGTCATCGCCCCGCGTGTCACGTGGAACGCCTTGGCCAGCTGTGCGGGCGAGCGTTCCAGCCCGGCGCGGGCCAGGTGGTTCAGTACCGAGAAATGCGACAGCTCCATCCCTTTTGGCAGCACTTTGCTGAGGCGTGACCGGGCGAGCTGGTCAGCCATGAGTATCTCGCTGAACAGCGATACCGCCAGGGAATGGGTCTCGTCCATCAGGGTCCGTCAAACTCCCGGTCGTGGGTGAGGGAAGGCACACGCCTGCGTGCTTCTGCCACTTTTTCGAGGTCGAGATCAACGTAAGTCACGCCAGGCTCCTGCCCCGCGTCCGCCAGCACCTCGCCCCAGGGGGCGACAGCCAGGGAATGGCCATAGGTTTTGCGGCTGGGCCCGCGGGAGGCCGGGTGCTTGCCGGTCTGCGCCGGCGCCAGCACGAAACAGCCGCTCTCGATCGCCCGGGCGCGCAACAGCGAATGCCAATGCGCCGCGCCCGTCACATAGGAGAACGCCGCAGGCACAGTCAGGATCTGCGCCCCGCCCTTGGCCAGTGCCCGGTGCAGACGCGGAAAGCGCACGTCGTAGCAGATGGTCATGCCAATGTTGGCAAAGGGCGTTTCCGCCACGACGGCTTTGGTGCCCGGGCGGTAGCCATCGGATTCACGATAGGTTTCCTCCGGCGTGACCTCCACATCGAACATGTGGATCTTGTCATAACGCGCGGTGATTTCACCCTGCGGGCTGATCAGGAACTGCCGGTTGGCAAAGCGCCCGTCATTGTCATGGGTCTTGATGCCCAGCGAACCCAGCAGCAGCCAGACACCGTGCCTGGCCGCCTCTTCGCGGAGGGCAGCCAGGGTCGGGTCGCCCTCCTCATGGCACAGGACACCATTCTGATGCGTCCGGCTGCCAGAGAGGCAATTGGTGACCTCGGGTGTCAGCACGAAACCGGCCCCGCCGCGCACAGCCTCCGCCATCATTGCTTTCACCGTTTCCAGGTTTTCGGCCGGAATATCGGTGGATGTCATCTGAAGCAGAGCTGCGCGCATCTTATCTCTCCGGGATCAGGCCGCCAGCAGCGGGTCGAGCTTGCCCGCCTGTTCCAGCGCGAACAGGTCGTCACAGCCGCCGACATGGGTCTCACCGATGAAAATCTGCGGCACCGTGCGGCCGCCGTTGGCGCGCTGGATCATCTCCGCCTTGCGCTCCGGCTCCTCCAGCACGTTGACTTCCGAAAAGGCCACACCCTTCTGGTTCAGCAGCCGCTTGGCCGCATGACAATAGCCGCACAGAGGCGAGGTGTAGATTTCAACCGTTTTCATTCAGGACCCCATATTCTGGTTTCGAAGGTTGTGGAGGAATTGGGGATTCATTGCAACAATTGCCAGAGGCAGGCGGACTGCCTCACGTTTGCGTGACTCGGGCCAGCACCGCCACCCGCACCTCGGCCGCGCCGGCCTGCAGGCAGGCATCGCTGCAGGCGTTGAGCGTAGCGCCCGACGTCATCACATCATCCACGATCAGTACCGCCCGCCCCTTGATCCTGCCTTTTCGTTTTGGCGGCACCGTTATTGCTGACCCCAGGAGACGATAGCGCTGATCGCGGGTTTTCCCTTCCAGCGCAGGTGTCCACCGGATGCGCCGCAGCAAGTCAGGGCAGTGGTGCAATTCGCTTTTGCGGGCCAACGCCGCGGCCAGCAAAGACGATTGATTGTACTTGCGCTTCAGCAGCCGGGTCCAATGAAGCGGCACCGGGCAAATCAGCAGATCACCTTGAAGCAGAGGCTCAGCGGCGCGGTGCAGCCAGTCGGCAGCCGTATCGGCAATTTCCGTGCGGTCGCCATGTTTCAGGGCCAGCACCAGTTTGCGGCCCTGCCCCTCGTAAAGCAGTGCAGATCTCCCCTGGCTCCACGGCCTCGGGTGGCGCAGGCAGCTGTCGCACTCCAGGCGAAACCCGTCCGTTTGCCCTGGCAGCGGAACACCGCAGCCTTCGCAAACCGTGCCGCTGATGAAATGCACGTCTGCCCAGCAGGCAGCGCACAAGCCAAAGTCACTGCTTACCAGCCCGCCGCATCCTACGCACTGAGACGGGTAGATCAGCGAAACAGCAGTTTGAATCCGTGCCGTCAGCATCTAAATAGCCCCCATGACACAAGCACCCATGCAGCTTTTCGACCGCCGCACCCTGGAAGCCCGTCGTGCACGCCGGCGGCCGGATGCCCTGTTCCTGCACCAGATGGCACGGAACGAGGCAGAGGATCGCCTAAGCTTGGTTAACAGAACCTTTACAACCCCTGCGGTGATCTGCCCTTTCCCAGAGGTCTGGGAAGGGTTTCAGCCCGAGGCGAAAATCGTTGCGGACGAGGAAGTGCTCGAACTGGCTGAAGGCGCGCACGATGTGGTGATCCACGCCATGTGCCTTCATTGGGCCAATGATCCGGTCGGACAGCTGATCCAATGCCGCCGCGCCCTGAAGGAAGACGGGCTGCTGCTGGTCATTCTGCTGGGCGGCCAGACCCTGCACGAGTTGCGCGCAGCCATGGCCGAGGCGGAAACCGTTGTGCTGGGCGGCCTGTCCCCACGGATAGCCCCGATGGGAGAAATTCGCGATCTGGGCGGATTGCTGCAACGCGCCGGTTTTGCCCTGCCAGTCGCCGATCTGGTTCCACTCACTGCCGAGTACCGGGATCTGACACACCTGGTCCATGACTTGCGTGGAATGGGAGAAACCAACGCCCTCGCCCAGCGCCTGAAGCGCCCGGCCCCGCGCACCCTGTTCCAGCTGGCCGGTCACATCTACCGAGAGCATTTCGCCACTGCAGACGGCCGGCTGCCAGCGACATTTGAGCTGGTCTGCCTCACCGGCTGGTCGCCATCGGACAGCCAGCAGAAACCCCTGCGCCCCGGCTCTGCCCAGATGCGCCTGGCCGATGCGCTGAAAGTGCCGGAAACCAAGCTCAAACCCCGATAAGTTTCCGCTATCGCTGCGCCAATGTGATCCAATTGGCCTTCTGCGCGTAAAGACAGTAGTTTCCCGCCAAACATCGAATTCTCAGCCCCACAGGACCTGCCCATGCTGGACGCCGCCCGGACCGCCAAATGCCCTGCCCACGCCCCTGCCGATCATCCCAAGATCCCGGCAGAGAAGGTCGGCATCCTGCTGGCCAACCTTGGCACGCCGGACGATTATTCCTACTGGCCGATGCGCCGGTATCTGAACGAGTTCCTGTCCGACAAACGGGTGATCGACTACCCGTCGTGGAAATGGCAGCCTCTGCTGCAGTTGATCATTCTGACCAAACGCCCGTTCTCCTCAGGTGCGGCCTACAAATCGATCTGGAACCACGACAAGGGCGAAAGCCCGCTAATGACCATCACCAAGGACCAGACCGCCAAGATGGCTGAGGTGATGAAAGCTCGGTACGGCGATCAGGTGATGGTCGATTTCTGCATGCGCTACGGCAACCCTTCGACCAAGTCCAAGGTGCGCCAGATGGTGGAGGCCGGCTGCCAGAAAATCCTGTTTGTGCCGCTTTACCCGCAATATGCCGGCGCGACCTCCGGTACTGCGAATGATCAGTTCTTCCGCGCGCTTATGGAAGAGCCATGGCAGCCCGCCGCCCGCACAATTGCACCCTATTTCGACCAGCCAGCCTATGTCGATGCCTTGGCGCGGTCGGTGGAAGAAGCCTATGCCAAGGCAGAAAGGCGCCCGGATATTCTGGTGGTTTCCTACCACGGAATGCCGAAGCGGTATCTGAAGCAGGGTGATCCCTATCATTGCCAGTGCCAGAAAACGACGCGGCTGCTGAAAGAGCGGCTTGGCTGGGATGACACCCAAATCACCAGTACTTTCCAGTCGGTGTTCGGACCAGAGGAATGGCTGAAACCCTACACGGTGGACCACGTCGCCACGCTCGCCAAAGAAGGCAAGAAATGCATCGCGGTGATCGCGCCTGCCTTCTCTGCGGATTGCATTGAGACGCTGGAAGAAATCAATGAAGAAATCCGCGAAAGCTTTGAGCATGCCGGCGGCGAGGACTTCCTCTATATCCCATGCCTCAATGACGATGACGATCACGTTGCGGCATTGGCAGGCGTGATTGAGGAAAACCTGAAAGGCTGGCTGGACTAACACGCCTCCCCAGTCCAGAAAGTATCCAATATTCAATTTCCGGACCGGCCGGAAAACGGGGAGATATTGGATGACGCTTACGCATTGGGCGGCTGCCCTCCAGGAACACTGGGGCATTGAAGCAGAATTGAGCCGCCTGGATGGTGAATACGACCTCAATTTCCTTGCCAAAAGGTCTGATGGCCAAGGCTATGTCCTCAAGGCCATGCGCCCCGGCTGCGAGGTATGGCTGGTCGATATGCAGGTAAAGGCGTTTCGGCACATCGCAGAGCGCCAGCCAGACCTGCCCTGCCCGCGAGTGATTGCTTCTCTTGCCGGAGAGACACTACTGACCCTCCAGGACGAACAAGGGCAGGACAGGCTGGTCTGGCTGCTGAGCCAGTTGCCAGGGCGTTGCTATGCCAAGTCAGAGCCGAAAAGCGATTCGCTGATCCATGAGATCGGACGGGTTCTGGGCGGTGTGTCCAATGCACTGGCGGACTTCAGCCATGAAGGCCTCGAGCGCGATTTCAAATGGGACCTGATGCGCGCAGGCTGGATCTCGGACCAGCTATTCTGCATTGAAAACCCTGCGCGCCACGCGCTTCTGCAAAAAATTTCTGCGGATTTTGCCGAGCTAGTGCCCGCTTTGACGGAACTGCCCAAACTAGCCATCCACAACGACGCAAATGATTACAACATCATGGTGGCCGGCGAATTGAACGTACCGCGGCAGGTATCCGGCCTGATCGACCTGGGCGATATGTGCGCCGCGCCGCGCGTTTGCGATCTGGCAATTGCCGCGGCCTACATCGTTCTCGACCACCCGGCGCCCGAAGCAGCTCTTGCGTCACTGGTCGCTGGCTATCACGAAGCCTGCCCACTGACCGCCGCAGAAGTGGACATGGTCTGGCCGCTGCTGAAGATGCGGTTGGCGGTAAGTGTTGTGAACTCCACCCTAATGGCCGTTGAAAACCCCGATGACCCCTATGTGACGATCTCCCAGGCGCCGGCCTGGCGGTTCCTGGAAGGCAATTCGCTGCACGGCGGGCTGCTGAATGCCCGGCTGCGCGCGGCCTGCGGCCTGCCGGTGGTCGAGGGCGCCAACCGCGTCATGGCATGGCTTAAGCAGGAACGCGGTAATTTCGCACCCCTAATGGGAGAAGACCTGGCGGATGCGCCCATGGGATCGCTGTCGGTAGAACATTCCACCTGGCCGCAAAACCCGTTTCACATGCCCGAAGAAGAAGCTGCCAAGGTCGGTGAGGAATTTGAGGATAACGGTCGAACCTGGCTTGGCTACTACCATGAACCCAGGCTGATTTACACAGATGCGGCCTTCCGCAAGGGCCCGTGGAAAGCCAGCAACCGCCGCACTGTGCATCTGGCAGTGGACGCCTTTGCTCCGGCAGGCACGGCGATGTTCGCACCATTGCGCGGCGAAGTGCTTGTCGCCGAGTACCGCAATGGGCATCTGGACTATGGCGGGGTGATCATCCTGCGTCATGAAACACCCGAAGGCGATCCCTTCTATACCCTTTACGGCCATCTGGATCCTGAGTTCCTGGACCGTTTTAAACCTGGTGATACGATCGAAAAGGGTGAAGAATTCTGCCGCCTCGGCGACCCCAGTCAAAACGGCGGCTGGGCACCGCATGTGCATTTCCAGCTGGCTCTGAGCACTGAAGGGATAGAAGCCGACTGGCCCGGGGTGGGCGATCCGGATGAGATGTGCCTGTGGCGCGCGCTCTGCCCGAACCCGGCTGCGCTGCTGAACCTGCCGGATGAAAAGGTTTGTTATCAGCCCACCAGAAAGGAAGACGTCCTGGCCGGGCGCAAGGCGCATTTCGGCGGCAACCTGAGCCTAACGTACACTGATCCCGTAATGCTGGTGCGCGGCTGGAAGCACCATTTGTTTGACGAATGGGGACGGCCTTATCTGGATGCCTACAACAATGTGCCGCATGTGGGCCACGCCCACCCGCGTATCCAGACAGTCGCTGCGGACCAGCTGAAGCGGATGAACTCAAACACACGCTATCTGCACCCTGCCCAGACCGCCTTTGCCGACAAGGTGCTGTCAAAGCTGCCAGAGAATTTCGAGGTCTGTTTCTTCGTCAATTCGGGGACTGAGGCAAACGAGCTCGCCCTGCGGCTGGCCCGCGCCCATACCGGTGCCAAAGGCATGGTGACACCGGATCACGGGTATCACGGCAATACCACCGGAGCGATTAGCATCTCCGCATATAAGTTCAACAAACCCGGCGGGATCGGGCAGGCCAATTGGGTAGAGCTTGTTGAAGTTGCCGATGACTATCGCGGCTCTTTCCGGAGGGACGACCCGGACCGGGCTGTGAAGTATGCCGGTCTTGTAAGCCCAGCGATCAAACGCCTGCAGGAAAAGGGCCACGGCGTGGCCGGTTTCGTAGCGGAAACCTTCCCTTCGGTTGGTGGTCAGATCATTCCTCCTAAGGGATATCTGCCTGCAGTTTATGAAAAAATCCGCCATGCGGGTGGTGTCTGCATCGCAGATGAAGTGCAAACCGGCCTCGGGCGGCTTGGCGACTACTATTTCGGGTTCGAACATCAGGGCGCCCTGCCGGATATTGTGGTGCTGGGTAAGCCAATCGGCAACGGCCACCCATTGGGTGTGCTTGTGACCACCAAAGCAATCGCCGAAAGCTTCGACAACGGGATCGAATTCTTTTCCACCTTCGGCGGCTCGACACTCTCTTGCAGGATTGGAAAGGAGGTTCTGGATATCGTGGATGACGAGGGCCTGCAGGAAAACGCCCGTATCCAGGGAAAACAACTGATTGAAGGCCTGAAATCTCTGGAACAGAAATATGCCTGTGTCGGAGACATCCGCGGCATGGGGCTTTTCATTGGGATGGAGCTGATCAACCCGGATGGCTCGGAAGCCACAGAGATCTGCTCTTATGTCAAAAACCGGATGCGGGACCACCGGATCCTGATCGGCAGCGAAGGCCCCAAGGACAATATCCTGAAAATACGGCCGCCGCTGACCATAGACTCTGACGACACTGGCATGATCGTCAAAACCCTGGATAGCATTCTGCAAGAAGTGGAAGCAGCCTGACAGGACTCTCAGAATCCGCTTCGGGCAACAAAAAAGGCGGTGGGAAACCACCGCCTTTTCTGTAACCGTGTATCGAAATTAGTTCGATGCAACAGCTGCGCCGACCAGAACCAGCAGCAGCAGCGGCAGCAGGATGCCGCTGGAAGAACCCTGGGCTTCTTCCACGATGACCGGCGGTTCTACAACCGGCTCGGACAGGTTGCCAGCGGTGGCGGTGGAAGCAGCAGCGGTCAGCGCAGCAGCGATAACGAGTTTTTTCATGTTAACCTCCAGAATTTGCGCGGATCAAACAACTGAACCGCGCACCCAAGACTTACCTCGTATTTTTTTCTAACCAGCAAAATCGCGGGATTGCAATTGCTTGTTATAGTTAACAGCCTAGCGCCCCGACGCGTGTCGTCAAATTAGCAACACCTGAGTGCCGACTTTTGCCAAGCTGAACAGCTCGGCGATATGCTCATTGTAGAGCCCGATGCATCCGTTCGACGACTTGCGCCCGATCTTGCGTGTATCGTGGGTCCCATGGATCCGGTAATACTTCCAACCCAAGTACAGCGCGTGGGTGCCCAGCGGATTATCCGGGCCCGGCGGAATGTAGGCAGGCCATTCCGGGTTTCGCTCGCGCATATTGGGTGTTGGCGCCCAGCTTGGCCCTTCCACCTTGCGCACGACCTGGGTACGGCCGCGGCGTGTCAGATCGTCTGACAGCGGTACCGATGATGGGAACAACTTGTAGGTGTTTTCGTCTGCGGACCAATAGTGCAGCGCCCGGCTGTCGATATCGACCAGAATCGCTCCGTTGCGCAAATTGTCGAAATATGGCCGCCAGGATTTTGCCCGGAAAGCAGAAATGTTGCGCTGAACCGGCGGTTCCGGCTCTGGCGGCGGGCGCAATGGATCATAAGCTTGCTCAACACTATCAGGTTCCTCTTGCGCCAGCGCCGAAGAGGATATCAAGGCAGCACTTCCGGCAAGGAACTGCCTCCGGCTGAAGATTTCAAATGGTTTTCGGGACATCACATCTTCCAATTTGCGCGTTCGGGATCCAAGACTGCAGCATTTTATGGCCGTAAAGCCGCAGTCGCAAATCAATCCGGCGGCCAAGTCTGCATAATTTTGCCGGCCCGTTTGCACAGTTGCCACAGGAAGGATAAATGCATCTGCGACTGATAGAGCGAGAGAGCATTATGAATCGCGTTTTTCTGCTGGTGGCTGCTGCAATTCTTACGCTGGCGGCAGCCTGCACACCGACTTCAGAATCCGGCGGATCCTACCGCATCAGGAATGCGGACAAGGTGCAGCTGCGAATGCTCGACTCGGTCAATGCGCTGCGTCAAGCAGCCGGCGCTCAGACCGTGCAGTTGAACGCAGAGCTGACAGCAGCTGCGGCCACGCATTCCCGCGACATGTCAGTGCAGAACCGGCCTTGGCACTTCGGTTCTGACGGATCGTCTCCGCTGGACCGGGTCGCCCGCGCGGGCTACGCTGGCACGCTGCTGGGTGAAAACATCTCTGAAACCTACGAGAATGAGCAGCAAACTTTGACCGCTTGGCTGGAAAAACCGGCCACTCGTGCGGTAATCCTTGATCCCAAGGCCACAAACATGGGCTTTTCCTGGTTCCAGGAGCCGAACGGCAAGATCTGGTGGACGCTGGTGATGGGCAACTAAGCCGCTGAGCTTCGCATCAAAACGGCTGCAAACAAAAACGGTCCGCCGCAACCGCGGCGGACCTTTTCTTCGGATTGGTCCCCTTTGTCAGGGCCGCAATGCGATGGGTGTGCCGTCCTGCACCATCGCATAAATCTCTTCAATTTCCTCGTTGGTTACGGCGATGCAGCCTGCTGTCCAATCATCGACCCGAGCCGCGCGCTTGCGTTCCTTAGGATTGTTCGGCTGACCGTGGATGAAGATTTCCCCACCTGGCCGCTTACCGTTGGCCTGCGCAAGAGCGCGATCCTGATTGTTGGGGTATGAGATGCCAACTGACAGGTGGTAACGGCTGTTCGGATTGCGCCGGTTGATCACATAAGTGCCTTCCGGCGTCTTGCCATCACCTTCAAACCGCTTAGGTCCGAGCGGCGCAAACCCCAAATCGACCTCGTATTCCCGCAGGATTTCATCGTTGTGCATCAGATAAAGCTTGCGTGCACCTTTATTGATCACGATCGACGTGACCTGCGGACCATCATACGCCTTGAACCTGCTCACGGTGGCGCCGGTGGAGCTGCAGCCAGCCAGCGCAAGGCTTACGGCCGCACCGATGCCAAATGCCCTTCTGTTCATGTCCCAGCCTGTATTTTTCTTTTGCCTCTATTCAGGCTTTAGCGCGAAAGCGCAGTTAAGGAAATTCACAATTTCCTGTCCTTAACCGGCGGACTGGATAGCTTTTGCTCAATCGCTTCCAGGCGGCTCAGCACCTCATCCCGGTAAGCATCAGTGCGCTCGCCCTCTTCTTCGCCGTGGGCATCCTGCATCGAATTCACAATCAAGCCGACCAAAAGGTTCACCACGGCAAAGGTCGTGACCATGATGAAGGGCACAAAGAATGCCCAGGCGTGCGGGTGCACTTCCATAACCGGGCGCACGATGCCCATGGACCAGCTTTCCAATGTCATAATTTGGAACAGCGAATAGGCACTGAGGCCGAGGTTACCGAACCACTCCGGGAAATCCTGGCCGAACAGTTTTGTTGAGATAACCGAGCCGATGTAGAAGATAATCGCCATCAGCAGAAACACCGAGCCCATTCCCGGCAACGCAGTGATAAACCCTTCGACCACCCGGCGAAGGCGCGGTGCGACCGAGATCACCCGCAGCACACGCAGAATCCGTAGTGCCCGCAGCACTGACAATCCCTGCGCGCCTGGTGCCAGCGCGATGCCGACGATCACGAAATCGAACACATTCCATCCGCTCAGGAAAAACCGCAACCGGCGTACCAGCAGCTTTGCCAGGATCTCGACAACAAAGATTGACAGGCAGACCTTGTCAATCAAGTGGATCAGCCCGCCCAACTTAGTCATCACCGACGGGGAGGTCTCAAGACCCAAGGTAACAGCATTGATCAGAATAATAGCGGTGATGAAGCGGCCAAAACGGCTGCTATCCAGAATGGCTTCCAGGCGGCGGGTCGGTGTCATCACTTGAATATCCGTCATCTCAGTCTTTCAGCGTAAATTTTGCGGCCAGCTCGGTATGGGCTGACCAGCGAAACTGGTCAACAACCTGAACCCAGTCCAGTGCGTAGCCTGCCTCAACCAGCGCCCTAGCATCACGGGCAAAGCTGACCGCATTGCAAGACACATAGGCGATCAACGGCGTACGCGCCTTGGCCAATTGCGCCACTTGCGCCTCTGCTCCGGCCCTTGGCGGGTCGATTACCGCAGCGTCAAATGCGGCGCCAAAGGGATTGAGGTCTTCAGGCAGCAATGGATTGCGGAACAGGTCGCGGGTTTCGGTGGTGACTTTTTTCAATCCCTTCGCCTTGCGCCAGCCGGTATCCAGAGCCTTCACCATAACCCGCTCGCCCTCAACCGCATGCACTTCTGCAGCTTGCGCAAGCGGCAAAGAGAAAGTGCCGCAACCTGCAAACAGGTCCACGACCCGCTTGGCCCCTGTAGTAATTTCCCGGACCGCATCCAGTAACGCCGCCTCGCCTTCTCGGGTTGCTTGCAGGAAGGCACCAGGAGGCGGGCAGACTTTCGCCGCACCGAAAGACTGCATAGGCGGCTGCTCCATCGCCACAGGTTCATCTTCCCAAGTCAGGCGAGCGATCCGGTATTTCTCGGCTAGCTTTGCAAGTTCAATTCGCAAAGGGCCGTCAAGAGGCTTGCCGTTACGCACCAGCATATCGAGTCCATCATCAGACGTGGTGAGTGTCACTGCCAGCGGCGCCTTGCGGCTGGCACCTGCCAATGCCAGCGCCTCTGCCACTGGAACGGCCGCAAGCAATTCCGGCTCCAGCAGCTGGCAGTCAGGGATTTCGGTTATCACATCCGACCCCTGACCATAAAACCCGGCCATTGCCCCCTTCTTGGTACGCCGTACGGCCAAGGTGGCTCGGCGGCGGGAGTGTGACGGTGAAGTATGGATTGGGCGGAATTCCGTCTCAAGCCCCTGCGCCAACAGCGCATTTCGCACCACATCCGTTTTCCACTTGGCCACAAAAGCATCGCTGGCGTGCTGCAGCTGGCATCCGCCGCAGGCCTTGTAGTGACGGCAAGCCGGTTGCACCCGGTGTTCCGAGGGTGTTTCAATGCGGATCTGTGTCAAGCGGCTGCCGTCGGCAATACCGCAGACAACTTCGCCGGGCAGGGTCCGCGGGGCAAACAAGGGGCCATCGGCCATGCCATCACCCTGATGGCCAAGCCGGTTGATCGTTGCTGTGGTTCTGGCTGCGTCAGTCATGACGGCTCAATAGCGCGGCGCAGGGACCAGCAAAAGCAAAATGCGCCGGCAGGATTACTCAGCCGCTGCCTGCTCCTCGTCTGTGCAGATGAAACCGCCGGACTGTCGCGCCCAGAACTGGGCGTATAGCCCGCCCCTGGCCAGCAGTTCGTCGTGGCTGCCGTTTTCGGCCACGCGGCCTTTCTCCATCACTATGATCCGGTCCATCTCGCTGAGCGTCGACAGACGGTGGGCGATGGCCAGCACCGTCTTGCCTTCCATTACCCTGTGCAGCGCCGCCTGGATCGCGGCCTCAACCTCGGAATCCAGCGCCGATGTGGCCTCGTCCAGCACCAGAATGGGCGCGTCCTTGAGAATGGCGCGCGCCAGTGCGATCCGCTGCCGCTGTCCGCCGGAGAGTTTCACCCCTCGCTCGCCCAGAAATGCATCATAGCCAGTGCGGCCCTGCCCGTCCTCCAGCTTCGAGATGAACTCATGCGCCTCAGCCTTCTGTGCTGCCGCGATCAGCTCTTCCTCAGTGGCATCCGGCCGCCCATAGAAAATGTTCTCCCGCGCCGAGCGGTTGAACATGGCGGTTTCCTGGGTGACCATGCCGATCTGGCCGCGCAGTGAGTTCTGAGTCACCTCGGCAATGTCCTGACCATCGATCAGAATCCGGCCATTCTCCCCGTCATAAAGCCTGAGCAGCAGCGACACGAGTGTGGACTTCCCTGCCCCCGAGGCCCCGACGATGCCCAGCTTCTCGCCTGGATGAATGGTCAGGTCGATCCCCTGCACCCCGCCAACATCACGGCCATAGGCAAACTCCACCTGTTCAAAGACGATCTCGCCTTCGCTGACCTGCAGCGGTTTGGCATCGGGCTTGTCCTCAACCCGGTCGCGGACCGACAGAGTCTTCATGCCGTTCTCGATCTCGCCCACGTTGGAATAGATCGCCATCAGCGTAAAGCTGACCCAGCCGGTCATCTGGGCGATGCGGATCGAGACCGCGCCGGCCGCCACGATGTCGCCTTCGGTCGCCGTGCCCAACTGCCACAGAAACAGCGTCGCGCCGATCAGCAGCACCGGCAGTACGCCCGCCAGGCACATCAGAGAGAAGCGGAAGCTGGCGGAGAGGTAGCCGAAATGAAGCGACTTGTCGCGAAACCGCACCATGGCGTCCTGAGCGGTACGTTCCTCGTGATCGGCATGTGCAAACAGCTTCACCGTCTTGATGTTGGTGATCGAGTCGACCACCTGTCCGGTCACCATCGCCCGGGCCCCGGCCCGCGCCCCGGAGCGTTTGCGGATGCGCGGCAGGAACCAGCGGATCAGTGCGAAATAGGCGATCAGCCAGACCAGAAACACGCCGGTGATGCGCCAGTCAATAGAGCCTAACAAGGCCAATGAGCCCGCAAGAGACGCCAGCGCAAAGGCCACCACATTGATCATCTCAGTGGTCACGGAGGTGACGGCGGTTGCCGTTTGCATCTGTTTCTGAGCGATCCGGCCGGCAAAATCATCGTCAAAGAAACGCACCGACTGACCCAATGTCCAGCGGTTCAGCCGCGACAGCACCAGCGGGTTCACATTCGGCTGCACCACGATGGCGTTGGAGGCCGCAGACAAGCCGAACAGTACGGGGCGCACAAGGAGGAAGAAACCCAGCGCCAATGCAATCACCGCCACATTGCCGGCCGAGAAGAACTGCTCCGGCCCGCTGGCGATGGCGGTGTCGATGACTATCCCCAGGATAAAGGCGGTGCCCGCTTCCATCCCGCCGGCCAGGGCCGAAAACGCAGCCGCCATGAACAGCATCGGCCAGGCACCGGCCAAGCACCAGCGCAGGAACGCCCCCAGCCGCTGCGGCGGCGGGCCCTCGGCGGGGCGGAAGGCGTCGATCAGGTTGCCTATGTTCATTCTGCTGCCTCGATGTTCAGGAAGCCGCCGGACTGGCGCGCCCAGAGCTGTGCGTAAAGCCCCTGCGCCTCCAATAGCGCCTCATGCGAGCCTTCTTCAACTATACGGCCCTGATCCATCACCAGGATACGGTCCATCTGCGCGATGGTGGACAGCCTATGTGCAATGGCAATCACCGTCTTGCCCTGCATCATGCCATAAAGCGTCTCCTGAATGGCGGCTTCCACTTCGGAGTCCAGCGCCGAGGTTGCCTCGTCCAGCACCAGGATCGGCGCGTCCTTCAGGATCACCCGCGCCAGCGTCACCCGCTGGCGCTGGCCGCCGGACAGCTTCACACCGCGTTCGCCCACATGGGCGTCATAACCCTTGCGCCCCTGCGGGTCCTCCAGATCCAGAATGAACTCATGCGCCTGCGCCTGCTTGGCAGCGGCGATCATCTGTTCCTCTGTGGCATCCGGACGTCCATACAGCAGGTTGTCCCGCACGGAACGGTGCATCAGCGCGCTGTCCTGCTGAACCATGCCGATACGGCTGCGCAAGCTGTCCTGTGTCACGGCCCGGATGTCCTGGCCGTCAATCAGGATCTGGCCGCTCTCGGCGTCGTAGAATCGCAAGAGCAGCTTCACCAAGGTCGACTTGCCAGCGCCAGAGCGTCCGATCAGACCGATCTTCTCCCCCGGCTGGATGGTCAGGCTGATCTTGTCGAGCCCGCCTGCCTCACGCCCGTAATGATGCGAGAGGTTGCGCAGTTCGATCTCTCCCTTGGTCAGCTTCAGCGGTTCCGCATTGGCGGCGTCCACCAGGTCGATGGGCTGGGCAATGGTCTCCATGCCCTCGGCCACGACACCCAGCTGGCGGAAGAAGGAGGTCAGCGCCCACATGATCCAGCCGGTCATTGCATTCAGCCGCAGGGTCAGCGCCGTGGCTGCCGCCACCAGCCCCACCGAGGCCGTGCCCTGCATCCACAGCATCACCGCCCAGCCGACCACCCCAACGATCAGCAGCCCGTTCAGCGTGACCAGCGTGGCATCCATGATGGTGAAGATGCGCATCTCCGTCTGGAACGTCTTGCGGGTGTTCTCGATCGCATCGCGGGCATAGGTCAGCTCCCGGTCGTGATGGGCAAACATCTTGACCGAGTGGATGTTCGAATAACTGTCGACCACCCGCCCCGTCACGGTAGAGCGCGCGTCGGACGACGCCTGGCTAGCCGGGCCGACCCGCTTGACCGTCCACATCACCAAGAGTGCGTAGAGGACAAACCAGACCGCCAGCGGCAGCATCAGCCGCACATCGGCAACCCACAGCAGCACTGCCGCGCCCACCAGGTAGGCCAGCGAGAAGGTGATGGCGTCAAACACCTGAAAGACCACCTCACCTGCGGCGGGCGGGGTCTGCATGATCCGGTTGGCAATCCGGCCGGCAAAATCGTTCTCGAACCAGCCCACCGACTGGCGCAGCACGTGCTTGTGCGCCCGCCAGCGGATCAGGGTGCCATAGTTCGGCAGGATGGCGTTGTTCAGTAGCGCGACGTCCAGCAGCTGGATCACCGGACGCAGCAGCAGGATGAACAGGGCTACCAGGATCAGTTCGGTACCATGCGCCTCCCAGACCTCGGACGGGGTGCCCGACATCAGGTCGACGATGCGGCCCATGTAGTAAATCAGCCCAACCTCAATCCCGGCGACCACGACCGACATCAGCGCAGTCAGAATAAAGACGCTTTTGAACGGTTTGGAATAGTCGCGCAGGACCGGCCACAGCCGCGTCGGCGGCGTGTTGGTTTCCGGGTAGGCGCAATATGGATCAATGAGGTTTTCAAAAAAGCGAAACATGCGGGTGCTCCAGGAGTTCGAGCAAATCGGAAAACAGATGAAGACAGCGGGCCGCCCAAGGCTCCCACGTCAAACGGGGCAAGGTCTCAGGCGTTAGAGAAACCAGATCCCGTAATACATCAGCATTCCTCCGTCATGTGGTGGCTGCCCTACGGGTACGCAAGATTTGCCGTTTTGTCACCCCCCAAGGTTGTGACGCTGCTGACATCCCTTGTCAGCGCAAGGAGTCCAGCAGTTCCCCGCGGCTAAGGCTGAAACCCGACGCAATCCAGTCGGCTTCCATTTTTTTCAACGCCGCGCCCAGCTCCGGCCCCTTCAAATCCGGCAAAAGATCCCGCGCTTTCACCGGGAGCTTGGCATTGGCGCCGAGCTCAATATCAGTCTCTAAACTTAGGGAAAGCGGCTGTTCCAGCAGGGCAGCGCGCAGCAGAAGCGCATCCAGCGCTTTCTCCGCACCCAACCGGTACCCCAGCTCCCCTGCCCCCGCAGTACCAACGGCCGCTTCCCGGATTGCTTCCAGATGAAAGGCCTGGGCCTTGCTCAGACGCAGCGCCTTCTGCAGATCCTCCCCGCCCAGCGCGGCAAGACGGCGGATGCCGGAGGCCACCCGGCCTGTCTCCAGGTGAATCAGCGGCGCAAGGGAACGGTCATCGGCCCCAGGCAGAATCTGTCCCAGGACGCCAGCCTGCCGCATTGCTGCAACCGAGGGTGCCGGATCGGGTGCTGCGAGCAGTTTCAACAGCTCCGCCCCCACGCGCTCTTTGGACAGCGAGGCCAGCCCGTCCAGGTTGGCTGCAATCGCTGCCAGCGCATCCGCGTCGAAACCCTCTGCGTAATCGCCGTACCAGGCATGAAAGCGGAAATATCGCAAGCTGCGCAGGTAGTCCTCGCGGATCCGGTTTTCCGCGGTGCCGATAAAGCGCACCCGGCGCCTGTTAAGGTCCGCCAGCCCGCCCAGCGGATCGACGACTTCGCCATCCGGGCGGGCATAGATCGCATTCATTGTGAAATCGCGGCGGCGGGCGTCTTCGGCGATATTGGTTGAAAACGCGACCACGGCCCGGCGGCCATCGGTCGCCACATCCTTGCGGAAGGTGGTGATCTCATGCGGGATGCCGTTCTTGACCAGCGTCACGGTGCCGTGGTCGATCCCGGTCGGCACCGCCTTGATCCCAGCGCGGGCGGCCAGCTCCATCACCTGCTCCGGCCGCGCGTCAGTAGCCAAGTCCATATCGGAAACCGGTTCACCTAGCAGCGCATTGCGTACGCAGCCCCCAACGAACAGCACTTTCGCGCCATCCGCAGCGACGGCGCTGCATACTGCCTGCGTTGCCGAGTTATTCAGCCATGGCTGATCTAGCCGCATTCCCCCTCCATCCGTACCGCGAGCCCACGCAGAATTCGTGCGGTTGCACCCCATATGTAGTATGGGCCGTAGGGCACGGTATAATACCGGCGGCGGATCCCGCGCCAGCGGCGGGACTCGATAATGTAGTTTTCTGCTTCCAGAACATGCTCCAGCGGAACCGAAAACACCTCCGCGACCTCACCTTTTTCGGGACGCTCGTCGAAACGGTCATGGATCAGCGCAACAACTGGCGTCACGGAGAAACCAGTTACAGTTTCATGCTCTGGCAGGCAGCCGACAATCTGGGGCAGATCCTGTGGCAGGCCAATCTCTTCCCACCCCTCCCGCAACGCTGCAGCACTTGCATCCTTGTCACCTGCGTCCACCTTGCCGCCAGGAAAGGCGATCTGTCCGGGATGATGCTTCAGCGCCGAGGAGCGCTTGGTCAGGATCAGGCGCGGCGCACCCGAGGCAATCGTAACCGGTACCAGCACACCGGCCGGGCGCAGCTTGCGCCCAGCTGGCAGCACGGTGCCAGGATTCAGGTCGAAATCGGAAGAGCCGCCGCCTTGGCGATTCAGCGCAGCGGCAATCCGGTCCGTCAGATCCCCGGCAGCTTCATTCACTGGGTGGGTTTTCCGCATCAAACCCCACGCTTGCCGGGTCTAGATCGTAGTGCGCACCGCAGAACTGGCAGTCTGCTGTCACCCGCCCATCTTCTGTAGTCATCTTCTCAATATCCTTGGCAGAGTAGATCGAAAGGCTTTGCCGCACCCGATCCTCCGAGCAGGTGCAGCCAAAGCGCACCGGTTGGGTATCATAAACCCGCGGTTGTTCCTCGTGAAACAACCGGATCAAGAGATCCGTGGGCGTGACCGACGGGCCGATCAGTTCCAAATCCTCAACCGTGCTAAGCAATGTGGTGGCCCGGTTCCAGTTCTCTTCCTCATCTCCGGTAACCAGATCGCTTGCCTGCAGGACTTCACCGGATCCTTCGCCTTGTGCCGCAAACGGGGACGCCTTCGGCATACTTTGCAGCATAATGCCCCCCGCACGCCAATGCTCCGCCACACCCGGTTCGGCGGATTTTCCAAAGCTCAGCTTGAACATGGTTGGCAGCTGCTCGGATTGTGCAAAATAGGCCTCTGCACAGGCGCGCAGCGATCCGCCAGACAACGGTGTAATGCCTTGGTAGGGGTGAGTGCCATTACCCTGATCAATCATAATGGCGAAATACCCCTCACCGACCTGATCAAAGGGTTTGCTGTCCGTGAGCCTGTCGCGGTCAAAACTCGCATAAGCGCGGATTTGGCCGATCTCACCTTCCTTCTGCGGCGCATAGTAGTCGGTCGCTATCATCCGTACCGCGCCCTTGGACTGCACCTGCAGCGACAGCTTCCAGCGCAGCGAAATCGTCTGGCCGATCAGTGCTGTGAGCAGGGCCATCTCGGCCACCAGTGCCTCGACAACCGGCGGGTAATCATGCTGTTTCAGAATACCATCCAGCACACCGTCCAGCCGCGCCACGCGGCCGCGCATGTCGGATGCATCAAGCTGGAAGGGCAGGACGGTATCGTCCCACGCGATTTTCGAACCAAGAGTCATGGGGTTTCCTTACGCGCCGGGGATTGGCATACCGGGGCTATATAGGAGAAACGACACCAGAGTGAAGGGGGCGGCCAGTGATCAGACGTTTTGGCGACACGCCTCAGAAGGGACGGAACTACCGGATGCGGCCCGGCGCCTATGCTTTGCTGCCACGTGACGGCAAACTGTTGATTACCTGTCAGTATGATCCGCATCCCGATCTGCAGCTTCCGGGCGGTGGTATCGATCCAGGCGAATCGCCGATACCAGCTTTACATCGCGAAGTTTTTGAGGAAACCGGCTGGAAAATCTCATCTCCGCTTAAACTGGGTGTCTTCAGGCGGTTTGCCTATATGCCGGAATACGACCTTTGGGCAGAAAAGCTGTGCCACATCTATGTGGCCCGCCCGCTGCGCAGAATCGGCCCGCCGTCAGAAGAAGGACATGAGGCCCTGTGGATCGACCCTCTGGAAGCTGTCGCCAAACTGGGAAATGCCGGCGACCGGCACTATGCAGCAAAGTTGGCTGCCCGAATGCGGCCAGGGCGCTAGCAGCAGACTTAAACACAAAATCCCAGCCGCGGCCGGGATGTCAGCTGACGGCAGAAAATCTGCTCTTACGGGCCTTGGTATTCAAACAAGGTGGCAGACACGTCGTCCTCCAGCCCATGTTCCTTGCTCATCATCTGGGTCAAATGCCAGTAAAGGTCGTCGAGGAACTCCTTGCCATTTTGTTCTGGCCCGCACTTCTGGACCAGTTCCAGCAATCCCTCAGGCTCAAGCATGGACCCGTCTTCCAGCCGCGCTTCGGTAAATCCGTCCGAGAACAGCAGCAACCGGTCGCCGCGCTCCATTGTGAACTCTTCCTGGCTGTAACCGATATCCGGCACTAACCCGACAGGTACACCGCCCTTTCCGATGAATTCCAGCTCGCCTGTCTTGCGCATCAAAAGCGGATGCGGATGGCCTGCTTGCACCATTTTGACGACACCGCTGCGCAGGTCAGCGATGCAATACGCCATCGTAAAATATTCTTCTATCCCAGTATCAGCAATCAGCCGCGCGTTCAGAAGGCTGGCTACTTCTTCAGGCTGGCGAAGGGCATAGAACCGGTTGAACCGCTTCTCCATCCCGACGTTCTGGTCGAAATAATGGGACGAAAGGTAACCACCCAATCGCGCCGTCATCATTGCAGAGGTGATGCCATGGCCGGACACGTCGATCGAGTAGAAGCCGATTCGGTTTACACCGGGCGAAAACATCCCGACCAGATCCCCGCCGATATGGCCACAGGGTTTAAGCAGCAGGCTGACCGTGGAAGAGCCGAATTCCTTGGAAAGCTCCGGCACCAGGGATTCCTGGATTTTTCGGGCTTGAATAAGATCTTTGTCGATTGCGTCATAGACTCGCTGCAGTTCACCTAGGGTTTCAGACACGATGCGGTTCTTCTCAGAAAGCTCCCGCTGCATCCGCAAGATCCGCTCGCCGGCGGAGATCCGTGCCCGTAACTCATCAGAGCTGACCGGCTTCGTCAGAAAATCATCGGCGCCTGCATCAAGCCCTTCAGCAACTTCATTTTTTTCGCTCTTGGAGGTCAGCAGAATGAAGTAGGCGTAGTCCTCGCTGGTGCGGGCGCGGAATGCACGGCAAAACTCCAATCCGTTCATGCCCGGCATCATCCAGTCGCTGAGAATCAGATCGGGGGTCTCCTGCCTGCAGATTTCCATTGCTGCCTCGCCGCTGTCGGCTTCAACGACTTCGAATCCCCACTTCTTGAGCGACGCCACAAGAATGCGTCTTTGCAGGCGGCTGTCGTCTACAACCAGAACACGGCGTATTGATCCGGCCACTGTCTGGTCCTCGTCGTTCATCGAACTTTCTGGCAGCACCGAAGGCACCTCACAAATGGCAAAATCAGAAGATCATGTGATACTATCGGCCCAGAGATTTAACAGGCAGTGAAGCCTAAAATTTGAGTTGCCTACTTTATTTCACCATATTTTTACTGCAAACAACATATGTTGTACGCACAGCGAAAGATCGTAAGGACGTATCACATGATTGACTGGCCACGCGTGACAGAGCTGCGCGAAGAGGTAGGCGCCGCGGATTTCGGGGAAGTTGTGGATATTTTTCTGGAAGAGGTCGAAGAAGTCATCGGCAAGCTGGAAGTCGGCAACCGCAGCCAGTTGGAGCAAGACCTGCATTTTCTGAAAGGCAGCGCGCTTAACTTGGGATTTGAAGAGTTTTCGTCAATGTGCATGGATGGCGAGCGCAAGTCTGCAAATGGGGAAGCAGAAGGTGTCGACGTCGCCGCCATTATTGCCAAATTCCAAGCGTCCAAATCTGCCTTTCTAACCGGTTTGTCGGAAAAGTTCTGATCTCATTCTGGATCAGATTACAAACTGCGCCAATGTCTCGTCTCTGGTGATATCCGTGTAGGTCATGCCTGCTGCATCCAGACGCGCAAACAGCTGCTCGAAGTTTTCCGGCCGTTTGGTTTCGATCCCGATCAGAACTGAGCCAAAGTTGCGGGCTGACTTCTTCATATATTCAAAGCGGGCGATGTCGTCCTCGGGACCGAGGATGCCGAGAAACTCCTTCAGCGCACCGGGCCGCTGCGGCAGCCGCAGAATGAAATACTTCTTTACCCCCGAGTAGCGTTGCGCACGTTCCTTGACCTCGGGCAGCCGTTCGAAATCGAAATTCCCGCCGGAGGTAACGCAAACGACGGCCTTGCCTCGGATCCATGAGCGCACATCCTGCAGCGCCTCAACTGACAACGCGCCGGCAGGCTCCAGCACGATGCCCTCGACGTTCAGCATCTCAATTATGGTGGCGCAGATCCGGTCTTCGGAAATCGCCAGAACATCCGGCAGCGGCACGTCTTTCAGGATGTCAAAGGGCAAATCGCCTATCCGCCCCACCGCGGCGCCATCCACAAAGGTATCGACAGTGTCCAACGGCACCGGCTTGCCCGCCGCCAGCGCCGCACGCAGGCAGGCGCCGCCGTCGGGTTCGACAAACAGGCTGTGCACCTCATCGCCAAACCACGATGAAACGCCTGCAGACATGCCACCGCCGCCAACCGGCAGCAGCACGTGATCAGGCGCCTTGCCCAGCTGTTCCTCAATCTCCACCGCGATGGAGGCCTGGCCTTCGATCACATCGGCATCGTCAAAGGGCGACAAGAAGTGCCCGCCCTCCTGGGCGCACCATTCCTGCGCAGCGGCCAGGCAGACGTCGAAGTAATCCCCGACCAAATGGATCTCAATATTGTCGCCGCCGAACATCCGGGTCTTCTGGATTTTCTGCTGCGGCGTAGTGACTGGCATAAAAATCACGCCGCGCTTGCCCATGTGGCGGCACATGAAGGCGACGCCCTGGGCGTGATTGCCTGCCGAGGCACAGACAAACAGCTCCTGATCCGGCTGCTTGCGCATCGCGTTCAGCGCACCGCGGATCTTGTAGGAGCGGACCGGGCTCAGGTCCTCGCGCTTGAGGTAGATGTCGGCGCCGAAGCGCTCCGACAGATGCACATTGCGCTGCAGCGGCGTTGCGGGAAACACATCGCGCATCGCCTGCTCGGCGGCGCGGGCCTGGGTCTTGAAATCGCTCATGTATCCTTCAGTGGCGCAAGCCCGCCTCCAAGGCAAGAGGCGGGAGACAAGCATACATAAGAATACCGGCAATCAGACCGGGCGGCCCTCGACGTAGTGACCGTAGAGGGTGGTCAAAAGGCTGATGTTCAGCAACGCCAGGGCAGCAGACACGAGGATTGAAACACCGGCAGCAAGAGTTGGGGATGCAGCTAGGGATTCGGCAATGAATTGGGCTGCGTATTGTGCGGCAACCATTATGGCAGCAAGCCCCAAAAGGTCGCCAAAGGCGTTTCCGGTATAATTCCAAGCTGCGCGCAATCCCATGTCCGTGCCCAGGGCTGCCGCAGGCAGGATTACTGAAAGCCTGAGAACAAGATAGGTGATGAAGATCGCAATCGGCAGATTGATCAACTGCAGGGCAGCCGGTCCTGCTCCGCTGAGAATTGTCGTCAGCAGAAGCACCACCAGCAACACAGGGATCATCAAACAGATGAGTACCAGCGCAATCTGCACAGAACGTCCGAAATAGGCCATCACCCGGCTACCTTCCAGGCGCGGCAGCCAGCCCTGCGGCATTTCCTCCAGCAGAACAAAGCGGTGCCAGGCCACCACGCTCCACACCCCGACCAAAAGCGAGAGAACGATAACTAAAAACAACGGGCCGCTTAAGCCTGAGTTCTCCGGCAACTGAGTTATTGCACCCCATTGCAAAATTTCCCACAGGCCGGTCATTCTCAAAAACGTTGCAAACAGTGCAACTATCAGCAGCGTGGGAACCAGAAACACGCGAAGCATATCGCCAAAGTTCCGCACAAGCATTCCGACCGAATGGCTGAACAGCGCCCAAGGTTTCATGAAAATCCGCTCCAGTTTTGAAAATCTTGTCAGGCGCGGACCATAGTTGCCGCCGGCTTGGCGTGAAACCCCGGAAAACCTTGCCCTTGCGTCCAAAACCCGATACGCCGCAGGCGTTCTGACCTGAGAGGGAATTCCATGTCCGCGCCCAAGAAAGTTGTGCTCGCCTATTCCGGCGGCCTCGACACCTCGATCATCCTGAAATGGCTGCAGACCGAATACGGCTGCGAAGTTGTCACCTTCACCGCCGATCTCGGCCAGGGTGAGGAACTGGAGCCCGCCCGCAAGAAAGCGGAGATGCTGGGCATCAAGCCGGAAAACATCTTCATCGAAGATGTGCGCGAGGAATTTGTCCGCGACTTCGTGTTCCCGATGTTCCGCGCCAATGCGGTTTACGAGGGGCTCTACCTGCTCGGCACCTCCATCGCCCGCCCGCTGATCTCCAAGCGTCTGGTCGAGATCGCTGAAGCCACCGGCGCCGACGCGGTTGCACATGGCGCCACCGGCAAGGGCAACGACCAGGTCCGTTTCGAACTGGCAGCCTATGCGCTGAACCCGGACATCAAGGTGATCGCGCCCTGGCGCGAGTGGGACCTGTCCTCGCGCACCAAGCTGCTGGAGTTTGCCGAGGCGCATCAGATCCCGATCGCCAAGGACAAGCGTGGTGAGGCGCCCTTCTCTGTCGACGCCAACTTGCTGCATACCTCCTCCGAGGGCAAAGTGCTGGAAGACCCGGCGGAAATGGCACCTGATTACGTCTACCAGCGCACCGTCCACCCCGAGGAAGCACCGGACACTCCGGAGTTCATCGAGATCACCTTTGAAAAGGGCGACCCGGTTGCCATCAACGGCGAAGCAATGTCGCCTGCAACCATCCTGACCGAACTGAACGAATACGGCCGCAAGCACGGCATCGGCCGCCTCGACCTGGTCGAGGGACGTTTCGTGGGCATGAAATCCCGCGGCATCTACGAGACCCCGGGCGGCACCATCATGCTGGAAGCCCATCGCGGCATCGAATCCATCACCATGGACCGCGGTGCGATGCACCTGAAGGACCAGCTGATGCCGCAGTACGCCGAGCTGATCTATAACGGCTTCTGGTACTCGCCTGAGCGCGAGATGCTGCAGGCCGCCATCGACGCCAGCCAGAAACATGTCTCCGGCACCGTGCGCGTGAAGCTCTACAAAGGCTCGGTGAACACCGTTGGCCGCTGGTCGGACAACTCGCTCTACTCGGAGGCGCATGTGACCTTCGAGGAAGACGCCGGCGCCTACGACCAGAAGGACGCCGCAGGCTTCATCCAGCTGAACGCTCTGCGTCTCAAACTGCTGGCCGCCCGCGAGCGCCGGATCAAGAAGTGAGTGATCACGACGGCATAGACGGCGAATTCGAGGACGATTTCGCGGAAGAGCTGGATATGTTCGTCGAAGCTCAGGACACTGTCTGGACGGCTGTCCTGAGCGAACTCTCTGCAGGTCAGAAGACGAGCCACTGGATGTGGTTCGTCTTTCCCCAACTGGCTGAGCTTGGCCGCTCCCATATGGCGCAGCTTTACGGGATCGAAGACCTGGCCGAGGCCACAGCCTATTTGAACCACCAGATACTGCACGCCCGTCTGGTCGAGGTCAGCCGGCTGATGCTGTCTCATCAGGGCGCGGATGCCGCGCAAATCCTTGGCGGCATCGACGCCAAGAAACTGCGCTCCTCAATGACGCTGTTTGCCGCCGTTCCCGGCGCGCCGGCGGAATTCCAAGAGGTTCTGGATGCTTTTTACGGGGGCCAGCCTTGCCCGCTGACCAACACCGCGCTTGCCGCAGCGTAACCCTTCCGCCTCTCCCGCGGTCAATCTTGCCCGGTATTATCTCTCCGCCTAACCCTCTGGTAAAGCGAGGGAGGACGAAATGGCTTTGGACGATATTGCGGCTGGAATCCGGGACGGACTGACCGGGAAGAGTTTCGACGGGTCGCTGAAATTCGATTGCGGAACGGACGGTGTGATTGTCCTGTCGGACGGAAGTGCCAGCACAGACGACCGCGAAACGGACTGCACGCTGAGGTTGTCGGCTGAAAATCTGAAGAAGCTGCTGACCGGAAACCTCAATCCGATGACAGCCGTCATGATGGGCAAGATCAAAATTTCCGGCGACATGGGCGTTGCCATGAAACTGAGCAAGCTGATCGGCTGACCCGCTTTCTCCGGCTGCAGGTGTCCAGGCCCAAAGGGTAATGCCCCTCCGCCGGTCAGATCTTTGCAGCCTTCATCTGCTCATAATAGGGCATCGCAGCCTGGAATACCGGCTGCAGTTCTTCCGGCACTTCAGGCAGACGGCCTTCCGGGCCGGCGAATCCGGTTGAAGTCCAGACTGCTCCGTACCAATGGGCGGCCCAGACGCCGTCATCCTTGTGCCCGCCCTTGGGCCAGCTCAGCATCTTCGGTGAATACGGCACGCCAATCCTCTCGCACAGCTGCTCCAGCTTGACAGCCGGGTTCTCTCGGATGTCATGGCTGTCCACCACAACCGGCACCTGTCCCCAGCCGCGCACGAGATCAAACAGCTCTGCCTGCTGGCGGAATCCTATGTCCTCCAGCACCGGATTCTCCCGTTTCGCCGCGTAAGAGGCGATCACCCGTGCCGGGTGCCGGATCAGAAAGACATTGGTGACATCCCGCATCCATTCACGCGGAACGCCTGGGATCATGTGCTGCGTCATGTGTTTCTGGTAGTAGAACGGCTTGGCCGCCGGCACCGGTCCCAGCAAAGCCTGTGCCACGGACACAGGATCCTGCGGCTGGCTTTCCAGGATTTCCGCACGCATCGGATGATTGAGGCCTGTCATAGCCAGATAGGCCGCATAAAACGGCTCATCCACAACGGCGCAATCGCCGCGGTTGCCAAAGGCATACATCATCGCCGTCGACAGGTTCCTTGGCCCGGACCACATGGCAATCCGCATCAGGCGCACTCCTTCTCGATCAGCGCCTTGTAGAGACCGCGGATACGCTCCGTCACGGGACCCATCTGACCGCTGCCGATCTGCCGTCCATCAATGCTGCCCACCGGGGTTTGCGCGCCAAACGTCCCGGTGAGAAAGGCCTCATCCGCACCGTAGGTGTCAACAAGAGAGTAGTTCCGCTCGTAGACCGGAATGCCGTTATCGCGGCAAAGATCAATTACTTTCTGCCGGGTGATACCGTTCATGCAGTAGTCACCGGTGGAAGTCCAAACTGCCCCTTTTCGGACGATAAAGAAGTTGCAGGCGTTGGTGGTGTTCACAAAGCCATTCACATCCAGCATCAGCGCCTCATCCGCGCCGGCCTTCTCCGCCGCAATGCAGGCGAGGATGCAGTTCAGCTTGGAGTGGGAGTTGAGCTTGGGATCCTGGGTCATCGGCAGCCCGCGGAGATGCGGCACCGTTGCCAGCTTGATCGACCGCGGCAGGTTGGGGCGCGAATGCTCCATGATAATGGTCATCGTCGGCCCCTGGCGCGACAGCGAAGGATGCTGGAACGGGCGGGTTTTAACACCGCGCGTGACCATCAGGCGGGCATGAGCGTCCGAAATCATCCCATTGGCCTTTTGTGTCTCTAACAAAGCGCTTTTGACACCATCCCGGTCCAAGCCGATGTCCAGATCAATCGCCTTGGCTGCTTCAAACAGGCGGTCAAGATGTTCATCTATGAAGGCCCAAGTGCCATTGTACAGCCGCAGCCCCTCCCAAACGCCGTCGCCCAGCATGAAACCGCTGTCATATACGCTGACCTTGGCCTCAGCCTTGGGAACGATTTCACCATTCAAATAAATCAGGATCGCTTCGTTGCGCTGATCTTCTTCGGCCTGGTGGGTGCTCATCTTGTCGGTCATGGAATCCTCCTTGGCCGGCACGTTAGTAATACTGGATCCGGAATCCAAACGATAACGTGCTGTCACCAGTCCGTGAAATCCTGACGTGCCGGCTTGAGCAGGGGCGCGGCAGCCGGCAGTCTGGCAGCAAGACAGGATGGAGTCGGGAATGAGAGTTCTGGAAAAATTGAAACCCCTGGTATTGACCGGTGCGATCACCTTCGGAGTTGCGGCACACGGCAATCCGTTGCGCGCGCAGTCGACCGAAGTTCTGACCGTTGCCGGCGGCTGTTTCTGGTGTGTGGAAAGCGATTTCGAAGGGGTGCCGGGTGTGGTTGAAGCCGTATCCGGTTACACGGGTGGCACCACGGCGAACCCCACTTACAAAGACGTCACCCGCGGTGGCACCGGCCACTATGAGGCGGTGCAGATTATCTTTGATCCAGCCAAAGTCTCTCGCGAGCATCTTCTCACGCTTTTCTTCCGCTCAGTGGACCCCACCGATCCTGGCGGCCAGTTCTGCGACCGTGGCAACAGTTATCGCACCGCAGTTTTTGTTTCTAACAAGGAAGAAAGGGCTCTTTCTGAACAAGTAAAGGCAGAAGCCCAGCAGGCCTTGGGGCAGAAAATCGTGACCCCGATCCTGCAATCCAAGACTTTCTACGAGGCGGAAGACTACCACCAGGACTATTACAAGGGCGACAGCCTGGTTTTCACCCGGTTCGGCCCCAAACGGCAGGCGGCAGCTTACAAACGCTACCGTCAGGCCTGCGGGCGCGATGCGAAGGTGTCGCAGCTTTGGGGCGACGCGGCGCCCTTCGCCAAAGGGCACTGAGGCAGGGGAGCCCAGGTCAGAACCGGGCGGCCTGCACTTCCTTCAAATCAGGAATGACGTCAGCCGTGCCCCGGCGCGTGACCATAAGGGCCCCTGCGCGGCTTGCCTGTTCCATCGCCTCCGCAACTGTCAGGCCCAGATCCAAACCAGACAATACGTAGCCGGTAAAAGTATCGCCTGCACCGGTTGTATCAACCGGCGTGACTGGCAAGGCAGGCACGTCACTGACAGCGCCCGTGTCTCCGTCAATATGCCGTGCGCCCTTGGCGCCCAGGGTGATGATCACATCCTTGATGCCAAGCTCTCCCGGTTGTTTCCCCGTTGCCTGCGCAAGCTGCTGTGCCTCGATCTCATTCAGGATCAGAAAGTCCAAGTAGGGAAGAACCGCCTGCACAGCGTCTGCATCAAACGGGGCGGCAGCGTAGCAGACGCGCAGCCCCTTCTGCCGGCCCAACTGCGCCGCCTCTGCCTGCATGCTGGTTTCGTTCTGCATGACCAGGATGTCACCAGACTTCGCCAGGGACAGAGCCCGATCCACCTGATCCTGGCTCAGTGCGCGATTGGCGCCGGGGAACAGAATGATCTGGTTTTCGCCCTCAGGCTCGACCACGATGATCGCATGGCCGGTCGGGGTGTCTGCTTGGACAATGTGGCCGGTGCCAACCCCATACGCCTTCAGCCTCTCGACCGCCCATTCTCCGTCAGGACCCACAGCACCTATATGGTTCACAGAGCTGCCGGCACGGGCCGCAGCAACGGACATATTGGCACCCTTGCCGCCAAGAAAACGGTCAAGGCTGCGGGCAGCAAGGGTTTCCCCCGCCGCCGGCAGATGCGGCATGGCATAGACCATGTCCGCATTGATCGAGCCGAGGTTCCAGATTGCCATGTCAGATCACCCGATATTGCAGGCTGCCAGCACCGCCATGTTCAGAATGTCATTGGTGGTGGAGGTGGTCGAACAGATCTGGATCGGCTTATCGATGCCGGACAGGATCGGACCAATCACCGTGGCACCGCCCATTTCCTGCATCAGCTTGACCGAAATTGAAGCCGAGTGGCGGGCCGGCACGATCAGGACGTTGGCCGGGCCAGTCAACCGCTGGAACGGGTAATACCGCTGCGCGCGCTCGTTCAGAGCCACGTCGACGGTCATCTCACCTTCATACTCGAAGTCGACGCCGCGCTTGTCCAGCACAGTGGGAGCGACATGCATCTTCTCGGCCCGTTCTGACACCGGATAGCCGAAGGTGGAGAAGCTGACGAAGGCCACCCGCGGTTCAAGCCCCATATGGCGGGCCACCACGGCCGCGCGTTCCGCGATGTTGGCCAGGTGGTTTTCGTCCGGCCATTCGTGCACCAGCGTGTCGCCGATCAGCACGATCCGGCCCTTGTGCAACAGCGCGGTCACACCAGCCACGCCGTGATCCGCGTCGGCATCGAAGACATGGTTGATCCGGTCCAGCACATGCGCCGACTTACGGGTCGCGCCAGTCACCAGGCCGTCACCATGCCCATGCGCCAGCATCAGGCTGGAGAACACATGCCGGTCGCGGCCCACCAAGCGATGGATGTCCTTACGGTCAAACCCTTTGCGCTGCAGGCGGTTGTACAGGAATTCCTTGTACATCTCGAAATGCGGCGTGTTGGCCGCATTCACCACTTCCAGTTCACGCACGGCATCCCCCAGACCGGCTTTCTCCAGCTTGGTGCGCACGTCCTCCGGCCGTCCCACGACCAGCGATTTCCCAAAACCCGAGCGCTGGTACATCACTGCGGCACGCAGCGCCCGCGGGTCGTCGCCCTCGGCGAAGATCATCCGCGACTGGGCAGAGCGCGCGCGGGCATTCAGGCCGCGCAGGATCGAGGCCGTCGGGTCCATGCGCGACTTCAAACCCACCTCATAGGCGTCCATGTCCACGATCGGGCGGCGCGCCGCACCGGTATCCATGCCCGCCTTGGCCACGGCCGGCGGAATCCGGTGGATCAGCCGCGGATCAAACGGGGTTGGAATGATGTAATCGCGGCCAAAAGTCAGCGATTTGCCATAAGCCAGCGCCACCTCGTCCGGCACATCCTCGCGCGCCAGCGCCGCCAGCGCATGCGCACAGGCAATCTTCATCTCGTCATTGATGGCACGGGCATGAATGTCCAGCGCTCCGCGGAACAGATAGGGGAAGCCCAGGACGTTGTTGACCTGGTTCGGGTAATCCGAGCGGCCGGTGGCGACGATGGCGTCAACCCTCACTTCATGCGCCTCTTCCGGGGTGATTTCCGGATCGGGGTTGGCCATCGCAAAGATCACCGGATTGTCGGCCATTGAGGCGACCATCTCCTGAGTCACTGCGCCTTTGACCGAAACGCCGAGGAACACATCAGCCCCGCGCATTGCTTCTTCGAGGGTACGCAGATCGGTCTGGATCGCATGGGCCGATTTCCACTGGTTCATGCCTTCAGTGCGGCCCTGGTAGATCACGCCCTTGGTATCGCAGGCGATGCAGTTTTCATGCCGCGCGCCCATGGCTTTCAGCAGCTCGATACAGGCGATGCCTGCCGCGCCGGCGCCATTGAGGACGATCTTCACATCTTCGATCTTTTTGCCAGACAGATGCAGCGCGTTGATCAGGCCTGCCGCACAGATCACCGCAGTGCCGTGCTGGTCATCATGAAACACCGGAATGTCCATCTCTTCCTTGAGCTTCTGCTCAATGATGAAACATTCGGGCGCCTTGATATCTTCCAGGTTGATGCCGCCAAAGGTCGGCCCCATCAGCTTGACCGCCTCGATGAACTTGTCCGGGTCTTCGGTATCCAGTTCGATGTCGATCGAGTTCACATCGGCAAAGCGTTTGAAGAGGACCGATTTGCCTTCCATCACCGGCTTGGAGCCCAGCGCACCCAAATTGCCAAGGCCTAATACAGCCGTGCCGTTGGAGATCACCGCAACGAGGTTGCCCTTGTTGGTGTAATCATAGGCGGTCTCCGGATTCTCAGCGATGGACTCGCAAGGCACCGCAACGCCCGGAGAATACGCCAGCGACAGGTCCCGCTGTGTGGTCATCGGGACCGTGGCATTGATCTCCCATTTGCCCGGAGATGGCTCCAGGTGGAACGCCAGGGCTTCTTCGTCGGTGATCTTGTTCTTGGGCATTTAATCTCGTGTCCTCTCCTCGTCGCGGACCGTCTTAGCCCAGCCCAACGCGCCCCTCAATCCGCGGTTTCAAGAATCTGTATTGCCAGAATTTAGAAAAAAGCGGCTAAAAGACGATAGATTCCGTCAGGTTTTAGCCTCAAAGCAGACCACGGAATGCTGCAATTCCTTAATAGGTATTAACGCGCACCTATCTTCCAGGTGGCGCTGAGGTCCGGAAGCCAGGGGACTGCAAGCAACGGTCAGAACGGCTATTGTCCGCCCGTCAAGGGCATAGGATCAAAGGAAAAGTGAGGAATGATAAGCTTCCACAACAATTCCGGTGCGATGGTGGCCTTGCAGACATTGGGCGGAGTCAATTCTCAGCTCAACCAAACGCAGGACAGCATTTCCACCGGTCAGAATATTAGTACCGCACAAGATAACGCAGCCCTCTGGGCGATCTCCGAGCTGATGAATTCCGATATTTCCGGTTTGCGCTCAGTCTCGGACTCTTTGTCGCTGGGCGAGGCTACTGTGGCGGTTGCCTCAGCCGGCGCAGAGCAGATCACCGAAACCCTGACTGAGATGCGGTCACTGGCCATTATGGCAAGCAGCGGCATGGGTGATTTCAGCAAATATGAAGAGGCCATGTCGAAGAAGACTGAGCAGATCAATTCGATCATCTCGTCTTCTGGGTTCAACGGGGTGAACCTGCTGAAAACCGATGTCGACGGGGCCGGCGGCACTGGGCTGACGGTACCGTCAGCGATTTCCAGCGACGGCAGCCTCAGCACTCTCAGCGTGGACGGTGTGGACTTTGAAGGCAGCCCGCTGTTCGATCTCGGCAGCCGGACCACAATCACTGACGGTGCCAGCGCCCTGACTGCTTTGGGTGAAATCGAAGGCTTTCTTGCCTACGCAATCGAAGGTTCGGCGGCTTTGGGGTCGAGTGCCAATCAGCTTGCTGGCCAAGGTGACTATGTCAGCAAACAATCGGATGCGCTTTCCCGCGGGGTCAGCTCCATGATCGACACCAATATAGAAGAAGCCGCAACCAAGCTGCTGGCCCTCCAAGCGCAGCAGCAGTTGAGCACAGTGTCGCTCTCAATTGTCAACACGATGCCCGACACTTTGCGAAACCTCTACTGACAGCAGGCTGCCGCCGGGCCGCTCGGCGGCAACCATATCCGGGTTTTCCTCGCCCCGCCCCCATTGTAGATGTCTTGCAAAGACGACCCCGGGGGACCTCCAATGACAGTAACGCCCATGATGGCGCAGTATCTCGAGATCAAAGAAGCGCACGCCGATGCGCTACTTTTCTACCGGATGGGCGACTTTTATGAGATGTTCTTTGAGGACGCGGTCAATGCCGCCGAGGCGCTGGACATCGCACTGACAAAACGCGGCAAACACAACGGCGAGGACATCCCGATGTGCGGTGTGCCGGTCCACGCTGCCGAAGGGTATCTGCTTACACTGATCCGCAAGGGTTTCCGCGTAGCCGTGGGTGAACAGCTGGAAAGCCCAGCCGAAGCTAAGAAGCGCGGCTCAAAATCCGTGGTGAAACGCGATGTGGTGCGATTGGTCACCCCCGGCACGCTGACCGAGGATTCCCTGCTGGAAGCGCGCCGCCACAATTTCCTGGTCTCCTATTCGGAACTCCGGGACGATGCCGCGCTGGCTTGGGCCGATATCTCCACAGGCGCATTTCACGTGATGCCAGTTGCGCGGGTGCGGCTGTCACCCGAACTGGCCCGCCTGGCGCCATCTGAACTGATCGTTGCCGATGGTCCCGCCTATGACGCCGCCCGCCCGCTGGCCGATGAATACAAGATCCCGCTGACCCCCCTGGGAAAAGCAAGCTTTGACAGCACCGCTGCCGAAAAACGCATCTGCACTCTGTTCAACGTCAGCGCGCTGGACGGCTTTGGAACCTTCACCCGCGCCGAAGTCTCGGCGATGGGCGCGCTGATCGACTATCTGGAGATTACCCAGAAAGGCAAACTGCCGCTGCTGCTGCAGCCGCAGCAGGAGGCTCAGGACCGGGTGGTGCAGATCGACGCCGCCACCCGCCGCAATCTGGAACTGACGCGGTCCCTGTCCGGCGGCCGGGCCGGCTCTCTGCTGTCCGTCGTGGACCGGACCGTCACCCCGGGCGGCGCCCGTTTGCTGGAACAGCGGCTGTCCAGCCCCTCGCGCAATCTGGACACCGTCCACCAGCGGCTGGCCGCACTGGATTTTGCCGTCGACAACACGCAAGCATCCGAAGACCTGCGCGCTGCGCTGCGCAAGACACCGGACCTCGACCGCGCGCTTTCGCGCCTCTCGCTGGAGCGCGGCGGCCCTCGCGATCTGGCTGCAATCCGCAATGGGTTGTCGCAGGCAGAAGTGATCGTCGGCCTCTGCACCGGAAAAGATCTGCCGGAGCTGATGTCCAGCGCCTTGTCCGATCTTCAGGATTTCGATGATCTGCTGTCTCTTTTGGACGCAGCCCTTGTCGCCGAACCGCCGCTGCTGGCCCGCGATGGCGGTTTCATTGCAACCGGCTATGATGCCGAATTGGACGAAGCCCGCACGCTGCGTGACGAGGGCCGCTCTGTCATTGCTTCAATGCAGAAGAAATACGCGGAGCACACCGGCGTCGCCTCGCTGAAGATCAAGCACAACAACGTGCTGGGCTACTTCATCGAAACCACTGCGACACACGCAGACAAGATGATGTCGCCGCCGCTGAACGAGACCTATATCCACCGCCAGACTACAGCCAACCAAGTCCGGTTCACCACAGTGGAGCTGAGCGAGATCGAGACCCGCATCCTGAATGCAGGCAACCTAGCGCTGGAGATCGAAAAGCGGCTCTATGCAAAGCTTTCTAGTGCCGTTCTGGACAATGCCGCGCGCCTCAACACTGCTGCGCGGGGACTGGCGGAACTGGATCTGCTGACGGGGCTTGCTGATCTAGCCCGCGGCGAAAACTGGAACCGTCCCAAAGTCGACAACAGCCGTGCGTTTCACGTGCAAGGCGGCCGCCACCCGGTTGTGGAACAGGCTCTGCGCCAGAATGGCGGCGAGACCTTTGTCGCGAACGACTGCGATCTCAGCGCCAGCGACGGCGCCGCAGTCTGGTTGCTGACCGGCCCCAACATGGCGGGTAAGTCGACATTCCTGCGCCAGAACGCTTTGATTGCCCTGCTCGCCCAGATGGGCAGCTATGTCCCGGCTGAGGCCGCGCACATCGGCGTTGTGAGCCAGCTTTTCAGCCGCGTCGGCGCCTCCGATGACTTGGCCCGCGGACGCTCCACCTTCATGGTGGAGATGGTCGAAACCGCCGCGATCCTGAACCAGGCAGACGACCGCGCGCTGGTGATCCTTGATGAAATCGGCCGTGGCACAGCAACATATGACGGCCTGTCCATTGCCTGGGCGACGCTCGAGCACCTGCATGAGGTGAATCGCTCCCGCGCCCTGTTTGCCACCCATTACCACGAGCTGACACAGCTTGCTGCCAAGCTGGACGGCGTCGACAACGCCACCGTGGCGGTCAAGGAGTGGGAAGGCGAGGTCATCTTCCTGCACGAGGTGCGCAAAGGTGCTGCCGACCGCTCCTATGGTGTCCAGGTGGCGCAGCTTGCCGGCCTGCCAGCCTCGGTTGTTACACGTGCGCGTGATGTGCTCGACATGCTGGAACAGGGAAGCCGTCAAGGCGGGTCCAAGATCCAGATCGACGACCTGCCTCTTTTTGCCGCCGCGCCGCCGCAGCCCAAGGCACCGGCGGGCCTCTCTCCGGCCGAAGAACTCCTAGCCAGCATCCATCCGGACGACCTCTCTCCGCGGGAAGCGCTGGAGGTGCTCTACAAGCTCAAAGAGGCCGCAGGCTAAAAAAAGGCAGGCCCAAACCGGACCTGCCCTTTCATCATTCGGAGAAAACCCCGCAGAAGGCACAGGCTCGTCAGGGCCTGTCCGCATCAGCTGGCCGGCGTTGATGATACACCAACCTGTGCGGCGCGCAGCAGCCGGTCATGCAGCATGAAGCCTTCCGCGGATACCTGAATGATGTCGCCCGCCTTGGTGCCCGGCACCGGCGCCTCGAACATTGCTTCATGCATTTGCGGATCGAACTTGTCCCCCACCTCCGGAGACACGATCCGGATACCGTGCTTCTCGAACACCCCCAGCAGCGAGCGCATGGTCAGTTCCACGCCCTCGATCAGGGCTGCAGAAACCTCGCGCTGCTCATCGGTTGCCGCTTCGATAGCACGTTTCATGTTATCATAGACCGGCAGCATGTCGCGGGCCAGCTTCGAGCCACCGTACTGTTCTGCCTCGCGGCGTGCCTTGTCGCCCCGCTTGCGGGCGTTTTCCGCATCCGCCAGCGCCCGCATGAAGCGGTCCTTCAGCTCATCCCGTTCCGCCCGGAGCGCATCGATTTCCAGCGAGGCGTCATCAAACTCCTCGGTCTGCGCAGCCAGCTCTTCAGCCTCGGCGGCGGCGATGTCATCCAGAAAGTCTTCGTCCTTGAGCTCTGCCATGTTTCACCTCTAACTCCGGTCGGACAACAGTTTGCCGACCAGCTGTGCCGTGTAGTCCACGATCGGCACAATCCGTCCGTAATTCAGGCGCGTCGGGCCAATCACCCCAACCGCACCGATGATCTTTCGATCCGCGTTCATATAGGGAGACACCACCAAAGAGGAACCCGAAAGTGAGAAAAGTTTGTTCTCCGACCCGATAAAAATGCGCACGCCCTCGCCTTCTTCGGTCAGTTCGAGGAACTCGGCAATGTCACGCTTGCGCTCCAGGTCGTCAAACAGCGTGCGGATACGCTCCAGCTCCTCCGCGGCGCCGGACTCTGCCAGAAGATTCGCCCGTCCCCGCACAATCAGCCGGGCCTGTTCGCTGCCTTCTTCTTCCCAGACCGCCAGCCCGCTTTCAATCATTGCGTGTGCAAGGCTGTCTATTTCTTGCCGACGCGCTGAAATTTCCCGCTGGATCTGCCGCTGAACCTCGCTCAGTGTCTTGCCTTCAATCAGCGCATTCAGGAAATTCGCGGCCTCCCGCATCGAGCTGGGTGTCTGCCCTGGCGGCGGGGTGAACAGCCGGTTCTCCACATGCCCGTCGGAAAACACCAGAACCACCAGAGCGCGGTCATGGGCCAGAGAGACAAATTCGATGTGGCGGATCTCAGCTTCGTGCTTGGGTGTCAGAACCAGGGAGGCGCCCTGCGTCACGCCCGACAACGCCGCACCAACGCGGTCAAGCATGCCGCCAACGTCGCCTGCATTCCTGCCAAGCGTCGCGTCAATCTTCTCCCGGTCCTTTGCATTAAGGTCACCAACCTCTAGCAAACCATCAACAAACATCCGCAGGCCCATCTGCGTGGGCACTCTTCCCGCGCTGACATGCGGGCTGTCCAACAGGCCCAGATATTCCAGGTCCTGCATCACGTTGCGCACGGTGGCGGCACTGACCTTTTCGCTCAACGACCGGGTCAGGGTGCGGCTGCCAACCGGATCGCCGCTCTCCAGATAGCTCTCCACCACTGCCCGGAACACCTCCCGGGAGCGGTCATTCAGGTCCTTCAGAATGTTGTTCGGATCGCTCATCAGCCTACCAGCATTTCTTCCGGTCTAAACATAGGAACCCAGCGCCAAAATGTCATTAAAGAGCACTTCGGGAAAAGGTCAATCGGGCTTGCATAGCCCTGCGTCCGGGGGATATCCCAAGCCAACAGCAAAAGGATGTGCCATGCGACCCTCAGGACGAGAACTGAATGAAATGCGCCCTGTCTCGATCGAGACCGGCTTCACCAAACACGCCGAGGGCTCCTGCCTGATCAAGGCCGGCGATACCCACGTCCTTTGCACTGCCACAATCGAAGACCGCGTGCCGCCTTTCATCAAGGGCACCGGCCTAGGCTGGGTGACCGCCGAATACGGCATGCTGCCGCGCGCCACCAACACCCGCATGCGCCGCGAGGCTGCCTCTGGCAAACAAGGCGGCCGCACCGTTGAAATCCAGCGTCTGATCGGCCGCGCTCTGCGGGCCGGCGTCGACCGTGTTGCCCTGGGCGAACGGCAGATCACCATCGACTGCGACGTTCTGCAGGCCGATGGCGGGACCCGCTGCGCCTCGATCACCGGCGGTTGGGTCGCCCTGCGTCTGGCGGTCAATAAGCTGATGAAGGCCGGCGACGTGCAGATTGACCCGCTGATGGATCCGGTTTCCGCCGTGTCCTGCGGCATCTATGCCGGCCAGCCGGTGCTGGACTTGGATTACCCTGAGGATTCCGAAGCCGGCGTGGACGGCAACTTCATCATGACCGGATCCGGCAAGCTGATCGAAGTGCAGATGTCTGCGGAAGGCTCTGTTTTCTCCCGCGATCAGATGAACCAGTTGATGGACCTGGCCGCCAAAGGCACCTCCGAGCTGGCAGAGATGCAGAAGGCCGCCAGCAAATGACCCGAAAACTGGAAGGCGGCAAGCTGCTTGTCGCCACCCACAACAAAGGCAAGCTGAAGGAGATCGCCGAGATCCTTGCCCCCTTCGGGGTGCAGGTCATTGGCGCCGGCGAGATGAACTTGCCGGAACCCGAGGAAACCGAAGACACATTTGTCGGCAATGCCCGCATCAAGGCTCATGCCGCTGCCAAGGCTACCGGCCTGCCGGCTCTGTCTGATGATTCCGGAATAACCATCGACGCTTTGAACGGCGCCCCCGGTGTCCACACTGCGGACTGGGCGGAAACGCCGAGTGGCCGCGATTTCAAACTGGCGATGACCCGCGCCAATGACGAGCTGACCGCAGCAGGCGCAGATTCTCCCCGCACCGCCCAGTTCCGCTGCACCCTGGTCATCGCCTGGCCGGACGGCCATGACGAGGTGTTCGAGGGCGTTATGCCGGGTCAGCTGGTCTGGCCAATCCGTGGCGAACACGGATTTGGCTACGACCCGATGTTCCAGCCGGACGGCTACGGCATTACCTGCGCCGAGATGGATCCCGCGGAGAAAAACAAGATCAGCCACCGCGGCAAGGCTGTCGCTCAGTTTGTCCAGGGCTGTTTCGGTGGATGACTGGCGCAATGGGGGCTTTGGCCTTTATGTGCATTGGCCTTTTTGCCAGGCCAAATGCCCCTATTGCGATTTCAACAGCCATGTTTCCGCAAAAATAGACCAGAAGCTATGGGTTAGGGCCTATATCGGCGAACTTGACAGACTCTCGGAACAGCTCTCAGGCCGGGTTTTGAACTCCATCTTCTTCGGCGGCGGCACCCCTTCCCTGATGCAGCCTGATACGGTGGCCGCAGTCATCGAAAAGGCACGTGAAACATGGCCTTTTGCCAACGACATAGAGATCTCTCTTGAAGCTAACCCGGGTTCCGTCGAGGCCGGCCGCTTTGCAGGCTACCGGGATGCCGGGGTCAACAGGGTCTCCATGGGCATCCAGGCTCTGAATGACGAGGATCTGCGCCGGCTCGGCCGCATTCACAGCGTTACTGAAGCCAAGGCCGCTTTTGACATAGCCCGAAAGTGTTTTGACCGGGTAAGCTTTGACCTGATCTACGCGCGCCAGGGACAGACATTAAAGGCTTGGCAAGCAGAGCTGCGAGAAGCGCTGTCAATGGCGATCGACCACCTGTCGCTTTATCAGCTTACCATCGAAGAGGGCACCGCCTTCGGCGACCGGTATGCCCGCGGGAAACTGCGCGGCCTTCCAGAAGATGACACCGCCGCGGACATGTACCACGCCACCCAGGAGATCTGCGCCGGCTTTGGCATGGCCGGCTATGAAATCTCAAACCACGCCAAACCAGGCGCGGAATCCCGGCACAACCTGATCTACTGGCGCTATGGAGACTATGCCGGCGTCGGCCCCGGAGCACATGGAAGACTGACCTTGAATGGCCGCCGTTACGCCACCGAAACCCATCTGGCACCCGGGGCTTGGCTGAATGCGGTGAGCAAAGGCAGCGGTGAAACCCTGCGCGAGCTGCTAAGCTGGGAAGATGCTGCGGCTGAATGCCTTATGATGGGTATGCGCCTGTCCGAAGGTCTGGATATGGTGCGATTTAGTCAGCTCTCGGGCTACAAACTACCCAAAGACCGGCTGGAAGATCTTGTACAAATGGGCATGATCACTATCTCTGACCAAAGGCTTCGTGCGACGGATCAAGGCCGCGCGGTATTGAATGCGGTTCTCCGTGAACTCTTGATGGATTGAAGCAATGCGTTTCCTCTATGCCGGCTTGGGACTGTTTTGCGTAGCCTTGGCCGTCATCGGGATTGTCCTCCCACTATTGCCAACAGTTCCCTTCCTACTTCTCGCTGCCTTCTTCTTTGCCAACTCTTCTGAGCGCCTGCACAACTGGATTGTCGCTCACAACGTCTTTGGTCCGATGATTATGGACTGGCGCGATCACGGGGCGATCCGTCCAGGCGCAAAAAAGGCGGCAACTCTGTCGATTGCCGCCGTCTTTGGCCTGTCTCTGCTGCTGGGCGCCCCCGGTCACGTTCTGGGGATTCAAGCGGTGGTTCTGTCCGCCGTGCTTATCTTCATCTGGACCCGGCCTAACGGCTGAGAAGATTGCACAGTTCATCCAGCTGATCCAGGGATTCGTAGCTGATCGTCACCGCGCCCGCCTCACCGCCAGGTTTATGGTCGATTGAGACTTTCATTTTCAGCATCGCTGACAGGTCGCCTTCCAGCGCCCGGGTGTCGGCATCCTTTTCCGGCGCCTTGCGCGCTTTCTTTGCGCCGCCTGACTGGATACCCGCGGCATCCTTCTTGACCAATGCTTCAGTCGCGCGGACAGACAGGCCGCCTTTCACAATCTTGGTTGCAAGTTCCGAAGCATTATCGGACGTGATCAGAGCCCGCGCATGGCCTGCCGACAACTTCCGCTCCTGCACCAGGATCTGGACATCTTCCGGCAGATGGAGAAGCCGGACCAGGTTGGCAATGTGGCTGCGGCTCTTGCCGAGCGCCTCCGCCATCTTCTCCTGCGTATGGCCAAACTTCTCCATAAGCTGCTTGTAGCTCTGCGCCTCTTCCATGGCGTTCAGATCCGAACGCTGGATGTTTTCAATGATGGCTACTTCCATCATTTCCAAGTCGGAATAATCCCGGATCAATACCGGAACTTCATGCAGCTGCGCTGCTTGAGACGCCCGCCAGCGGCGTTCGCCGGCAACAATCTCAAATTTGCCACCAGATCTGGGCCGCACGATCAGCGGCTGCAGAACTCCCTTTTCCTTGATGGACGCCGTTAGGTCATCAAGATCTTCCTGCAGAAACTGTCGCCGCGGCTGGTTGGGGTTGGCAACGACATTCTCGATAGGCACCAAAACTTCCGCGTTGCGCGGCGCCTCAGTCTGCGTGCTCACCGGCGCAGGGTTCACATCCGCCATCAACGCCGACAATCCCCGGCCAAGCCCTCGTGGTTTTGTTTTCTTGTCTGCCATGGTTGCCTCCGGTCAGTGTTCTGCATTTACGCCGCTATTTTGTGATGTTTATTCAGGATTTCTTCCGCCAAAGCGCGGTATGCCTGTGCGCCCAGGGAGTTTGTGTCGTAGTTCAAGACCGGCTGCGCGTAGGAAGGTGCCTCACTGACACGCACATTTCTCGGAATCTTGGTTTGGAAGACAAGATCACCTAGGTTGTCCCTAGCGTCCTGCTCAACCTGTTGAGAAAGGTTATTGCGCCGGTCGAACATGGTCAGAACGATTCCCTCGATCCGCAGATCCGGGTTCGCTGACTGCCGCACTTCGCGAATTGTCAGCATTAGCTGTGTCACCCCTTCCAGCGCAAAAAACTCACTTTGCAAGGGAACCAAGACGGAATGCGCTGCAACCATTGCATTGACTGTCAGCAGGTTCAGGGACGGCGGACAATCAATCAGAACATAGTCCCAGTCATATTCATCCATTGCAGTTTGCCGTAGAGCATCATGCAAGAGAAAGCTGCGCTTTTCATTGGTGAACAACTCGATGTCGGCTGAACTCAGGTCAACAGTTGCCGGAATTATGCAAAGATCTTCAATATCCGTTTGCCGGATAACATCTGCCAGAGATGCATCCTCCACCAGCAGGTCGTAGGTCGTAAGATCCCGGTCGGACGGTTCAATTCCCAAGCCAGTTGAGGCATTGCCCTGCGGATCCAAGTCAACAACCAGCACCCGCAACCCGCACTCGACCAGTGCCGCGGCAAGGTTGATGGCTGTTGTTGTCTTCCCTACCCCGCCTTTCTGATTTGCGACCGCGATGATACGAGGCCCCTCCGGGCGGGAATAATCAGACACGTTCAACTCCCCTGATTTTCAGGATTACTGCTTCTGGCTCAGTCAAACTTTTAGCCGTTTCAGCTTCAAACCGCCATCGCTGCCGCGCGTTATCCACTTCTTTTTTCCAGTTCTCCCCTTTCGGGAAAACAGCAATGCCATCGGCAGCAAGATGGCGCTCTGCAAAACCGAGAAGATCATCCAAACCTGCAAGTGCCCGTGCGGACAACACATCCGCCAGCTGCGATGGAGCCTTTTCAATCCGCTCGCTCAACACCGTAATTGATGCACCGCACTCCCTGGCTGCGGTGCGAAGAAAGGCCGATTTACGCTGATCACTCTCGATCAGCGTTACCCGCATTTCAGGCGCCTCATCGGCGGCAAGTAGCGCGATCACAAGTCCAGGAAATCCCCCGCCGCTTCCGATATCCACCCAGTGCCCCGGCGTGTCGACACAGCGGAAGACCTGTACGGAATCCGCTATGTGGCGAGTCCATAGCTGGTCAAGGCTGGACCGGGACACCAGGTTGATCTTCGGGTTCCATTTTCGAATAACGCTATCAAAGATCTCGAGCCGTTGAATTGTTTCACGTGAAACATTGAGCCGATCGAGGAGGGCCTTGCCACTCATGCAGTCTTCTCCTGCCTGGTCCTTTCCTTGCGGAGACGGGCCAGGATCAGCGCAAGCGCTGCCGGCGTCATGCCGTCGATCCGAGCCGCTTGCGCCAGGGTTTCCGGACAAGCCCTCGAAAGCTTTTGCTGAAGCTCCTTGGAAAGACCGTCAATTTCGCCATAAACAAAACCCTTAGGGATCAAATGGCCTTCATCACGCTTCATCACGGAAATTTCCCGCTCCTGCCGCGCAATGTAATTTGCATACAAGGCATCGCGCTCCATTTGGCGACGAATTTCCGGAGTCACGCTATCCAACTCTGGCATTAGCTCAATCACATCCTCAAAGTCGACATCCGGAAATGCCAGAACATCCAGGCCGGTCCGCCTGTTACCATCCTGATTGACGCGGATCCCTGCTTCTGCGACCTGTTTCGGAGTGAAAGTTTGAGCTTCCAGCGTCTGCCGGGCTGAAGTCAGCTGTTCGCTTTTCTGCAAAAACGCCGCCCGGCGTTCCTCGCCGGCGCAGCCCAGATCAATCGCAATCGGTGTCAGTCGCTGATCTGCATTGTCGGCCCGCAAGGAAAGTCTGAATTCCGCTCTTGACGTGAACATCCGGTAAGGTTCCGTGACACCGTTGGTCGTCAGATCATCGATCATAACACCGATGTAGCTGTTTGATCGGCTGAAGGTCACCGGTCCGGCGTCCCTGGCCCGACGCGCCGCGTTCAAGCCGGCGACGAGTCCTTGCGCGGCCGCTTCTTCATAGCCGGTTGTGCCGTTTATTTGCCCTGCAAGATACAGTCCCGGAACATCCTTCAGAGACAGATCCAACTGGAGCGCGCGCGGATCCACATAGTCGTACTCAATCGCGTAGCCCGGTTGCAGTATGTCGGCTTTCTCCAGGCCAAGGATCGAACGGACATAATCCTCCTGAACATCCACTGGCAGGCTGGTGGAGATGCCATTGGGGTATACCGTGTGGTCGGACACACCTTCTGGCTCAAGGAAAATCTGGTGGGAGTCCTTTTCCGCAAACCGAACGATCTTATCTTCGATGGACGGGCAGTACCGAGGCCCCACGCCTTCGATATGACCGCCATACATCGCGGAGCGTTCCAGGTTCTGCCGGATAATCTCATGGGTTTTGGCATTGGTATGCGTAATGCCGCATGACACCTGCCTTGCACTCAGAGACTTAGTCATGAACGAAAAGAAGACAGGATCATCGTCACCCGGCTGTGCGTCAAGGGCATCCCAGTTGATGGTGCGCCCGTCAAGCCGGGGTGGCGTGCCGGTCTTCAGCCGGCCAAGCGGAAGCTCAAAGCTGTCAAGACGCTCGGCCAGTTTAACAGAAGGCTTGTCCCCCATCCGGCCGCCGGGCCTTGAAACATCACCAATGTGAATGACACCGCGCAAAAAGGTTCCCGAAGTCAGAACAACTGATTTGGCCGCAATTTCGCTTCCGTCTGCCAATGTCACGCCGGCAACAGTGCCCCCGCTCATAAGGAAATCCGTTACTTCTCCTTCAACAATATCCAAGTTCGGCCGACTTTCCGTCAAGCGAAGCATCTCTTGCCGATAAATAGCTCTGTCTGACTGCGCGCGCGGTCCCTGCACAGCGGGCCCCTTCCGGCGGTTCAGCAATCGGAACTGAATACCCGCGAGGTCAGCAACCCGGCCCATGACGCCATCCATCGCATCAATCTCCCGGACTAAATGGCCTTTGCCCAATCCGCCGATTGCCGGGTTGCAGGACATTACACCAATGCCACTGCGTTCCAGGGTCACCAGCGCAGTCGCGGCTCCCATTCTTGCTGATGCATGGGCGGCTTCTGTACCGGCGTGACCGCCGCCGACCACAATCACGTCATAAGATGAATGTTTCACGTGAAACACTCCTTTATTTTCCCAGACAGAAACTAGAGAAAATCTCATCCAGGAGATTTTCAACCCCGATCCGGCCAACCAGCATTTCCAGGGCTCGGATCGCCGATCGCATTTCTTCGGCCGCTATATCATAAAACTCCGGTCCGCGCTGCAGGATGTCCTGTGCCTCCGTCAGACTGAGCAAAGCAGACAGCATCGCATCCCGGTGACGGGCGCGCGTGGCAATACCCGCCTGCGCGGAGCGCGTCTTGAGAACTGAGGAAACATGGTTAACCAATTGGTCGACCCCCTGCCCTGACCGGCCCGAGACTGAATTCACCTGGTCGGAACGCAGATCCGCCTTTGGACGCAGCCGGATGTCGCCCGTGCGCATTTCCACGTCCAGGACTTCATGGTCTTCCGCGAGAAACACGCGCAAGTCAGCGTCTTCAGCCCGCTTTCGCGCAAGGGCAATTCCGATCCCCTCAACATGATCTTCAGTGTCCCGCAAGCCGGCCGTATCCAGCAATGTAACAGGCAAGCCGGCCAAATCCATGCGCACTTCGATAATGTCGCGGGTGGTGCCGGCGTATTCCGATGTGATCGCGGCCTGCCGGCCGGCCAGCGCATTCAATAGAGTGGATTTTCCAACATTAGGAGCTCCGACAATGGCTACTTCGAACCCGCTGCGTATCCGTTCGGCTATTTTGACGCCGGCGGTCTCCCTTTCGAGGCCGGCTTGGACTTCTGCCAAAAGCGCTGTGACCTCAGGTGTTACGTCAACCGGTACTTCCTCATCAGCGAAGTCTATGGTTACTTCGATCAAGGACGCTGCCCGGATCAGATTTGCCCGCCAGGCTTCAGCCAGCTGCCCCAAGCCGCCGGCGAGGATGACTTGAGCTTGCTTGCGCTGTGCCTCGGTTTCCGCATCAATCAGATCGGCAAGGCCCTCAACCTGGGCCAGGTCCAAGTTACCGTTTTCCAATGCACGGCGGGTGAATTCACCCGGTTCAGCCATTCTCAGACCGTCGATTCGCCCCAGCGAATCAAGAACCGCTGAAACAACTGCCGTGCTTCCATGTGTTTGAAATTCAACGGTATTTTCACCGGTGAAACTGCTTGGAGCAGTAAAACTCAGAACCAGGGCTTCATCAAGACGCTCACCTGATTCGTCTTTCAGAACCCGCAGACTGGAACCCCGCGCCGGCAGTTGACCGCCGCACAGCGCCACGCCGGCGTCAAGCGCAAGCGGACCGGAGACGCGGATCACCGCGACCCCGGCCTTCCCTTGGGCGGAGGCCAGCGCAAAGATCGTGTCCATGGGGTGGCCTTTCTCTTCTGCCGGCCCGGATCAGGTGTTCATCGAGTCGAAGAACTCGGAGTTCGACTTGGTCTGCTTCAGCTTGGACAGCAGGAACTCGATCGCGTCGGTGGTGCCCATCGGGTTCAGGATCCGGCGCAGCACGAAGGTCTTGGCCAGATCGCCCTTGTCGACCAGTAGGTCTTCTTTCCGGGTACCGGATTTGAGGATGTCGATAGCCGGGAACACGCGCTTGTCGGCGATCTTGCGGTCCAGCACGATTTCCGAGTTACCGGTGCCTTTGAATTCTTCAAAGATCACCTCGTCCATCCGACTTCCGGTGTCGATCAGCGCGGTGGCGATGATGGTCAGCGAGCCGCCTTCTTCGATGTTCCGGGCCGCACCAAAGAAGCGTTTCGGCCGCTGCAAGGCGTTTGCGTCGACGCCGCCAGTCAGGACCTTGCCCGATGACGGAACCACGGTATTGAACGCCCTACCAAGTCTTGTGATAGAATCAAGAAGGATCACAACATCTCGTTTGTGTTCCACCAGGCGCTTGGCTTTTTCGATGACCATTTCGGACACTGCAACGTGACGGGTCGCCGGCTCGTCGAAGGTGGAGGACACGACCTCGCCCTTCACCGAGCGCTGCATGTCGGTCACCTCTTCCGGGCGTTCGTCAATCAGCAGAACGATCAGGTAGCACTCAGGATGGTTCTTCTCGATCGAATGCGCGATGTTCTGCAGGATCACCGTTTTACCGGTTCGCGGCGGCGCCACGATCAGCGAGCGCTGGCCCTTGCCGATGGGGGCCACCAGGTCGATCACACGGGCGGAACGGTCCTTGATGGTGGGATCTTCGATTTCCATCTTCAGGCGCTCATCCGGATAGAGCGGTGTCAGGTTGTCAAAGGCGATCTTGTGACGGGCCTTTTCCGGCTCCTCGAAATTGATCTTGGTGACATTGGTCAGAGCAAAATAGCGCTCAGTCTCCAGCGGCGCCTTGATCTGGCCTTCAACGGTATCACCAGTGCGCAGAGAATACTGACGGATCATGTCGGGGGAGACATAGATATCATCCGGGCCCGGGAGGTAGTTCGCTTCTGGTGACCGCAGAAAACCGAATCCGTCTTGCAGCACCTCCAGCACACCATCACCACCGATGTCCCAGCCTTCATCTGCGCGTTCCCGCAGGATCTGGAACATCATCTCGCCCTTGCGCATGGTCGAGGCGTTTTCGATCTCCAGCTCCTCGGCCATCGCCAGCAGCGCTTTGGGGCTCTTCGCCTTGAGATCGGACAGATTCAGGGATTGAACGGTCATATAGATACGGCCTCTACTCCCCGCTTACCCGGGGGTCGGTCACACGACAGGTTTGGAAAACACGGCTGCCCGGACGGGCCCGCTGAGAGCCATACATAGGGACTCGTTTCAGATGAGTCAAACGCCGGCTGCAAGCGTTCCGCCACTGTAAACCTTATTCCAGCGCCGCTGTGTTAGAATTTGAAGATTACCGAGACCACAATCACCACCATGAGCACAGTTGGCACCTCATTCATCATCCTGAACTGCCGTCCTGTCAGTACATTCCGGCCTTCTTTGAAATCCCGGTAGCGAAACAGCAGCCAGTGATGGAACCAAGTCATACCGATCACCGATGCGCCTTTGGTCCAGGGCCAGACGTAGCTCCAGTCGACAATGCCGGGTGTCAGCACAATGAACAGTCCTGCCGCCCAGGAAACGTACATGGCTGGGCGCATGATGATACGGAGAAGCTTTTCTTCCATGGTCAGGAAGATCGGCACTGCTTCCTGAACCTTCTCTGCTTGCTCCACATGATACACGAACAAACGTGGGAGATAGAAGAGGCCCGCCATCCAGCTGAGCACGGCCATGATGTGCAGTGACTTGGCATATGGGTAGAGCGTGTACATCAGGTCGCTCGAGTCCATGGGCTGTTCTCCCCGGTCAGATCGGACCACCCTAATAATAAAAGAAATATTAGAAGGATGATGTTTTTGTAGTGTGCGTGGATTCCAGTGGATAAGTGAATCTTCCTCCGCTTATCCCCAGCAGGGATAAGATTCCAGCGTGCATGGGACTGGAGTCGTGGAAAATCCCTTAACGCCTATTAAATATGGCTTGTTAAGGACCCGTTTATATTTCTGACCTTGGGGATAACAGCGGGATGAACCGGGGGGAGCCGGCATATCCACGGATTCAAAGTTATCCTGACTCACAAAGGACGACTCAGCGGGCTGAATCCCGAGATTTGCGTCAACCCCTGGAGTCTTTACTTGAGCGCGGAAAACCATACAAAACGTCCTGAAACCGTCTGCGTCTTTCCCACGGGGTTTTCCACATGACTGCCCACATTGTGCTGGCTTCTGGTTCCGAAATCCGGGCGCATCTGCTGCGCCAGGCCGGGATCAAATTCGAAACGGATGTGCCGCGTCTGGATGAGCAGGCGATCAAGGCCGCGCTGCTGGCAGAGCAAGCGCCGCCGCGGGACATCGCCGACGCGCTGGCAGAGGCCAAGGCGCGCAAGATCAGCAGCAAACATTCGGGACAGCTGGTGCTTGGCTGCGATCAGGTTCTTGAGTTTGAAGGGCAAATTCTTTCCAAGCCGGCAAGTGAAGATGTTGCGCTGGCCCAGTTGAAGGAGATGCAGGGCAAGCGGCATATGCTGTTGTCGGCAGCTGTGATCTATCGTGACGGTGAGCCGATCTGGCGACATGTCGGGCAGGTCCGGCTGGTGATGCGCAAATGCTCTGACGCCTATCTGGAACACTATGTCAGCCGCAATTGGGACAGCATCCGCCATGCAGTGGGGGCGTACAAGCTGGAGGAGGAAGGCGTGCGGCTGTTCGCCTCCATCGAGGGCAGCTACTTTAATGTCTTGGGATTGCCGCTGATGGAGCTTATCAGTTACCTGGGTTTGCAAGGGGTAATCGAGCAATGACAGAAGCAAAAATCCCGCTCGCCGGCGTGATCGGCTGTCCGGTTGCGCATTCCAAATCCCCCCAGCTTCACCGTCACTGGCTGAAAACGCATGGCATCGCCGGGCATTATGTTCCGATGCATGTGGAGCCCGAGGACCTGGCGGAGACCATCCGGGTGATGCCGAAAATGGGGTTCGTCGGCGCCAATGTGACCATCCCGCATAAGGAGGCGGTGATGGAGATTGCCGACAAGGTGACGGACCGGGCTAGGTTGATCGGTGCCGCAAACACGCTGATCTTCCGCGATGACGGCACCATCCTGGCCGACAACACCGACGGCTACGGCTTCATCACAAACTTACACCAGGGCGCGCCGGACTGGGATCCGCAGTCCGGGCCTGCCGTTGTTCTGGGTGCTGGCGGGGCCTGCCGAGCGGTGGTGGCTTCCTTGATGGAGGTGGGCGTGCCAGAGATTCTGCTGACCAACCGCACCCGCGAGCGGGCGGACCAGTTGCAGAAGGATTTTGGCAGCCGCATTAAAGTGGTGGAATGGGTCCAGGCCGGCAATACCATTGAGGACGGTGCGCTGATCGTGAACACGACCTCGCTTGGCATGGTGGGCAAGCCGCGCCTGCGGGTGCCGCTGGACGGGTTGCAGCCGAACGCTGTTGTCACCGATCTTATCTATGCGCCGTTGAAAACCGATCTGTTGCAAACGGCTGAGGAGGCGGGCTGCACCGTGGTTGATGGCCTGGGCATGCTGCTGCATCAGGCGGTACCTGGTTTCGAGCGCTGGTTTGGTCACCGGCCTGAAGTTGATGCTGCCACCCGTGCGGCGGTGCTCGGATGAGTTTCTGCCTCGGCCTCACCGGCTCAATTGGTATGGGCAAAAGCACCACGGCCCAATTGTTCGCAGCCCGGGGCTGCGCAGTTTGGGATGCGGATGCGGCGGTTCACCGGCTCTATAGAAAGGGCGGCTCCGCCGTCCTGCCCATGGAGGCCGCCTTTCCTGGAGCAATAGAGAACGGAGAAGTCAGCCGGGCTGCGTTGAAGGAGATCATCGGTAAGAATCCCGAAGCCTTGAAGCGCATCGAAGCCATCGTGCATCCACTTGTCGCGCAGGACCGTGCGGCATTCCGGACTGCTGCGCAGAGCGATATTTTGGTTTTCGACATCCCCCTGCTGTTTGAAACCGGCGGAGACGCGGAGATGGACGCGGTGGCCTGTGTGACCGTGGATGCCGCCACTCAGCAAGAGCGGGTTCTTGCCCGCGGCACGATGACGGTTGAGCAATTCCGGCATATCTTGCAGAAACAAATGCCGATTGAGGAGAAGATGGCCCGTGCCAGCTATGTGATCGAGACTGACACGCTCGAACATGCCGAGGTGCAGGTGGCAGAGATCCTCGCAGATATCAGGAGCAAACTGAGCCATGCGTGAAATCGTTCTTGATACCGAAACCACCGGGTTTGACCCGTTCTCCGGCGACCGGATCGTCGAGATCGGTGCGGTGGAGCTCTATAACCACATGCCGACCGGGGAAACGTTCCACGTTTATATCAACCCGGAACGATCGATGCCGGCAGAGGCGTTCTCGGTCCATGGTATCGGCCCGGACCTGCTGGAACCGCCGCAGAAACCGGAACCAGGTGCAGTAACGCTGCGGGACAAGCCGGTATTTGCCAAGGTTGGCCAGAAGTTCCTGGACTTTGTGCAGGACTCCAAGCTGGTCATTCACAATGCCAGCTTCGACATGAAGTTCCTGAACGCGGAACTGGACTGGATGGGGCTGCCAAAGCTGCCGATGGATCAAGCGATCGATACACTGGCGATGGCCCGCCAGCGGTTTCCGGGCTCGCCGGCGACGCTGGATGCGTTGTGCCGCCGTTTCAGCATCGACAACTCCAACCGGACCCTGCACGGGGCGCTGCTCGACTCCGAAATCCTGGCAGATGTGTATCTTGAGCTGATTGGCGGGCGGCAGCCGGATTTTGGCTTGTCAACGCAAAAGGCCTCGTCCGGCAATGAGCAGGTGGAGGATGATTGGCGCCCTGCCCCGCGGCAGACTCCGCTGCCGCCGCGAGTGACGGCTGAGGAAATGGCAGCGCATGAGGCCTTCATCGAAAAGATGGGGGATAATGCCTTGTGGAAGGCTTCCTGATGTCGAAGAAGCCGGAAAACGAAAAACGCCGCTGAGTGTCAGCGGCGTTTCCAGTTTAGATATCTGAAAAATTCACTGCGTGGGCGCAGCAGCTGCCGCTTCGGACTGGCGGCGGGCCAGTTCGTTCCGGTAGATTGCCACAAAGTCGATGTTGTCCAGATTCAGCGGCGGGAAGCCGCCGTCACGGGTCACATCCGACACGATCCGGCGCAGGAACGGGAAGGTCATGCGCGGGCATTCGATCAGCAGGAACGGGTGCAGCTGGTCTTCCGGCACGCCGACGATGTTGAAGACGCCGACATATTCCAGCTCCAGCACGAACAGGACGTTGCCGCTTTCCTTGTTCTTGGATTCGACGGTCAGCTTGGTGACCACCTCATACTGGTTCTCAGCCGAGCGCTTTTTCGCATCCAGGTTCACCTGTACGCTGACGTCTGGCTGAACCTCGCCGCCGGTGCCTTTCTGCGCCATAACGTTCTCGAACGACATGTCGCGGATGAACTGGGCCAAAATGTTCATCTGGACTTGCGGCTGCTGCTGGGCTTCGCCGTTTTCGGCCATCGGGATACTCCTGAAAATATGCTTTGGACCGTGCTTAGCAGCTTGGTCCGGCCAGCTCAACGGGGGCCGTCAACCCAGCCCGAAGGGCCACCAGGCTGCTTCCCCGGCGTCACATCTTCGTAATCACCATCGATGATGTCATCCGGCTTGTCGGCGCCGCCGGGATAATGGCGGCCCTGAATGCTGCCTGGCCCCATCTGGAATTGCGCTACGGTGATACGGGAGCGCAGATAGCGGTAAACCGCCAGCCGCACAGGGGGCATCAGAAGGGCAAAGCCGGCCGCATCGGTGAAGAAACCGGGGGTCAGCAGCAGCGCGCCCGCAAAGAGGATCATCGCGCCGTGGGCCAAAGGTTCCGCCGGATCGGACAATTGCTGGAAGGATGAGCGCAGCTGCCCCATGGCCATGCGCCCCTGGGTTCTCACCAGCCAGGTGCCCAGCACCGCGGTCAGGACCACGATGGCCAGGGTCGGCCACAGGCCGATGGCGCCGCCGACTTGAATAAACAAAGCAATTTCAATGATGGGAACCATCAGAAAGGCCAGGAAGAGATACATAAGGGTTTCCTTGCGATCATACGTCCGGGCGGTAGACTTGCCCCCGCCCGTCACCTACATAAGACGTGACCGCTTTGGTTTCAAACAAAGCACGAACGCCTAGCATGAGGTATCCATGGAGTCGCCTGTGATTCAGCTTTTGGTTCTGGCCGGTATTGCCGTGTTTCTGATCCTGCGCTTGAAAAGCGTTCTGGGAACACGCGAAGGTTTCGAAAAGCCGCCGCTGCCGAAGTCCGAAGCCAAGAGCCGCCGCCCGGATCTGGAAGTGATCGAAGGCGGACCGGACCGCGACATCACTGATTACGTGGGAGAAGACAGTCCGCAGGCTCAGGCCCTGGCTGCGATGAAACGGGTCGAGCCTTCGTTCCAGGTGCAGGAGTTCGTCCAAGGCGCCCGCGGCGCCTATGAGATGATCCTTATGGGGTTCGAGCATGGAAACCTGGACGAAATTCAGCCGTTCCTGGCAGAGGACGTGTTCGACAGCTTCGTGGAAGCCGTCGCGCATCGCGAGGACCAGGGCTACAAGATCGAGGCCGAGTTCATCGGTGTCCGCGAGACCACTCTGGCTGACGCGCAATTTGATGCGCAGTCGGGCCGTGCCGAGATTGCCATGCGCTTCGTTGGGGAGCTGACCTCGGTCGTGCGTGACCGCGGCGGTGACATTGTGGAAGGTGACCCCAAGGCTGTTAAGCGCCAGAAAGACACTTGGGTCTTTGCCCGCACCATGGGCAGCGACGATCCCAATTGGCAGCTTGTTGCGACGGACGCATGATTGCGGCGCTTCGGGGGGCACTTGGGGCAGCTGCAATTGCAGGTGCCGCGATGACCGCCTCCGGGGCGCAATCCGAAACCGTGTCGAGCGTTCTGGAGTTTGCCCAGCTGGATGGCTGGGCGGATGATGATCACGCAGCCGCGCTGGAGGTTTTTCTGGGAACCTGCCAGGATCTAAAGGATCCGGATTGGGCTGCTCTGTGCAACGCCGCTCGCTCTCAGTCGCCTGATGGCGCGCGCGCGTTTTTCGAGCTGTTTTTCCGTCCGGTGCTGATTGAGGACGGCAATCCCGCCCTATTCACCGGTTATTTTGAACCGGAACTTAACGGTTCACGCTATCCCACCGGCCGTTTCCGCTATCCGCTTTATAAAATGCCGCCTGAGGCACGGGGCGATGGCCTTTGGCTACCGCGGAGGGACATTCTTACGAGCGAAGTGATGGAGGGCCGCGGTCTGGAGATCGCTTGGGTTGATGACCCGGTGGAGCTTTTCTTTTTGCAGATCCAGGGATCCGGCCGCATCCGGCTGCCGGACGGCTCTACTATCCGTGTCGGCTATGGCGGGGCCAATGGCCATCCCTACAAATCCATAGGCAAGGAACTTGTGCGACGTGGTGTCTACAATGCCCATCAAGTCAGCGCACAGGTGATCAAGTCCTGGGTGCGGCGCAACCCAGCAGACGGCAAGGAACTGCTGTTTCACAACCCGTCCTATGTGTTCTTCCGCGAGGTGCGAAAAGTGGCGGCCTCCAAGGGGCCGCTTGGGGCGATGAATCGTTCGGTCACACCAATGCGCACCATTGCCGCCGATCCTGCCTACACGCCGCTGGGTGCACCGGTATGGATTGAAAAGGACGGCCACATGCCGCTTCGCCGACTGATGGTTGCGCAGGACACAGGCTCTGCCATCAAGGGCGCACAGCGGGCTGACATCTTTGTTGGAACAGGTGATGCCGCGGGTGAAACCGCCGGAACCATGAAAGACCCGGGCCGGATGGTGGTGTTGCTGCCAATCCAGCGGGCCTACGCGATGCTGCCGGAAGATCTTTGAATGACACGGCGCAAACTGACAGGAGATGAGATCGACCTCTGGCAAAAGGTCGTGAAGCACACAGAGCGGTTGCATCCAGGTGCGCATTCCTCGCCGCCTGCTCCGCCTATGCCGAAGCCAAAACCGGTCAAGCAGCCCGAGCCGCGCCTGGCGCCGTTCAAGGTTGGCAGCCATGCCAAGCCAAAGCCGGTGAAACACGACCTGAAACCATCGATTGCCCGCAGCCTGGCCAGTGATCCGCGGCAGATGGACGAGAAGGCATTTCGCCGAATGAAGCGCGGCAAGATCCGGCCGGAAGGCAAGCTGGACCTGCATGGCATGCGGATCGACACCGCGCATCCTGCGCTGACGCGTTTCATTCTGTCGGCTCAGGCGTCGGGCAAGCGGCTGGTTCTGGTGGTAACCGGCAAGGGAAAGGACAGGGACGAACCGGGTCCGATGCCCGTGCCGCGCGGAGTGCTGCGTCACAAGGTGCCGCAATGGCTTGCCCTGCCGCCCTTGTCACAGGCGGTCTTGCAGGTCACGCCGGCCCACATTAGCCATGGCGGTGACGGAGCCTACTACGTCTATCTCAGGCGCACCCGTTAAGGGTGCATCACCTATTGTCCGACGGCGGGCCTTCCAGTGCGATTTCAATTGCGTTATCCCGGATAACGATCTGGCCAGGCAAGATCCTTCGCAGACGGTCCTGATCGCGCTCAAAGGTCTGCGCTGTTTCCCGCGCACCGTTCAGCAGCGCCAGCAGCGCCGGTGAGGTGGCGGCAACAAAATGCTGTGATTCCGCTTCATCCGCAAAGGCTGTCGTATCAATAACCTCCACCGGCAGATCACTGATCTCCTCGGCATTGTTTAGATTGCCAAGCCTTGCACGCCCGTCCAATCCTCGCAGCCGCTGCGACAGGGTCAGAATATTGTCCTTTTGCGAAACGAAGATTGCAAACGGCTGCGGGACTTCGGCAAAGCGGGTCATTTGCGACTTGAAAACATCCACGTCCAGATCCGGTGACATCAGCACCACGCCGCCCAGGTTGCGGGCGGTCCATCCGGGCGACTTGATTTCAATCTGCCGCAGTGCCTCCATGGTCAGCAGCCCGCCCATGGAATGCGCCACAACGACAACCCGGCCGGCACCGGACGTGCGCAATTTGCGCAGCAGCGTCTCCAGACCGTCACGGGCAAACAGAACGCTGTCGCCGTCATAGGCATAGCCAAGTGCCTTGCCCTTGCTGGGCCAGGAATAGATGACAGTTGCGCCGGGAACATTGAGATCATGTGTCAGCTGGGCGGCTCGGAACGCGGTTTCCGCCTGAGTGGAATTGAAGCCGTGCACAAAAACTGTCACGTCCCTCTCGTTAACAGGAAACTTGGCCAGCTCCTGCCTCAGCCTGGATGAAAAAGCCGCCTCAGTCTGGAATTTCCTGCGTCCCGCCATCGTGAACTCAGTCGAGGGGTGCGGGTTTCCATAACCGAACTTCAGCGAACCGGGTTTATGTTCCGGCGGAATTGAAACTGTCAGTTCCAGCAGGCTTATACCGTCAGTTCTCTCTGACCCGAATGTGCCATCGGGCAACGGTTCCCGGTTTGTGGCGGCGAAAACAGTTGCTGGTTTGCCAACGATCAAGGCTTCGGGGACTGTGGGCGAAAAGGACCTGTCCGCACAGCCTGCCAGCCCAATAAGCACAGAACCACAAACCGCGCGCAGAACCTGCATGTTGCTTGCCCTCAAATTCAAATGGCCGCAGGCTATCCGACCTGCCGCCATTGTCCAGTAGCTGTGCCTGGTGATGGCGGTTTACAGCACGTAACGGCTGACATCCGCAGAGCGGCCAAGCTCGCCCAGGTTCTTTTTTACAAAAGCGGCGTCCACCGTGACGGCCTCGCCCGAGCGGTCAGGCGCCGTGAACGAGAGCTCTTCGAAGACACGTTCCATCACGGTATAGAGCCGCCGTGCGCCGATGTTTTCCACTGTCTGGTTCACCTCGGCCGCAATCTTGGCCAGTGCAGCGATACCGTCCTCCGTGAAAGTCACTTCGACTTCCTCGGTGCCCATCAGCGCAGTGTACTGACGCGTCAGCGCGTTGTCAGTCTCGGTGAGGATGCGGACAAAGTCCTTTTCGGTCAGCGCCCGCAGGTTAACCCGGATCGGCAGGCGACCCTGCAGTTCCGGAAGCAGATCCGACGGTTTGGCGATGTGGAAGGCACCGGAAGCAATGAACAGGATATGGTCGGTCTTGACCGGCCCGTGCTTGGTGCTGACAGTGGTGCCTTCGATCAGTGGCAGCAGGTCGCGCTGCACGCCCTCGCGGCTGACGTCACCGCCGCGGGTTTCCTGGCGGGCGCAGACCTTGTCGATCTCGTCCAGGAACACGATGCCGTTCTGTTCGACGGCTTCCAGAGCGGTGCGGGTGACGGTTTCGTCGTCCAGCAGCTTGTCGGCCTCTTCGCCGATCAGCACCTCATAGCTTTCGGCAACGGTCATTTTCTTGCGGGTGGTGCGGCCGCCCATCGCCTTGCCGAACAGGTCGCCAAGGTTCAGCATCCCCACGTTGCCGCCGCCGGGCTGGCCGGGAATGTCGAACATGCCCATCGGGTTGGAGGTGTCGGCCAAGTCCAGCTCGATCACCGTTTCGTCGAGCTCCCCCGCCTTCAGCTTCTTGCGGAACATCTCGCGGGTGGCTTCGCGGGCATCACTGCCGGCGATGGCTTCCACAACCCGGTCCTCCGCCGCCTTATGGGCGTTGGCCTTCACGTCCTCGCGCATGTACTCGCGGGTCTGGGCAATGGCGCTGTCCACCAGATCGCGGATGATTTGCTCTACGTCCCGGCCGACATAACCGACTTCGGTGAACTTGGTGGCTTCCACCTTGATGAAAGGCGCGCGGGCCAGCTTGGCCAGGCGGCGGGAGATCTCGGTCTTGCCGACGCCGGTGGGGCCGATCATCAGGATGTTCTTGGGGTATACCTCGTCGCGCAGATCGTCGTCCAGCTGCTTGCGCCGCCAGCGGCTGCGGAGCGCCACCGCGACGGCGCGCTTGGCTTCCTTCTGGCCGATGATGAAGCGGTCCAGTTCCGAGACGATTTCGCGGGGGGTCAGATCGGTCATGTCAGTCCTTTCCGGGGCAAAACTTTTGACAAAAAGTTTTGCTAAGAATTTTGAGGAAAATTCTCAGCCGCCGATGGTTTCGACGGTCAGGTTTCCGTTGGTGTAGACGCAGATATCGGCGGCGATGGCCATGGCATCCCGGGCCACGGTCTCGGCGGATCTATCGCTGTCCATCATGCCGCGGGCGGCAGCCAGGGCAAAATTGCCGCCGGAGCCGATGGCAGCCACGTCATGTTCAGGCTCCAGTACATCGCCCGCGCCGGTGATCACGAACATGTCGGTGCCGTCGGTGACGATCAGCATTGCCTCAAGCTTCTGCAGGTATTTGTCGGTGCGCCAGTCCTTGGCCAGTTCGACACTGGCGCGGGCCAGCTGGCCCGGGGTGGCCTCCAGCTTGGCTTCCAGCCGTTCCAGCAGGGTGAACGCATCCGCGGTCGAACCGGCAAACCCCGCCACTACATCAAACCCGCCGGGCGACAGGCGCCGCACCTTGCGGGCGGTGCCCTTGATCACTGTCTGCCCCAGCGACACCTGGCCGTCGCCGGCGATGACCACCTGCCCGCCCTTTTTGACGCCGATGATGGTGGTGCCGTGCCAGCCGGGGAATTGATCGTCTGCCATAAATGCCTCCGTTAAGTTGCCCCCTATATGGAACCATCCCCACGCCGGCACAAGGGACAGGGCCGGATCCCGCGTGCTGCACCGGCTGCAGGGCTTTTGCTGCTATGCAGAAAGCGCAAGGCGGGGCTGTTGAACCGGCAATTGCGGGACTCAGCCGCGCATCCTACATGGGGCTCACAACCGGCACAGGGTCGGCTGTTTCTTAGAAGGATATGCGCAAATGACGACCGCAAACATTCATGCGCCGCTCGGAGCAGTCACCGTTCTCCGCGTGGTCGACGCGATGACCAGCGTGAAAAGCTCCATCGTTGCGTGGTATGAAGCCCGCGAGACCCGCAAGGCTCTGTCCCGGCTGACCGACGCACAGCTGGACGATATCGGCCTGAGCCGTGCTGACATCGCAAAGATCTGAACTGCAATGGTCAAGATATTGGAATGAGCCGCCCAGAAACGGGCGGCTTTTTTCATTCAGGGGTGGCGATTTTGTATTTCCCAGCCTGATCCGGCAGCCAGGCCTCGACCGCCGCAGTGGCCACCACATGGCGGCTGCCTGATTCTGCATCATCTACATCCAGCCCGCCCTTGACGGCACGCACGCTAGCCCTGCCCCGCGGCAAGTCCTGCGCTACCAGATCGCAATCGACTGCCTCTGGCTGCTGCACCCCGATGGTCACATTAACGCGCATTTCGCTGTGATCGATACCAAGCTTGGCGAACAGGGAGATAGATGAATGATGCAGCGCGTCCTGCACCGCACGGCGGGCGGCCTTGGTATAGTCCTGACTATAGAGGTCGTTGCCGGTGCCCATTTCAAGGATAATGCGTTTTTCGCTCATTCCGCCGCCTCCATATCGAAGGATACAACCACGGCTGCATTGGCTATAACCGTGCGTCCGCCAAGCGGTTTTTCAATGTTGAGTCCGCCTTCCACAACCTGGATACTGGGCCGACCGTAGGGGAAGATTTCCAGCAGCGCCGCTATGTCCACCGCCTCCGGTTCCTGCACACCAATCTCGGCGTCGATGATCATGTCTTCCTTCCGGAAATCAAACACCTCCGCCATGCTGACGGAGTTGTGCCACAGCGCGTCCTTGATCGCGCGGCGGGCGGCTTCAGTATAGTCTTCGCGCCTCAGCGACGTGCCCATGCCGAATTCCACCAGTACCCGTGTCTTGGCCATTTTGCCTCCATTAACTGTTTCAAAGCGGACCGTTGCAGGGCACCAGTGCAAAGAAAAGAGCCAGTTTGCTACCGGCAAATAAGCCAGTGCCCAAAACAAAAAAGGGCCGCCCCGGCGGGGGCAGCCCTTGGAAATCAATCTTGGATCCGGCTCAGATGGACTCTTCGATCCAGCTTTGCAGCGCGGCCTTGGGAGCAGCGCCGGCGCGGTTAGATATCACTTGGCCGTCCTTGAAGATGAACAGCGCCGGGATGCCGCGCACGCCCATGGCGGCGGCGGCGTTCGGGTTGCTGTCGACGTCGACCTTGGCGATTTTCACCTTACCGCCGAATTCCGCGGCCAGCTCTTCCAGAGCCGGGCCGATCTGTTTACAGGGACCGCACCACTCTGCCCAGAAATCCACCACAACGGGGATATCGGAGTTCTTGACTTCGGCGTCAAAGGTGGCGTCGGTGACGGCTACGGTGGACATATGCATGTCTCCATGAGTGTGTGGCAACTGGAGTTGGAACCTAGGTACGGCTTAACGGATCGTCAAGGTTCCAGACGCCGCATCAGCGCCGCTGTCACAAGTTCGTGCGGCAGCGGCATTAGCGTGGCGTTGCGGGTCCAGAGCAATGCGGTTTCGATGGTGCGGCCGGGGTAAATTTGGGCGAGCGCATGAGCATAGGCCCCCATCTGGCGAAGAAGCCCTTCGGGGCATTGTTCAGGTGTTGCAGGCACTGTGGCATTGGATTTGAAGTCGACCGCCAGCACCCTGTCCGGTGTGACAATCAGGCGGTCGATGATGCCATGCAGACGGTCACCGTTCAGATCTGCGGTTATGGGAATTTCTGCCAGGGTTTCCGGGGCGAAAACGTGGGACAAGCCGGCGGTTTTAAGAACATCAGAAGCCTCGGAAAGCAGTTCCGCTGCATCTTCAGCATCCTGCAGCAGGTTGCCGGCAAGCTGCGGCCACATGCCTTCGGGCCGGCCCGGCAGGTGCTCCAGCAGCAGATGCAAACGGCTGCCGCGGGCTTTGGCTGCATCCTCGTCCAGGCCCAGATCACCCGCCAAAGCCTTGGCTCCGCCCAGGTCAGAGGGGCTGAGCGCCGGCGCCGGTGCCTCATAGGCTCTGGCAGGCCTGTCAAAGACTTCCGGCAGGCAGTGTTTCTCAATTTGCGAAACAGGGGGCTCGACCAGCGGCAGCCCGCCCCACTCCCCATGCTGCAGGCGCAAACCTGATCCGCCCGGGCAGACGAATTCTGTTGCACCGCCCTCGCGCATGGCCTGTTCCGCCAGCCGGTACCAGCTGTCGCCCTGCTCGCCCGCGTCGCCGGCGGCAGCGACAATCAGCCATTTTTCCGCCCGGGTCAGAGCCACATACAACAGCCGCAGCCGTTCGTTCTGCAGTTTCTCCTGCGCGGCTTCACGGGCCGCCAGCATCGCGGGCGGCATCTGGTCCTTGGGCAGTTTCCAGACCGGGGTGCCATCGGCCAGCATGATTTCCGCATCCCGCGGCGCTTGCCGTTTGGCGGTGTCCGGCAGGATCACGATCGGCGCTTCCAGCCCCTTGGATCCATGCACAGACATCACCCGGATCATGTTGCCGGCCGCGCCCATCTGGCGCTTGATTTCCAGGTCGTCTGTTTGCATCCAGACCAGAAACCCGGTGAGGCTGGGCACATCAGTGCGTTCATAGGCCAGCGCCTGTGACAGCAGCGCGTTGATGCCGTCCTCCGCCTCCGGTCCCAGCCGGCCCAGCAGTTTCTGACGGCCGCCGTGGCGGGTCAAAATCCGTTCTATCAGGTCATAGGGGCGCAGGAAATCGGCATTGGCGCGCAGGTCATCCAGCACCGCCATGGTGTCCGGGAACTCCCCTGCCCGGTCACGCAAAGCCGGCCACAGGTACATCGCCTCCCGCCGGTGCGCGAGATCGAACAGCGCCTGCTCAGTCCAGCCAAAGAACGGTGATTTCAGGGCTTCTGCTAGAGATAACGAGTCTTCCGGCAGCGCCAGGAAGCGCAGTAGCGCGGCAATGTCCTTGACCGCCAGTTCCGCACCCACCTTGAGCCGGTCGGCGCCGGCGATGGGCAGCTCGGCCTTTTTGCAGGCGCGGATAATCTCCGAGAACAGATCGGACCTACGCTGCACCAGGATCAGGAAATCGCCGGCCTGCACCGGACGGCGCTGGAATGTGCCGCGTTCCGGGCCGTCCTCTGGGATGGTGGCGCCAGTGTCGATCATTTGCTTGATCGACCCGGCAATCCTTTCGGCCAGAATCACCGTGTGATGGCGGCTGCTGGGGCGGTCGACGGGGCTGGTCCAGTCCGGGTCCTCGTCATCCTCCACCTTTTCGACCACCGGCCACAGGTCCACCCTGCCCGGCAGATCGGACTTGAAGGCACGATGCAGCGCGTCCTTGCGGAAACCGGCGCGCGGGCTGTCCTTGAACACCAGATCGACCAGTTTCAGGATTGCGGCGGAGGACCGGAAGGAGAAATCGAGCGAGGCATCCTGCAGCCCTGCCCCGGTTTCCGCCAGCCGGTTGCCAAACTCCTGCTGCATCCGGTCAAAAGCGTCCGGGTCCGCGCCCTGGAACGAGTAAATCGACTGCTTCTTGTCGCCGACCACAAAGATGGTGCGCTCCACGTCCGAGCGCGCGCCCTCGCCGGCGGTGAATTCCTGCGCCAGCTTCTCAATCACGTTCCATTGCACCGGGCTGGTGTCCTGCGCCTCGTCCACCAGAATGTGGTCGATGCCGCCGTCCAGCCGGTAGAGCACCCAGGCCGCGACACCCGGATCGTTCAGCAACTGGCGGGCCTTGAGGATCAGGTCGTCGAAGTCGAGCCAGCCGCGCAGCTGTTTGCGGCGCTCGTATTCCGGCAGGAAGGCGGCGGCAAAGCGGTGCAGGTCGTGGCTCTTGCGTGTGGCGGTGAGGGCGAGGCGCTTGGCGCGCGCATCTTCCACCCGCCGCATCAGTGGTTCCAGCTGATCCATCAGGGAGAGGTGGGATTCGCGCAGTTTCTTGGTCGGGAACTTGTCCACTTTGGCGGTGAACGGTTCCTTGGCGCCGGCACCGGTCAGAAACACGCTTTCGAGCGTGCTGAGATCGGCGAGCGTGGGCTTGGTGATGCCGGCGAGCTTGGCCGCTGCCCTCTGATCGGTTGTACCGCCCTGCCCCAGCATGTCACGGGTGCGCTGCAGCAGCTCTTCCTCTCCGCCCAGGAACACCAGTGCCTCCAGCGCGGTCTCGTCAAAGCCTTCGGGCAGCCCGAACAGGTCCAGCAGCCCGTTCCAGTCCAGCGGCTCGCCGAAATCGGCGCGGCGCTGGCAGATGGCGGACGTGAGGGTCTCAAAATCGCTGTCGCTGACATGGCGCGCCAGGGCATCCACCAGCGGCGCCTCGGCGCCTTGGGCAAGATCCTCCATGATTTCCGCCCGCAGCAGCTGGCCCGCGCGGTCGTCCATCTCGGAAAACTGGGGGCTGACGCCGGCCTCCAGCGGGAAACGGCGCAGCAGCGAGGAACAGAAGGAGTGGATGGTCTGGATTTTCAACCCGCCGGGCGTCTCAATGGCGCGGGCAAACAGGGTGCGCGCCTTGGCCAGATCGCCGGCTGCGGTGTTGACCTCCCCCAGCTCGGTCAGGGCTGCGATCAGCGCCGGATCGCCCAGCATCGCCCATTCCCCCAGACGCTTGAACAGCCGGTTCTGCATCTCGCTGGCGGCCGCCTTGGTGTAAGTGAGGCACAGGATATGCTGCGGCTGAACCCCCTTCAGAAGCAGCCGTGCCACCCTGTCGGTCAGCACCTTGGTCTTACCGGAGCCCGCGTTGGCGGCCAGCCATGTGGAGGCATCGGGGCGTGCGGCGCGGAACTGCGCCTCGGAGGCGGCGTCGCGGATGGTCATGCCAGATCCTCCGGCTGCGGTTCGGCGCTGCGGTCCCATTCGCCGTAGCGCGCGAGGTGGTCATAATCGCCGGCGATGTCGTCCCGGTGCACCATACGCCGGCTTGAATAGCCTTGTTCAGGCTCGAAATAGGCCCCGATCAGCGTGCGCAGCTCATCCCAGACCTTGGCGGGAGGCTCATCCTCCAGCGGTGCGCGCACTTCGTTCAGTTTACTGCCCAATCCTATGAACACTGCCCGCGCCACTTCTGCCGGGCCGAGATCGTCAAAGGCGCCTTCCTCGGCCATTGCAGCCTCGATCAGCAGCTGTTTTTCGAATTTCTTCTGCTGCGCCTCGCTGGGTGGCGTACCTGTTTTGTAGTCGTAGAGATGCAGAAATCCGCGGTCGTCCATGTCGATCCGGTCGGCACGGCAGGCGATGGTGAAATCCAGCGGATCCAGCCGGGCGCTGCCCTTTGCCTCAAAAGCAACCGGCTTGGCGCGGGCTTGGCGCTCCTGCTCGGCCAGGATGAAATCGCCGGCAATCTTGCGGATGCGGCTGTGCCACAGGATGCGGGCAACAGGCCAGGGCACGTGGGTCTCCAGCAGCTCGCGTGTCTTGCCGATCAGCTGGCTGGCGCTCAGCAGGCTCGGGTCCGTCTGGGCTTCCTTGATGAAATGCTCGAACACCTCATGCACCACGATTCCGCGCAGAAGAGCGTCGGGCTCCTGCACCAGCGGGTTGAGCGGCCTCAAGCGCAGCACATGTTTGGCGTAGATCGCATAGGGGTCGCGGATCAGGCGTGGAATTTCGGTGATCGTCAGCCGTCGCGGGCGGGCCGCCACCGGCGGGCACGGGGACGGGCGGGGATATTGCGGGATCGGCGTGGGTTCCTCCAGCACGTCCGCCCAGCCGAGCCACTGCCGGCCCTTGGCGCGCATGGTGTCGAGCGCCGCGCGGCCGCCCTGTTTCGGCAGGCCGGACAGCAGATTGGTCAGCCGGTTCAGCCAGCGCGAGGGCACGGTGTCGGCTTCTTCCGAGCGTTCGGCACGGGTCAGCCAGACCTCCGGCGCGGCGATGGCCTGCTGGAAGTCATGCGCCGACAGGCCGATGCGGCGTTCAGGCAGCAAGAGCCCCGCCTGGTTGCGCAGCTGGCGGTTCAGCCAGGGATCGGGGCTGGCGGCCTCGGGCCAGCTGCCTTCGTTCAGGCCGCCAAGGATCACCAGATCGGCGCCTTGCACACGCGCCTCCAGCGTGCCCCAGATCATGATCGAGCCATAAGGCGCATCGCGGTCGCGCACCTCACCCTGGCTCAGCAGCGCGCCCAGCAGGTCGGTGAAATCGCGGGCGGTCATCTCACCGCCATAGGGGGCCTCGGTCTCCAGATTTTCGATACAGGCGAGGGCGGCAAGGCCCGCCTTCTTGTCCCACAGCGTGCCGGCGCCGTCCGCCTGGCTGCCGACGGCGATACGCTCGGCCAGATCGCGCAGCCGTTCGACCCAATCGGTCAGGGGCAGAGTGCCGGCGATCTCCTGATCCGCGAAACAGGCGCTCAGCCAGCTGGTCCAGCCGGGGATCAGGTTGCGGCCGGTTTCAAAGCCGGCAAAGGCAGCGGCATCCGGAAAGGGCGGTCCGTTGCGGCGCAGTGACAGCTCCAGCTCGCGGGTCTGGCGCAGGTGGTTGCCGCGGTCCGCGCCGTCATGGGTGAGCGGATGTTTCAGCAGGGTCAGCAGACTGTCACAGGCCAGCGGTTTGCAGAACAGCCCCGCCACATGGCGCAGAAAGCGGCCCGGGGGCGACAGCTGCAGCGGCTGGCCGGCCGAGTCATCGGGCAGGATGTCCCAGCGGTCCAGCGCGGCAGAGACCTGGCGGGTCAGCATCCGGTCCGGGGTGATCAGCGCCGCGGTCTGCCCGTCTTCCGCCGCCTGTCGCAGGCGCAGCGCGATGGCCAGTGCCTCGGCGCGGGGGCTGGGGGCCTCGATCAGGGTGACATTTTCAGTGGCTTTGTCCAAACCGGTCAGCAGCGGGCCCTCGCTCATCCAGGCGTCGGTGACCGGGGCAGGGCGCAAGGCCAGCGAGACCAGCCGGTTGCGCTCGGGCGAGACCGGCGGGGTCTCTGTCCATGGCTGCACGTCGCTGGGCGCAAGCTCCAGGTCCTTCATCAGCTTATAGAACCGGTACTGCGGGTGATCCTCCGAGATCAGCGGATCGTCCAGCCCGGACCAGACATGCTCCGGCTGGTCAAAGTCGAACCCGGGCAGCACCACCGCCCCTTGCGGTAGCCGCGCGATGGCCTGCATCAGCATCAGCGTCGTGCCGCGCGAGCCGGTGGAGCCGGCCAGGATCACCGGATGCTGCGGCGGGCTTTCCTGCCATTGGTCAATCAGGTTCAGCACCACCTGCCGCTGCCGCGCCTGGGCATCCATCGCGCCCTCATGCAGGCCAGTGAATTCATCGGCGATGCCGATGAAGGCCTGCGCCCGGGCCCAGTGGCCGGACATGTCGGAGACATCAAGCGCGCGGATTGTATCGGTGCTGACACCTTCGCCCTGCATCTCGTCGATCAGCGCCGCCAGGCTGTCGGACAGGTCATAGAGCGAGGCGCGGGAGGCGAGATCGGGCTGGGCGTCCTGCAGTTTCGCAATCAGCTGCGATAGCTCCAGCCGACGCCGCAGCGGGGGCAGGGCGGGCGGCAGGCCGTCCAGAGTGGCGCGCTGGGCCAGGTCGGTCAGCAGCAGCATCCGTGGCAGCAGCATGGCCGGGCCGGCATCGAACAGGCCGCGCACCCGGCGCGCCATGCGGGAGGTGTTGACGATCAGTTCCGCCCTCGCCAGCGCCTCAGGCGGCAAGCCCAGGCTGCGGTTGCGCAGGCCCTCGACCAGCGCACGGGGGAAATCGACGCCGCAGGACACGGCAAACAGGCGCGGTTTGGCGGATGGTTCAAACATCATCTGCGGCTATCAGGTCCTCGGCCAGTGTGATCCCCTCGGGATGGCCCACATCGCACCAGCGGCCGGGATATTCCAGCGCAAACAGCCGGTCCGCTGCGGCCATCTGGTTCCAAAGCACGTTCAGGGAGAAAACCTTGTCTTCAACCTGGTGCAGCCCTTCCGTTTTCAGGATCTGCACCCCGCCATAGACCAGATCGCCGCCGCGGCTGATGCGCCCTTCGGCGTCCATCGAGAAATCTCCGCCGCCGGTGCGGCCAACGGCCCGGTCCAGCGGGACACAGACCAGCAGCGCATCCATGCGCTCCGGGTCCCAGGCGTTCTGCGCCAGCTGCAGCGGGTTCGGGCCTCTCCAGATGGCGTCTGTGTTCACGGTGAAGACCGGGCCGTCCCCCAGCAGCGGCAGGGCCTGGCGCAGCCCGCCGCCGGTGTCGAGGATGTCAGGTGTTTCCAGGCTGAGGAGCACGTTTTCAGGCTCTAACAGGGCCTTCAGCGGTTCCGGCTTGTAATGCAGGTTGGCGGCGATCCGGGCCGGCTGGACCGCTTGGGCCAACTCTAGCGCGTGGGAGATCAGCGGCCTGCCTCCCACCTCGATCATCGGTTTCGGCTTGTCGCGGGTCAGCTCCCGCATCCGGGTGCCAAAGCCGGCGGCAAACAGCATGACAGCATCAGGGGAGCGCTGCATCAGGGCCTCAGCTTGTCCAGGTTTTCCGGGGTGGGGGCCGGCAGGCTCTCGTGCAGCAGAGCTGCCACCCGGGCCAGAACCGGGTGCTCCAGACCGCGGATGAAATGATTCCAGACCCGCGGGATCAGATCCACGTAATGGGGTTTGCCGTAATCCATGCTGAGCCGGGCAAAGACGCCGAGAATGCGCAGGTTCCGCTGCACGCCAAGCACGGTATAGGCGGTGCGGAAGCCGGACTCATCAACGCCAGACGCTACGACGTAGCGGTCGATCATCTGCATTTCGATGCCGGCGGGCACGTCGCGGCGGGCATCCTGCAGCAGAGATACCAAGTCATAAGCCGGGTGACCGGCGCGGGCATCCTGGAAATCCAGCAGGCCAACGCGGGCGACGCCCTCGCGGTCCGGCAGCCACAGCAGGTTCTCGGCGTGATAGTCGCGCTGTACCAGCACCGGATCTCCCTTGACGGTTTCGCGCAGGATGTCCTCGAACATGTCCTCAAACCGGGCTTGCAGATCCGCATCCTGGCTGCCGAGGATACCGGCGCGGTACTTTGACAGCGCCAGTCCGGACATCTCCGCCATCATCCGCGGGCCATAGGGCTCCAGATCCGGCATCGGCGCTTGGTGCAACGTGACCAGCGCACCGGTTGCCGCTTCGTACAGCTCCTTTTCCAGCGCCGGTTCGCGCAGGATGACTCGGGCGTACAGATCGTCACCCAGATCCTCCAGCAGCAGGAAGCCTTGCTCCACGTCGTGGGCCAGGATTTCCGGGGCGCTAAGGCCGTGGTCCCGCAGATAGCCGGCGACTCGGATGAACGGACGGACGTCCTCGCCCTTTTCCGGCGGGGCGTCCATCAGCACCACGGTTTCGCCGCTGTCACCGGTCAGCCGCTCATAGCGGCGGTTGGAGGCGTCCCCGGCCAGCGGGCCGCGCTGCCAGCCGGCAAAAGGTGTTGCGGACAGGAAGGTTTCGCAAAGGGTCTTGCGGTCGGTCATGCGCAGATGCGCTCCATCAGGGGCTGCCATTTCGGATCGCTCCAGCGGAGCGCCAGATGGCGGCGGTCTTCTTGTTCGGAGTCCAGCGCCAGTGCCAGGTGCAAGGCATGTGCCGGTGTCAGTTCCTGCAGCCGGTCAGGCCATTCGACAAGGCAGATCGCACTGTCAAAGGCCTCTGTCAGGCCCAGTTCCTCCAGCTCATCCAGGGAGGACAGGCGGTAGAGGTCTGTGTGCCACAGTTCACCTGCCGGCACATCATAGGTCTGCACCAATGTGAACGTGGGCGAGGGCACATCTTCGGGCTCATCCATCAAGGATTGGATCAGATGGCGGGCGAAATGGGTTTTTCCGGCACCAATGGCGCCTTCCAGCAACAGGCAATCGCCGGGGCGCAGGGCTCCGGCGATACGGGCGGCCAGCTCGGCCGTTTCCTCAGGTGAATTCAGCGTGAACGCCGCGGAGGTCGTGGTCATGGCGGTACAATGGCGCCGCCGCGGTGCCGCTGCAAGCCGGTTTCCAGGGTCAGCCTTGCGAGTTGGCGGCGAAGCGTTCCTGGCTTGCCGGCAGGTCGGCGGTTTCCGGTTTCCGGAAGCTGACCATGGTGGCGCCGTTCTGGATTGCTGAAACCTTGCAGATCATTTCTGTGCCGTCGCGCAGCTTAACGCTGGACCACCAGGCCTCGCGTCCTTCGCAGCCTGCCACGAAGTCGCGGATCTCACCCCAGGCCGGGGTCGGAGCACAAGTGTCCTGCCAGATCCGGCTGGCATCCATGATCGACACTTTGGCAAAGCTGGAGTCCGGGTCCACCCGCCAAAGGCTGTCGTAAGCGCTATTGGAAAAGCTCATGCTACCGTCGTTGGCGAACACTGCAATGGCCTCGTCCATCTGGTCCAGGATCGACTGGCCCATTTCCAGTTCTGAGCGGAACTGGCGGGTAAGGGTGACCTCGGCGGTAATATCCTCGAACAGGAAGGCGATGGCGCCATCCGGATGCGGCCGGCCCGAGACCTTGTAGACTGAGCCCGAAGGCAGCGACCAGGTTTCCTGGTACCGGCCCTCGGCGGCAGCTTCCAGCAGGTCGGCCATCTGGTGGCGCCAGCTGGAATAGCTCTTGGGTTCCGGCATCATCCGCTGGTCGCGCAGCCGGTCAAAAAAGGTCAGGAGGTTGGGCCGCGAGCTGAGGAAGTTTGCTGGCAGCGCAGTCAGGTCGATCAGCACCGGATTGAACAGCACCAGCTGGCGGTTGCGGTCAAAGATCGCCAGGCCGATCGACAGCTGGGCAAAGGTCTTGGCCAGTGTCTGTACAAAATTGCGCTGGGCAACCTCGGCGTCGACCACGGCGTTCACGTCGACGGCATGGCACAGCCAGCCGGCCTCGGTTTCGGTTGTCGAAACGTTGTACCAAAGCTTCCTGCCGCTGTCCGGCAGCGGAATATGGATCCGCTCCGGTTTGCCGCTGGTCATTGGATCGTGGAGATCAGTGAACAAAGGATCGGCAAAGTCTGCACTGCGGCCGCGAATCTTTTGGTTCAGATTGTCATAAGCGAGGTTGGACCAGGTGACATTTCCCTCTTCCGACTGCAGCCAGACCGGGTAGGGGGCCTGATGCACGGCAGCACGCAGGGTGGTCAGTTCCTGATCCAGGGATTTATTCTGTTCTTCCAGGGTGCTGCGGCGCAGCTGAACGCGGGTCACACCGTCGATCCATTCGCAATGCGCCTCACGGTTTTGGGCAGCGGCGGTGCCGGACAGCACCAGCGGCCCCACATCTTTGAGAAACCCGGGTGATTGCGGCAGTCCGGGGTAGCTGCGGGCCAGCTGGTCGCGCAGCATGCTCCAGTCAAAGTTCTCCGCCTGATCGCCGATAAACTTGCGGGCGCCGGAAGACCAGCCAATCAGACTGCTGTCATCAAACAGAAAAACGGCGTCCGTTCGACCGTCGCCTGCCAGCAGGTCATGTTCCATGCCGTTGCGGCGCGGGGGGGGTGAAAGCCACCAGACTGCGGCAGCAGCTGTGGCGGCGCACAGTGCGGCCAGTACAAACCATTCGATCGAAGCGAAATCCTGCATGTCTTCCTGCCTAGTTCAGCTCTCGTTTGCCTTCATGGTTCCCTAAAAATGGTTAAATGAAGTTTAATTGGTTTCCCAAAAGTGAATAGTTAAATTTCTAAAGGTAAATTTTTGCCGGTAACAGGGCCTCCCGCGGCTATGGCGTCAATTTCCCTGCGCGGCCAGGCGACCTCGACGATGGCGCCTTGCCGCTCAATGCCTGGAAGAAGGGTCTGGTGGGGGTCTGACCCATTGGCAAACCTCAGCTGCGCACCGGTGCGCTGCAGCAGGGTCTTGGCGATGAACAGGCCCAGCCCCATGCCTTCATATTCCGGACGTTGCTTCAATTCGCTTTCTCCCCGGCGGCGGCGCACAAACGGGTCGCCGATACGGCCCAGCAGATGCGGCGGAAATCCCTTCCCGTCGTCGCTGATCCGCAGGACGATCCGCTCATTGTCCCAGGCGGCATCGATCCAGACCGTGCTTTGGGAAAAATCGACCGCGTTCTGGACCAGGTTGCGCAGCCCGTGGATGATCTCCGGCTTGCGCAGCACTGTGGGCTGCTGATAATCGCCGCCTTCCAACGGCTCCTCGTGGTAGAGAACGGCCTTGCCCCGGTGCATATGCGGCTCTGCGGCTTCAGTGACCAGCGTGGAGAACGGAGCCTGCCGCAGGTGCAGATCGTCTTTGCCTGCCCGGCCCATGCTACGCAGGATATCCCGGCAACGGTCGGCCTGTTCACGTATCAAGGCAGCATCTTCGCGCAGGTCGGGCCGGTCTTCCAACTCCTCGATCAACTCGGCGCTGGTCAGCTTGATGGTAGCCAGAGGTGTTCCCAGCTCATGCGCAGCCGCAGCCACCACGCCGCCCAGGTCGGTCAGTTTCTGCTCGCGCGACAAGGCCAGCTGCGTGGCGCTCAGCGCATCCGACATCAGCCGCATTTCACTGCTGACCCGGAAAGAGTAAGCGCCAATAAAAAGGATGGCGATGACGATCGCGATCCAGTTGCCGAAAATGAACACATCCGGGATCCGCAGGATGAACCCTTGCTCAGTCCGCAGAGGCAGGTGAAATTCGGCCATAAGTGTGACCAGTATGATGGCAGTTGCCCCAATGATCAGGGTGGAGCGCAGGCCCATTACCGCGGCGGAAATCGTAACCGGTCCAAGCACCAGCAGGGCAAACGGATTGTTCAGACCACCAGTCAGATAGACCAGAAAGGCCAGTTGCAGCAGGTCGAACAGCACCATCAGGAAGTTTTCGAACTCGCTTAGGCGCTTGTTTTCCGGAAAGGCGAAGATGGCAATCAGGTTGCCAGCCGCGGAAATACCGATGGCCAGGTAGCAAAGGCCCAGTTCCAGCTGCAGGTTAAACCGGTGCTGCGCCACCGCAATGGCCGTGATCTGGCCAGCAATGGCGACCCAGCGCAGCAGGATCAGCGTCCGCAACCGGACCCAATGGCTGTGATCGTGGCTGCTCGGCAGCTTGAAAAGGCGATCGCTCATTCGGATCCGGTGCTCCCGCAGATGTGACGCCGTGCACCAGTTGCATCGGCTGCAATTCTTGATAGGTCTGGCGCCGCAAACGATCAACAACCCTTCCTTGACGAAAAGTGTGATCCCATGACCCGCGTCTATGCTCTTTTAGCTGCTGCTTTTGTCGCCGCCCTGGTGGGCGGTGCCTGGTTCCTGACCCGCGGGGGCAACGGGGGTGACAAATTCGCGCAGTGCCGGAGCAGCCAGATCGCAGGCGGGGCGGATACCATCGGCGGGCCGTTCGAGCTGGTCAATGCCAAGGGTGAAACGGTCACCGACAATGACGTAATCACCGAACCTTCGATTGTCTATTTCGGCTACACCTTCTGCCCGGATGTCTGCCCGATGGATGCAGCCCGCAATGCGGATGCCATCGACGTTCTGGCAGAGCGCGGAATCAGCGTGACGCCTGTGTTCATTTCCATCGACCCGGACCGCGATACCCCTGAAGCCGTTGGTGATTTCGCCGCCAACCTGCATGAGAAGATGATCGGGCTGACCGGCTCGCTGGAGCAGGTGAAGGCCGCCAGCATGGCCTACAAGACCTATTTCAAGAAGAACGAGGGCGACGAGGACTACTACCTGGTCGACCATTCCACCTTCTCTTACCTGGTGCTGCCCGAGGAAGGCTTTGTGGAGTTCTTCCGCCGCGATGAATCCGCAGAGCAGATGGCCGACAAGACCGCCTGCTTCGTCGGGAAAATCTGAAGCAGGATAGCTGTTTGACCTTTTCCCCTGCCCGGACATATTCTTGCGTCAATAGATAAAACTGCGCGGAGGACCGGGCATGGCCGAAACTGCTCTGCAGGAAATTGGACCCGACAAGACACTGCTGCTGGTCGATGACGACGAGCCCTTTCTGCGGCGCCTGGCAAAGGCAATGGAGAAACGCGGCTTTGAGGTGGAGACCGCGGGCTCTGTCGCCGCAGGCAGCGCCATCGCAACCGCCCGCCCGCCGGCCTATGCCGTTGTTGATCTGCGGCTGGAGGATGGCAACGGCCTGGATGTGGTCGAGGTGCTGCGCGAAAAGCGCCCGGACAGCCGGGTTGTCGTGCTCACCGGCTATGGCGCGATTGCTACTGCCGTGGCGGCGGTCAAGATCGGCGCAACGGACTATTTGTCCAAGCCAGCAGATGCCACCGATATCATGAACGCGCTGCTGTCGACCGGTGATGAGCTGCCGCCGCCGCCGGAAAACCCGATGAGTGCCGACCGGGTGCGCTGGGAGCATATCCAGCGGATCTACGAACTGTGCGACCGCAATGTCTCGGAAACCGCTCGCCGGCTGAACATGCACCGCCGCACCCTGCAGCGGATCCTGGCTAAGCGCAGCCCGCGCTGAGTTTCAGAGCTGGGCCAGTAGGTCCGCATGGCGGTTCAGGAACGCCATGCGGGTTTCCAGCGGGGGACGCAGCACGATGTTCAGTCCCTCGACGACTTCCGGTTTCGGACGGCCGAAAAACCGGCTTGCCTCTTTCTCTGAAAACCCCGCGATCTGCACCGCCTCCATCCAGGCGCTGACCTTGTCCGCCCGCTTGATCTGCGCCTTTACCGTTTTGGGCAGTGCGGCCGGCAGCCCGAACCGCAGGTGGATGGCAGCAGTCAGCCGCTGATCCAGATCCCCGTATCCCGGCCCAACAGCAGCCTTCACAGGGGAAATCATGTCGCCGATCACGTATTCCGGCGCATCGTGCAGCAGCGCCGCCAGCCGCCATTTGACCGGCGCCTTGGGCTGCATCCGGGCAAAGATGTCCTCGACCAGCAGCGAATGCTCTGCCACCGAATAGGCAAAATCCCCCATTGTCTGGCCGTTCCAGCGCGCCACAAAGGCCAGCCCATGGGCAATATCCTCGATCTCGATATCCACGGGAGTAGGATCCAGCAGATCCAGACGGCGGCCGGAGAGCATTCGCTGCCAGGCGCGGGCGGGTTTGGCGGGCATGGGATTGTCCTGTCGCTGCACTCAGTCTTGTGACTACCTTCTGGTGCTGTGGCGGGCAATGCTTGCCGTCTTTCGGGTGTTTGCGCGAACACGGATGAAAACGGGCAGTTTATGCGGCGTGAGTTTGAAAAAGGTGCCTTCAGACCCAATATTATAAGTACACAAGGGGCACCGCCCCCTCCCTGCGGCAAACCCCTTCTGCGACGTGACACGCAACAGAAAGGAGTTTGTCATGTTCAAGCGCCTACTTGGTCTTTCCCTGTTGTTCGGCATGGCAGCGACAGCGCCGCCAGCTTTGGCTGCCAGCTGCGGCGACCGCGAGGTGATGACGCAAAAGCTGGAAAGCGGATATTCCGAGCGGCTGACCGCCGGCGGATTGCAGAAAAGCCGTACCGAAGCGACAGTGATTGAAGTTTGGTCGTCGGATGAAACCGGCACTTTTACGGTTCTGGTCACACATGCAAACGGGATCAGCTGCGTTGTCGCAACCGGATCCTCTTTCTTCCACATTGCGGAAAAAGCGCCGGACCCGGGCACGCCAAGCTGATACTGGCTGCCTGACGGGCTTCCCCTACAGCCTGACACTTGATGAAAAGCCTGAGCCCTCCGGCTCCGGTTGCGGGTATCTTCGTTGAATATCAACAAATGCAGTGCTAGGCCCTGCACCAAGTGTACTCGTAACCGGAATGGAGCAGACTATGGCCGGGGATTATATCGTCAAGGACATCGCGCTGGCAGGCTTTGGCCGCAAAGAGCTGGACATCGCCGAAACCGAAATGCCGGGCCTGATGGCGCTGCGCGAGGAATATGGCGAAAGCAAACCGCTGAAGGGCGCGCGCATCGTCGGCTCGCTGCACATGACCATCCAGACCGCGGTTCTGATTGAAACGCTGGTGGCGCTGGGCGCGGATGTGCGCTGGGCCTCCTGCAACATCTTCTCGACCCAGGACCACGCCGCCGCGGCAATTGCCGAAGCCGGGATCCCGGTTTTTGCGATCAAGGGCCAGACCCTGGAAGAGCACTGGGATTACCTCGACAAATCCTTCATGTTCCCCGAGGGCGCAAACCTGATCCTGGACGATGGCGGCGACGCCACCCTTTATGTGCTTCTGGGCGCCCGCGCCGAAGCGGGCGAGGACATCATCCCGGTGCCGCAGTCCGAAGAGGAAGCGGTCATCAAGGCGCAGATCATGAAGCGCATGGAAGCCTCCCCGGGCTGGTTCACCAAGACCCGTGATGCGATCCTGGGTGTGTCCGAGGAAACCACCACCGGCGTCCACCGTCTGTATGACCTGCAGAAGAACGGCCAGCTGCCGTTCCCGGCGATCAACGTCAACGACTCGGTAACCAAGTCGAAATTCGACAATAAATACGGCTGCAAGGAATCGCTGGTCGACGGCATCCGCCGCGCCACCGACACCATGATGGCCGGCAAAGTCGCCGTAGTCTGCGGTTATGGCGACGTGGGCAAGGGCTCTGCAGCGTCGCTGCGCGGTGCCGGCGCGCGTGTGAAAGTCACCGAGGCCGACCCGATCTGCGCCCTGCAGGCTGCGATGGACGGTTTTGAAGTGGTTCTGCTGGAGGACGTCGTGTCCTCCGCCGATATCTTCATCACCACCACCGGCAACAAGGACGTGATCCGCATCGAGCACATGCGCGAGATGAAGGACATGGCGATTGTCGGCAACATTGGCCACTTCGACAACGAGATCCAGGTTGCCAGCCTGCGCAACCACAAATGGACCAACATCAAGGACCAGGTGGACATGATCGAGATGCCCTCGGGCAACCGCATCATCCTGCTGTCCGAAGGCCGCCTGCTGAACCTCGGCAACGCCACCGGCCACCCGTCCTTTGTGATGTCGGCTTCCTTCACCAACCAGGTGCTGGCCCAGATCGAACTGTGGACCCGCGGTGATCACTACGAAAACGACGTCTACATCCTGCCCAAGCACCTGGACGAGAAAGTCGCCCGCCTGCACCTCGGCCGCATCGGCGTCAAGCTGACCCAGCTGAGCCCGGAGCAGGCCGCCTATATCGGCGTAAAGCCGGAAGGCCCGTTCAAGCCGGAGCACTACCGCTACTAAGCGGAATAAGCAGAACACCAAGGAGCGCCGCCGGGGAAATCCGGCGGCGCTTTTCTTTGCCTGGGTTGCTCAGTTGCCAGTGGTTGGGTCGATAACAGTTTCGATTCTAGTGATCTTACTGGCCGGAAAGCCGCTCAGCTTTGAATGCTCGTGTATCGCATCTTCGGAGTCGGCGAGGTAAATGCAGAAAGTTTTGTCGCCGGCAACGTAGGAGTGCTGCCACTGGACCCGAGGAGCCAGTTTGGCCAGCGCGTCATTGGAGGTGCGTGCCGCACCGCTAAGTTCTTCACCGCTCATGCTGCCAACCTTCGGGATTTCCCGTTCGATGAGAAACCTTTGCATGGGATAAACTCCTCCTTTTCACTGGTACGCAGACCTCGATATAGGTCTGTGCCCCGGAAAGGCATGCGTTCCGGCAGATAGCAGCTGGGGAGGCGCAGTCGAAGGGGCTGGAGCTGTGGTCGAGCGGCGCATGTAGGGAGTCACGGTTGCCGTTCCGGTCTTTTACCTGAAGCTGAGACTTTCCCGCTCGTTTCCCGTCTACTCTGATTTAGCTCGCATTGTCCGGGTTATTGTTTTGCGGAATCGGCGCTGGGCGGCCTATACCTAAGAAACCGGCCAGGACGGCCAGGAACCAGATTTTCATACGCGTGTGGTGGATAGTGGAGCACGCGGGGTGGAAGGGAAGGTCCTGATTGTCCTCAGGTCCTTCCCTTTTTCATTTCAGAACCGAGTCAGCTCAAAGCAGCGTCAGCACCAGACCGGCCGCCGCGCAGGCCAGCGTGGCATAGCCGCCATCAATCAGCGTCAGTTTCACTGGCCGCATTCCATACATGTTGTTGAGCGCAATCCAGGGGCTGATGAAAAACAACCCGATGCCTGCGCCGCCGACCAGACCCGCACCCAGGGTTTCGATACCTGACAGGCTGAACACATGCCGCATCATCCCGACGACGATCATTTGCAGAACAAAAGCCATGGCAAAGATCATCGGGCTTTGCCCGCCTTTCGGCTTGCCGCTCTCGTCATATTCCACACCGGAGGCTTCGATCCAGGGCTTGGCCAATGCGCCGTAGTAGACGGCGCCCAGCACAAATGCCACTGCCGCCGCAACAACCACACTCAGGAATTCCATGATGCTCTCCTCAATGGATTCAGTCACTTGAGAGCAGAGTGTCAGATCAGCCGGGATCTGTCTCCCCCAGCGCGCAGATGGCGGCCCATTCCGCTTCGCTCACCGGCTGCACCGACAGACGGGAGTTCTTGACGAGCACCATCTCCTCCAGCCGCGGGTCCGTTTTGATCTGGTCCAGCGTTACAGGTTTGGAAAAGGGGCGCACCGCCTTGATATCGACGCATTCCCAGCGGTCGTCCTCGGTGGTGCTGTCGGGGTGCGACTCGGCACAGATCTCAACAATGCCGACCACGGATTTCTCTTTCTGAGAATGATAAAAAAAGCCGCGGTCGCCAATCTTCATCTCGCGCATGAAGTTGCGCGCCTGATAGTTGCGCACGCCGTCCCATTCCTCGCCCGCATCACCCTTGGCAACCTGGTCATCCCAGCTCCAGGTGGAGGGTTCGGATTTGAACAGCCAGTAGCGCATCAGCCGATGACCTTTTTCCAGGTGATCAATTCGACAGCTTCAAAGAGGCCGGCCTTGTTATAGGGATCGTTTGCCGCCCATGCCTCGCCTGCTGCCATGTCTTCGACGTCCAGAATAACCAGGGAACCGGCCATATTGCCATCCTGATCCAAGAGCGGGCCGGCTTGGGCCACGGCGCCGGTGTCGTTGATATAGGCCAGATGGGCGTCACGGTTGTCCAGCCGGGTCTGCAAATGGCCGGGTTTGTCGCGGGCGATCAATGCAATGAGCATTTTATTCCTCTTTTAACGGTCTTTTAAGCAAATGTGCCGCTGCCTCGCTGATCGTCAAGCGCTGATCTACTAAATTGGTTACCGTGAGCGTGACCGGCATATCCAGCCCCCTCTGCTGGGCCTGCTCCGCAACGGCCCGCGCCGTGGCGGCACCTTCCACGGTGATGCTAGGATCGAATTCCTCGCCCCGGCCGATGGACAGGCCCAGCCGGTAATTGCGGGAGAGATCAGAGGTGCAGGTCAGCGCCAGGTCGCCAAATCCCGAAAGCCCGGCCAGGGTTTCCGCCTTGGCGCCGCTTGCCAGCGCCATCCGCTGCATCTCCGCATACCCCCGGGTCATCAGCGCCGCACGGGCGCTGTCGCCGAGGCCCGCGCCGATTACTGCACCGCAGGCGATGGCCATCACATTCTTCAGCGCACCGCCGATTTCCGCGCCGATGGTATCCGTTGTCCGGTACAGACGCAGGTTTGCCGTGGTCAGCTGTTCCTGCAGGTTCTTGCCCAGTTCCGCATCCCCGCACGCCAGCGTCAGCGCGGTTGGCAGACCGCGGGCGATGTCAGCCGCAAAGCTCGGCCCGGTCAGCAGTGCGGCCAGCGCATCCGGCAGAACCTCTTGGATGACGGCAACCGGGCCTAGCCCGGTCTCCAGCTCAATCCCCTTGCAGCAGGCCACAAGCGTTTTTCCCGCCAGGTGATCTTTGTACTCCTCCAGCACACCGCGCAGCGTCTGCATCGGCACCGCCAGGAGCAGGACGTCAGACACGCAGGCCTTGGCAATATCCGCGGTGACGGAAAGGTTTTCAGGCAGTGCCACACCGGGCAGGCGGGTGCCGTTGCGGCGGCTGTCCTGCATCGCCTGCGCCTTCATCGCGTTGCGCGCCCATAGGGTCACAGGGCCGTTGCCGGCCAGCGAGATTGCCAGGGCGGTGCCAAAGGCGCCCGATCCCAGTACCGAAATGCTCATGCTTTGGCTCCCTTGCGGCCTGACCCGATCAATGCAGGGCTGCTTTTGTCCAGCGGCCAGCGGGGGCGGGCGGTCAGGTCGAGCCCGTCGCGCGCGCCCGCCTTGAACCGCTCCAGCCCGGCATAGGCGATCATTGCGGCATTGTCGGTGCACAGCCGCAGCGGCGGCGCGGTAAAGGTGGCGCCGGCCTCTGCGCAAACAGTCTCTAAGGCAGCCCTAATGGCTGTATTTGCCGCAACGCCGCCGGCCACGGCGATGGCCGGCTGCGCAGGTTGTTCTGCCAGATACAGACGGATTGCGCGGCGGGTTTTCTCAGCCAATGTATCGACCACCGCAGCCTGAAACCCTGCACACAGGTCAGCGCGGTCCTGGCGGGTAAGGCCGCCCTTCTCTGCTGCGATCTGATCCCGCATCCGCATCAGCGCGGTTTTCAGCCCCGAGAACGACAGGTTGCAATCCGGCCGGTCGAGCAAGGGCCGGGGAAAACGGAACCGCTTGGGATCGCCTTGTTCTGCTTCAGCTTGCACCGACGGTCCGCCCGGTTGCGGCAGGCCCAGCAAACGCGCAGTCTTGTCAAAGGCCTCGCCCGGCGCGTCATCGATGGTGCCGCCCAAACGGGTGAAATCTTCAGGACCGCGCACCAGCAGGTACTGACAATGGCCGCCGGAAACCAGCAGCATCAGATAGGGATAGGCGGTCCCGTCCGTCAGCCGCGGCGTCAGCGCGTGGCCCGCCAGGTGGTTCACCCCGATCAGCGGCAGGCCGGTCGCAGCAGCAATCCCCTTGGCGCACATCACGCCTGACATCACGCCGCCGATCAGTCCAGGGCCGGCCGTTACGGCCACAGCATCCATGTCCTTCAGGCTCAGCCCGGCCTCCAACAGCGCATCGCGGACGCAGATGTCCAGCTTTTCGGCATGGGCGCGCGCCGCAATTTCCGGCACCACGCCGCCAAAGGCGCTGTGCAGTTCGGTCTGGCCGAAGACGACCGAGGACAGAACCTCGGGCCGCGCACCCTCAGCCTGCCGCACCACGGCGGCGGCGGTGTCGTCGCAGCTGCTCTCCAGCCCCAGAATTGTCAGGGTCTTCGTCATAGCCTTACCGTTGCATCAAACTGCCGCCGGGGCTACCACCGAAGCGGGTTGCAAACAATCCCGGGAGCCCTGTGATGGTGCCGTTGCTGATCACACGACCGCTGAAAGCGGCAGAGCGTTTTGTTTCTGGGCTGCCTGCGGCGGCGCTGGCCGGAATTCGGGTGATTTATACCCCGCTGATGGAAATTCAGCAGCTGCAGGCACAGATTGAAATGCGCGGCGTCAAGGGAGTGATTTTCACCTCAGCTAACGGCGCCGAAGCCGCTTCACGTGAAACCCTAGTGCGGCTGCCTGCCTATTGCGTCGGGGAACGCACGGCGCAGGCTGCGGCAGAAATGGGCTGGCAGGCGGAGGCCTTGGGGCAATGCGCCGATGAGCTGACGGCAGCCCTGCTGCAGCAACGCCCGGCCGCGCCGCTTCTGCATCTGCGCGGTGCCCATACCCGTGGAAGCATTGCCCGACGGCTGACGGAGGCAGGCCTCCCCTGCGGCGAGCAAATCGTGTATGATCAGGCGCTTCTGCCGCTGACAGCTGAGGCGCAGGCCGCGCTTGCTGCGCAAACTGATGTGATCGTGCCGCTTTTTTCACCCAGGACTGCGCGCCATTTTGCCAATCTGTGCGGGGATGCCTCGCATTTGCATCTGATTGCGCTGAGCCAGGCCGTTGCTGAACCGCTGAAAGGCTTGAATTGCAAGGCGTTGCGCGTAAGTAAGGCGCCGGATGCACCGGCCATGGCAGCGGCTGTCCTTGATGCCGCAGCGCAGCTGTCCCGGCTTGAGGGCAAGGGGCGCGCAGAGTAGGGTCCAGCGTGTTCGCACGAATGTATTTTAGGAATCGAGGGGGGAGGCCGGCGTGGCTGACAAGAAAAATCCGGAAGACGTGATTGAGCCCGGCCCCGGTGAAACCAAGCCGGCTGAGGATGCTGAGCAGACCTCTGAACGGGATGCGGCGGATGAAACCGGCGCCGAGACTGTTGACTCCTCTGAGGATGTAGGGTCGCCGGTTTCCGAGACCGAGACCGAGACCGAGACCGAGACCGAGACCGAGACCGAGACCGAGACCGAGACCGAGACCGAGACCGAGACCGGGATTGCGCCCTTCGGCCAGGACACCGCTGCGGAGCGGGAAGAGGCGTCGGTTGAGCCGCTTGCCACAGCGGAAGCGCCCCGCGAAATTGAACGCGTGGTCGAAAAGCGCGGCGGCTTCGGCTCTGCGGTTCTGGGCGGTGCCGTGGCTGCGGTGATCGGCTTTGTGGCCGGCCAGGGCGGCTGGCTCGACAGTGTCCTGCCTGCGTCCATGCGCGGCGGCGTTGATCTGACCGCGCTTGAGACCGGCCAGACAGAGCTGGAGACGGCTTTTGCCGAACTGAAACAGCAGGTTGAGGCCAATCAGGCGCCCGACCTTGCACCGCTGGCCTCTCGCATTGACACCCTGACGGCTGAAATCGAGCCGCTGAAGAACGCACCTGCTCCGGATGCGGCTTTGCGGGCGGATCTGGACGCACTGGCCGCCCGAATCTCCGCGCTGGAAACCCGGCCGCCGGAAGGCGCCTCGCCCGAGGCTGTGGCCGCGTTTGAAACCGAACTGGCCAAGCTGCAGGACAGTCTTGCCGCGCAGCGCTCGGAAGTCGAGCAGATGCTGGCCGAGGCCCAGGCGATGGATGCTGCCAGTGCGGAGGCCGCAAGGGTGGCCAGCGCCCAGACCCAGCTGGCGCAGCTGCGGTCGGCCCTGGACAGCGGCAACAGCTATGCCGCCAATGTGCAGGAGCTTTCGAACCTTGGCGTTGACGTGCCCGCGGCCCTGTCCGGCCCGGCAGACAGCGGTGTCGCAACCCTCTCTGCCCTGCGCGACAGCTTTGCCCCGGCGGCGCGGGAGGCGCTGGCCGCAGCCCGCGAAGAAACCAAGGGAAGCGGCGGCCTGCTGGACTACGTGAACCGGCATCTGGGTGCCCGCTCCGTGACTCCGCAGGAAGGGAACGGCCCGGATGCGGTCCTGTCCCGTGCCGAGGCTGCGGTGGCTGCAGGCAAGCTGCAGGACGCTTTGAACGAATTGTCTGCATTGCCCGAAACGGCCCGTGCCGCACTATCCAACTGGGAAGCCGCGGCAAATGCGCGGGCGGCTGCTGTCTCAGCAGCTGCTGAACTGGCCCAAAGCCTGCAAGCCAAATAAGGAAGCCGCCATGCTCTGGTCGTTGTTGAAGATCCTCGTATTTGTCGCGATCGTCGCGCTTCTTGCCTTTGGCGCAGGTCTGCTGATGGAAACAGCCGGCGGGGTGCAGATCACCGTGGCCGGCACGGAATATACCCTTGGCGCGCTGCAGTCTGTTATTGCGCTGGGCGTGCTGGTTTTGGGCGTCTGGCTGTTCCTGAAATTGCTGTCGCTGCTGGTTGCGACGCTGCGCTTCCTGAATGGTGATGAAACCGCCCTGTCGCGCTATTGGGACAAGGGGCGCGAGCGTAAAGGCTACCAGGCGCTGTCGGACGGGCTGATGGCTCTGGCCTCCGGTGAGGGGCGCCTTGCGCTGGCCAAGGCGGCACGGGCCGAGAAGTATCTGCAGAAGCCGGAACTGACCGATCTGCTGGTGGCCCAGGCGGCTGAGATGAGCGGCGATACCCACAAGGCGGCGGAGGCTTACAAGCGTCTGCTGTCCAACCAGCCGACGCGCTTTGTCGGGGTGCGCGGGATCATGAAACAGAAGCTTTCGGAAGGTGACACGGATACCGCCCGCCAGCTGGCCGAAAAGGCTCTGGCGCTGCGTCCCAAGCATGAGGAAGTGCAGGACACGCTGCTGCGTCTGCAGGCGCAGGCGGAAGACTGGGCCGGTGCGCGCAAGACGCTGTCGACCAAGCTCAAGACCGGCACCCTGCCGCGCGATGTGTACAAACGCCGCGATGCGGTTCTGGCCTTGTCGGCCTCTAAGGGGGTGCTGGACAAGGGCGCAACGGTTGAGCAGCAGGAACAGGCGATTGAAGCCAACCGCCTGTCGCCGGATCTGGTCCCGGCAGCTGCCATGGCCGCCCGCGCCTATATCGCCAAGGGCAAGAAACGCCCGGCTGTGCGGCTGCTGAAGAAAGCCTGGGAAAGCCAGCCGCATCCCGATCTGGCCCATACCTTTGCCGAAATTGAGCCGGAGGAAATCGCCTCCGAACGCGTCAAACGGTTTGATCAGCTGGCGCGCATCAAGCCGCTGAATGACGAGACCCGGCTGGTGATGGCAGAGCTGAACATCGTGGCCGAGGACTTCCCCGAGGCCCGCCGCTGGCTGAATGACCTGGCGAAGCGGGCGCCGGATGCCCGCGCGCTGACGCTGATGGCCGCTATCGAGCGCGGCGAAGGCGCCAGCGACAAGGTGGTGCAGGGCTGGCTGGCCAAGGCGCTGACCGCGCCGCGCGGACCCCAGTGGGTCTGCGACAGCTGCAACCACATCCACGCGGAATGGGCACCGGTCTGCGAGCATTGCACCAGCTTCGACACCCTGTCCTGGAAGCGCCCGGAAACGCCGGAGGTGGCCAGCCATGCAGCGGCCCACATGCTGCCGCTGATCACCGGCGCGCTTCAGGACAAAACTGCGGAGCCGGTGGAGGACGCGGAAATCGTGGACCCCGCGGAGGAAGCCGGCGGGGACGTGCAGGACACGGTCAAAGAGGTGAACTGACACCGGCTGCAGATCAGCAGTAGGCTTATTGAGAACGGCAGGCGCGTCCTGCCGTTTTTCTTTTTGAACGGCTGAAACGGCACGCTGCCCGCAAGCACAGATGTCCCTCGCTGGCAGTGTTCAATTATCTTTTGGAGAATGGTGCCCAGGAGAGGACTCGAACCTCCACGTCCATACGGACACTAGCACCTGAAGCTAGCGCGTCTACCAATTCCGCCACCTGGGCAGGTGTCGTGGAACCGGCGTATAAGCAGCTTGCCGGAGGGCGTCAAACGGATTCTTCAGGATTCACCGCCCAAGATCTTCGGGCGGCCAACGCAGGCCGCGAAAATCTGATGCAGGCAGGACAGTTGAGCCGCTACAGCGGCCATTTGCGCCTTGTTCGGCGCCTCTTGCGGCGCTACAGCATACATGCAGCTAAGTTCAGGAGCCAAATGATGTCCAAACTGGTCACGATCTATGGCGGATCCGGTTTCGTGGGCCGCTACATCGCGCGGCGCATGGCCAAGGATGGCTGGCGGGTGCGGGTCGCCGTGCGCCGTCCCAATGAAGCCATGCATGTGAAGCCTTACGGCGTTCCGGGCCAGGTGGAGCCGGTGTTCTGCAACGTCCGTGATGACATGTCGGTCGCATCTGTGATGCAGGGGGCAGATGCAGTGGTGAACTGTGTCGGCGTGCTGAACGAGCTGGGCAAAAACACCTTCGGTGCCATCCATGCAGAGGGCGCGGGCCGGATCGCGCGCATCGCGTCGCAGCAGGGCGTCGCCAATCTTGTGCATATCTCGGCCATTGGCGCCGATGCGGATGCCGCCAGCGAATATTCCCGCACCAAGGCCGCCGGCGAAGCTGCCGTGCAGCAGCATTTCCCGGGTGCGGTGATCCTGCGCCCCTCGGTGATCTTCGGGGCTGAAGACGGCTTCTTCAACCGTTTCGCCGGCATGACCCGCTTGTCGCCCTTCCTGCCGATTGCGGCTGGCGGCACCAGATTCCAGCCGGTGTTCGTGGATGATGTGGCCAAGGCTGCGGTCAAGGGCGCGCAGGGCGAGGCTGAAGGTGGCGTTTATGAGCTGGGCGGCCCGGAGGTGAAAACCTTCCGCGCGCTGATGGAGCAGATGCTGAAGGTGATCCACCGCCGCCGTGTCATCCTTTCGCTGCCGGGATTTGCGGCGAAACTGGTGGCCTTCGGCTTTGACATGCTGCAGTTCGTCAGCTTCCAGCTGATCGAGAACAAGATGCTGACCCGCGATCAGCTGAAAAGCCTGCGGTCCGACAACGTGGTTGCGGATGGCGCCAAGGGGTTTGCGGAGCTGGGCATCGACCCGGTGACCGTCGGCTCGGTGCTGCCGGACTACCTGTGGAAGTTCCGCCCCTCCGGCCAGTATGACGAGATGACCGGCTCTGCCCGCAATCTGCGCAACGGCACCTGATCTGCGGAACACTTTTCCGGATTTAGGGATTTAGGAGCGCGGGGGTTGCCCCGCGCTTTTCGTTTGCGGATCAGCTGCTGTAGGCGATGGTCAGCAGCACGATGCCCAGGATCACCCGGTAGATCACATAGGGCGTGAAGCTGACGGAGCGAAGCAGCCGCATCATCAGGCTGAGCGCCGCCAGTGCCGAGACCAAGGCCAGAACGGCGGCAATGCCGGCATCGCGCATCAGCGCCGTGTTGGCGTCCAGCGCCACTTCGGTTCCCAGCAGCACGCCCGAGGCGATGATGGTCGGGATCGACATCAGCATGGCAATGCGGGCCCCGTCCTCGCGGGTATATCCCAACTGCCGCGCGCCGGTGATGGTGATGCCGGAGCGTGAGGTGCCCGGGATCAGCGCCAGCATCTGCCATAGCCCCATGATCAGCGCATCGCGCAGCCCCCAGTCGCCGGCCTGTTTCACCGCGGCGCCCTTCTGGTCGGCCCAATACAGCACCAGACCAAAGCCCAGCATGGTCCAGCCGATCACGGTGATCGACCGCAGACCATCGCTGAGGCCGGTGAAATGCAGTGCTGCGCCGAACAGGACGGTGGGGATGGTGGCAACGATCAGCCCCATGGCCAGCCGTGCGCCGGGTGTGTCCACACGTCCTGTCAGGGCGCGGGGCAGGCCTGCCAGGCCCTCGCGCACGTCGCCCCGGAAATAGATCATCACCGCGGCCAGGGTGCCGACATGCACGGCAACGTCGATCACCTGGCCCTGGTCTTCAAGGCCCGTGAGGCCGGGCAGCAGAATCAGATGGCCGGAGGAGGAAACAGGCAGGAATTCGGTGATGCCTTGGATCAATGCAACCAGGATCAGCTGGAAAAGCGGCATTCTGAAATCGTCCTTCGCTGGCCGCGGATGGGCCGTAAACTATCGCGACTCTGTATAAATCCCGCCTCTGGTTTGGAAAGCGGATATTAAGGTCCGATATGGACCTAAAAATTCTGTACATTTTCCCGAAACACGGTATCAGGAATAAAGCGCTGGCAAAATAGGTCAGCATAGTTGACATAAAAGCGTATCAGTACCTGCAAGGGTGCCTGCGCAGCCAGACAAACGATGGAGTCCAGCCCGTGGCCAAGCAACCGATGCTGAAATTTGTGCAGATCGAACGCGACATGCCTCAAAAGCGTGACGCAAGTGTACGCAAGGAAGACTTCAATGAGATTTACGCGGAGTACGCTGCTGCCAAGGCAGAGGAGCAGGCCAGCCGCTGCAGCCAGTGCGGTGTGCCGTACTGCCAGAGCCACTGCCCGCTGCACAACAATATCCCCGACTGGCTGCGCCTGACCGCAACCGGCCGCCTGGAAGAGGCTTATGTCACCAGCCAGGCCACCAACACCTTCCCGGAGATCTGCGGCCGCATCTGCCCGCAGGACCGCCTGTGCGAAGGCAACTGCGTGATCGAGCAGTCGGGCCATGGCACCGTGACCATCGGCTCGGTGGAGAAGTACATCACCGACACCGCCTGGGAAAACGGCTGGGTCAAACCGGCGGCACCACTGGCCGAGCGCAGCGAGAGCGTTGGCATCATCGGCGCCGGCCCCGGCGGCCTGGCGGCGGCGGACATGCTGCGCAAGGCCGGTGTCCAGGTCACCGTCTATGACCGCTATGACCGCGCCGGCGGGCTGCTGATGTACGGCATCCCCAGCTTCAAGCTGGAAAAGGACGTGGTTGAGCGCCGCAACAAGCTGCTGGCCGACGGCGGCGTGACCTTCGTGCTGAATTGCAACGTAGGCGAGGACATCTCCTTTGAGGAGATCCGCGGCAAGCATGACGCGGTGATCATTGCCACCGGCGTTTATAAATCGCGCGATTTGGCGATGCCGGGCAGCGGCGCTGAAGGCATCGTCAAGGCGATCGATTTCCTGTGCGCCTCGAACAAGAAGAGCTTTGGCGACGAAGTTGCGGAGTTCGACAACGGCAGCCTGAACGCGAAAGGCAAGAGGGTTGTGGTGATCGGCGGCGGCGATACCGCGATGGACTGCGTGCGGACCTCGATCCGCCAGGGCGCGACCAGCGTGAAATGCCTCTACCGCCGCGATAGGGCCAACATGCCGGGTTCGCAGCGCGAGACCCAGAACGCCGAAGAGGAAGGCGTGATCTTCGAGTGGCTGTCGGCGCCCAAGGGCTTCACCGACGAGGGCGGCAAGGTCGCTGGCGTGATGGTGCAGAAGATGCGCCTGGGCCAGCCGGATGCGTCGGGCCGCCAGGCGCCGGAAGTGATCGAAGGCGCGGACTACGTGGAAGAGGCCGATCTGGTCATTAAAGCCTTGGGCTTTGAGCCGGAGGAGCTGCCGACCCTGTGGAACCAGCCGGAGCTGCCGGTGACCCGCTGGGGCACCGTCAAGGCGGCGTTCAAATCCGGTGCCACCGAATTGGACGGCGTCTATGCGGTGGGCGACATCGTGCGCGGCGCCTCGCTGGTGGTCTGGGCGATCAAGGACGGCCGCGACTGCGCCGAGGCGATCCTCGACAACTTCAACAGCAAGGCCGCGGTGGCGGCAGAATAACCGGGCACCCCCTGTACACCGTCTGTGCACCCCCTGTGCACCGGCGGGGCAGCGAAGGAACCGCAGCAAGGTCAGCATTGCTGACCCAGCCAGCAGAAGGACAATGGATATGAGCGAATTGCAGGGACAGTGCATGTGCGGCGCGGTCAGCGTCACCGCAACGCCGGTTCAGGCGTCCCTGACCGCCTGCCATTGCGACATGTGCCAGCGCTGGGCCAGCGGCCCGTTCCTGAGCTTTCAGGCTGACACGGGCTATGCGGCGCTGGGTCCGGTGCGGACCTACCGGTCTTCGCAGTGGGCGGAGCGCGCGTTCTGCGGTGAATGCGGATCGGTGCTGTGGTACCGGATGACGGCGCCCGGCAGGATGCACGGCCACACGCAGATTTCGGCTGGCCTGTTCGAGAACGCCGGCGGCGCTCAGCTGAAGCTGGAATTCTTCACTGATGAAAAGCCTGCGGGCTATGGCTTTGCCGGCGCCCACCGGCGGATGACCGGCGAAGAATGCCGTGCCATGTTCGCGGAAACCGCTGAAGGAGAAGCCTGAGGCCGCCCGGCCCGCTGCTGACTGCCATGCCGCTGATGATCCGCAAATCCCTCCGTCAGGCGATGTTCCGCCTGAGATCCCGCCGCCTCCATGCGGATGCGGCGCTGGAGATCCGTGCGCTGGAAGGGCGCGGGGACGGCGGCATGATCGTGTTCACCAGCTATCACGCCAACGCCGCCAAGCGCGGGCTGCTGGAGTTTGCCGCCAGTGCCTCGGACGGTGGCGCGCGCCATTGCATCTTTGTCACCGACCGCCGCCAGGGCTGGTTTCAGGGCGAGGGGGTTGTGGCTGCAATCCTGCGGACCGTTTCCGGCTATGTCCGGCAGCACGGCCTGCGCCGCCTGATGACCGTCGGGGTGTCGATGGGCGGCTACGGGGCGCTGTCCTTTGCCGCGGAGCTGGGTGCAGGCCGCGCCCTGGCGCTGGCGCCGCAGTACTGCCCGCGCCCGGAGACTTTCCCGGCCGACCGCCGCTGGATCGGGGCGCGCAGCCGGATCACGGATTTCAGCCGCCCTGCGCTGGAGCAGGCGATGGGCGGCCAGGTGCAGTACACCCTGCTGCACGGCCGCAACAATCCTGAGGACGCGCTGCATTGGCAGGCCTTCCCGCAGGGGCCCGGCATCCATCACTACCTGGCTGACCGCGACAGCCACGATGTCATCGACCCGCTGCGCGAAGCGGGCGTCCTTTACCCGGTGATCGGTGCCGTCTGGCAGGACGATCAGGACCGGGTGAAAACCCTTATGCAACGGATCCGCGCGGTGCCCCGCGCCTGGGGCGAACGCGCCCTGGATCTGCACAGTCAACCGGCCGCAGCTGCACGCTGCGCCATCAGTTAATCGGAGAACGTCATGACCAAATTTGATGCCGCATGGGTCAAGGCCGAGGAAGCCAAGCGCAAGTGGATGGCCGAAAACGGTCTCTATTCCGAGGAGGAAGAGCATTCCTCCTGCGGCGTGGGCCTGGTGGTTTCGGTTGACGGCAAGAAAAGCCGCAAGGTGGTTGAGGCCGGCATCGACGCGCTGAAGGCGATCTGGCACCGCGGCGCGGTGGATGCCGACGGCAAGACCGGCGACGGCGCGGGCATCCATGTGCAGATCCCGGTTCCGTTCTTCTATGACCAGATCCGCCGCACCGGCCACGAGCCGCGCCAGGATGAGCTGATGGCGGTGGGCCAGGTGTTCCTGCCGCGCACCGATTTCGGCGCCCAGGAGCGCTGCCGGACCATCGTCGAGACCGAAGTTCTGCGCATGGGCTATTCCATCTACGGCTGGCGCCATGTGCCGGTGGATGTGACCTGCCTGGGTGAAAAGGCCAATGCGACCCGCCCGGAAATCGAGCAGATCCTGATTTCCAACGCCAAGGGCGTGGATGAGGAAACCTTTGAGCGCGAGCTCTATGTGATCCGCCGCCGGATCGAGAAAGCCGCCACTGCGGCTGCGATCTCGGGCCTCTATATCGCGTCGCTGTCCTGCCGCTCGATCATCTACAAGGGGATGATGCTGGCAGAGCAGGTTGCGGTGTTCTACCCGGACCTGATGGATGAGCGGTTCGAGAGCGCCTTTGCGATTTACCACCAGCGTTATTCCACCAACACCTTCCCGCAGTGGTGGCTGGCGCAGCCGTTCCGCATGCTGGCGCACAACGGCGAGATCAACACGCTGAAGGGCAACCTGAACTGGATGAAGAGCCATGAGATCCGCATGGCGTCGGCAACCTTCGGCGACTATGCCGAGGACATCAAGCCGATCGTGCCGGGCGGCGCCTCCGACTCCGCCGCGCTGGACGGGGTGTTCGAGGTTCTGGTGCGCGCGGGCCGTTCGGCGCCGATGGCAAAGACCATGCTGGTGCCGGAAAGCTGGTCCAAGCAGGCGGTGGAACTGCCGCAGGCCTGGCGCGACATGTATTCCTACTGCAACTCTGTGATGGAGCCGTGGGACGGCCCGGCGGCGCTGGCGATGACCGACGGCCGCTGGGTCTGCGCGGGCCTGGACCGCAACGGGCTGCGCCCGATGCGCTATGTGGTGACCGGCGACGGGCTGGTGATTGCAGGCTCCGAGGCGGGCATGGTGCCAATCGATGAGGCCACCGTGGTCGAGAAGGGCGCGCTGGGCCCGGGCCAGATGCTGGCCGTCGACATGGAGAAGGGCAAGCTGTTCCGCGACACCGAGATCAAGGACAAGCTGGCGCGCGCGCTGCCGTTCGGCGACTGGGTCAAGCGGATCAACGATCTGGACGCGACCCTGGCCAAGGTGACCGAACAGCCGCTGTTCAGCGGCGAGGAGCTGCGCCGCCGCCAGGTTGCGGCCGGCTATTCGATCGAGGAGCTGGAGCAGATCCTGGCGCCGATGGCCGAGGACGGCAAGGAGGCGCTGGCCTCAATGGGGGATGACACCCCATCGGCGGTTCTGTCGAAGCAGTACCGCCCGCTGAGCCACTTCTTCCGCCAGAACTTCTCTCAGGTGACCAACCCGCCGATCGACAGTTTGCGCGAATTCCGGGTGATGTCGCTGAAGACCCGGTTCGGCAACCTGAAGAACGTGCTGGACGAGGACAGCTCCCAGACCGAAATCATCGTGCTGGAAAGCCCGTTTGTCGGCAACGCCCAGTGGGACAAGCTGGTGGAGCAGTTCAACGCGCCGCTGGCGGAGATCGACTGTAGCTTTGCGCCGGGCCGCGGCTCGCTCAATGCGGCGCTGGCGCGGATCCGGGCAGAGGCCGAAGAAGCGGTGCGCTCGGGTGCGGGCCACATCGTGCTAACCGACCAGTATTCGGATGCCGGCAAGGTGGCGATGCCGATGATCCTGGCAACCTCTGCCGTGCATTCGCATCTGACCCGCAAGGGCTTGCGGACCTTCTGCTCGCTGAACGTGCGCTCTGCCGAGTGCATCGACCCGCATTACTTTGCGGTGCTGATCGGCTGCGGCGCCACCGTCGTGAACGCCTATCTGGCCGAGGATTCGCTGGCCGACCGTATCGAGCGCGGGTTGCTGGACGGCAGCCTGACCGAAAACGTCGCGCGCTACCGCGAGGCCATCGACCAGGGCCTTCTGAAGATCATGGCCAAGATGGGGATTTCGGTTGTGTCCTCCTACCGCGGGGGCCTGAACTTCGAGGCCGTTGGTCTGTCCCGCGCCATGTGCGCCGAGTACTTCCCGGGCATGACTTCGCGCATCTCCGGCATCGGTGTAACCGGTATTCAGACCAAGGCAGAGGAAATCCACGCCAAGGCCTGGAAGGCGCCCGAAGGCATCCTGCCGATCGGCGGTTTCTACAAGGCGCGCAAGTCGGGTGAGACCCACGCCTGGGAAGCCACCTCGATGCATATGATGCAGATGGCCTGCAACAGAGCCTCATATGAGCTGTGGAAGCAGTATTCGGCGAAGATGCAAAGCAATCCGCCGATCCACCTGCGCGACCTCTTGCAGATCAAGCCGCTGGGCAAGGCGGTGCCGATTGAGGAAGTGGAATCGATCACCTCGATCCGCAAGCGGTTCGTGACCCCGGGCATGTCCCTGGGCGCGCTGAGCCCGGAGGCGCACAAGACCCTGAACGTGGCGATGAACCGGATCGGCGCCAAGTCCGACTCCGGCGAGGGCGGCGAGGATCCGGCACACTTCGTGCCGGAGCCGAACGGCGACAACCCGTCTGCGAAGATCAAGCAGGTGGCGTCGGGCCGTTTTGGCGTGACCGCCGAATACCTGAACCAGTGCGAAGAGCTGGAGATCAAGGTGGCCCAGGGTGCCAAGCCCGGCGAGGGCGGCCAGCTGCCGGGGATGAAGGTCACCGACCTGATCGCCCGCCTGCGCCACTCGACCAAGGGCGTGACCCTGATTTCGCCGCCGCCGCACCACGACATCTACTCGATCGAGGATCTGGCGCAGCTGATCTACGACCTGAAGCAGATCAACCCGCGCTGCAAGGTGACGGTGAAGCTGGTGGCGTCCTCCGGCGTCGGCACCATCGCGGCCGGCGTGGCCAAGGCGAAGGCCGACATTATCCTGATTTCGGGCCACAACGGCGGCACCGGTGCGTCGCCTGCGACCTCGATCAAATACGCGGGCCTGCCATGGGAGATGGGCCTGACCGAGGCGCATCAGGTGCTGGCGATGAACAACCTGCGCAGCCGGGTGACGCTGCGCACCGACGGCGGCCTGCGCACCGGCCGTGATATCGTGATGGCGGCAATGCTGGGCGCCGAGGAATACGGCATCGGTACTGCGGCCCTGATCGCGATGGGCTGCATCATGGTGCGCCAGTGCCAGTCCAACACCTGCCCGGTCGGCGTCTGCACCCAGGACGAGAGCCTGCGCGCCAAGTTTACCGGCAACGCGGACAAGGTGGTGAACCTGATCACCTTCTACGCCCAGGAAGTGCGGGAGATCCTCGCCTCCATCGGCGCCCGTTCGCTGGATGAGGTGATCGGCCGGGCCGACCTGCTGGCGCAGGTGTCGCGCGGCTCTGCCCATCTGGACGACCTGGACCTGAACCCGCTGCTGATCACCGTCGATGGCTCTGCCAACATTGTCTACAACCGCGAGCGCGAGCGCAACGCGGTGCCGGACACGCTGGACGCGGAGATCGTGCGCGATGCCGCCCGCTTCCTGCAGGACGGCGAGAAGATGCAGCTGTCCTATGCGGTGCAGAACACCCACCGCACCGTGGGCACCCGGACCTCCAGCCACATCGTGCGCAACTTCGGCATGCGGAACTCGTTCCAGCCGGATCACCTGACGGTGAAGCTGCAGGGTTCCGCCGGCCAGGCGCTGGGCGCCTTTGCGGCACCGGGGCTGAAGCTGGAAGTGTCGGGCGACGCCAACGACTATGTCGGCAAGGGCCTGTCGGGCGGCATCATCGTGGTGCGCCCGCCGCAGGTGAGCCCGCTGGTGGCGTCTGAAAACACCATCATCGGCAACACCGTGCTGTACGGCGCCACCGATGGCTACCTGTTTGCGGCCGGCCGCGCGGGCGAGCGCTTTGCGGTCCGCAACTCCGGCGCCAAGGTGGTGATTGAGGGCTGCGGGTCCAACGGCTGTGAATACATGACCGGCGGCGTTGCGGTGATCCTGGGCTCGATCGGCGCCAACTTTGGTGCCGGCATGACTGGCGGCATGGCCTATCTCTATGATCCCGAAGGCAAGGCGGAGGACTTGATGAACAAGGAATCCCTTGTCACCTGCCCGGTCACCGTTGCCCACTGGGAAGCGGAGCTGAAAGGCCTGATTGCCCGCCATCTGGATGAAACCGGCAGCCGCAAGGCCGCGGAGATCCTGCAGCATTGGGACATCGAGAAGGCGAACTTCCTGCAGGTCTGCCCGAAGGAGATGCTCGACAAGCTGCCGCATCCGGTGATGCAGGAGCAGGCGGCTGTTCCGGCGGAATAAGCCCGGTTAGAGACGAAATTCAGAGCCCCGCAGGCAAATGCTTGCGGGGTTTTGTTTTTGGCAGTTGGTTACCGGGGGCATGCTGGCCTATAGAGGGGCATGGCGAAGGCAGTTGCAAAAAATAAAAAGGCGCTGGTTTTGGGGGGGGGCCCGGGGGGTTGCCGGTGTGTTCCTTGCCCTCTTTCTGTTTTACTCGGTGGTAACCCCGCCGATAACCCATACCATCTGGGCCGAACAGCGCCGGCTGGGCGAGGTGGACCGGATGTGGGTGCCGCTGGAAGAGATGGCCCCGGTGCTGGCGCGGTCGGTGGTGGCGGCCGAGGATGCACAATTCTGCCGCCACTGGGGGTTTGACGCCCGCGCCATTCAGGCGGCGATCGAGGCGGGCGGCAGCCGCGGCGGCTCCACCATCTCGCAGCAGGTGGTGAAGAACGTGTTCCTGTGGCAGGGCCGCAGCTGGCCGCGCAAGGTGCTGGAGACTCTGCTGACCCCGGTTGTGGAGATCGTCTGGAGCAAGCGGCGCATCCTGGAAGTCTATCTGAACGTGGCCGAAATGGATGAGGGCGTGTTTGGGGCCGAAGCCGCAGCGCGCAAGTATTTCGGGGTCGGCCCGGAGGATCTGAGCGCCCGGCAGGCGGCGCTGATTGCTGCCGTGCTGCCCAACCCCAAGGAGCGGTCGGCCCGCAAACCGTCAGGCTTTGTGCAGCGCCGGGCACGGCAGATCCAGGATGGGGCGGCCACCATTCGCGCAGACGGGCGGGCGGACTGTTTCGAGGATTGAATCTTTCCCCCGCGCAAGGCATTGCTGAGACAACCGTTGTAAGTTTTCTGGAGACCCCCTGTAGCCATGGCGCGCCTGTACCACGTTCCCCTGTCCCCCTTTTGCCGCAAGGTGCGGCTGTCGCTGGCGGAGAAGAAGATCGAGGTTGAACTGGTCGAGGAGCGCTACTGGGAGCAGGACCCCGATTTCCTGCGCCGCAACCCGGCGGCCAAGGTGCCGGTGATCCGGCTGGACGGCCAGATGATGGCCGAAAGCGCGGCGATCTGTGAATACCTGGAGGAAACCCGGCCCGAGCCGCCGCTGATGCCCAAGGATGCCGAAGGCCGCTATGAGGTGCGCCGCCTGGTGAACTGGTTTGACGACAAGTTTCACCACGAGGTGACCTCAAACCTGCTTTACGAGCGGGTGAACAAGAAGATCACCGGCCAGGGCTACCCGGACAGCCGCAACGTCAAGGCCGGCGCCAAGGCGATCAAGTATCACCTGGACTACATGGCGTGGCTTTTGGACCATCGGCGCTGGCTAGCGGGGGACATGATGACGCTGGCGGATTTTGCCGCGGCGGCGCATCTGTCGTCGCTGGATTACATCTCGGATGTGGACTGGAACCGCTCGGCGGTGGTCAAGGACTGGTATGCCAAGATCAAGTCGCGGCCCGCGTTCCGGTCGATCCTGGCGGACCAGGTGCCGGGGTTCCGGCCGCCGCCGCATTACACCGACCTGGATTTCTGATATCAACCGGGGTGAGGGGCGCTGCCCCCGCGGCCCGCTGGGCCGCTCCCCCGGAGTATTTGGGCAAAGATGAAAGACGGATCCGGCATCAAGGACAGACTGGTGGCGCAGGCGCTGGCGGAGGGATTCGTCTCCTGCCGGATCTGCCGGCCCTGGGACGTGCCGCAGGTGCCGGGGCGGCTGCAGGCGTTTCTGGACGCGGGCTATCACGGGCAGATGGGGTGGATGGAGGAGCGCAGCCATTGGCGCGGCGACCCCGCGCAGCTGTGGCCGGAGGCGCGGTCGGTGATCATGCTGGCGGAAAGCTATACGCCCGAGGAGGACCCGATGGCGGTGGTGGGGCAGGCGGACCGCGGCGCGGTCTCGGTCTATGCCCGCAACAAAGACTATCACGATCTGGTCAAGAAGCGGCTGAAGCGGCTGGCGCGCTGGCTGATTGCCGAGGCCGGGGCGGATTGCGAAGTGAAGGTTTTTGTCGACACCGCTCCGGTGCCGGAAAAGGCGCTGGGCATGGCGGCAGGGCTGGGTTGGCAAGGCAAGCACAGCAACCTGGTGAGCCGCGATTGGGGGAATTGGGCCTTTTTAGGCTCTGTTTTCACCACTTTGGATCTGCCTGCGGACAGGGCTGAGCCGGACCGCTGCGGGTCCTGCCGGGCCTGTCTGGACAGCTGTCCGACCGATGCTTTCCCGGCGCCTTACCAGGTCGATGCGCGGCGCTGCATTTCCTACCTGACCATCGAGCATAAGGGGCCGGTGGAGGAAGAACTGCGGGAGAAGATGGGCAACCGGATCTATGGCTGCGACGATTGCCTGGCGGCCTGCCCCTGGAATAAGTTTGCGGTGGCGGCCAGCGACATGCGCTATGCCGCGCGCGAGGAGCTGAAGGCGCCGAGGCTGGCAGAGCTCGCGGTGCTGGATGACGCAGCGTTCCGGGAGAAGTTCTCCGGCTCGCCGATCAAGCGCATCGGACGCGACCGCTTTGTGCGCAATGTGCTGTATGCCATTGGCAATTCCGGCCTGCCGGACCTGCGGGAAGTGGCGCAAGGGCTGGCGGAGGATCCGGATCCGGCGGTGGCCGATGCGGCGCGTTGGGCGGTTCAACGGCTTTCGTGACGCAAACAGGATGGACGGGCCGCAAATAGGCGTTACACCCGGTCCGGCGAACAGAGTTTGAGAGGGCTGGGCATGGCGTTGCTGCTGGGAGTGGACACGGGCGGAACCTATACCGATGCGGTGCTGATCCGCGACGAGAAGGAGGTGATCGCCTCGGCCAAGTCGCTGACCACGCGCCAGGATCTGGCGATTGGCGTTGGCGGCGCGATCCGGGCGGTGCTGGAGCAGTCCGGGGTGAAGCCGGAGGACGTGTCGCTGGCGGCGCTGTCCACCACGCTGGCGACCAATGCGCTGGTCGAGGGCCAGGGCGGCCGGGTGGCGCTGATCTATATCGGCTTTAAGGAGGATGATCTGGACCGGCACGGGCTGCGGGACGCGCTGAAGGGCGATCCGGCGCTGGTGATCGCCGGCGGCCATACCCACGCCGGCAGCGAGGCGGCGCCCTTGGACACGGAGGCGCTGGAGCTGTTCCTGCGCACCGAAGGGCAGGGGGTGACGGGTTTTGCCGTAGCCAGTGTCTTTGCCACCCGCAACCCGGCGCATGAGATGGAGGCGGCGCGGATCATTCACGAGCTGACCGGCGCGCCGGCCACCTGCTCGCACCAGCTGTCGGCCAAACTGAACGGGCCCAAGCGGGCGGTGACGGCGGTGCTGAACGCGCGTCTGATCGGCATGATCGACCGGCTGATAGGCCGGGCGCAGGACACGCTGCGCGATCTGGGGATCGAGGCGCCGATGATGGTGGTGCGCGGCGACGGCGCGCTGATGAGCGGCGAACAGGCGCGGGAGCGGCCGATCGAAACCATCCTGTCCGGCCCGGCGGCCTCAATCGTCGGGGCGCGCTGGATGACCGGTGTGGAGCATGCGCTGGTCAGCGACATTGGCGGCACCACGACAGATGTGGCGCTGATCAAGGACGGCAAGCCGGCGATTGATCCGGCCGGCGCCCGGGTCGGGGCGTTCCGCACCATGGTCGAAGCCGTGGCGATGCGCACCACGGGCCTGGGTGGCGACAGCCAGGTGCATTTGAACACCAGCGGGCTCGCCGGCGGGCTGACCCTGGGTCCGCGGCGGGTGGTGCCGGTCTCGCTGATTGCCACCGACGCGCCCGAGGTGGTGCATACGGCGCTGGACGAACAGCTGCGCAATTCCACCGTGGGCGAGTTTGACGGGCGCTTTGTGCGGGCGGTGCCGGGGGTGCCGGTGGCGGGCCTGAGCGAGCGGGAGGCCGGGCTGCTGGCGCGGATCGGGATGCAGGTGCACCCCTTGGGCCAGATCCTGCGCACCCGTATGGAGCATGGCTCGCTGGGCCGGCTGGTGGACCGCGGGCTGGTGCAGGTCAGCGGCGTGACTCCCTCGGACGCCAGCCATGTGCTGGGCCGGGTGGAGGCCTGGGACCGGGAGGCGGCGGAAAAGGCGCTGACGCTGTTTGCCCGCCGCCGGGTGGGCAGCGGCGACATGGTGGCCAAGGATGCGGAGACACTGGCGCAGATGATCATTGACCAGCTGACCGAACAGACCGCTTTGACGTTGCTGGAGTCTGCCTTTGCCGAAGAGGCCGAGGATTTCGGTCTGCCTGCGGATCAGCTGGCACGGCACGTGCTGCTGCAAAAGGGGCTGGCGAAACACCGCGGGCTGCTGGCGCTGGATGCGTCGATGAATGTGGATGTGGTGGGGCTTGGCGCCTCTGCCCCCGGCTATTACCCCGCGGTGGGGGAGCGGCTGCATTGCAACATGATCCTGCCGGAGCATGCCGGCGTGGCCAACGCCATCGGTGCTGTGGTGGGGCGTGTCACCATGCGGCGCAGCGGCACCGTGACCTCTCCGTCCGAAGGCAAATACCGGGTGCATCTGGAGAGCGGGCCGGTGGATTACCAGGCCTCAGACGAGGCACTGGCAGCGCTGGAGGCGGCGCTGGCGGGTGAGGCCCGCGGCGCGGCGGAAGAGGCCGGCGCCGAGGACATCCACGTGCATGTGGAGCGGGATATCCGCACTGCGCAGGTGGAGTCGCGGGAGGTGTTTGTCGAAGGCACGCTGACGGTGGAAGCCAGCGGGCGGCCGCGGGTGGCGCACGCCTAGGCATCATTGCGAGGGACACCGCAGCAAAAAGCCCCGCCGGAGTGCGGCGGGGCTGAAAGCGCTGTGTTAGAGCCTATTCTGCAGCAGCGCCGCGTTTCGGCAGCACCCAGCCGGGGCGGGCGAAATGGCAGGTGTAGCCGTTCGGCAGCCGTTGCAAATAGTCCTGATGCTCGGGCTCTGCCTCCCAGAAATCGCCCGCGGGTTCGACTTCCGTCACCACCTTGCCGGGCCACAGGCCGGAAGCGTTGACATCGGCGATGGTGTCCTCAGCCACGGCTTTCTGGGTTTCGTCCGTGTAGTAGATCGCCGAACGGTAGCTCATCCCCAGGTCATTGCCCTGGCGGTTCAGAGTGGTCGGGTCGTGGATCTGGAAGAAGAACTCCAGCATCTCGCGGTAAGACGTCACTGCGGGGTCGAAAATGATCTCGATCCCTTCGGCATGGGTGCCGTGGTTCCTGTAGGTGGCATTGGGCACGTCGCCGCCGGTATAGCCGACGCGGGTGCTGATAACGCCCGGGCGTTTGCGGATCAGTTCCTGCATGCCCCAGAAACAGCCGCCTGCCAGGACGGCGCGTTCGGTGGCGCTCATTTCACGACCTCCACTTGGTTGATATAGGCGCCATAGCCCTCGGCCTCCATGTCGTCCAGATGCACGAACCGCAGGGAAGCGGAGTTGATGCAATAGCGCAGGCCGCCGCGGTCCATCGGCCCGTCCGGGAACACATGGCCCAGGTGGCTGTCGCCATGGGTGGAGCGGACCTCGGTGCGGATCATGCCGAGGCTGCGGTCCTCCAGTTCCTGGATATGGGCGGATTCGATGGGCTTGGTGAAGCTGGGCCAGCCGCAGCCAGACTCGTACTTGTCGGAGGAGGCAAACAGCGGCTCGCCCGAGACGATGTCGACATAGATGCCCGGCTCCTTGTTATAAAGCAGCTTGCCGGTGCCGGGGCGTTCGGTGCCCGCATTCTGGGTCACATAGAACTCTTCCTCCGACAGTGCTGCAACGGCGTCCGGGTTCTTGAAGTATTTGGTCATGGTGTCCTCCCGCCTGTTCGCGTTGCTGCAGAACATGGGGTTTGGAGGCGCAAATGCAAAGCCCTGTTACAAGCGGCTCGCAAAGCCGTGTGCGGGGCGGCTCAGGCGGCGAAGGCCCCGGCCAGCTCCGCCGGCAGGGTGAACTCGCTCAGCACCCGGGCGCGGGCCTCGGCCGACATCTTGCGGGCGGTTTTCTCGACGATGCGCTGGACCTTGTCCGCCGGGTGTTTGGCGGCGAAGGGTTCAAAGTACCATTTCAGGAAGACAAAGCAGATGATGTCCTCCAGCGCCTGCACCTGGTCGTCGCGCTTGATGCCCTCCTTGCGCAGCATCTTTGCGGCGGCGTCCACATCCTCTGCGCCGTAGCCTGCCTCCTGCATCAGGGCGGTGACCACCTCAGCGTGGTGCTGTGCCTCTGCCTTGCGCCAGGCGAGGTAGCCGGCGCGGCCTTCGGGGAAAGACTCGCGGGCGAGTTTCCAGCGCTCCACATGCTGGCCGCGGGCGGCGATCTGCAGCACCTCGGCGGCATCCGGGAACAGGCGTTCCTGCTCCGCGCTCATCCGCTGGCCGTAGAGCAGCGCGGCAGGCTGGCCGCCCTCCAGGTTGGGGTCCTTGGCGTTGGCGGCGTCGATGGCGTCCAGCACCTGGGATAGTTGCGCGCTCATGCCGCGTCCTCCTGCTTGTGTCATTGCGGATCAGGTTACGGCGGAAACGCAAGCAGTTGCAACGGGCCTGCGCCGCGCCCGCGGCGCCGGGCCCAAGGGGCGGGGACGGGTGTCAGCCCGGCTTTGCCGCGCGGGAGAGCCCCGGTTTCGGATGCGCGGGCTGGCGGGAGAGCTGAACCGCCAGAATGCCGCCGGTGACGATGGCAACACCCAGCACATCGAGCGGCCCCAGTTTCTCGCCCAGCAGCACGCTGGCAACGGCGACGCCGAACACCGGGTTCAGGAAGTGGAAGGTTGCCGCGCGGACTGCGCCGATGCGGTTCAGGAGCAGCACCCAGATGAAGGTGGCCATCAGCCCCGGCACGATGGTGGTGTAGGTGAAGGCCGCGGCAAGCCGCCAGGTGGGGTTCACAAAGATGTCTTCTGTGATTGGCGCGGCTGCAAACAGGATGGCGGAGCCGATCAGCATCTGCAGCCCCACCACCATCATGAAATTGCCGCCGGATGTGGCGCCGCGCAGGGCGAGGGTGGCGGCAGTGAGCGCCAGCACGCCGATCACGCAAAGGAACACGCCGAACAGATCCACTCCGGCGCTGAGGCGGGTGCCCATGATCAGAGCGACGCCCAAGATGCCCGCGAGCAGTCCGGCGTAGCCGAGGGGCCGCAGCCGCTCGCCGAACAGCATCCAGCCGGCCAGTGCCACCAAGAGCGGCATGGTGGAGGCGATGATGGCAGCCAGGGAGGCCTCGATCCATTGCATGGCGACGAAGTTCAGGCCGAGGTAGAGCGCGTTCTGGCAGACACCGAAGATCACCGTGGCGCGCCACTGGCCGGGTGTCAGCCGCCAAGTCTGACCCATGGCGCGGGCGATGGCGACGCCGATCAGGCCGGAGATCAGGAACCGCACAGCAAGCGAAAACAGCGGCGAGGCGTCCTGCACGATGATCCGTGCCGAGGTGAAGGCCGAGGACCACATCAGGGCAAAGGCCAGCCCCATGGCTATTGCGCGTGCGTCCATTGTCCAAACCCTCTCTGCTGCGGCGGACCTTCGGGGAAGCGGGCGGCGGGTTCAAGCCCTGTCAGCTGAGGCGGGCTGCAAAAATCTGCCAGCTGGCGGCGCCAAAGGCGGCGGCAAACACCGCCTCGAACCCGCGGTGCAGGCGGATGTAGATGCGGCTGGCGGCGGCGCTGGAGAACAGGATCGCGTAGCCGTGGAAGATCAGCGTGCTTTGCACCGCGATAGCGGCAATCACCACCAGCAGCGCCGAGGGCGCGGTGCCGGGCGGGATGCCGATGGCGTAGAGCGAGCCGAAGAACAGGATCGCCTTCGGATTGGTCAGGTGCAGCGCCAGACCCTTGGCATAGGCGGCGCGCAGCGACGGGGCGGAAGAGGGGCGCAGTTCCGGCGCGCCGGAGCGCAGGGCAGAGCGGGCGGAGCGGATCGCCAGATACATCAGGTAGGCGGCACCGAAGTAGCGGACCGCCTCGAACATCCAGGCATTGGCCAGCATCACCGCACCCAGGCCGAAGGCGGCAGAGACCGACCAGATCAGCGAGCCGCTGCTGACACCGGCCGCCAGTGCCAGCCCGGCGGCGCGGCCGCGCTGCATGGCGGTGCCGGCGATGGTCAGGGTGGCAGGGCCGGGGCTGGCGCCGGCCAGCAGCGCAGCCCCCAGGATCAGTATCAGGTTCACATCACTCATGCGGCGGCCCTCCTCCCGGCTTGCAGGCAGGGTGCGCCTGATGCGGTGCATTGGCAAGCGGCATCGCAGCGGCGGCGGGCGAACTGTTGACCCGCGCGGCGCCGGCAAATGAAAAGGGCCGCCCGCGTGGGGCAGCCCTCAAACCGTTCGGATCACATCCGGTATCAGCCGTTCACGCTGTCTTTCAGCGCTTTGGCGATGGTCATTTTCACGACCTTGTCGGCTTCTTTGGTGAACTTCTCACCGGTGGCCGGGTTGCGCACCTCGCGCTCGGGGCGCTCGCGGCAGTAGATTTTGCCGACGCCCGGCAGGGTCACTGCACCGCCGCCCGACACTTCGCGGGTGATCAGCGAGCAGACCGCTTCCAGTGCGGAACCTGCGACTTTCTTGTCGCTGCCCATTTCCTCTGCCAGAGCGGCAACAAGCTGGGTTTTGGTCATCGGTTTGGACATTCTTCGTCTCCTTAAACTGCCCGAACTGTGGGGCCTCATCGCGTGACATTATCGTTATGTTGTACGATAACACAACTTCTTGTGTGCTCCGCACAGTCCAAAATGGGCATTTTTTCTAGGAAAACTGCAAAAAACCGCCTTAGAGGAAGGCTGTTTCGTCGAAGGAGCGCAATTTCCGGCTGTGCAGACGCTCCAAGGGCATGCCGCGCAGGCGTTCCATAGCTCTTATGCCGATTTGCAGATGGCGCGCAACCTGGGTCCGGTAAAAGTCCGACGCCATGCCCGGCAGCTTCAGCTCTCCGTGCAGCGGCTTGTCGGACACACACAGCAGCGTGCCGTAGGGCACCCTGAAGCGGTAGCCGTTGGCAGCGATGGTGGCGCTTTCCATATCCAGCGCAACGGCGCGGGACTGACTGAGGCGCTGCACCGGGCCGGATTGGTCGCGCAGCTCCCAGTTGCGGTTGTCTATGGTGGCGACAGTGCCGGTGCGCATGATCCGCTTGAGGTCGAAGCCTTCGTATTCGGTGACCTCGGCGACCGCCTCCTCCAGTGCGACCTGGATTTCCGCCAGCGCGGGGATCGGGGTCCAGATCGGCAGGTCGTCGTCCAGCACATGGTCCTCGCGCAGGTAGCCATGCGCCAGCACAAAATCCCCCAGCGCCTGGGTGTTCCGCAGCCCCGCGCAGTGGCCCACCATCAGCCAGGCATGCGGGCGCAGCACCGCGATGTGGTCGGTGGCGGTCTTGGCGTTTGACGGGCCGACGCCGATGTTAACCAGGGTGATGCCGTTCCCGTCCTCGCGCTTCAGGTGGTAGGTGGGCATCTGCGGCAGCTTGGCGATCGCCGGGATGTCAGCCGAAGGATCAGTGATCTCGTGATCGCCGGTGCTGACAAAGCTGGTGTAGCCGCTGTCCGGGTCTGCCAGCTGGGCGCGGGCGTAGGCTTCGAACTCCGCCACGTAGAACTGGTAGTTGGTGAACAGAACGTGGTTCTGGAAGTGCTCGGCGCTGGTGGCGGTGTAATGGCTGAGCCGGGCCAGCGAGTAGTCGATGCGCTGGGCCGTGAACAGCGACAGCGGGCCGGTGCCATTGGCAGGCTGATAGGTGCCGTTGACGATGTCGTCATTGGTGGTCGACAGGTCCGGCACGTCAAACACGTCACGCAGGGTAAAGCCCGCGGCGCCGTCCTGCGGCACGGTCAGATCCGGGCGCGAGGCAACCGCGAAATGCACCGGGATCGGGGTGTCCGAGACGCTGATGGTCACCGGCTGGCCGTGATTGCGGATCAGCAGGCCAATCTGCTGGATCAGGTAGTTGCGGAACAGGTCCGGCCGGGTCACCGTGGTGGCATAGGTGCCGGGCGCGGAGACATGGCCGAAGCTGAGGCGGCTGTCCACCTGGGCAAAGGTCAGGGTGGAAAACCGGATCTCCGGGTAATAGGCGCGGATGCGCTGGTTGTCCGGTGCGCCGTCCGCCATTGCGCGGATGAACTCGTCGCAGAGGAAACCGGTGGCCTGATTGTAGAGCAGTTCCAGCCGGTTCACGGCCTCGGTTGCGTCGTTGAAGCTTTCGTCCGGCGGATGGCCGGGGTGTTTTGTTGTTATCATTGGGCAGGCTCGATTACCGGGATTTTCTGGAATGTGCGCACGTCGACAAGGCCAAGGTCGGAGATCCTCAGTTCCGGGATCACCACCAGCGCCAGCAGCGAGTGCTGCATATAGGCGTTGTTCAGGGCGCAGCCGCAGGCCTGCATCGCCTCCATCATCACCTGCGCCTTGGCGGCAACCTCGGTGGCGGGGCTGTCGGACATCAGGCCGGCAATCGGCAGCTCGACCAGCGCCAGCTCCTGCCCGTCCCGGTAAATGGTGATGCCGCCGCCCACTTGCGCCAGCCGGTTGGCTGCCAGTGCCATCTGCTCGCGGTCGGTGCCGACCACGATCATGTGGTGGCTGTCATGCGCCACGGTGGAGGCCATCGCCATCTTGCCGCTGTAGCCGAAGCCGGAGACAAAGGCATTGGTGACGCCGCCGGTGGCGCGGTGGCGCTCGACCAGGGCGATCTGGCAGACATCGCCGCTGCCCTCGACCAGCCCGTCGACCACTGGCAGCTCCGCCCGCAGCGCCTTGGTCGGAGCCTGGTTTTCGACCACGCCGATCACATTGGCGGTGACTGCATTGGCGCCTTCGGGGGCGGCGAGTTCGAAGTCCTTGGCGGTCAGCTCATGGCCGAGATGCACGGTGCCGCGGGCGCTGGCGGGCCAGTCGTAATGCGGGCAGTCCACCTTGATAGAGCCTGATTCCGCGACGATCCGGCCGCGGGCAACCACTACCTCGATCGGCAGCTCCGTCAGGCTGGAAGTGAGGATCACATCGGCGCGGCGGCCCGGGGTGATGGAGCCGATCTCCCGCTCCAGCCCGAAATGGGTGGCCGTGTTGATCGTCGCCATCTGCAGGGCAACGACGGGATCGCAGCCGCAGGCAATCGCATGGCGCACCACCCGGTTCATGTGGCCGTCGTTGACCAGCGTGCCGGAGTGGCAGTCATCGGTGCAGAGGATGAAGTTGCGCGGATCCAGGCCCTTCTCCGTCACCGCGGTGATCTGGCTTTCGACGTCATACCAGGCAGAGCCCAGCCGCATCATCGACCGCATCCCCTGGCGCACCCGGGCGATGGCGTCAGCCTCGCAGGTGCCCTCGTGGTCATCCGCCGGGCCGCCGGCCACATAAGCCGCGAAATCCGGGCCGAGGTCGGGGGAGGCATAGTGGCCGCCCACGGTTTTTCCTGCGCGCTGGGTGGCGGCGATTTCGGCCAGCATCTTGGGGTCGGCATTGGCGACGCCGGGGAAGTTCATCATCTCCCCCAGGCCGATGATGCCCGGCCAGTTCATCGCCTCAGCGACGTCTTCGGCAGAGATTTCATAACCGGTGGTCTCCAGCCCCGGCGCCGAGGGCGCGCAGCTGGGCATCTGGGTGAAAATGTTGACCGGCTGCATCAGCGCCTCGTCATGCATATAGCGCACGCCGTCCAGACCCAGCACATTGGCGATCTCATGCGGGTCGGTGAACATCGAGGTGGTGCCATGCGGGATCACCGCGCGGGCAAATTCCGCGGGTGTGAGCATGCCGCTTTCGACATGCATGTGCGCGTCGCACAGGCCGGGGATCATGTAGCGGCCGTTTGCTTCGATGATCTGGGTGTCCGGCCCGGTGCAGTATGAGGCATCCGGCCCGACATAGGCGATGCGGCCCGCCTTGATCGCAATATCATGGCCCGGCAGCTGTTCGCGGGTGTGGACATTGACCCAGATGCCCTGCCGGATCACCGTATCGGCCGGCGCGCGGCCTGCGGCTACGTCGATCAATTGCGGGGCGGAGTCGGGCCAGCTCGGAAAAGTGTTTTCTGACATAATCCAATTGTTCCGATTGCGGGCGGGAAGGCAAGCGGATTGCTTGCATTGCCATCAAAGCTTCACCGTAGCGGAGGAAAGGCGCCGAAGGCTGACGCATTTGGCATTGCCGCGGGGAGGCGTCCGGGGAAAACTGCGGGTATGGATTATGACACAACAGACGCGGATAGTTTCGGCCGTTCCCTGCGCGGGATCGGTCTCAATCTTCTGGTGCGGGATGTTCCGGCTGAAGTCGCCTTTTTAGAGACTGTTTTTGCCATGAAGGGCCATCAGGTGAGCAAGGGTTTTGCCATTGTCACATATGGCGGTCAGGTGTTTCAGCTGCACAGTGACGGCACCTATGCGGAAAACCCGCTGCTGGGGCTGCTGCCGGAGAACCCGCCGCGCGGTGCCGGGATCGAGATCCGCCTGTATGACACCGATCCGGATGCGGCCGCGGCGCGGGCGGAGGCGGCGGGTTTCACCGTTCTGCAAGCCCCATCGGACAAGCCGCACGGCCTGCGCGAAGCCTATATCCTGTGCGAAAACGGCTATGCCTGGGTGCCGAGCCGGCCCAAGGGGTAACCTGCGGGAATTCCTCCCCTTTCACCTTGACGACAGCCGGTTCATGCTGCGCTGATCTGTTTGGATGCTGCGAGGGACCGCTGATGCACGCCATTGCCGACACAAATGCGCTGGTCGAGGAGGGGGTGCTGACCCCGGATCAGGCCTGCACCATCGAGGCGCGCTCGCGCGAGGTGATGGTGTCGCTGGCGGTCAACGCGATCCTGTGTTTCGGGATTATCGCCGCCACCGCCGGATTCATCTTCTGGCTGGCGGATCCGCTTGCGGTAGCTGTGACGGGCATCCTGATGCTGGGCGGCGGGCTGGCGGTTCTGGCGCGCGGCAGCGAGACGCTGCGGATGTTCGGCAATTCCGCCACCCTGATCGGCGCGGGCATGCTGATGGGCGGCGCCGGGATTGAGCTGGTGGACAAATACGAGGACATCGCCGGCTGGGTTATGCTGCCTGCCGGCGCGCTGGTGGCGCTGATCTGCACCTGGCGCTGGCGGCACGGGGCCTGGTCGGCCGGCTTTGTGCTGGGCGCGATCCTGCTGATGGGGCTGGCGATGCATCTGGCGGGGATCGAGCTGTTGCTGCAGCAATACGGCATCGGCTCACCGCTGCGGAATCTGGTGCTGCTCTATTACGCTGCGGCGCTGGCGCTGGCAGGCTGGCAAGTGGATGTGCGCTTTGTCACCGCGCTGGCGATTGCGCCCTTTGCCCAGATGCTGGAGACCGGCACCAGCTATTTCCACGCTGCCTATGTGTTCTATTCGCCGGAATCCACGCTGACGATTCTGCAGATGGTGCTGCTGATCGTGTTGTGCGTTTGGGGTGCGGCCCGGCTGGCAGATCGCGACGCCCGGCACCTGCGCATCCTGGCGATCCTGGGGTTCGTGGTCGCCAACCTCTGCGCGCTGGTCGGCTCCTTGTGGGGGGACGTGGTGGGCGAAACCGTCTGGGGGCCAGGCCGGTACAGCGATGGCTACGAGGACTGGGAGAGCTACTCTGCCGCGCGCGATGCCTTCCGTGACAGCGCGCTGTTCATTTCTGAGAACGTCTATTCGGTGCTGTGGGCGGCGGTGCTGGCGGTGGTGATCTTCTGGGCGGCGCAGCGGCACCAGCGCGGGCTGTTCAATGCGGCGCTGACCTTTGCCGCGATCCATGCCTATACCCAGATGTTCGAATCCTTCGCCGATGAGCCGCTGGCCTATGTGATCGGCGGTCTGGCGGCGATCCCGCTGGCCTGGGGCCTGTGGCGGCTGAACCAGTGGATGGCGGCCAAGCAGGGCTAACCTGCGCTGCGCAAGCTGCGCGGGGTGGTTCCGAACTCCGCCTTGAAGGCCCGGGTCAGCGCGCTCGGGTCGTCATAGCCGCAGCGCAGGGCAATTTCAGAGACGCTTAAAACAGTCTCTAACACGAGCTTTCTGGCCTGTATCAGCCGCAGCCGCCGGTAAACAGCCTGCGGTGTCGCGCCGAGCTCGTTCTTCATCCGCGCCTCCAGATCTTTCTGACTGCGGCCCGCCTTTCGGGCCACGGCAGCGATCGGCAACGGTGCCTCCAGATTGGCCTGCATCACCGCCACCGCGCGGGCCACGGATTTTCCGCGGACTAGGATCGGGTCCTGGGTCTCGGTTGCTTCCGGCGCCATGAACAGCGTCGCCACCTCCAGCCGCAGCGCTGCCCCGTGCTGCTCACCGATCAGCTCCATCATGGTGTCAAAGGCCGCCAGCGCGCCGGTGCAGGTGATGCGGTCTCCGTCCCACACCTGGCGGGCGCGTTCGGCCTGCACGTCGGGGAAAGCCTCGGTAAAGCGGCTGAGCTCCTCCCAGTGGATCGTTGCCCGCCGCCCGTCCAGCAGACCGGCCTGCGCCAGCAGCCAGGCGCCGGTGTCAAAACCGGCGAGAGTCTTGTAACGGCGGGCGGCGGACTTCAGCGCCCGGGCGGTGGCCACGGTGGCATGGCGCAGGAAGTCGTATGACGGCATCGCAATCAGCAGATCGCCGCTGCAGTCGCCCAGCTTCCCATGCGCCCGCACCTCCATGCCTGACGACGACACCGCCGCCCCGCCATCCAGCGTCAGGAACCGCCAGGCATAGGCCTGGCGCCCGGCGAATGTGTTGGCGGCGCGCAGCGGCTCCACCGTGTTGGCCAGGCAATGGGCGGAAAACGCATCAAACAGCAGCACATCCAATTGCTGCACTGCAGCGGTATCTTTTGTCCAACTTCGCATGATTCTTTCTATCTTTGCATGATGGACGCGGGCAAGCAGCGTAGTCTGATTGGCAACAGATTTGCAGAGGAAGACCGCCATGCAGTTCGGGATGACCGAAGAACAGTCGATGATTGTCGAAACCACCCGCGCCTTTGTGGAAAAGGAGCTGTATCCGCATGAAGCGGAGATCGAGCGCACCGGCCATCTGGATATGGATGTGATCCGGGATGTGCAGAAAAAGGCGATGGAAGCAGGGCTTTATGCCGCCAACATGCCCGAGGAAGTGGGCGGTGCCGGCCTCGATACCCTGACCTGGCTGATGTATGAAAAGGAGCTGGGCCGCGCCAACTACGCGCTGCACTGGACCGGTGTTGCGCGCCCCTCGAATATCCTGCTGGCGGGCACTGAGGAGCAGAAAGAGAAATACCTGTTTCCCTGCATGAAGGGGGAGAAATGGGACTGCCTGGCGATGACCGAGCCGGATGCGGGATCGGACCTGCGCGGCATGAAGGCGACTGCGCGCCAGGACGGCGATGACTGGATCCTGAACGGCACCAAGCATTTCATCAGCCACGCGGACATTGCCGATTTCGCCATCTGCTTCATGGCAACCGGTGTTGAAGACACCCCGCGCGGGCCGAAAAAGAAGATCACCGCCTTTTTTGTCGACAAGGGCACCCCGGGTTTCGAGGTGCGCGACGGCTACGGCAACGTCAGCCATCGCGGCTACACCAATGCGGTGCTGGAATTCGACGACTGCCGCCTGCCGTCCTCTGCCATTCTGGGTGAGGTCGACAAGGGATTTGAGGTTGCCAACACCTGGCTGGGCGCCACCCGCCTGCAGGTTGCCGCCACCTGCCTGGGCCGCGCGGAGCGGGCGCTGGAACACTCGATCAGTTACGCGGCTGAGCGCAAGCAGTTCGGGCAGCAGATCGGCAAGTTTCAGGGCATTTCCTTCAAGCTGGCCGACATGGCGCTGGAGCTGAAGGCCGCGAACCTTCTGACCTGGGAAGCCGGCTGGAAGTTCGACCAGGGCACCGTCACCGAGAGCGACATGTCGATGGCCAAGCTGAAAGCAACCGAAATGCTAGCCTTTGTCGCCGATGAGGCGATCCAGATTCACGGCGGCATGGGCCTGATGGACGAGCTGCCGCTGGAACGCATCTGGCGCGACGCGCGGGTGGAACGTATCTGGGAGGGCACCAGTGAAATCCAGCGGCACATCATCAGCCGCGAAATGCTGCGTGCCGTCGGAGGCTGATCCATGACCCAGACCGGGAAACCCGTTGTTACCATTACCTACTGCATCGGCTGCAACTGGCTGCTGCGGGCGGGCTGGATGGCGCAGGAGCTGCTGCAGACCTTCCAGGACCAATTGGGCGGGGTGACTCTGGTTCCTGGAGATTTGGGCGGGATCTTTGAGATCCATGTTGATAAGGAGCTGGTCTGGGAACGCAAACGGGACGGCGGCTTTCCTGATGTGAAAGAGCTGAAAACCCGCGTGCGCGACCGGATCAACCCTGAACAAGACCTCGGCCATCTGGACCGCGGCAAGACCGGTGAATAAGATCAAATGCAGTCTCTAAACAGGCTTTTCCGCCCGAAAACCATTGCTGTGATTGGCGGCGGCGCATGGTGCCGTCTGGTGATCGAGCAATGCCAGAAGATGGGGTTTGAGGGCACCATCTGGCCCGTTCATCCCAAGGCCGAAGAGGTCGCGGGCCTGCCTGCCTTCAAGGATGCGGACAGCCTGCCGGAGGCACCGGATGCGGCCTTCATCGGGGTGAACCGCTTTGCCACCATCGAGGTGGTGCGGGCGCTCTCAACGCGTGGTGCCGGCGGGGCGGTGTGCTTTGCCTCCGGTTTTCTGGAGGCTGCTGCGGAGGACGCTGAAGGCGCGGATCTGCAGGCGGAATTGCTGGAGGCGGCAGGCGATATGCCGTTCCTCGGCCCCAATTGCTATGGCTTCATCAACTATCTGGACGGCGCGCTGCTGTGGCCGGACCAGCATGGCGGGGTCCGGGCGGAAAAAGGCGTGGCGCTGGTCACCCAAAGCTCCAACATCGCGATCAACCTGACCATGCAGAAACGCGGCCTGCCGGTGGCCTATGTGGTGACCGCGGGCAACCAGGCGCAGTCGGGCATTGCCGCGATCGGCGAGGCGCTGCTGGAAGACGAGCGCGTGACTGCGCTGGGCCTGCATATCGAGGGCTTTGGCGACCTGCGCGCGTTTGAGGCGCTTGCAGCCCGCGCCCGTGAGTTGGGCAAGCCGATCATTGCGCTGAAGGTTGGCAAGTCGGCCGAGGCTCAGGCCGCAACTGTTTCTCATACCGCCTCGCTTGCAGGCGGCGACGCGGGGGCCGGGGCTTTGCTCTCACGCCTTGGCATTCCGCGTCTTGATGACCTGCCCTCCTTTCTGGAGACGCTGAAGCTGTTGCATGTGACGGGGCGTTTGCCCTCGAACCGCATCGCAAGCATCAGCTGCTCCGGAGGGGAGGCAAGCCTGGCTGCGGATACAGGCCACGCGCGAGGGGTGCAGTTCCCGCCCTTGAATGCGCGCCAGAAGACGGATCTGCGGGAGGCGCTGGGCCCGATGGTGGCGTTGGCCAACCCGCTCGACTACCACACTTACATCTGGCGCGATGCCGAGGCGATGACCCGGGCGTTTGCGGCGATGATGGACCCGCAGCTGGCGATGACCATGCTGATCGTCGATTTCCCGCGCGGTGACCGCTGCGATGCGTCGGACTGGGAATGCGCGATCCAGGCCGCCATCGGCTCGCACGAGCGGACCGGGGCCAACGTCGGTCTGGTGGCGACTTTGCCCGAATTGCTGCCGGAGGATGTGGCGGCCCGGCTGATGCAGGCCGGTGTCGTTCCTTTCTGCGGCCTGAGCGAAGCCATCACGGCCTGCGAGGCCGCCAGCCTGCCGCTGCCGGAAGCGCCTGCGCCGCTGTTGCTGCCGACGCCGGCGGTGGAGCCCGATCTGGTGCCGGAGGCCGAAGCCAAGTGGCAGCTTTCAAGCTACGGTCTGCGCGTTCCGCGCTCCAAACGGGCGGCCTCCGCCACCAACGCCCGCGCGGTGGCGGTGGATGTCGGCTTCCCTGTGGTGCTGAAAGGGGAAGGTGTGGCCCACAAGACCGAGGCAGGCGCTGTGGCTTTGAACCTGAACTCAGGCCAGGAGGTGAGCGATGCTGCCTTCAACATGCCCGCCTCGCATTTTCTGGTCGAGGAAATGGTCACCGGTGCGGTCGCAGAGCTGCTGATCGGCGTGGTCAAGGATCCGGCGCATGGCTTTGTCATGACCCTGGCAGCGGGCGGCACCCTGACCGAGCTGATGCAGGACAGCGCCTCTTTCCTGCTGCCCGCTTCGGACGCGGAGATTGAGAATGCTCTGAAATCCCTGCGCATGACGAAGCTGCTGGAGGGGTACCGCGGCGCCCCGGCTGCGGACCGTGAGGCGATCCTGCGCGCCATCCGCGCGGTGGAAGCCTACGTGATGGAAAACGCGCTCGGCCTGGAAGAGATCGAGATCAACCCGCTGCTTTGCACGCCTTCGGATGCGGTGGCGGCGGATGCGCTGATGCGCCGGAAATACTGAGGCTTCGGCCTGGACAAGGAACGGCATGACCCATGCCAGGAGGAGACGACATGAGTGAAAGCCCAGAGAACAGCCCTGTGAAAACCCGCCGCGACGGCGCCATTCTGGAAGTGACGCTGGACCGGCCCAAGGCCAACGCCATCGACCTGGCCACCAGCCGGGTGATGGGCGAAGTGTTCCGTGATTTCCGCGATGATCCGGAACTGCGGGTTGCGATCCTGACTGGCGGCGGCGAGAAGTTCTTTTGCCCGGGTTGGGACCTGAAGGCCGCCGCAGACGGCGATGCGGTGGATGGCGATTACGGCGTCGGCGGCTTTGGCGGGCTGCAGGAGCTGCGCGACATGAACAAGCCGGTGATTGCTGCCGTGAACGGTATTGCCTGTGGCGGCGGTCTGGAGCTGGCGCTGTCGGCGGACATGATCATCGCCGCCGGTCACGCCACCTTTGCGCTGCCGGAAATCCGCTCCGGCACCGTGGCGGACGCGGCCAGCGTGAAGCTGCCCAAGCGTATCCCCTATCACATCGCCATGGAGCTGTTGCTCACCGGGCGCTGGTTTGATGCCGAAGAGGCCAACCGCTGGGGCCTGGTGAATGAGATCGTGGCGGCGGATCAGCTGATGGACCGGGCCTGGGAGCTGGCGCGTCTGCTCGCTTCCGGACCGCCGCTAGTCTATGCGGCGATCAAGGAGATCGTGCGCGACGCCGAGGACAGCAAGTTCCAGGATGCGATGAACCGCATCACCCAGCGCCAGCTCAAGACGGTGGATGTGCTCTATGGCTCCGAGGACAACCTGGAAGGCGCCCGCGCCTTTGCCGAGAAACGCGATCCGGTCTGGAAGGGGCGGTAACGCGCCACTCCCGCCCGCTGCGGGACATCTGAAGATGCCCCTGCACAGTTGGGCCAAGCGCCGCGCTTCGCGCGGCGTTTTCTTTACGCTGAGAAGCTCTTGAGGGGCAGGTTTGCTTCTCAAGCAGCCAGTTCGAGTGTATGACCCGGCTCGCCGCCTCAAGGGCAAGCCGCGCCTGCCGCGCGGAGGCTGTGCCTCCCTTGACCCTGTGCCGACGGGGCACCCTAAACTTTTTGAAACAAGGCGATCAGGGCGGTGTCGTCCTTGTGCGCGCCGGTGGCCCGTGGGCCATAAATGCGCAGTTCCGGCAGGGTCAGGCTCTTGATCCATTGCCCCTGCAGCAGCCGGTCAAGGGCGTCAGCAAATCCGGCTTTCTCATAGAACTTTGTATTCACCGACAGGGCAAACCAGGCGCCGGGCGCTGCCACCCGCAGCAGGGCCGGCAGGACTTCGGGGCCGAGGTGGCCGTGGGTGAAGGTGCCGGATGATACCACCCCGCGGTAAGAGCCGCGCGGCACCGGGATGCCTTGCAGCAGGTCGGCCTCGATCACGTCGCGGTAGGCGTCTTTGCGCAGCGCCTCGGCCAGCATGGCGGCGCTGATGTCGGTGGCGTCGATTGGCTCAATCCCAAGCGCCCGCAGCGCCTGGCCGCAGAGACCGGTGCCCGCGCCCGCGTCCAGCACCGGGCCCGTTCCCCCGGCGGCGGCAAAGGCCTTGGCTGTCAACCCGGGCAGCAAGTAGTCCTGCCCGGCTGCGAAATCCTGATCGTAGCTGCCGGCCCAATCCGCATAAAGCCGCCGCGAATCTTCAGGCGTGCTTAGCGCATAGGCATTGGACAATCCGGGTGTCTGCTTTTTCATCGGGCCATCAAAGCCGCGCGGGGGATTCGAATCAACCCTTGCGCCCCGGCCGCCGCCAACGCATCTAGGAGGCATGAGAAAAACGCTGCTTTGTCTTGGATTTGGCTATACCGCCCGGGCGCTTGCCCCGCGCCTGCTGGCGGCGGGCTGGCGTGTCATCGGCACCTCGCGGGAACCGGTCGAGGCTGACGGTGTGGAGATGTTCGCCTGGCCCGGGCAGGAGGTGCCGCTGGACGGGGTGACGCATATCCTGAACTCGATCGGCCCCAATGCAGAGGGCGACCCTGTGCTGGCGGCGATGGGCGGCAGGATCGCCAAGGCCCAAGGCTTGGAATGGGTGGGATATCTGTCGACCACCGCCGTCTACGGCCACCACGACGGCGCCTGGGTGGATGAGGACACGCCGGTCACCCCTTCCAGCGAGCGCGGCGACTGGCGCGCCCTGGCCGAGGCGCAATGGCAGGCCATCCCTGGCCTGCCGCTGCACATCTTCCGCCTGGCCGGTATCTACGGCCCCGGCCGCGGTCCCTTTGCCAAGCTGATGGCGGGCCGGGCGCGGCGGATCGTGAAGCCGGGCCAGGTGTTTTCCCGCATTCACGTCGATGACATCGCCCAGGTGCTGGCAGCCTCGATTGCGCAGCCCCGGCCAGGGGCGGTCTACAACGTTTGCGATGACGACCCGGCCCCGCCGCAGGATGTACTGGGCCATGCGGCAGAGCTGCTGGGCCTGCCGGTGCCGGCCGAGGTGCCCTTTGACGAGGCCGGCATGACGCCGATGGCGCGCAGTTTTTATGGCGAGAACAAACGCGTCCGCAACCGCCGCATCAAGGAGGAGCTGGGGGTGGAGCTGCTGTATCCCACCTACCGCGAGGGGCTGCTGGCGGTTCTGCAGGCCGAGGACATGGAGAGCTTTGTGCCGCCTGCGGAGCCGCCGGGGGTGTAGCTGCCAGGAGCTCTTGCAGCGCAACGCCCCAATTTGGTTCTGTCAGCTTGCTTGAATTAGTTTGGCGTATTCGTCTTAAACATCTTCGTCAATGACCACGTCCCGGAAGCCGCCGTACAGCCTGTCGTTCTGGTCTTGGCGAGGACCTGAAATCCAAAAGTGATCCCCGGTACCTACGTCAAAGTAGTTTGCCTTGAAGCCTGAACCCTTGAGGCTCTTGAAATTCTGCCTTGGTAATAAAGCGATTTGCCCGATTTCGAGAAATAGACGCGGCCGATCCTGGCGGGCCCATCCAGCCCTTCGGATTTGTCTTCAATATACATGATCCGGGAGCGGTCAGGATTGAATGAAGCGGGAAGAGTGATCGCATAATCGCGGTTCTCCTCCCGGCCAATCTTACGCACGCTTCTCGCCAATCGTCGCCACGCCCAGCACGTCCAGCACCTTGGCCTCGATCTGCGGCGCGTTCATGGCTGCGGTCTCGTACATATCCGCCGGGCTGGCCTGATCGATGAACGTGTCGGGCAGCACCATCGAGCGGTACTTGAGGCCGCGGTCGAACACGCCTTCTTCGGCCAGCAGCTGCGCCACGTGGGAGCCGAAACCGCCCACCGCGCCTTCCTCGATTGTGATCAGCGCCTCGTGGTCTGCTGCCAGCTGCAGGATCAGGTCGCGGTCCAGCGGCTTGGCAAAGCGGGCGTCGGCGATGGTCGGGGTGATGCCCTTGGCAGAGAGCGCCTCGGCAGCCTTTTTGACCTCACCCAGCCGGGTGCCGAAGGACAGCAGCGCCACGCGCTTGCCTTGTTGGATCATCCGGCCCTTGCCGATTTCCAGCACCTCCGGGGTCTCCGGCATCTCGACGCCTTCGCCCTCGCCGCGGGGGTAGCGGAAGGCGATGGGGCCGTCGTCATGGGCGGCAGCGGTGGCGACCATGTGAACCAGCTCAGCCTCGTCCGCCGCGGCCATCACCACCATGCCGGGCAGGTTGGACATGAAGCCGATGTCGAAAGAGCCGGCGTGGGTGGCGCCATCGGCGCCGACCAGCCCGGCGCGGTCGATGGCAAAGCGCACCGGCAGGCGCTGGATCGCCACGTCATGCACGACCTGGTCGTAGCCGCGCTGCAGGAAGGTGGAGTACATCGCGCAGAAGGGCTTCATGCCGCCCGCCGCCAGCGCCGCGGCGAAGGTGACGCCGTGCTGTTCGGCAATCCCGACGTCGAAGGTGCGCGAGGGGTAGCGCTCGGCCATCAGGCTGAGGCCGGTGCCATCCGGCATCGCGGCGGTGACGGCGCAGATCTTGTCGTCCTTGGCGGCCAGTTTCACCAACTCGTTGCCGAAGACCGAAGTGTAGGACGGCGCGTTGCTGGGCGCTTTCTTCTGCTCGCCGGTCACCATGTCGAACTTGGCGGTGGCGTGGCCCTTGTCGCGGGCGCGCTCGGCGGGGCCGTAGCCCTTGCCCTTCTTGGTCAGGACGTGGATCAGAATCGGGCCGGTGGCGCGGGCCTTGACCGTGCGCAGGACCGGCAGCAGCTGGTCCATGTCGTGGCCGTCGATGGGGCCGAGGTAAGAGAAACCAAGCGCCTCGAACAGGGTGCCGCCGACGGCCATGCCCTTAATCATATCTTTGGCGCGCTTGGCGCCTTCGCGGAAGGGTTCCGGCAGCAGCGAGACCGCGCCCTTGGCGGCGGCTTTCAATTCCTGGAACGGCTCACCTGCATAAAGGCGGGAGAGGTAGGAGGACAGCGCGCCGACCGGCGGGGCGATCGACATTTCATTGTCGTTCAGGATCACAAACAGCCGCTTGCCCAGGTGGCCCGCGTTGTTCATCGCCTCAAAGGCCATGCCGGCCGACATCGAGCCGTCGCCGATCACCGCGATGGCGTCGCCGTTGCCCTCGGGGATCACGCCGCCCAGGTCGCGGGCCACGGCAAAGCCAAGGGCTGCGCTGATCGAGGTGGAGCTGTGGGCGGCGCCGAACGGGTCATAAGGCGACTCGGAGCGTTTGGTGAAGCCGCTGAGGCCGTCCTTCATCCGCAGGGTGCGGATGCGGTCGCGGCGCCCGGTCAGGATCTTGTGCGGGTAGCACTGGTGGGAGACGTCCCAGATCACCTTGTCGCGCGGGGTGTCGAACACGGCGTGCAGGGCGGTGGTCAGTTCCACCACACCAAGGCCTGCGCCGAGGTGGCCGCCGGTGACCGAGACGGCGGAAATCGTTTCCTGCCGCAGCTCGTGGGCGACCTGCACCAGTTGCGCATCCGTCAGCCCCTTCAGATCCGCGGGGCGCGTGATCTGGTCCAGAAGCGGGGTCTTGGGCCGGTCGGGCATGGTGTCTCCTTGGGCTGCGCCGGGCAGGGTGCGGGGCGTGGCGCGCGGGGTTAGCTGTCGCGCGCAATAACGAAACGCGCGGCTTCCTTCAAGGTTGCGGCGTCTTCACCATAGGGTGACAGCGCGGCGCAGGCCTCATTGCAAAGTGCCTGTGCGCGGGCTTTTGCCTCCGCCAGTCCCAACAGCGAGACAAAGGTCGCCTTGCCGGCATCGGCATCCTTGCGCACGGCCTTGCCGACCTTGGCGGCATCGCCTTCCACATCCAGGATGTCGTCGGCGATCTGGAAAGCAAGGCCCAGGGCGCGTGCGTATTGCCGCAGCGGGTCCGGGTTTGCGCCTGCCAGCACCGCGCCGGCAGTGGCGGACCATTCGATCAGGCAGCCGGTCTTGCGGCCTTGCAGTTTGGTGATTTGTTCGAGATTGAGCGGCTCGGCAGCACTTTCCGCTGCGATGTCCAGCATCTGGCCCGAGACCATGCCGTCCTTGCCGGAGGACTGCGCCAGCCCGCGGATCAGCTCCAGCGCGTGGCGGCCAACGGTCGGACTTGCCAGCAGTTCAAAGGCAAAGGTCTGCAGGCTGTCACCGGCCAGAACCGCCATCGCCTCATCCCATTTCTTATGCACAGTGGGCTGGCCGCGGCGCAGGTCGTCGTCGTCCATGCAGGGCAGGTCGTCATGCACCAGGGAGTAGGCGTGGATGCATTCAATCGCCAACGCCGCCTCGACGGCGGCCGCTTGCGGCACGCCGTGCAGACGAGCGCTTTCCAGCACCAGGAAGCCGCGCAGCATCTTGCCGCCGGTGATGGCATAGCGCATCGCGGCGTGCAGCTCGTCACTGCCCGCCAGCCGCAGTTCCATATGCGCGGTGATCTGGCCCTGCGCGTCTTTCAGCGCCTCCGCGAAGGGGCGTGTTTGGGTGTCTGCGGCGGTCATGGTTCAGCCGGCGTCCAGCGGCTGGGTGCCCTTGGGGGTGCCGTTGGCGTCCAGGGTGATCGCGGCGACCTTTTCCTCGGCGCGTTTCAGCTCATCCTCGCAGCGTTTCTTCAGCGCCGCGCCGCGTTCGTACAGAGCGATCGACGCATCCAGCGCCACGTCGCCGCGCTCCAGCTGGTCCACCACGCCTTCCAGCTCGCGCATCGCCTGTTCAAAGCTCATCTGGTCTACGGGGGTCTCAGTCATGCCGGTGCCTTTGTCAATTCTTCCACATGCGCGCGGGTTGCGGCTGCGAGCGCGTTCAGATCATATCCGCCTTCCAAAGTCGAGACGATACGGGCCCCGCAAAGCTCACTGGCAAGTTTGCAGAGTTCGGCGGTGAGCCAGGCAAAATCTGCGGTCGCCCAGTTCAGATTGGCAAGCGGGTCGTCCTGATGGGCGTCAAAGCCTGCGGAGATGATGATCAGTTCCGGCTTGAAGGCGCGCAGGCGGGGGAAGGCCTGAGTTTCATAAGCGGCCTGCATCTCTGTCCGGCCGGAGCCCGGCGCCAGCGGCATGTTGAGGATCTGGCCGTGGGCGCCGTCCTCGTCCGGGCGGCCGGAGCCGGGCCAGAGCGGCATCTGCTGGCTGGTGATCACCAGCGCGCGCGGCTCGTCCCACAAGAGGTCCTGGGTGCCGTTGCCGTGGTGCACGTCGAAATCCACCACCGCGACGCGGCTGAGCCCGTGGTGGTCCAGCGCGTGTTTGGCGGCCAGGGCCGCATTGCCGAACAGGCAGAAACCCATTGCAGTGTCTGTTTCCGCGTGATGCCCCGGCGGGCGCACCGCGGCAAAGGCGTTCTGCACCTCGCCGCCCAGCACCATATCGACGCCGCGCACCACTGCGCCGGCCGCGCGGAAGGCGGCATCCAGCGAGCCGGGGGACAGGAAGGTGTCGCCGTCGATCTGCGCCCAGCCCTCTGCCGGGGAGGCCTTGCGCAGGTCCGAGAGATAGGAAGCCGGGTGGATGCGCAGGATGTCGTCCTCGGCGGCCATCGGGGCGGTGACCCGTTTCAGGTCCAGCGGCTCCAGCGCGTGCAGGATGTGCTCCAGCCGCGCCACGCGTTCGGGGTGGCCCTCAGGTGTGACGTGATTGAGGCAATCCGCGTGGGTGATCAGGGCGGTGGTCATGGGCGCGTTCCTCCGGCTGCGGGGCTTGGCGCGACACTAGGAGCGGGCGGTGTCTGGCTGCAAGGGAAAACCGGGGGTGCCATGCGTGCACCCCCTGTGCACCGGCGCGGCCGGAACAGATGAGGGCACTGCCGCGGATACTTCAGGCAGGAAGATAGCGGGACGAACTTAGTCCGGCGCCAGCATATAGCCCGCGCCGCGCACGGTTTGCAGGTATTGCGGCTGTTTCGGGTTCGGCTCGATCTTGCGGCGCAGCCGGGTGATCTGCACGTCCACCGCGCGTTCCTGCGCCTGGCCGCGGTCGCGGCCCAGATCCTCGACCAGTTTGGTGCGGGACACCGGCTCGCCGGGCTGGGCCGAGAAGATTTTCATCAGCTGGCTTTCAGTGCCGGTGAGGCGGATCAGCTCGTCGCCCTGCCACATCTCGCCGCGCTCGATGTCATAGCGGATGGTGCCCAGATGCAGCACCTTGGGCGCGGCCTCCTGCGCCACCGTGTCCGGCATCCGCCGCAGGATCGCGTTGACGCGCAGCAGCAGTTCCTTGGGCTCGAAGGGTTTCGGCAGATAGTCATCCGCCCCGGCCTCGAACCCGGCGATCCGGTCCTCGGTCTCGCCTTTGGCGGTCAGCAGCAGGATCGGGGTGGTCATGGTTTCGCGCAGCGACCGCGTCAGCGACACGCCGTCCTCGCCCGGCATCATCACGTCCATGACGATCAGGTCGAAATCGAGGCCCGCCAGCACCCGGCGCGCATGGGCGGCATCACGTGCAGCGGTGACCAGAAAACCGGAGCGCATCAGGAATTTCTTCAAGAGGCCGCGGATGCGTTCGTCGTCATCGACGATCAGCAGATGGGCGTCGTGCGTGCTCATGCCCGATCAGTCCCGCAGCTTGGCGTAGGCGCGGCGCATGTCAGCGTCCATCATTGCCTCAAGCACTTTTTTGAAGCCCTGCACCGCTTCGGGGCCTGCGTCCTTATATGCGGCACGCATCCGGGCGCGCTGGGCGTCGGACAGCGTCGCCTCTAGCGCCGCGCCCTGATCGGTCAGGTACAGGTGGCGTTCGCGCTTGTCGAGCTCCCCCACCTTGGAGATCACCAGCCCGTCGCCAATCAGCGTGCGCAGCACCCGGTTCAGCGATTGCTTGGTGACGCCGAGGATGCTGAGGAGATTGTTCACCGTGGTGCCCGGCGAGCGGTTGATGAAGTGGATGGCGCGGTGATGCGCCCGGCCATAGGACATTTCGGCCAGGATCCGGTCCGGATCGGCGGTAAAGCCGCGGTAGGCAAAGAACATTGCCTCGATCCCCTGGCGCAGCTGCTCATCTGTCAGAAACAGCAGGCTTTCGCCGCTGTATCCCTGCCCTGTCCGGCCCTCAGGCATGTGGTGCCCCCTCGTCTGTCTTGCGGTCAGTTTATGTCAGTGTTGTTGACATTCCAAGGGTGAAGATGTATCGAATCGCAGCTTTGGCGCAAGATTGTGTCCGCTTCGGCCTCAACTTGCGCAACAAATGAAAATCACCGCAGAAATCAGGAGGGTGCGGCATGGCTGGTTACGACGACCGCGACGGTGTGATCTGGATGGATGGGGAGCTGGTCGACTGGCGGGATGCCAAGGTGCATATCCTGACCCATGCGATGCATTATGCCTCCTCCGTGTTCGAGGGCGAGCGCGCCTATAACGGCAAGATCTTCAAGAGCCGGGAGCATTCCGAGCGGCTGATCGCCTCGGCCGAGGCGCTGGACATGCCGATGCCCTATACCGTCGACCAGATCGAGGCGGCCAAGGAAGAGGCGCTGAAAGCCTCCGGCCTGCAGGACGCCTATGTGCGGGCGCTGGTGTGGCGCGGCGCAGGCGAGGACATGGGCGTTGCCTCGGCCCGCAACCCGGTGCGGATGGCTGTCGCCGTCTGGGGCTGGGGCGCCTATTATGGCGACGCCAAGATGAAGGGCGCCAAGCTCGACATCGCCGAATGGAAGCGTCCGAGCCCGGAAACCATTCCGGTCCACGCCAAGGCGGCGGGCCTCTACATGATCTGCACCATTTCCAAGCACAAGGCGGAGGCCAAGGGCTGCTCGGATGCGCTGTTCATGGACTACCGCGGCTATGTGGCCGAGGCGACCGGCGCCAACGTCTTCTTCGTGAAGGACGGCGAAGTGCACACGCCGCTGCCGGACTGCTTCCTCAACGGGCTGACCCGGCAGACCGTGATCCAGATGCTGAAGGACAAGGGCATCACCGTGCACGAGCGCCACATCAAGCCGGAAGAGATGGAAGGCTTCGAGCAGTGCTGGCTGACCGGCACCGCTGCCGAGGTCACCCCGGTGGGCGAGATCGGCCCCTACAAGTTCGAAGTCGGCGCCCTGACCCGCGAGATCGCCGAAGACTACGAGAAGCTGGTCCGCGCTTAAGCGCCCGGCGGACGACAGATGAAAACCCCCGCCATCGTGCGGGGGTTTTGCTTTGCGGCTGTTATATCGGCGGCCTGCATGCGGCAGCATCTGGCCGCCGATGCCGATTTCCTGCAATTTTTTCAGCACTGTGCCATAGTCGGGCATATTGCTGAAAAGCCATTCCGGGGCAGGCTGCGTGCTGCTGCCCACCCAGGAGGAGCAGGAACACGATGGACCTGAGCATTGCCTATATTAGTTATCTTGAACTGGGTCTGCGGCTGATCTGCGCTGTGGCCGCCGGGGCGCTGCTGGGTCTGGATCGGGAGCTGCGGCACCGCAAGGTGGGCATGCGGACCTACATGATTGTCTCGCTTGGGGCGGCGGGCTTTACGCTCATCACCATGGAGATGTCGATGGAGGCGCTGAGCCTTGAAATGGGGGCCGATCCGACCCGCATCATGCAGGGGCTTGTCGGCGCGATCGGTTTTCTGGGCGCCGGTGCGATTATTCAGGGCGACGAGCGGGTCGGCGGCATGGCAACCGCGGCCAGCCTGTGGGTGGCCGGCGGAGTCGGCATGGCGTCCGGGCTGGGCTATTATGTTCATGCGGTACTGCTGGCCGCGGTGGCTGCGGCAATCCTCTCGATGAGCCGCCTGATGAGCAGCCGCGGCAGCAAGGACCGGCCGGATATCAGCGAGTGACGCCACCCGGTCAGGGTGTCCTGAGGTCTCTGGGTCCGGCTGCCTGAGCGTTCACATTTCCTTGCAGATCGTCCGGCGCCATGGACGCGGGATGCCTGCCGCCTAACATTCAGGGCATGTTGGATCTGCTAAGCGATATTCTCACCCGGCTGTCCCTGAAGGGGACGCTCTATTTCCGCACCTCATTCACCCCGCCGTTCGGGATCCAGGTGCCGCCGTTTGAGAATGTGGCGCGGTTCCACTTCGTGCAGCGCGGCGAACTGAAGGTGCATGTGCCCGCCACCGGAGAGACCCTGCGGCTGAAGCAGGGCGACCTGGTGCTGATCCCGCATGGTGCGGCGCATATGCTGCTCTGCAACGAGGTGCAGCCGCTGGAGGCGCTGCCGCTGGAGCAGGTGCTGCAGGAGGCGGGGTATGACGGCGGCGGGGTGCTGGTCTACGGCGGCGCCGAAGAGGACCGGGACACCCAGCTGATCTGCGGCCATTTCTCCTTTGCCGCCATGCCGGGGCGGCGCGGCGCCGGCCATATGCTGATCGACCGGCTGCCGCCCTATATCGTGATCGAGAATTACGGTGAGGAAGCCGGCGCCTGGATCGAGGCCACGCTGCGGATGATCGGCTCCGAGGTGCAGGGCGCCCGTATCGGCGGCGACCTGATTGCGCTGAAACTGTCCGAGGTGCTGTTTGCTCAGGCGATCCGCGCCTATCTGGAGCATCAGAGCCCCAGCGGCTCGGCGCTGGCGGGGTTTGCCGACCCGCGCATTTCGCGGGCGCTGACGGCGTTTCACCGGGCGCCGGCGCAGGAGTGGAGTGTGGAGGGTCTGGCGCGGGAGGCCGGCATGTCGCGCACCGCCTTTGCCCAGGAGTTCACCGCCAAGATGGCAGTGACGCCGATGCAGTACCTGACCGGCTGGCGGATGCAGATTGCCTGCCAGGGGCTGGCGGAGCAGGGGCTGAATGTGGCGGATGCGGCGGAGATTGCCGGCTATGCCTCCGAGGCGGCGTTCTCGCGCGTGTTCCGAAAACAGGTGGGCATGTCGCCCGCGGCCTACCGGCAGCAGCATGCAGCGGCCTGACTTGCTGAGGCGTCAGCAGTTTGGACGATCTGCACAATTTGCGGGAGGATCTGAAATTCACCGTCCGGGATGACTGGGCCAATCTGGCGTCAGAGCCGTTTCAGCGGCCAAGACACCTCAGTAACAAGGACCTGACCCATGCCCCTGCGTTTCGTGACCCGTACCATCCATGCCTATCTTGACTATCCCGTGGCCGCCGCCCTGATGGGGCTGCCGTTTCTGCTGGGCCTCGGCGAAAGCAACCCGCTGGCGCTGTGGCTGTCGGTGGCAACCGGCATCGCCGCCTTGGTGCTGACGGTGCTGACCGACCATCACCTCGGCCTGATCCGGGTGCTGCCCTACAAGCTGCACCTGACCGTTGACCTGATTGTCGGGATCACCTTTCTGGCAGCCCCTTTCCTCTTCGGCTTTGCCGGGCTTGATTCGGCCTTCTATTTGCTGAACGGGGCTGCGGTGGTTGCGGTGATCTCGCTCAGCGCGCCGGAAGAGGCCAAGGCAGCCTCTGCCTGACCGTTATTGGCGCAAGAGCCAGTCCACCACTGTCTTGGCCCGGCCCTGAGCGCTGGGCCAGAGCACGTAGAACCCCTGATCGCCCAGGCGCGGTGCCTGCCACAGGATCTCCAGCGGCTGGCCGCCGAGGAAAATGCGCGGCACCAGGGCAATCCCCTGGCCGTTCATCGCAGCATCCATCGCCAGTGCGGTCTGGTTGAATTGCAGCACCCGGCCCTTGGCGGTGAGCCCCTCCTGCCGCAGCAGATGGTCCCAGTGCCGGTGCCCGTCCTGGATCAGCGTGTGCTGGGCGAGATCAGCCAACTCCAAGGATTCTTCCTGTATTAGAGCCGAATCCGGCCTGGCCACGGCCACCAGATCCACCAGCGACAGGAGGGCGGAGTTCAAACTGCTTTCCTGCGGTTTGCTGCCCTGGCGGATGGCAATGTCGATGCCGTCGCGCTTGAAATTCGTCAGGTTTTCCTCGGCGACCACCCGCAGGTCGATGTCCGGGTGCCGCGCCTCGAACTCCGGCAGCCGGGGCACCAGCCATTTGGCGGCAAAGGAGGGCGGCACCGACAGTGTCACCCGTTGTACTGCCGGGGCCAGCTTGTCGGTTGCCTCGCGAATCAGCGCCAGGGCCTGTTGCACCGGCGCGTGGTAGCTGCGCCCGGTGTCGGTCAGCGTCAGCCCGCGGGCGTGGCGGTGGAACAGCTTGTGCCCCAGATCCGCCTCCAGCCGCCGCACCTGCTGCGCCACGGCTCCTTGAGTCAGGTGCAGCTCCTCCGCCGCGCGGCCGAAGTTCAGGTGGCGGGCGGCGGCGTCAAACATCCGCAGGGCATTGAGGTTGGGAAGGCGCATGAGGTCTCAGCCAGTAGTTTTGCTACAGTCTGGCGCGATGAGACATGATTGGTCAAGCGCGCCCTTCACCGCCATTTTGGGGGCAAGCAAAGGAGTATGGACATGACCAAAGTTGCTCTCTTCACCGCCGCGGGCAGCGGCATGGGCGCGGATGCCGCCCGTCACCTTCATGAGCAGGGGTATGAGGTCGCGATCCTCTCCTCCTCCGGCAGGGGCGAGGCTCTGGCGCAGGAGCTGGGCGGGGTGGGGCATACAGGCTCCAACCTGGAGCAAAGCGATCTGCAGGCTTTGGTGGACAAGGCGATGGACCGCTGGGGCCGCATCGACGTCCTGGTCAATTCCGCGGGCCACGGGCCCAAGGGCGATATCCTGGAGATCAGCGACGACGACTGGCATCTGGGGATGGAATACTACCTGATGAACGTGATCCGCCCTTCGCGGCTGGTGGCGCCGATCATGGCGGCGCAGGGCAAGGGATCGATCATCAACATCTCCACCTTTGCGGTGTTTGAGCCGGATCCGCTGTTCCCGACCTCCGGCGTGTTCCGGGCCGGGCTTGCAAGCTTCACCAAACTGTTTGCCGACAAGTTCGCGGCCCAGGGCGTGCGGATGAACAACGTGCTCCCGGGCTTCATCGACAGCCTGCCGGAAACCGAAGACCGCAAGGCGCGGATCCCGATGGGCCGCTATGGCACAGCGCGCGAGATCTCAGCGCTGGTGGCCTATCTGGCCTCGGATGATGCGGGTTATACCACCGGGCAGAACATTCGTGTCGACGGGGGGCTGACCCGCGCGATCTGAACCGGCCGGTGCGGGGTGCAGGCTCAATTCTTGCTATTTGCCGTTATTAGAGCCTGTTACCCGCCCTTCGGGTCGATCAGCGGCTTGGCCTTGCCGCGCCGCAGGCCCAGCCGGTGCTCGCGCCAGATCACCAGCACATTGCCGGCAATCACCAGCGCAGCACCTGCCAGCATCACCAGCGTCGGCCATTCGTCGAACCAGACATAGCCAATGACGATGGCAAAGATCATCGAGGCATAGTCATAAGGCGCCAGCATGGAGGCCGGCGCAAAGCGGTAGGAGGAGGTGACCAGGATCTGCGCCACCCCGCCGACCAGCCCGGCGCTGACCAGCAGCGCGGCGGTTTGCGCATCCGGCATCACCCAGCCGAAAGGCGCGGTCAGCAGTGCGAGGCCCGAGGCAGTCAGCGAGAAATAGAACACGATGGCCGCGGTATGCTCTGACTGCACCATGCGGCGGATGTGGATCTGTACAAAGCCGCGGGCCACCGTGGCGCCGACCACCAGCAGCACCCCCAGCAGGGCGCCATCGCCCAGGTCGCCGCCCAGGCGCGGCCAGATCATGATGAGTACGCCCAACAGGCCGATGGCCACCGCACTGATCCGCACCAGGCGGATGGTCTCGCCCAGGAACAGCGCCGCCAGGATCAGGGTGAAGATCGGGGTGGCATAGCCGATGGCGGTGACCTCCGGCAGCGGCAGCAGCGCCAGCCCCATGAAGGTCATCCCCATTGCCGAAGTGCCGACCAGCCCGCGCCACACGTGAAACATCGGTTTCCTGGTGATCAGCCCCTGGCGCAGCTGACCCCGCGCCGCCAGCCAGACCACAATCACCGGAATCGCAAAGAAGGAGCGGAAAAACACCGCCTCGCCTGCCGGCACGGTCTCTGAGGTGGCCTTGATGATCCCTGACAGCGCGGTGAACAGCGCAATCGCGGTCACTTTCAGCAGGACCGCCAGCACAGGCCGATGCGATGTTAAGGATTCTGCCATGGCGCGACCCTGCGCCCAAGCGCCGCAAAGATCAATGGCTTGATTTCGGCGGGTCAAGGCGCGCAAATGGCGCCGCCAGATGAAGGAGCCGCCGATGTATGACGCCAACCACCTGATCCGCCAGCTGCGTGAGTCCTCGCTGGGGCGCGAGGAGGATGTTTTTGCCCGGCTTCCCGGTGGCGGCAAGGTCACATTTGGTGCGCTGTTTGCCGGGGCGGAGCGGATGGCGGCGGCGCTGGCGGGCCAGGGTGTTCAGCCGGGGGACCGGGTGGCGGTGCAGGTTCAGAAGACCATCCAGGCGATTGAGCTGTACCTTGGCACGGTGATGGCCGGCGGTATTTTCCTGCCCTTGAACACTGCCTATACCGGGCCGGAAGTTGCCTATTTCGTTGGCGACGCAACACCCCGGGTGGTGGTCTGCGACCCGGCGCGGCTGGAGGAGATCAGCGCGGTTTCCGGGGAGGCAGAGGTGTTGACCCTGGATGCTGCCGGGCAGGGGACCTTGCGGGATCTGGCGGACGGGCAGTCGCAGTTTGAGCCCGTTGCCCGGCAGGCAGAAGATCTGGCAGCGATCCTTTATACTTCCGGCACCACCGGCCGCTCCAAGGGCGCGATGCTGAGCCATGACAACCTGGCTTCCAACTCGCTGACCTTGCGGGACTACTGGCGGTTCACCAAGGACGACGTGCTGATCCATGCGCTGCCGATCTTCCACACCCACGGGCTGTTTGTGGCAACCAATGTGGCGCTGTTTGCGGGCGCCCAGGTGGTGTTTCTGCCTGGGTTCGATGCGGATGCAATCCTGGAGGCGATGCCAACGGCGACCGCGCTGATGGGGGTGCCGACGTTCTATACCCGGCTGCTGGCAGATGCGCGGCTGACGCGGGAGCGCGCGGCAAATATGCGGCTTTTCATCTCTGGCTCCGCGCCCTTGCTGGTCGATACCCATGAGCAGTGGGAAGCCCGCACTGGCCACCGCATCCTGGAACGCTACGGGATGACCGAAACCAATATGAGCACGTCGAACCCCTATGACGGAGAGCGCCGGGCCGGCACCGTCGGTTTCCCGCTGCCGGGTGTGGAGGCGCGGGTCATCAAGGACGGGACTGAGGTGCCCGCCGGCGAGATCGGCGTGCTGGAGGTGCGCGGGCCGAATGTGTTCCAGGGCTATTGGCAGATGCCGGAGAAGACGGCGGAGGAACTGAAGCCGGACGGCTGGTTCATCACCGGCGACATGGCCAGGATCGACGCCGATGGCTATGTCACCATCGTCGGGCGCGAGAAGGATCTGATCATCACCGGCGGATTCAATGTCTATCCCAAGGAGGTCGAGAGCCTGATCGACGACCTGCCCGGCGTGCTGGAAAGCGCGGTGATCGGCGTGCCGCACCCGGATTTCGGCGAGGGCGTGGTGGCTGTGGTGGTGCCGGAGGGCGAGGGCACCAGTGCTGAGGCGATCAAGACGGCGTTGTCCGGGCATTTGGCCAAGTTCAAGCAGCCCAAAGAGATTATCCTGCTGGAGGCCTTGCCGCGCAACACGATGGGCAAGGTGCAGAAAAAAGCCCTGCGCGAGGAATACGCAGGGCTGTTTTCGTAAGAGATAAAGGGCGCAGCCCGTGCCGTAAGCGGCACAGGCGATTAGGATCAATGCACCGCCGCGTGCGCCTCTTCCTCGCGCCATTCCCGCACGGCCTGCACCAGGATCTGGAAGGCGGAGTTCAGGAACAGCCCGCCCATGATCCCGGCCACAATGAGGTCCGGCCAGCCGGTAGCGGTGCCCCAGACGCCAAGCGCCGCGATCATCACCGCCACATTGCCGATAGCGTCATTGCGCGAGCACAGCCAGACCGAGCGGACATTGGCGTCGCCGTCCTTGTAGCGCGCCAAGAGCAGCACCGAGATCAGGTTGGCCGCCAGCGCCATGAAACCGATCACCCCCATGATATGGGCCTGCGGCACACCGACGTAGAACACCTGATAGACAGTTGAGCCGAACACCCACAGCCCCATGAGCAACAGGCTGATGCCCTTGCCCAGTGCTGCCAGCGCCCGGGTGCGCAGGGTGGCGCCGATCACTGCCAAGGAGATGCCATAGGTCAGCGCGTCCCCCAGAAAGTCCAGCGCGTCCGCCTTCAGCGCCTGGCTGCCGGACAGCTGGCCTGCGCCCATTTCCACCGCGAACATGCCGGCGTTGATGGCGATCACCAGCCAAAGCCTGCGTTTGTAGTCCGCCGATACCCCGTCAAACCGGGCCTCGTGATTGCAGCAGCCTGCCATTGCTCTTGTCCTCATTCCTGATTCGGGATCAATGTAGGGCCTCTAGTCACTAGAGCATCAAGAGGTCATTGCGATGTTTTCCATCGGCCAGCTGTCCAAGGCCACCGGCGTGAAGGTACCAACCATCCGCTACTACGAGGAGATCGGCCTGCTGCCGGAACCGGGTCGCAATGCCGGCAACCAGCGCCGCTACGGACAGGACGGCATGGAGGCGCTGGGCTTTATCAAGCACGCCCGGGACCTTGGCTTTTCGCTGGAGGACATCAAGGCGCTGATGGGGCTGGACGGGCAGCTGGGCGATGATTGCGCGGAGGCCGACCGGATCGCCCGCAGCCAGTTGCAGAACGTGCGCGCACGGATTGCCAGGCTGGAGCGCCTGGCCGCGGAGCTGGAGCGGATCAGCCACCTGTGCGACGGCGGCAGTGGCGGCGGCTGCTGCAAGGTGCTGACCGCGCTGGGCGACCATAGCCAATGCGCAAGCGAACATGATTGAGGGCGCAGGCTGAGAGGAGTTGCCCGAACCATATCAGGGCAAACTCCTTTGTTAGAGCCTGTTTCTCAGCCGATGCGGCCCTGGTTTTCGCCGATCTGGCCGCGGTGCAGCAGCAGGTGGTCCAGGATCACGCAGGCCATCATCGCCTCCGCCACCGGCACCGCGCGGATGCCGACGCAGGGGTCGTGGCGGCCCTTGGTGATCACCTCGGTGGCAGAGCCGTCCTTGCGGATCGACTTGCGCGGGGTGAGGATTGAGGAGGTCGGCTTCACTGCAAAGCGCACCACCACGTCCTGGCCGGTGGAAATGCCGCCCAGGATGCCGCCGGCGTGGTTGGAGGAATACTCCGGCCCGTTTGCGCCCATGAATATCTCATCGGCGTTTTCCGAGCCCTTGAGGCGCGCGGCATTCATGCCCTCACCAATCTCGACGCCTTTCACCGCGTTGATCGACATCATCGCGGCCGCCAGATCGGTGTCGAGCTTGCCATAGACCGGCGCGCCGATGCCGGCGGGGACATTGCGGGCGACAACTTCGACAACGGCGCCAACCGAGTCATGCGCCTTGCGCAGGCCCTGCAGGTAGTCTTCCCACTCCTGTACCGCGCCTGCGTCGGGAATCCAGAAATCATTTTGCTCGATCGCGTCCCAGTCAAAGCGGCTGCGGTCGATCTCCAGTTCACCCATTCGGGTCATGTAGCCCTTGATCTCCAGCCCCGGCGCCAGCGCCTTGATTGCTTCACGTGCAACACCGCCGGCGGCAACCCGCGCCGCGGTCTCGCGCGCCGAGGACCGGCCGCCGCCGCGGTAGTCGCGGTTGCCGTATTTCTGGAAATAGGTGATGTCGGCGTGGCCCGGACGGAAGGTCTGGGAAATCTCGCCGTAATCCTTGGACCGCTGATCGGTGTTTTCGATCATCAGCTGGATCGGGGTTCCGGTGGACATGCCGTCAAACACGCCGGACAGGATCTTTACCGCGTCCGGCTCGTTGCGCTGGGTGGTGTTCTTGTTCTGGCCGGGGCGGCGCTTGTCGAGCCATTGCTGCAGCATTTCCGGCTCCAGCGGCACGTTCGGCGGGCAGCCGTCGACGGTGGCGCCAAGTGCAGGCCCGTGGCTTTCGCCCCAGGTGGTGACGCGGAAGAGGTGTCCAAAGCTGTTCATCGACATGCGCGGTCTCCTTTGCGCTGTGCTTAGCGGGCAGGGGCCTGTGCCTCAAGCGGATTCCTCTGCGGCAAAGGGCACGGGAGCGCTGCCCCCGCCGCATGGGGCGGCTCCCCCGGGATGTTTTCAGCCGGATGAGCAAGGGATGGGCACTGGCAGCGGTCCAGTTTGCCTGAACCATAGGTCCTGTCGGGGCTTTGGCTTGTCATTGCCGCGCCCCGGGCCTAATGTCCGCGCCACCTCGGGGTGCGCGGCAGCGCTGAGATGACACCCGTTGAACCTGAACCGGATCACACCGGCGGAGGGAAGGTACTGGACAGCCTCCACCCTTGCCCAAAGCCGCAAAGGAGGATGGCATGAAACATCTTGCATTTGCAGCGGGACTGCTTGGCGCCTCGGCAGCCTTTGCCGATACGCCCGAACTCACCGTTTACACCTATGACAGCTTTGTTTCCGACTGGGGCCCCGGCCCGGCGGTGGAAAAGGCGTTCGAGGAGGTCTGCGGCTGCGACCTGAAACTGGTCGGCGCAGGCGACGGCGCAGCGCTGCTGGCGCGGGTCAAGCTGGAGGGTGAACGCTCCGATGCCGATGTAGTTCTGGGCCTCGACACCAACCTGACCGCGGCGGCCAAGGAGACCGGCCTGTTTGCGGATCATTCGGTCAGCGCCGAGTTTGCGCTGCCGGTGGAGTGGAACGACGCGACCTTTGTGCCCTATGACTGGGGCTACTTTGCCTTTGTCCACAACGCTGACGCGGCGGCGCCCGCGGATTTCAAGGCGCTGGCCGCCAGCGACAAGAAGATCGTGATCCAGGACCCGCGCTCCTCGACCCCCGGGCTGGGCCTGCTGCTGTGGGTGAAAGCTGCCTATGGCGATGAGGCGCCGGAAATCTGGAAGGGCCTCTCTGACAATGTGGTGACCGTGACCAAGGGCTGGTCCGAGGCTTACGGCATGTTCCTGGAAGGCGAGGCCGACATGGTGCTCTCCTACACCACCTCGCCCGCCTACCATCTGATTGCCGAGGAAGACGGCTCCAAGGCGGCGGCGGCCTTTAACGAGGGGCATTACATGCAGGTGGAGGTTGCCGGCAAACTGGCAAATGCCGACCAGCCGGAGCTGGCCGACCAGTTCCTGGCCTTCATGGTATCGGATGCGTTCCAGTCGATCATCCCGACCACCAACTGGATGTATCCGGCGGTGACCCCGGCGGCGGGCCTGCCGGAAGGGTTCGGCACCCTGATCGCACCGGAGAAATCGCTGCTGCTGAGCGAGACGGAAGCGGCAGAGGTGCGCGATGCGGCGCTGGGCGAATGGCTGGACGCGCTCAGCCAGTAAGCGCCTTTCCCGGTATCAGCGCGGCCCTTCTGGTGGCTGCGCTGATATTGGGAACCCTTGGGGCGGTTGCCTACAGGGCTGAGGCCGGCACCGGGTTTGCCGCCAGCGACTGGGCTGCGCTGCGGTTTACGCTGACCCAGGCGAGCCTGTCGGCGCTCTTGAGCGTTGGGCTTGCCATTCCCGTCGCCCGCGCGCTGGCGCGGCGGCGGTTTCCGGGGCGGAGCCTGCTGATTGCCCTTTTGGGCGCGCCCTTCATCCTGCCTGTCATTGTTGCCATTCTGGGTCTTCTGGCCGTCTTCGGCCGGGCTGGATGGTTGAGTCAGGGGCTGATTTTCCTCGGGCTGGAGCCTGTTCAGATCTACGGGCTGCACGGAGTGGTGCTGGCGCATGTCTTTTTCAACCTGCCGCTGGCGACCCGGCTGATCCTGCAGGGCTGGCAGGAGATCCCTGCCGAACGCTTCCGCCTGGCGGCGCAGCTGGATGCCGGGCCGCTGGCGATGTGGCGGCTGCTGGAAGGGCCGATGCTGCGGCGGGTGGCGCCGGGCGCGCTGACGGTGGTCTTTGCCATTTGCCTGTCAAGCTTTGCCGTGGCGCTGACTTTGGGCGGCGGCCCCAGGGCCACCACAATTGAACTCGCGATCTATCAGGCGTTCCGGTTTGATTTTGACTTGGGCCGGGCGGCGCTGCTGTCGGGCATGCAGCTGGTGCTGACAGGCGCCGCCGCACTGGTGGCGCTGCGCGTGTCGGCGGGAGAGGGTTTTGGCGCCGGGCTGGACCGCGTGGTGCGGCGCTGGGACGGGCAAAGCGCCTTGGCGCGCGGCCTGGATGGCTTTTGGATTGTGCTGTCGGCGGCGTTCCTGCTGCTGCCGCTGGCTGCGATCGTGCTGGCCGGGCTGCCGGGGCTCATGGGCTTGAAGGGCACGGTCTGGCAGGCCGCGGGGAATTCTATTCTGGTGGCGACGCTCAGCACCGTGATCCTGCTGGCGCTGGCCTTGCCGATGGCCGCCGCCGTCGCGGCGGGGCGGAACGGCTTGACCGAGCTGTCGGGCATCCTGGGGCTTGCGGCCTCGCCGCTGGTGATCGGCACGGGGCTGTTTATCCTAATTTACCCTGTCGCAGATCCTTTTGCGCTGGCGCTGCCGGTGACGGCGCTGGTCAATGCGGTGATGGCGCTGCCTTTTGCCATGCGCATTCTGGTGCCGCGGGCGCGGGAGGTGCTGGGGCGCTATGGCCGCCTGTCGCTGTCGCTGGACATGCAGGGCTGGGCCTTTGTGCGCCGGGTCTACCTGCCGCGGATGCGGGCGCAGACGGGGTTTGCCGCAGGGCTGGCGGCCGCCCTGTCGATGGGCGACCTCGGCGTGGTGGCGCTGTTCGCCGATCCGGATTTCGCAACGCTGCCCTTGCAGATCTACCGGCTGATGGGGGCCTACCGGATGGAGGCGGCGGCGGGTGCGGCGCTGCTCTTGCTGATGCTGTCGATGGGGGCGTTTTGGATTTTGGACCGCGGGGGGCGCTGGCATGCTGAGGCTTGAGAATTGCCGGATCATGAACGGCGATTACACGGTGGAGGCGGACCTGGAGATCGCGTCCGGTGCCTGCGTGGCGGTGATCGGCCCGTCTGGCGCCGGGAAATCCACGCTGGTGGAGGCGATCGCCGGTTTTCTGCCCGTCACCCGCGGGCGAGTCTTGTGGAACGGAGCCGACCTGACCCGCCAGCCGCCTGGCAAGCGGCCGGTGGCGATGCTGTTTCAGGACGGTAACCTGTTTCCGCACCTGACCGTGGCGCAGAACGTTGGTTTGGGGCTGCATGCAAACCTGCGGCTGAACCAGTTGGAGTGGGATAGGGTCGGCGCGGCATTGGCGCGGGTTGGACTTGGCGGCATGGGCGGGCGCAAGCCTGCGGCGCTGTCCGGCGGGCAGCAAAGCCGGGTGGCGCTGGCGCGGGTGCTGGTTCAGGGGCGGGACATCCTGCTGCTGGATGAACCCTTTGCAGCGCTTGGCCCGGCGCTGAAGGCAGAAATGCTGGATCTGGTGGCGGAGCTGGCCCGCGAAAGCGGCGCCACGGTGCTGATGGTCAGCCATGACCCGAATGACGCGCGCCGGATCGCGGACCAGGTGGTGCTGGTGGCGGAGGGCAGGGCGCATCCGCCGGAGCCGTCGGCGGAGCTGCTGGACAACCCGCCGCCTGCCTTGAAGGCGTATTTGGGATGACCCATGGCCGGGTCGCTTGCAGCCCGGCCTGCGCCTGCCTGCCCCCCGGCAGGCGCAGGCCTCAGTTTTACGCGGCCAGCCCCGATTCCCGTGTTTTCGTAATCATCAGCGCTGCATTGGCGGCCTCGCGGCCTTTTTCCACGAAATGATCGCGATAAATCGCCTTGTGGTGATCGGTCTCCTGGAAATGGTGCGGGGTCAGCGAGACCGACAGCACCGGCACCCCGGTGTCCATGCCGGCGCGCATCAGCCCGTCGACCACTGCCTGGGCGACAAAGTCATGCCGGTAGATGCCGCCATCAACGACCAGCGCAGCGCAGGCCACCGCGGCGTATTTCCCTGTTTTCGCCAGCTCCTGCGCCAGCAGCGGCATTTCAAAGGCGCCGGGCACGTCGAACACGTCGATCTGCTCCGCCGGGATCAGCTGCAGGAAGCCTTCCAGCGCCCGGTCAACAATATCAGCATGCCATTGCGCCTTGATGAAGGCATAGCGGGTGTGTGTCATCTCGTAATCTCCTTGTGGCTCTGACACGTCACCCAAGGCGATCACGAACGGCAGGCGCACGCAGGGCTGCACAGCCCGGAACGGTCCTGACGCACGTTCTCTTCCATCCGGACTGTGACCGTCGGCTCTGGAGTCGCACCAGATCTGCTGACACTTCCAAAACTTTGGAAGCCGCTCGCGGGCTTACGGGACGCGCCCGCTTACCGCCGGTGGGGAATTCCGCCCCGCCCTGAGAACGGCCGGACTTTGGCAAGCAGCGGAGATTCCTGCAAGCAGGAAATGCGGTGCGGGATCAGTTCCCGACCAGATCATAATGCTTGATGGTGCGCGACTCGACCAGTTCGGCCTCGGCCGGGTCGATGTGCGGGCTGGTGTAATCCTCGCCTACAAACGCCTTCAGCGAGGCCAGATCCTTCCACACCATGACAAAGCTGAACTCCCGAGGGGTTTCGGCGCGCGGCGCGCCGGGCAGCACCGAAACGATGCCGTCTGTGCCCTTCATCAAAGGAATCGCGGTTTCATGAAAGAACCTGCTGAACTCGGCTTCCTTACCGGGCCGGACTGTAACCTGGAATATCCGCATGATCATCGGCGTCCCTCCTGACACTGGTTACTTCAGTCCAGCATAGCACAGTTTGGAAAATGCCCCTTTCCCCTGGCCCAGCTTGCAGTAGGCTGCGGCCAAACAACGGAGGATTTTCAATGAAGCTCATTTATTCACCCTCGTCCCCCTTTGCCCGCAAGGTTGTGGTCGTGCTGCATGAAACCGGGCAGCTGGAGGATGTTGAGATCCAGAACGTGACCACCACCCCGCTCGACCCCAGCCCGGATGTGAAATCCAGCAACCCGCTGGCCAAGATCCCGGCACTGGAGCGCAACGACGGGCCGGCGCTGTATGACAGCCGGGTGATCTGCGCTTACCTGGATGAGCGCGCGGGCGGCAGGCTCTATGGCGGCTGGGACAGCAAGGTGCTGGAGGCCACCGCCGACGGGATCATGGATGCGGCGGTGCTGATGTCCTACGAAAAACGGCTGCGTCCCGAGGAAAAACAGTGGGACAGCTGGCTGGACGCACAGCGCAGCAAGGTGCTGGGCGGCTGCGCGGCGCTCAATGCCCGCTGGATGAGCCATCTGCAGGGGCCGCTGGACATCGGCCAGATCGCGGTGGCTTGTGCGCTGGCCTATGTGGACTTCCGGCACCCGGAAACAAACTGGCGCCAGGGTAACGAGGCACTGGCAGACTGGTTCGCCGAATTCGAATCGCGCCCCGCGATGCAGGCGACAAAACCGCCCGCGGCCTGAGCGCGGCCCCTTGAAACCTGCATGTGCCGCGCCGATATGGGTGCGGCACTGTCACACAGGCGTGACAGAATTGCCGTCTGCGGCTTTCTGCGCGCCCATGACCGCTGGACGAACGGCTTTCTCCCCGCTAGACACGCGCCTGAGTCACTGCGAGCAATCGCGGTGCATGCGCATGTTTGCCCTAAACGGGCGCTGGAATTGGAGAAAACCTCGTGTCCCACGCAGAAGACCACGAAGGAACCCGGAGAGATTTCCTCTACTACGCCACTGCCGGCGCCGGGGCAGTGACCGCGGGTGCCGCCGTATGGCCCCTGGTCAACCAGATGAACCCCTCCGCCGACGTGAAAGCGCTGTCCTCGATCCTGGTCGATGTCAGCGGCGTGGAAGTTGGCACGCAGATCTCGGTCATGTTCCTGGGCAAGCCGGTGTTCATCCGCCGCCGCACCCAGGAAGAGATCGACGAGGCCCGTGCCGTGGAGCTGTCCGAGCTGATCGACCCGCGGTCGGAAAACCCGAACAAGCCGGGCACCGACGCGGCGGACGTGAACCGCACCATGGACGACGCCGGCGAATGGCTGGTGATGATGGGTGTCTGCACCCACCTGGGCTGTGTGCCGCTGGGCGACGGCGCCGGCGAATTCAACGGCTGGTTCTGCCCCTGCCACGGCTCGCACTACGACACCGCAGGCCGCATCCGCAAAGGCCCGGCGCCGGAGAACCTGCACGTGCCGGTGGCTGAGTTCACCGACGCCAACACCATCAAGCTGGGATAAGGAAACGCGCTCATGTCCGGTATTCCGCACGACCATTACGAGCCGAAGACAGGCGCAGAGAAGTGGCTGCACAGCCGCCTGCCCATCGTCGGCCTGATCTATGACACCATCATGATCCCCACCCCCAAGAACCTGAACTGGTGGTGGATCTGGGGCATCGTCCTGGCCTTCTGCCTGGCGCTGCAAATCGTCACCGGCATCGTCCTGGTGATGCACTACACCCCGCATGTCGACATGGCCTTTGCATCCGTTGAGCATATCATGCGCAACGTGAACGGCGGCCACATGCTGCGCTACCTGCACATGAACGGCGCCTCGCTGTTCTTTGTTGCCGTCTACATCCACATCTTCCGCGGCCTGTACTACGGCTCCTACAAGGCGCCCCGCGAGATCACCTGGATCGTCGGCATGCTGATCTACCTGCTGATGATGGGCACCGCCTTCATGGGCTACGTGCTGCCCTGGGGCCAGATGTCCTTCTGGGGTGCAACCGTGATCACCGGCCTGTTCGGCGCAATCCCGTTCATCGGCGAAGCGATCCAGACCTGGCTGCTGGGCGGACCGGCGGTGGACAACGCCACTCTGAACCGCTTCTTCTCGCTGCACTACCTGCTGCCCTTCGTGATCGCAGCGCTGGTGATCGTGCACATCTGGGCCTTCCACACCACCGGCAACAACAACCCCACCGGTGTTGACGTGCGCCGCGGCTCCAAGGAAGAAGCCAAGAAAGACACACTGCCGTTCTGGCCGTACTTCGTGATCAAGGACTTCCTGGGCCTGGCCATTGTGCTGGTGATCTTCTGGGCCATCGTCGGCTTCATGCCGAACTACCTGGGCCACCCGGACAACTACATCGAAGCCAACCCGCTGGTGACGCCCGCGCACATCGTTCCGGAATGGTACTTCCTGCCGTTCTACGCGATCCTGCGCGCCTTCACCTCCGAAGTTTGGGTGGTGCAGTTCGCGTCCTTCGTGACCGGCGGCATCGTGGATGCGAAGTTCTTCGGCGTGATCGCCATGTTCGGCGCGATCCTGGCCATGGCGCTGGCGCCCTGGCTGGACACCTCCAACGTGCGTTCGGGCCGCTACCGTCCGATGTTCAAATGGTGGTTCGCGCTGCTGGTCGTCGACTTCTTTGCGCTGATGTGGCTGGGCGCGATGCCGGCGGAAGAGCCCTATGCATCGTTCTCGCTGATCGCATCGGCCTACTGGTTCGGCTACTTCTTCGTGATCCTGCCGCTGCTGGGCGTGATCGAGAAGCCGCTGGCTCAGCCTGCCACCATCGAAGAGGATTTCGACGCCCACTACGGCAAGAAGTCTTCCGCAGACGCCACTCCTGCCGAGTAAGAAGAAGGAACACCTAGCAATGTTCAAGAAACTGGCAACCGGTGCCGCCTTCGCTCTGGCCATGATCCCTGCTGCGTCCTACGCAGCAGGCGGGGCGGGCCATGTCGAAGATTACGACTTCTCCTTTGAGGGTCCCTTCGGCACCTACGACCGCAACCAGCTGCAGCGCGGCCTGCAGATCTACACCGAAGTCTGCGCAGCCTGCCACGGGCTGAAGCTGGTGCCGATCCGCACCCTGTCCGACGAGGGCGGCCCGCAGATGCCGGAAGATCAGGTGCGTGCCTACGCGGCTGACAACTTCAGCGTCTACGATCCGGAACTGGATGAGGACCGCCCGGCCAAGCCGGTCGACCACTTCCCGGAGAACAACAACGCCGGCGCCCCGGACCTCAGCATGATGGCCAAGGCGCGCGCGGGCTTCCACGGCCCCTACGGCCTGGGTCTGAACCAGCTGTTCAAAGGCATGGGCGGTGCCGAATACATCGCCTCGCTGCTGGCTGGCTACACCGGTGAGACCAAGGAAGAAGCAGGCACCACCTTCTATGAAAACACTGCCTTCCCGGGCGGCTGGATCTCGATGGCGCCGCCGCTGTCGGATGAGCAGGTGGAATTCGCTGACGGCCACGCCAACGACGTGGACGCCATGTCGCAGGACGTCGCGGCCTTCCTGATGTGGACCGCCGAACCCAAGATGATGGCCCGCAAGCAAGCCGGTTTTGTCGGCGTGCTGTTCCTGACCCTGCTGTCGGTGATGCTGTACCTGACCAACAAGCGCCTGTGGGCGCCGCATAAGGGCAAGCACTGATCCCTGGCGGCTGACACAGCGCTGAAACAAGAAACCCCCGCAAGAGCTTCTTGCGGGGGTTTTTCGTTGCATGAGGGCGCGGCCCGGCAACCTACGCCAGCGGGCTGACCGTCAGATGCGGCAGGCCGTTGGAGGTCTTCTGCGGTGAGCGGTCCTCGGTATTGATGACCGCGGACACCCGGTGGCGCCAGGACGAGAAGCTGTCGAACTGGACCACGTCCACCGGCGTATCGAACTGCAGCGTGATCCGCCGGTGGCCATTGCCGCCGCAGGCGGCCAGCCCGTGCACATAGCCAGTGAAGGGCTGCCCCAGATAGCGCCCCTCGACCCGCATCCCCACCTGCAGTTCCGGCGCGTTGGAGGCGCGGGCGCTAAGCGTGTTCCAGTCGCGGAAACCGTAATACTGGGCGACACGCTCCAGGGCCGTGCTGTGGCTGATGGGCTGGCGCTGGGCCTTGGAATGCTTGCGCAGCAGCCGCGCTTCGGCCTTGAGCTGCGGCATGCTTGGAAGGACAGAGTTTGTCTGCATGGATGTACCTTTCGCGAAAAGGGTGCAAATGCCGTTGCAGACAGGGCTCGCATTGCTGTCCGGGCGTGCACCCAGGCGTCAGGATATACTTTGTCCGGATTTCACCATGGCCAGCGGCCGCGAGCGGCAGGTATCCGGGACCTTGGTATGGTCATAACGCAGCAAGAGCTGGGGCGCAAATCCTTCAAGCCCGGGGCTGGCAAGGCAGTGGCGCCTGTGCCACTCCGTTTCAGTGTGCTGTTTGGTACCCCGCGCGGCACGCCTTTGACACGCTTGACGGACCCGGCAGCAGCATCGCAACATTTATGAGTTGTATTTTGTGAGTGGGGAGAGTTGCAATGACCGGACAATCGAATGCGGATATCTTGCGCGAAGCGATGGCGCGCTGGAACGACTGCAAGGCCGGAGATCTGGCTATGTGGGACGAGTACACCAGCGAGGATATGTGCCTGCGGTCCATGGGGGAGGGGCAGCATGGCATCAATTTCAGTTCGGCGCGCAACGGCCGGGAGCAGATGCACAGCTACCTGGCCGAATTGACCAATGCCTTTGAAATGGAGCATTGGACCCTAGAGGAGACAGTCTCTGAAGGCGACCGGGTCGTCGGCCTGGGCACGACGGCCTGGACCTGCAAGGCCACTGGCAAGCGCGTGGAAACTCCCATTGTTCTTGTCTGCCGGTTCCGTGGCGGGCGCATCTGCGAACTGCATGAATTCTACGATTCTGCGTCGGTCGCCGCCTCAACCTGCTAGCTGGCCTGGGGAGCAGGTCAGGCTGTCAGCTGGCTGCCCTCCACGCCGGTAATGGCGGCGGTGACGATCCGGCCTTCCTCCTGCGGTGCCGCAAACGCCACCTCGGTGAACTGCTCGGTGCGGCCCATATGCGGGTTTTCCATCAGGATGCGGTGGGTCTTGCCGACCTGCTCTGCCAGGTGGCGTTCCACCTGCGCATCGCCGGCCGCGCGCAGGCGGGCGGCGCGCTCCTTGATCACGTTGCCGTTCACCTGGTTCGGGATCTTTGCAGCCGGGGTGCCCTCGCGCTTGGAATAGGGGAAGACGTGCAGCCATGTCAGGTCGCAGTCGGTGACCAGTTTCAGCGAATTCTCGAAATGGGCGTCCGTCTCGGTCGGGAAGCCCGCGATGATGTCGGCGCCAAAGGTCATCTCGGGGCGCAGGCGGCGGGCCTCTTCGCAAAACGCGATGGCGTCGTCGCGCAGGTGGCGGCGGGCCATGCGTTTCAGAATCAAATCGTCGCCGTGCTGCAGCGACAGATGCAGATGCGGCATCAGCCGCGGTTCGGTAGCAATCGCCTGCATCAGGTTCTCGTCCGCCTCGATCGAATCGATGGAGGAGATGCGCAGCCGCGACAGGTCCGGCACCAGCTTCAGGATCCGCATCACCAGATCACCCAGGCGGGGCTGTGCGGGTAGATCGGCGCCCCAGGAGGTGAGGTCCACGCCGGTCAGAACCACCTCGTTGTAGCCCCTGTCCACCAGCCGCTTGATCTGGTCGATCACCACGCCCGCGGGGACCGAGCGGGAGTTGCCGCGGCCGTAAGGAATGATGCAGAAGGTGCAGCGGTGGTCGCAGCCGTTCTGAACCTGCACATAGGCGCGGCTGCGGGTGCCGAAACCGTCGATCAGATGGCCTGCGGTCTCGGTCACCGACATGATGTCGTCGACCTGGACCTTCTCGGTGGTGCCGATGAAATCCGGGCCCTTGGCGATCTGCTGCCAGGTTTCCGGCTGCATTTTCTCGGTGTTGCCAATGACGCGGGTGACCTCTTCCATTGCGGCAAAGGTCTCCGGCTCGGTCTGCGCGGCGCAGCCGGTCACGATGATCGGCGCTTCGGGGTTTTCCCGGCGCAGCTTGCGGATCTCCTGGCGGGCTTTGCGCACAGCCTCGGCGGTCACAGCGCAGGTGTTCACTACAACGGCGTTTTCCAGGCCCGCCTGCTGGCTCAGCTCTTTCATCGCCTCTGTCTCATAGGCGTTGAGGCGGCAGCCCAGGGTAGTGAACTTGGGCACGCTCATGCCAGCGACTCCAGGAATTCGCGGGTGAAGTTGCCGTCGAACACATGCATGGTCGGGCCGGTCATCCAGACGCCGTCCTCGGCCCAGTCGATCCACAGGGTGCCGCCGTCCAGGTCGATCTGCACCTTGCGGCCTGTCAGCCCGCGCCGGGCGGCTGCAACGGCTGTGGCGCAGGAGGAGGAGCCGGAGGCCAGTGTCACACCCACACCGCGCTCCCACACGCGCATGCGGATGCGGTCGGGCCCGGTCACCTGGGCGACCTGCACGTTGGTGCGCTGCGGGTAGAGCGGGTGGTGCTCATAACGCTGGCCGAATTCTTCCAGCGGGATGACCTCGGCGTCCTCGACAAAGAAGGTGCAATGGGGATTGCCCATGCCGGTGGCAGTGGGGCCGCCCTCGATCGGCAGTTCCAGCGTGTCCGCTTCCTCGGCCAGGGGAATGTCCTGCCAGTCCAGCTGCGGCGCGCCCATGTTGACAGAGGTGAGCCCGTTGCCGGCGTCGCGGGCATAAAGGTCGCCGCGGTCGGTGGTCAGGTGCAGTTCTGATTTTCCGGTTTCCACGATCAGGTGGCGGGCAATGCAGCGGGTGGCATTGCCGCAAGCTGCAGAGGTGGAGCCATCGGCATTGTAGAAGGTCAGATGCGCGTCGCCCTTGCCGTTCGAGATCACCGTCAGCTGGTCGAAGCCGACGCCGAACTGGCGGTGGGCGATTCCTTTGGCCATCGCCGGGGTGATGGCAATGTCCTGCGCGCGCGCGTCGACAACGACGAAGTCGTTGCCCAGCCCGTGCATCTTCATGAAGGGGATTTTTATGTCTGCCGAGGTGCTCATGGCGGGCATATAGACCCGGCGCGGAGATGAATCCAGCCTTCGGTGAGAAAAGTTGAAAAAAGGGGTTGACCCCCCGCCGCACTGGCCCTAGATACGCCGCCTATCGGGACAGCGTGACACACACCGCCGCGCCGGACCAAAGCGAAATAAGTGCTTGAACCTTCTGGGAAAAACACTTAGACCGCGACGAAGAAGTGGGCCGTTAGCTCAGTTGGTAGAGCAACTGACTTTTAATCAGTGGGTCGCAGGTTCGAATCCTGCACGGCTCACCACTTCCTCCAAAAAAACCGCTGATGATGAGACGCGAAGCCGCTACAGGTAGCTCTGGGCGCGGAAGCTGAGTTCGGCGGATTTTCCGATGATCAGATGGTCGTGCAGGGTGATTCCCAAGGCGCTGAGGGCGGCCTGGATCTGATCCGTCATACCGATGTCGCTGTCCGAGGGCGTGGGGTCTCCGGACGGGTGATTATGCACCAGAATCAAGGCGCTGGCGTTGAGTTCCAGGGCGCGCTTGGCGACTTCTCGAGGGTAGACGGGGACGTGGTCGACGGTGCCGCGGGCCTGTTCTTCGTCGGCGATCAGGACGTTCTTGCGGTCCAGGAACAGGATGCGGAACTGTTCGGTTTCACGGTGGGCCATGGTGGTGTGGCAATAGTCCAGGAGCGCGTCCCAGCTGGAGATCACCTGGCGCTGCATCACCCGGGCGCGGGCCATGCGGTGGGCGGCGGCCTCCAGCACCTTGAGGTCGGTGATGACTGTGTCGCCGATGCCCTTCACTTGCGCCAGACGTTCCGGCGGGGCTGTCACAACGCGGTTGAAATCCCCAAAGGTATCAAGCAGTTGCCGCGCCAAGGGTTTCACGTCGCGGCGCGGGATGGAGCGGAACAGGACCAGTTCCAGCAGCTCGTAATCGGGCATCGCAGCGGCGCCGCCGGCCATGAAACGCTCGCGCAGGCGGGCGCGGTGGTCCTTGATGTAGGAGGGCAGGCGGCCGGGGGAAAGCGGGGCCGCAGGGGCCTCCTCGCTGCCGGGAAACAGCGGCAGGGAGACGTCCTCGAATGCGGGGTCCTGTGCCATGGCGCCATGGTGCCGACATCATGGTTGAGGAAGTGTTAATGCGCGCCCAAGCGGCGCGGCTGCAGGAAGGCAGATGGGGGGTGACAGGCGTGCACCCTCCGTACACTCCCTGTGCACCGCCGCAGCGCGGTGTAGGGCGCTTGTGCTTGGGGCTGCGTTAAGGATGCACAAAAGAAAAGCGCCCCGGGCTGGGGCGCTTTTGAACGTGCCGTTTTAGGCTAGTGGCCTGGGCTCCGCCCGTTCGCAAGCGAAACGCTCCCCCGGAGCGTTTCCGGGGAGCTTGCTCACCCCTTCATCCCGTCCCAGAAGCTTTTCACCGAAGAGAAGAAGCTGCGGGATTCGGGGTTGGTGTTTTCCTCGGAGATGTCCTCGAACTCGCGCAGAAGCTCCTTCTGGCGGGCGGTGAGGTTCATCGGGGTTTCCACCGCCAGTTCGATGAACATGTCGCCGGTGGCGCCGCCGCGCAGCGCCGGCATGCCCTTGCCGCGCAGGCGCATCTGGCGGCCGGACTGGCTGCCCTCGGGGATCTGCACCCGGCCGCGGCCGCCGTCGATGGTCGGCACTTCGATGGAGCCGCCAAGCGCTGCCTTGGCCATGCTGACTGGCACCCGGCAGTAGAGGTTGTTGCCGTCGCGCTCGAACAGCTTGTGCGGCGAGACCTCGACAAAGATGTAGAGATCGCCCGGAGGGCCGCCGCGCAGGCCGGCTTCGCCTTCGCCCGCGAGGCGGATGCGGGTGCCGGTTTCAACCCCTGCCGGGATGTTCACCGACAGCGAGCGGTCTTTTTCCACCCGGCCGTGGCCGTGGCAGGATTTGCACGGGTTCTTGATGATCTGGCCCAGGCCCGAGCAGGTCGGGCAGGTGCGTTCAACGGTGAAGAAGCCCTGCTGCGCGCGGACCTTGCCCATGCCGGAGCAGGTCGGGCAGGTGGTGGGTTCCACACCGCCTTCGGCGCCGGTGCCTTCACACGCGGTGCAGGAGACCGAGGCCGGGACCTTAATGGTCTTGTGCAACCCGCCAAAGGCGTCCTCGAGCGAGACGCGCAGGTTGTAGCGCAGGTCGGCACCGCGCGACGCCCGCTGACGTCCGCCGGCACCGCCGCGCTGGCCGCCCATGAAGTCGCCGAACAGGTCGTCGAACACGTCGGAGAATGCGGAAGAGAAATCGCCGCCGCCAAAGCCCTGTGCTCCGCCGCGCTGGCCGCCGCCCATGCCGTTTTCAAAGGCAGCATGCCCGAAGCGGTCGTAGGCCGCCTTTTTCTCGGCGTCCTTGAGGACGTCATAAGCCTCATTGGCTTCCTTGAACTGCGCCTCTGCGTCCGGATTGTCCTTGTTCCGGTCAGGGTGCAGTTCCTTGGCTTTCTTGCGGAAGCCTTTTTTGATTTCGTCTGCGGAGGCGCCTTTGGCCACACCCAGAACGTCGTAATAGTCACGTTTTGACATCGGTTACCCCATCTGCCTCAACGAAAATGGGCCGGTCCGGGGTCGGACCGGCCCGCCTTGGCCTGAGTGGTCAGGCGTTAGCGCTTGTCGTTGTCCAGGTCTTCGAATTCGGCATCGACGATGTCGTCGTCACCGGGGCCTGCGGCTTCGTCAGCTGCTGCCGGCTCGTCGTCGCCGCCTTCTTCGGCCTGCGCCTTGTAGATCGCTTCGCCCAGTTTCATCGCGGCTTCGGTGACGTTCTGGATGCCGGACTTGATCTTGTCGGCGGTCGATTTCTCGTTTTCCAGATCGTCCTTCAGCGCAGCCACGGCCAGCTCGATCACCTCGACGGTGGACGGGTCGACCTTGTCGCCATGCTCTTCCACCGATTTCTCGGTCGAGTGGATCAGCGATTCGGCCTGGTTCTTGGCTTCGACCAGCTCGCGGCGTTCCTTGTCCGCCTCGGCGTTGGCTTCGGCGTCCTTGACCATCTTTTCGATGTCGTCGTCGGACAGACCGCCGGAGGCCTGGATGGTGATCTGCTGTTCCTTGCCGGTCGCCTTGTCCTTGGCGCCGACCGACACGATGCCGTTGGCGTCGATGTCGAAGGTCACTTCGATCTGCGGCATGCCGCGCGGTGCCGGCGGGATTTCCTCGAGGTTGAACTGGCCGAGCATCTTGTTGTCGGCAGCCATTTCACGCTCGCCCTGGAACACGCGGATGGTCACGGCGTTCTGGTTGTCTTCCGCGGTCGAGAACACCTGCGACTTCTTGGTCGGGATGGTGGTGTTGCGGTCGATCAGGCGGGTGAAGACACCGCCCAGGGTTTCGATGCCCAGGGACAGCGGGGTCACGTCGAGCAGCACCACGTCCTTGACGTCGCCCTGCAGAACGCCGGCCTGGATGGCGGCGCCCATGGCAACCACTTCATCCGGGTTCACACCCTTGTGCGGCTCCTTGCCGAAGAACTTGGTCACCTCTTCGATGACTTTCGGCATCCGGGTCATACCGCCGACCAGAACCACCTCGTCAATGTCGGAGGCGGACAGGCCTGCGTCCTTGAGAGCTGCCTTGCACGGGTCCATCGAGCGCTTGATCAGGTCGGAGACCAGGCTTTCCAGCTTGGCACGGGTCAGCTTCATCACCAGGTGCAGCGGCTGGCCCGAGGACGGATCCATCGAGATGAACGGCTGGTTGATCTCGGTCTGCGAGGTGGAGGACAGTTCGATCTTGGCTTTTTCAGCGGCTTCTTTCAGGCGCTGCAGGGCCATCTTGTCCTTGGACAGATCGACGCCGTTCTCTTTTTTGAACTCATCCGCCAGGTAGTTGACGATGCGCATGTCGAAGTCTTCGCCGCCCAGGAAGGTGTCGCCGTTGGTCGACTTCACTTCGAACAGGCCGTCGTCGATTTCCAGAATGGTGACGTCGAAGGTGCCGCCGCCGAGGTCATAGACGGCGATGGTCTGGGTGTTTTCCTTGTCCAGGCCATAGGCCAGCGCAGCCGCGGTCGGCTCGTTGATGATGCGCAGCACTTCGAGGCCGGCGATCTTGCCGGCGTCCTTGGTGGCCTGACGCTGGGCGTCGTTGAAGTAAGCGGGCACGGTGATCACCGCCTGGGTGACTTCCTCGCCCAGGTAGGATTCCGCGGTTTCCTTCATCTTGCCCAGGGTGAAGGCGGAGATCTGCGACGGGGAGTATTTCTCGCCCTTGGCTTCGACCCATGCGTCGCCGTTGCCGCCGTTCACGATGGAGAACGGCACCATTTTCTTGTCCTTGGCGACGGCCGCGTCGTCGAACCGGCGGCCGATCAGGCGCTTGACGCCGAAGATGGTGTTGTCGGGGTTGGTCACGGCCTGGCGTTTGGCCGGCTGGCCGACCAGGCGCTCATCGTCGGTGAAGGCAACGATCGACGGGGTGGTGCGCGCGCCCTCGGCGTTTTCGATCACGCGGGGCTGGGAGCCGTCCATGATGGCCACGCAGGAGTTGGTGGTACCCAGGTCGATGCCGATAACTTTGCTCATTTTTCGATCCCTTTTTACTACTCAAGGCGATTACCCGAGGCCTGAACCCGTTGCGGCATCCTGGCCCCGATTGATTTGCGGTTTGGTCTGCACCTTGCCGCGTCCCGGCGTATATAGGGACGTGAAAACGGCCCTGCAAGCGCTCAGGCACGCCCGGAGGCGTGAATCAATGCGCTTTTTTGCAAGGGTCATGGTTAAGGATGGATGAACGGCAATGACCCTGCTGCGGGTGCGCGGATTCGATGTTCACAAGGGGTATCTGGACCCGGGCAGACAGGCCGCGCTGATCGAGAGCCTGCGGCCGGTGCTGAAGGCGGCGCCCCTGTACTCGCCCAGGGTGCCGGGCGGCGGGCAGATGTCGGTGCGGATGACCTCTGCCGGGCAGTTCGGCTGGTACTCGGATGCCAAGGGGTACCGCTATGCGGAGGCGCACCCCTCCGGGCGGGTCTGGCCTGCGATCCCGGCAGAGGTGCTGGCGATCTGGACGGAGCTGACCGGGCTGGAGCGGCAGCCGGAATGCTGCCTGCTGAACTACTATGGCGAGGGCGCCCGGATGGGGCTGCATCAGGACAAGGATGAAGCGGATTTCTCCTATCCGGTGGTTTCCATTTCGCTGGGAGATGACGGGCTGTTCCGGATCGGAAACCCGACCCGCGGCGGCAAGACGGAATCGCTCTGGCTGAGCTCGGGCGACGTGGTTGTGATGGGGGGCGAAGCGCGGCTGACCTATCACGGGGTGGACCGGATCCGGTTCAAATCCTCGCGGCTGCTGTCCAAGGGCGGGCGGATCAACTTGACCCTGCGTGTTGTGACATGACGCCGGCGGGGCGCAAAAGTTTTACGGAAAACTTTTGCCATGACTTTTGCTGAAAAGTCTTGGGGCCGGCGGCTAGGGCACCAGCGAGCAGCAGTCGGTCAGGACGTGCAGCTGGCCTGTGCTGCGCAGGCGCAGCAGGTCGATCGAAATGCCATAGGTCCGGTCAGACATGCCGTCGGAGCAATGCTCTGCCGTCAGGGTGCCGGACAGGCTGATCGCTTCGGGGGCGGACGTTTCGCTGCTGCTCTGGCGTGCAGCGAGGAAGCCGGATTTGCCGCTGCGGCCTGCGGCCGGTTCCCGTGCCAGCAGTGTGACGGGGGTGCCCGGACTGTCCGGAGTGCTGAAAATGGCAGCTTTATCCAGTGTCAGAGACCAGAAGGGCTCGGTGCCGAAGCAATCCAGAGCCTGTTCCGGTTGCTCGTGCCAATTGCTGGAAGAAGCCCGGTCCAGATACCGCAGAGCAGCCCAGCCGGATTGCTCGCCGCTGTTGACCAGGCCCCATTTGCCGCTGTCATCCGCCAGAACCACTTCCACCCCGGTTTGGTCCGGTGCCAGGGTGCCGATGATTTCAGAGCCGGCGGAGGGGGCGCTGCGGATGTTCAGCACATCGTCCGATGCAACACCGGTGACACTGTGAAGCGCGGGAAACTCCTGCGCTGCGGCTGGCAGGGCCAGGACGGCCAGCCAGAGAACGGCGGCTGCGCGCAGCCCCTTCACCGCCGGGCGTTCCAGCTGAGGGAGACATGGCGGCGGGTGTAGAATTCGCCCATCAGGCCGATCACGATCAGCACCAGCGCCACCCAGGCCGCATACTGCCAGGAACTGAAATGCGGGTTGTAGTTTATGAAGACGAAGCCGCGGGCCTGATCAATGCAGTGAAACAGCGGGTTCCAGTCGAACATCGCCAGCATGAAGCTGGGCAGGGTGTTGGCCAGGAACATCTTGCCCGAGGCAATCATGTTGGCCCGCTGATAGATCATCATCAGGATGCTGACAAAACTCGGCGCCCAGGGCTTCAGCACCAGAAACACTAGCCCCACGCCAAACCCGGTGATCCAGGCCAGCAGCACCATGCCGAATGCTGGAATGGGTTCCTCGATGTGCACGGGCGTGTAGGCGACGTGGTAGGCAAACAGGATGATGAACAGCGACAGAACCTGAATATAGAGCGCGCCGATGGCGGCGGACAGCAGGGCGACCATCGTGTTCATCGGCGCGTGCTGCATCATCGGGCTGCTGGGACCCTCGGCGCCGGCAACAGCGCTGACGGTCTTGGTGTGCACCATGAACAGGTAAACGCCGGACATCACATAGAGCAGGAAGTCGCCGCGGATGGCCGCGCCCCGCAGGCCCAGGACCGCAAACATGACATAGAAGGCCAGCACGAACAAAATCGTCTGCAGCAGGTTCAGGCCAAGCGCGAGGAAAGCATTGTTGTGTTTGGAGCGGACGCTGCGCACGATGGAATGGAACACCACCTCGCACAAGGCGAAGAAACCGGACATCCACGAAGGCTGTGTGCGCTGCTGAAACATGAACCTGCGTTCTCTGCTCGAATATGATGCGGCTGCTTGCCGTTCTGCTGTCTGCGGATCATAAGGGGCAAGAGGAAAATTTTCAATTAAACCCGTGTCAGGGAGACCCGCGTGACCTATGAAAACCTGGTGCCCGTGATCCGCAAGCTGGCCATCGAGGCCGGCGCGAAGATCATGGAGATCTACAATTCCGACGATTTCGACGTGAAGGTGAAATCCGATGACAGCCCGGTAACCGCAGCGGATGAGGCGGCGGATGCGCTGATTTCGGCGGGGCTGCGGGCTGCGTTTCCGGACATGATGCTGGTCACCGAGGAGCAGGCGGCCTCGCACAAGGAGCGCGGCGATACCTTCCTGATCGTCGATCCGCTGGACGGCACCAAGGAATTCATCCACCGCCGCGGCGATTTCACCGTCAACATCGCGCTGGTGGAAAAGGGCGTGCCGACCCGGGGCGTAGTGTATGCGCCGGCGCGGCAGCGGATGTTCTTCACCCTGGCGGATGGCAGCGCGGTCGAGGAGACCGGCAGCTTCGATCCGGAGACCATCGGCGAGACCCGCCCCATCCGGGTGGCCGACAGCGACAACTCGGCGCTGATGGTTGTGGCGTCGAAATCGCACCGCGATCAGGCCACTGATGACTACATCAGCAAATACAGCGTGAAGGACAGCAAGAGCGCCGGTTCTTCGCTGAAGTTCTGCCTGGTGGCCACCGGCGAGGCGGATCTCTATCCGCGCGTCGGCCGCACCATGGAGTGGGATACCGCCGCGGGCCATGCGGTGCTGGCCGGTGCCGGCGGCAAAGTGGTGCGTTTTGACGATCATTCCCCGCTGAAATACGGTAAGGAGGGCTATGCCAATCCGTTCTTCATCGCCTATGCACCGGCTGTGGAACTGAAGGAAGCCTGATGTCCGTTCTGATCGTCATCCCCGCCCGCTATGCATCTACCCGCTATCCCGGCAAACCGCTGGTGCCGCTGACCGGGGCCAGCGGCGAAAAACGCTCGCTGGTGGAGCGCTCCTGGCGGGCGGCCTGCTCGGTTCAGGGCGCCGACCGGGTGGTCGTGGCCACGGATGACGAACGCATCAAACAGGCCGCGGAGGGTTTTGGCGCTGAGGTGGTGATGACCTCGGAAGAGTGCGCCAATGGCACCGAGCGCTGTGCGGAGGCGCATGCGGCGCTGGGCAGCGGTTACGAGATCGTGGTGAACCTGCAGGGGGATGCGCCGCTGACCCCGCATTGGTTCGTCGAGGATCTGGTGGCCGGGCTGAGGGCTGCGCCCGGCATGGGGCTGGCAACACCGGTGCTGCGCTGCAACGGCGAGACGCTGAACAGCCTTCTGGCGGACCGCAAGGCCGGCCGGGTCGGCGGCACCACCGCAGTATTTGCCGCGGACCATAGTGCGCTCTATTTCTCCAAGGAAGTGGTGCCTTATTGCGGCCAGGCTTACGGTGATGGCGAAAATACGCCGGTCTTTCATCATGTCGGCGTCTATGCCTACCGCCCGGATGCATTGGCAGCGTATCCTGACTGGGATACAGGGCCGCTGGAACGGCTCGAAGGGCTGGAGCAGCTGCGGTTCCTGGAGAACGGGCGCAAGGTGCTGTGTGTTGAGGTGGAGGCGCGCGGCCGCGAATTCTGGGAGCTGAACAACCCGGAGGACGTGCCGCGGCTGGAAGCCATGATGAATAAGATGGGGCACGAGTGAGTGCAGTACAGTGATGAGAAACAGAGCAAACGGGATGCTGCCAAGGAATGGCAGCAGCGGGCAGCGGGCAGTTGCTTTACATTTTATTGGAGACAGCCGGGTATGATGCGTGATTGCTTCGCAGCGTCACGTGCAGGTGCCAGCGTTCAGCCCGGAATTTGAGTACAGAGAGAACAGCATGCGCAAAAAAGTAACCAAGGCGATTTTTCCGGTTGCGGGCCTCGGCACCAGATTCCTGCCGGCAACCAAATCCGTGCCCAAGGAAATCATGACCCTGGTCGACCGGCCGCTGGTGCAATACGCCATCGACGAGGCGCGCGCCGCCGGGATCAAGGAGTTCATCTTTGTCACCTCGCGCGGCAAGGGGGCGCTGGAAGACTACTTTGACCACTCGCCGGTTCTGGAACAGGAGCTGCGCAGGAAGGGCAAGGATGATCTGCTGGAAATCCTCAAGAGCACCGATATGGAATCCGGTGCGATCGCCTATATCCGCCAGCACAAGGCGCTGGGCCTGGGCCATGCGGTCTGGTGCGCCCGCCGCCTGATCGCCAATGAGCCCTTTGCGGTGATCCTGCCGGATGATGTGATCGCGGCGGAGAAACCCTGCCTGCAGCAGATGGTCGAGGCCTATGAGGAAACCGGCGGCAACATGGTTGCGGCGATGGAAGTTCCGCCGGAGAAGACCTCGTCCTACGGGGTGCTCGACGTGAAGGACGACATGGGCCAGGTGGTTGCCGCCAACGGCATGGTCGAGAAGCCCAAGATGGAAGATGCGCCGTCGAACCTGGCGGTGATCGGCCGCTACATCCTGGCGCCGTCGGTTCTGAAGAACCTGAATAAGATGAAGCAGGGCGCAGGCGGCGAGATCCAGCTGACCGATGCCATTGCCGAGGACATCGCCAAGGACGTGCCGGTCTACGGCTACCGCTTCCGCGGCCAGCGGTTCGACTGCGGCTCCAAGGCAGGCTTCCTGCAGGCCACCGTGGCCTTTGCGCTGGCGCGCGATGAGCTGCGGGACGACCTGATGAACTACATCACCGAAATCGCGCAGGTCGGAAAGGCCGCGCAGTAACCACTCTGGCCGCCCCTCCGGGGGCGGCCCAGCATGGGGCAGAGACAGTGACCAATATCCTCGTGACCGGCGGTGCCGGATACATCGGTTCGCATGCCTGCAAGGCACTCAAGGCGGCGGGCTATACTCCAGTAACCTATGACAACCTGGTGACCGGCTGGCAGGATGCGGTCAGGTTCGGCCCCTTCGAGAAGGGCGACCTGAGCGACCGCGCCCGGCTGGATGAGGTGTTTGCCAAGCACCAGCCGGCCGCGGTGATGCATTTCGCGGCGCTGAGCCAGGTGGGCGAGGCGATGAGCGAGCCGGGCCGTTACTGGGCCAACAACACCGGCGGGTCGCTGACCCTGATCGAGGCCGCGGTGGCGGCGGGCTGCCTGGACTTCGTGTTCTCCTCCACCTGTGCCACCTATGGCGAGCACGACAACGTGGTGCTGGATGAAAACAGCCCGCAGCTGCCGCTGAATGCCTATGGCGCCTCCAAGCGCGCGGTGGAGGATATCCTGAAGGATTTCGGTGCCGCGCATGGGCTGCGGTCGGTGATCTTCCGCTATTTCAACGTGGCGGGCGCCGACCCTGCGGCGGAGGTGGGCGAATTCCACCGCCCCGAGACCCATCTGGTGCCGCTGGTGCTGGATGCGATTGCGGGCAAGCGCGATGCGCTGACCATCTTCGGCACCGACTACGATACCCCGGACGGCACCTGCATCCGCGATTACGTGCATGTCTGCGACCTGGTGGACGCGCATGTGCTGGGCCTGAAGTGGCTGGAGGACGGCAAGGGCAGCCAGGTGTTCAACCTGGGCACCGGCAGCGGGTTTTCGGTGCGCGAGGTGATGGACAAGGCCGAAGCGGTAACAGGTCAGGCCGTGCCCTGCACAACCGGACCGCGCCGGGCGGGCGACTGCACCAAGCTGGTGTCCGGGTCCACCCGGGCGGTGACCGATCTGGGTTGGGAGCCGCGCCGCTCTACCTTGGAAACGATGATTGCCGACGCCTGGAAATGGCACCAGACGGGCCACTACGAGCGCTGAGAATGGCACAGGCCGCCGCCCCTGATCTGCCGCCGCTGGGCCTCACCGGGGCCTACAAGCTGCGGTGGAAGCGGCGGCGTTTGCTGTGGCGGGCCCTGCGCGCGCGCCATCAGCTGCAGAAGGTGGCGGACCGCACCCGGCAAATCCCCGGACACGGTGTTCTGGTCTTTACCGTGCTGCGCAACGAGATCACCCGGCTGCCCTATTTCCTGGAGCACTACCGGCGGCTGGGCGCCGCGCATTTTCTTGTCGTGGACAATGGCAGCACCGACGGCAGTGCGTCACTGCTTGCCGCGCAGCCGGATGTCTCCTTGTGGCAAACAGAGGCCAGCTACCGGCACACGCGCTTTGGCCTTGACTGGCTGGGCTGGCTGCTGATCCGCCACGGCCACCGGCGCTGGTGCCTGACCGTGGATGCGGATGAACTGCTGGTCTATTGCGGGATGGAAGCGCACGGGCTGGGTGGCCTGACGCAGCGGCTGGAGCAGGACGGCCGTGAGGGTTTCGGCGCTTTGATGCTGGACCTGTACCCCATGGGGCCGCTGGACAGCCAGGCCTATGCGCCGGGTCAGGACCCCTGCGAGGTACTGCAATGGTTCGACGACGGACCTTACCGGGCGGTGCGGCAGCAGCCGAAGGGCAATTTGTGGGTGCAGGGCGGTGCGCGTGAAAGGGTGTTTTTCCAGGACCGGCCGGAACACTCGCCCACGCTAAACAAGCTGCCGCTGGTGCGCTGGAACCGGCGCTACGCATACGTCAACTCCACCCATTCCATGCTGCCGCCGCAGATGAATGCGCTGTATGACGGGCCGGGCGGCACGGCGCCCTCCGGGGTGCTGCTGCACACGAAGTTCCTGCCGGAAATTGTTTCCAAATCGGCAGCGGAAAAGCAGCGGCAGCAGCATTTCCATACGCCGCAGCTGTTTGACGGCTACTATGACCGTATCACCGAGGCTCCGGACATGTGGCACGCCGGGGCGGTGCAGTATCAGGGGCCGGACCAGCTGGCCGCGCTGGGATTGATGGCGCCGATTGAGTGGTGACGCGTAAGGGGCGGGATTTCCTGACTGTTGCAACTGCGCCGTGCGCCCGCGTAACCGTTTCTAAATCCGTTGTTAATACACTGAGCGCGTGACATATTGCGCGGAAACTTGCCGCTGGCCAGAAGGCTGGGGCGGGCGCGCTCCTTGGAAAATGGTTTGGAGTAAACGTGGGGCTTTGGGATTCTTACCGGATGCGGTTGCGGCGCAAACGGCGGCTGGTCCGCGCAGTGCGCAAATCCGGTGAGCTGACGGCGCTGCAGGACCACACCGGGGCGATCCGGCCGAGGGATATCCTGCTGGTCTGCACCATGCGCAACGAGCAGATCCGGCTGCCCTATTTCCTGCAGTACTACCGCAGCATGGGAATTGATCATTTCCTGTTCGTGGACAATGACTCAGCCGATGGTACCGCCGATTACCTGCGCGGGATGGAAGATGTCTCGCTGTGGCGCACGACCGCCAGCTACAAGCGCGCAGGGTACGGCATCGACTGGATGAATTATCTGAAGCGCAAGTACGCGCACGGCCATTGGGTGCTGGTGGTCGATCCGGATGAGTTTTTCATCTACCCGTTCTGCGACACGCGGCCGATCCGGGCGCTGACCGACTGGCTGGACAATTCGGCGATCCGCAGCTTCTCGGCGATGCTCTTGGATGTGTATCCCAAGGGGCGGATCGGTGAGGTGCCGTATCAGCCCGGACAGAACCCGCTGGAGATCGCCCATTGGTTTGACAGCGGCAATTACACCATCAGCCGCAACCCGGAATACGGCAACCTGTGGATCCAGGGCGGGCCGCGGGCGCGGGTGTTCTTTGCCGACGAGCCCAAGAAGGCGCCTGCGCTGAACAAGATCCCGCTGGTCAAATGGCACCGCCGCTATGCCTATGCCAGTTCCACCCATTCCCTGCTGCCGCGCGGATTGAACCAGGTCTATGAAACCGATGGCGGTGAAAAGGCCAGCGGCATGCTGCTGCACACCAAGTTCCTGGATACGTTCACCGCCAAGGCGGAGGAGGAACTGGTGCGCGGCCAGCATTACGGCGGTTCGGCGGAATACAAGGCCTATGCCGCAAAACTGGCGGAGCAGCCGGAACTGTGGTGCAAATGGAGCGAGAAATACATCAATTGGCGCCAGCTTGAGATCCTGGGGCTGATGTCCAAGGGGAACTGGGCATGAATAGGGTCGGGGTGGTCATGCTGGTGCACACGGCGCTGGACCGGGCGGCGCAGGTGGTGCGCCACTGGACCGCGGCGGGCTGCCCGGTGGTGCTGCATGTGGACCGCAATGTCAGCCGTGCGGTGTTTGACCGCTTCCGCCAATCGCTGGAGGGCAGCCCGCTGGTGCGGTTCTCCGCCCGCCACCGCTGCGAATGGGGCACTTGGGGCATCGTGGCGGCCTCGCAGGCGGCGTCGGAGGTGATGCTGGCGGAGTTTCCGGATGTGCGCCACGTCTATCTTGCCTCTGGCTCCTGCCTGCCGCTGAGGCCGGTGCAGGAACTGGCCGATTACCTGGCTGCACGCCCGGATACCGATTTCATCGAAAGCGCCACCACCGCGGATGTGCCCTGGATCGTCGGCGGCCTCAGCCAGGAGCGGTTCACGCTGCGGTTCCCGTTCTCCTGGAAAAGGCACCGCTACCTGTTCGACCGCTATGTCAGCCTGCAGCGCAAGCTGCGGATCAGGCGGCGGATCCCGCCAGGGCTGGTGCCGCATATGGGCAGCCAATGGTGGTGCCTGACCCGCAAGACCCTGGCGGCGATCCTGCAGGACCCGGAACGCCCGGTCTATGATGCCTATTTCCGCAAAGTCTGGATCCCGGACGAAAGCTATTTCCAGACCCTGGCGCGGCAGTATTCCAGCAACATCGAAAGCCGCTCCCTGACGCTGAGCAAGTTCGATTTCCAGGGCAAGCCGCATATTTTCTACGACGACCATCTGCAGCTCTTGCGCCGCTCGGACTGTTTTGTTGCGCGCAAGATCTGGCCGCACGCCGAGCGGCTTTATCAGGCGTTCCTGAGCGATCAGGCCGGGGCGATGAGGCGGACGGAACCGAACCCCGGCAAGATCGACCGGATCTTTGCCAAGGCGGTGGAGCGGCGCACCCGCGGGCGGCCCGGCCTGTACATGCAGAGCCGGTTTCCCGGTCATGGCTCCGAGAACGGGGTCACCTCCGGCCCGTATTCGGTGTTTCAGGGGTTTTCCGAATTGTTCGAGGATTTCGAGGCCTGGCTGGCGCGCACGACCGGCAGCAAGGTGCACGGGCATATCTTCGCGCCGGAAGGCGCTGAATTCTGTGAGAGGCAGAGCCTGATCAACGGCTGCCTGAACGGCAGCGCCGGATTGCGCGACTATAACCCGGAAAGCTTTTTGACCAGCCTGATCTGGAACACCCGCGGCGAGCGGCAGTGTTTTCAGTTCGGACCGCGCAGCAACCAGGCGGTGAACTGGCTGGTGGCGCGGGATACCAATGCGCAGGTCTCAGTCATCAGCGGCGCCTGGGCGATTCCGCTGTTCAAGTCCAGCCGCAGTTTCGCGGAGCTGCGCCAGGAGGCGGCCAGGCTGCAGCAGAGAGAGGCGGAGCAGTTGCAGATCCTGCGCTCCCAATGGGCCAAGGCGCGGGTCCGTATCTGGACCATGGCGGAGTTTGTCGAGGCGCCGATGGAGCCCTTGCAGACCATTGTTGACGAGATCGGCCCGCTGTCGGCACGGCATTTGAGCGAAGCCCCGAGAATGGTGGATCTTGAAGGTTTCGGGCAGTTTCTGCAGAATTTGAAGAACCAGGGCATGCACCCCTATCTGATGGGGGATTTCCCGGTCGAACACAGCCCTGCCAGCCCGTCCAAGCCGCGGCGCAAACCTTATCTGGTGCGATAATCCAATATGCCTGATTCCTGCTTTGATTACTTTGCCGTCTTTGCCGAAATGCGGACCGGCTCTAATTTTCTGGAAACCAACCTGAATGCCTTTGACCGGCTGACCTGCCACGGAGAGGCCTTCAATCCGCACTTCATCGGCTACCCGGACAGCACCGAAATCCTGGGCGTGACCCAGGCGATGCGGGACGCGGATCCGGCGCGCTTGATCCAGCGGATCAAGGCGGAGCCGGGCGGCCTGGGGGGCTTCCGCTACTTCCACGATCACGATCCGCGGGTGCTGGACCTGATGCTGGAGGATCCGCGCTGCGCCAAGATCATCCTGACCCGCAACCCGCTCGACAGCTACGTGTCCTGGAAGATTGCCCAGGAAACCGGCCAGTGGAAACTGACCGACGTGAAACGTCGCAAGGATGCCAAGGCTCGATTTGATGCGGCGGAGTTCACGGCCCATGTGGGGGCGCTGCAGGAATTTCAGGTTAGCCTTCTGAACCGGCTGCAGGCCTTGGGGCAAACGGCTTTCTATGTGGCCTACGAGGACCTGCAAAGCGTTGAGGTGATGAACGGGCTGGCCCGCTGGCTGGGGGTTGCGCAGCAGCTGGAGGCGCTCGACGGCAGTCTCAAGCGGCAGAACCCGGCGCCGGTGCTGGCCAAGGTGGCCAATCCTGAAGAAATGCAGGAAGCGCTGGCCGGCATGGACCGGTTCAACCTGACACGGACCCCGAATTTCGAACCGCGCCGCGGCCCGGCGGTGCCGGGCTACGTGGCGGGGGCTGCGACGCCGCTTTTGTATCTGCCCGTGAAGGGCGGGCCGGAGGCAGAGGTGGTGCAATGGATGGCCGGGCTGGACCATGGGGCAACGGACGGGCTGATCCAGGGCATGAATCAGAAGCAGCTGCGCCAGTGGAAACGCCTTAACAAGGGGTTTCGCAGCTTTACCGTGCTTCGCCACCCTGCAGCGCGGGCACATGCGGTATTCTGCCGGCGGATCCTGAACGCCGGCGCGGGCAGCTACGGGCAAATCCGCAGCACGCTGCGGCGGCAGTTCAAACTGCCTATTCCGAAGGCAGGGCCGGACGCCGGATATTCGCGTGCCCGGCACCGCGACGCCTTCGCCGGGTTTCTGGAGTTTGTGCGCGCCAGCCTGGCCGGGCAGACCCCGGTCCGGCTGGATGCGGAATGGGCGACACAAGCCCAGGCACTGTCCGGGTTCACCGAACTTGGCCCGCCGGATCTGCTGGTCCGCGAGGACGAAATGGGCGAGGATCTGCCTGCGCTGGCCCGCAAGCTGGGCCGGATGGAGCCGGGGGCGGTTCCGCTAGCTGAACCGGAGACGCCGTTTGCGCTGGCGGATATCTATGATGCGGATCTGGAGTCGCTGATCGCCTCAGTTTACCAGCGCGACTACCTTGCCTTCGGATTCGGTCCCTGGCGGCAGGGCTGATCCTGCGCAACGGCGGCAAACAGGAGTGCCCCCGCGCCCGCCGGATGTTCCGCGGGCCGAACAGCCGGAACGGGCTTGGGCCGGGCGCCGCGTGCCGTTTCTCAGCAAGGCATGTGCAGGAGAGAGCAGCCGCCCGGCCGGGGCCGCAGGCCGCGGTCCGGGCACGGCCCAACGGGAAGAGCGCTGCCGGCAGGCAGCCGATGACGGGCGGGAGCCCTGCCGCTGTTGCGGAAATCCGGTGCGCCGGGGGGGGCGGTGCGGCCCAGCAGCCGCTGCCCGGCGCTTCAGGCAGCCTGGACGGACTGGCCTTCGGTCAGGATGGTATAGAGCGTGGCCGGGTCGTGGTTGGCGCGCAGCTTGGTGCAGAAGCTCTGCTCGCGCAGGGTGCGCGACACCAGCGCCAGCGCTTTCAGATGCTCGACCCCGGCATCTTCGGGCGCGAACAGGGCAAAGGCGATATCCACCGGCTGGCGGTCCACCGCGCCGAACTCCAGCGGTTTTTCCAGGATCAGGAAAGTGCCGCAGACCTCGCTGATGGTATCAAGACGGGCATGCGGCAGGGCGACGCCATGGCCGACCCCGGTGGGGCCGAGGCTTTCGCGGTCCAGCAACGCCTCGACCGTGGACTGGGCGTCCAGCCCGTAGGCCGCCTGGGCGACATCCGCGATTTCCTGGAACAAGCGCTTCTTGCTGGAGGCCGCACCGATAACCCGGACGGCCTCTGGCTTGAGGATGCTGGAAATCTGCATGTGTCTGCTCCGTTCCGGCGCCCCGTTCGGGGCGCCGATGCCTTAGGTGTGTTTACGGATCGATCCAGCCGATGTTGCCGTCGTCGCGGCGGTAGACCACATTCAACCCGTCCTTGCCTTCATTGCGGAAGACCAGCACCGGGGCGCCTGCCAGCTCCATCTGCATCACCGCTTCCCCGACTGACAGGGAGGGGATGCGGGTCTCCATTTCGGCGACGATGATCGGCTGCAGCGAGTCCGGTTCGGAATCCGCTTCCTCAGAGGCGAGGATATACGAGTTGGCGCCCAGATGTTCAACCGGCTCGCTGCGGTCCTTGTGGTGATCCTTGAGCCGGCGCTTGTAGCGGCGCAGCTGCTTTTCCATTTTTTCGCAGCAGGCGTCGAAGGCAGCATAGATTTCGGTTTCGTGGGCTTTTGCCTGCGCGCTCAGCCCGGTCGACAGGTGGACGGTGGCTTCACACACATATTCATGCGCTGAACGGGAAAAGACCACAGTCGCGTCGGTTGGGCGCTCGGCGTATTTTTGTACGGCCGAACCCAGCTCATTCTGCACATGAACCTGCAGAGCGTCGCCGATGTCGATCTGTTTGCCGCTGATTTTGTAACGCATGTGATCTCCTTCACAATTTATTGCGGCCGGGCCCGCCGCCAAGGCAATCCTTGGCGGTGTCACGTCAGGTCCGGAACCGGGGGGCAGGCCAGCCGTCCGGTTGCATCGGTCCGGGCCTTGTCGCCAAGGCTGTTGTTCGGACTGCATCGGACTGCGCGTATGCCATGGGTCAATTCGACGGCAAGACAGCGGGAGAGTCAATGGATAACGCGAAAAAAGAAGCCCGGGTTGGCGGCGGCTTTTTGCTGCCGCGGAGCTGCGAAAACGGTCAGGAAATGCGGAAGTTGTCGCCCAGGTAGACACGGCGGACATTCTCGTTTTCCACCACCTCCTCGGGGCTGCCGGACATCAGCACCTGACCGTCGTGCAGGATATAGGCGCGGTCCACGATCTCCAGTGTTTCCCGCACGTTGTGATCGGTGATCAGCACCCCGATTCCGCGTTTCTTGAGGTCGGCCACCAGGTGCCGGATATCGCCGACGGAAATCGGGTCGACGCCTGCAAAAGGTTCATCGAGCAGCAGGTATTTCGGGTTGGCGGCCAGGCAGCGGGCGATCTCGACCCGGCGGCGCTCACCGCCCGAAAGCGCCAGTGCCGGCGCGCGGCGCAGGTGCTCGATCGAGAAGTCAGACAGCAGTTCTTCCAGCCGCTCGCGGCGCTTGTGCTCGTGCTTCTGCGAGATGTCCAGAACGGCGGAGATGTTGTCCTCCACCGACAGCCCGCGGAAGATCGACATTTCCTGCGGCAGGTAGCCGATGCCCAGGCGCGCGCGGCGGTACATCGGCAGGCCGGTCACGTTCTGGCCATCAATGGTGACGGTGCCCGCTTCGGGAAACACCAGACCGGCAATCGTGTAGAAGCTGGTGGTCTTGCCAGAGCCGTTGGGGCCAAGCAGGGCCACCACCTCGCCCCGGTTCAAAGACAGCGACACGTCCCGGATCACCACCTTCTTGCGGTAGGATTTACGCAGCCGTTCGATGCGCAGCCCGGAGGAGCCTTCGGTCACTTTCAGATCCGGTTTCGCCATCAGTTGCTGCCGCCGTTCGGGTTGAGGATGGTTTTCACGCGGCCGGCCATCTGCGCGGTGCCCGAGGTGAGATTCACCTCCAGCCGGTTCGAAGCAAGAGTCCCGTTTTCCTGATTGAGCAGCACGTTGCCGGTCATCACGACGGTTCCCCGGTCGATGGTGTACTCTGCGTACTGCGATTCGGCAGCGTCGGGGCCGCTGACCAGCACCACGTTGCCGGTGGCCTCCAGCCGTTCGATGCCGGCCTCGCCGCCGCCTTCCTCTGCCGTCTTGTAGATGACGAGCACCGTGTCGGCGGACAGCCGCATGACGCCCTGCACGATCAGAACATTGCCGGTGAATTCAGCCGACCCGTCGGCCTGGTTCACGGCAAGGTTGTCGGCGGTGACTTCAACCGGCAGGCTGGGGTCGGCCTTGACCGCGCCGAAGGCAACCGAGGCCGTTTGTGCCTGTGCGATGCCGGGAAATACCGCGAGAGGCAGGCAGAAAATCAATGCGCGCAAATAAGACACAGGCTATCTTTCCGGTTGCTGGGGTTGATATAGCAGCTTCACCCCGTTTTTGAACAGCATATGGACCGGCCCGCCGTCGGTTTTTGCCTCAATCTGCATGTTGCCTGCCGTCAGCACGCCGATGTCGCCGGTTGCGCGGACCGGACCCGGGCTGCGGGCCGACAATCCGCTGAGAATTGAATTCAGTTCCTCTGTCTCGACCACCAGGCCGTCGGCCGAGGTGATGATCACATTTCCGGTAAAGCGGGCGGTGTCCCGGGCCGGATTGATGGCTCCGGTTTCGGAGGCCAGCGTGATCTTGCCGCCCTCGGCCAGAATGATTTCCGCGGACATATCGCTGGCTATCGCGGGCGCCCCGTCACGCCCTGGGCGTGCCGCAGAGGCGGTGACCAGGATCTCGTCGCCGTTTGCGGTAGTGCCGGAAAAGAAGGGAGCGGTGATAAGCTGGCCCTTCATCCTGTCCTCGATTTCTTTTTGGGCAAAAGGGATCACCGCATCGGTATTCACCCCGCGCGAGATCAGGAACAAGGTCGACAGCAGAACCAGTGCCGCCATCGGCAGCAGCACCTTGAGATATGCGACGGCTCTTGAATGGCTGTCCATGCTCCGCTCCCGGCCTCTGTCAGCCCAGCCCTGCCCGCAGGCAGTCGTGGATGTGCAGCAGGCCTTCGGCTTTTTTCCCGTTCTCCGGGTCCACGACAAACAGGCAGGTGATTTTGCGCTGGTTCATCACCGCAACCGCCTCCTGCGCCATGGCGCCGGGAGCAATGGTGGCCGGATCTGCCGTCATCACCTCAGCTGCGGTCTTGTTCAGCAGCCCGTCCATATGGCGGCGCAGGTCGCCGTCGGTGATGATGCCGGCCAGCGAGCCATCGGCGGCGGCGACGCCGGCGACGCCGAACCCCTTTTGGCTGATTTCAATCAGCGCGTCGGCCATCGGGGTGGTTTCGGAGACCAGCGGCAGCGCGCCGTCCGCGTGCATCAGGTCGCGCACTTTGCTGAGCTGCGCGCCGAGCTTGCCGCCGGGGTGGAAGTCGCGGAAGTTTTCCGGGCGGAAATCGCGGTGCTTCATCAGTGCGATTGCCAGCGCGTCACCCATCGCCAGGGTCAGCGTGGTGGAGATCGAGGGCACCATGCCAAAGCCGCAGGCTTCCCCGAGCGAGGGGATTTGCAAGTGCACGTCGGCCTGTTTCATCAGGGTGCTGTCCATCTTGCTGGACAGGCCGATCAGCGGAATGGCGAAGCGGCGGGTGAAGGCCAGCAGGTTGGCCAGTTCCGGCGCCTCGCCGGAGTTTGAGATCGCCAGAACGACATCGCCTTCGGACAGCATGCCGAGATCGCCGTGGCTGGCCTCAGCTGGGTGCACGAAATAGGCCGGCGTGCCGGTGGAGGCCAGCGTCGCGGCGATCTTGTGGCCGATGTGGCCGGACTTGCCTATGCCGCTGACGATGATGCGGCCCTTGGCCTGCAGGATCAGCTGCACGGCTTCGGCAAAACGCTCATCCAGGCCGTCGGCCAGAGCTTCCAGCGCCTTTGCCTCATCGGTGATCACCTGCCGGGCGGTGACGAGGAATTTTTCAGTATCTGTCATGAGTGGGCAAAGATGTCGATTTCGGGCCAGCCAGCCAGGTCCAGCTTGGCGCGTGTTGGGAGGAAATCGAAACAGGCCTGAGCCATTTCGGTGCGGCCTTCGCGGGCCAGGCGCTTGTCCAGCGCTTCGCGCAGCTTGTGCAGATGCAAGACGTCAGAAGCCGCATAGTCGAGCTGTGCCTCGGTCAGCTCTTTTGCGCCCCAGTCGCTCATCTGCTGCTGTTTGGAGATGTCGAACCCCAGCAGCTCCTGTGTCAGGTTCTTGAGGCCGTGGCGGTCGGTGTAGGTGCGCACCAGGCGGCTGGCGATCTTGGTGCAGTAGACCGGTGCTGCCAGAGCGCCGAAAGCGTGGTACATCGCGGCGATGTCGAAGCGGCCGAAATGGAAGAGTTTCAGCACGTTGGGATCTTCCAGCATCCGGCACAGGTTGGGCGCTACAGTCTGGCCTTTTTCCACCTGCACAATATGGGCATTGCCGTCGCCGCCGGACATCTGGATCACGCAAAGCCGGTCGCGGTGCGGGTTCAGCCCCATTGTCTCGCAATCGATGGCAACAACGGGACCGAGGTCCAGCCCGCCGGGCAGGTCGTTCTTGTACAGGTAATTGGCCACTGGGATTCCCTTTTGATGTTCACCGCACCGGGCTGTGCTGCAGACGAAATAGGCACTTTGGCCCATAAACTCAACTGCGCCATAAGAAGGGATTTGCTGCCAAGAAATGCTGAAGAGCGCTGCCCTGCGAACAAGTCCTTCGCGGGGCAGCGCTTTTGACACAGGTCAGAAGATGAAGTCGTCTGCAGAAAGGCTGCTTAGCTGCACATTTTCAAGCAGGATTGAGCTGTTGTTGCCTGTGTAGATCAGCACACCATCAGCGGTCTGGGTGGATGCTGTTAGAATATCGTCGAAGTTCTCCAGCGCGGACAGTCCGGAGAGCTTGATGCATTCACCGGCTCTACTTGTAGAAAAATCAGTGATGCGGTCGTTCCCGTGGTTGCTGGCGAAGATGAATACATCGGCGCCAGCACCACCGGTGAACAGGTCATCTCCCCCATTGCCAGTCAGGCGGTCGTTGCCCCGGCCACCCAGCAGTGTGTCGTTGCCGGCGCCGCCGAACAGCCGGTCGTTGCCATCGTTGCCGACCAGGCGGTCATTCCCCTGCCTGCCGTACAGCCTGTCATTGCCAGCACCTCCGAAAGTCCGGTCTCTGCCGTGCCCTCCAAGGAGCTGGTCGTGCCCGCCACCGCCGAACAGAGTGTCCTGGCCCCCGCCTCCGTTCAACACATCTGAACCGCCGCCGCCCTGGATCTCGTCATGGCCCCCGTTTGTGCGGATGTCATTCGCGACATGATTTCCCCTTACAGTATCGTTCCCGTCGCCGGTGATCAGATTTTCAACGATCGTCCCCTCGGCAATCCCGACGTTGCCAATCAGGCCTGCGACATCCGAAAAATGGGATGCACGCATGTCAATGCGGTCTCCGGCGTCAAAGCGGCTTGCGTCCAGCGTGTCGGTGCCGCCCTGGTCATAGATGGTAAAGGAGAAATTATTGCCTGTGTAATGGGTTAAGTCTCCGCTGAAAAACTCTCCCAAGGCGCCGGCCAAGTTGGAGCCAGGTCCCCAGACCGTATCGCCCGCGGTTGCACTGCTTTGCCCCGGTGCGCCGTACAAATTCTGAATGGCGATAATATCCGCCATCATCGGCGTCAAAAGCGTGGAATAGCTCGCGTTTACATACGTGTTTTCAGTCTGGCTGAAGTAGGACATGATGGACAGCTGCCAGCTGTCGTTCACAAAATCATTGTCTACGCCGTAAGTTGCGCTGCCGTTGTAGTTGCTTTGGTGCCCTAGTCCCAGCGCGTGGCCGATTTCGTGAACATAGGTCTGGTAAGAGTAGCTGTCGATGCTGGTGCCATATGTGTTCAGCCAGTTTGTCGATACATTGACAAATGATGAGGTGATCACCGATCCGGATGTGTCCGAGGTGGAATAGGCACCGGAGTCCGCGTCGTCGAAGAGGATGTCGGCGGTGCCGACGGTTTCGGCAAACTCCAGATTCGTGACGGTTTCCCACGCATCCAAGGCCCAGCGTGCCAGTTGGCGGCCTTCGGCGGTTAGGCCGGTCAGATTGACGGTTATGACGTTGTCGCTGGTGGTGTCAAAGCTTCTGCCCGCGCGGCCCGTGTCTTCCCAGTAGCCGTCAGTCAGGTAGTTTGCCAGCTCGTCCAGCGTGGCTGGTTCAGGTGTGGGAACCTGCTCAACCGAAATTGTGTAGGTTCCGGTTTTGTTGTCCGCAAAGGCGCCGGCATTGATGTAGTAAGTGCCAGTTGTGATGGCGGTGAATGTAAGAAAAGAATCCAGTGTTCCGCCACTGTCGTCGTTCAGAGTGATGATCGATCCGCTGGAATCATGGAGCCGCAGGTATGGGTCGCTCAGTGTGCCGCCGCCGCTGGTGCTGCCAGCCAGATCGATCTCATAAGTCTGGCCTGCCTCAAGGTTGATGGCGACCCAGTCCCGGTCGCCGCTGCTGGAAAGATTGCCCTGGAACGTGTCGCCGGCTGACATGCTGTATTGTGTCGAAGTGCCGTTTGCGGCGTCCGAGGTTTCAAAAATGCTGGCAAATTCCTGTCCGCTGGAAGAAAAGCTTCCCGGCAATTCATTTTGCACAAGGGTCATGAAATCTGTCCTTTCAAATCATCCGGGTGGCCGGGGTATGCGGAAATGTGTCGGCGCCGCGGGAAAATCTGCACCGGCGGCACAATCTGAAGGAGTATTTAATCAATTGTTGCGGCTCTTTAAAGCCTGGCTTTCCAGGCGCAGCGCTGACGTCAGGTCAGGATAGCGGCATGAAATCACAAGAAAAACGGTCCCAGAATGCACTGCCGCGATTCCGGAAACGAAATGTTTCTGAAGGGGAATGGTGCCCAGGAGAGGACTCGAACCTCCACGTCCATACGGACACTAGCACCTGAAGCTAGCGCGTCTACCAATTCCGCCACCTGGGCAGGTGTCGTGGACCGGCGTATAAGATGGTTTCCCAGGGCCGTCAAACGGAAATGGCTGCCAAAACTTCCGGCAGCGGGTGTCTTGAATTTCGGGCCGCAGCCGCAAGCGCGGCAACTCCATTGCGCTTGTGACAATCCGGACTGATTTCCGGGCATGGCATTCCGGTTTGGAATGCTTGCAGAACGCAAACTCATTGGCGTCATGCCCTGGATTCGCGGATAAAGGCGCGGTCAGTCAGCGTAAGGAGGCCTCATGGACCGCGCTCAGATCGTGCACCAGAATTTCCTGGACCGGGTCAAGGCCGGGAATCTGCCTGCAGGCGCTGCACCAGCAGGGCCGCTGGCCACGGCGGAAGCGGTTTCGGCCTTCCGCGCGCAGGTCCTGAGCCGGGCGTTGGACCTGACCAGCCGCGACATGCAGAAAGCGGGGCAGGGATTCTATACCATCGGCTCTTCCGGGCATGAGGGGATGGCGGCGGTGGCGCGCGCCTTGCGTCCGGCCGATATGGCGTTCCTGCACTACCGGGATGCGGCGTTCCAGATCGCCCGTGCCGATCAGGTGCCGGGGCAGCGGATTGCCTGGGACATGCTGCTGTCCTTTGCCTGTTCCAGCGAAGACCCGACCTCGGGCGGGCGGCACAAGGTGCTGGGCTCCAAGGCGTTAATGATCCCGCCGCAGACCTCGACCATTGCCTCGCATCTGCCCAAGGCGGTGGGCGCAGCCTATTCCATCTGTGCTGCCAAGCGGCACCAGCCGGAGCATCAGCTGCTGCCGGAGGATGCCATCGTCATGTGTTCCTTCGGGGATGCGTCTGCCAACCACTCGACGGCACAAGGGGCGATTAACACCGCGGGCTGGACCTCGGTTCAGTCGGTGCCGCTGCCCTTGCTGTTCGTCTGCGAGGACAACGGTATCGGGATTTCGACAAAGACGCCGAAAGGGTGGATCGAGGCCTCGATGGCTGGGCGGCCGGGCATCCGGTATTTCAAGGCGGACGGGCTGGATATCTACAACGCTTATGCGGTGGCGCAAGAGGCGGCGGAGTATGTGCGGACGCGCAAGAAGCCGGCATTCCTGCATCTGCGCACCGTGCGTCTGTATGGCCATGCCGGGGCGGATGTGCCGACCACCTATATGGCCAAGGCCGAGGTGGAGGCGGATGAGGCCAATGATCCGCTGCTGCATTCGGTGCGGTTGCTGAGCGAGGCTGGCGCGCTGCATCCCGAGGACGCGCTGAACATCTACACGGACACCTGCGCGCGGGTGGAGCGGATCCGGGCCGAAGCAGTAACACGGCCGCATTTGAAAACCGCGGCGGATGTCGCGGCCAGTCTGATCCCGCCGAAGCGGGCGTGTGCGCCCACCAACGGCCCGAGTGCCGAAGCGCGCGCCGCGGCCTTTGGCAGCGACATGCGGGCGATGGAAGAGCCGCAGCCGATGTCGCGGCTGATCAACTGGGCGCTGACCGATCTGATGCTGGAGCATGGCGAGATCGTCATGATGGGCGAGGATGTGGGCCGCAAGGGCGGGGTCTATGGCGTCAGCCAGAAGCTGCAGCAGCGGTTCGGGCCGGACCGTGTGATCGACACGCTGCTGGATGAGCAGTCGATCCTGGGGCTGGCAATCGGCATGGGGCACAACGGGTTCCTTCCCATCCCGGAAATCCAGTTCCTTGCCTATCTGCACAACGCCGAGGACCAGCTGCGCGGCGAGGCGGCGACGCTGCCGTTTTTCTCCAACGGGCAGTTTTCAAACCCGATGGTTCTGCGGATTGCCGGGCTGGGGTACCAGAAGGGCTTTGGCGGCCATTTCCACAATGACAACTCGCTGGCGGTGCTGCGGGATATTCCGGGGATCGTGATTGCCTGCCCGTCGGACGGGGCCGAGGCGGCGATGATGATGCGCGAAGCAGTGCGGCTGGCGCGCGAGGAGCAGCGGGTGGTGGTTTTCCTCGAGCCCATCGCGTTGTATCCGATGCGGGACCTGCATGAGGCGAAGGATGGCGGCTGGATGCGGACCTACCCGTCGCCGGACCGGCGGATTGGCTTGGGCGAGGTTGGCGTGCATGGCGACGGCGCGGATCTGGCGATCGTGACCTATGGCAACGGGCGGTATCTCTCTGCCCAGGCGCAGGCAGAGCTGGCGGCGCAGGGTGTGAACGCCCGGGTCGTGGATCTGCGCTGGCTGGCGCCCTTGCCGGAGGCGGCGCTGCTGGAAGCCGTCAAAGGCTGCAAGAACGTGCTGATCGTTGACGAGTGCCGTGTCACCGGCAGCCAGTCGGAGGCGCTGATGGCGCTGTTTTCTGAGCAAAGCGATATCCCCACTGCGCGGATCGCCGCCAGCGATTGCTTTATCGCAACCGGGCCTGCCTATGGCGCGACGCTGCCGTCGAAGGACAGTATCTTTGAGGCTGCAATGAAGCTGGCAGGAGACAAGAAATGACCCGCACCGCTGTTCTGATCTGCCCGGGAAGGGGCACCTACAACAAGGCGGAGCTGGGGTATCTGCACCGCCACCACGCGGACAAGGCGGCCCTGTTTGCGGGCTTTGACGCGCAGCGGCGGGAGGCTGGGCAGGAAGAGGTCACGGCGCTGGATGGCGCCACCCGGTATTCGGTGTCGAAGTATTCCCGGGGGGATATTGCCTCGCCGCTGATCTATGCCTCGGCACTGGCGGATGCACAGTCGCTGGCAGAGGATATCGAGGTGGTTGCCGTCACCGGCAACTCTATGGGCTGGTACATCGCGCTGGCGGCGGCCGGGGCGCTGAGTGCGGCGGACGGGTTCAAGGTGGTGAACACCATGGGCACGCTGATGCAGGAGCAGCTGATCGGCGGCCAGCTGGTCTATCCCTTTGCTGGGCCGGATTGGCAGGATGATTCCGCGCGCAAGGCGGAGCTGCTGACGCTGGCGGCAGAGATCAATGCGCGCGAGGGGCATGATCTGGCGCTCTCGATCGATCTGGGCGGGTTGCTGGTGCTGGCCGGGAACGAGGCCGGGCTGACGGCGTTTGAGGCGGCAGTGCCGGTGGTGGAAGAGCGTTTTCCGATGCGGCTGGCCAACCACGCAGCGTTCCATACCGCGCTGCAGGCGCCGGTGGCGGCAGAGGGGCGCAAGCGGCTGGGGGCGGAGATGTTCACCCAGCCGGAGGTGCCGCTGATCGACGGGCGCGGGCATATCTGGTGGCCGGGTGCGACGGACACTCGGGCTCTTTGGGATTACACCTTGGGGCATCAGGTGGTGGAGTCCTATGACTTCACCCGTGCGGTGCAGAATGCGGCCTGCGAGTTTGCGCCGGACCTGTTCATCGTGACCGGCCCCGGTACCACGCTGGGCGGCGCGGTGGCGCAATCTCTGGTGCAATGCGGCTGGCAGGGGATGACTGGCAAGGAGGCCTTCAAGACACGCCAGTCGAAGGATCCGCTGCTGGTCTCCATGGGGGATCAGGCGCAGCGCGGAATTGCAAGCGGCTGAGTGAAGGGTGGCGGAAAGCTCCCGCGCCTGTTGCCTGCATCGAAGATGCCAGCAAAGCAGCCTTGGGCGTGGCCCTGCCCTGCGGGCAGGGCGGAAGGGTATTTGCTGAGAAGGCCTTCAGGGGCGGGTTTGCCCTGAAAGCCCTTATCCAGTGTGTATGTTCAGCCCCGCCTCAAGGGTAAACCGCGCCAAAGCGCGGCGGCTGCGCCGCCCTTGACCCGGGGTTGAACAGGCGGATGGGGGGTTATTCGGCCGCGGCCTGCGGTTCCGTTCTCGCTGGGATGGCATAGCAGGTCACCGGCTGGGAGACATTGTGCAGGCTGACCGCGCCCAGAGGGATGCCCTGCGAGGGATCTTTCAGGATGTCGCAGCTGACGACGACCGGATAATCGACCGTCTTGCCATAGTCGCCCAGCCGGGCCGCGATATTGGCGGCCTGGCCGATCACCGTGAAGTCCAGCCGCTCCCGCGAGCCGACGTTTCCATAGGTCACCCGGCCATAGGCGATGCCGATGGCGGCTTCGCAGCGGTGGCCGTTCTCTTCGCCCGCGATTTCCTCCAGCCGGGCCACGATGGCGCAGGCGCTGTCCAGCGCCTGAGTGCGCGCCCGTTCCGGGTCGCTGCCCGCCGGGAACACCGCCAGCACAGCGTCGCCGATGAACTTGAGCACCTCGCCGCCGTGGTCATGCACGATGGTCGAGGCGGTCTCGAAGAACTGGTTCAGAAGCGCGATATAGTCCTGGCGGCCCAGCTCTTCCTCCAGCCTGGTGGAGCCGCGCAGGTCGCAGAACATGATGGCGGCGTTGATCTCGTCGCCGTCGCCGCGGCGGATCTCTCCGCCGAGCACCCGGGCGCCGGTGCGCTTGCCGACGTAGGTTTCCAGCAGCGACTGGGCGTTTTCGCGCTGCATGAAAATTTCGTAGTATCGGGCGATCACGTCGGAGCATTCGAAGATCAGCCCCAGGTTGGCGGTGGAGAAGCCGTTCGGATGGTCGCTGGTCAGGGTCAGCACATTGATCCGCCCATCCGAGAACCGCAGCGGCATCGCGACATAGTCGGTGGCGCCTTCCTTGCGGAGGTCTTCGAGGATCGGGAAGGCATCGTCGGTGCAGCAGCTGTCCAGCCGGTGGCGCACGCCGCCCAGCCCGTTGGAGACATGCCGCAACGGGCTGTTCCGGTAGGCGGGGTGGTCGTGGATTTCGTATGACGGGGCATAGGTTGTGACCTCGCCTGTCTTTTTTTGCCAGATGTAGTTCTTGCCGGCGATCAGAGGGTGCAGAGACCAGGCCATGACCGAGAGGCGGGACAGGTAGATACCCTGCTCCACGAATTTTTCCGCCAAAGCGGCGGTCAGCGCTTCGGGGGTCGGAACCATTGAGGCATCGCGCAGCAGCCAGTCGATCACCGGACCTGAGATATTGCCGTAATCCGGCATCTCCACGGTGTTGCTGCCAAAATCGAATTCGACTTCTGCTCCGGGCATGAAACCGATGTGGCCGGAAATGGCGGCGGCCTCCGGCATGGCATCCTCATAGGCCCAGACGCCGTTATGCACAGCGCCGCCGGGGAACAGGATGTCGCGGTAACTGGCGGTGCCCTTGAAGGGGCAGAATGTTTGCAGGGGAGTACGGGAAGAAAGGGGTACTGTCACATCTTCCGCCGGGAAGTAGACCGCCGGAGGGAGCCGGGTTTCGTACATCACCTTGGCCCGGGTGCTTTGCGCCAGAACAGTACCATCGCGGCGGGCGGCGACCACGCCTTGCAGCGGTTCGACAACAATGCCGTAGCCCCGGTTGCGGGTCTGCACCTGTGTATCCATCCCTAGATTCCTTGTCCCTTGAGCCGGTGAAACGGCAAAAACAGGACCGGCCGGCGCAGGCCGGTTCTGGACTATTTGGGGGTTTCGTGCAGATTTTCCAGTGGTGGACACACGATATTGAGCGGAACGGAGCGGTGGGTCAGACCATGCGGATCACGTCCTTGCTGATCGCCAGGACATAGCCGCGTTTGGCGATGTTCTTGACCAAGAGCTCGCTGACCATCTGATTGCCCAAGGTGTCCCTCAGGCGCTTGATCCGGGTGGCGCCGGCGGCCTCCTCGCAATCTGCGGACGTGCGGCCGGAAATCACGGCCTCGATCTCGGCACCGGACAGGACCTCGTCGTCCAGCCGCGCCTCGGCCAGAACCGAGAGGGTTTCCATCGCGGCGGGTGTCAGCTTGAACCCCATGCTGTTGAGGTAGACGGTGTTCTCATCGCGGCTGATCAGCAGCTCGTTCACCTGAATGCCGGAGCGTTCGATCTGGGCCATGCGGCGGTTCAGCATCACCAGCATGCCCAGCACCGCCAGCGCTGCGACCATCATGGCGGTGGCAAAGACCAGCAGCACAAAGATCACCATCCGGTAGCTGGTCAAAGTGTCGGCAAAAGCGGTGCCGGACTGGGCCAGAATTTCCAGCAGCTTGATTTCAGCCTGGGTGGTCAGGTCGTTTTCCACGAACAATTGCTCAACCCGGGCGTTGAAGGCATTGGCGTCAGGCAGGGCCAGCAGCAGAATCGTGCCGGCAATGGCCAGAAGGGCGACGATGGCGGCGATGCCGATTGCGATGACCCTGCTGCCGGCAGCGCGGGTTTCAAAAACGGAGATAGTAGGGTCCGGCATCTGCCTTCCTTTGCTGCAGGCCTTCGGCGCCGAAGACGGAGAGGACATTCAATAGCGTCCACCCGGCCGGAGCGATGCGGGCCTGGATTTCACCGCGGGCGGCTTGCTTCTGGCAGGCGCCGGACAGCCGAATCACACCGTAGTGCAGGCGCAGCGGGTTGTCCTGCTTGGCCTTGTAGTCGGCATAGCAGTCAGCGGCCTGGGCCGGCGCGGAAAGCGCCAGAAGGAAGGCCGCAAGGGCGGGGATCAGAAGGGGCTGTTTCATGTTTGCATCCTGCGTCCGGTCTGCTTGAAATTCAATAACAGCAGGGGGTTGGAGCGGCTGATATCCGATAACAAGCCGCCGATATTGCTTGTCCGGAAGGGGCGGGAGCAGGCTGGGGTCATCAAGGCGCATTGGCTGCGCGACAATCTATTTCTGAGAAAGGTCCTGATATGACCCGGACACCCCGCCCGCAACCGCACCGCAAATTCATTGCTTTGATCGTAGCTGTATCCATCGCCATCACCGGCTTCTCGGCGGCCCCAGCCCGCGCCGATGAAGACGTCGCAAAAATCCTCGGCGGCCTGGCGCTGCTGGGAATCCTCGGCGCCGCCATCAAGCATTCGAGGGATAAGGATGGCCATGCAGTGACGCATAACTACTCGCCGCCGCCGCACAACCATTCCCTTGGCGGCCACAATTACCGGGGCTACAGCCGCGATGACAGGTATGTGAAACCGCTGCCGCCGCGGGTGCGCCGCTATGACCTGCCGTCCCGTTGCCTGAAGTATTTCCCGCGCTACAGCCGCAACCACCCGCTGGTCGGCAAAGACTGCCTGGAGCGCAGCTATGGCCACACCAAGGCCCTGCCGCAGTCCTGCCGGTTGACGTTCTGGAACGGCAAGCGCCATCGCACCGGCTACAAGCCGGGCTGCCTCAACAGCCACGGCTACCGGCTGGTTCGGCGCTGAGCTTGAATTCAGATTCGAGCAGCAGCAAACTGCGGGGCTTCGGCCCCCCTTTTTTTGCGGCTGCCCTTGCATAACCGGCAGGCATTGGCTTTGACGGAAGGATGACACAGCCCGATTACAGCCTTGAAGCCGCCGCCCTTGCGCAAGGGCACCTGAGGATTGCCGGAGTGGATGAGGTGGGCCGCGGGCCGCTGGCCGGGCCGGTGACGGCCGCGGCTGTTGTCCTGGATGCGGCCGCAATCCCCGAAGGCCTGAACGACTCCAAGAAACTGAGCCTGAAAAAGCGCGAGGCGCTGGAAGGCAAGATCCTGTCCTCCGCGCAGGCGGCCATTGCCCACGCAACGGTGGAAGAGATTGATTCCCTGAATATTTTGCGCGCCTCCCATCTGGCGATGGAGCGCGCGGTCGCGGCGCTGGACCCGGCGCCGGATTACCTGCTGATTGACGGCAACCTGATCCCCAAGGGGCTGGTTTTGCCCAACGAAGCGGTTGTCAAAGGCGATGCCAAATCCCTGTCGATTGCTGCGGCCTCGATCATCGCCAAACTGGCACGCGACCGGATCATGGTGGATTTGGCGCAACAGTTCCCCGGTTATGGGTGGGAGAAAAACGCAGGCTATCCCTCGAAACAGCACCGGGATGCGCTAGTTCAGCTGGGCGTAACCCCACATCATCGGCGCTCCTTTAAGCCGGTACACAATATCTTGTATCAAGAGTGAACCGTAAGGCGTTGTTGTAATAAACAAATTGACCTCGAATCCGCGATGACTCATCCTGTGGACAACCTAATGAGCGCAAAAATGCGCCGCGGTTATGAGGCAGAGCAATGAATAAAACCATGACAAAGGGCGCGGCAGCGCTCCCTTTAAACACGATTATTGGCGGGGACTGCGTCGAAGCGATGAACAGTCTGCCGGCCAATTCGGTTGATCTGATCTTTGCGGATCCGCCGTATAACCTTCAGCTGAAAGGCCAGCTGCACCGCCCGGACAACTCCAAAGTCGATGCCGTTGATGACCATTGGGATCAATTTTCCAGCTTTCAGGCATATGACAACTTCACCCGCGATTGGCTGAAGGCGGCGCGCCGGGTGTTGAAGCCGAACGGCTCGATATGGGTGATCGGTTCCTACCACAACATCTTCCGCGTCGGTGCCGTGCTGCAGGACGAAGGCTACTGGGTGCTGAACGATGTCATCTGGCGCAAGTCGAACCCGATGCCGAATTTTCGTGGCAAACGCTTCACCAACGCGCATGAGACCATGATCTGGGCGTCCAAGTCCGAGGGCGCGAAGTACACCTTCAACTACGAAGCGCTGAAGGCGCTGAACGAAGGCATTCAGATGCGCAGCGACTGGGTGCTGCCGATCTGCACCGGCCATGAGCGGCTGAAGGACGAAAACGGCGACAAGGCGCATCCGACCCAGAAGCCGGAATCGCTGCTGCACCGGATCCTGGTTGGCGCGACCAACCCGGGCGACGTGGTGCTGGACCCGTTTTTCGGCACCGGAACAACCGGCGCGGTGGCAAAGATGCTGGGCCGCGAGTTCATCGGCATCGAGCGCGAGGAAGCCTACCGCAAGGTGGCGGAGAAGCGGATCAAGGCGGTGCGCAAGTTTGACCGCGAGGCGCTGGAGGTTTCCGCCAGCAAGCGCGCGGCGCCGCGGGTGCCCTTCGGCCAGCTGGTCGAGCGCGGCATGCTGCGCCCGGGCGAGGAGCTTTATTCGATGAACCGCCGCCACAAGGCCAAAGTGCGGGCTGACGGCACGCTGGTCGGCGACAACGTCAAGGGGTCGATCCATCAGGTGGGCGCGCATCTGGAGAACGCGCCGTCCTGCAACGGCTGGACTTACTGGTGCTTCAAGCGCGATGGCAAGACGGTGCCGATCGACGTGCTGCGCCAGCAGATCCGGGCTGAGATGCAGAACTGACGACCGCCATTTCAGAACACTACAGTCTATTGCAGGCGCCTGTGCTTTTGCGCAGGCGCACACCTTGCCCCGCCCGCCGAAGGCGGGGTTTTTTGCTTCTGTGCGGCCCGATGCGCTATTCCCTGTGAATTGCGGGGCAATTATCTGAAGTTCCGGCACCGCAGCAGCCAGCGGGCAGAAGGGAAAGCCAATGACCGATACCGCGTTTGCGTCTGGAACCAGCGCCGCCAAGGCGGCGGAAACCGGCAGCTTGCAGCAGGCCTCGCCTGCGGAAAGCCGATTCGCAGAGGCGGCGCTGGACGAACACAAGCGGCGCGGGCTGCAGCTTGCGGTGCGGGCGCGCTGGATCGCGCTGCCCATCATCGCGGTCTTCATCGCCTTCCTGAACCCGGTCTGGAGCGTGCTGTATTACCACGGCATTCTTGCGCTCTTGTGTCTCAATGGCTGGTTCATCAGCCGGGCGGGCAAGGTCGGCAGGTCGCGTCTGGAGCTGTTCCTGATCTTCCTCGACCTCCTCATCATGACTTATGGCCTGATCGTGCCCAACCCGTTCGACAGCCGTGTCATACCGGCGGCCATGTATTACCGGTTCGATAACTTTCAGTATTTCTTTATCATCCTTGCGGCTGGCACCATGGCCTATTCCTGGCGCACGGTGATTGCCATCGGCACCTGGACGGCAATGATGTGGCTGAGCGCGCTGGCCCTTGTCTGGTGGTTCTCCCGCCCGGTTCCGGGACTAACGGAAGCGGTGAACGCGGCCCTGAACTTTAGCCCGGAGCTGGCGGAGTTTTTCGATCCTAACAGTTTTGTCGTGCGGCTGCGGGTGCAGGAGGCGGTGGTTTTTGTGCTGGTGGCGGTGACGCTGGGCTTCTCGGTGCGCCGGTTCAACGGGCTGCTGCGGAGCAATGCCAGCCTGACACGGGAGCGGGCCAACCTGTCGCGCTACTTCTCGCCCAATGTGGTGGAGCAGCTGTCGCAGAACGACGAGCCGCTGAAACAGGTCCGCAGCGAGAACGTGGCGGTGCTGTTCATCGATATCGTCGGCTTTACCCGGTTGTCGGCGGGGATGGACCCGCGGGCGGTGATTGACTTGCTGCGTGAATTCCACGGCCGGATGGAGCGCGAGGTGTTCCGCCATCACGGCACATTGGACAAGTATCTGGGAGACGGGCTGATGGCGACCTTTGGCACGCCGGTGGCCGGCAAGCAGGACGCCACGAATGCGCTGGCCTGCGCCCACGCGATGCGGGTGTCGCTTGCAAGATGGAACCGGGACCGCGCCAAACAGGGGAAGCCTGAGATCCGGGCCGGGATCGGTATTCATTATGGCGAGGCGCTGCTGGGCGATATCGGTGCCAACCGGCTGGAATACGCGGTTCTGGGCATGACGGTGAACATCGCTGCGCGGCTGGAGAACCTGACGCGCAGGCTGCAGGCCAGTATTGTTGTCAGCGAAACGATGGCCGCGCAGGTCAAGGTTGAACTAGCCGGGTTGGACCTGCTGGACGGCGCAGCCCGCCATCCGGATCAGGAAGTGCGCGGGCTGGATCAGCCGATGACGGTCTTGGTTTGGGCCTGACCTCTAACGCGGCATCGGGTTCTGCGCCTTGTTATATGCGTGCCAATCGGTGATTTCAGGATAGTAGGTCTGCCGCCAGCGGCGCACCCTCGGGTTCATCACCCGCCGCCACAAGGGCGGAATCATTGCGGCAATGGTCATTACCGGATAGCCGTAGGGCAGTTGCGGCGCGTCGGCCTCTGTATAGTTCTGAAGCAGCGGAAAGCGGCGGTTCGGCTTGTAATGGTGGTCCGAATGGCGCTGCAGATTGATCAGCAGCCAGTTCGACGCCTTGTGCGCCGCATTCCAGGAGTGCCGCGGCTGGACCGGTTCGTATTTGCCGTCGCCCAGGTGTTTGCGGGTCAGCCCGTAATGCTCGACATAGTTGACCACCTCCAGCTGCCAGATGGCGGTGCCCGCCTGCACCAGGAACAAGAGCACGCCGGTCAGCCCGCCCAGTAGCAGAGCCAGCAGAAGCATGGCCGCTTGCAGGGCCCAGTAGCGGAAAAACGGGTTGGAAAGGTCGGTCCAAGGGCGGTTTTTCTTGGAAAGCTTTTCTTTCTCGGCGCGGAAGGCGGAATGCCAGCATTGCTGCAGAACCCGCGGATAGAAGCGGTGGAAGCCTTCGTTGTATCGCGCTGTGACAGGATCGCGCGGTGTGCCGACATAGCGGTGGTGCACCAGCAGATGTTCGGAGCGGAAATGCGAGTACAGCACCATCGCCAGCAGAATGTCCCCCAGCCAGCGTTCCACCCGGCTGGACTGGTGCATCAGCTCGTGGCTGTAGTTGATGCCAACCGCGCCGGTGACGACGCCAACACCAAAGAACGCGGCGAATTTTTCGAACGCGCTCAGATGCTCTGCACCGCTGACGTACCAGATCAGGCCGAACAGTGTGAGGAACTGAAGCGGCGCCCAGGCCGCAGTCAGTGCCTTGTACCACTTGAGGTCGCTGTCCGGTGTTTCCGGGTCGGCGTTTTCCAGATTGAGCCCGAACATCCCATCCAGCACCGCAAACAGGTGCCAGGTCACGAGTGGCGGCAGCAGTAGCGCCCAGCCGCCCTGCAGCGCCGCGATCCAGACCAGCGGCAGCAGCAGGAAAGACATCCAGAACGGCAGGGCGCTTTGCCAGCGGGAAAGAGTTTCGGGGGCAATCATGCCAAGTCTCCCAAATCAGTCAGCGCGCGTTTGGGGCAACCCTATGCCCAGACATTTGAAAACCCAATAGGGGCGCAGGGTAACCTAGCGGCCTTTGTAAAGATCGAAGGCTTTGCGCATCACCGTTGGCAGGCTGGAAGGGCGGAAATGGTGGCGCGTGATCAGTTCCTGATCCGTGTTTTGATTGAACCCAGCGGGGAGTTCAGCAGTCATGACACGCAGAATCAGATGAAAATGGGTGAACGTGTGCCGGACCTCGCCATCAAGCTCCTGCCAGCCAGCTTCAAAGGGAGGGGCGGGGGTGGGGGCGTCGCTCCAGTC
>NZ_WLCM01000029.1 GCF_013317235.1 Leisingera sp. ANG59 | reverse complement strand
CTTCGGTGACGCCAAGATGACAACCGCGCTTCTGGATCGCGTAACTCATCACTGCGCAATCATCGAGACAGGCAACACGTCATACCGGTTCGCACAGAGCAAGCGACGCAGAAAAACATAAACGTCGCGCAAGCAAAGGCCCCAGACGGACTCGCTATAGGAGGGCGGCCCGCCTGGGGCCTTTGCGCCACAAGGGGTGGGTCAAATTCAAACGCTGAAACCGGGTCAGTTTTGAACGCTCATTGACAGTCTGGACTGGAAGCGCATGCGCCCTGTGGCGGTGAAAGCCCCTGTATTTGCGGGATAAACCAGCTGCGGCAAAGTGAATCATGACGCGCAGGGATGCCGATCCCCCGAGGCATGGCAAAAGGTCTGTGCTATCCTCCGCGCCATGCGCCCCGATGATCTCTCATTGCCTGACGACATGGACCAGCTCAAGGCGATGGTGCGCGCCATGGCCGCGAAGACGGCCGCCCTTGAGGACGAGAACGAGACGCTGAAGGCGCGTACGGCGACTACGAAGGCAACATGGGTCACTCGGAGTGGTTTTCCTACTGATCTGAGCTTTCACTGGGCGTCAGGGAAAACGGGCGAAGCTCAGCAAGGCAAGTATCAAAGCCATCAGGATCGACATGCCAGCGACGGCTCACCGAGCCATCATTCCAACGGTAATCGGTGAACAGGTGAATATCCTGCACACCGTCGTTCAGAAACCCTTCCTGGAAAGGCCAGCCTGTCTTTCTCTTCGCCATGTACCCGCGCCACTCGTATCGTTCTTGCCGTTATGTCTCTCGCGTTGGGGGACCGGATCAAAGCCTCAGGAAACGCACTAGCGTTTCGTGAAGAGCTCTTCGGGGTCGACATTGAGTGCCCTGGCGATGCGTTCGAGAAGGTCGAGGGAGGCTGCGAACTTGGCGTTCTCGACCTTGCCCATATGGCCGCGGCTCACGTCGGCCCGATGAGCAAGCTCCTCCTGGCTGAGGCCGCGGGCGCGTCTCAATTCCTGGATGTTCAGTGCTACACGGTCCCGCAAGTTCATGCCCGCGAACCGGACACGGTGCGCGAAATATCGCCACGCGATATATGTTACATTCGGAGGTGCAGAGAAGAAAACTTGGAACGGCGCGAGATCGCCGGAATGGGTTGCCTGCCAATACGCAGGTCACGGGATGAGCCGTCTCGTATACATACTCGGCCGTTCAATCGTTCTTTCTGAAAAGGGCGGCACCGGCAATACCGGTGCCGCCAGTTTTTCATCTAAAGGGAGGTTGTAGAGGACTAATTCTACAGGGAAATTTTTGGCTGGCTAAAAGTCGTATAATCAGATTTATGTAAAATGGACTTAAGTCAATTAAACGACTACCTCCTGCGATTGCGAAAACTCAATCCCTGTCGCGGCTCTGATTAGATCTAAAGTGGCCATGGTCTCCAAAGTGGCGGCAAGCGGTCGCGACCTGGCCTCGACCCGGCCTTCCGAGATAGAACGGGCGACCTCGGCTGCCTCGTAGCAGAGGCCTTCGTAGTGGCGTCCAACTGGTTCGTTCCAAGTCAGTCGCTTGCCGCCATCAGCCGAAATCAACTCGAACGGTCCGGGAAGGTTGAATTCGCTGCCGAACCGCAGTGTTGCGCTCGTACCAACCACGGCGGCGTTGGTGGGCGTCAGACCGTAGAGGGTCGTCGACATTGTGCCCTGGTTGCCCGCAGCATTAGCCATAATGACGGACAACTGGCCATGCACTCCCGAAGGGTCGTCCTGCTTGAAACCGACCAATTGATCGGGGATACCCAGCAGCTTTGTCAGGAAGGAAACAGGATAGGTGCCCAGGTCCAGAAGTGGTCCGCCTGCCAGAGCAGGCTTAAAAATACGATGGTCGCGGGTGAAGAACTCGCCGTATTCGGTATGGACGGACTTGATCTCCCCCAGCACGCCGGTATCGAGCAGTTGCTGGATCACGTCGAACTTGGGCAAGAAATAGGTCCACAGCGCCTCGGCGAAGAAGACGCCTTTTTCCCGCGCCAGAGCGACCATTTCGGTCGCCTCGGCATGGCTGAGGCCCATGGGCTTTTCCACTAGAACATTGCATCCGGCCTCCAGCGCCAGCCGGACGTGTCCGAGGTGCAGGTTGTGCGGCGTCGCGACGTAAATCACGTCGAGGCTGTCGTCGGCCACCAGAGCCTGATAGCTGCCGTGGGCCGTGTCGATGTCCCAGGTCCTGGCGAAGGTGTTGGCCTTCTCCTGACTGCGGGACCCGACGGCGGCGATTTCCTGCCGGGTATGGGCACGAGCGGATTCGATGAAGCGCTCGGCAATCCACCCGGAACCGAGGATGCCCCAGCGCAGGGTCGGCGCCTGCATCGGGTCGGGCACACGAGAGGCCGGCAAATGGTCAGGGAAGCTCATGATGGGTCCTTTTGCCTTGCTGGATCGCGCCGGACGGTTTCCCAGGCGCCGCTCTCCAGCGACCGCTCCATGGCGGCGATGACACGGGCGTTTTCCAGGCCGAAGGCGAAATCGGGATAACAGCCGCTGCCGCAAATGCCTTTGATCAAGTCGTGTACCTCGATCACCTTAACGTCGAAATAGCCGAGGCCCCCGCCGCCGAAATCGAAGCCGAAGAAGCCGCCAAACTGCGGCACCTGGCTGCCGGCTAGCAGGGTCTTGAACCCCCGGTCGGCCTTCGGATCGGCGAAACGCGACACCTTGAGTTCGTTGAACCGCTCTCCGTCCATGATGATCGTGCCTTCGGTCCCCGATACCTCCCAGTAGATGCCGAAGACCTTGCCGGCGGACACGCGGCTGGCCTCGATGGTGCCCCCTGCCCCGCTGGCAAAGCGGACCAGTGTCTGGATCTGATCCTCATTCTCGACCTCGCAGCGGGGCGCGTCCGTCCCGGCCTTGGCACCGTAGCCCATGCCGCCGGAGGGCACCGGCCGTGTCGGGAAGTAGGTCTGCGCCTGGGCGATCGTGCTATCGATCTCGCCCATTAGATATTGCGCAACGGACAAGACGTGACTGCCCAAGTCCCCAAGCGCCCCCGTTCCGGCCTCTGCCTTCGTACAGCGCCATGAGAATGGCAACTCGGGATCATTGAAGAAACCCTGGTCGAACCATCCGCGGAATCGCATCGGCGTGCCGATCTCGCCCCTGTCGATGATCTGTTTGGCCAGCATGGCGGCAGGGGTCTTGACGTTGTTGAAGGCCACCATGGTCTTGACTCCTGCCTTTTCGGCGGCAGCGGTCATTTCCTCGGCCTCGGCCAGCGTCACGGCGAGCGGTTTTTCGCAATAGACATGCTTGCCGGCGGCGAGCGCGGCCAAAGCCATCTTGTGATGCATCTTGTTTGGCGTGGTGATATCGACAACGTCGATCTCCGGACCCGTCACCAAGCTGCGCCAGTCGGCGGTATGCCGGGCAAAGCCCAGACGCGCGGCGGCTGTCCGTGCCATCTCTTTGGTCGCATCTGCAAGGGTGTGCAGCACCGGTCGCGCGGGCAGGTCAGGAAAGAGCATCGCGGCACGCGTGAAGGCATCGGCATGGGCCTGCCCCATGAAACCCGAGCCGATCAGCCCGATGTTGAGCGTGCGCCTGGTCATGCGGTTGTCTCCTTGGCGAAGGTTGCAAGGACGTGGCTCAGGGCCCGGGTCACTGCCGGACGCGGCGCCGCGCGCTTCGGGTCCTGTTCAGCCTCCACCACCAGCCAGCCGCGATAGCCCCCGTCGCGCACGAATTTGGCCAGCGGAGCGAAGTTGGTGAATCCGTCGCCCGGGACGGTGAACATGCCTGCCCTCACACCATCGTTGAAGGAGAGATCGCGCGTTCGAACCCCGGCCATCACCTCGGGACGAATATCCTTGAGATGAATGTGGAGGATCCGGTCGCCGAAGGTGTCGATCAGCCGGGTGTAGTCAAAGCCGCCTGCAGCGGCGTGCCCAGTATCGAGCAAAAGCCCCAGTTCCGGGCCGCCAGCGTCCAGTAGGCGGGCCGTTTCATCGTATGTTTCAGTCACCATCATCAGATGGTGGTGATAGGCTAGGCACAGACCGTATTCCGCGTGTAGTCGCTTGCCGAACTCTGTTAGTCGGGCGGCATAGGCGGGAACGTCGTCTGCGGGCATGATCCGTCGCGCTGTCATCGGCGCATCGAGTGACGCCATCATCGCGGTCTCGCCATAGACCATGACCTCGGCCCCAAGTGTCGAGAGGAGCGCCGCATGATCGGACGCTGCCTGCCACTCCTCTGCGACCGACCCTTCCGCCAGCCGCCCCGAATGCCATCCCGAAATCAGCGCCAGCCCGCGATCCTGCAAAAACGGTCCCAGCGTCGCTGCATCGCGCGGAAACTTGCGGCCCAGTTCAACTCCCTGATAGCCGACTTCGGCGGCTTCGGTCAGGCAGGTTTCCAGCGGGATGTCGCAACCGAGATCCTCCAGCACATCGTTTGTCCAACTGAGCGGGTTCACCCCCAGCCGCACCCCGTCAGGAAGGTCGTTGAAGTCAGGCATCAGGGCCTCCAGTCGGGCGAGAACTGCACAGGCGCGCCTGTCTGATGCGAGATGATGGCCGCCTCGACCAGCCGCTGCGCCTCGACCCCATCGGTCAGGGTCGCGAGCGGCGCGGCTCCGGTGCGGATCATGGCCACAAATGCCGCCATCTCGTCGCGGTAGGCCTGCGCGAACCGGTCCAGGAAATAATTCTCGGGCGGTGCAGTCGTCGCACCTTCGGGGCGGACAATGCGAACCGTACTCTGGGGCTGGTTTTCGACAAAAAGCACCTCGTCCGAACACAGGGCTTCGAGCCGTTGATCATAGCCCATTGGCCCGCGACGGCAGTTCGTCACCTGTGCCATGCGACCGGAACCTGTGGTCAGGGTGATCATCAGTGTGTCGATATCACCCGCCTTCCCGATCTCGGGCGAGATCAGGCAGGAGCCGACCGCATAAACGGTGGCCACATCTTCCTCCAAAAGGAATCGTGCCATGTCCATGTCGTGGATTGCGGTATCACGGAACATTCCGCCGGATGTCTTGACATAAGAAGCGGGCGGCGGTGAGGGATCGCGCGACTGCATTATCACATGTTCCAACCGGCCTGCAGCACCGCTGGCAATACGGTCTCGGACAGCGCGGAAAGAAGCATCATAGCGACGCTGAAAGCCCAGCATCACCGGCACGCCGGTCGCGGAAACCTTTTGCGCCACTGCCTCGACCCGTCCAAAATCGAGGCTGATGGGCTTTTCACAGAATACCGGAAATCCAGCATCGGCAGCACGGATCAGGATGTCGGCATGGGTGTCCGTGCTGCTGGCGACAATCACGCCGTCAAGGCTCGTGTCAGCAAAGACAGACTCGGCATCGGACACCGTCGCCCCGGTTTCGGCAGCAAGCGTGTCGCGTGACGGTCCTGCGATGGGATCGACAATATGAACCAGATCCACCCCTGCCAGCTTGACAGCGTTGCGGGCGTGAATCTGGCCTATGCGACCGGCTCCGAAAATGGCAAGGCGGGACATGGAAATTTCCTTCCTGGGCGCTACTCCGCATCACGGCGAATAATCTGTTCAACTTCCGGGGCCGCGACAAAGCGCCACTTGCGCAGGGGGCCGGCCATAACGTTGAGATAGTACATCTCGAAACCGTAGGGTGCGCCGCAGGGGTGGTGACCGCGCGGCACGCAGACCATGTCGCCATCGTGCACGGCCATGGTCTCGTTCAGTTGAAGATCGTCGGTGTAGACCCGCTGGATGCCGAAGCCGTCGGCCGGGTTCAGTCGATGATAATAGGTCTCTTCAAGATAGGTGATCCGGGGGAAATCATCTTCATCGTGGCGGTGGCTGGGATAGGACGACCAATGCCCGGCGGGGGTGAACACTTCGGTCACGAGGAGACTGTCGGCGTAATCCTCGTTCTCCATCGCGATGTTGTTGATATGCCGCGTATTTGTCCCCTTGCCACGTTCGGTCAGGGTGATGCCCTCGGGGCCGATGCGCCGGGCCTCATGGCCGCCGTGACCGGGCGCCGAGCAGACGGCGATCACGCAATCGGTAATCGCCGTTGCCGACCAGTCCTGATCGTTCGGGACATAGAGGCAATGCGGCGGGTTCTTCTCGAAGACGTTCATCCGGTCGCCCAACTCTCCCCAGTCCTTGCCTGCGGCCTGCATGGTGGCCTTGCCTTCGACCATGACGAGGATGACCTCGCGGTTGCCGGTGGCTTCACCGACCGTCTCGCCTGCGCGCAGCCGCCAGAGATCAAAGCCGACATAGCGCCAACCAGCGCTTTCGGGTGTGATCTGGTGAACTTTGCCGTGGCTCCCGAATGGCCTTTTCAGCAGGTTGCTCATGGGGTGTCTCCTTCGTCATCGGTCATTTTCTCCGGTGGGTCGTAGGTCAGAAACAGTGCCCAGATCACCCATGCGGCGACCCCGAGGAACAGCACCGCCCAGCCCGGACTGCCGGAGAACAGTTCCAACACGCCCCAGCCGCCGCTGACAGCAAGCAGAAGGACGCGCACCCAAAGCGGTCGGAACCAGGGGTGGGCGGTATCGAACATCTCAGGCACCCACCGGCAGGCCAGCTTTGGCCGCCATGTCCTTGAGCGCTGTCAGCCCCATGGACTGGTAGTGATAAGGGTCGCGCACAGCGCTGTCCTGTTCCGCCTCGATCACGATCCAGCCCTCATAGCCAGCCTCGGCTGCCGCCTTCAGCACGGGGGCGAAATCGACCGCGCCTTCCGGGTCGCCCGGCACGGTAAAGGCGCCGCGCCGCACGCCTTCCAGGAAGGACAGGTTCTGTTCCCGCACCTCTTGCGCATATTGTGGGCGGACGTTCTTGCAGTGGATGTGGGTCACGCGATCCATGAAATCTCGTGCGATCGCCGCCGGGTCGGCGCCGCCAAACCACGCATGTCCCGTGTCCAGCAAAAGCCGCGTATGCGGCCCCGCCATCTCCATGAAGCGGCGGATATCCGACTCGCTCTCGATGATCGTCCCCATGTGGTGATGATAGCCCATAGCGACCCCCTCTTCCGCTGCGACACGGCTGAGCTCCTCGTAGCCCTTGGAGAAGCGATCCCAATCCGCATCGGTCATGATCGGTCGGGCGTTCACCGCAACCTTGTCATTGCCATGTACGGTATTGGAACACTCGCAGGCGTTGATATGACTGCCCCCGGCGGCCTTGGTGAAGGCGATCCAGTCGCGCAAGGCGGCGATCTCGTCCGCGATGTCGCGCGCCAGGAGGTTGGTCGAGAACCAGCCGGCGGCGAAGCGCAGATCGTATTCGCTCAGCTTGGCCTTCAGCGCGGCGCCGTCATCGGGCATCTTGTGCCCCTTTTCGATGCCGTCAAAGCCGATCTTGCGGCAATCGTCGAGGCATTGCTCAAGGCTGATGTGATCGCCGATGGACCAATCGTCATCGTTGGACCATGCGATAGGGTTTGTGCCGAACAGAATCATGGATTTGCCTCAGTCAAAGATGCGTTGTTTGGAATAGTTGTGCTGGTAGCGTTCCCGGGCCTTCTCCAGCCGTTCGGGACCGCCGACTTGAGGCACGGCGACGTCCCACCAGTGACCGCCGGCGCCGGTGCCGGATACAGCCTCGGTGTCGATCACGATGACCGACGGAATGTCCCGGCCTCGGGCCTCTGCGATCTTTGCCTCCAGGTCGGCGATGTCGCAGGCCTTGACCGCATGCGCGCCCATCGAAGCCGCATGGGCCACAAAGTCGATCTCGGGCTGGGTTTCGACATTGCTGTCAACATACATGTTGTTGAACTCGGCGCCGCCGCATTCGATCTGCAGGCGATTGATGCAGCCGTAGCCGCGATTATCGGTCAACACGATGGTGAAGGGCACCTTGCGCATGACGGCCGTGGCCAGTTCGGAGTTCGCCATCATGTAAGAGCCATCGCCGACAAAGCAGATCACCTCTTTGGACGGATCCGCAAGGGCAATACCCATCGCGCCCGCCACCTCGTAGCCCATGCAGGAATAACCGTATTCCATGTGGTACCCGCCCTGCGCGGCAAGCCACAGGACCTGGAGGGCGCCAGGCATCGTCCCTGCTGCGCACATTGCGACGGTGTCCTTGGTAGAGGTTCGCTGAACCGCCCCAATCACTTGCGCATCCGATGGCAGACCGTCGCTGCTCGGCGCGGCGGTGACTGTCTTGACGGTGTCGATCCAGTGGGTGCGCGCGGCCGGGTCGTGCCAGCCAAAGCGCGTATCGCCCAGACCTTGCGAGACTTTCTCAAGCACCACCTTTGCATCGCCGACGCAAGGCGCTGCAAAATGCTTGGTTGCGTCATAGCGGTGCAAGTTGATCGACACCAGTTTGCGGTCCGATGCGCCGAAAACGGTCCATGATCCGGTGGTGAAATCCTGGAACCGGGTGCCGATACCGACAACCAAGTCCGCCTCGGCGGCCAGGGCATTGGCGCAAGCCGAGCCGGTCACGCCGGGCGAACCGAAGTTGAGCGCGTCCTCGTAGCTGAGACCGCCCTTGCCCGCCTGGGTTTCCACGAAGGGAATATTGTGCCTGGCGGCAAAATCCGTCAGCGCGGCCTCAGCGCCGGAATAAAGCACACCGCCGCCCGAGACGATCATCGGGCGTTTCGAAGCCTTGATCGCGGCGATGACGTCCTCCACCTCGCGCGGGTCCGGTTCGGGTCTCCGGATGCGCCAGACACGTGGCTCGAAGAAACTTTCGGGGTATTCAAAGGCCTCGGCCTGCACATCCTGGCAGAAGGCGAGGCAGACCGGACCGCAATTGGCCGGATCCGTCATCACTGCCAGCGCGCGCGGCAGACAGGTCAGCAGATGCTCTGGCCGGGTGATCCGATCGAAGTAGCGGGTGACCGGCTTGAAGCAATCATTGGCCGACACCGTGCCATCGTCGAAATCCTCGATCTGTTGCAGCACCGGGTCGGGGCGGCGGTTGGCGAAGACATCGCCGCAGATCATTAGCAAGGGCAGCCGGTTCACATGGGCCAAAGCCGCCGCGGTCACCAGGTTCGTCGATCCCGGTCCGATGGAGGACGTTACCGCATGGGCACGCGTACGCTTCTTCGTCTTGGCATAGGCTATGGCGGCATGGGCCATGGTCTGTTCGTTTTGGCCGCGCCAGGTGGGAAAGACCTCGCGATACTTGTGCAGCGCCTCGCCCACCCCGGCCACGTTGCCGTGCCCGAAGATAGCCCAGATGCCTTCAATGAAGCGTTCGCCATCCTCGGTATTCTGAACCGAGAGCCATTTCACCATTGCCTGTGCGGCGGTCAGCCGGATCGTTCTTTCCATCCTATCAATCCTTCAAGCATTGAGCCGGGCGTCGATCCGGGCCTTGTCCCAGATCTCGCAAAGCCGGGTGTAGCGGGTGGCCATCTGGTCCACCGCCGCTGCGTCGGTCATCTCGCCCTTGAGCCAGGCCCGCGCAGCATCGCCGAAAATCGTGCGGCCGACAGCAAAGCCTTTCACCAACGGTTGTGTGGCAGCCAGTGCGAAGCTGGCGGCAAGTTCATCTTCGGGCGCATCGAGGCCCAGCACCACGATTCCGCGTGTGCGCGGGTCGTTCAGCTCGATCGCCTGCACTGCATTCGCCCATGCAGCCTCGGTCTTGAACGGTTCCAGCTTCCACCAATCGGGAAAGATGCCCGCATCATAGACCCGCTGGATGAGGGTGGCGTTGGTTTCATCATCGACCACACCCAGTTTTGAGGGAATGATCTCCAGCAAGAATTCCAGATGGTGGCGTCGGCATGCGGCAAAAAGCCGACGAATTGTCTGGATCTGAGCGTCCCACATCGCGTCATCGTCATCAGGATGAGGGAAGCAAAGGCATTTGACCACATGGTCACGCGGCCACTGGGCAAGGCCACCGATATCTGCTCCCAATTCGGGTTCCAGTTTCAGGGGGCGTGACCCTGGCCACTCCACAGGACGCCCGACCCAGAGGCCAGTACCAGCGGTCTTAAAGAGCGTGCTCCGCCCGATACGATTGTCACATAGGATCCCATAGCCCGGCTGACCGTTCTGGACCCTCAGCGCCGCCTCAAGACAGAGATCTTTGAAGGCCCCTCCTTTTTCGAACGAGTAGCCGTCCATCTCTTCCAGTTGGAGCCGGTGGTCAAAGGCGAATGTCCTTACCGATGACCAATCGCCGTGGCGGTTGGTCGCCCAATGGACCTGCTCCAACTCCGCGTCATTGCGCAAATCCGGCCGCTTGATCCCTCTTTCAAAGAAGAACTGCAACTCCTCCCAGGACGGATAGGCTGGCGTGCAGCCGTGGCGCGACACGGCAAAAGCCCCGCAGGCGTTGGCATATTTCAGTGCGGTCGGCCAATCTTCGCCATCCAGCCAGCCCTTCAGGAGGCCGGACATGAAACCATCACCTGCTCCCAACACGTTGAAAACCTCGATCGGGAAGCCCTGGCCGGTTTGCCCGTCGTCGAGGCTGTCGGGGATCGGCCCTTCGAAGGCTGTTGCCCCCATCGGCCCACGTTTGCAGACCAGCGTTGCACCGCTGATGGCGCGCACGGCACGCAACGCTTCGATAGTGTCGGTGCTGCCTCCCGCGATGTGAAACTCTTCCTCCGTGCCGACGATCAGGTCGAATTGGCCGAGCGTTTCCTGCAGGCTTGCCGTCACCTCGGCACTTTCGGCAAAACGGCTTTCACCCTCGCCATGGCCCAGAACGCCCCACAGATTCGGGCGGTAGTCGATGTCGAGGGCAGTCTTCGCACCGTGCTTTTTCGCCAGTTTCAGCGCCTTGAGCAGCGCCGCACGCGGCGTGGCATGCGACAGATGCGTCCCGGTGGCCACGACCGAGCGGGCGGAAGCGATGAAACCCTCGTCAACATCGTCCTCACACAGCGCCATGTCGGCGCAGTTCTCGCGGTAGAAGATCAGCGGGAACTGTTCCTGGTCGCGGATGCCGAGGATGACCAGGGCGGTCAGCCGGTCGGGATCTGTTCTGACCCCGTCTACATTGACGCCGTGCCGGATGAGCTCTTCGCGGATGAAGCGGCCCATGTGCTCGTCGCCCACGCGGCTCAACAGCGCCGATTTCAGGCCCAGCCGAGCTGTGCCACAGGCCATATTGGTGGGGGAACCGCCGATATACTTGTCGAAGGATCCCATATCCTCGAGCCGCCCGCCGATCTGCGTGCCGTAAAAGTCCACGCCCGCGCGGCCCATTGTGATTACATCAAGGGTTTTCATTTCCTTGTTTCCTTTGTTCGGCGGCAGTGATTTCAGGCCGGGCATCGCAAGGGGAGGAGAGTGCGGCGCCCGGCCCCTTCCCGGTCAGGCCGGGATCTCCTGGTTTGCGCGTTCGGCGAGATAGGCCATGCTCTCGCGCAAGGCCGCCTCGGGGTCGGCCAGGGCGTGAACTTCTTCCGCGAAGGGCTCGAAGGAAAACGGTCCATCGTACCCCGCGTCGAGAAGTGCGCGGATCTGTGGGAGGTTCCCCAGCCGGTCCTGTTCGTCGACCAGCACCCTGTGCGCATCCAGCATGCCGTCCACGGGCACGTCCGGATCGGTCACGCCCGAGATGTGGACAAGGCCGGTCCATTCCGGGAAGATTTCGGCCTCGCCCGCAAGGTGGTGGTGGAAGGTGTCATGCATGAGCTTGTAGRCATCTTCGCCACCAGCGGCCTTGATGGCAGAGATGGCTTCGGCCTTGGTGCGCATGGACGAAATCGGGAAGCCCAGCGGTTCGACAAGTCCCATCAGCCCACGTTCGCGCAGGATCGGCGCCATGTTCGTGAGCGCTCCGACCAGATCCTCCTGCGCTACGGCATTGCCATCGTTGAGAGGGCACATCACCAGCGCCGTTGCGCCGCAGTCGCGGGCATAATCGGCCATCGCCACGGCCCGGTCCGGAAGGTCGCCGGACCAGACATTGAAGGGATATAGCGCGTTGATCGAGAGGATCGTCACACCTGCTGCCGCAGCAGCCGCCTTTACGTCTGCCGCGGGAACCGTGTTCATGACATCTGGAATGTCGTTGCGGATTTCGACTTTGTCGGCACCGATACGGCGCACCATCGCGAAAAAGTCCTGAACCGACAGCTTCGGTGCGGAGATGTGGTTGATAGCAAAATCCATCTTTCTGTCCCTTCAGTCATAAAGCGCCGGGCGAACCGGCAGGGAAATCTCGATGATCTTTCCGGTTTCCTGTGCCTCGACGCAGGCATCCGAGGAAATCGCGGCGACATACCCATCCCAGGCAGACGGGCCGCCGGTGCTGCCACTGGGCACGCGGTCGATGAAGTCCTGCAACTCGGCATCGAAGGCGGTCTTGAACCGGTCCTTCCAGTCGGTAAGGATCGCGTTTGACAGCCGGGCCTCCTTACGGGTCGTAATCGCCATGGGCTCCGGCAGGTTGGCAACCCCCTCCTCGCCAACGATCTGGCACTGGATGTCGTAGCCGTAGCGGCAATTGACGAAAATTTCGCAGTCGATGCGGACCCCCTTGGTCGTTTCAAGCAGCACGATCTGAGGATCCGCGACCTTTTCATGGGCGTGTTTCGTCTTGCGCGGGAAGACGACCTGTGCGGACACGAAATCGTCGTCCAGCAGCCAGCGGAAGGTGTCGATCTCGTGGATGAAGGTGTCGTGAATCGCCATCGGTGTGACGTACTGCTCCGGCACCGCCGGGTTGCGATGGGCCGAGTGGATCATCAGCGGCGTACCCAGTTCCTCCTCCATGGTGCGCTTGAGCATGTTGTAGCCCTGATCGAAGCGCCGCATGAAGCCGACCTGAACCAGCCGCTTTCCGCCTAGCGCTTCGGCATCGACGATGCGCTTTGCCCCTTCGGCGGTGGTCGCCAGCGGTTTTTCGCAGAATACCGGCTTTCCGGCGGCGATGGCGGCAAGCACGTATTCCTCGTGTGTCGACCCGGTGGAGCAGACCAGAACCGCGTCGACGTTGTCCGAAGCTATAAGATCTTCACCCTTGGCAAAGACCTCGGCCCTCCGGGCGTGCGTGGCCCTCAGCTTCTCCGCGTTCTCGGGCAGGTAGTCGCTCAGCGCGACTACCTCGGCACCGGTAAGCACATCCTGAATGCGCCGGGTATGATCGGTGCCGATCATGCCGGTGCCAATAACACCGATCTTGACTGTCATTTGAGGTTCCTCACTTGAAATATTTGTCGACATAGCGCTGCATTTCAGCGCGCATGAACTTGCCGCTCTCGTCAGCCTTTTCTTCCCAGGCAAAGACGCAGGCGGTCATGATGCCGTCGAAACCGATTTCGGCCAGTGTGCGGTAGAAGTCGTCCCAAGGCACTTCGCCCTGGCCGATATTCAGGTGCTGGTGCACCCGCGCCGACGAGCCCGGGGGATTGATGATGTATCGTAGGCCGGAACTGGCTTTGTGGKTGAACGTGTCGGCGATATGGACATGGGCCAGCACATCGGCGCATTCGCGCAGCATCGCGACGGTGTCGTCACCGAAATAGAAGGTGTGCGGCGTGCAGTATAGGAAGCGCACGTTCTTCGAGTTCACTGTGCGGATCAGGTCAACCGAGGGCTGCAGCGTCTCAACCCAGTCCTCGGGGTGCGGCTCGATGTTGAGCTGGATGCCCTCCTTCTCAAAGACCGGAACTAGTTCCTCCATGGACCGCCACCAGGCGTCCTCGCAGGCCTCGATCATCGAGCCGGTATGGCAGCAATAGCAGGTGCCCTTGTCGGGATGCGGGCCACGGCCGAACTCAGAGTTCATCGTGTCCACTTCCAACTCGACCGCGATTTCGATGGCGCGCTTCCAGTGTTTGACGGCCGCCTTGCGTTCTTCCTCGTCATTGCTGGCCCAGCGATACATCGGCAAGAGAGTGGCAACGCCAACATCGGCATCCTTGAGCGCCTTCTTGAAGCTCTTGATACGATCCGGAAAGACGCGCGGTGCTTTGAACCATTCAAGGAAATCCCCGCGAGGAGAAAGTTCGATCCAATCATAGCCAAGCTCTTTGACTTTCGACGGCAGCTCTTCGAGCGAGAGGTGGCGATGCATAAACGGGTCGAGGGTGATTTTCATGATATGCTCCTTCGGATGGATTCGGATTTCCCTGGCGACAGGCACAGCGAAACCGTGCCGCTACCGCGGATTCTTTCTGTTCGTATTGGGCCTCTGGGATAGGTCGGTGCTGGCGCCTATGCCCGCGCGGTCAGGTTATCGATATTCAGCCATGTTTTCCCGGGTTACCGGCTCGAACGGGATCCAGATGTTGCGCTCCGCTGGGGTTCCGCCCGCCATCGAAACCGCCGTTTGCAATGCCACTTGGCCCTGTTTCGCCGCGTTCTGGTAGACTGTGACATCGAGATCCCCGGAAGCCAGCGCCGCCAACCCGTCGGGCGTCGCGTCGATGCCCGCTACGACAACATCCTCCATACTCGTCCCCGCAGCCTTCATCGCCAGGATCGCACCAATGGCCATCTCGTCATTGTTGGCGATAACTGCATCGAATTGCACACCCGCAGTCAGCCAGTTGGTCATCAGATCCTGCGCTTCGGCGCGACTCCAGTTGGCAGTCTGTTCCTCGACAACGGTCATGCCCGAGCAGCCTGACGTGGCGATGACATCGTGAATGTCCTTGGTTCGAATGATCGCGGCGTGGTTTTCCAACGGCCCCATCATCACTAGGACATTGCCTTTGCCGCCAAGCAGTTCGCAAACCTGCTGGGTTTGCATGGTGCCACTATCCACCTCGTTCGAGCCGACGAAACTGACACCTTCGGGCAGACGATCCACATCGCCTGGCGGGTGATTGACGTAAACCAGCGGAATGCCTGCTGCGGTGGCTGCCTGGGTGATGGCAGTTGTGGCATTCCCGTCGACAGGATTCACGACCATTGCATCATATCCGTCGGCGATGAAGTTGTTTACCTGATCCAATTGCCGCGCGACGTCGAGTTGCGCGTCTTCGAATACAACCTCGATATCACCGGCTCGATCGGCTTCGGCGCCGATCGCGTCGCGAATGATAGTCAGGAAAGGGTTGTCAAAGGCTGTCATGGACACCGCCACCCGGGTCTCTGCAAGGGCTTCACCCGCCAGCATTGCCAAGGCCAGAAGGGCCGTCATCGGTAGAGATTTCCTCATCTTGTCCTCCTAGGCTACTGTTTCAAACTCTGGCTGTGTCTTGGCGCCGGTGATGTAGGCGACAACGTCCTGACCGTCGGTCTCCTCCTTGCGCAGGTTGGCGACCACTCTGCCCCGGCGCCACACCACGATACGGTCACAGAGATCCATCACCTGACGCATGTTGTGGCTGATCAGGATCAGCGGCTCGCCCTGCTCTTTCAGCGTGCGGATGATGTTCTCCACTTGCGCGGTTTCCTGCACGCCAAGCGCCGCCGTGGGTTCGTCCATGATGGTCAGCTTGGAGTGGAAAGTGGCGGTTCGTGCGATGGCGACACACTGGCGCTGGCCACCTGACATGTTCTGGATGGTGTTGCCAATGTTGGGGATCTTCACGCCCGTCTTTTCCAGTCCGGCCAATGTCGCTTCGCGCATGGCCTTGTAGTCGAGCACCCGGAACGGGCCGAGCCAATCCCAGCGTGTCTTTTCGCGCCCGAGGAACAGGTTGTCTGGCACGTCCAGGTGGTCTGCCAGGGCGAGAGTCTGGAAGACGGTCTCGATCCCGGCTTCACGCGCCTCAAGCGGGCCCTCGAAATCGACATATTTGCCGTCGAACCAGATTTTGCCAGCAGTGCGCTGCTCGACCGCGGTGATCTGGCGGACGAATGTCGATTTTCCAGCGCCGTTGTCGCCCATGATGGCAACGTGCTCGCCCTTACGGATCTCGAAGTTGCAATCGACGAGGGCGTGGACGCCACCGTAGTGTTTAGTCAGCCCCTCTGTCCGCAAGATCACGTCGCCTGCGGGAGTGTCCGAATGCGGCGCGTCTGCCCCCGAGATGTTTGTCTGGATATCGCTTGCCATGATGTCCTCCCTCACGTACTGGCTGCGGCACGACGCTGCCGCCACTGGTCGAGCACCACGGCTCCGACGATGATCGCGCCCTTGACCATCTCTTGGTAGTAGGCGTCGAGCCGCAGGAACGTGAACCCGGAGATAATCACGCCGAAGATCAGCGCGCCGAGCACCGTGCCTAGGATCGACCCACGTCCCCCCTGGAGCGAGATGCCCCCGATTACGGCCATGGCAATAGCGTCGAGTTCATACATTAGGCCCATGCCGGCCTGCGCCGTCAGGTTCTTGGAGCTGAGCACCAGCGCCGCAACCCCGGCCAAGAGGCCAGCGATCGCGTAGACCATGACCTTGTGGCGGGCGACCTTGATCCCCGACATCCGCGCGGCAGCCTCGCTCGAGCCAATGGCATAGGTGTGCTTACCGTAGACTGTGTGCCGCAGGATCAGGTGGAAAAGGATTGCGAGGAAGATGAAAATGAAGACCGGCATCATGCCGCCGCCGATCGCGGCATAGCTTTCCGTCGGGAAAGACACCGGCTGACCAGCGGTCCACCATTTGGCCACACCGCGCGCCGAGACCATCATGCCAAGGGTGGCGATGAAGGGCGGGATGCCGGTATAGGCGATCAGAAGGCCGTTGATCGTCCCGGCAATCAAGCCRCAGGCCAGACCAACAAGGATAGGCAACAGCACGGGCATGTCCACCAGGCCTTGTTCAATGAATACTGCACGGGTGTTCTCGAGGCCGTTGATCTCGCCCACCTGGGCGAAACTCATGGCGATCATCGCGGTGCCACCTACGACCGAACCCGAGGACAGGTCGATCCCGCCGGTGATGATCACTTGGGTCACCCCCAGCGCAATGATCCCGATGATGGACACCTGAAGGATGATGATCTTGAGCCGCGCGACGTTGAACAACCCGTCAACGTTTTCGCGGGTATTGAACAGGAAACTGTCGTTCATCAGGAACCTGCCAAGCAGTTCAAAGACGACGACGATCAGCACAAGGGCAATTGCGACCCCGGCTTCGGGTGGCAGGCTGCGCTTGGACGTATCGAACGTCAGTCCGCCAATTCCATGTGATTGGTCAGCCATTCTTGGGTGTCCTCCTCCACGACGTGGCTCAACCCCAGTCGCGGGGGAACCTTGGATTGCGATGGCGCTCGCCTGCGCCATCGCTCGTTTTCATGGTGATCTTTCGATCAGTTTTTGGTCGTATAGTCAGCCATGTTCTCGGGTGTGACGAGTTGAAAGGGCACATAGACCTTCTGATCCACGTCCTCGCCCSCAGCCAGCTTGAGCGCCGCGTCAAGCGCTCCTGCACCCTGACCGGCGGCATCCTGGAACACGGTCACATCCAGGTCGCCTGCCGCCATGGCCAACAGAGCATCCTGGGTGGCGTCGATGCCGCCCACAACCACATCGTCCATGCTGACGCCCGCTGCTTTCATCGCCTGGATCGCGCCGATGGCCATTTCGTCATTGTTGGCGATCAGGGCGTTAAAGGGCTCACCCGTCGACAGCCAGTTGGTCATTAGGTCCTGGGCCTCATCGCGCGACCAGTTGGCAGTCTGGCGGTCGATTTCCTCGATCTCCACGGCGCATTGACCATTGGCGATGACATCGTCGATGTCCTGAGTCCGTTGCACGGCGGCCTGGTTCGACAGCTCGCCCATCATCACGTAGACGCGCGCAGGGTTAGTGCCTTGTTCAGCCAGGATGTCGCAGATCTCGATTGTCTCGAGCGTGCCGGATTCGCGCTCATCCGAGGCGACGAACGCCTGGTTGTCCGGCAGGGTGTCGACGTTGACCGGCTGACGGTTGACATAGACCAACGGCACGCCCGCGGCGGCGGCGGCATCGGACATCGCTTGAGTGGCCGAAGTGTCGACCGGGTTGACGATGATCGCATCGACACCCGAGGCGATGAAGTTGTTGATCTGGTCAAGCTGCTTGCCAACATCGTTCAGCGCATCCTCAACCTGGATGTCCACGCCATCCATCGCTTCGGCCTGTTCGATCATGCCGTTGCGCAGAACGGTCAGGAAGTTGTCGTCAAACAGCGCCATCGACACGCCAATGGTTTCGGCTGAAACCGAACCCGCCATGGATGCGGCAATGGCCGTCGTGATCAGGAATTTCTTCATGAGTTTCTCCTCCACTTTTTTGACCGATTGGTGCGGCTAGAATCGCGCCTGACCGATCACTCGGCCGCGACCGCTGCCTTTTGGGGGGCGGTCGCAAAAAATGTGAGCTTTGGCTCAGACGCAGCAGGCTTTTCTCGTGCCTGCTGAAGTTTACATCCCCACGCCGCCCTTAGGTCAATTAGAAAGAGCGCCTGCTTACATCATCTGTGATGGATTCGTGATGTAAATGATGTGATTGCATCAGGAGAGGGATTCGGGTGTGTAGATCAGTGGTTGGAAAAAGCGCTGGCCCGGGGTTTCGGCGAATCCATTGTCGAACGTACTTGCAGCCAGAGCCAGCAACTCGCTCACGAGTTGCCTGAGCGGGGTGCCGAAGACGATGGAAACCATCCGTTTCTGGAGCGCCGTTTCCGATTCGGGTGTCAACTCGTTTACCAACAAGGCGCAGCTTTCGGGCTCTCGCATCTCCTCGAAGGCCTTGATGGCCCCCTCCATCCCACCTCCCGCGACGTATAGACCAACCAGGTCGGGAAACCTGTGCAACAGTTCGCTCGTAGCCTCATATGTCAATGCCCGGGTCTCGAGGTTAACTTGCGCATCGAGCAGCTGAAATTCCGGAGCATATTCCCGAAAATAGCTGCGTAGGCCCGTTTCTCGCAGTTCGTGACCGTGGTATCGGTGGGCGCCGACGAAGATTCCGACCTTGCCGGGACGTGGTGCGACCTTTGAGATGAACCACCCGGCAGTGCGTCCCACGCGCAGATTATTCAGGCCGAAATAGCTTTCCCGAACACCTTGTGCGAAATCCGACAGAAGCGAAAACGTGGGGATTCCTGCCTTGCGCAACTCCGTTACGGCAGCGGTCACCTCGTGATGGTCGATCCCCGTCGCCGCGACAGCATCGACCCTTCCCTTCATACTCAATACCAGCGCGGACACTTCTTCGGGACTTGTCGATGTCGCGAACTGAATGTCTAGCTTTATGTTTCGCGATATGACTGCCCTGGCTTGGGCTTCGAACTCGCGCCGGACCTCTTGATAGAAAATGTGCCGCTCTTTCTGAAGGATGATTCCAAGGCGCAATTCTGGAAGATCGCGCATGACTCGCTGCCGGATCGCGTTGGCGCCATGGTAACCGATGGTCTCTGCAGCGGTTTGCACGCGACGCGCGGTCTCTTCGCGCACTCTCACGCGCCCGCTAAGGACGCGATCTACCGTAGCCGTGCTAACGCCTGCCGCCTTGGCAATGTCTGAAATCGTAGGGCGTTTCATCAGGAAGGTCATCCGTATCCAGTTTCCTATGATGTAGTATTGCAAGAAAAGGCGTCATTGGAAATGGGCGCAATGCTGTTTCTGTGATGGGTTTCCACGCATCCCTCGACCGGGAGATACCTCTCTTTAACCCTTCATGAGGTCTAGACACTTTAATCACACACGATTTGCATCATTTTGGTTGGGGGAAATGGCGCGGTTCGAACGCGTCGACCCTTTCGTAGATCTCGCCGCACAGACGGCTGACCTAGCTCTTCGACACGCCGGTCATACCCATCGCCTTGACCAGATCGTCCACAGAACGTGTCGAGAGACCTTGGACACAGGCCTCCTGAATGACGGCCGTCATCGCTTTCTCCGCTGCCCTGCGGGGCTCAAGGTACTTAGGGAAGTAGGTGCCCTTGCGCAGTTTGAGGATCTTCGTGCCGACCCTCCCGGCACGCGTCTCCCAGGTTCTGGCCCGGCAACCATTACAGCGGTGTCTGGCAGGCTGCCATTGGCCACGATTGTTCTCCTCGGTCATAGGTCAGTAAGCAAACCAAACCTTATCCGAAGAACAACCGTGGCCGCCAAGCGGCCCGTGCTACCGGCGGAAATTACACCAACCGTTGGGACACTGTTCCACCGGGTGTCTGACGTCAGCGCCAAGGTTTCGTCGCGGAAAACTCTAGCCAAACTTGAGGGCGTTTTGGGGATGACATCACGACCTCACTCCCAGGCCGCCAGTCTCAAATCCCTAAAGCCTTGTAGATATCGGCTAGGCGGCGGACGGCGATCAAGTATCCGGCCGTGCGCAGGTCGCGCACGTTCGGATCGTTGTTCCAGATATACGACATCTCAGCATAGGCCGAGCGCATCTTGTCGTCGAGCCCCGAACGCACCAGATCGATTTCCCGCGCGCCACCCATGAATTCCTGCGCGCTTTCTTCAGGGAACCGGGTGCCGGTCATGTATTCGATGGACTGCGCCAGCACCCGGTGACCGCGCTCGTTGCGACGGCGCTCCATCAAGCCAAAGGGAATGTGCGTCAGGTTCTTGACCCATTCGAAATAGCTGACCGTCACCCCGCCGGCATTGGCAAAGAGATCCGGGATGATGACGGTGCCGCGGTCCAGCAGAACCTGATTGGCCTCATAAGTGACCGGTCCATTTGCAGCCTCGACGATCAGTGGCGTCTTCACGGCGGCCACGTTGTCGCGGTTGATCACACCTTCCAGCGCAGCCGGGATCAGGATGTCGCAGGGGTCGGTCAGTGCGCCTAAGCTGTCGGGATCGTATTCCCCGCCTGCAAACCCCGCGACGCCGCCGGTCGCGACGATGTGGGCTTTCAGCGTTTCGATATCCAAGCCGTAGGCATTGCGGATCACCCCGTCGCGTTCCGCCACCGCGGTGATCAGGCAGCCATCTTCCTGGCTGAGGAACTTGGCGGCATGATAGCCCACATTGCCCAGACCCTGCACGATCACACTGCGCCCGGCCAGTGAGGCCGGCAGCCCTGTGCGCGCTAGGTCCTGCGGATTGCGAAAGAATTCCTGAATGGCGTATTGAACACCCCGGCCGGTCGCTTCGACCCGGCCTTCAATTCCGCCCATCGCCAGCGGCTTGCCGGTTACGCAGGCGGTGGCGTTGATCTCGTTCGGTTTTATCCGGCGATATTCATCCGCCATCCAGATCATTGTGGTCTCATTGGTGCCGACATCAGGGGCCGGCACGTTCTGGCTGGGGCTGAGGAAATCGTGCCGGGCCAGTTCCTGCGCGAATCGGCGGGTGATCCGTTCCAGTTCGTGTTGCTCCCATTCTGCCGGGTTGACCTTCAATGCGCCCTTGKAACCTCCGAACGGAATGTCCATCAGCGCGCATTTGTAGGTCATCAGGGCGGCCAGCGCCTCGACCTCGTCTAGATTGGCGTAAGGCGCATAGCGGATGCCGCCTTTTGCGGGGCTGGGATGGTTCGAATGCACCGAACGCCAACCTTCGAACGTGTGCATCTTGCCACGCAGACGAACCCCGAAACGGGTGACATAGCTAGCATTGCAGACGCAGATCTTGTTCGCCAGCCCTTCTTCCATGGAAATGAGGTTGGCGGCCTGGTGGAACATCTGGTTGACGTCCTCCAGAAAGGTTTGACCGGTCGGCATTGCCGTACTCCTTGATCGGGTTTTGAAAGGAAAAGGTGGGCCGCCCGACTGACGGGAGAGGTCGGGCGGCCCTGATGCATGTGGCTCAGTTGATTTCGCCCATGCAAAGATATTTGACTTCCAGGAAGTCCTCGGTGCCGTATTTCGAACCTTCTCGGCCCAGGCCCGATTGCTTGATGCCGCCGAACGGCGCCACCTCGGTCGAGATCAGTCCGGTGTTGATACCGACCATGCCGCTTTCCAGTGCCTCGGCCACGCGCCAGACCCGGGACAGATCGCGGCTGTAGAAATAGGCGGCAAGACCAAACTCGCTGTCATTGGCCATCGCCACCACATCCGCCTCGTCCTCGAACTTGAACAGGGGGGCCACCGGTCCAAAGGTTTCTTCGCGGGCCACCTGCATGTCACGGGTGACGCCGGTCAGAACCGTCGGCTGGAAAAAGGTACCGCCCAAGTTCGAACGGTTGCCGCCCTCGATCACCTCGGCGCCCTTGGCCACCGCGTCCGAGATATGGGATTCGACCTTGGCCACCGCACCCTCGTCGATCAGCGGGCCGGTGGTGACACCGTCCTCAAAGCCGTTGCCGATCTTCAGCGCCCGGGTCTTTTCCTTCAGCTTGGCGGCAAACTCATCGTAAACACCCGCCTGCACATAGATCCGGTTTGCGCAAACGCAAGTCTGGCCGTTGTTGCGGTACTTGGCGATCATCGCCCCTTCGACCGCTGCATCGACATCGGCATCGTCGAACACGATGAAGGGTGCGTTGCCGCCCAGCTCCAGCGACATCTTCTTGATGGTGCTCGCAGCCTGCCCCATCAGGATCTGGCCAACCCGGGTCGACCCGGTGAAGGTGATCTTCGCCACCTTGTCATTGGTGCAAAGCTCGTTACCCACACCGGAACTGTCGGTGCCGGGGATCACGTTGAAAACGCCTGCCGGAATACCGGCGCGTTCACCAAGAACCGCCATGGCCAGCGCCGACAGCGGGGTCAGCGTCGCGGGACGGGCCACGAACGTGCAACCCACCGCCAGAGCCGGGCCGACCTTGCGAGCGATCATCGCGTTGGGAAAGTTCCACGGCGTGATCGAGCCGACCACGCCAACGGGCTGTTTCAGCACCACGATACGCTTGTCGCGCTGATGGCCGGGGATCACGTCGCCATAGACGCGCTTTGCCTCTTCGGCGAACCATTCGATGAACGAGGCGCCGTAAAGGATTTCGCCGCGTGCCTCGGGCCAGGGCTTGCCCATCTCCGCGGTCAGGATCGTTGCCAGATCGTCGGTATTTTCCACCATCAGATCGAACCATTTGCGCAGAACGGCGGCGCGTTCCTTTCCGGTCCAGGTTGCCCAGTCGGCCTTGGCTGCATGGGCGGCGTCGATGGCTGTGGCGGCGTCGTCCACATCCATGTCGGCCACCTTGGCCATCAGATCGCCTGTTGCCGGGTTGTAAACCGGAAAGGTCTTTTCACGTTCAACCCAGGCACCGCTCACATAGGCGCGGGTTTCAAGCAGTGATGGATCATTCAGCTTCAACGGGGTGATATTCGCATCCTGCATCAGGCGGCTCCTTTCAAGCTGATCACAGCGTCGATCGAGGCTTCGAGGATGGTCATCGCCTCATTGAACACCGCGTCTTCGACAGTCAACGGGGCGAGGAAGCGAATGACATTGCCGTAGACACCGCAGGTCAGCAGCACCAAACCACGGCTCAACGCCTTGGCCCTGATCGCATTGGCAAGCTCGGGATTGGGGGTACCATCGGTCGTATTGAACTCAGCAGCGATCATGAAACCGGGGCCGCGGATATCCGCGATCTCGGGCACGCGGTTGCGGATCTCTGACAGTTGCGATTTCAACCGTTCGCCCAGTTCATTGGCGCGCTCGCAAAGCTTTTCTTCCTCGATTGCATCGAGCACCGCATGAGCCGCGGCAATGCCCAGCGGGTTGCCTCCATAGGTGCCCCCCAGACCACCCGGCAGGGCGGCATCCATCAGCTCGGCGCGGCCGGTGACAGCGGCCAGCGGCAGGCCACCAGCCAGACCCTTGGCCATGGTGGTGATATCGGCGGCCACGTCATAGTGTTCCATCGCGAACAGCTTGCCGGTCCGTGCGAAACCGGTCTGTACCTCGTCGGCGATCATGACGATTCCATGCGTGTCGCACAGCGCACGCAGGGCATGCATCAGCTCGGCCGGGGCCTGATAGAACCCGCCTTCGCCCTGGACCGGTTCGATGATGATGGCGGCGACACGCTCGGGGTCGAGATCGGCCTTGAACAGCTTTTCAAGCGCAGCAAGCGAGTCTGTCACGCTGGTGCCATGCAGTTCTACCGGGAAGGGCACGTGATAGGTGTCCGGCATCATCGCACCGAAGCCTTGCTTGTAGGGCGCGACCTTGCCGGTCAGCGACATGCCCATGAAGGTACGGCCATGGAAACCGCCACCAAAGGCAATCACCGCCGGGCGCCCGGTCGCCGCACGGGCAATTTTAACCGCGTTTTCAACCGCTTCGGCGCCAGTGGTGACAAAGACGGTTTTCTTGGCGAAATCACCCGGCAGCTTGGCGTTCAGCCGCTCGGCCAGATGGATATAGTTTTCATATGGCAGCACCTGGTGACAGGTATGGGTAAACTGGGCGGCCTGTTTCTGAACCGCTTCCATCACGCGCGGGTGGCAATGGCCGGTGTTCACCACCGCGATACCGGCGGCAAAGTCGATATAGCGCTTGCCCTCGACATCCCAGACCTCGGCATTCTTGGCGCGTTCCACATAGATCTGGGTCTGCATCCCCACACCTTGCGAAATGGCCTCGTTACGCCGCTCTGCAATCGCTGAATTCGACATGGTGTTTCCTTTCTCATGGCGCGGCCCAATGGGCCGGTGGATGGATTCTGGCGGAGCCTAGATTGTTTTGAAAACGCCAAACAGTCTGTTTCTTGATGGCCGCAAGCAATTGTAATATAATGCTTTAAGAGAAGTGTTTTCGGTATATTGAACATGACAAACACGACGCCCGAAGATCTGGAACTCGGCCAGCGTTTACGTAGTTTTCGTGTCGGCGCGGGACTGTCGCAACGGGCTCTGGCAAAGCGTGCCGGTGTCACCAATTCGACGATTTCCCTGATCGAATCCGGTCAGGTGAATCCATCGGTTGGGGCGCTCAAAAGAATCCTCAAGGGCATCCCGGTCAAGCTGTCGGAATTCTTTGTTTACGAACCCGAGCCGGAAAAAACCGTGTTCTATGCTGCCGAGGAATTGACCGAGATCGGCAAGGGTGGCGTTTCATTGCAGCAGGTGGGCACCAACCCGTTTGGCCGCGCGATGATGATCCTGAAAGAGACTTATCAGGCCGGCGCCGATACCGGACGGGTGATGTACGGGCATGACGCAGAAGAAGGCGGTATCGTAATCGCCGGTCGCGTCGAGGTTACCGTGGGTGAACAACGCAAGATCCTGGGCCCCGGCGATGCCTATTATTTCGACAGTCGCACCCCGCACCGGTTCCGGCAGGTCGGATCGGAAGAATGTGTGATCATCAGCGCTTGTACGCCGCCAACATTCTGACCGAAAAACCCAATTATTATTAATAAGTTAATAAGAAGCAGACCCATGCGGACTTCGCATGCCTGTCATGCATAAACAGCTCTTTTTTTAGGCGCTCTACAGGCATATCTGCGGATTTATCGAACACGGATGTGCTCGACTGCAAATGAGCCGATTGCCGTAGGGATGTTAGACCCCAGAGCGTCAGCCACAGCATCGAACTGAACAGTGCAGAGTCTATGGAACAGACCTTGCGACTAGGAGCAAAGAAATGAGCAACGACATCAAAAAATCTGTCGAACTCACCTTGTCGGTGGTGACCGGAGCCGCTTTGATCTTCACGTTGGCAGTTGCGCACGTTCTCTGAGGATTTCCCAGGGTACCTAACAAGTGCTGATTTGAATGGTTAGAAAAAAGGCCGGACCTGCAAGGGTCCGGCCTTTCTTGTTTTTGAGCCGCTGGAATAGATGACCCGGCGCAAGCTCTTCCGGATCAGTTGCCCAGCAGCAGCTCCGGCAGCCACAGCGAGATCTGGGGAACAAAGGTTGTCAGCGCCAGGGTCGGCAACCATGCGAAGATGATGAAAGTCAGCGTCGGCAGCAACATGCTGGAAACCGGCGTCTTGGTGATCTTCGCACCCAGATACAGCAGCGGTGCTGTCGGCGGAGTGATGTTTGCCATGCCCAGATTGACCCCCAGAACAGCAGCGAAATGGATCGGGTCCATGCCGACACCGGTCACAATCGGCAGCAGGATCGGTGTCGACAGCAGCAACCCGCTGATATCGTCCATCAACATGCCGATCAGGATCATCACCAGGTTGACCATCAGCAGGATGACGATCGGGTTTTCCGACACCGAGTAGACCAGATCCTTGGCAATATAGGGGATGTCTTCGAAAATCAGGAACTTGCTGACGATCAGCACCATGAAGATCATCACCATGACCACACCGATGATCACACCTGCATCGGTCAGTGCATCAAGCAGCGTGCGCCAGGTCAGACCGCGATAGACATAGATTGCAACCGGAATGGCGTAGACAACCGCAACACCCGCCGCTTCGGTCGGGGTCATGATGCCCCCATAGATGCCGCCCAGGATAATCAGCGGCATCAGCAGCGCCGGAAACGCCAGCGTTGTCTTCTGGCGAAAGGCCAGCTTGAAGTTTTCCGGCCGGTCCATCAGCTTGATGTCGTCATTCTTGCGCAGCATGAACTGGTTCACCACGATCAGCAGGGTGATCAGAATGATGGCTGGAATGACTGTCGACAGGAAACACTTCAGCACCGATTGCTGCGCAACCCAGCCATAAAGGATGTGGTTGGCGCTTGGCGGAATCAGCAGGCCCAATGGGCTGGCACAGACGATCAGCGCAGCCGATTGACCTGCGGGGTAATTCGCGGCTCTCAGATGCGGCATCATGATACTGCCGATACAGGTCAGCGTTGCGTTGGCGGCGCCGGAGATCGATCCGAAAACACCACAGGCCAGAACCGTCGCCGCACTCAGACCGCCTTTTAGGTGGCCAATGAACAGCTCGGCCAGACCGACCAGCGGAGCGGCGATTTTGCCGCGCTCCATCACCGTACCGGCGATCATGAACAGCGGAATGGCAAGAAGAACGAGCGAACGCAGTTTCGTTGATCCCGACGGCAGATAGCCAGTGACATCATGCCCACCCATGGTCGCCAGGAACAGAAGCACCGCCCCGAACGCGACATATACGCTCACACCCAGCAGCAACATGCCGCAGATGATGATCAGACTGCCTGCAATGATCATTGGCCTGCCTTCCCTTCGTTGTTTTTATTTTCGATTTCAATGTCATCTCCGAATTCGACTTCAACGCCACGGATATGAGCGTAAAGGTAGGCCGCCGCGAATACCGTCATGAAGAAGAAGCCCAGGAAGATGGACAGCCGCCAGGCGAAATACGGGATCTTCAGGGCCGGTGTGGTCTTCCAGATCGGGTATTTTGCCACCTCTTCCGCCAGCATCAAGTAGCCCCAGTAAAGGATCGCCGCAGTCACCAGAAACTCGATGGTCAGCACGATCAGGCGCCGCCACCGGCGCAGTCTTGGGTCCTTGATGATAATGCCGAGAATATCGGCATTGATATGGTGGCCACGTTCCGAGGCCAGGGCGGACCCCGCAAAAAAGCCCCAGAAACAGACCGCCAGCAGCCATTCCTCATAGGCGAACAGGTCACCGTTGAAGCCATAACGGATGATCACCACCAGAAAAAAGGTGACCGACATCAGAAAGCCGCTGAAAATCACGATCCAGCGCATCAGTCGCAAGGATCCCCGAAGCGGAATTCCAACGGTTTTGGGTAAAATATCGGTAATGTGTGCCATTCGTCCCTGTTCTCCAAAACGGTTATTATTATTGAGGGGCCGCCGTTGCGGCCCCTCTCAAATTTTCGACGTGATGCTTAGTTCAAGCTGGCAAGCAGACGATCGATCAGATCCTTGCCAACGCTGTCTTCCAGTAGCGGCCAGATATCGGTGCGCACCTTGTTGGCCATCGCCTGCTGCTCTTCCGGCGACAGCTTCAGGATGGTGTAGCCGCTTTCGACCAGCTTCTGTTCGAAGGCCGCATCGCTTTCACGGTTAAAGGCAAAGAAATCGTCCGACGCTTTGGTGAACGCGGCCTGAACCACGGCGCGCTGTTCTTCGTTCAGCTCGTCCCAGGTTTTCTGCGATGCGTAGTAAGTGGTGTTTTCCGGGATCGAGTTGTACTGGACGAAGTGCGACCCCACGTTGCTTTGCGCAAAGATCGAGTAGGTCGCGGTCTTGGTGCAGCAGATGGCGCCGTCCACGATGCCCGACTGGATCGCCGGGAAGATGTCACCCCAGGACATGGTGGTGGCCTGGAAGCCCAGGGTTTCGACCATCGACTTCACGACATTCGACGACCAGACACGGATGTTCATGTCTTTGGCGTCGAAGTTGTTCCAGTTCTTGGGCTCTTCGGTGGCAACGATGCCCACGAAGCCTTCGGGGTTCTGGCCCAGCACGCGAACGCCGTGATCGGCCAGGATTTCGTTCAGGATGACGTTGTATTCGGAATCCAGATCACGGATGACCGAGTTCATTTCATCCCAGTTGTTGACCAGGAACGGCATCGACAGGAATTCCAGCCGCTGGTCGGTATCTGCATACAGGAAAGCAGCGGCGAAATCGATGTTGCCACGCGCGACGTCTTCCAGCAGCGCTTCGCCGGATCCCAGCTGGTTGGCCGGGAAAACCGAGACCCGCAAGCCAACATCAGCGGCCTCGATATCGGTCTTGATCTGTTCCATCATCTTGGAACCCTGATGGTCGACCGGGAACACGCCGGCAAATTTCAGGCGCATGTCGCCGGCGCTTGCCGGCAGTGCCAGCAGCGATGCAACGGCGCCGATCTGCAGGCCTTTGATGATCGAAGAAAACTTCATTTGGTACTCTCCCTTGAGGTTGGTGGTTTCCGATGAACGCTACATCACGCAGGTACAAAAAATGGGTCGGACCCCAACGCATGCTGGAGTTCGAGCAGGTGATCCTTCAGTTCTGACGGTGTTGGCAGTTCGTTAAACAGGAATACCATTTCGGTGATTTCGCAAACAATAGCCGGAACGACCAAATACCGGTATTGGCTGGGTGATTTACCCAAATATGACGTCTCCGTTGGGTGATCGCCCCGGATGGCAACACCAGCTGCTTTTTTCAGAATTTTCGGTTGGTTTTTTGCGGCTTTCTTGGGCTGCAGATCAGCTTGCATTCAGTTGCCGCGCGTCAGGCTCTGACGGCCATCGAAGGCCCAATATTCGGCGCTTCATGGCGGAAGATCGATCCGACAACTCGTTTCTTTGAAAGAGGTCAGGGACAGTTCCCAACGAACATTCGGCCAGCACAGGCTTATCGACCGGCGCTTAGGACGATAGACAGCGGTGTAAAGCGTGCCGAAGCCACGACTGAACGCGGTCGAATAAAGCGGTGGCCGCAGGAAAGCGCGGACGAATTTCTCGATTGGTTCGACATGCAGTGTCAGACGCTGCAGCAGGTATCTTTCGCGCTCAACCGTCGCCGTGAACCGGGCGTGGGATTCCCACTCGACCCGTTCCTGGTGGTTGGTGGCGACCGGCGAATGCGTCAGCGCGGTGGGACGGTCCGGAGCCATCAACGCGGTCAGGTAATTGCGTTTGGCATCCAGCACGGTGACATTATAGCTCATATGCGACGGAACGCGTTTGAGCGCTTCACCCGCTTCCTTCGCAGTTTCGCAAGTCTGCAAGATATAGCGGATAATCAGCGGTACCCCGAACCCATCGCCCACCACCCGACGACCACCAAAGGTCAACGACACCGCCAAACCGGCATCGTTCACACCGTCGACCAGTCCAAACATGCCATCACTGGTGCCAATGACACCGCGCCCTTGCCAATTGGTTTTGAGGATCAGCTTGTCGAAGGCTTGCGGGCTGTAGTCGTAGTTGCGCACCAACACCGGTTCCTTGCCCGGCCAGATCGCTTGTGAGCAGCCTGTCAGATAGGGCGGCGGACAATAGAAACTCAGAAACCGCGCCGCTGAATCCGAACCGCCTGCCCATTCGCACAGCTCTTCGTAAAGCGGCACGATCTCGGGCATGTATTTTTCAAGCGCGCGTACCCCTTCCAGATAGGATGGCCGGGCCTCGATACCGTCACGAACCCACCATTGATGATAGGCCGGCCAATATTCCTGAAACAGCCCGGCCCATTTCGGGCCGGGCGCGTCTTCCCCGACGGAACGCCAGGTCATATGCGTGGATATGCTGATCTCATCCTCCGCCAGCGTCACAGCATCTTGAAGGCAGGATCGGCGAATTCAGGACCGGCGGCCGCCGAACTGATCGGCTTGGCGCTGACCGCGTTCTTGATGCCGTGAATCCAGCGCTTGCCGCGTTCGTTCAGCTGGAAATTCGGCGTCATTGAACGGCCGCGGGTCACCAGGATACCGATATCGGCCCCTTCATAGCGGTAATCGCCAGGCTTGAGGATGCGCAGGAAGAACGCTTCGTTTTCGCTTTCAACCGCACGTCTGTGATAGTCGAACCGGTCATAAACCACGCGACCGTCTTCCAGCATGTGGTAGATCCCGGTTTCGGGCATCTCGGTCACGATGTCGACGCTGTCTTCGGTATGCTTGATCACCATCTGTGACCAGCTGTCGATCATCTTGGGATCGGCCCAGCGTCCGTTCAGCTCGTCCACGTCCAACTTGAACTTGCGCTTGGAGAACTCAAGCAGGTGGAACAGGAACAGCGGCGCATCCGCATGCGCGAAAGCCGCGTGGTTGGTCATCGACGACGCGCCGGTGATACGCGGATTCAGCTCGCCTAGCCAGATGTCGTTGGTTTTCTTGTCGATCAGGAAATCCAGTTCGAAATAACCGCGATAGCCTTCCTTGCGCAGCTGTTCGCCGAATTTGAAGGTCAGCTCGCGGGCCTTCTGGCGGATCTTCGGCGGGAAGGCCGTCGAGAAGATTTCGTTACCACACCAGCCACCGCGATAGGGGGTCAGTTCTTTAAAACCAACCAATTCGGTCATCAGCGGGCCGACGATGGTGCCTTCCTTGGTCGCACAGCCTTCGATTGCCGATCCACGGCAGTCGATCCGCTTCATGATCTTGATTTCGCCCTGATCGACGATCTCGTGCTCGTGCTTGCGGAAGTCGGCCTCGGACTTGATGAAGAAGGTTGTGTGGCCACTGTCGCCGAAGGCCGACTGCAGCACCAGGTCATTTCCAAGCCCCGCCTCTTGCGAGATCTCTTCCAGATGCGCGTAGCTTTCCACCTTGCTCAGCGTGTTGGGCACCGAAGGTACACCGGCCTTGTTGCCAATGCGGACGGTTTCGATCTTGTCGTCCATCTTGGTCCGCAGCTTGGCCTTGGGGAACCAGATCTCGCCGCCCAGCTCCTTCACCAGGCGCTCGGTTTCCTCGTCGAACATCAGGAAGACGAACTTCGGCTTGCCGCCACGCCGCTTCACCAGGTCGATCACCTCTTTATGCTGCAAGAGGTAGTTGTTGATCTCTTCGATCGACTGGAATTCGGCATGCGGTGCTTCAGAGGGGATAAATGTATTTGGGTGCCGGCCATCATAGCAATCGATATAGCAGATGTATTTGAAGTTCTTGCTCCATTCATCCAGCCCCAACAGATTGAAGTTGGTCGCGGACACAAAATATATCGGCTCTTCGTTGCGATGAAAATGCCGCCGGATTTCCGAAATGTTGTTTAGTACAGTCGTGGGCATCAGATATCTCCCTCAGTTCGATTTTCTGTTTGTTTTTGTTTGTGCCTCCAAGGCCTCTTGAGTGAAAACGCGCAGACCCAGCTCCGGCCGATAGCCGTGAATTTCGCTGACGTCGAGCGCGCGCATGAATGCGAGAATTTCCTCGCTGATCACCTGCCCGGGAACCAGGATCGGAAACCCGGGCGGATAGGGAATGATGAAGCTGGCTGAGACTACGTCCTGACCGCTTTCCATCGCGGCCTTGATCGAGCCATCGAGTTCCAGATAGTCACAATTGTTGTCGTCATAGGCGAGAAAGAAAGCACTGCGAATATCGCCTTCAGGGGTTTCCGCACCGGCGCGGAACGCATCGTGGAACCGGCTGAAATCGGGCAAGGGCGGCAGATCTTCCATCAGGTTGGCAACCCGGCGCTCAAAACCCAGCCGTTCCATGCGCGACGCGTCGTCCAAGAGGTCGTCCAGATCCTTTGCAATCTCGACCAGCACCTCGATCAGATAGGCGATCGAGGATCGCGTTGTGCCGATATTGGTCATGAACAGCACGGTATTGCGTGAGGTTTTGTTGATCTGGATCCCGTATTTATCCATCAGGATCTTGGTCTTGAACGTGTCCCCTTCCCAGCCGGTATGGCCCACCGCCAGTGTCACACGCGTGGCATCCAAGGCGAATTCATCCTGCACCCATGAATCGTGCTGATCGCCGGACCAGCCGGTATCGGCGTCATAGTAGCTTGAGAAACCGCTTTCACGATGCGCCTCGGGGATCATGTCGGCGGCAGTGAGGACCTTGAAATATTTCTGCAGCAGCGGATGGGTCATGATCGCCTTGCGCAGCGACATCGCCGCCTCTTGTTGGCGCTGCACGAACTCATATCCCTCCAGCTCAACCTGACGACGCCCGACATCAAGCGAAGCGATGATCTGATAGTTGGGTGAAGTCGAGGTGTGGGTCATGTAGGCTTCGTGGAAGGCCTGTTCCACCTCGCCTTTGAATTCCTGATCGTTGACGTGGATCATCGATCCCTGCCGCAGCGAAGTCAGCGTCTTGTGCGTCGACTGCGTGGTATAAACCCGCACCCGCGCATCGGGCGGTGGCAGCAAACGGGTGTTCAGCAGCGTTTCGTTATCCGCATCGGCCAATTCGGCCTGTTGCGCGGCATAGGCCTGGGCATATTTTTCCGAACGCAACCGGCGCCGCAGCGTGTTTGCCGCCGCCATGCCGGTGCGTTTACGATAGGTCGGACTGAACCGGGCAAAGGCAAACCAGGCCTCGTCCCACAGGAAGATCAGGTCGGGCTTAATCGCCAGGCATTCTTCCATCACCCGCTCGACGTTATACACAATGCCGTCGAATGTGCAGTTGGTCAGCAACAGCATGCGCACCTTGTCCAGCTTGCCCGCCGCTTTCAACTCCAGCAGTTGATGCTTGATCTCATGCAGCGGGACCGCGCCATACATTGAGTATTCATTGATCGGATAGCTATCGAGATAGCAGACCTGCGCACCGGCCAGCACCATGCCGTAATGGTGTGATTTATGGCAATCGCGGTCGACCAGCACGATATCACCGGGGCGCACCAGCGCCTGCACCACGATCTTGTTGCAGGTCGAGGTCCCGTTGGTGGCAAAGAAGGTCTGTTTCGATCCGAAGGCCCGGCTGGCCAGTTCCTGCGCTTCCTTGATCGGCCCGTGCGGTTCCAGCAGACTGTCGAGACCACCCGACGTGGCCGAAGTTTCCGCCAGGAAGATGTTGGGACCATAAAAGGCGCCCATGTCCTGAATCCAGTGACTGCGCGAGATTGACTTGCCACGGCTGATCGGCATCGCATGGAACACGCCGGTGGGTTGTGCCGAAAAATCCTTGAGCGCGGTAAAGAACGGCGTCTTGTAGCGCGATTGCACCCCCCGGATGATGTTCAGGTGCAGTTCGACAAAGTCTTCCTGATTGTAGAATACCCGCCGGCAGATCCCCAGGTCGAATCCCGCGATCTCCTCGACGGATCGGTCGGTCACCAAGTAGGCATCCAACTCGGGGCGGACCTCGGCGATCAGGCGGCAAAGCTCGGGGCCGTAGGCGTCGTTTTGCAGCGTGTTCAGATAGTCGGCACCTCCGACCAGCTCCAGATAACGGGTCAAGACCGGCGACTCGACCTTCGAGCGCAGCCGCAGCCCAGGACGCACTACGATGGCCTGAATGTTGTAATTGAACAGAACGCCGATCAGCGCGTCTTCAAAACTGGGTACGATGACGGGTTGATAGTGAAACGGGTCCTCGGGGCGCTGCATGCGCTGAAAGTTCGACTTCAGCCAACGCTCCTGATGCTCGTTCAAGTCATCGACGATCATCACCTCGAAATAGGGCTTGGCCAGTGCGCGTGCCTCGACCGACTGCATCGCCTCGTCTTCGTAATCCTCGATATCCGACACTTCCCGGTCGAGAGGAATGTGGCGGCGGCGATAAGCCCCCGAGGTCAGTGCGCGGGTGACGCGTTCGACCGAAAAGGCGGCATCGGTATAATTACCGTGTTCGAATTGCCGCCGAATGTGATCGAAGGCCTGAACCCCGGGAAAGGCCCAGAAGGTTTCCGTAAGTGACAGCGAGTCGAACAGCGCAATCACCGCTGCCCGATCCTTGGAAGTGTCGCGGCTTTGTCCAGCATTTACCAGGCGCCGTAAGTCTTCGCGCAGCGCGTTCCAGTGATCTGACCTCAGCTGTATGGCCGAGTAGTATTTATTCTCATTCAGCATCTCGGGCCCTTTAAATCTAACTTTCGGTCATTCGCGTCTGCAATGAAAGAAACGGCCGGCATGCTGGTTCTTTCATTGCAAAAACTATTTACAATTTCCGTGTCAGCTTGCTTCGGCCAGCAACGAGGCGTTGCCGCCAGCAGCAGTGGTGTCAATGCAGATGTGCCGTTCCAACAGACAACGCTCGGCAAGATCGAGTTCCGCCAGCAGCGGGATCAAACGTCCCTCACGACCCGCCAGCGCAATGCGCGCTTCGCGCAGCGCGTCTTCAGATCCCCAATAGGCGACACCGTGATACCCTTCCAGATTGGCCAGATCACGAAGATCCAGGCTGCCATTCAGGGCATGCTCTCCCTCGGCCCCCGGCGCGATCTGCACCGCGCGACAACCATTCGCTTCGGCAATTTGCGCTTGACGTTTCGCCAGTTCGGCGGTTGGCCCCAAGCACAGGATCACCCCTCGCCCAAAGGTCGACAGCATGTTGGATTCACCGGTCGGTCCAGGCAGAATCGTTGTCTCGATCTCGACGCGCTCGGCCGCTGGTACCTGCTTCAGAAGATCCGTCACATCCGATGCCGAGAGCGGTGCGCCGTCTGCCGCTTCACATGTCTCGATCGCCGGTTTGGTGAACCGTTTGACATAGGCCGGGCCACCGGCCTTGGGGCCTGTGCCCGAAAGCCCTTCACCACCAAAGGGCTGCGATCCCACGATCGCGCCGATCTGGTTGCGGTTGATATACATGTTGCCCACGTTCAGCCGCTCGGTCACCTGCTGGATCCGGTCATCGATGCGCGAATGCATGCCGAATGTCAGGCCGAAGCGCGAAGCATTGATGGTGTCGACCACCTTGTCCAGATCGCGGGATTTGAAGGTCGCGAAATGCAGCACCGGACCGAAGATTTCGCGCTCCATATCCTCGATCCCGTTCACCCGGATCACGGTCGGGGCGACGAAGGTGCCCTGGTTCGGGATGGTCTGTTCCTTCATGATCCGGCCTTCGGCGCGGGCGGCGTCGATGTAATCCTGAATGCCGCTGCGCGCCTTTTCGTTGATCACCGGACCGATATCGGTGGACAGATCCCAGGGATTGCCAACCACCTGTTCATCCATCGCGCCAAAGAGCATTTCCAGGAAAGTCTCGGCGACATCTTCCTGAACATAGAGACAGCGCAGCGCCGAACAGCGCTGACCGGCCGATTGGAAGGCCGAGGCGATGATGTCCTTGATCGCCTGCTCGGGCAACGCGGTCGAATCGACGATCATTGCGTTCAGACCGCCGGTTTCGGCAATCAGTGGCGCGGTTGGATCGATCTGCGCCGCCATCGTGCGGTTGATCCGCTGTGCGGTGGCGGTCGAGCCGGTGAAGCACACCCCGGCAATGCGCGCATCCGAAGTCAGCGCGGCGCCTACCACCGCGCCATGGCCCGGCAACAGTTGCAACGCTTCAGCGGGCACGCCTGCCTTGTGCATCAGACGCACGGCGATCGCCGCATTGATCGCGGTGGATTCCGCCGGTTTGGCCAGCACACCATTGCCAGCGGCCAGTGCCGCCGCTATCTGGCCGGTGAAGATCGCCAGCGGGAAGTTCCACGGGCTGATACAGGTGAAGATCCCGCGTGCCGGCTGGTCCAGCTCGGTGCCGCGGGCGCCGTAGTAGCGCAGGAAGTCCACCGCTTCGCGCAGCTCGGCAATCGCATCCATCGGCGTCTTGCCAGCCTCTCGGGTCAATGCGGCAAAGATCTCGCCATAATGCTCTTCATAAAGATCGGCAGCGCGGAACAGCACTTTTCTGCGCTCTTCTGGCGAGGCCGTCCAGGGGGCTGCGTTTTCCAGCGCAGCTTCGACATCCTCGGCCGAAGCCAGGGTTACTTCGCCTACCTGATCGGTCGGGTCAGCGGGGTTGCGGACGGTTTCGGCTTCGCCACCTTCTGCAGCCGCCACGGTTGCAGGCCCAACATTCCACTGGATAGCCTGGAACGGCGTCCGGGCCTTTTCGAGATCTGCCAGATCGTCGACAGAGTGCAGATCCCAGCCTCGGGAATTGTCCCGCTCCTCGCCGTAAAGATCGATCGGACGCAACACTGCGGTATTGCTGGCATCCGGATCATAGACATTGAAGGGATCGGCCGCGACCACCTCGGCCGGGACGGTTTCATCGACGATCTGGTTCACGAAGGATGAATTGGCGCCATTTTCCAGCAGGCGGCGCACCAGATAGGCCAGCAGATCGCGATGTGCCCCGACTGGCGCATAGATCCGGCAACGGGTGCCGTTGTTGTTCCGAGTGATCTTGTGCAGCGCCTCGCCCATCCCGTGCAAGCGCTGGAACTCATACTTCGACGGATCGTCGGCCAGTTCCAGAACGGCGGCGACGGTCTGGGCGTTGTGGGTCGCGAATTGCGGATAGATGCGGTCGGTGTAACCCAACAGCTTCTTTGCATTGGCGATATAGGAGATATCGGTGGCCACTTTCTGAGTGAACAGCGGGAAGCCTTCCAGCCCTTCGACCTGGGCGCGCTTGATCTCGGTATCCCAATAGGCGCCCTTCACCAGCCGTACCATGATCTTGCGGTCCAGCTCGGTCGCCAGGGCATACAGCCAGTCCAGCACATGGCTGGCGCGGCGACCATAGGCCTGTACCACCACGCCGAAACCATCCCAGCCGCGCAGCGACGGATCGCGCAGCACTGCCTCGATCACATCGAGCGAGATATCCAGCCGGTCGGCCTCTTCCGCGTCGATGTTCAGCCCCATGCCGGCCGCCTTGGCCGCTTGTGCCAGTTCCAGCGTGCGCGGCACCAGCTCTTCCATCACGCGGGCCTTCTGGCCGACCTCATAGCGCGGATGCAGCGCCGACAGCTTGATCGAGATGCCGGGGTTTTCGCGAATGTCTTCCGAGGTGCACTGACCGGCCAGCTTGCGGATGGCGCCGGAATAGGCATCGAAGAACGTGTCGGCATCGGCCTGGGTCAGCGCCGCTTCGCCCAGCATATCGTAGGAATAGGTATAGCCTTTGCCGACATTCTTCTTGCCGCGCTGCAATGCCTCTTCGATGGTCTGCCCCAGAACGAACTGTGCACCCATTTCCTTCATGGCGCGGCCCACTGCGGTGCGGATCACCGGCTCGCCCAACCGCTTTACCGCACCGCGCAGAACGCCTGCGATCCCCGGCTGATCGTCGTTCAGCACCTTGCCGGTCAGCATCAGCGCCCAGGTGGATGCGTTCACCAGCGAAGAGCTGGAATGCCCCAGATGCTTGCCCCATTCCGACGGCGCGATCTTGTCTTCGATCAGCGCATCGATGGTGTCGGCATCGGGTACCCGCAGCAGCGCTTCGGCCAGGCACATCAACGCAACGCCCTCGTCCGTTGATAGACCATATTCGGCCAGGAACACATCCATCAGGCCAGGCTTGGCATCGTTGCGAATACCGTTGATCAGGGCAACCGCATCGCGCTTGATGTTTTCGCGCTGCGTTTCCGTAATTCCGGCACCTTCAATCAGTTCACCGATCACCAGCTTTTCGTCACGCGTGTGATAGGCCCGGATCTGAGTGCGGATTTCCTGCGAAGCGGTCATTTGGTGGCTCCCTGTGTTCAAGTTCCCTCCACGCTACCACATGGCCATTAGGCGTTTTGCCTGTTGTTGTTATACCGCTAGGCATTTGTTACGTTTATTCCAAGCAATATGGGCGGAAGAGGCTACCGGGATGCAGAACTCCAGCGATTTGGACCAAATCGACCGCAATATACTGAAAGTCCTCGGCAAAAACGGCAGAATCACGGTGACGGAACTGGCGAAAATTGTGGGACTGTCAAAGACTCCCTGCCAGATCCGCCTAAAACGCCTGATCAAAGACGACTTCATTCAAGGCTTCAAAGCCAGACTGAACCCGGCCAAGATGGGGCTGGAACATGTGGCCTTTGTCGAGGTCAAGATGTCGAACACCAACGAAGACGCCCTGCTGGCTTTCAACAGCGCGGTATTGGAAATCCCCGAGGTCGAACAATGCCACATGATCGCCGGTAATTTTGACTATCTTCTCAAGATCCGAACCCCTGACATTCTATGCTACCGGAAGGTATTGGCAGAGTCCGTGTCCGGGCTTCCCTATGTCGCCAGCACCTCGACGCATGTGTCGATGCAATCGGTGAAAGACGAAATCAGCTGATCGGCATCCGGACGCTGCTTTGAGCCGCTTTCCCTTCGCTATTTAAGCGAAGGACCGCGCATCGGCCCATCGCCGCTGCCTTCGATCTCATCGATATCGTTACGCACCCAGAAAAACCGGAATCCAAAGCTGCGCAGCCATTTTTCGATGCGATCCAGACTGGACCATTCGCGGCGCAGTCCCCGGGCGGACAGCACAAGCGCCCATTGCCCATCCACCAGAAAATAGACGGTCCAGGTGTTCGGATGCTTGGTTTGATCCGCAAATCCGCCGCTGATGATCTCGCGCGGGGTACGTACTGCAACAGGGTAGTCGCCCAGCCGGTTTTCCGTCGCCAGATTCAGCAATTCGTTTTGCCGGATTGTAAAGGTCGGGAGAGGCGTTTCTTCAACAGTCGACGCGTCGTCGGTCAAATCACCACTCCCTCGCAGGATTCGCAGCAAACACAGTTCATCGTCAGCCTATCAGTCGGCGGCTTCGGTTTCCAATTCATCGCCCGCTTCGGCCGGAACCAGCCCCTGATGCGCGGCGCGACGCTGTTCTAGCTCTTCCGCGCTCAGCTGTTCAAGCCGGGTCGCAATTGTCCAGATATGGCCGAATGGGTCATGCAGCGTGGCGCTGCGTTCACCCCAATAGGTATCCTGCAGATCGGAAACCAGACGCGCACCGGCTTTGACGGCAACCGCAACAACGGTATCGGCATCGGCCACATACATGTGCTGAGCGACCGGCGCCGCGGCCCCTGCCTGCGTTGGGACATGGCCCGACACCTGCCACCCCTGGGTGACGAACATCATCGAATTGCCGATCTTGATCGAGGCAAAACGCGTATCTTCGTCAGCATCCCTGGCGCAGATCTCCGCATCGAACGCCGCGTTGTAAAAGGCCAGTGCCGCGGGAACATCCACTACGGCCAGCGACGTCGTGCAGGTCCGGAACCCGCGCGGGCGGATTGCAGGTTTCTTCTTCATTGCATCGTTCTCCATCTCAGGCGGACGCATATACAAACGTGGAATGCGTGACGCCTCGACTACACTATGGGGCATTCTGTAGTTGATTTTGCTTGAACTGGCAACACCATGAAGCATAATGTTGGCCAAACCCCCAGAGAGGGCACGAATGTTCATGCTTGAAGTCCGCCATCATCACGGCATTCCGACGTTCCCTCATCAATCAAACGCAGGCGGTGTTACGCATTGCACCGAACCAAGCCCCAACCAACCGACAGGAGTCAGGGTATGAGCAAATTCGCGATTGCCGGCATCCAGATGCACATCACGACCCACAACAACCTTCCAGAGATGCGCAAGCGGCTGGCGTTGCTCATGCATATGTATCCATGGGTTGAGATGGTGCTGTTCAGCGAATTGGCGGCGCATGGACCTGTCTTGCACGCCACGCAACCGGCGGGTGGTGAGTTCGAACAGGCATTCTGCGAGATGGCCAAACACTACGATATCTGGCTGCAACCCGGCACCTATTTTGAAAGCCGCGATGGCAAGACCTACAACACCGCGCCGGTGATCAACCCACAGGGCGAGGTCGTGACCCGCTATCGCAAGATGTTCCCCTTTACGCCTTACGAAGAAGGTGTAACCCCGGGCGAGGACTTCTGCGTCTTTGACGTGCCGAATGTGGGCCGCTTCGGCCTGTCGATCTGCTACGATGTCTGGTTCCCGGAAGTGACGCGCACCCTGGCCTCGATGGGGGCCGAGGTTCTGATCAATCCGGTCAATGCCAGCTTCATCGACCGCGGATCGGATATCGCCTGTGCCCGCGCCTCGGCTGCGATGTTCCAGATGTATGTATTCCACATCAATGGTCTGCTGGCTGGCGGCAATGGTTACAGCCAGGTGTTCGATCCGGCCGGCTATTGCCTGCACGCCGGCTGCGTGCAGGAAGAGATGATCCCGATCGAGGTGGATTTCGAACTGGTACGCCGCCAGCGTCAGCGCGGGGTTCTGAATATGGGGCAACCGCTTAAAAGCTTCCGTGACTCCAGCGTCAAGTTCCCGATCTATCAGGAAGGGTATCACTCGGATTACCTTGAGACGCTGGGCCCGCTTGAAAAGGCCAGACGCGAACGGTGAGCTGCTGCGCCAGCTTGATCCCTGTATCTGCCGGACACCCGTTCGCATCGCGACCGGGTGTTCCAACCGACACGCGATCCGGGCCACGGCATCGGATCCCGAAGCCGCCGAGATATGCGGCGTCGACGCCCGCCAGGCGCTCCGCGCGGCGGCAGCGATTGCGGTGACGCTTGCCGCACTGGCCGGGGTTTTCCTGGCCATGCAGGGGCAGGATACGCCCTATTCGGGCCCGGCACAGTTGCTCTTCGCATTCGAGGTGGTGGTGATCGGCGGCATCATCCTTGGCCCGGTTATGGGCGCGGTTCTGTTGTTCGCATTGCAGGAACTCTTCGGCGATTTCGGGGCGTGGTATCTGGCGGGTATCGGCGCGGTCGCGATCCTGTTTGCGCTTAATGCACCTCAAGGAATCATAGGACTGTTGCACGACCGGACCGGGATGGATCCGCTTTCAGCGCGCAAGTTGTGGGTGGGGAGATTATCATGAAACTCGTAGAACGGCCAAAACCACTTAAGGGTCTGGCCCCCATCGCGTGACCAAACAACGATAGGTGAAACTCAACGCCCTCATATTCAATTTTCGACAGCGGTTTTTCCAGCTTGTTGGGGATGGAGGGTCTGCCGCCCGCGCTTGGACCGTGAACGAACCTTTACACGCCGCGCCGCGAACGACTAGATCGAGCCTTATTGCCTACAGAACGCTGCGAACCGCCGCAGGAAGTCGACGATTTCCTGGCGGTTCTCGGACAGGGCCAGTTGTTCGTCTATCGCGGCGGGAGTTTTCTTCATGAGTTCAAAGCGCAGGAATAACTCGCTCGAAAAACGCGTACTGACCGTGGACAGGACAACGCGGAGCTGCTCAAGCATATCGTCGCCACGGTGGGAGCCGTGCATCAGGGCGATCGGCTTGTTGATGATCTCATCACCCGAAACCAGCCAATCTATCGCGTTCTTAAGGCCGCCCGGGATTGTCCTTACATATTCGGGGCTTGAAATGATCAACCCGTCGCTTCGCCGGATCTGATCAATGAAGGTTCGAACGGGTTCAGGCAACGGGCCTGTCTCCAGATCGGGTGAGAAGACCGGCAAATCGCCAATCCGGTCGAACACGGATATCGTGTGCTCCCGACGCACGATGTCCGACACGGAATGCAGCATCGCCGTATTCGTTGAGAGCGTTCTGGCGCTACCTGAGATCGCAAGAAATTCCATAAGTTCCGTATAAACTCTGCAGAATAACGCTTCAACGACCCCACTGCCCTGCATAGACGTTGTTCCTGTATCGTGCCGCGAAGGGCGGCTTAGGTGGACATAGATATCATATGTCTGAATTGGGAGAACGACCGCTGTATTGGCTTCGCTGCAAGTTGATCTTGCAGCATTTTTGTCAGCAGACTGGAGAACCACGTGGCCGCTTGCAGTGGGCCCGATCGCTACCGCTCAAAGGAGACATGGCTTTGTATACGTCATACGAGCATCATGAGCCAGCAAGGCAAGGTTATGCAGCTGAGTAGTGTTGACTGGGCGATAAGCGTGGCCACCCTTTCGCGGTCTGCGCCGTAGACCGAGGCCAGCACATGCGCCGCCGATGCGGTCGGCAGCGCGGCAAAGATCGTCAGCACCATGCGCGGCCCTGGCCCAACCCCCAGAAGGGTTGCGCCCAAGAACGTCGCGCCTGGCAGGACGATGAGCTTGATGGCGTTCAGTGCGACTTCAAACCGATCCATCTGTGCCAACGCGTGCCAGTTGACCGAGGCGCCGATGGAGAGCAGCGCGACAGGGACGGCAGCTTGAGCCAGCTTGGTTAGTGCCGTCATCACCGTATCAGGCAGGTGGATTTTCAGCACAGAAAGTGTGACACCCACAACGCTGGCGATCAGGAAGGGATTGGTCATAACCTGATGCAACGTCTTCTTCCAACTCACCTCATGGCCGCGCGATAGCGCTGAAATCGCCATTATGTTCGCAACCGGCACAGCGAGGCCGATGGCGATTGACATCAGGCCGCGATATTCGGCAGGCAGTGCCTGCGCTGCAACTATCGCAATCGCCGTGTTGAACCGCCAGACCGTCTGCCACATTCCCGCGAAATCGAGGAGGTTCGAAGGCCCCAACCCACGCAAACCCCAAGCGAGAGCACAGGCAAACACCATGCCCGCCCAGACCCCCAGGCCCATTACGGTGAGGTCCACCGTCGAGGGCGGGCTTCTGAGCGCGCTCACAAAGATGAGTGCAGGAAACAGCAGGCAGAAATTGAGCTTGTCGATCCCCTGCCGTCCGGGTGCGGGCAAGGTGCGACGCAAAAGCCCACCCGTGATCAGGAGCAAAAAGTCGGGCAGCAGGGCAAGAAAGACCGGAGGCATCAGCTTACTCCTTCAGCGCGGCCACCAGCCGTCTTGCGGCCGTGCCCAAGGTCTCGGCGTCGAGCCCGGCAAAACACAGGCGTAGCCGATTGCCTAACCGATGATCACCACGTTCCAGAGCGAAAGCGGGACCGGGCGCGTAGAGCACGTCTTGATCCAGGGCGCGCTCGAACAAGCCCTCGGCCCTGGCGTCCTCGGGTAGGGCCGGGAATAGGAACATCCCGCCGGCCGCAGGCTCAAGGGTGAAGTCGGCGCGCGCGAGCGCCGCAGCCAGACGGTCTCGCCGCGCCGCGTAGAGTTTGCGCACCCGGCTTAGATGAGCGTCCAGCCGGTCAAGTTCGAGGTAGCGTAGCGCCACCCGTTGCGCCAAGGAATTCGGCTGCAGATCACCAGCCTGTCGCAGATCGGTCATCGGTTGCGCAATGGCCTGCGGTACGGCTGCCCAGCCAAGCCGCAGCCCCGGCGCCAGAATTTTCGAAAGGCTCCCCGCCCAGATGACCACGCTGCCAGCCACCTCGGCCGATAGTTCCACCAGCGCGGCGGGCGGCGCTCCCGCAAAGGAAAGGAAGCGATAGGGGTCGTCCTCGACCACCGACACGCGATACGCGGCACAAAGCTCCAGAAGGCGCTTTCGCATCGGCAGGCTCCAGGTCTCACCCCCAGGGTTGGAGAAGGTCGGCTGGGCGTAGAGTGCGGACACTCCTACCTGCCCGAGCAGCCGACCCAGATCGGTCAGATCGGGATCTTCCGCCGTCACCCGATAGCCCGAGACCCGCAGCCCCGCCGCCGCGCAGATCGCCAGAATCGCTGGATAGACCGGCTCGGGGAGCAAAACGGTGCTGCCGGGGCGGGCAAGGCTGCGCAGCGCAAGATCGACAACCTGCTGTGCGCCTGAGGTCACGATCAGCCGATGACCTTGCGGGCGCGGCGGGGTCAGCGCCACCAGTGCGGCGATGAGTTCTGGGTCGCCCGCGCTCGGCCCATAGCTCCAGGCGGTGGCGTCCAGGGTCGCCCGGTGGCTGGCCTCGGTCAGCCCCTCGACATCGTAAGCATCGCGCGAGGGATGGCCGCTGGCGAGGTTGAGCATGCCGGGGCGAGTATTGTACGGATAAAGCGCACGTAGCGGATTATCCGGAACTGCCAGCACCAACGATGAGAGTTCGGGAGAGAATACGTCAGTCTGCACGGGGCCCTCTTCTAACTATTTTGTTGTGCTTCGACATGCCATAAGAGAATTACTAGGTATGATAAAATATCCTTCGGTTATCTTATGGCTCTCGTCGATCTTCCCTCATCAACGCTCCGGCTCCTGTTGCACATTGGTCGGACTGGCAACCTGACCGAGGCAGCGCGTGCGTGCGGAATCAGCCAGCCTGCTGCCAGCAAGGCGATCGCTCGCGCCGAGGCACAAAGCGGTCTGGCTCTGGTGCGGCGCGACCGGCGCCCGCTAAGCCTGAGCGCTGAGGGGCGCATCCTTGCCGATTACGCACAGCGGCAAGAGGCGATGGCGCGATCCACCCGTATTGCTCTTGACGAATGCCGCGTTCAGGGACGCGGGCTGGTGCGCATCGCCTCTTTTGGTGCCTCGGCCTCGACGCATATTCTGCCCGGACTGGTTGCGGCCGTAACCCGGAGCCGTTCGATGCTACAGGTGGAGATCTCGGAAAGTGCCGACTTGATGAGCCTCGAAGCCCTGCGCGAAGGGTTGGTCGATTTCGCCATTGCAATCGAGGACGAAGCGCCCGATCTGGATATGATCCCGCTCGCACGCGACCGACTCGTTGCACTGGTCAAGCAGGGGGAGCCCCTAGCGAAATGCACGACAGTGGATGCTGAAACGCTCGCCGGCCACGATTTCATCATGACCAAAGGGGGCAGCGAGCCGCTGGTGCGCGCCTGGTTCGCCCGTACCGGGCACGCACCGAATGTGCGTCACGGCATTCAGCAAATTACATCGATTCTTGCAATGGTCCGGGCCGGAATGGGGGTTTCAGTGATCGCCGAAATGGCAGTTCCCGAAACCCACGCCGGTGTTTCCGTCATCCCGCTCATACCCGAGCAACCCAGGGTAATCTGTCTGGCACGCCGACAAGGCTCATTTGCTTCGCACGCGGCGGAGTTATTCTGGAAGACGGCTTTGGCCAGATCACATAGCAAATCGTTTGGCGACATCTGACTGTGTCGCCCGACTTTCCTGGGGCTGTCCCTCAGAGGTGGCCAAAGAAAACTGCACAGGTGTGCCAAGTGGATTTTCCGCTCCTGATCCGGCAGTGTGCTAGAACGAAGGAGCGAAAATGGCAAGGCGTCTGGACTGAACGCCCCTCAGATCTGGTCCACCACTTTCTCCAGGCACCAGACCTTGGCCACGATCTGCCATCCGTCTTCGCCTTTCAGCAGCGACAGGTGATCCTGATACACGTTCTTGCGCGCGCGAAAGCGGATCTTGGCGACCGCGCTGACCGGCGACAGGTAGTCCACCATCAGGATCTCCGCATCCGGCTCCTGGCCCAGGGCATGGGGCGAGTTGGCCGCATTGCCGCCCACGTCTGCATTGAAACTCGCAACCGGCTCGGCGAAAATCACACCTTTCTCAGCGTCAAAGAGACTCGCCGCAGGGTGAAACACGGCGTCCAGCTTGGACTTGTCGCAGAAAAACAAACCGTCAAAATATCTCTGCAACGCCTCAAAGAGCTCTGCGTGGTTTTCCATGTGATGACCGCTTTCCAATTCTGAATTTCGTTCCGGCTTATGGTTTAGGGGCTGATGCCCTCTCTGCCAAATGAAGAGATTTGGGCGGGTGCATTCGCAATCGTGATGCATTCAAGGAAGCCCATCAAAGATCAATGTGGTTGCTGCCCGCATTTTCACTGAAGTCTCAGGTCCTCGATCGCGATTCAGGTCTCGCAAGCCGTCATTCCGGCAGATGAAGCGAGCGTTCACTGCACAGAAGGACCTTTGCAATGCTCAGAACTTTTACCGCTGCCGCGGTTTGCTTGATTTGCGTGACCGTTTCCGCACATGCCGAAGCGACCGGTTTTCGGCAGGTTGGTATCGATAGTGAGGGTGCGCGTCCGCTGCATGTCGCACTCTGGTACCCGACCGAGGACAGAGCCGCATCCGAGCAGGTCGGGGAAAATCCGGCGTTCATCGGCATTGATGCCATTCCCGGAGCAACGCCGAAGCCAGGCCCGCATCCACTCATCGTGTTGTCGCACGGGTTCGGCGGCAATTGGCGGAACCTGAACTGGCTGGCCGGCGAGCTTGTGAGGGAGGGCTATGCAGTCGCCGCCCCGGATCATCCCGGAACGACAACTTTCGACCGGGATCCGGTTCGCGCCGCAATGCTTTGGGAGCGGCCGCGCGATCTGAGCCGCACCATCGACGCCGTTCTGGCAGATCCGGTGCTGGCTGGCGAAATCGATCCCGACCGTATCGCTGCCATTGGCCATTCGCTGGGAGGCTGGACTGTAACCGCGGTTGCGGGCGGCCGGTTCGACCCGGCGCAGTTCACATGGGATTGCGAGGTCAACCCCAGTCTCCGGGCCTGTTCGCTGTCCAGGGAACTCGGGCTTGCCGATCCAGCCCTCACCCGGGATTTTCGTGACCCGCGTGTGAGAAGCTTTGTCTCACTGGACCTTGGTCTGGCGCGGGGCTTTACGCCCGAAAGCCTGGCTGTGCTGCCTGTTCCGGCCCTTATACTGGGCGCGGGCATTGATGTTGGGGATATGTCAGCTGAACTGGAATCCGGTTGGCTGAGCGAACATTTGCCCGCCGGAAGCACCCGCAAGGCGACAATCCCGGATGCAATGCACTTCAGTTTCATGCAGCAATGCAAGCCCGGGGGAGAAACATTGATCGAGGCACAGGCGCCGGGAGAGGGAATTATCTGCCACGACGGCGGCGACCGTGGCCGCGCAGAGATTCATGCGGAGATCTCCGCGGCAGTCATCAGCTTTCTGGAGGAAACGCTTCTGCCGCGCTGACCGGAGCAATCGTGCCGGACCTTGCCTGGCGGCGCCAGCCGCTGGGTGAAGTGCCGGCAACGCGCCGGAATTCGCGGTTGAAGTTCGACTTCGTCTGGAATCCACAGTCGAACATTATCGCCGTCACCGGATGGTCCGTTTCCGCCAGCAGTTCCATTGCGTCGCGGATGCGCCATTCATTAATGGCTTGCGAAACATTCTGGCCCAGCTTGCGGTTGATCGCCCCGGAGACCTGCCGGGCGGGAATGCCCAAACGGCGCGAAAGCCGGTCCAGTGTCAGGTCGGGATCCCGGTAAAGCCTGAGCTCGGCGAGGATCCGGTTTACCTCTGCCATGACTTGGCTGTCCGCGGGTGCCGGGAGGTCTCGCCGTTCAGTCTCCTCGGCATTCCCAGCCACAGGTGCCGCTTCGGGACGCGGTAGGCCGCGCGCCATCACGATCACCGTCCAAGCAAGGGGCGGCAAGACCAGAAGATTGGCCGCGCTGACGATCTCCCGGACGTGGTCGCCATCGCCCAGTCCGAAGTCCAGGGCGATGGCCAGATCCACTGCCCCGGAAAACAAAAGCAACCCGCCCGCAAAGGCGGCTGCACGGCCGGATTGCCGGGCTTCGCTCAGCCGGGCTCCGGTGAGATTGTCTGCTCCTGCGAGACCACGCTGCCTCAGCATTGCGCCGTACCCGAGGAACAGCGCGGCCAACAAAGCATCGACCGGCGGCTGCACCCAAGGCCACAGCGCCGAGAGCACAAGAACTATTCCTGTTGGCACGAAATGCGGCCAGGCCGAACCCTTCACCGGCCCGCTCAGGCCCGAAAAGCACAGCCACGCGGCAGGTGGCAAAAGCGCCGCGATCACCGGTTGCAGGAAGCGGAAGACTGGCGCCTCGTAGCTCCACCGCAGACCGACAACCACAAGCAGCAAGATGCAAGCACTCAGGAAGACTATGGCAGGTCTTTGGCCGTTTTCCCTCTGTGTCATGATGAGACAAAGCAAAAAGGCGAGTACAAGCGCGACAATGAAGGGCAGCGGCACCGAGATCATGCGGGCCACTAATACCTCAATCTGCGCGAAGGGGAATGCCCCAACCGGCACCGGATTTCACCTGAACTCTGGCGGCCCACTATTCTTGCCCCCTGCGTGGTCGCGAGCGTCCTTTTCGGAGCGGGCGCGCCCTTGTCCCATTCGCCCGTCAGCTCGGATTTCGTTGATCGGTTTGATCACCGCTAGGGCGTAGACCCATAAACCAACCACCACCGGCGGCGTTCCCGCGAAATATCAGTGGTTTATGGGTCTACGCCCTAGTCCAACGGGTCCGACGAGTTTGCTGAGACTTTTCGCTTGTTGGCCTTGAGCGCTGGCCGGATGCCGAGCCAGAAGACCGAGAAGGCCGACATCAGCAGCAGGACGATGGCCACCGGGTGATTTGTCAGATTCGTCACGTCTCCCCGCAGGATCGTCGCCGTCTGTCCCAGTGACAATTCGAACCTGGGCCCGAGGAAATAGGCGATGACAAAGATCACAACCGGATAGTTGAGCGCGTTCATCGCCATGCCAAGCGCGGCGAAGATCAACATCACATAGACCCCGAAAATCCCGCCGGTGGACAGATAGACCCCGACGATGCACAGCACGAGCCCGCTGGCGAAGACGATGGATTCCGGCGCGGTGATCAGCCGGGACCACAGGCGCAGCCCGACCAGACCAAAGACAAGGTTGCAGGCATTGGCGATGATCATGGCTCCGAAGAGGCCATAGACCAGCCGCCCCTGCTGTTCGAAGAGGAGCGGGCCGGGCTGCAACCCGTGGATCAGGAAGGCACCGATCAGCAGCGCCGCCGAGACGCTGCCGGGAATGCCCAGCGTCAAGAGCGGGATCAGGCTGGCGCCACCCACAGCCGAATTCGCCGATTCCGTTGCCGCGATGCCGCGTATATCGCCCTTGCCGAAGCTCTCGGGATCCTTGGCCGCCTGTTTGGTCGAGGCATAGCTCATGAAGGCGGCGGCGGTGGACCCGATCCCCGGCACGATGCCGATGCCGACGCCGATCAGCGCGCCGCGCAACAGCACAAAGCGGCAGGCCAGATATTCGGCAAGGCTGACGCGTTTCTGATCGGCTGTCTGGTCGCGCGGAATATGCAGGGCCGGCCGCATCCCGCCCGACATGTTTGCCAGCCGCGCGATGATCACCGAAACCGCCAGCGATCCGATGGCCACAGAGGAAATCGGGAAACCGCTGTAAAGATCCGGGAAGCCGAACAGGAAGCGGGGCGTGGAATGCTCGGGGTCGAGGCCGACCGTCGAGATCAGCAGACCGAAGACGGTTGCGATAATACCCTTGGTCACCGAGCCACCGATCAGGCCGGAGATCAGCGCAAAGGCCATGATGATCAGCGCGAAAATTTCGACGGGCCCCATCTTGAGCGCGACCACCGCCAGCGGCGCGGCCACGGTGATCAGAACCAGATCGCTGAACGTGTCACCCGTCACCGACGAGTAGAGCGCCATTTTCAGCGCTTTGATCGGCTTGCCCTTTTGCGTCATCGGATAGCCGTCCAGCGCCGTCGCGCTGGCATCCGGCGTGCCGGGCATGTTGATCAGGATGGCGGGGATCGCCCCGCCGACCAGCCCGCCCTTGTTGACGCCGATCAGAAATCCGATGGCCGACAAGGGGGTAAAGACCAGGGTAAAGGGAATGGCGATGGCAATGGTCATTTCCTGGCTGCTGCCGGGCATCGCGCCAACGAATTGTCCCAGGACCACTCCGGCCAGGACAAACAGGATATTGCTCAGGGTGAAAGCGTCGCCCAGACCGGCCAATATTGTCGCGAGATCAACCATGATCGCCTCCGTCAGGCCAGTGTTCGGTCAAGAATACGCTCGACCAGCAGCCAGATCCCCAGGGGGATGGCAACACCACCGAGCAACAGCCAGTACCAGCGCCGCTCCCCCATGAAGAGCATGAGGATCAGCGCCAGGACCGGGGCGACATATTCGAAGTAGAGCCGGTCCATGGACCAGACCGCGGCCACCATCAGCGCCAGCAAACCCACCGCGCGGATGACAACCACCGTGTTGAAATCGGCATCGTCCTTCAACGTGACCATTTGCACCGCCGCCGCGATGGTAATGATCCAGAGAAGGGCGCCGGGAAGCGTGGACGGAACGACACGTCCGTATGAAACAGTTTCCACCTGCTGCGGCATGACCAGAAACAGGAATGTCAGGCCAAAGGCCAGAATTCCGCCGGTCACGATACGTTCAAAAGTCATCTTCCCCTCCCTCCTTGGCGACCGGGCCGACAGACGGCCCGGTCAATCTTGTTGCGGATCGCCGCTTAGTTGCCCGCCGCCTCGATCAGCGAGGTGATCTCGGACAGGCCGTTCACCAATTTGGCTTCGGTGCCGTCGGCCCCCAGATTGGTCGGCGTGGTCTGCATGACATTGCCGACCAGCTCGGTCAGGGCATCGGAGGTGATCGCCGCATCCAACGCCGAGGCCAGTGCGTCGCGCGCTTCGGGATCCAGCCCCTTGGGCGCAGCGATGTAGAAATAGGGCTCGGCGGAATAGGGGAACCCCTGCTCGATGAAAGAGGTGGTGTCCGGTGCGTAGGCTTGACGGGTCTGCGTTGCGACCGCCAGCATCTTCAGGTCGTCGGATTCGATGTACTGAATATGCGCACCCGCCCCCCAGCCCGCCTGCAACTGGCCACCCAGCAGCCCCTGGATGATCTCGGCGCCGCTCTGGTAGTTGACCAGTTCGAACCCGGCCCCCTCGGTATTGTTGATCGCCTGCATCATCAGCCGCATCTCGCCGCCGTCGAAACCGACCAGTGCGCCGCCGTTTTCCTTGGAGTAGGCGATCAACTCGGCGATATTGTCATAGGGCGCATCTGCCGGCGCCACCACGGCCAGCGGGGCCACGGCGACGGTTGCCAGATAGTCGAAGCTGTCAGCCTTGAACGGCAACGTCTCGCCGCGCTCGGCAAGGTTGATCAGCGTCGGGATGGTCACACCCATACCCATGGTCAGCCCGTCGGGCCGCGCATTGACCAGTTGCGAGAACATGGCGATACCGCCGCCGCCTGGCTTGTTTTCAACGACCACGTCCCAGCCGGTGTTTTCTTCCATTTCCGCGGCCACAGCGCGGGCCAGCGTATCGGTGCTGCCGCCGGCACCAAAGCCGACTTGCAAGGTAATCGGGCCATCCGGCTGCCAGTCGGCCAGCGCCGCGCCGGGTAGCGCAACCGCCGCGGCACAGACCGCCGCTTTAAGGGTGTTGATGATCTTCATATCTCTCCTCCGTTGGGTTCAGTGTGATAGAAACAGTGGCAATTTGGTCTTGCGCAGCACCGATGCGGTGACACCGCCGAACAGGTCTTCCGACAGTTTCGAGTGCTCATAAGCGCCCATCACCAACAGGCCGGCGTCCATCTCGTCGCTGAATTTCAGGATCGAGTCGGCGATCGATCCTGATAACGGGATGAAATGATGCCGGGCCTCGACATTGTGCCGGGCCAGAATGGTGACTAGGTCTATGGGCTTGGGGACCGGCGAACGTTCGGGCTTGCCGACTGTGACGATCTCGACTTCGCGCTTGGTCTCCAGGATCTGCATCGCGTCAAAGAAAGCGCGAGCGGCGGTGCGTCGCCCGTCCCAGGCGACAATCGCCTTTTCATTGATTTCGGGCACTCGGAAGTTTTTTGGCGCGACCAGGATTGGGCGCCCGCTCTCATAGGCGATGCGGTCCGGGTGCAGCACCAGTTCATCCGCAGAGATCAAGTTCTCATATTGGCCCAGTACCGTGATGTCGAAGAGCCGCGAATAGTCAGAGACCGCACGGTCGGGGTCCTCTCTCACGTCGATCCAATGCAACCTTTCTTCGGCGATCCTGTCCCGCGCCTGATCCCTGAACTTTTGGGCCAGTTCCTCAGTCCGGCGTGCGGTGATCTCGGTGATCGACTCACGCATGGCGTTGCTCAGCCATTTGGGAATGTTGCGGGTAACGCTGGAGGCCCCATGCGCAACGATGCCAGTAAGATGCGCGTCGTATTTCGCCGCCATCTGTAACGCCAGATGCAGGGCCGAATCCGAGGCCTCTCCACCGTTATAAGCAATCAGGATGTTCTTAATTGCCATGGGAAATCTCCGGCAAGTTACTGAAATATTGTAGGGATTCTGGGTTTCGCAGGGCGGATCCATTGGTCACATCACGCCCGTTGATCAGGTTCTTGATGGCCAGTTCGGCGATCTTGCCCGTGCGGGTATAGGGAATAGCCGCCACTTGGATGACCTTGGCCGGCACGTGGCGCGGTGAGGTATTGGCGCGGATCTCGTCGCGGATCCGCTTGACTAGGGCTTCCGTCAACGCAACGCCCCGCTGCAATTGCACGAACAGGATGATACGTTCGTCGTTGTTCCAGCGCTGGCCCACCGCGACGCAATCGGCGACCTCGGCCACGCGCTCGACCTGACGGTACAGCTCGGCAGTGCCGATGCGCACGCCGCCCGGGTTGAGCGTCGCGTCGGAGCGGCCGAAGAACTCCATCCCGCCCTCCGGCATCAGCTCCACCAGATCACCCTGGTGCCACAGCCCCGGATAGGTCTCGAAATACGAATTGCGATAGCGCGCCCGGTCGGTATCGTTGAGAAAACCCAGTGGCATGGACGGGTGCGACAGCCGCGAAATCAACTCGCCGGGGCTGCCGCGCAATGGGGTTCCGGCCTCGTCCACCACATCGACCGCCATGCCCAGCTGCCGCTTCTGCGACTGCCCGGCATAGACCGGCGAAATCGGCGAACCACCGACGAAACAGCCGAGGATATCCGTGCCCCCGGCGATCGAGGACAGGCACAGATCGGATTTCCAACGCTCGTAGACATAGGCGAACCCGCTCTCGGACAGCGGCGAGCCGGTCGAAAACAGCACCCGCAGCGCCGTGAGGTCATGGCTGTCCTTCGGTTGAAACCCGGCGGCCATGCAAGATTCGATGTATTTCGCCGAAATACCGAAATGGGTCACCCGTTCGGCCACACAGAGATCCGCCAGCCGCGACGGGCTGGGGTAGAACGGCGAGCCGTCGAACAGCACCAGAGTCGCCCCAGAGGCCAGCGCGCTGACCTGCCAGTTCCACATCATCCAGCCGCAGGTGGTGTAGTAGAACAGCCGGTCGCCGGGGCGGATATCGCCCTGCAACTGATGCTCTTTCAGATGCTGCAAGAGCGCCCCACCCGTCCGGTGGATGATGCATTTCGGCAGGCCGGTGGTGCCGGATGAGAACAGGATGAACAGGGGATCGTCAAAGCCCATCGGCTCGAAAACCGGCTCCCCCGCCGCATGAGGAGCGCAGAACTCCGCAAGTGTCACCACCCCCGGCCCCTCGCCACTCTCGCCAGCATAGGGCACGCAGACCAGATGGCTGCAATCGTCCAGCTTGCCAGCAAGATCGCGCAGCTTGTCCATGCAACGGTGGGTCTTGCCGTTATAGTGATAGGCCGGAACCGTGAAGATGACCTTGGGCCGGATCTGACCCAGCCGGTCGATCAGGGTTTGCGTTCCGAAGTCGGGCGAACAGCTCGACCAGACCGCCCCGAGGCTCGTCGCGGCCAGCATCGCCAGGATCGTCTCTGGGATGTTGGGCATCACGCCCGCCACCCGGTCGCCCTTGCCCACACCCGCCGCGCGTAGCGCCTGTTGCAGGCGGGATACTTCGGCCCGCAGTTCGGCCCAGCTCATCTCGCTACGCGTGCCGTCCTCGCCAATGCCGATCAGCACCGGGCCGGGCAGATCAGCGCGCAAGAGATTTTCGGCATAGTTCAGCCGCGCTTCGGGAAAGAAGCGATCATCGATCATGTGCTCGCCGGGGCTGAGGGCGCTGTTGCCCTTCAGCCCGGTCACGCCGCAGAAATCCCAGACCGTCGACCAGAAAGCGGCGCGATCCGTGACCGACCATTCCCAAAGCGCATCGTAGCCCTCGAAAGGCCCGTATTCACGCATGAATCTGTTTAGCAAGCTCGCCGAGACCCGCTCGGCACTCGGTGTCCAAAGGCAAGTGTTCATGGCTTTGCCTTCCCGCCAGGATGCCGCACCAGGCTTGCAACAACGCAACCGCTGTGGGTGACAAGTCCTTTCCTCGGTACCATTTGCCCAAACCTTCCATTCTCAGGAGCCTGCAAGGAAAAGGCTAGGTCACACGCGCTTTTGCGTATGTCCTGTCAAATTGACGACAAAGGCCGATATGTTGGCCCGCAGTTCGCCAGACTACGCCATGTTTGTAAGCGGCGTCTCCACCTCACCCAGGATCAGCTTGACGGCTGGAAGTTCCAGGGGAGGAGTTCATCGAGCTGGTTAGCGGGGTGTCCTGAAGCGATGGCTTCGAGGGTGGCCTTGAGGTAGGCGAAGGGCTCGACGCCGTTGATCTTTGCCGTGGCGATGAGCGAAGCGATACGGCCCCAAGCGCGGCCGCCTTCGTCATGGCCAGCGAAGAGCGCGTTCTTTCTCGTCAATGCGATAGGGCGGATCAGGTTTTCAACGGCATTGGAGTCGATCTCGACGCGGCCGTCGTGGAGGAAGGTCTGCAGCCCGTCCCACTGACGGTGGATGTAGGCCAGCTTCTCTCCGAGACGTGACTTTGAGGAGATCCGGCGGCGC
>NZ_WLCM01000028.1 GCF_013317235.1 Leisingera sp. ANG59 | reverse complement strand
GCCGCCGCCAGGTGGTCAGCAGCGACCGGCAAATGCCATGCCGCCGCGCTGTGGCAGCCGCTTGTCGGTGGCCGATAAAGCTCTCCTCCACGATGCGCAGTTTATCATCATCTGACCAATACCGGCGGCGATCACCATCGGCAGCGGAAAGAACTTCGATTTGAGGGCGGTTATTGAAGTCGGACATAAGGCCGGACTTACCATCGGATCGATCCCGGGATCAGGCGGCCGCCGCCGGAGCCTTACGGCGCATCAGCATCCGGAACCATCTGCACCTCCGAAATCAATACCACCAGCGACGCCGCCGCCTCCCGCCGCACCTCTGGTGCATTCAGGGCGCCAGCAAGATCTTCGATCAGCTCCCGGTACCGCGCCGACAGGCTCGGGTGCAGCCGCAGGGCACTCCCCGTTTCGAAAAGGCTGTGCTCGCACACTAAATTCAGACTGCGGCAATGGGACCAAATCAGGCCAAGCCGGTCACAGCGCAGCTGTGTGGTACCATCGCGATTAAACGCAGAAGGTGCCTTACGCCAACGAGCCCAGCCATAGGCCTCGCTGCCTGCCCAACAACTCCAAGGTCAGAAACGGCCTCCGCGGACCGCTTGTTCTGCGGCCAGTAGCTGTTACGCAGCCAAGTCGAAAGCGGCGAAAGCAATGGTGCAGGATTAATGGGTCCTAACCTAAGTCCTGGCCGCTTCAAACGCTTGCCATGCTTCCTCGAATGCGTCGAAGTCGAACCCATGCTTGCGCGCAGGCTCCAGGATCAGTTTCTCTGTTTCGAGCAGTTTGAGGATGGCCTGTTCGAGATCACCCAACACCTCTGGGGGGATCACCAGTGCGCCGTGACGGTCCGCATGCACCAGATCGCCGTCATTGATTTCCAGGCCGAAGATGCTGACGGGTGTTCCGACTTCCTTGACGTGTACGAACCCGTGGCTGGGGCCAATGGAGCCAGCAACAACCGGGAAGCCCTCGGGCAGATCGCCCAGATCCCGCATCACGCCGTTGGTCAGCGCGCCGTTGATGCCGAAGCCTTTATGCACGGTGGTGTTGATCTCGCCCCAGTAGGCGCCGATGCAATGGGGGAAGTCCAGATCCTCGACCACGGTGATCGAAGGCCCGGTGCCGAGAGCCATGTGCCGGTAGTAGTCCATGCGGCGCTTGCGGATCACTTCGGGCGGTTCTTCCGGCGGGTTCACCGCGGCAATCTTGGCGGTGCGGGCATAGCCCACCATGGCGCCGGCATCCGGGTCCGAACACAGCATGGTGCCGCGGGTGAAGGCGTTGAAACCGCGCTTTCCCTCAGCCACTTCGATGGCGTTGCAGACGGTGGGCGTGTCGACCTTATTCAGCAGGTTTAGCAGCGATGGTTTCATATCGTCTCCAGCCAGCGGTTTAGTGCCGCCGTGGTTTGTTCAGGTTGTTCCAGAACCGGCAGATGGCCGGCGTTTCCGATGATTTCCAGCCGGCTTTGCGGCATCAATTCGTGCATCAGCTCATGCCGGGCGACGGGGCAGGGGATGTCGCCGCGACCGCACAGCACCAGCGCCGGGCCGGTGAAGGCGCGCAGCGTTTCGCATTGGTCGATGCGGTCGCGCAAGGCTGTGGACTGATTGATGAAAACGTCCGGACCCAGATCCAAGGCCATGTCCATGCACAGATCAAGGATCGCGGCCCGGTTGGGCCCTTCCGTCAAGTAGTTCGGCTTCATCTCCTCGGCCATCACCCGGCGCAGCCCGCCTTGGCGGACGGCTTCGATCTGCGGCGCGCGGCGGGCCTTGACCTCATCCCTTTCGGCCAGCGGGTTGGTGTCCATCAGCGCCAAGCCTGCGATCCGCTCTGGCGCCTGGCGGAGGATTTCCATCGCCAGGATGCCGCCCATCGACAGGCCCGCCAGTGCAAAGCGCGGCGGCGCGTAAGAGAGCAGCTCCGCCGCCAGCGCCGCCATTGTGCCATGACCGCCGATTGGCGCGGTCACGATCGGAACGCTGCCGGACAGCGCCGCAATCTGGGGGTTGAACAGCCGCGCATCGCACATCATGCCGGGGATCAGGACAAGCGGTGTCATTTGACGCGCCGAGCCCCCTCCGACAGCGCGGCGAGCTTGGCATAGGCGATGTCCGGGTCCACTGAGCCAAAGCCTGCAAAGGTACCAAAGCCGCAGTCCGAGCCCGCGACCACCCGGTCAGAGCCGACAATTTCCGTAAATCTTTCAATGCGCTGCGCGACCAGTTCCGGGTGTTCTACAAAATTGGTGGTAGTATCTACCACGCCGGGCACCAGCACCTTGTCCTCCGGGATCTCTGCCTTGCGGTCGCGGAACACGGTCCACTCGTGGGCGTGGCGCGGATTGGAGGTTTCAAACAGAACATAGCGCGATTTGGTGTTCATCAGAGTGGTGAACACTGTGTCCATCGGAATGTCGCAGCAATGCGGGCCTTCGTAGTTGCCCCAGCAGATATGCACCCGGACGCGCTCCTGCGGCACGTTTTGCAGCGCGTGGTTCAATGCCTCCACATGCAAGTCTGCAATCTTGATGAACTCCGCGTCGGACAAGTCATTGAACAGCATGTGCCGCGACAGCGCCAGGTCGGGGCAGTCCAGCTGCAGATCCAGCCCGGCGGCCACGATGGTCTCATATTCAGCCTTCATCGCATCGGCCAGCGCGGCCAGGTACGCCTCGCGTGTGGGATAGAAATCGTTCTGCAAAAACAGCGAGATGACCCCGGGCGACGCCGCGTTCATGAAACCGCGTCCCATGCCGTGCTCTGCCAAGGCAGTCTTGAGGTTGGCGATGTCCTTTTCCAGCTCAGCCTGGCCTTTGGAGCGCACCTCGCCGGTACACATGGGGCGGGCATATTGCGGCGTGCCGCCGTCGTCTGACAGCCGTTGCAGGAAGCCCGGAAACATCTTCAGATCGGCAGGCGCATTGCGCGGGCTGTCGCCGGAAAAGCCGGTGTAGCGGTCCTTGACGTAGGTGGCATAGGAGATCTTGGAGGTCTCGCCGTCGCTGACGATATCTACCCCCGCGGCAACCTGTTTGCGGACAGTTTCAGAAACGGCAGCCGACATGCAGGCGTCGAATTCCGCCTGGTCGAAAGGTTCCTTCCGCTCGCGGGCGAAGATGAAATTCACCACCTTCTGGGTCCGGGGCAGCGAGCCGACATGGGTTGTCTTGACCATCATCCAATCTCCCTGATTTCAGGGGGTGACATGCGTACACCCCCTGTACACCCCCTGTGCAGCGGACGGCGCCCCACAGGAGGTAACTGCGGTCATCAGCCCTGCCAGGTGGCGCCGGCCGGATCGTCGGTTGCAGTGATGCGGTAGAGGCCCGCGTTTCCGGTCATCGACGGTTCGGCGCTGTAGCTTTCACCGGGCAGCACCAGCGCGGTGTCGCCGTTTGACAAGGTGGTCTCGACCTCGTTGATGGTGATGCGCCAATGGCCGCTGGCGGGCATCAGAACCACCGGCTTTTCCGCCTTGACCTGATCCGTCACGGCAGAGCCGCGGCCCAGGAAATCGACCTCGAAACCGGGCTTGTCCTTGATCAGCGCATCTTCACCGATGACTTTGGCAGGCTTGTCCGCCGCCAGCGCCATCAGGTCCCAGTAGCGGGCGACGTATTTGCCAACGACGTCCTCGACCGGGACCTCGGGGTAAGCCTTCATCTGCTCTTCGGTCAGCACTGGCATAGGTTGCACGTTGTGCGGCAGGTCCTGGCCCTTCTTGCTGTCATACAGCACGCCATTGTTACCCAGCATCAGCCCGTGGGCCTGCGCGTCCTCGATCACCTGCGGCGCCCAGGTGACGCCGCCGCCAGCATCGTCGCCGCCGAGGATCGACATGATCATGCCATAGTCCTGGCCGACGTTTTCGAAGCCGCGGAAGATGCCGGTGGGGATGTTGAAGATATCGCCTTCCTCGGCGATGAACTCCCCCGCAGTGCCATAGCGGCCCCAGAAGAAGCGCCAGCGGCCCTTGGCGACAAAGAACACTTCGGCGGTGGTGTGGCTGTGCAGCGAGTTGCGGCATTTCGGCGGCTGGCCCGCGGCGCCGATGTTGAAGCCGATCTTGTCGGTGATGTGGACGTGCTGGTCGGGGCTTTCGCTGACGCCGCCGCCGATGATGGTGAAGTTTTCCTTCTGGTCCGAGCCCGGGGTGTGGGCGTCGATGAAGGCGGTCTTACAGGGTTTCAGTTCGCCGTAGCGGACGATGCGTTCTTGGATGGTGCTCATGGCTGGTATCCTCTTGAAATCTGGTTTGAAACGGCTGAGTCAGCGCCCGCAACCGGGCGGGTGGTTGTTCAGCCGCCGGGCGCGCAGGCTGGCGCGGTGGGCGTGATACCGCCGCGCCGCCTGACTGGCGTTCAGAGGAGAGGCACCGGGCCGCATTCAGAGATCGCCGGTCTGCAGCAGGATCTGTTTCCAGACCGAGGTTTCATCGAACAGCGCGTATTCGCGGCGCAGTCCCCAGGGGCCGAATTCGGCGTGGCTGGCGCCCAGCACGAAGACCTCGGCGCCGGTCGGTTTGCCGAAGACGCCCCAGCCGTCGTGCTTGCCATGCAGCGTCCAGCGCAACGCAGCGCGGGGCGGCATCATTGGATCGTCGCGGCCGATCTGGTGGTGGATCTTGAACTCGGCGTTCGGGAACGAGGCGCGCAGCCCCATCCAGAAGCGGTCCACCGGACCCCAGCTGTGGCCGGTGATGCCGCCGGGATATTCCGACTGCACTGCGCGGTCGTATTCGGATTCAATCGCGCGCATGTCGGCATTCATGATCCGCGTCAGGATATCGGCGTATTTCTGGCCCCATTCATTGTCGTTGCCGTTGCCTTTGTAAGGGCCGGGCTGCTCGTTGGCTGGGGTGTAGGGCTGTACGCAGGCCTCAGGGCCGCCCTCGCGCGCGATCAGATCGCGGGCGTATTCCTTGGGGTCCCACCCAATCTGACGCACGATGGCACCCTGATCGCGGATCAGCCATTCGTCGTTGATCTGGTTGTTGATCGCGTGGCAGTCGGCGAGGATCCGGTAGGTGAGCTTCTTGCCGGTCGCCTTGCCGTAGACCCCGTCGCCCAGGTGGGTCGCGGTGGACAGGAGCCGGTGCGAGGACAACATGCCCTCCTCCGGGGTGCCGGACCAGATGACATCTTCGCCCAGGAGGGTGCGGTCGGGGAACTCGGCAAGCGTCGCCATGGTTGCGGCGATCACGCCCTCGTTGCCGGTCACCACCGAGGCGGGCGAGCGCACGACGATGTCGGGCGCGTAGTAGTCATGCAGCGTGGCGATGCCGCGGTCTTCCCAGATCTCCTTGGTGATGCCAATGATGTAATCCGGGAAGTCTTTGAACTTGGGGTTAAAACCCTTCATGTCTTCCATCCTTCAGGTATGCGGGCAGAGCCGCGGACGATGAGTGGGCCGTCGATCTCGACCCGGCGCGGGCGCACGTCGGCGTCCTCGATCTTGGCCAGGATGATGTCGACGGTTTCGGCCACCATGCGGTTGGCGGGCTGCCGCACAGTGGTGAGATTATAGGTAGGCCAGGCGGCGACAGTGACATCGTCGTAGCCGATGACAGAGACATCGTCGGGCACGCTGAGGCCGAGTTCGAAACGCAGGGTGTCCATTACCGCGATGGCCATGTGATCATTGGCCACAAAAACCGCATCCGGCGGGTCGCTTGCGAACATGCGGCGGGTGGCTTCCTGGGTCTGTTCGGTGACGAAATTGCCGACCTCGCGGGCATGCAGCGTGGCGCCGCCCGCTTCCAGCCCGGCGCGGAAGCCCGCCTCGCGGTCGCGCTGGGTGGAGGCGCCTTCCCAGCCCGCGATATAGCCGATCTTCCGGTGCCCGCCCGCGAGCAGGAACTCGGCTGCCTTGCGTCCGCCCGCCACGTTGTCGGAGGTCACCGCCGACATCGAGGCATCGTCCTGCGCCCGGTTGAACAGCACCATCGGCACGCCGGCCGCCTGGCAGCGGGCGGAGAGGTCCGAGGACAGCGCAACCGAGGCCGCAATGATGCCGTCGACCTGGAAATCCAGGATCTCCTCGACCACGCGGTCGATGTTGCCGGCCGAATGGGAGGCCAGGAAGACCAGAACGTGATAGCCGCGCTCCTGCAGCGCGTTGGTGAGCTTCTCCAGCGCCTCGGGGTAGAACTGGTTGTTGAGGTAGGCGACCACCAGTCCGATGATGCCGCTCTTGCCGGACACCATTGCGCGGGCCAGCACGTTGGGCCGGTAGCCCAGTTCGTCAGCCGCCTTGCGCACCTTCTCGATGGTCTTCTTCGAGGCCGAAGCGCCGGGCGTGAACACCCGGCTGACCGCCGACTGGCTGACGCCTGCGCGGCGGGCGACGTCCATGGAAGTGACCTTGCTCGCGCCCATCAGTCTGCCGTCCAGCCGCCGTCCACCAGCATTGCGGTGCCGGTGACCAGGGCCGAAGCGTCCGAGGCGAGGTAGACCACCGCGCCCATGATGTCCTCGATCTCGCCCGGGCGGCCGAGCTTGATCTTGTCGAGCACCCAGGCGCGTTTTTCCGGATCATCGAAGGTGGGCCGGGTGAGGTCGGTGAGGATGAAGGTCGGGCAGATGGTGTTGACGCGGATCTTGCCGGGGCCGAATTCCAGCGCCATCGCCTTGGTGAAGCCTTCGACCGCGAACTTGGACGCGCAGTAGACCGCGCGCTCGCGGCCGCCGACGTGGCCCATCTGGCTGGAGATATTGATCAGCGAGCCGGGGCGGCCCGCGGCGATGAGCCCCTTGGCGACGGCCTGGGTCAGGAAGTAGGCGCCGCGGACATTCACATCCATCACCGCGTCGAAATCTTCCGGCGCGGTGTCGACGGCCTTGCCGTGGCGGGCGGTGCCGGCGGAGTTCACCAGGATGTCGAAGGGCCCGTTTGCCGCCACCGCCTCTGCCGTGGCTGCAACGTCGCCCACATCCAGTTGAAGCACCTTGGCGGCCCAGCCGCGCGCGGCCATTTCCGCGGCGACCTCCTGCAGCGCGTCCGTGCGGCGCGCTGCAAGGGTGACCTCGGCCCCATGCTCCGCCAGTGCCACGGCAGAGGCCATGCCGATGCCGGAGGAGGCGCCCGCGACAAGCGCGCGCTTGCCCTTCAGGCTGAAACTGGGGGTGCTGGGGAATTGGGTCATGTCATGCCTCGCCGACGGGAAATGGAATGCCGCCTGGCACGCGGGCCTTGTTGAACTCGCGCAGGCGCGCAAAGACGTCTACGCCCAGCTGGCGGTAGGCGTCCAGCAGGTCGACCGTCACCCAGTTCTCCCGGATCTTGCCGTTCTCCAGCCGCCAGAAGTCGAGGCTGCGCATGGTGATGCGCTGGCCCGAGGGCGCGATGCCCATCCAGCCGTCGTGGGTCACGGTCTGGATCATGTTTGGCCAGCCGGTCACCGCGGCGTATTCGCCGTCGCCGAAGAAATGATAGGTGATCTCGTCCAGATACTGGCCGCGGTCGGGCATGCCGTTCAGGAACGGGATCTGGTGCCAGTTGCGGAACCCCGAGATGCCGCGGCCGGTGCCGATGCCCGCAGGCCCGTACCAGTTCATCCGCTCGTGCCAGAACTTCGGCATCTCCATCACCTCCGGGCCGCCCTGGCTCGGGTGTTTCTTCAGGTGGGTCAGCATGTCGACGATATGCGCGCAGGAGGCCTGGGATTTCTCCTCGTCCCAGGGCCCCGGCACGATGCCGTCGTGTGTGGCCGGGCCGGGGATGCAGAACTCGAGGCCGAGCGAGGGCGCCATCGGCCAGGCGTTTGCCTGCATCATCACCTCGGGGATGTCCCAGATGGTCTGGACCTCGACCACGCGGCCTTCCTCAAACCGGTAGAACTCGTGGAAGCGCATGTGGGTCAGGTGGCCGGTCGGCGGGATGTCCAGCCAGGGCTGCACGAAGGTGCCGTAGTAATGGCCGCCGCAGCCGATCCAGTCGCCGCCATGCTCGGTGCGCCCGCCCATGACGATCCAGTCGCGGCGCTCCAGGTCCGGCATGGACTGCAGCAGCGGCGCATAGCAGGTGTCATAGAGCTCCTTGGGCCCGGTCAGGTCGCCGAACGGGTGGCACATATGCACCACCGCGTCCGGCGCGATCAGCTCCTCCAGCGCGGCGCGCACGCCCTTTTCGCTGAAGTCGCGCATCGCCTCCCGCATCGGCGCGATCAGCGCCTTGTTTTGGGTGTGGGTATCGGTGGTCATTCTGCGGCCTCACCGTAAGCCACGTTCTTGCCGCCATAGCGGCGGACACGGATGTTGCACTGCTCGGCGTGGCCGACGAAGCCTTCGAGCATGCAGAGCCGCGAGCCGTATTCGCCGATCATGGTGGCGGCCTCGTCGGTGGTGACCTTCTGGTAGCTGTGGGTTTTCAGGAACTTGCCCACCCACAGCCCGCCGGTGTAGCGGCCCGCCTTCTTGGTCGGCAGGGTGTGGTTGGTGCCGATCACCTTGTCGCCGTTGGCCACGTTGGTGCGGGGCCCGAGGAACAGCGCGCCGTAGCAGGTCATGTTCTCCAGGAACCAGTCGTCGCGGTCGGTCATCACCTGCACGTGCTCGGAGGCGATATCATCGGCGACCTGCAGCATCTCCTCGTAGGTGTCGCAGACGATCACCTCGCCATAAACCTCCCAGGAGACCTTGGCGGTTCCCGCGGTCGGCAGGATGCCGAGCAGGCGGTCGATCTCGCTCAGGGTGTCCTCGGCCAGCTTGCGGGAGTTCGTCAGCAGCACGCAGGGAGAATTGTAGCCGTGCTCGGCCTGGCCCAAGAGGTCGGTGGCGCAGAGCTCGGCGTCCGCGGCACTCTCATCGGCGATCACCATTGTCTCGGTCGGGCCTGCAAAGAGGTCGATGCCGACGCGGCCGAACAGCTGGCGCTTGGCCTCCGCCACGAAGGCGTTGCCGGGGCCGACCAGCATGTGCACCGGGTCGATGGTCTCGGTGCCGATCGCCATGGCGCCGATCGCCTGGATGCCGCCCATCACGTAGATCTCATGGGCACCGCCCAGGTGCATCGCGGCAATCACAGCGGCGTTGGGCTTGCCGTTGAAAGGCGGGGTGCAGGCGATGATGCGCGGCACGCCCGCGACCTTGGCGGTGGCCACCGACATATGCGCCGAGGCGACCATCGGGAACTTGCCGCCGGGCACGTAGCAGCCGACCGACTGCACGGGGATGTTCTTGTGGCCGAGGATCACGCCCGGCAGGGTCTCCACCTCGATGTCCAGCATGGAATCGCGCTGCGCCTGGGCGAAATTCATCACCTGCTTCTGTGCGAATTTGATGTCCTCCAGCTCGCGGTCGCTCAGCGAGGCGATCAGCGCGTCGATTTCCGGCTGGCTGAGGCGGAAGCTTTCGGGGCTGTAGTTGTCGAATTTCTCGGACAGCTCCCGCACGGCGGCGTCGCCGCGGGCCTCGATGTCCTTCAGCGTGGCTTCGACCACGGCGCGGGTCTTGGCGTCATCCTCGGCGCGGTCGGCATCGGACTTGCCGCGTTTCAGGTATTCGATGGTCATGGTCAGGTCCTCAATTGTCGGGGCGCGGAGGGGTTTTCTCCCCGCGGTCAAAAGCTTCCCAGCCCTCGCCGTTGAACAGGTCAACGCCGAGCTGGGCGGCGACATGGGCGAAATCGACGTTCACCCAGTTGTCCACGATCTTGCCGTCCTGGACCTTCCAGAAGTCCATGTAACGGATCTCGACACGCTTGCCGGTGGGTTCGATGCCGAGGAAGGTGCCGCTGTGGGTGGCCTCCTGGCGGCCGAAGGCGGCGGCCCATTCGCCCATGTAGAGGCGGGCCTCGTCGATGCAGACCTTGTCAGAGAACGCAGCCTGGAACGGGCGCTGCCAGTTGTCCTGGAATTCCTTCAGCCCGGTCTTGGTGCCGCAGCCCTGATTGCCCATCCAGCGGAAGCCTTCGGAGAAGAATTCGCCGATGTCGCTGATCCGGTGGTCATTCAACCCGTCCACCATGTTCTCGATCACGGCGCGGGTTTCTTCGGTCTTGCTCAGGTCCGTGTCTTTGGTCAGCACGGCTTGTTCGGGGCGGGAGCCTTTCATGCTCTGTTCCTTAATTTGTTGCCAAGGGATGATGTGATCAGACGAGGAGGAGACGGCCGCCTGTCAGAAAATCCCTTGGCATCCGGTTGAGCGCCGGGTGGCGCGCAACGGCATTATGTCTTGCGGCGCTGCTCATCAGCCCTTCACCGCGCCTGCGGTCAGCCCGCTGACGATCTGTCGCTGGAAGAACAGGATCAGCACGAACAGCGGGGCGGTGGCGGAGACCACGGCGGCGACGGCGTACATCACCTTGCCCTCGACCTGAGTGGTACCGAGGAAGCTGTTGATCGCGGGGATGATGGTCTCGTTTTCCGAGCTGAGCAGCATCGCGGTCACCGCGAAGTCGTTGTAGGCGAGCAGGAAGCTGAACAGGCCGGTGGTGATAACGCCGGGCCACATCACCGGAATAATCACGTGGCGGAAGGCCTGGAAGCGGGTGCAGCCGTCGACCATGGCGCTTTCGTCCATGTCCTTGGGGATGTTGAGGAAGAAGGAGTGCAGCATCCACAGGGTGAAAGGCTGGTTGATTGCCACCAGCACGATGATTGTGGTCGGCAGGATGCCCCAGATGTTCCACTCGAAGAACGGCAGCAGGTAGCCCGAAACCAGGGTGATATGCGGCATGGCGCGGAACACTAGCGCGGCCATCAGGAGCCAGAAGGCATAGCGGCGGCCGGAGCGGGCGAGGGCGTAGCCGCCCAGAGTGCCGAAGGTGAGTGAGATCACCACGGTGAAGAACACCACGATCCCGGAGTTGATGACGTTGCGCCAGAATTCCTCGTCCACCCAGGCGCCCTGGTAGCCTTCGAGCGTGAAGGCGCTGCCGGTCTGCCGGATCGTGTTGACCCCGTAGATGGCGTTCTGCCAGTCGGTCTTGGAGAAGAAGTCCGACTGCACCTTGAAGCTGCCCCAAAAGGTCCAGAAGAAGGGGAAAGCAGCGATGATCAGCCAGAGCGCCACGAGCGCCAGCGAAACCACCGTGAGCAGCGGGACGCGGGAGCGGGATTTCGGGTTCACTGCCGGGACTGCGATGGAGGATTGTGCATTGGTTGCCATGATCGTGCCCTCAGTGTGCTTTGCGGTTGAAGTCGCGCCAGGTGCGGATCAGCACCGGGGTCAGCAGGATGACCACGCCGATGATGGTCATCATCGAGGTCGCCCCGGCCGAGCCGTAGAGCGGATTACCGCTTTCGCGCAGGTCGTTGTAGATGATCCAGCTGAGCGAGGTGGCGTGGGCCTCGGCCTTGAAGCTGACGATCGGCTCGAAGACGCGGAAGTTGTCCATCAAAAGCATCAGCGTCACGAAGGACATCAGCGGTGCCAGATGCGGCACGACCACATGGATCATGCGCTGCCACTTCGACGCGCCGTCAATCATCGCCGCCTCCATGGTGTCCTCGGGCACGGTCTGGAGGCCTGCGTAGAAGGTGATGAAGCTGAACGGCAGGGTGTGCCAGACACCATAGACAATCAGCATGGTCCAGGTGAGCGCGGTGGAAGCCTTCAGGCTCAGCGAGGGATCGTTGAAGATGCGCTGGATGGTGGCACCGATGACGCCGTCGCTGTCGACCATCCAGAACAGGATCAGGGAACCAACCAGCGGTGTGACAAGGAACGGCAGCAGCGAGATGAAGATCGACGGGCCCTTGAGGATGCGGGGCAGGTTGTTGACGCCCACTGCAATTGCCAGGCCAAGCGCGATAACGACCGGAGTGACCACCGCCGTGTAAGTCAGCGTGAAGATCAGCGCGCGGTAGAAGGGCAGGTTGATGATCTGTTTCCAGAACGCGCCGAAAGTTTCCGTGCTGCGCCAGGCTTCGCCGACTTCGACGAAGGCCAGGTGCGAGCGGTTGATGTAGGTGTTGAGCCCGTTGTACCGGCCTAGCGGCTGCTCTTCCTGCAGTGCGGCTGTGGCCGCGGTATCAACAGTGGTCGTGGGCGTGCAGCCGAACGGGCCGCAGCTCTCGGAAACCACCAGAACCTGCTCGTGCTCGACAAACAGCGACTGGATGAAAACCGAGACGATGGGCAGCGCGATGAAGAGGATCATCGCGGAAAGAGTCGGCAGGATGAACCAGAAAAATGTGCGGTGCTTCATGGTGTGGGTCTCGGTATTCAGTCCGGGAAAAGAGAGGGGGCCGGAGCCCCCTCCAGTCGGGGAGGTTTACTTGAGGAAGCCGGCTTCCTTGGCCGAGGTCCGGTAGGCGGTCTCGACATCTGACAGCGCCTGCTCGGCACTTTCACCACCCTTCAGGAAGTCGGTGAGTTCGGAACCGAGTGCTGCGTGCAGCAGACCGATCTGCGGGATCATCGGATAGGGCCGGGCCCCGCCCTGCACGGTTCCGGCCACGCCCGCTGCTGCCGGTCCGGGTTCAAAACCCGGCAGCAGCCAGACCGCGTCGTCGTTGTTCTCCGCCACCATTTCGGGGGTCAGGCCGCTGATCAGCGCGGCGAAGGTTGCCTCAGCTTCTTCATCGGAAACATTGGAGGCAATGGAGATGCCATCCCACCACAGGGTGGCCGCCGGGATCGAGCCGCCGCCGACGGTAGGGGCCGCGGACAGGACGGTGTTAGAGGTCACTTCCTCGGTGGAACCTTCGTCATCCAGGATCGGCGCACCGCGCGAGCCCCACATGACGGCCAGCGCCGCCTGGCCGGATTCCCACAGGCCCTGGGTCTCGTTGGAGGCATGGGTCAGGTGGTCCGGGTGGGCGTATTCGGCCAGCGCCTTCATGGTTTCCAGCGTGGCGATGCCCTGCTCATTGTTGATCGAGGGTTCGGCAGAGCCGGGTGCGAAGAACTCGCCGCCGTGGCCGAGATAGATCATGTTGAAGACTTCGCCCACGTTCCAGCCGGTCTGCAGGTTCATCGCGATGGGATGTTCCATGATGCCCGCGGCGCGGATCTTCTCTGCGGCCTCCAGCACTTCCTCATAGGATGCGGGGATGCTGTCAACACCCGCTTGCTCCAGGATATCCTTGCGCGAGAACAGGTGCTGCGAGTTGGCCATGAAGGCAACCGCCATCACGTTGCCGTCGATGGTGATCAGCACGTTCGGCGGGATGCTGTCCTTGTACTTCTCCACCAGGTCATTGAGCGGCCGGACCAGACCATCGTTCATCAGCTGGGTCAGCGTGGCGTTGGCGAGGATCACCGAAGTGTATTCCGCCGGGTTCGGCGTCAGCGCCGCGTTCATGATCTGGCGCGCCTCGGTGGTGTGGTTGGCGGTGAATTCCGCTGCGGCGTCTGCGCAATTGGCCCGGGCCGCATTGACAACCGCGTGGATTGCTGGAAAGTCGCTCGCCAGGATGCGGATTGACTGGCCTTCGGGGCCGCAGTTGGCCGCGAAAGCTGCCGAGCCCATCAGCCCGGCAAACAGCGATGCTGCGGCAAGTCGTTTCAGTAACATATCATTCTCCCTGGTTTTTCTGGAATGGATGCAGGCGGTTTGCGCCCGTCCTGTGGACTGCAGTGGCGGATGCGCCGGCAGGGAGCGTTCAACCCCCGATCCGCGCGCCGGTTTGACCGTCAAACAGGTGGCAGATGCCCTGCGGCACGGAGATCGACACCGTCTGGCCAATTTCAGCCCGGAAGGTCTTGTCCGCCTTTACCGAAACCAGAGCCCCGCCCACGCGCACCGAGATCATCGTTGCGTCGCCCAGCAGTTCCATCGTGTAGATCGGCGCGTTGATCTGGCCTTCGCCGGGTGCCGCGATGCTGGCGTCCTCGGCCCGGAAACCCAGTGTGAGCGGTCCGTTCGGGGCGTTCAGCCCGCTGATTTCCACGTTCTTTGCGCGGAAGGTGCCGCCCTGGATCTCGCCCTCCATCAGGTTCATCGCCGGGTTGCCGATGAAGCTGGCGACAAACGTATTGGCGGGCCGGTCGTAGATTTCGGTCGGTGAGCCCACCTGCTGAACCACGCCCTTTTTCATCACCACGACGCGGTCGGCCAGGGTCATCGCCTCGATCTGGTCGTGAGTCACGTAGATCGTTGTCACAGCCAGCTCGTGGCTGAGGTTCTTGATCTGGGCGCGGGTGGAGACGCGGAGCTTGGCATCGAGGTTTGACAGCGGCTCGTCCATCAGGAAGACATTGGGTTCGCGCACAATGGCGCGGGCCAAAGCAACGCGCTGGCGCTGGCCGCCGGAGAGTTCGGCCGGTTTGCGGTGCAGGAAGTCGTCCAGTTCCACCATCGCCGAGGCGCGGCGGACCTTCTCGTCATGAGTCTTGGGGTCGATGCCGCGCACCTTCAGCGGAAAACGGATGTTTTCGTAGACGTTCATATTGGGGTAGAGCGCGTAGGACTGGAACACCATCGCCACGTCGCGGTCCTTGGGCTCCATGTCGTTGACGCGCTGACCGTCGATCAGAATGTCGCCCTCAGAAGCTTCTTCCAGCCCTGCGATCATCCGCATGGTGGTGGTCTTGCCACAGCCCGAAGGCCCCAGAAGGACCAGGAACTCCTTGTCGGCGATGGTCAGGTCGAAGTTGTCGACGCCGACGAACGACCCCCAGCGCTTGCCAACATTCTGCAATTGTATCTCGGCCATGGCTTCCCCTCTGCCGGCTGTGACCGGCCGTTTTGCATACGAATGCAAAGAGGGTAGACTTATAGATGACTTTTTGGCAAGACTTTTTTGCACACGTATGCAAGGGGCAACCTCTCATGATTGACTTTTCAGCGGAAAAGCAAGTGATCCGAAACCTTTACGCCGATCTGGACGGGTCGAAGGCAGGGCAAGCAGGCGAGGTGCTTGCGCGGTACTACGCCTCGAATCATATCTGGCGCGGCTACCATCCGTTCCATGAGCAGCAGGGCGCCGAAGCCGTCGCTGACGTGTTCTGGACCCCCTTGCGCGGGTCACTGAAGAATATGCAGAGGCGTGAGGACATCTTTATGGCGGGCGCCAACGAGATGGACGGGTTCGCTTCGGTCTGGGTGGTCTCGATGGGGCATCTGATGGGGCTGTTCGACGCGCCCTGGCTGGGGATCGCCCCGACCGGCAAGATGGCGTTCCTGCGCTATTGCGAGTTCAACAAGGTTGAAGATGGCAAGGTCACCGAAACGGCGATGTATTTCGACATCCCGCATCTGATGATGCAGGCGGGTTTGCAGCCGTTCCCGCCGCAGACCGCCGCGCATCTGGTGCAGCCCGGACCGATGACGCATGACGGGCTGATGTTCGATTCGCAGCCTGCGGAGGAGGGGGAGAAGACCCTGGCAACAATCAACGCGATGATCTCCGACCTCGGGCAGTGGAAAAGCGGGTTGAGCCTAGAGGATGAGCTGCGCCGGACCTGGGCCGAGGACATGATCTGGTGGGGCCCTGCGGGGATCGGCGCCACCTATACGATCGAACGCTATGCCAAGCAGCACTCGGGGCCGTTCCGTGCGGGTTTCACAGACCGCTCCAAGACCAATCACATCTGCCGTCTGGCCGAGGGCAGTTTTGGCGGCTTCTTCGGCTGGCCGAATTTCACCGCCCGTCCCACCGGGGGCTTCATGGGCATGCCCGCCACCGGCAAGGCCGGGGAGTTCCGGGTGATCGACATCTACCGCCGCGAGGGGGATAAACTCGCCGAGAACTGGATTTTCATCGATCTGCTGCATTTTTGGAACCAGCAGGGCGTCGACATTCTGGCCCGCATGGCAGAGGTGCCGCGTACATGACCGGGTGGATCGACGCGCATCACCACCTGTGGGATCTTGGGGCGGTTCGCTATCCCTGGCTGATGGCCAAGGGGGAGACACGGTTCTTTGGCGATCCGGCGCCGATCCAGCGGGATTACCTGCTGGAAGAATTCCGCACCGAGGCCGCAGCCGAAGGTGTCATTGCATCGGTGCATATCCAGGTGGGCGCCGAGGACGGTCTGGCAGAGGCGCGCTGGGTGCAGTCGGTGGCAGAAGCGAATCCGGACTGGCCGATGGCACAAGTGGTGTTTTGTGACCTGACCGCGCCGGACCTGTCCGAACAGCTCGACCGGTTCCAGAGCCTGCCAACCGTGCGCGGTGTGCGCCAGATCATCGGCCGCGCACCGGGCGAAGACGCGCAAACCGGCACCAATGCGCTGCTGGATGACCCGCGGTTTCTGGCAGGATTGCAGGAGGCGGGACAGCGGGGGCTCAGCTTTGATCTGCAGCTGATCCCGGAACTGATGGAGAAAACCGCAAGGCTTCTGGCGCAGGCCCCGGATACCCCGGTGGCGCTGTGTCATGCAGGCTCACCCCATGACCGCTCCGCCGAGGGGCTGACGGCTTGGGGGAAGGAACTGAAGCACTTCTCGCGTCTGCCCCATGTCACTTGCAAACTGTCAGGCCTGGGCATGTTCGAACACAATTGGACAGTGGCCAGCATCCGTCCGATTGTCGAGACCTGCCTGGCGCAGTTCGGCGCCGATCGGGTGATGTTCGGGTCGAACTTCCCGGTCGACAGGCTGTATTCTGATTACCGCACTCTGGCGCAGGCCTATCGCGGGTTGGTCCCGGCAGAGATGCACAGCGCAGTGTTTCGCGGCACCGCGGCCCGGTTCTACAATCTGGAGGCACCACAGTGACGATCTTTGCCTTTGAGACCAAGATTATGCCCGAATGGATCGACTATAACGGCCATATGCGGGACAGCTACTATGGGTTGGTGTTCAGCCTGGCCGTTGATGCGATGCAGGATGAGATCGGGTTCGACGCCGCCTATCGCGAACGGACCGGCTGCACGATCTATCTGCTTGAGGATCACAAGTTTTTCCTGCGCGAAGTGAAGGAAGGGGACCGTGTCCGTGTCGAAACGCGGCTGCTGGACTGCGACGGCAAGCGTTTTCACCTGCACATGCAAATGCTAGCCGGCGACAAAATTGCAGCCGCAGGTGAGTTCATGGAGCTTCACGTTCAGCAGAAGCCGGAACCGCACGCGACGGCGATCCCGTCTGATATCCTGCGCCGCCTGCAAGCTGCCAAGATACCAGCGTCGGAGCGCCATGAATTGAAACACCGCTCGCGCTCGATTGGGCTGCAAGGCGGGCGGCAGGCGGGATGAGGGCACCGTAAAGTTGCTTCACCAGCCTGGGAAACAGCCGGCAAGGTCGCTTGAATGACGCTCGCCTCTGTTGCCGTCACCGATTTTAGCCCGACGCAATAGACATGCCGTCTGGCGGTGGTCAGCCGGTCACAAGCTGCGCGCGCAGGAAGGCGACGTTGAACGCAAGACCAGGCAGAAGCCATTGGAACAACCGCACGACGGCGAGAACTTCATTCGGGTCCGCATCCTGTGCCGCAGCGGCTTCCAGAGCATCCGGCGTGAGACCGGTGGCGTTTGGCAGGCCAAGTGCCAGTTCCACCGCCCGTTCGTGAATGTCCTGGACCGCGGGTTCGTACCCGCCGGACCGGATCACGGGCTTGAGATCTTCCCAAGCCGCCGCAAAATAACTCGGCCAGCGGGCAAAGGCGCGGTAATCGGTATTTACAAACGGCAACCCAAGCGTCTCGCGCAAGTCGGCGTAAAGCGCCGCGGTGTCCGGGCTGGCATGATGGGCCTCCATCAGGACCGGGTGTTCGCCTGCTGCCGCCAGCGCGGACCGGGGCGCGGCCTCGCCTTGCGCGGTCCAGGCCTGGCCTTCCAGCAGCGTCCGGGCCAGCGACGCCATCAGCAGATAGGGCATGTTGCCGGCAGAGAAGACCTCGTTGCAGGCGATGATCTGCTCCAGTTCCGCCGCGTCATAGCCCGCGTCCTCGAGCCGTGCCTTGATGGGCGGCGGGGAGAACGAGCCGGCCCGCATTTCCGCGAAGTTGCGCAAGTCTTGGCAGGCCGCGGTGAAGGCATCTGTCGCGGTCACCGGCTCCAGCGCTTGCCAGAACGTTTTGTAGAAGCTTGGATAACGGGCAAAGGCCATCGCCACGACCCCCATCCAAGGTACGCCTAGCCCGCGTTTGGTGCGCTCGTAGATTTCCGCCAGTTCGCCGGTTGCGGCGCGTTCGGGCACGGGGCGGATGGGTGGCAGCGGGGACGGTTTCAGCCGCTTCAGCACGTCAGGCCTCTTCCCTTATGTGTTGCGGCAGTCCTTCACTCCATTTGCGCAACTCGTCCAGGAAACCCAGCGCGGTGCGGCCCAGATCCGTAATCTCGTATTGCACCGACACCGGAGCGGTATCCAGAACCTGGCGGGTCACAAGACCCTGTCCTTCGAGCTGGCGCAGGCGTTCGGTGATCATCTTCTTGCTGGCACCGCCGACCATGCGGGCGAGATCGTTGAACCGGACGGGTTCGTCTTTCAGGTGCCACAGGATGGAGCCAGTCCACTTGCCGCCGATGATCCGCATGCCGCGCTCGATTGCGCAGGGTTCAAAACAGGCGTCGTAGGCGTTGCGGCGGCCTTGGTCGTCTTCTTCCACGCGTGCTCGCATCATTGCCTCCATGAGGTTCCGGAGAGGATTCGGGCGGACAGGAAAAGTGATCAGGTCTCTTTTCGTTGCTTGAGAAACAAATTTCACAAATGTCCAAATTTGTCAACGCGGGCGGGGCGCGGAAGTTTTCCGGTCTTATTTCATGGCCTTAGTCGGGTCATCTGCGAAACCGCCCCATCCTTCCGTGCTGATTTTGGTGGAGGTTACCAAAAGTATACTAGTTGCGGAATGTTTCGTCGTGTCCAGATTGCAGGCTGTGCGGCGGCTGATCCCGCCACGCCGCAGGAAATCGCAAGGAAGACACCATGAGCAATATTCTGATCCTCAACGGCCACCAGCCCTATCCCTTTGCCAAGGGTGAACTGAACGCAGCGCTGATTGACCGTGCCACCGCGTACCTGAAAGCCGCCGGACACGACGTGCGTGTGACTAAGATCGCCGAAGGCTATGATGTCGAGCAGGAAATCGCCAGCCACCAATGGGCCGACACCGTCATCATGCAGTTCCCGGTAAACTGGATGGGTGTACCGTGGTCGTTCAAGAAATACATGGATGAGGTCTATACCGCAGGTATGGATGGCCGCCTGACCAATGGTGATGGCCGCATCGCCGAAGCCCCGAAAGAAAACTACGGCATGGGCGGCTCGCTGACCGGCACCACCTACATGCTGTCCGTTACGCTGAACGCCCCGGCCGAATCCTTCGACAACCCGGCTGAGCCGTTCTTCGAAGGCGCGTCGCTCGACGATCTGCTGCGCCCGATGCACCTGAACGCCAAGTTCTTCGGCATGTCGCCGCTGCCCACCTTTGGCGCCTTTGACGTGATGAAGAACGCCGATGTGGACTCGGATTTCGCCCGTTTTGACGCGCATCTGGCCCATGTCTTCGGTGCCAATTCCGTATCGGAAGTGGCCTGATCCACGTTTGTGGAACTCATTCCAAAAAGGAGGCTCATGAGGTGAGCAACTCTCCCCTGATCACCGAAGGCCAGCGCGCGCCGCTGGCCGACGAGGCGTCGCCCGACATGTATGAAGAGCTGGTGAACACCGGCATTACGCGTCTGGTCCGCATGAAGATGCCGCCGGGTGCGACGGATGAGCCGCACCGCCACCCCGAGGAGATCGTCTACTTCATCAAGGGCGGCACGCTGTCCATCAAGCTCGAAGACGGCTCGATCGTCGAGAAAGAGGTGGCTGATGGCGACTTCATGCACAACGGACCCTGGACGCATCAGGTCAGCAATGTCGGAACCACCACGGTTGAGGCCGTGCTGTTCGAGCGTCTGGACAATGACCTGGAACCGCACAACTGAGGCGAGGAACGGCAGATGAGCAAGACTATTCTGATCACTGGTGCCGGCTCCGGGCTTGGCAAGGGTGCGGCCTTCGAACTGGCGAAGCAGGGCCATCGCGTGATTGCGACGACCCACGGCGCAAAAGGGGCGGAAACGCTCAAGGCAGAAGCGGCTGAGCTGGGCCTAGCGCTGGAAACCGTCAAGCTGGATATCACCAGCGCCGAGGACCGGCAGGCCGCCTTTGACCGCTTTGGCGCCGATGTGGATGTTGTGGTGGCAAATGCCGCCATCGGCGATACCGGCCCGATTGCCGAGGTTGACGTCGACCGCATCCGGAATGTGTTTGAAACCAACGTGTTCTCGACCGTCGAGTTCGTGCAGCCCTATGCGCAGGCCTTTGCCCGCCGCGGGCGCGGCAAGGTGGTGTTCGTCTCGTCGATCGCCGGGTTCCTGACCTTCCCCTATCTGGCCCCCTATACCGCGTCCAAACACGCGCTGGAGGCCATCGCCGAACTGATGCGGGAAGAGCTTGAACCGATGGGTGTCCAGGTTGCGACCCTCAACCCGGGCGCGTACCGGACCGGGTTCAACGACCGGATGTATGACAAGATGGACGAGTGGTATGATCCGGAGAAGAGCATTACGCCGCCGGAAGCGATCCGCAAGGTCCGCGACCTGTTTGCAGGCGACGGCTTGCAGATGGATCCGCAGCCGATGATCGACAAGATGGCCGAGGTCATCGCGGCGGATCACCACAAGTTCCGCACTGTCTTCCCGGAAGAGGCGATCAAGGACGTGCTGGATTACCAGCAGAAACACTGGACGCTGGAAATCTGAACCCTTCGGGCCTGCGCGGCACCGAGCGGGCCCGGACACTTGCCCTCAGGAGACAATCATGACCCAACCGGACATTCACCTTTACACCGCTGCCACTATGAACGGTTACAAGCCGGTTATTTTTCTGGAAGAAGCTGGTGTCCCCTATGACCTGACTTTCATCGATTTCTCCAAGCAGGAGCAGAAAACCCCCGATTTCCTCAAGCTGAACCCGAACGGAAAGATCCCCACGATCTATGACCGGGCCGAAGATCGGGCCATTTTTGAGTCCGGCGCCATTCTTTGGCATCTGGCCAACAAATACGGCCGGTTCCTGTCGGACGATCCGGTTACCCGGTCGGAAACGCTGCAGTGGCTGTTCTTCCAGGTCGGCCACGTCGGCCCGATGATGGGGCAGGCGATGTATTTCCAGCGCATCGCGGCGCCGAACGGGCAGGAGGAGCCGTTCTCGATCAAGCGCTACGTGGATGAATCCCGCCGCCTGATGGAAGTGCTGAACACGCGCCTTGAGGGACGCGGCTATATCGCGGGCGAATATTCCATCGCCGACATGATGATCTACCCCTGGGCGCGGGCCTACCCTTGGGCGCGGGTCGAGGTTGACGACTTGCCGCACCTGAAGGCCTGGTTCGGCCGCATCGGCGCGCGCCCGGCGGTGCAGAAGGCGCTGACCATCCCCAAGGCGCAGCCTCAGTTCTGGGACGAAAACGCGGATGCGGAGGCCTTCCTGAGGGAAAACGCCGCGCGCTTTGCGGGCGATGTAAAGAAGGCATGAGCCTTGCAGGGCGGGGCGTGTGCAGCGCCGCCGCCCGCGGGGCCGGTTGCCGGCAAGGAGCGATGGCATGAAGACACTGGTATACCTGGCGCATCCGCGGCCCGGCCGCTCGGAGATCAACGCGCCGATGTTCAGGGCCGCGCAGGCGATCGAGGGGGTCACCTGTGTCGATCTCTACGGCGAATACCCGTCGTTCGGCATCGATACCGACCGCGAGCAGCAGCGGCTCACCGAACATGACGCCATCGTATTCCTGCACCCGGTGTTCTGGTATTCCGCGCCGGCCTTGCTGAAGGAATGGCAGGACCTGGTGCTGGAGCACGGCTTTGCCTATGGCCAGTCGGGCCACGCGCTCGACGGCAAGGTGACCTTCAACGCAGTCACCTGCGGGGCCGCCGCCGAGGTCTACACACCCGAGGGTGCAAATGGCGCGCATCTTCGTGACTTGCTGATGCCGTTCGAGAAAACCGCTGATCTGTGCCGGATGCGCTACCTGGCGCCCTTCGTGCTGTTCGGCGCGGGGCGTGCGGTGGACGAGGGACGGGACAAGTCTCACCTCGCCGAATGGCAGGCGCTGCTGCAGGCGCTGCGCGACGATACGCTGGACATCGCGGCGGCGCGTGCGGCGCTTACGCTGAACGGGATCGCGGCGGCAGGGGCCGCCAAGCTGGAGGCCGTGTGATGGAACTGCTCGCTGCCGGTTTTGTCTATCTCGCCGCTGCCGTACTGGCGGTGCCGCTGGCCAAGCGTCTCGGCCTCGGCTCCGTCCTCGGTTATCTGATCGCCGGGGTGGTGATCGGCCCGGTTCTGGGCGTCGTCGGCGGCGAAACCGCCGACATCCAGCATTTTGCCGAGTTCGGCGTGGTGATGATGCTGTTCCTGGTCGGCCTGGAACTGCAGCCCGCAATGCTGTGGCGGATGCGGGCGCAGCTTCTCGGGCTGGGCGGCCTGCAGGTGCTGGGCACCGCCGCGCTGATCGCCGCGGCAGCGCTGGCCTTTGGCCTGGCCTGGCAGGCGGCCTTGGCGCTGGGGATGATCCTGGCGCTGTCCTCCACCGCGATCGTGCTGCAGACGCTGGGCGAAAAGGGGCTGATGCAGACAGCGGGCGGCAAGAGCGCCTTTTCGGTGCTGCTGACGCAGGACATCGCGGTGATCCCGATGCTGGCGCTGATGCCGCTGCTGGCGGTGAACGCGGCGGCGGGCGGACATGACGGGCATGGCGATGCGGGCCATGGCGCGCCCGCGGCGGATACGCACGGGCACGGTCACGGCGCGCCGACGCTGTTCGACACGCTGCCCGACTGGGCGCAGGCGGCGGCGGTGCTGATCATCATTGCGGGCATCGTCGTGGCGGGGCGGACGGTGATCCGGCCGGTCTTCCGCTTCATCGCCGAGGCCCGCCTGCGCGAGATCTTCACCGCCGCCGCGCTGATGCTGGTGATCGGCATTGCGCTGTTGATGAATTACGTCGGTCTGTCCCCCGCGCTTGGCACATTCCTGGCCGGCGTGGTGCTGTCGGACAGCGAATACCGGCACGAGCTGGAAAGCGACATCGAACCGTTCAAGGGGCTGCTTCTGGGCCTGTTCTTCATCACCGTCGGGGCGGGCATCGACTTCGGGCTGCTGCTGTCCAACCCCTTCGGCCTCGTGGGGCTCGCGGTTGCGCTGATGGCGCTCAAGGCGGGGCTGCTCTACGTGCTGGTCACCGGCTTCGGGCTGCGCGGCGCCGACCGCTGGCTGGTCACCCTGGGGCTCGCGCAGGCGGGAGAGTTCGCCTTTGTCCTGTTCGGCTTTGCCGCCGGGGCCGGTATCCTGGGGGCAGAGGTGGTCAAGCCGATGACGCTGGTGGTGGCGCTGACCATGCTGCTGACGCCGCTGCTGTTCATCCTTTATGAAAAGGTGCTGGCGCCGCGTGCGGTCCGGACAGAGGACCGCGCGGCGGATGAGATCGACGAGGCGGGCAGCATCGTGGTGGCGGGCATTGGCCGGGTCGGCCAGATCATCACCCGGATGCTGGTCACTAACGGCCACAAGGTGACGGTGCTGGACCACGATCCCGAAACCATCGAGAACCTGTCGCGGATCGGCTTCCGCGCCTACTACGGCGATGCCACCCGCCCGGACCTGCTGCACAGCGCAGGGCTGGAGGATGCCAAGCTTTTCATCGCCGCGCTGGATGACCGGGAAAAGCAGACGGAACTGGTGCATCATGTTGCCAAGACCTATCCGCAGGTCACCATCCACGCCCGTGCCCATGACCGGCACCATGTCTATGAGCTGGAGCGGGCGGGCGCCCATCTGGCCCAGCGGGAAACCTTCGAGGGTGCGCTGGCAATGGGTCGCGATGCGATGACCGCCATCGGCTACCACCCGTTCCGGGCCGAGGCCGCCAGCCGCACCTTCCGCAGCCATGACCGCGAGGCGCTGGACGGGCTGCGGGAGAGCTGGAATGAAAGCGGGGTGTCGAAAAGCTATATCGATGCGATGCGGGCGCATTCGCAGACTCTGTTCGAGCTGATGAAGGCGGACCGCCATGACACTCACGACCGTTCGGAACGCGGCTGGACCCCGCCGCCCAAGGGCGATGCGAGCCTGTGAGACCGAGGTTATGAACGAGGGTAAACCGGATATCCTTCTGTATACGGCGCCGACGATGAACGGCTGGAAGCCGCTGATCTTTCTGCATGAGGCGGGTATTCCGTACGAACTGTCGGCGGTGGATTTCTCCAAGCGGGAACAGAAGGCGCCGGAGTACCTGAAGCTCAACCCAAATGGCCGCATCCCCACCATTGTCGACCGCGGAAACGATGATTTCGCGGTCTTCGAAAGCGGTGCGATCCTGTGGTACCTGGCTGAGAAATACGGGCGGTTCCTGAGCGAGGATCCCAAGGAACGCTCGCAGGTGCATCAGTGGCTGATGTTCCAGATGGGCGGCCTCGGGCCGATGATGGGGCAGGCGATGTATTTCCAGCGCATCGCCCGGCCCAACGGCCATGACGACCCCTATGCCATCAAGCGCTATGTGGACGAGTCCCGCCGCCTGCTGGAGGTGCTCGACAGCCGCCTGCAAGGGCGCGCCTGGCTGGTAGGGGAGGAGATGTCGATTGCCGATATCGCCACGTACCCCTGGGCGCGGTCCTATTTCTGGGCCGGAGTTGATGTCTCCGGCCTGGACCATCTGAACGCCTGGCTCGCTCGCATTGACGTGCGGCCTGCCACCCAGGCGGCGTTGCAGCTGCCGAAACCGCGACCTGCCGTCTTTGGCCAAGGCGACACCGAAGCTGCGGCGGCCGCCAATGCCGCCAATTACAAGGAGTGATCCCATGACCGCAGAAACCCAGCCGATCCGCGTCGATATCGTCTCGGACGTTGTTTGCCCCTGGTGCGCCATCGGCTATTACCAACTGGCCAAGGCGGTGCGCGAGACCGGCATCGGGGTGGACATCCACTGGCACCCGTTCGAGCTGAACCCGCAGATGGCGCCGGAGGGTGAGAACCTGCGCGAGCATCTGGCTGCGAAATACGGCACCACGCCGGAGGGTTCGCGCCAGGCGCGGGCGCGGCTGACAGAGATGGGCGCGGCGCTGGGGTTCACCTTCAACTATGCTGACGACATGCGTATGTATAACACCTTCCGCGCCCATCAGCTGATCGGCTGGGCGGAGGAGCAGGGCAAGGCGCATGACGTAAAGCTGGCGCTGTTTGCGGCCTTCTTTACCCGGCGCGAGGATGTTTTCAGCATTGATGTTCTGGCCTCGGTTGCCGCTGGCGCGGGGCTGGATGGCGATGCGGCCCGCGCCATGCTGGAAAGCGGCGGTCGCGCCGAACAGGTGCGCGCCAAAGAGCAATTCTGGACCAGCCGCGGCGTCCAGGGCGTGCCCGCGATGATCTTTGAGCGCCAACATCTGGTGAGCGGCGCGCAGGGCGAAGAAAACTATGCCAGTATCCTGCAGCAGTTGAAGGCCGCGCAGGCGGCCTGAACAGCAGTTAAGGGTAGCCGGCGCGTGCTAGCCCGACCTGGTGCGGAATTGCTGATGAGGGAGAAACCACATGAGACTTCAAGACATCAAGGCGCTGACATTTGATACCGGCGGCACCGTGCTGGACTGGCACAGCGGGTTCCGCGATGCATTCGCCGCGGCGGGACAGCGCCACGGGATCAGCCGTGACTGGGCGGCGCTGGCCAATGACCTGCGGCGGCGGTCGATGCAGGCGATGCTGAACCTTGGTGAGGATGGCCCGCCGGCATACAACTTCGACGAAGCGCACCGGTTCTGTCTGGAAGCGCTGCTGAACGAAGAAGGGCTGGAGACCTTTGACGCGCGAGACCGGCAGGCGATAGCCTGGGATGCACCGCATGGGTTCGATGCCTGGCCCGACGTGCAGGAAGGGCTGGCGGCGCTTCGCCTGGACCGCATCGTGGCGTCGTTCTCGCTGCTCTCCTACCGGCTGATCATCGACAGCTCGCGCCGGAACGGGCTGGTCTGGGATGCGGTGCTGTCATGCGAGGGGCTGGGCCTCTACAAGCTGCTGCCAGAAGCCTACCGGCGGGCGGCAAGGCGGCTACAGCTGGCGCCTGAGGAATGCCTGATGGTGGCTTGCCACCCCTATGACCTGGACGCTGCGCGGCAGGTGGGGTTCCGCACCGCGCTGGTGCGGCGGCCTCGGGAATGGGGAGACCGGATGCCGGAGACGCCTGCACGGGGCGAAACCGGTGCTTATGATCTAGAAGTGGACAGTTTCAACGAACTGGCGGCGGCGTTGCAGGGCTAGGCGCGTTCCAATGCGTGCGCCGGAAGCGGCCGGGGGTCATTCCGGCCTGACGTGAGAAAACCCGGTGAAAGGCTGGCAGGTCGGAATAGCCCACCTCTGCCGCGATCTCTGCCACGCTGCGTCCAGTTGTGGTCAGCAGGTCGCGGGCGCGTTCGATACGCAAGTTCTGCTGGTAGGCAGTCAGGCTGTGACCGGTGGTGCGGGTGAACCGCCGCTGCAGACTGCGCAGCGACAGGCCAACAGCGGCAGCAAGATCGGCGGCACTCAGCGGCTCAGCCAACTGAGCCTCGATCCGTTGCTGCGCGGCTAGAACAGGCCGGTCTCCGTGGTCCATCGGCGGCAGGAAGCGGCGGTAGCGGCGCTGGTCGCGGCGGCCGGGGTCGATGATGAAATGCCGGGCGGTGTCCAGCATTGCGGCGCGGCCCGCTAGCCGCTCAATCACCACCAGCGCCAGGTCGATCCAGGCCATAAGCCCACCAGCGGTCACCAAATCCGTGTGCTCGATCACCAGCCGGGCAGTATCGAGCTGAAGCGCGGGGTATTCCAGCCGTATGCGCGTCTCTAGCCCCCAATGGGTGGTTACTGGACGGCCCCGGTCGATCCCTGCGGCGGCAATCCAGTGCAGCCCGGTGCAGGCAGAGCAGATGAGCGCACCCTGGGCGGATTGCTCCGCTAGCCAGCCGGTGACCCAGGGCGCATCCGAGGGATGCACTTCACACGCGGAAGGCGGCAGGATCACGGCGCGGGTATGGGCGGGTGCCAGGTCCGGCTGTGTGACCGTTAGCGGGGCCAGTCCGGCGTGGCTCAGAATGTCATTCAGCCCCAGCACAGCAGAGGGCATGGAACCGGGATAGTTCAGGATCACTGTGGGCTGTTGAAGTGGCATGATTGGCGTAACTGGCAAATAGTTTGTCACGGGCGACAATACCCGCCACCTCAGCTTTGCGCCATATCCGGATCATCACACGCGAAAAGGAGAGCGCCCATGCCCAATGCCCCTCATACACTGTCCGTCGGCCAGATCAGCCTTACGGTGTTCGACGACGGTCATTTTGATCTGCCGCTGGAGTATTTTTCCGGCCTGTCCGGCGATCTGACCCAACGACTGAGCGCACCGCTGACCATCGGTGCCAACCTGTGGCTGATTGATACGGGCAGCCGACGGTTCCTGGTAGATACCGGGTCCGGCCAGGCGCTCGAGCAGAGGTTTCCCGCGACAGGCCAAGCTCTGGAGGCTGTCTCGGACGCGGAGGTCTCCGACATCGTGCTGACCCATATGCACGCTGACCACCTTGGCGGGTTGCTGGGCGGCGAATTTTTTGGGGTCCGGGTGCATGTGTCGAAGCCGGAATGGGAGTTCTGGACGCAGGCCGGGCTGGCCGATGCATTGCCGGAGGAACAGCGCCCGATGATCGAAATGGTGCAGGCAGTGGCCGCATCTTTCGCGGACCGTGTGGTGACCCATGAGGGGGCCGCCGACCTTGGCGAGGGGCTGACGCTGGTGCCGCTGCCGGGCCACACCCCAGGCCACACAGGGCTGCGCCTTAGGTCTGGCGGCGAGGAACTGCTGATTGTCGGTGACGCGGTGATCTCGGGACAGGTGCATTTTTCCGAGCCTGACGCAGGCTATGCGCTGGACAGCGACGCTGATGCCGCCGCCGCCACCCGCCGCGCGCTGCTGGCTGATGCGGCGCAGTCGGGCACACCGATCGCCGCCACCCACCTGCCGTTCCCGGGTCTGGGCCGGGTCGAGACGGAGGGCGATGTCTGGCGGTTCGTGCCGCTCTGAGCGGGTCTATCCGGGTTTGACAATGGTCTGAACGGAAAATCCGGCGGCTCCGAGGGGCCGCCGGTTTTATCTTTCGCGCAAGCCGTTGACTCAACCGGGGCAGGCGGCGCCGGTTTCGACCCAGTTTTCCGCGAGTTCGGCAAAAGCCTCCCAGGTGCCCGGGGCCGGGGTGCGGCCTTCGCCGGGGGTCCAGGCCCAGCCGACCAGGGAGTCATGGCCCATGTGGTGCGCCACCTCGGCCATGGTGCGGCCTCCATTGCGCTCTGGATCCTTCAACTGGGCGCAGATCTCCGGCACGGTCATGCCGACCCAACCCATGCTGGCGGGTGCCAGCTGCCAGTGCCCATTGCCAGGCACCGAGCCGCTTTCCCCCAGAAACGGGCGGTTTTCTTCGCCGTGGCAGGTGGTGCAGCGCATCGCGACAACGCCGAAGTTGTCCTCGGTACGCGGCACGGGCGGCGAGTGCGGTTTGCGCTCGTCGCCCTGCAGCGGTCCGCTGTTGACCGGGTGGCAGTTCATGCAGCGCGGGTGAGTGATGACCTTGGCCATTTCGCCGAAGATCGCGGCAGAGCGCGCCTCTTCGGGGGCAATGCCTTCGAAAGCCTCGGCAGTTTTCAGGCCATTCACCTCCTGGGCGGCGGCTGTGCCGTCGGCGGTGAATTGCGCGAGCAGGGCCGCAACGGTCAGGGCCGCAGCGCGTTTGATGAAGTTCATTGTCCGGTCTCCTTTTACGCGCGCACCAGCGGCAGGCGGCGCACTGGCTGGCCTTTTAGGACACGCCAGGCGTTGCTGACGGCCGGCGCAATCGGCGGGGTGCCCGCTTCTCCGATGCCGCCGGGTTTTTCACTGCTGACGGCAAGATCGATCTCGACCTCGGGCATCTCGTGGATCCGCAGCAGGCGGTAACTGTCGAAGTTCTCCTGCGCGACCTGGCCGTCTTCGGCAAAGGTGATCTCGTTGAACAGCGCGGCGCTGAGCCCATAGCCGAGCCCGCCTTCGATCTGCGCCTTAACCACATCGGGGTTGATGGCGATGCCGACGTCTGCGGCCACCCAGACCTTGCTCACGCGGGGTTCACCGGCCACCTCCGAGACCTCGGCGATATAGGCGAAATGGGCGTCATAGCTGGGATGCAGCGCCACACCGTAGGCCTTGCCGTCAGAACCGTTCACGCCCTGCCAGTTGGCCATTTCCGCCACGCGCTCCAGCACCTTGCGGTCGCGCGGGGACTTGTCGCCCAGCAGCTCCAGACGGCCCGCGACCGGGTCTTTGCCCTTGGCCTGCAGCACCTCGTCCAGGAACACCTCGTTGGCGAATGCGGTGTGCGAGTGGCCGACTGAGCGCCACCACAGGTGCGGCACCTTGCTGTCGGTGCGCACCCAGCGGGCCTCGAAGGCACCAAAGTCGTAGGGTTTGTGGATTGAGCCCTCAACCGAAAAGGGGTCGACACCGTTCTGGATCACCACTTCGAAGGCGGAGCCGCCCATGATGCTTTCGGTGGCGAACTTGTCTTGCCAGCCGATGATGCGGCCGGTTTCGTCCAGCGCGGCGCGCTGGCGGTGGACGGCCTGCGGGCGGTAATAGGCGCCCTGGATGTCGTCCTTGCGGCTCCAGACCAGCTTGAAGGTGCCCTGGCCGCCGGCCTTGGCCACCTGGGCCAGCTCCTGGGCGAACTGCGAGTCATACTGGGCGCGGCGGCCAAAGCTGCCGCCGGCCATCAGGGTGTTGATCGCCACCTGCTCGGGCGCGATGCCGAGGATATTGGCGGTCACCTGCTGGTCGACGGTCTGCATCTGGCTGCCCATCCAGATCTCAGCGGCGTCGCCGCGATTCTCGATCACCCCGTCCATCACCTCCAGCGGGGCATGGGCCAGGTAGGGCAGGCGGTATTCGGCCTCGATCACCTCAGCGGCACCGGCAAAGGCCGCGTCCAGATCGCCATAGGTTTCGGCAACCACACCTTCACCCGTCGCAGCGGCGGCGGCGACCTCTTCCATCTGTTCCTCGGCAGAGCGGGTTTCCGCTTCGCTCAGGTCCCAGTCGATTTCCAGCGCATCGCGGCCCTTGAAAGCGCTGTACGTGTTCTTGGCATAGACCGCGACGCCGGTGGGGATCGTCTCGACCTTCTCGACGCCATCGATGGCCAGCGCGGCGGCGGAATTGACCGATTTTACCTTGCCGCCAATCCAGGGAGAGTGGGCGACGGCAACGGTCAGCATCCCCTCCCGGTAGACGTCGAGCGTGAACTGTGCTGCGCCGGTGGTCTTGTCCGCAGAATCGAGGCGCGGGACGTCCTTGCCGATCAGCACGAAATCTGCCGGGTCCTTGAGCTTGGGCTCTTCGGGCGGGGTGCTGTCATGAGCGGCGGCAACGAGCTCGCCGAATTGCGCCGAATTGCCACTGGCCGCGTGGCTGACGACGCCCTTGGCGACGGTGATCTCATCCTCGGGCAAACCCCATTCGCGGGCGGCGGCCTGCACCAGCATGGAGCGGGCCGCTGCGCCGGCCTGGCGCATCTGGGTAAAGGCATTGCGCACCGCGGTGGAGGCGCCGGTGCCCTGGATGCCAAAGGCGAAGTTCTGATAGGTGGCGGTGTCCGCAGGCGCGTGTTCGGCGCGCATCTGCGACCAGTCGGCGTCCAGCTCTTCCGCGACGAGGGTGGCGAAGCCGGTAAAGGGCCCTTGGCCGAATTCGATGTGCTTGACGATTACCGTGACTGTGTTGTCCTCGGCGATGCGGACGAAGGCGTTGAGGCTGATCGGGCCGGAGGCCGCCTTGGCCGCCATCTTGCCGCCAACAGGAAGATGCGCGCCGATGATAAGGGCTGCGCTGCCGGCCAGGAAGCCGCGACGGGTGGGCGAGAACTTGGTCATGGATCAGGTCTCCAGCATCTTGGCTGCGTTGTGGATCGCCTTGCGGATGCGCACGTAAGTGGCGCAGCGGCAGGCGTTGCCGGCCATCGCAAAGTCGATATCCTCATCCGTTGGGTTTGGGATTTCGGTCAGCAGGGCTGCGGCGGCGATGATCTGGCCGGACTGGCAGTAGCCGCATTGCGGCACGTCGATGTCGACCCAGGCCTTGCGCACTGCGTCGGCCTCGGGGCCTTCAAGCGCCTCGATGGTGATGATGTCGGAGCCTTCGAGCGCCTCCACCGGGGTCACGCAGGAGCGCACGGGCATGCCGTCCACCATGACTGTGCAGGCGCCGCACTGGGCGATGCCGCAGCCGAATTTGGTGCCGGTCAGGCGCAGGTCGTCGCGCAGCGCCCAGAGCAGCGGCGTATCGCCGGGAACGTCAAGCGTGACGTCCTTTCCGTTGATGGTGAGGTCTGTCATTTCGGGTCTCCTCCTTTGGCTGGTCCTGGAGAGTGGCTTCAACGCTGTTTGGTGCTGCGTTGTTGGGAGTGAAAAAGGTCGGGTAGGGCCGGGTCGCGCTTACCGTTTCACTTCAGGTTTCGAATCGCAACCGGTATACTTTTAGTAACCTGACGACCCGGCAGGCGCTGCCCGGCGGGGTTATCGGCTAGGGTCCGGGATCCGGCCGCGGGCCAGTGTCTGGCTTCCAGTTTGGTTTGCGGTCCTTGTCGATGATCGCGGCCCGCACCCCTTCGAGGAAGTCGCCTTCGGTCAGGCAGTATGCCGCTGCATCAAGGTCACGCTCCAGGCAGCGGCGCAGGCTCGGGCAGGGGCGCGCGGCATCCAGCAGATCGAGCGTGAGCCGCAGGGAGCGCGGCGAGGCCCGGCGCAGCGCGGCGGCGGCGTCCTGCGCCCAGGCGTCGGGCCGCCGCTCCAGCCGGGCGGCCATCGCGGCGGGCGATTGCCCCGCAAACATCGCCGCCGCGTCTTCCGGATCGGGCAGGGTGCCCGGCCCGGGCGGGGTGCTGAATTGCGCAATCGGGCTTGCGTCCGCCGCTTCCATCAGCGCGCCGGCCAGGGCGGGCAGCCGGTCCGAGGGCACGAAACTGTCCGCGAGCCCCAGCGCGATGCAATCGGCGGCGCCAAGGCGCACCCTGGTCAGCGCAACCAGCCGGGCCAGCCCCTCGGGCGCCCGTGCCAGCAGGTGGCTGGCCCCCACGTCGGGCACCAGCCCGATGCCGCACTCGGGCATCGCCAGCACCGTGCGTTCGGTGACCACGCGGTGCCGCCCGTGGGCCGAGATACCTGCGCCGCCGCCCATCACGATGCCGTCCATCAGCGCCACGTAGGGGGTTCCGAGTTCGGCAATCTGGGCGTTCAATGCATAGTTTTCCGCCCAGAATCCGGTGCAATAGGCAAAGTTGCCCGCCGTGCCCTCCGCATAAAGCCGGGCCACGTCGCCGCCGGCGCAGAAGGCCCTGCCGCCGGCGGCGTCCACCACGATCAGCGTCACCCCCGGATCGGCCTCCCACTCGGACAGGACGCGCGACATGCGCTGCACCATGCCGCGGGTCAGGGCGTTCAGCGCCTTGGGCCGGTTCAGGGTGATCCGCGCGGCGGCGCCAGCTTTGGTTTCGGTGATCTCCGGTTCCAGCATTCCGGTCTCCTTTGGCTTGAGCCTGTGGCGGGAAGGGGTCACGCGGGATGCGTGGCCCCGCGTTCGATGCGGTAGCTGCGGTCCAGCAGGTCGGCGCAGTGGTGGTCGTTGGATTCCGCGATCAGGATCGACATGCCCTCGGATTTCAGGTCCCGCAGGATTTCCGAGATCCGCCGGGCCAGCACCGGGGCGATGCCCTCGGAGGGCTCATCCAGCAGGATCAGCCGCCCGCCCATCATCAGCGCCCGCGCCAGCGCCGCCAGTTTCTGCTGGCCGCCGGACAGCGAGGTGGCGCTGCGGCCGCGGAACTCGCGCACCTCCGGCATCAGGTCATAGATCCATTTCAGCCGGTCCTGATAGTCGGGGATGTCCACCGCCCAGACCGGCATCATGATGTTTTCCTCGGCCGACAGCTGCGGCACCAGCTTGCGGTCCTCGGGCATGTAGCCGATGCCGATGCGGGCGCGGTCCTGCGGCGGGGTGGCGGACAGCTGGCAGTGGTCAAAGTTCATCGTGCCGGACTGTGCTGCGAGCAGCCCCATGATCGCGCGCATCATCGTGGTCTTTCCCGCGCCGTTGGGGCCGATCAGGCCCACCATCTCGCCGGTGTTCACGGTGAGCGCGCTGCCGCGCAGGATCGGCACCGGGCCGATGGAGACGTTCAGGTTGTTGATCTCAAGCATAGGCTGCCTCCGCTTGTCCGGTTGCGGCTGTTGGGGCGGTTGGGGCGCGGGTGTCGCCGATCACCAGCTCCCGCACCTTGGGGTCGATCAGCGCCCGGGCGGGCGGGGCGTCGCAGATCACCTCGCCCGAGAAGAAGGCGAGCACCCGGTCGACGTAGCGCTCGACGATTTCCATGTCGTGCTCGATGAACAGGACAGTGGTGCCGGAGGCCTTCAGCGCCGACATCACCGTGTCCATGATGGCGAACTTCTCCTCTGCGGCGACACCGGAGGTGGGTTCGTCCAGAAGCAGCATCCTGGGGCCGCTGACCACCGCCATGGCGATGTCGAGCAGCTTGCGCGAGCCCTGCGACAGCGCGCTGGCCTCGTGTTCGGCCACATCCGTGAGGCCGTAGCGGGCCATGATCGCGTCGCATTCCGCCAGCAGCTCCGGCCCGGCGATGGGGCGCAGCAGCGCGCCGCCCTTGCGCCGGGCCAGGGCCAGTGCCGACAGGAGGTTCTGCCTCACGCTGAGGGTCATGAACACCTGGCTGACCTGGAACGAGCGGGTGAGCCCCTGGTGCACCGCCAGCCGCGGCGCGATGCCGGTGATGTCGCGGCCCCGGAAGCGGATGGTGCCGCCTGAGGGTTTCAGGTAGCCCGTGACCATGTTGACGAACGTGGTCTTGCCCGCGCCGTTGGCACCGATCACGCCGACCACCTGGCCTGCGGGGATGTCGACGTTGATGTCCTTGGCCGCGGTCACGGCGCCGAAGGATTTCTGCAGGTCCTTGACGGAGAGGATAGGCACATCAGTCATGACGGAGCCTCCGAAAAAAGGGGATGCGTTCCAGCAGCGACCAGATGCCGCCGGGCAGGAAGAAGATGATCAAGAGCAGCGTGCCGCCGACGATCAGCTGCCAGGCGTGCGGGGCGATTTCGAAGGCGTAGGTGCGCAGGAACTCGAAGATGATGGCACCGATGAAGGGCGCCAGCACGCTGCCCGGCCCGGCCATGATGGTGATGAAGACCAGCTCGCCCGAGACGGTCCAGTAGACCATGCTGTCGGGGTCGACCTGCCCCAGCGCCATCGCCATCATCCCGCCCGCGCCGCCGGCCAGGGCGGCCGAGATCACGTATTTGATGTGGATCGCGCGGGCCACCGAATAGCCCAGGTATTCCACCCGGATCTCGTTGTCGCGGATCGCCGTGGTCAGCCGCCCGAGGGTCGAGCGCAGGTACATCTGCACCAGCACCGCCAGCGCCAGGCAGACGGTTATGATGGCGGTGAACAGCACCTGCTTGCCCTCGGGCGCCCAGCCCAGGAAGGTGGTCTGCGACACCGAGAACCCATCGGTGGACCCCAGCGCCTCGGTCTTGACCAGGATGCCGTAGAGCACCATCGAAAACGCCAGCGACAGCATCGCAAAGAAGATGTCGCGGTAGCGGCGCAGGATGAAGCCGAGAGCAAATCCCGCGACCACCGCAACAAGAATGGCGGCGAGGATGCGCAGGGCGAAATCGCTGAGGCCCAGCCAGTGCTCGGACAGCGCCACCGCATAGGCGCCCAGCCCGAAGTAGAGCCCGTGGCCGAAGGACATCAGCCCGGTGCGCCACAGCACCAGAAGCCCCAGCACGGCGGCGCCGCGCGCCAGGCCGAACATCATGTTGTTGACGACCCAGGCCGGCAGCATCAGCCCGGCGGCGGCCAGCGCCAGCAGTGCCAGTGCGGTCAGCCGCACCGTCTTGTCGGATAGAATTGCGTGCAGCATCAGATTTTCCTCGCCTTGGCCGGTGCAAACAGCCCCTCGGGGCGCACGATCAGAACCGCGGACATCACCAGGAAGATCACGAACAGCTCCAGCTCCGGCAGCTTGTGAACCGCCAGCGCGCGCAGCAGGCCGACCAGCAGCGCGCCGATCAGCGCGCCGGGGATCGAGCCCATGCCGCCGATCACGACGACGGCGAAGCTGAGCACGATGACATCGACGGCAAAGCCGGGCGCCACCGACACGGTGGGCGCGATATAGGCGCCGCCGAGCGCGCCCAGCACGGCGCCCGCGCAGAAGGTGACGACAAACAGGCGGCGCACGTTGATGCCGACGATCAGCGCCATCTCGCGGTCATGGATGACGGCAGTGATCAGCTTGCCCCAGCGGGTGCGGGTCAGCATCCACCAGCTTCCCGCGGCGACGGACAGCGCGACGCCGAACAGGGTCAGCGAATAGACGTCGCGGAAGATGCCGCCCATCTCGACGCTGCCCAGGGCCACCATCGGCTGATAGGCGAAATAGGGGTTCACGCCGAAGATCAGCAGGATCAGGTCCTCGAGGATCAGGAACACCCCGAAGGTGGCGAGCACGATCAGGATCTCCTCGTGATCGTAGAGCCGGCGCAGCACGATCCGCTCGATCAGCAGGCCCAGCACGATGCCGACCGCCAGCGCCGATCCGGCGATGATCAGGAAGGCGAACCAATCGGGCAGCCCCATCTCGGAGGCGGCGCCGATGAAATAGGCGGCAGTGTAAGCGCCCCAGGCGTAGAAGCCGCCATGGGCCACGTTCAGGATCTTCATCACCCCGAAGATGATGGTGAGACCCGCCGCGACGATGAACAGGTACGAGGCATAGACCAGCCCGTCCAGCAGTATGGTAAACAGCAGTTGCATGTGTATTTTCCTCCTCCCTCTCTCTCCAGCAGCGGGCAGGGCAGAAGCGCCCCGCCCGCCACCGGGGAGAACCGGGGTCAGCAGCTGGCGCCAGGCATGCCGGCCTCGAGCCATTCGATGCCGGTCTGGCCTTCCGGCGGCATGATGCAGTCCGCGGGGTAGAACACGACGCCGGTGGCTTCCGGCTCGCCGGTCTCCTTGTTCCAGCCGGTGATGCCATAGCCCACCGGATGCACCGCCTGATGGCCGCCGCCAAGCGCCATCGAGACGCGGCCGCCGAAGCTGTCCCATTCAAGTCCCGTCAAGGCGTCGATGATCTGCGCCTGCTCCGGGAATCCGCCGGCCGCTTCTGCTGCCTTGTCCATGGCGATCTTCAGCGCCAGGACGGACTGGGCGTACTGGTAGGACGGCCCCAGGGGGTATTCGCCGTATTTCTCCTTGTAGCGGTCGACGAACCAGCGGTTCAGCGGCGTGTCCAGACCGCGCACCAGCAGGCCGTATTCGCCGCGGGTGCCCATCACCACGCCTTCGGGGAAGCCCTTGCCCAGACGGTCCACCGCCGAGGCGCCGAGCGTCGAGATGAAGGTCTTCTGGCGGAAGAAGCCGCGCACATTGGCCTGCAGCACAAAGGCCTCCATGTCGCCGTCCCAGAAGCTGGAATGCACCAGCGGCGCCTTGTCGAGCGACAGGGTGGAGATCTCGGTGCCGAACTGGCCCGCAAACAGCTTCGGGAACTGCGGGTTGTCCGACGCCGCGGTGTCCGGGTTGATGGTCTTCATCGCCAGGTCGAAGAACTTGTAGCTGTCCTGGCCCCAGGCGTAGTTCTGGTTGATCCCGGTATAGGCCGGGGCGTCGCCGAACTTGTCGCGCACGTAAAGCGCCGCCGCCACCCCATCGCCGACCGCGTGGCCGGTGGTGCGGAAGACGTAGTCCTTGCCGCCTTCCTCGAACAGGCGCGGCGAGCCGCAGACCGGGATGATGGTCAGCGTCTTCAGCTCTTCGGCGACCGGCGCCACCGACAGGCAGGAGCCCGACGAGATATAGCCGATCACAGCGTCCACGCCCTGTTTCTGGACGAGGTTGCGGTATTCAGCGACCTGCTTGGTATTGCCGCCGGCCTCGTCGACGAAAACCGGGGCAAGCCGCGCCCCGGCAAAACCGGGGGTATCATAGGGGGCAGGCAGCGCACCTGCGTTGATGGCCTCGATGACCAGTTCGGCGCCCTGGTGGCCCGGAACCCCGAACGGCCCGGCGGCGGGGCCGGACAGAAAGGTGACGATACCGACCTTGAACTCCTCCTTGGCGGCGGCGGGCAGCGCATTGAGCGCGGTGCTGGCCGCGAGGCCGCACACGCAGGCCAGTTTCAACAGGTTGGGTTGCATGGATTTTCCTCCCTTAGAGTGCTGCGGCCAGGGGTTGCTCCCCCAGCGCGATGTCATGGATTTCCAGCCCCGCGCCGTTCAGGCGCACGGCTTGTTTGCGCTGCCATTCGCCGGTCTCCTCCGGGAAGTCGCTGCGCATGTGGGTGCCGCGGGATTCCTGCCGCCTCCGCATCGCCAGGCACATGGCCTCGGCCAGACGGGCGACCCGGGCTAGGCGTTGGACCTCGGTAAAGCCGTTGAGATCGTCCCAGCCCAGTCCGGCAATTTCGCCCTGCAGGGTGCGGATCTGCGCCAGCGTTTCCGTCAGCAGCTCGTCGGAGCGGGCTGGGCCAAGGCCCTTCTGGGTGAGCTGGCGCACCTGTGCCAGCAGGTCCGCGGGGAGGGCGCCGTTGCCCGCGCGCCGGGTTGGGGGCGGATTGTCGGTGGAACGCGCCATGTTGGAACGCGGCTGCAGATTGGTGGCCGCGTGGCGGCCGGAGATGGCGCCATAGGTCATCGCCTCGACCAGCGCGGTGCCGCCGTGGCGGTTGGCGCCGTGCAAACCGCCGGCCACCTCGCCCACCGCATAGACGCCGGGGATCGAAGTTTGACCGTCGGTGTCCACCCGCACGCCGCCGATGGTGTAGTGCGACGAGGGCGAGATCCGGACCGGGCGCTCGCGGTAATCCGGCACGTGTTTGGACAGGAAGGTCGCGGTCAGCGAGTCCGGCGCCCATTCGGCGTCCTGGGTTTCGCGGAAGTCGATGAAGACCTCGCGCCCCTCGATGATCTCCGACTGGATGATGAAACTGAGGAAGTCCCAGTTGTGCAGCGCGGCCAGCGCCGACTGGCCGGGGCCCATGTGTTTCAGGATCAGGTCCTCGCCGTCGGAATTCACCAGCTTGGCGGTGGAAGGGTAGTCCGGGTAGAGGAAGATCGCGGGTGCGCCTTCTTCGTTCACCGCCAGCGGGTAGAACTGGATGAACTCCATGTCGACCAGCTCGGCACCCGCTTCCAGCGCCATCGACTGACCGTCGCCAAGGAGGTTCTGCGGCGTGTCGGTGAACTCGTAGACGCCCTGCATCCCGCCGGTCGCCAGGATCACCGCGCGGGCGGCGATCCTGACCGGCGCGCCGTCCACGTCGGCCCAGACGCTCGGCCCCTCGCGGTGCAGCGACAGGGCGCTGCCCTTGATCCGGCGCACGGAGCTGGACTTGACCGCCTTGCGCAGCTGCGAGAACAGCGCGGTGCCGTGGGTAGAGGAGAACTCCATCATCAGCCCGGTCATGTCCTCGGCCCCGTCGGCGCCGTAGGTCTCGTCCAGGATATCCTTGCCGCGCATGCCCGTGGAGCGCCGCACCCGCACGCCGCGCGGGGCCCGGTCGACTGGAATGCCGTATTTTTCGATGATCGCGCCCATCTCCGCGGGCGCCTCGTCCACCAGCCGGCGCAGCAGGGCGGTGTCGCAGAGCCCCTTGCCGGTTACCTCCGACATGGCGGCAAAAACGTCCTTTTGCGGGAAGCCGTTATGCGCCGCGTAGGTCAGGAAACCGGTGGAAATCGCGGTCGACGAGGCCTGCCCGTTGAACAGCAGGACAACATCGGCGCCCGCCTCGCTTGCCGCCAGGGCCGCGACCTGGCCTGCGCTGCCTTCTCCTATGACGAGAACGTCGGTTTCGATGATATTAGTCACTTGTTCCTCCTGATGTGTCAGCTTCAAGGCTACGGCTGCGGGGCGGCGGGGCCGCTGCTGAACCGGGGCAGGAGGCAGAAATATTATCCTTTATTTATTAGTGACTTGCGGAGCTTTCGCCTGACTAGCGCAAGTGATTGGTGTCAAAATTGAACCTATATGATATCAAAAATGACACCAAGTCGGGCTCGGGAGGCACTGGCATGAAACGCGAATCGGATATTCTGGACATGTTGCCCTTTGGGGTGCTCAGGCTGCAGGGGGAGCGGATCACCTATGCCAACCGGATGCTGCGCAGCCTGTTTGACGGCGGGCTGACGACGCTGTCTGAACTCGCCGACCGCTATCCGGAGCTGGAGGATCTGCGCCGCCGCGACGGGGCGGAGCAGGCGCCGGCCTGGATCACCATCAACGCCTCGGTGTTTTGCGTAGCCAGCGTCCGGCGCGACACTGCGGTGGAGCATTATTTCCTGCCCAGCTGGTTCGTCTCGGCCACCGACGAAGGGCTGAAGGCGCTGCAGGATAATTTCGACGATTTCGCCGAGATCTTTGAAAACTGCTTTGATGGCATCTACGTCGCGGACGGGGCGGGACGCACCCTGTGGATGAACGCCGGTTTCGAGCGCTGCTATGGCCTGAGCGCGCGCAACTTCCTGGGGCGCGACGCCAGCATGCTGGAGCGTGAGGGCTATCTCGATCCGCTGATCACCTGGAAGATCATCTCCACCAAAAAGCGCCAGACCGCGCTGCAAACAACGAAATCCGGGCGCAAGGTGCTGGCCACCGGCATCCCGCTGATGGCGCCGGACGGCACGGTGCGGCGGGTCATCATCAATTCGCGCGACACGACTGAGCTGATTGAAATGCAGGGTAAGTTGACGGCGGCTGAACAGGAGATCCGAAACTACGAAAGCGAGCTGCGGGAAATCCGCGAGAACGCGGCGCAGGATGGTGAGTTGTTCTGGGCCAGCGAGGACATGCAGGAGACCGTCCGTCTTGCGATGCGGGTGGCGCGCACAGATGCGGCGGTGCTTATCAGCGGCCCGTCGGGTGTTGGCAAACGCAAGCTCTCGGATTTGATCTTCCGTTACAGCAAGCGCAGCCGCAAGCGGCTGCTGCGCTTCGGATTTGGCGGCTTACCGGAAGCCGCGGTTATGGAGGAGCTGTTCGGCAAGGAGGCAGCCGAGGCTGGCCGTGACGAGGGTCTGCTGGCGCGGGCAGTTGGCGGCACCATGATCTTGGAGCGGGTCGACCTGATGCCGCCGCGGGTTCAGGAAAGGCTGTCCTCTTGGCTGCGTACAGGAAAATCACGCCCTGGCCGCGAAGGCAGGGACCTGCGGCTGATCGCAACCAGCCGCGGCGATTTGAGCGCGATGGTTAACGCGGGCAAATTCCGTGAAGATCTGTACTACCGCCTTGCAGTTGCTGAGATATGCATTCCGCCTTTGCAAGACCGCGTCGCGGACATTGCCGGGCTTGCGCAGCATTTCCTGGAAGCTTTCAACAAGCTGCACGATGCGGAAAAATACTTTGACCGCGCGGCAATTAACCGTTTGGCGCGCTGGACCTGGCCGGGCAACGTGCGGGAGCTGCGGACCATGGTCGAGCGGATGGTTGTCACCGGGGAGGAGGCACGCATATCAGCGGCCATGGTTGAAGACGCCTTTGCCGGAGCGACAAATCCGGTGATCCCGCAGGGTGGGATGTCAGGCCGGGTGCCAGCCGAAGAAGTGCGCGACAGGGTCCGGGCCTTTGAGGCTGATCTGCTGCACGATCAGGTAGCCCGCGCGGGCAGTATTCAAAAGGCCGCCGATGCGACCGGTATCAGCGTTTCCACGATCAAGCGGAAGCTTGCCTGGAGGAAGGTCTCGGTGGCAGCCGGGACAAAATTGTCAGAATGACCCCGCCTGGCGCCGGGCGCGGCCTTTCAGCAGAGCGGGCTTCGGTCCACATCATGCTCCTAGGCCGCGGGCAAACCTGCCTACTTCGCGGCGATGACCTCTACTTCGACCTTGAACTCTTCGCGTGTGAACCCGGAAACGATCAGCAGGGTTGAGCTGGGGACCCGCCCGGTTCCGGCCAGGAATTCATCCCGCGCGCGCATATAGCCGGCCATGTGGTCGCGGCTGGTGACATAGGCGGAGATATGGGCGGTATCACCGGGCCTCATATCCCCCTCGCGCAGGATTTCCGTAATGTTTTCGAAGCAGACGAGGGCCTGATCATAGCTGCTTTCGGGGATCGAATCATCTGCCCGGATGCCAAGCTGCCCCGAGGTCACAATGACCCGTTTCCCCGCCGGAATCTCAGTGCCATGCGCATAGGCGGCGAAAGGCGGTCGAATAGTGGTTGGGTTTAAGGCTTTCATTTCATGTCCTTTTTTCCGATCGCTTAAAAGGCTTGCAAGAGGGAAAAGAGTTTGCAAGCCTAAAGACACTCTCTGGCACAGATCAACATCAGGGCCACGCAAAACCAATTCTCTGAAGGAGGGGGAATATGGCACCGCGTGTCCTATTGGTGCGCCATGGCGATGAGCCTGCCGATGACCGTGTGGTTACCTGGCTGGCGGCGAACGGCTATGAGGCCGTGACCCGGAAACCTTTTGCGGGCGACCGCCTGGATGATGTGGGCGGGGTCGCGGCATCGGTGATCTACGGCGGTCTGTTCGACGTTTTTGAGAGGGAAGAATACCCGTTCCTGCTGGAGGAAGACCGCTGGATCGCGCAGTGCCTGGAGAAAGGCATCCCGCTGCTCGGAATCTGCCAGGGGTGCCAGCAGATCGCCTATCATCTTGGCGCTTGGGCGGGGGCGCCGGAGCGGGAATTTTTCGAGTTCGGCTATTACCCGGTTGAACCCGCTGAGGAGGCCGGAGAGTTCCTGGAGGCACCGCTGGTTGTTACCCAGGCGCATTACCACACATTTGACCTGCCCGCGGGGGCAGTCCGGCTTGCCGGAAATTCAGAATACCCGAACCAGGCCTTCCGCTATGGAGAAAACGTTTTTGGCTTCCAGTTCCACGCCGAAGTGACACCGGCCGGCTTCCGCCGCTGGCAGGACAGCAAGGCGCATGTTTACGGGCGGCCCGGGGTTCAGGACGTGCAATCCCAGAACCGGCTTATGGCGGCTCATGATGCGGAGCAGGCGCGCTGGTTCAACGGGTTTCTTGACAGTTTTTTGGGGCAGGCGGCATGAGCGTTCAGGGACATTGGGCTGAGCTGAAAGCGCCGGATTTCCAGGCTTTGCCGGCGGATTGCGTGGCGGTGCTGCCGCTGGGCGCGACCGAGCAGCATGGACCGCATCTGCCGCTGTCGGTCGATACGGACCTGACGCAGGCGGCGGTTAGGCTGATGCTGGCGGATCTCAGCCCTGAGCAATCGGTTCTGGTGCTGCCCGCGCTGACTATCACCAAGAGCAACGAGCACGACCGCTTTGCCGGGTCGCTGAGCCTGTCACCGGAAACGCTGCTGGCGGTGCTGCGTGACATCGGTGCCTCGGTGGCTCGTGCAGGTGTTGCCAGGCTGGTGTTGTTCAATGGGCATGGCGGCAATACCGCGCTGCTGCAGGTGGCAGCGCGTGAATTGCGCATCAGCCACGAACTGATCGTGGCCGTTTGCTCATGGTCGGGCTTTGCTGAATCGGAGGGTCTTTTCGAACCCGGCGCTTATGCGGTGGACCTGCACGCGGGCGACAGTGAGACTTCGGCGATGCTGGCCGCCCGGCCCGATCTAGTGGACATGGGCAAGGCAAAGAATTTCCGCACCGCAATGGAGGACTGGGCCGGGAATTTCCGTTTTATCGGACTAACCGGCCAGCCGGCTGCGCCGGGCTGGATTGCCGGCGATCTAAACCCCGAGGGGGTGTGCGGCGATGCCTCCGCGGCCACCGTGGCAAAGGGGGAGGCGATGCTGGCCTCTGCCGGACGCAACTTCGCGCTGTTTCTTGCGGAGTTTGCCCGCTTTGATCACAGGAACGGCTCATGAGGGATACCCTTCCTGCAGATGCGCGCCTGCCCGGTGTGCTTATCCCGGCTGCACTGATCGCTGCGGCAGACCGGTTCGGCGGGCAGTTGTACGGCGATTGCCTGGCGGGCGACCTTGTGCTGCGGGACGGACGGGCGGCTGGACTTGAACCGGCCACGGTTCCGCCAGAGCGGTTGGTGCTGCCCAAGTTTACCGAGCCGCATGTGCATCTCGACAAATGCCACACCATTGACCGGATGCAGGGGATCGGCGGCGGGCTGGGTGATGCAATCGCCGCACAGGCGCAGGACCGCAGGATATGGACAGCCGAAGACATCCATCGGCGGGCGGGTCGCGGACTGCAGGAGCTGCTGTCGGCAGGCTGTGCCACTGTTCGCACGCACGTCGATTGGGGTATCAGCCCGGACCCGGCGGCTGCACCATTAGCCTGGGACATCCTGCGGGAACTGAAGGAAGAGGCCCCGGTAGGGGTGATCCTGCAACGGGCGGCGCTGACCGGTGCCGACATGATGGCCGACATCAGCTATGCCCGTGCCTGCGCCCGCCGAGTGGCTCAAAGCGGCGGCGTTCTGGGCGCCTTCGTGCTGGGCCAGCCTGAGCGGCAGGCCGGCATTCTCAACACATTCCGGGCCGCGGAGGAAGCCGGTCTTGCGCTGGATTTCCACGTCGACGAGGGCCTTGCGCCCGGCCTCGACGGATTGGAGATGATCGCCGATGCGGCGCTGGAAACCGGTTTCCTGGGCCCGGTTCTGTGCGGCCATGCCTGCAGCCTGATGAACCGCACCGATGCAGAGGTGCAGCGTATCGCCGGGAAGCTGGCCCGTGCAGGGATTTCGGTGGCAGCACTGCCCGCCACCAACCTGTACCTGCAAGGGCGCAGCGCAGGCACCCCGGACCGCCGCGGGCTGACCCGAATCCATGAATTGCAGGCCGCAGGTGTCAATGTGGTGCTGGGCACCGACAACGTGCGTGACGCATTTTGCCCGTTGGGCAGCCACGATCCGCTGGCGACCCTCTCGCTGGCGGCACTGACCGCGCATCTGGACCCGCCTTTTGGCAGCCATCTTCCGATGATCACCACCGGCGCCCGCAAGGCGCTTGGCCTTGCGCCCGTAACCGTCGACGGGGCTGCAATCGGGGATCTGCAGCTGTTCGACGCTCTCTCGGTCACGGACATTCTGGGCAGTCGTGCTGCACCGCGCTCCTTGACCGAGGCCTTGCAAGGAGAACAACAATGACAGAGATGCCGCTGGAACACCCCCGCACCGATTGGGCCGCATTTGCCGACAGCCTGTCGCCGGTGGAGGTGATTGACGAGCCGGTGCTTGTGAAGAAACGCTCGCGCGACTTTTTCTGGTACAGTCCGGTTCTGAATGCGCAGCTGAAGAAGTGCTTTGGCGATCTGGTTGCGGTGCCCAAGACCCCGGATGAAATGCGCCACTGCCTGCAGCGCGCCTATGCGGCAGATGTGCCGGTCACCCTGCGCGGCGGCGGCACCGGCAATTACGGTCAGGCGGTGCCGCTGCAGGGCGGGCTGATCATCGAGACCACGAAGATGAACCGCATCCTCGAGATCGGTGAGGGCTATGTGCGGGCCGAAGCCGGGGCGCTGATGGCCGATGTGAACGCTGCTCTGATTGAGCAGGGCTGGGAAATGGCGATGTTCCCCTCGACCCAGGACATTGCCACTATCGGCGGCTTCGTGGCCGGCGGGTCGGCCGGGATCGGGTCGATCGCCAACGGCGCCCTGCGGGAAAAGGGCAATATCATCCAGCTCAAGGCGCTGTCGCTGGAAGCGGAGCCGCAGGAGCATGTTTTTGACGCTGAAGCGGCGCTGCAGATCCACCACGCCTGGGGGCTGAACGGCGTAATCACCGAAGTCACCCTGCGCACGGTGCCGCACCGCAACTGGATCGGCTGCATGGCCACCTTCGACAGCTACCGAGACTGCTATGCCGCGGGCTATGCGCTGGCGGCTGCGCCGGACATCGGCTGCAAGCTGGCCAGCACAGTCGAGGCGCGGATCGTTGACTACTTCCCGCGCCTCAAAGGGCACCTGCGGGAGGGCAGGCACCTGCTGGTCTCGCTTGTCCCGGCGGAGGATATGGATGCCTTCCGCGCGCTCATTGCGGCGCAGGGCGGCCATCTGGATCTGGCGGTGAGTGATGCCGAGCGGCAGGCGGCAAAGCTGCCGCATGTTTTTGAGTTCGCGTATAACCACACGACCCTGCAGGTGCTGAAGGCGGACCGCTCGGCCACATACCAGCAGATCGGGGTGCCGGATCCGTCGGACGCGGATGCAGTTGCCGCCGCGGGCGCGGCTTTGGGTGATGACGTCTGGCAGCACCATGAGTTTGCCCGGCTGGACGGCAGCATCGTCGCCTTTGATCTGCCGATCATCTGGTTCTCGGACGAGGCGCGGTTGCGCGAGATCGACAGCATCTACGAGCAGCACGGACACAGCGTAGCAGACGCGCACACCTATTTCGTCGAGGGCGGCGGGCTGAAGAACGCCGACTACCGGCACCTCGCGTGGAAAAAGCGCATGGACCCCAAGGGACTGCTGAACCCTGGCAAGTCACGGGCCTGGGAGGGTGTGAAGCATCTCTCCGCTGAAGAAATCGAAGCAAAGGCAAAGGGCTGAGGAGACCCGAGATGACGACCATTCAGACAAAACCGCTGACGCCGAACTTTGGTGTCGAAGTGAGCGGAATGAACCTCTCCGCCGTCAGCGCGGGGCAAAATTTCGCCGAGCTGCGCGCGCTGTTCGAAGAACATTCAGCGCTGCTGTTCCGGGCGCAGGACATCAGCAACGCGGAGCATATGGCGCTGGCGCAGCTGTTCGGCCCGATCGAGGACCGCAAGGCGGACGAGCGCAAGCCCGGCGAGAAATTTGAGGTGCCCGAGGTGTCCAACGTGCAGAAAGACGGCTCCACGTCGGGCGAGATGGATCTGCACACGCTGAACCTCAAGTCCAATTTCCTGTGGCATTCGGACAGCACTTTCCTGCCTACGCCCGCGTTGACCAACATCCTGATCGGCCGGGTTGTCACCAGCGAGGGTGGCGCCACTGAACTGGCCAGCACCCGCGCCGCCTGGGCGGCGATGCCGGAGGCGCTGAAGGCAAAGATCCGCGGCCGCGGTATCTGGCACCGCTACAGCCATTCCCGGCGAAAGATCTCTCCTGAGCTGGCTGAATTGCCGATGTTCAACAAATGGCCCGACCAGCATTGGAACGCAGTCTGGCCGAACCCGGTCAATGGGCGAGAGGCGCTCTATATCGCCAGCCATGCCTTCAAAGTCGACGGCTATGACGAGACCGAAAGCCAGGCGCTTCTGGATGAACTGATGGCGTTCTGCACGCAGCCGGAATTTACCTATTCTCATCAGTGGGCTGTAGGTGATGTGCTGATTTGGGATCAGCGCGCGGTGCTGCACCGCGGCACGCCCTGGCCCTACAAACAGCCACGCACCCTGTCCAGCATCTGCGCGTCGGTGACAGAGGACGACGGGATCGGCAGCATCCGCATGCCTGCCTAAATCTCGCGTTGGACGGGCGCGTACCCGGCCAGCGCAAAACTGCGCCGCAGAGCGCTATCGGCCAGCCTCACGGCACAACAGAGAGGGAAACAATGACCTATTTTACCAGCACAGGAAAACCGCTGCCGGATTCGCTTACACAGCAGGCCCGCCGCCTCGGAGCTGATCCTGTCAGCCGCCGGGAATTCCTGGCAACGGTGTGCTCCTTTGGTGCAACTGCCGCAACCGCCTATGCGATGATGGGCCTGACTGCGCCCGTGCAGGCCGCGGTCAACGCGCAAATGGGCGGCACCGCCCGCATTCAGCAGCAACTCGTGGCAATGCGCGACCCGCGCAAGTTCGACTTCAACTCCCTTGCAACTTTTACCCGCGGCTGGCTGGAATACCTGGTGCAGTATAATTCGGACGGTACGTTCACCCCGGTCCTGCTGGAAAGCTGGGAGATCAGCGACGATGCCACCGAATATGTGCTTCATGTGCGCGAGGGTGTGACCTGGAACAACGGCGACCCCTTCACCGCCGAAGATGTTGCGGCCAACATCGCACGCTTCTGCGACGGCACCGTCGAAGGCAATGCCATGGCCGGCAAGCTGCAGGTGATCATCGACCCGGAAACAAAAAAACTGCTGCCGGATGCGGTCGAAGTGACCGGCAGCCATACCGTGCGGCTGAAACTGCCGCAACCGGATATTTCGCTGATCGCCGGCTTTGCCGACTACCCGGCCGCCATCGTGCATTCTTCGTTCGACGAGGTCACGATGCTGGACAATCCGATCGGCACCGGCCCTTATCTGCCGGAATTCTACAGTACCGGCGACAGTGCCGCACTGGTGCGCAACCCGGACCACACATGGTGGAACGCCGGCAACGGCGCCTACATGGACCGGGTCGAATTTCTCGACCTGGGCGCCGACCCGGCTGCGTTTTTTGCCGGTGCCGACGCCGATGAATACGACGTCAACTTCGACACCGAAGGCGATTATATCGCATCCTTCGACATGCTGGACGGCTGGACCAAGCATGAAGTCACCACTGCGGCCACGGTTCTGGCCCGCTGCAACCAGACTACCGAGGTGGATGGCACGGCCATTTATGCCGATGCGCGGGTGCGCCGGGCGCTGGCAATGGCGGTGGACAACGCGGTGGTGCTGGAAATCGCCTATGGCGGCCAAGGCCGCGCGGCAGAGAACCACCATGTGTCGCCTGTGCATCCCGACTATGCCGATATCGGCGCGCCGGTGCGTGACCCCGAAGGTGCCCTGAAACTGCTGGAAGAGGCTGGCATGGCGAACTTCGAGCATGAACTGATCTCACTCGATTCCGCGTTCTGGAAGGCAACGGGCGATGCTATCGCCGCGCAGTTGCGCGATGCGGGCATCAAAGTCAGACGAAAAGTTTATCCAACCGGGACATTCTGGAACGATTGGGCGAAGTACCCGTTTTCGGTCACCAACTGGAACCACCGTCCGCTGGGCATCCAGACACTGGCGCTGGCCTACCGGAGCGGCCAAGGCTGGAACGAAACCGGTTTTGCCAATGCCGAGTTCGATGCGTTGGTTGAACAAGCGTTGGCAACCGCCGACCCGGCGGCCCGCAGCAGGATTATGGCCAAGCTCGAACAGATCATGGTGGATGAGGGTGTCATCATTCAGCCCTACTGGCGGTCGCTCTACAACCACTCCAAGAGCAACCTGAAGGGGGCTGCAATCCACATCTCCAACGAGCTGTACCCCCAGTACATGTACTGGGAAGCCTGACCTTTGAACACTCTGCCCGCCGACCGAATTCGGCGGGCAATCAGCAGCGGAGAGCAGAGCATTGCTGGAAACCACCGTACTGGCCGCGCAGGCCGTCAGCGTTGCCTTCATGGCCGCCTGGCTGACAATCGGCGCGCTGGAAAACCTCCTGCATCCCTTTCTGAATGAAACCTACACCGCCGAGGTCATGGACATGACCCGCATGCGGGAGGAGTACCCGGAAGCCTACCGCTTTGTCGCCTATCGCCGGGTCACCAGCAGCAGGCTGCGCCGGGGCCTGTTCCGGTGCATTGTCGTTTGGGAAATCGCGGCCACTGCAGCGCTCTGGGCCGGATCAGCCGCGCTTGCCATGTCCGCCGCCGGGTGGCAGGCGCAGGACACGGCCATTGCCCTGGGGCTCGCCGGAACCTTGATGTTTACCGCGACCTGGTGCGGGTTTCTGATCGTCGGGAACTGGTTTTGCTACTGGTTCGGGCACGAAGGCGGTCAGAACACGCATTTCCAGATGACGCTGTGGGGCATGCTCAATGCCGTGCTGCTGGTCGGCGGCGCCGTTGTTGTTCTCTAAAGCAGGCGGTTGAAGTGAAGAGCGGCTGTTCCTGCCGGGCGGGGCCGGCTGCACCTATCAAATCTTCTGCAACTTCTGTCGGCCCCAAGGGTTGCCTGTGTTGTGGAAGGCGGCCGTAAGATTTCTGCGGTGACAACGCAGGCCGGAAGGCTAAGGCCGGATATGCTTTGGCATGCCCGCGCCTTTTGCCATCCACCAAACTCCGCAAATCAGAGACGAAGCAAGGCAGATAGACGTTATCGCAGATATTGCTTCTGACTGGTCATGACGACGCAGCTTTGAGAACAACGCCGAGAGGATTGCCCCGACAAAAGCAAGACCGTAGCGGAATGTCTCACATAGGCGCCTTTTGAGGCCGTACGCTATTATGCGTTTATATGATTGCGGAGAGGGCAGGTAGGATACGGCGGTTGCCTGCTCCCGCAACCAACACTAATTATCAATACATATCAAAGGCTTCGGATGAGTCATCCGGGGCCTTCTCCGTGTTCGCGCCTTCCGCACCCGCCGCCAGCCGCAGCAGCCCGGCCAGATCCCCCTCAAGGGTCAGATCCAGGCCGATGCCTTCCGCCGCAGGCGTCAGCACAATTCGCTCCACCAGCGCCTGCAGCGACGCCTTGGCGTCTTCCATGCCTTCTGCAGAGCCAAGGGTCCGGATCAGCCGCGACACCCGCTCCCGGTAGGCTCCTGCCATCGACGGGTGAAACACCACCGTGTCCGGGGCAGGGCTGTGCTCCAGCTGAGATAAGCACATCGAAGCGTCCGCATTGCGCATCGCGCAGCAGGCTCTGCATGCCGCTGCGCATCAGGCTGGCGCCGGAGATGGCGCGGTCGGAATAGGTGGCCACGATCTCAAGCCCCTAGGCCTTGGCATAATCGGTGCAGTTGCGGATCTGGTCCTCGACAGAGGTGTCGCGCTGCAGGTCTGTCGAGTAGCGGGCGTAGATGGCTGCTCTGAGCTTGGGCTGGGAGTTGGCGGTTCTCCGGTGGTTTGATGTTAACCGGGAGCTTTTCCGTCCCGGTGGTCGGCGCGGGCTGCTTCGCGGGCGATGGCGCGCAGGAGTACTTACGGTAATTCGGATCCCCTTCTGGGTCTGCGCCGATCAGCGTCCCCCCCTGGGCCGCGGCGCCCTCTTGTTACTTCCGGCTGTGGCAGGTCTGGCAGCGAACGTCGCAGATCCCCGCGGCCGCTCGCTTGATCAGTTCGAGCTACCGTTTCTGCCGTTCGCTGCGACCGCGAGGCTCTGGAGCCGGCAAACTCACAAAGTGCGGACAAAGTTGCCGTAGGCTCAATGGTTGCTGATGACCGGTCTCAGCCGAAAGCGGCCCCATGCCTGGTGACCAGCCTGGCGGGCCAGCACATGCAGGTCGGGCGGGAGGACGAAGCCGCTCGCGCGGCAGGGGCGGCTGTGGCGGGCGCACCTCGCTGATCTGACCCCCCTGTGCATTTGGGAATGACCGGATCTGTCTGATGATTGGGACCTTCTCAATCCACAGACAGGAGGGTCCCATGAAGGATCATAGAACCACGCCGCTGCGCGCGCGGATGATCGAGGACATGCGCATCCGTGCCATGGGCGAGAGCGCCCAGAAAGCCCATATCCGGGCGATCAAGGATTTCGCGGGATACCTCGGGCATGCGCCCGATACAGCGACGCCGGAAGAGCTTCGGGCCTACCAGTTGCATATGACCGATACCGGCGTCTCGGCCTCGACGTTCAACGTGCGGATCTCATCGCTGCGGTTCTTCTTCAGCATCACATGCGGCCGCGAGGAGATGAAGCGGTACATGCAGTTCCGAAGCAAACCCCGGAAGTTGCCGATCGTCCTCAGCGTCGAAGAAGTGGGCGACCTGATGGCCGCGGTGCCCGGACCCGGGCTGAAGTACCGTGCGGCCCTGGGTATCAGCTACGGTGCAGGTCTGCGGGCCTCCGAGGTCTGCAATCTCAAGGTCACGGATATCGACAGTGACCGGATGCTGATCCACGTCGAGGACGGCAAGGGCAGCCGGGACCGCAAGGCGATGCTGTCGCCGGGGCTGCTGGAGCTTTTGCGCGACTATTGGCGCGAGGCGCGGCCGGAGGGCTGGCTGTTCCCGGGCAAGCCGAAGATCAACCCGCTGTCACTGCGGCAACTGAACCGGGCGTTCACGTCCGCAAAACACATGGCAGGGATCAACAAGCCCGCAACCCTGCACACGCTCCGCCATAGCTTCGCGACGCATCTGCTGGAGGCGGGGACGGATGTGCGGATCATCCAGGTTTTGCTGGGCCACGCCAAGCTCAGCACCACCGCCCGCTACGCGCATGTGGCCACCAAGACGATCCGCTCCACCGTCAGCCCGTACGAACGTCTGAAGGAGCTGCAGGACCACACTCTCCGGCGCGGACTGGAGTGACCGGACGCCGGGGGTGCCCGGGCGGCCGGGACTGGAGCTTGCTGACATCTTCCGAAGACACGGACCCGCGTGGCGGCGGGCCAATGCCGGGCATGTCAGCCTAACCCAGCTCAAGGTGATGTCGGCGATCGAGGCCTGCCGGACCGAGGTGCTCGGCGGGCATGTCGCTGCGTGCGGAAAATGCGGCCACCGGCACATCGCCTACAATTCCTGCATTATGGGCAAATCCGGTAATGGGGAGTTGGCGTGCCAATATGTGCGTTTTTTGCTGAGTTTCAGCGCTTTTTTGTCTCCATAACAGAACGGTCCTGTGTCTCCGTCGACGCGGCCACTGATGGCCGGTCACAAACGGGGACGAACATGTTGGATTTCTATTTCTCGGCACCGAAGATGCTGGGGCATTTGCGGGCTGGGCCAAGCGGACCATACCTTGACGGTTTTGCCGCCGCGCTCAATCATCAGGGCTATTGCGCTGACACGGCGGTAAGATATTTGCGGGCGGCAGNGTGCGTTTTTTGCTGAGTTTCAGCGCTTTTTTGTCTCCATAACAGAACGGTCCTGTGTCTCCGTCGACGCGGCCACTGATGGCCGGTCACAAACGGGGACGAACATGTTGGATTTCTATTTCTCGGCACCGAAGATGCTGGGGCATTTGCGGGCTGGGCCAAGCGGACCATACCTTGACGGTTTTGCCGCCGCGCTCAATCATCAGGGCTATTGCGCTGACACGGCGGTAAGATATTTGCGGGCGGCAGCGCATCTCGGCCATATCATGGCGCGGGCTGGGACAATGCCGAGCGACATTGATCTGGCCGTTTTCAGCGAGCATTTGCGCAGTTGTCGATGTCCCCGTGCCATGGGAGGGCGAGGCAACCACCACACCATTTTCGGCGCCAGGCTCTTTCATCGGTACCTTATCGAAATCGGCGTTTGCCAATCCGCTGCTCCCGCATTGCAACACGCCGAGCCGTTTCTCGTGGCTGACTTCAAGGTGTGGCTGCACAAGCATCGCGGGGCGTCCGATCCCACCATCAAGCTTTATGCCCGTGACGCCACCCACCTCATGGCAGCACTTGGGGACGATCCTGAACGGTGGGAACCAGCTGCCGTTCGCCGCTTCTTCCTGGACCGCGCGAGGCAGTGCGGCAATCGAACCGTCGAGAAGATGACGACCAGCCTGCGCGCGTTTTTGCGATATCTTGCCGTCACAGGCCGCACCCGGGCAGATCTCGTCGACGCTGTTCCCGGCTATGCCCGTTGGCGACTTGCCGATTTGCCACGATATTTATCTACAGAGCAGGTGAACCGGCTGATTGCGGCATGCGATGGCGAAGTTGCTGGGCGTCGACGTGATCGCGCGATCGTCCTTCTCCTGGCTCGCCTCGGGCTGCGGGCCGGTGACGTGGCACAGCTCCGCCTCGACGACATCGAGTGGGAAACGGGCTCGCTGCGGGTCTCGGGCAAGTCGCGCTACGAGGTGCGCTTGCCGCTTCCCCAAGACGTCGGGGATGCGATCGCAGCCTACCTCGCGTGCCGCTCTTCGACATGCCAGAGCGATCAGGTATTCCTCCGCAATATTGCGCCGTTCCGGCCTTTCCGGAGCGGTGATGGCGTCTCATCGGTGGTGAAGCGCCTCATGCAGCGGGCCGGCATTGTGGCTCCGGTCAAGGGGGCGCACGTCCTGCGACACACGGCGGCGACCGAGATGCTGCGCCATGGCGTTCCGCTCGAGAGGATCGGGTTAGTTCTGCGGCACAGAGGCATCGACACGACGGCTCATTATGCCAAGGTCGATGTCAAGCTCCTGAAGGAGATTGCGCAGCCCTGGCCGGAGGTTCTGTGATGTTGAAGGCCATCGAGGCGTATCTGGGACTCCGCCGTTCCACCGGATTCGCAATGTTGAATGCGGAATACCTGCTCAGAAGCTTTGCCACCTTCGCGATCAAGCGCGGGCAAAGGCATGTTCACACGCAAACCGCAATCGAATGGGCGGCGCTGGGACCGTCTCTCGCGCAACGTGATGCCCGATTGAAAGCCGTCTGCCGTTTTGTACGTCATGTCCGGGTTGAAGACGCCCGGCATGAGTTGCCGCCGGCAAATCACTTCGGCGCCCGCAGGACGCGGCGCATGCCGCATATCTACACGGCAGCGGATATCGATCGCCTAATCGAGGCTGCGCTTCGGCTTCGACCCAAAGGCGGCTTGCGTTCACGGACCTATGCGACATTGATCGCGCTGCTCTCGGTCACCGGGTTGAGGATTTCCGAAGCTCTGAAGTTGATGGTCGCCGACGTGACGCACGACGGCCTGCTGATCCGTGAGACCAAGTTCCGGAAAACCCGCCTGGTGCCGCTGCACGACACAGCAGTGGCGGGCTTGAAGGACTATCTGACGCTTCGTCGGCCCTGTTCAGCGACTGATCCGGTGTTCGCTGACGCGCAAGGACTGCCGCTGCGCTACATTGCGGTCAAAGAAACCTTCGACAGGCTGGTCGTCGGGGCTGGTGTATTACCGGCGACGAAGCGTCGTCCACATTTGCACGATTTACGACACACGTTTGCGGTTCGCGCGCTGCAAGGCACACCGCTGGATCGCAGCCGAAGCGGCGCACATATGGCGGCGCTGGCTACCTACATGGGCCACGTCAATATCCATGCAACCTACTGGTACCTGGAGGCCACCGCCGACCTCATGCGCGATGTCGCCGCGGCCGGAGAAGGCTTCCTCACTGAAGGGAGGCAATCATGACGCCGATTGCCCCCCTCATCGAAGCGTTCCTGGATCAGACACTCGCCCGCCAGCGGGGCGTCAGTCAGCATACGCGCGACTCCTACGCCCTGAGCTTCCAGTTGTTGTTCATATTCGCTGCAAAGAGGCTGAAGGTCTCGCCATCGGCGCTGACGCTGGAGCAACTCGACGCCAACCTCATCGCCGCCTTCCTGGAATATCTCGAGGATAAACGCAAAAACGCGCCAGTGACGCGAAATGTCCGGCTGGCCGCCATAAAGTCTTTCTTCCGCTTTCTCGAATACAGGCAGCCGGCAGCCTTGGATCATATCCGGCGCGTTCTGGCGATCCCATACAAGAAGACGGATCAACGTCTGGTCCCCTATCTTCTGCGGGAGGAGCTGCAAGCGGTGCTCGACGCTCCGGATCCCACCACGCGTGATGGCATCCGCGATCGGGCCATGCTGCATCTGGCGGTTTGCGCGGGTCTGCGCGTGTCCGAGCTGACGGGATTGAAGCTCGAGGACATCGACCTGGCGTCGATGAGCATTCGTGTCCTGGGCAAGGGACGGCGGGAACGGACGCTCCCCTTGTGGAAGACTACGGCCGCGGCTATGCGCGCCTGGCTCGCCATTCGCGGGCGGGTTCCAGCGCCCGAGGTGTTTGTCAACGCACGCGGAGAGCCGCTGAGCCGATGGGGCTTCGCCTATCTGCTCAAACAGCATGCAGCGACTGCCGCTCAAGCACTTCCTGGCCTCAAAAAGAAACGCATCTCGCCTCACGTGCTCAGGCACACATGCGCAATGATCATCCTCCAGGCAACAAATGACATCCGCAAAGTGTCGCTGTGGTTGGGACACGCCACTCTGACGACCACCGAGATCTACACACGTGGGGATCCGACAGAGAAGCTCGACGCAATGGAATCGATTGTTCCACCGCATCTGCGGCGCGGCGCGTTCCAACCGTCCGACAAGCTGATTGCGCTCCTCAAAC
>NZ_WLCM01000027.1 GCF_013317235.1 Leisingera sp. ANG59 | reverse complement strand
GTCTGAACCGGGCCAGCCTAGCATGCCGCCCAGAAGCCCCTTGTCCGGACGCCGCTGCAGCAGCCAGGTTCCTTCGGCGGATTCCGCAAGGTAGACAATGCCATGCCGGGTGGGTTTTGGCTTCTTGGGGGCCTTCTTGGGCAATTCGGCCGCAGTTCCGGCAATACGGGCTGCACAGGGGCCGCGCCAGGGGCAGATACCGCAGGCCGGGTTGCGGGGGGTGCATATGGTGGCACCCAAGTCCATCACCGCCTGGGCGTAATCGCCGGGGCGCAGCGCCGGGCTCAGCTCTGCTGCGCGCTCTTTCAGTTCAGGCTTTACACCAGGCAGCGGGTTGTGGATGTCGTGCAGCCGCGCCATCACACGCTCCACATTGCCGTCCAGCACGGTTTCAGGCCGGTCGAAGGCGATGGAGGCGATGGCGGCAGCGGTATAGGGGCCGATACCAGGCAGTTCCAGCAGGCCCTCATAGCTATCCGGGAAGCTGCCGCTGTGATCCTGCGCCACTGCGCGGGCGCATTTCAGCAGGTTGCGGGCACGGGCATAGTAGCCAAGGCCGGCCCATTCGCTCATCACGTCAGCGTCCTCTGCGTCAGCCAGATCCAGAACTGTCGGCCAGCGGCTGGTGAAGCGGAGAAAGTACTCGCGCACGGCGGCCACGGTTGTCTGCTGCAGCATCACTTCGCTGAGCCATACCCTGTAAGGATCAGGGCGGAGGCCGGCGGCGCGGTCTGCCGGACCCACCCGCCAGGGCATCACACGGGCATGAACGTCATACCACGCGAGCAACTCTTCGCTCATCGCAGCGGAATCGTTCTTCAAGTCACGCATTCGTTATTCCTTGGGCGGCTGTTTGGCTGGCGCTTGCATAACCGCTCTTTACAATAGGGCGGGCAGTCGAGCAAAACCTAGATCATGGCATTCAGGCGCAGCACCACACGCGGGTTCTCCCGGACCTCCAAGCTCCTCAGCGAGCAGATCCGCAAAGCGGGGGAAAGCCGCGGATTCGCGGTGTCACGCCTGCTCACCCATTGGGAGGAGATTGCCGGGCCGGATATCGCTGCGATGGCGCGTCCAGTGAACATCGGCTACGGGCGGGGCTCCTTTGGCGCGACGCTGACGGTTCTGACCACCGGGGCCAATGCGCCAATGCTGGAAATGCAAAAGGAACGCCTGCGCGAGCGGGTGAATGCGGTCTATGGCTTTAACGCCATTTCCAAGGTGCGGATCACGCAAACGGCACCGACGGGATTTTCCGACGGCCGCGTGGAATTCAAATATGCCCCCAAAGTGCAAGCGCCGCTGCAGCCGGACCCGCAGGATGCGGCAGAGGCCAGCAAGGCAGCGGAAGGGGTGGAAAATGACGATTTGCGCGCCGCCCTGGAGCGTCTGGGGCGCAATGTGCTGACAAAACAGAAAACGCAAGGAAAGGGGTTCAAATGACCCGTTTGATGTCTGGTGTCTTGGCCGCGGTTGCGGTGGTCGCGGGCGGTTATGCCCTGTCGGGTTTGGGCAGCCAAAGCAATCTGCCGGCAAACCCGCTGGTCGGCGCCGCATTTGCGCAGGAGACCGAAGTGGACACCTCGACGATCACCGAGATGACCCTGGGGGCAGAGGATGCGCCGGTCACGCTGATCGAATACGCCTCCTACACCTGCCCGCACTGCGCGAACTTCCACAACAACACCTTCAAGCAGCTGAAGGCGGATTACATTGACACCGGCAAGGTGAAGTTCACCTACCGCGAGGTCTATTTTGACCGTTACGGGCTGTGGGCCTCGATGATTGCGCGCTGCAGCGGGCCGGAGAAGTTCTTTGGCATTTCCGACCTGATCTACAAGGGGCAGTCGGAATGGGCGCGGGCCGGCGGTGCATCGGAAATCATTGACGAGCTGCGCAAGATCGGCCGCTTGGCGGGCATTGAAAACGATCAGCTGGAAGCCTGCCTGCAGGATGGTGAGAAGGCGCAGACGTTAGTGGCATGGTATCAGGAAAACGCTACCGAGCACGGGATCGAGTCGACGCCGTCCTTCATCCTGAATGGCGAAAAGATCTCGAACCAGTCTTACGAGGACTTTAAAAAGCTGATTGACGCCGAACTGGAAGGCTAAGCGCCGCTGGCAGATTTTGCGGAGGCCCGGGAACTTTCCCGGGCTTTTCTTTTTTCAAGCGGTGCCGCGCCTGATGGCGTGGTTGCAATCCGCTCTACGGTGAGGGTGCCGCCTTTTGCAGCAGCGCTTTCAGGCCGTCTGCGCCGTCGATCTGCAACCGTACCGGCAGGGTGATCACCTTGGAGCGGAAGCTGTCCGGCAGCCGCACGGCGTCCTTCTCGGTTGTGACCAACTGCGCGCCCAGAAGCTTCGCCTCATTTTCCAGCCGGTTCATGAGCGCCGGGGTGAGCGGCTGGTGGTCTTCCAATGCTTCGGCCCGCGTAATTTCTGCCCCGAGGCTGCGCAGCGTGACGAAGAATTTCTCCGGGTGGCCAATACCGGCAAAGGCCAGCACCCGGATGCCGTTCCAGGGCATCCCGGTTCGCAGCGGCTCTAGCGCACCGGTGAAATGCGGCAATCCCAGCAGCTGCCCCCCCCAAGCGTCTGTGAATGCCTTTTGGGCGGGCTCCGGCCCCAAGGACAGCACTGCGCCAGCGCGTTTCAGCCCGGTGGCAACCGGCTCGCGCAGCGGGCCGGCCGGCAGGCAGCGGCCATTGCCGAACCCGTGCTGCGCATCCACCACAACCAGCGACAGATCCTTAGCGACTGCAGGGTTCTGAAAGCCGTCGTCCAGCACAACCGCTGTCGCTCCGGCGTCTGCTGCGGCACGGGTGCCTGCAGCGCGGTCCTTGGCGACCCAGACCTCGCCAAAGGCGGCCAGCAGCAGCGGTTCGTCGCCGGTTTGCGCAGCTTTGTGCCTGCCGGGCATCACATGCACCGGTCCTTCCAGCGTGCCGCCATAGCCGCGGGTGACCACATGCGGCTCATGCCCGAGGCTGCGCAGGGTCTCCAGCAGCCAGATCACGGTCGGCGTTTTACCGGTGCCGCCGGCATTCAGGTTGCCCACGCAAATCACCGGCACGCCGTAAGCCTGCGGGATGCCTTTGGCCAGCCGGGAGGCGGTAGCGCGCGCATAGGCCCAGCCCAGCGGAGCCAGCAGGGCTGACCGCAGATCGAAATCCCCGGGCGGCTTGTGCCAGAAATCAGGTGCCCGCATCGCTGTCCTCGCGCTGGTCCAGTAGGGTTTGGACCTTTTCCAGAAGCGTGTCTGTTGTGGCGGCGCTTTCGGTTACGCACTGCCAGCCGGCCAGGGCCATTTCGGCGGCCTTGTCCGGTGCCGAAAGTGCAACAACGGTGTCTGACATCTCGGTTTGTGTCTGCACCTGAACCGCAGCGCCTGCCTTGTTCAGCCTGTCATATAGCTCCCGGTGGGCGTGGATGCCCGGACCATGCAGCAGCGCAGATCCTAGGGCAGCGGCATCAAGCGGGGACTGGCCCTGGGCTGCCTGCTCCAGGCTGCTGGCGATCAGGGCAACTGGTGACAAGCGGTACCAGAGGCCAAGGTCCTCGCCACCGGTGAGCAGAACCTGGTTGAAATCCTCCGGCTCGCCGCCGGTTTCCCAATCGGCAAAAGACAGCCCGCTGCTCTGCAGCAGGCTGCGGGCAGCCTGCAGATCCGCGAAATTGTCCAGGGCGACCACCAGTAGCAGCCGGTGCAGCAGCCGCAGGGCGGTCCGGTGAGCATCCAGAATGCGGGGCAGTTCATCAAGTTTGACATGGGCCGCCAGCCAGACCGGGCGGCTGCCGAGGGATTGCTGCACGGCTGCCAGTTCCTCGTCGTTGCAGCCGGGCGGAATGGCCGATACCCGCAGCTTTCCGGCCACCTCGAGGCGTTCAGCCGGGAAGCCCAGCCGGATCAGCCGATCGCGAACCGTTTTTGATGGCGTCAGGATGCCAGTCAGCCCGTCCAGCATCCTGCGTCGCTGATCCGGCAGCCAGCGGCTGGTGCGGTGCGGCAGTTCGTTGTCCAGAAGGTCGGCCAGAAGCACACCCGTTCCCTGGTCGCGGAGATGCCGCAGCATGACCCGCCGGGCCGGCGTGCCGGTCCAGATGCAGGCATTGGGCTGCCAATGTGCGACGAATTCACGGGCCTCTGCCAAGGTGTCCTCCGCCAGAGGGCCGACCGGAATGTCGCAGCCGACAGTGCCGGTCAGATGCAAATCCGGCTCCCAGCTGGCCAGCACGGATAGATCCGGGCGCAGGGCCTTGAGCCGGCGTCCGATGTCGCAAAGCGCAAGGTAGCGTTCCGGTGTGGACGCGTGCACCCAGAGCAGTTCCCCCGGAGGGCGGGGTTGCAGCACCGCGGGGCGGCTGGAATTTGTGGTTCGCCGTTGCATCTGTTTCAATTTGATTTTTCCGGCCAAAGGTAGCTGCAACATGCGGTGTTGTCTGTGAAAAACTTGTGCCTTGCCTTTGCAGGCAGCGCAGACCGCATAAGATGCAGCGGGTTCAATGTCCAGCGATGCCAGGCCCGTCCGGATCCAGCGCCGCTATCAGCGCCGTGTGCAGACAGGTGTTTCCGGCAACCACTCCGTTCAGGCGGGGGTGCGGGTTGTTAAAGCGTAGCAGGCTGCCTGACCTGTCCGTGATAATACCGCCCGCCTCGCGCACCAGAAGATCGCCGGCGGCGATGTCCCACTCCCAGCTCGGGCGCAGCGTCAGCATGGCGCCGAACCGGCCGTCGGCAACTTTTGCCAGCCGGTAAGCCAGCGAGGGCCGGTAGCTGCGGATGAAGGCTGGCGGTGTGCCGCCGTGCCAGTGGTGCGGCTGCAGATTGGGCTTGGCAGCCAGGACTTCGGTGGCGGCAAGCTCTGTCGCGGCCGAAATCCTGATCGGGCTGCCATTGCAGGCCGCCCCCTGTCCCTTGGCGGCTGTATACATCAGTTCCCGCTGCGGCAGGTAGATCACCGCAGCCGTGACCTCGCCCGCTTCCGCAATGGCGATGGAATGCGCCCAGGTGCGGGAGCCTTCGGCAAAGCTGCGGGTGCCGTCGATCGGGTCGATGATGAAAACCCGTTCGCGCGTCAAACGAGCGCTGCTGTCCTCGGTCTCCTCCGACAGCCAGCCATAGCCGGGCCGCGCCTGCTGCAGCATGTCCTCAAGCATGGCGTTGACGGCCAGATCAGCTTCAGTCACCGGCCCCGCACCGCCGGGCTTGTCCCAGCGCCTTGCGTCGGGTCCAGTGTAGCGGCATGCGATGTCTCCGGCCTGTTCCGCCGCTTTTACAAGCAGGGAAAGGTCAGTTGCCGGCAAGGGTCATTCCTTCGACCAGCAGTGAGGGCACTACGGTGGACAGATGCGTGCGGGCGTCATTGGCCGGAACAATGCGGCGCAGCATACCGTGCAGGTTTCCTGCAATGGTGCATTCGTTGACCGGATAGGCAATCTCGCCATTTTCGACCCAGAAACCGGAGGCACCGCGAGAGTAGTCGCCGGTGTTCGGATTGATGGTGGAGCCGATCATCGAGGTGACCAGCAGGCCAGTTCCCATCTGTGCGATCAGGTCCTCGCGGCTGGCATCGCCTTGGGTCAGCGCGATGTTCCAGGTCGAGGGCGAGGGCACCCCGCCGATCCCGCGGGCGGCGTTACCGGTGCTTTCCAGCCCCAGCTTGCGGGCAGAGGCAAGGTCCAGCGTCCAGCCGGTCAGCACGCCGTTGCCGACAACAGTGCGCTTCCGGGTTGGCAGCCCCTCGCCGTCGAACGGACGGGAGCCGGAAATCCGCGGCCGGTGCGGGTCCTCTATGACTGAGAGCGCCTCGGGCAGCACCTGCTGTCCTAGTGAATCCTTCAGCCAGGAAGACCCACGGGCGATCGCGGCGCCGTTGGCTGCCGACATCAGATGGCCGATCAGCGAAGACGAAATCCGCTCGTCGAACAGGACCGGGAAACTGCCGGTCTTGGGCTTGCGGGCGCCCAGCCGGGCCACGGCCCTTTCACCAGCGGTGCGGCCAATTTCCTCAGCACTGCGCAGGTCGGCCTGGAATGTGCGGGAATCGCCGTCGTGATCCCTCTCCATTCCGGTGCCTGTACCCGCGATCCCGGTGCAGGACAGAGACCGGCCAGTGCGTTGATAGCCTCCTGAAAAACCGTTGGTGGCTGCCAGATGCACCGCATGGCGGCCATATCCGGCGGCCGCGGATTGCACTTGGGTGATACCGTCCACCGCGTGGCAGGCAGCCTCGGCGGCCAGAGCGTCCTCTTGCAGGGATGCTGGCTCGGGCTCGCCGCTTGGGTCTTCAAGCTCCAGCGCGGCCAAGTTCCAATCCTTCGCCAGCTGCGACAGATCAGCGAGGCCCGCGTAGGGGTCTTCCGGCGCTTCTTTGGCCATGGCAACGGCGCGTTCGGCCATAGCTGAGATGGTTTCGGGCCGCATGTCGGAGGAGGAGACCAGCGCCTGGCGCTTGCCGACAAACACCCTCAGACCCAGATCGGTGCCTTCCGAGCGCTCCGCGTGCTCCAGTTTGCCTTCGCGGACTTCGATGCTGAGAGAGCTCCCCTCGGCCGCCATGGCGTCAGCTGCATCCGCCCCGGCCTTGCGGGCGGCGTCGATCAGGGCGTGGCAAAGCGCTTCGGGGGACTGGGTCATGGGCACCTTCTGTTCTGCTCTATAAAAGAGCTATCCAGTGAAGCCGCGTGCCGCAAGTGCGGGCCGTAAAAAAGGGGCTGCGCGCGGCAGCCCCTTTACAGATCCCGTCCAGGATCTGACGGTTACTTGATGCGCTGGCCGTTGGCGAGCACCTGGCCGTCTTCGGTGACTTCAATCTTGGAGGTCAGGGTGTCCTCGCCTTCGCCCGGAACCGCCAGCATGCCCATCATCATCCGCGCACCCATGGCGTCGCTATCGGACATCAGGCCCATGCCGATCAGCTTGTCGATCAGGGTGTTGGCGCCGACCAGTTTGAGGTTGGCTTCGCCTGCCGGTGCCGGCATGCCGTCAAAGCTGGTCAGGTCATCATTGTTGAAAGTGAAGTCGCCGGTGCCGGTCAGCTCGGCGCCTGCGGCAGAGACCTGCAGCTGCTTCACGGTCAGCGCGTTCAGCTCACCCGGTTGTTCCTCACCCTTTTCCACGGCTTCCATGGCTTCCGGGTCGAACAGGTCGAACAGCACCTTGCCCTTGCCGGCCAGGTCCAGGATGACGGTGGCAGGGTCATGCGGCAGCTGGCCGGTCGGGTCGACCATCCCCCACAGCATTTCCGGAACCGCAAAATCCCGCAGGGTGATGCCCAGTGCGAAATCCTGCTCTTCCTCGGATTTTGCCAGCGGCATCATCAGTTTGAAGCCGGTTTCTGCCATGCTGAGCGCCAGCGGGAACGGGATCTCGGAGCCGGAGATGTTCACATTGGTTGCAACCTGCGACACGTCGTAGGTCAGGTGCTGCTTGTCCATCGAAACAGTGAATGAGCCGCCTTGGGAGCTGCTTTCCATGGCAAAGCTTTCGCTGCCGTCGACACCGGATATCGAGCCGTTGCCGCCGGTGAAGGTGAAGGTGCCGTCGAAAGCAAAGCCGGCTTCCAGCATCGCGGCCATGTCAGGGCTCTCCAGCCCTTCGGGAACGATGCCGGTGCCGGTGAAGTTCAGGCCCTGCAGCGCGCCTTTGAATGCGCCGGTGCCGTCGCCTTCGGGATCATTGAACCCCATGTCATAGCTGAGGCTGGAGGCGGTCATAGTTTGGTCGTAGCTGCGCCCCTCCGTGACCTTCATGGTGCTTTTGGTGACAACGTCGTCCATCTCGACCTGAACTTTTGCCACCTCCGCGGGCACAGGTTCGCCGTCCGCGGACAGCTCATCAAGCGTCAAGGTCACTTTCGAGGAGCTGTAGTCATAGCTCATGTCCTCAGCGTCGCCTGCCACCTTCATTGGGGAGCCGTCGTGGGAATAGATCAGCTTGCCCGCAAAGGTCTCACCGTCGCCGGAGAATTCAAAGCCCATAGGGAATTCGGCAGGCAGCAGCACGTTGACGGTGCCGTCGCCGTTCTCAACGAACTGGACTTCGGGAAAGCTGATGGTGCCAGAGCCGTCTTCTTCGGGGATCGGCATGGCCATGGACACATCGGAAACGGTCAGGGTGTTGCCTGAAACAGCTTCAGTTCCGGAGACGGTGTAGCCGGTGCTGGTCAGATACGCCTTCCAGTCGGCCCAGACGTCCTGGGCGCTCAGATCGGCGAGGGCGCCTTGAGCGGAAACAACTAAAATTGCCGCCGCGGCACCGCCGCGCGCAAGAATAACGGACATTAGAGAGCCTTTCTCTGAGAGATAATTGAAAACATCGTCGGCCCGGCGGGCGGTGCCGTCAAGGGGGCCTTGGGCTGGACCGTTCCCCCTAACCGCTTTACCACTTGGGTTATCAGTCACTTGGAGGTTGCGGGCATGGAATTCAACGGAAAAACAGTTGCAATTACAGGAGCCAGCCGCGGGATCGGGGCGGATGCCGCCCGTGTATTTGCCGCCGCCGGCGCCAATTTGGTCTTGCTGGCAAGAAGTGCGGCTGCACTGCAGGACCTTGCGGGCGAGATCGGCAAGAATGTGCTGACATTTGCTTGCGACGTGTCTGATTACGCTTCCGTGGAGGCCGCATTGGGCAAGGCGCATCAGGAATTCGGCAGCTTGGACGTCCTGATCAACAACGCGGGTGTGATCGAGCCGATTTCCCGGCTGGAGGACGCGGCGCCTGACGGATGGGGCAAGCTGATCGACATCAACCTAAAAGGCGTATTCAACGGGATGCGGGCCGCTCTGCCGCTGATGAAGCCGGCGGGCGGCGGGACCATCATCACCGTCAGCTCCGGCGCCGCGCACCGGCCGCTGGAAGGGTGGAGCGCTTATTGCTCATCTAAGGCAGGCGCAGCGATGCTGACATCTGCGCTCGACTTGGAAGAACGTGGCAACGGCATCCGTGCCATGGGCCTGTCGCCAGGAACCGTAGCGACCCAGATGCAGCGCGAGATCAAGGCCAGCGGCATCAACCCGGTGAGTGAGCTGGAATGGGAGGACCATATTCCGGCCGAATGGCCGGCCCGGACCCTTTTGTGGATGTGCACGCCGGATGCGGATGACTGCATAGGTCAGGAAGTCTCTTTGCGCGAGGACAGCATCCGCCAGCGGGTGGGTCTGATATGATCGGACTGGACATCGCGGAAAACGGCCTGTGGACCATCACCATCAACCGGCCCAAAAAGGCGAATTCGCTGACAGAGGCGATGCTGACGGAACTGGCGGAAATCGCTGAACGCGCGCAGGAGGCCCGCGGGCTGATCCTGACCGGAACCGGCAAGGTGTTCAGCGCCGGAGCGGACCTGGATGAGGCGCGGGCGGGCCTAGCAACCTCGCCGGTGTGGGAGCGGCTGTCGGCGGCAATGGCCGCTGCTCCCTGCCTCAAGGTGGCGGCGCTGAACGGAACACTGGCAGGGGGTGCCAATGGCATGGTGCTGGCATGCGATATCCGCATTGCGGTGCCTTCGGCCAAGTTTTTCTACCCGGTCATGAAGCTCGGTTATCTGCCGCAGCCTTCTGACGCCGGCCGGATGGCCGCGCTGATCGGGCCGGCCCGCACCAAGATGATCCTGGCGGCCGGGCAGAAGATCACCGCGCAGGAAGCATATGATTATGGCCTCGTGGACCGGATTGTGGAGACGGACGCGCTGATGGACACAGCCCGTGATCTTCTTGGACATTCGCTGGAGGCCAAGAGAGAGATCGCCGCAGGAATCCTGAGGATGTGCCGGTGAAGCGGCTATCCGGGCTTCAGCTCCAGGTCGAGGATCCGGAGCGGCTGGCCGGTTTCTATGCGGAAATGCTCGGCATGGAAACACGGGCGGAAGGTGACGCCTGGCGTGCCGGCTATGGAGGTGAGGACGCGGATCTGATCCTGCTGCCCGGTGGCACAAGGGCACCGCATACCCGCGATCAGCGTTATTGGAAAATTGGCATCTGCCTACCCGATCTGGACCTAGCCTGCGAGCAGCTGCGTCAAAGAGGGGTGGAGGTTTCAGCGCCGCACCAGTTCCGCGACATCGGCTATATGGCGCATCTGCATGACCCTGAGTGGTTTTCGATCGAGCTGCTGCAGCATGATTTTCTTGGAAACCGGCCAGACGGCGCGGGTGATCCGGCACTACCGCTGGGCGGTGGTGCGCATGTCGGGCAGATCACCTTGCGAACCGGGGACATCGCGGCTGAACTTGCCCTGCGCGCCGACATGAAACTGCTGTCGGTTCAGGGCGTGGCGGAGTTCGGGTTCGACCTGCATTTCCTGGCCTTTACCGAAGAAGCGCCTCCTGACCCGGATCTGCAGTCCGTTGCGAACCGCGAATGGCTGTGGCGGCGGCCCTATACAACGCTGGAGTTCCAACACATTCCCGGGGCGCAGCTGCGCGACAGTCCGGCCTACATAGGGCTTGAGATCAGCTAGCGCTTGCGCCGCTTGCCGGGAACGCGGGAGCGGAACTCGGGTGGGCGCTTCTGTACCCAGGCGATGAATTTCGCCAGGCGAGGGTGGGCTTGCAGGGCTTCGGGTGTGCTGAATTCGCGGGCCAGTTCCGCCTCTGTCAGCGTGGCGTGAATCTCGCGATGGCAGATGTCATGCAGCAGAACGGTTGGTCCGCCCTTGCCTCCTTTCAGTTTTGGGATCAGATGGTGCAGGCTTGGCGGCGCGCCCTTTGGGATAGGGCGGCCGCACAGCGGGCAGACCGGATCAGACATGCACTGGCCTCATTTGGATTGGTGCGGATACTAGACACGCCCGCACCGCGGGCTGGCAAGGGGATGGTATGACAGAGGCGTGGGACGCAGTGGTGATCGGAGCCGGGCCAGCCGGGCTGATGGCTGCCGAGGAACTGGGCCGCGCCGGGCACCGGGTTTTGGTGGCCGAAGCTAAGCCGTCTGCGGCACGCAAGTTTCTGATGGCAGGCAAGTCCGGCCTGAACCTGACCAAGGACGAACCCTTCGAGAAGCTCATCATCCGCTACGGCGATGCCGCGGACTGGCTGGCGCCGATGATCCGGGCCTTTGATGCGCAGGCGGTTCAGGCCTGGGCGCAGGGGCTGGGCAGCGAGCTGTTCACCGGTTCAACCGGCCGGGTGTTTCCAAATGTGATGAAGGCATCGCCGCTTTTGCGGGCCTGGCTGGGGCGTTTGGACGGGTGTGGCGTGCATGTGCGCACCCGCTGGCGCTGGGCGGGCTGGGATGGCGCGGCTCTTGTTTTTGAAACACCGGATGGGCTGGTTCGGGTTGAGCGGAACACCACCGTATTGGCGCTTGGCGGTGCCAGCTGGTCGCGGCTGGGGTCGGATGGGGTGTGGAAACCGCTGTTGCAGGAAAGAGCGGTGAATGTTGCCCCCTTTAAACCTGCCAACGCCGGGTTGCTGGTGGAGTGGTCCAACCATATGGCACCGCTATTCGGCCAGCCGGTCAAAGGAGTTGCGCTGCGGGCGGGCAGTCAGGTTTCGCGCGGCGAAGCGGTGATTTCCCGGCGCGGGCTGGAAGGCGGCGGTATCTACTCCATCTGTTCTGCGGTGCGGGACGGTGCTGCGCTGCATATGGATTTGCTGCCGGATCTGGAGGAGGGGGAGGTTGCCCGGCGCATGTCTCGCCCCCGCCGCAAGGCGAGTTTCTCCAACCACTTGCGTAAGACCTTGAAACTGGCTCCTGCAGCCATGGCGCTGCTGCAGGAGTTCGGACACCCGCTGCCGCAGGATGCGCAGGCCCTTGCACAGCTGATCAAGGCGCTGCCAGTCAGCCACGCAGGGCTGCGCCCGATGGATGAGGCGATCTCCACTGCAGGCGGTGTCTGCCGTGATGCGCTGAATGCAGACTTGATGCTGAAACAGCTACCCGGAACATTTTGCGCCGGGGAAATGTTGGATTGGGAAGCGCCGACGGGCGGCTACCTGCTGACCGCCTGCCTCGCCACCGGGCGCTGGGCCGGGCGGGCGGCGGCGGATTACTTGGCGAGTTCTGCAACCCGCTGAAACGCCGGGCGTTCCCGCATCCTCTTGCCGTAGTCCTGAATTTTCTCGCTATCGACCGGGAACTTGGCGCTGCGGGCCCAGTTCAGGCAATGGGTGCAGATGATATCGGCGATTGTGAAGCTGTCCCCCAGCAGGAAGGGACCGTCCATCCTGCCTTCAAGACGCTCAAGGTTGTGGGAAAATTCCCATTTCAGGCTGCCTTTCACCTCTGGCACCCGCTGCTCCTCCGGCAGGATGAAGCTGTGCCGGGCTGCGGCCCAAAGGACAGCGTCGACCTCGTCCAGCAGAAGATGTGTCATCGCGTCCTGCTTGGCGCGGGCAATGGTTCCCGCAGGGGCCGTCAGCGCGCCGTGCTTGTCTGCAAGATAGGTGAGTATGGCGGTCGAATCGGTGATGGCTTCACCTTCCGCCTGTAGTACCGGCACCTTGCCTGAGACATTCAGTGCCCGCACTTCCGGGCTGCGGGGGCCATGCGGTTTCAGCTCGTAGGGTTGCCCAAGCTCTTCAAGCGCCCACAGCACCCGGAAGGTGCGGGTCAGCGGGGTGCCAGTTACCGTATACATCTTCATACTCCTGTTCATATGCCACCATGATGGGCGCCAGGAGCGGGCGGATCAAGCTGGACGGGACGTCGCCCGCTCAGCGGGCGCGGCTGAGCATGGCGAGACGGATCAGCGCGCGTTCCATCAGCGCCAGCGCCGGGGCTGTCTGCCCGGCAGAGCGCAACGCCAGATCGGTGTCGGTGATGATCGTCAGCGCAGTTTCCAGCCGGTTTGCGCCCCAATTCTGCGCCTGCCGCAGCATCCGGTCGCGGCGTTTGCCGTAGAGCGGCGGGCGCAGCTGGCCGATGCCCTGGGCAGGGCCGCCGGAGGCAGAGGCGATGGTGTAAAGCGTACGAAAATGCCGGGTCGCACCAATGCAGAGCGTCACAGCGTTGGTGCCTTGTGCCTGCAGGCGGCGGATGAGCGGGCCAACTTCCGAGCTGCGGCCCTCAGCCACAACGTTCAGCACATCATCCAGAGCGGCCTCGGTTGATTGCGGCGCAACGGCGCCGATGTCGTCAAGAGACAGCAGGCTGTTGTCACCATGCTTGTAAAGCGCCAGCTTTTCGATCATGCGGGAAAAGTCGCCGGGGCCGATGTCATTGGCGATATCGGTCAGCGCCGACATGCTGTCGCCGGGAACGTCACGGATGCCGGCCTCGCCCAGTATGCGTTCAATCTCGGCGCGCGAGGGCGGGTCGTCATAGATACCCGCAGCATAGGCGTTGCTGTGGCCTTCAAAAGCCTTGCGCAGTTTTGAGGACGCTTTCAGCTGTCCGGCGGTGACCACAATCTGCGCGTCACCGGGCTGCCATTCCTCCAGCGCCACGGTGATGGCTGGCGTTGCGGTGTCGTTGGCACCCTCGACGAAAACTGCCCTCACACCGGGAAAGAACCCGACCGCTTTGACCGCATCCAAGAGCTGAGCCGGATCCTTGCGCAGGTCACCGCCGGGCAGGCGCGTCAGCCTCATTTCTTCTTCGGCGCCGGGACCGAGCAAAGCCGCCAAAACCTGCTGGCGTTTCAAAGAAACGCGCATGGCGTCGCCACCGTAGATCAGGATGCCGGTCTTGCCCGGATCGGGTTTGGCGAAATAGCCGTCAGCTTCGCGCGGAGAGAGCTTCATTCAGCCGCAGCGGAGAGATCCGCGGTTGCCAGAATCTGTGCGGTGATCTGGTCCGCCAGAACGACCATCAGCCGTTCATGCGCATCCCGTTCACCCGCCAGCGTCTCTACAGTGGAGCCGGTTGCAGAGTAGCCGGAGAAGTTCCGAACAGTGCCGCTGGATGTAATCTTACCGTCAGACAGCCGGGTCAGCGAAAAATTTGCGGTCCCGATTACCGAATAGCGGGTGATTTCGTTGTCCGCAGTAATTGCTTGGCCTTCTTCCCGGGTGCTGAGCGTCAGGTCCAGCTTATAGGCAGCGCTGCTGCCGCGGCCCAGGCGCTGCTCCAGGTTCTGCACCAGGAAATAGGCGTCAGCCCCGCTGGCGCCCTTGATCTCTTCAGGGTCTTGAACTTCGATCCTGCCGTGCAGCTCAGACCCGGTTCCACCAGGAGCGTAAACCGGTGTGAAGCCGCAGGCCGCAGCCATCAGAGGCAAGGCCAGCAGCAGGGTTCTGTGATCAAGCAACGACATTCACAATCCGGCCCGGAACCACGATTACCTTTTTCGGGGCGCCGCCATTCAGCGCCTTCTGGACAGCTTCGTGCGCCAGAGCGAGTTTTTCAACCTCTGCTTTGTCCAGATCCTTGGCGACTTCGATTTCGCCGCGGCGCTTGCCGTTGATCTGGATCGGCAGAGTGACGGTGTTCTCAACCAGCATCGTTTCGTCCGCGACTGGCCAGGGCGCAGTCGCGCACAGGCCTTCGCCGCCCTGATGGTTCCAGATATCCTCCGCTAAATGCGGGGTCATCGGGGACATCAGTTGCGCCAAGGTCATGATCGCCTGTTTCTGCACCTTTGCGCTGGCCTTGGACTTGGCGAGCGTATTGGTGAAGGCATAGAGCTTGGCAATTGCAGCGTTGAAGCCGAAGGAATCTACACCCAGGGTCACGTCGCGGATGCACTTGTGCATCTCGCGCAGAAGGTCCTCATCACCTTCACCAGCCGCGTCCGGGTCCATCTCTCCAATGCGGTCACACAGGTTCCAGACCCGGTTCAGGTGTTTGTAGGCCGCCTCCGCGCCGGCAGCGGTCCATTCCACGTCACGCTCTGGCGGCGAATCGGACAGCACGAACCAGCGGGCAGTGTCGGCGCCGAAGGACGAAATAATGTGCAGCGGGTCTACCACGTTGTTCTTGGACTTGGACATTTTGGCGGAGGGGATGATTTCCACCTCGGTGCCGTCCTTAAGGAAGCCCTTACCGTCGCGCAGATCCACTTCCTCGGGATAGTGGTAGACCGGGCGGTGGTTGTCGCCGGTGGTCTTGTATATCGCGTGTGTCACCATGCCCTGGGTGAACAGTGCATCAAACGGCTCAATCGATTTCTCTGGCAGATGGCCGCAGATCTGCATCGCGCGGGCAAAGAAGCGCGAATAGAGCAGGTGCAGAATCGCGTGCTCGATGCCGCCGATATACTGGTCGACGTTCATCCAGTACTCCGCCTCGGCCATGTCGGTCGGGGTTTCGGTGCGCGGGGCGGTGAAACGAGCGAAGTACCAGGACGAATCGACGAAAGTGTCCATGGTGTCGGTTTCGCGCAGGGCCGGTTTGCCGCAGGACGGGCAGGCGCAGTTGCGCCAGGTCGGGTGGCGGTCCAGCGGGTTGCCCGGCACAGAGAAGTCGATCGGCTTGCCGCCTTCGTCATAAGGCAGCTCGATCGGCAGGTTTTCTTTCTTTTCCGGCACCACGCCGCAGTCTTGGCAGTGAACCACGGGAATCGGGCAGCCCCAGTAGCGCTGGCGGCTGAGCCCCCAGTCGCGCAGGCGGTATTTGGTGACGCCCCGGCCCCAGCCAGCCTTTTCCGCAAAGTCCACGGTGGCGTCGATGGCTTCCTCGCCGGTGGCCTCGTTCAGGCCAGCAAAATGATTGACCCAGCGGACCTTTTCGGTTTTCGGCGGAACGAAGGCTTCATTTTCAACAGGTGTATTATTGTCCAGCGCAAAGAAAGTGTCGATGACAGGCAGGTCATACTTGCGGCAGAAGTCCAGATCGCGCTGGTCATGCGCCGGGCAGGCAAAGATCGCGCCGGTGCCGTAGTCCATCAGGATGAAATTGGCGATCCAGACCGGCAGCTCCCAGTCGGGGTTCAGCGGGTGCTTCACGCGGATGCCGGTGTCATAGCCCAGCTTTTCAGCCGTCTCGATGGCTTCCTCGGTGGTGCCGCCCTTGCGGCATTCAGCGACAAATGCCGCAACCTCTTCCGATTCGGCTTCCAGCTTCTTGGCAATCGGGTGGTCGGGAGAGATGCCGACAAAGGACGCGCCCAGCAGCGTGTCGGGACGGGTTGTATAAACCTCGATCGGCTCACCGCCATCGGCGCGTTCAAAGGCGAACTGCAGGCCGCGGGACTTGCCGATCCAGTTCTCCTGCATCAGGCGGACCTTGGCGGGCCAGTTTTCCAAGCCGGCCAGCGCCGACAGCAATTCCTCGGAAAAATCGGAGATTTTGAAGAACCACTGGGTCAGCTCGCGCCGCTCCACCAGCGCGCCCGAACGCCAGCCGCGGCCGTTCTCGACCTGTTCGTTGGCCAGCACGGTCATGTCGATGGGGTCCCAGTTCACCACTGCGTTTTTGCGGTAGACCAAGCCCTTTTCCAGGAAGTCCAGGAACAGCGCCTGCTGCTGGCCGTAATATTCCGGGTCGCAGGTGGCGAACATCCGGCTCCAGTCCAGCGACAGGCCCAGCGGCTTCATCTGCTCGACCATGGTGTCGATGTTCGAATAGGTCCAGTCCTTGGGGTGTCCGCCCGAGGCCATAGCGGCATTTTCGGCCGGCATGCCGAAGGCGTCAAAACCCATCGGGTGCAGCACATTATGGCCGGTCGACAGTTTGTAGCGCGCGATCACATCGCCCATGGTGTAGTTCCGGACATGGCCCATGTGCAGCTTGCCCGACGGATAGGGGAACATCTCCAGCACATAGTATTTGGGCTTGTCGCCGGTGCGCTTGGCCTGGAAAATCCCGGCCTTGTCCCAGGCTTCCTGCCATTTAGCTTCGATTTCCGTGGCGGAGTAACGCGACATCAGAGCGGTCCTTTGCATGAAAACGCCGGGCTGGTGGCCCGGCGCTTCTGATAATGGGGTTTGGCTGGCGATTCCAGAGGGCGCAGGGTCAGAGTTTGCCGTCCGCAATGCGCAGCTGGCGCGCGCGGGACAGAATCGCATCCTCGACCGCGCGGGTGGTGCTTGCACTGACCGGGCCGCCCTTGGACTGCAGCGCAACATTCAGGGAACGCGCATCAAGCGCCGGATCCTTGATGTGAATGGTGGCGCGGTACGACCGTCCGCCGCCGGGCGGGGTGCCGTAGCCGGTCACGATGACCCCGGTGAAGGGATCGACAGACTGAACGGGAAGAAAGCTCAGCACATCCAGGCTGGCGGTCCACAGATAGCGGTTCACCTGAACGGTCTGGTCCGGCTTGGCATTCAGGAAGTCAAAGACGGAGGATTTGGTCGCTTCGCCCTGGATTTCTTCCTTATGGCTGGTTGTGCGCGCAGTGCTTGCAGGTGCTTTGCCGCCCCGGCCGCCGCAGGCCGCAAGGCTGAGGCAGATTGCGCCAATCACTGTTACCCGCAGGGTCTTTCCGTATTTCATAACCGCTCCCGGAGCCATTTTCTGCGCGAACACCTAACGCAAGCGGCGCTGGCGGAGCAAGGGCTTTGGTCTCTATGACTCTGCTCTTGCGGAGGATTTAAAGGCACCGACGCTTCAAGGCCTGCGGATCGGAGGTGTTTCCGGCGCTTGGGCGGGGCGGACTGTGGCAAAGCTGCACCATCCGAAACCGCATCGTTTCGCCCGGCTTTCCCAAGCCTTGCCAAAACGGGGGTGAAAGAGCGAAACCCCTTGGCATACCCACGCCGGATTCCCCGGTTTGGGCATAGGATTAGAAAACCGAGGGAAAAACATGAAAAAGGTTCTCTTCGCGACCACCGCGCTGATCGCCACCGCAGGCATGGCCGCGGCAGAAGTCAAAGTGTCCGGCTACGGCCGCTTTGGTCTGGACTGGAACGAAGCAAACGACGCAGTTGCTGGCACCTCCGACACCAACATCACCAGCCGTCTGCGTCTGCAGTTCGACGCGTCGACTGAAACCGATGGCGGCGTGACCGTTGGCGGCCGTATCCGTGCCCAGGCTGAAAGCCGTGACGGCACTCCGAACGTGGCCGCATGGTCCGCACCGCAGTTCCACGTCGCATACGGCGGCCTGCGTGTGAACGTTGGCAACATCTGGGGCGCGATCGACTCCGCACCGGGCCTGTACCTGAACACCACCTCGGTTGGCACCGGCATCGACGGCATGGGCTTCAACTCCCTGGCCATCGGCAACAACTTCAACTGGGACACCTTCACCTCCGCAGGCGCTGGCCGTAACGGTGTTGAAGCACTCTACTCCGCAGGCGGCTTCTCCGGCCACATCTCCTACTCGCAGTCGAACGGTGGCACCACTCTGGGTTCCGCAGACGGCCTGCAGCGTACTGCTGTGATGGTGAGCTACTCCTTCGGTGACTACTTCGTGACCGGCGCGTACCAGTCCGAAGACAACGGTGCAGTTGTAACCAAGACCGACGGCAGCACCGAGAGCTCCGGCGACGGCATGGGCTTCTTTGCAATCGGCGGCGACTTCGGTCAGTTCGGTGCAACCCTGTCCTACGGCACCACCGAAACTGCTGACTCTGTGACCCTGGCAGGTGAAGCCGAAATCGGCGCAGCCTCGAACATCGTTGCATGGGTGAACTCCACCGACATCGAAACCGACGTTGTTACTGGCATGGACCGCACCGACGGCACCTCCTTCGGCATCAACTACGAGTATGATCTGGGCGGCGGCGTGACCTTCGTTGCTGGCTACGTGAACACCGCAGCCGACACCAACGACAACTCCCTGCAGGCAGGTCTGCACTTCAGCTTCTAAGCTGAAGCACGCCTAGCGTGACTTTCGGGGCGGGTTCCTTTGGGACCCGCCCTTTTCTTTTGCCCCTTAACATTTCCCGGCAAACAGTGTTTTTTGCGGCGAAACAGAGATGAGGCCGGACCCATGCCGCTTGCAGAGATCAAATCCAGGATTGCCAAGGCCGAGAGCAAGGCTGGCCGCGCACCGGGCAGCGTGCAGCTGATTGCGGTATCCAAGGTGCAGCCGAATGAACGTGTCGAGGCAGTGCTGGAGGAAGGGCACCGCTGCTTTGGCGAAAACAAGGTGCAGGAAGCGGCAGGAAAATGGCCGGATTTCGCTGAGCAGTTTGACGGGATTGACCTGCACCTGATCGGCCCCCTGCAAACCAACAAGGCGCGCCAGGCGATGGAGCTGTTTGACAGCATCCATTCGGTAGACCGCCCCAAGCTGGCCAATACGATCGCCCGGCTGGCGCAGGAGCTGGGGAAATGCCCGGACTTGTTTGTTCAAGTGAACACCGGTGAGGAGGAGCAGAAGGCAGGCGTGATGCCGGCCGATGCGGATGCCTTCATTGCCCAGTGCTGCAATCTGGACCTGCCCGTGAGGGGGGTGATGTGCATCCCGCCGGTGGATGAAGAGCCCAGCCTGCACTTCGCGCTGCTGGCCAAGATCGCCGAGCGCAACGGCCTGCAAGGGTTGTCGATGGGAATGAGTGGGGATTTCGAAAAGGCGATTGCCCTTGGCGCGACCCACGTACGGGTCGGATCGGCAATTTTCGGCGACCGCACGTACTGAGGCGCAAAGTCCTCTGATAGTTTTTGCCAGGTCTTTTCAAAAAGACCTTGGCAGCGTCAGGCTGCAGCCAGTCCGGGAACAATGACCCGCGTGCCAATCTGCACTCTGCCGGCAAGCCAGTGCAGGTCTGATCTGGAAAAAGCAAGGCAGCCTTCGGTGGGATAACCGGGGCGCCGCCATTGGTGGATGAAAATAGCGGACCCCTTGCCGGGGATGGCGTCGGGCCAATTCCAGTCGGTGATCAGCACAAGGTCATAAAGCGGATCTGCGCGGCGCAGCTTTTCATGGCTGAAACCATAAGGTGCCCGAATGTGATGGTTGTAGCTGCTGTGGCTTGCATCATCCGACCAGAGGTCCTGGGGCCCGATTGGCTCAGCCCAGGGCGCCGGGCGGCGCAGCCGGTCCGGCCGGTAGAGCATCCCTGCAATACGGTGAATGCCAACCGGGGTGGCTCCATCACCTTCACGCTTATCGCCGGACAGCCCGCCTGTTCCGATGGTGCAGGGCAGCAGGCGGCCCATAAACCGGACGCCGGCCGGGGTCAGGACCAGATCCGAGGGTGTCATCACAGCATGTGCCCCGACTTTCGGGCCTTTGTAGCCAGATAATGCTGGTTGTGGGTGTTTTCACCGACTTTGAGCGGGACCCTTTCAGCCACTTGGATGCCGGTCTTCTCCATCATCGCGATCTTGTTGGGGTTATTGGTCAGCAGCCGCACCTGCGAAAAACCCATTTTCTGCAGAATCGCCGCGCCCAGGCGGAAGTCCCGCTCGTCGTCCTCAAACCCCAGCCGGTGGTTGGCTTCCACGGTGTCAAAGCCCTGATCCTGCAGCGAATAGGCCCGCATCTTGTTGGCAAGGCCGATACCGCGGCCCTCCTGGTTGAGGTACAGAAGAACGCCTGCACCCTCTGCTCCCATCTGCGCCAGAGCGCCCTGCAACTGCGGCCCGCAGTCGCATTTGAGCGAGCCCAGCACGTCGCCGGTGAAACAGGCGGAATGCAACCGGGCGAGCACCGGTTTGCTGCGGTCAGGGCGCCCGATTTCCACTGCATAGTGCTCTTCTGCACCATCTTCCGGGCGGTAGATGTGCAGCCGCCCGGCTTCGGCGGCTGTCATCGGCAGCCGGGCCGCTGCAACCGGATGCAACGGTGAGCTTTCACTCAGCAGCGGTTCTGCCGCGCTGCGTGAAATGAGAGTCAGGCCATGGGAGGCTGCAAATGCGGATGGGTCGGCGAGAGGCACAAGCGCTGCAGAGGGCAGCATCCGGGCGGATTTTACAAGTGCGATGGCAAGCCTGTGCAGGTCCGCATTGCCGCCGCGCAGGCTGGACAGCGGCCCCTTCATCGGTGTGTTCAGGTCATCGGCCGGATCCGCCAGGGCCTGAATCCAGTTCAGGCCCTCAGACACCGGCACTGGTACTCGGGCAGTATCTTCGTCATATACCCGTGCCTTCAGTGTATCCGCGCGGCGAGCGGTGAGCGCCAGAGACAGCGGCCCGAGCGCCCGCATGTCCGAAAGCCTTGTTTCAGAAAGCGCTTCCACCGCAATTGCCAGCGCGGCTTCATTCCCGTCGGACAATACAACCGGCAGCCCCATGCGCAGATCGACCCGGGCGCGGGCCAGAAGTTCGATCATGGTTGGCATCAGGCTCATGCAGTGCATCCGATGTTATTTTGTAACAAAGCTTGCTGTCTTTACGCCCAAATGCAACGGATGTGAAACAATTTCCATGCCATGGACACGTCGGCGTGAGAGTTTTGCAGCAAATCTTGCCCCGGGCGCAAGGGATACGCATGTGTGGTCAGGAGAACAGGAGGGTTAGCCGATGGCGCAACTGAAGAAAATTCTGCTGGTTGATGACGACGAGGACTTGCGCGAGGCCTTGAGCGAGCAACTGGTGATGACCGAGGACTTTGATGTGTTCGAGGCTGAGAATGGTCAAAGCGCGATGGAGCGCGCCAAGGAAGCTTTGTACGACCTGATCATCCTCGACGTCGGTCTGCCCGATACCGACGGGCGTGAATTGTGCCGCCTCATGCGCAAGCAAGGGGTGAAGGCGCCGATTCTGATGCTGACCGGGCACGACACTGATGCGGACACGATCCTTGGCTTGGATGCCGGTGCCAATGACTATGTTTCCAAGCCCTTCAAGTTTCCGGTGCTTTTGGCCAGAATCCGTGCCCAGCTCCGGCAACACGAGCAATCAGAGGATGCCGTCTTCGCGCTTGGCCCCTATACCTTCAAACCTTCGATGAAGCTGCTGATCACAGAGGATGAGCGCAAGATCCGGCTTACAGAGAAAGAAACCAACATTCTCAAGTTCTTGTACCGCTCCAGCGATGGTGTGGTGCCGCGTGATGTGCTGCTGCACGAGGTCTGGGGCTACAACGCGGGTGTGACCACCCATACACTGGAAACTCACATCTACCGTTTGCGGCAGAAAATCGAGCCCGATCCGTCCAACGCGCGCCTGCTGGTTACAGAATCAGGCGGATACCGGCTGGTCGCCTGATTGAGGTGGCGTTGAGCCAGATCAAAGAGGGACCTGCGGCTCATCTTTAGAGTGACACTACACCCGCGCATATCCGGGTTACGATATGCACCTCCCTGTTGGACTTGGCCGAGCTGCGTGCTCGGCCTTTTTTCAGGCCTGGTTGTTTACCCGAAACGCGAAAACGTCTCTGGCACTTCCCGGCCCGCGCAGGCAGTATCGCCGCCGAACCCGGATTATATGACGAGGCGCGCGATGCCATTTACCCTTGCAACCTGGAACATCAACTCTGTTCGCCTGCGCGAGCCGATCGTGCAGAAGCTCTTGCAGGAGGAAGGGCCGGATGTGCTGTGCCTGCAGGAGTGCAAGAGCCCGGTGGAGAAGATCCCGATGGAGGGTTTTGCGGCACTGGGTTATTCGCACATGATTGCCCGCGGTCAAAAGGGGTATAACGGTGTGGCGATCCTGTCGCGGCTGCCGATTGAGGACATTGGCGACAAGGATTTTGCCGGTCTCGGCCATGCCCGTCATGTCGCGGGGCGGCTGGAGAACGGGGTTGTGATTCACAACTTTTATGTGCCGGCAGGCGGTGACGTGCCGGACCGGGATCAGAACGAGAAATTCGGCCAGAAACTGGACTATCTCACGGACATGCGCGACTGGTTCAACGCGGAGAAGCCGGAGAAGTCGATTTTGGTCGGCGATCTCAATATTGCACCGCGCGAAGACGACGTATGGGACCACAAGAAGCTGCTGAAAGTCGTCAGCCATACGCCGGTTGAGGTGGAGCATTTTGCCGATGTGATGGAGGCGGGCAACTGGTCAGACGTAACCCGCAACGATATCCCTGACGGCCGCCTCTACAGCTGGTGGAGCTATCGGGCCAAGGATTGGGATGCGGCCGACAAGGGGCGCCGCCTGGATCACGTCTGGTCAACCCCCGACATCAGGAATGCGGCCCATTCCAGCCGTATCATCCGCGATGCCCGCGGCTGGGAGAAGCCCAGCGATCATGCGCCGGTTTTTGCAACCTTCGACCTGTGACCGCGGGCGGGATGCCCCGCCTGATCCGGGCCATCCGCGGGATGACCCTCCTCAGTTGGGCATGGCACTGCGCTGCCGCGCAGTGCGGGCGCGCGCCGGTTCAGCGCAGCCAGGCCGAATACTCTGGGTGCGCGTCCTTCATGTCCTGATAGAGCCACACCATCCGGTCCAGAAACCAGAGCTTGCCGCCAATCAGCAGCGCGAGACCGAACAAGGTGATGCCGAGGTCCAAGGCCCAGAGGCCGTAAGCTCAGGAAGGAACTCCCAGCCCGGAACCCCAGGCTAGCCTCTTTGCCCATGTCTCGTGATGGGCCGGTATAGGGACCTGCGCCCGGTTCAGAAACACCCGCTCACCAAAGGTGCCGCGGGAGGCCCAACTGCCGGTGCCGGCCGGGCGGCCGAGCGCGCGCGGGTTCCACCAGGTCCAGGCCAGCACCAGCGCCACTGGGATCAGCGCACCCCAGCCCAGCCACACCCGCGACCAGACGGCCAGGGTCGTCAGCGGCAGCACCGACATCCGGCTGTAAACGCTCAATGGGTTTGCATGCCGCGCCCAGGCGGTTTCGTCCATGCGCATCAGCCGTTCCGATGCGGCAAAGAGGTCAAACCGTGTTCGGGTCATGCCAAACTCCTCTCTTGGTTTCCGGCGCACAGGATTCCATATAGGGGGGAAGTTCCAAGCGGAGAACAAACTGATGAGCGATATTATTGGCAGCACCGCACCGGCGGGCGATCTGATCAAGGATGTGACCGAAGCAACCTTCATGCAGGACGTTGTCGACGCGTCGATGCAGGCTCCGGTGATTGTGGATTTCTGGGCGCCCTGGTGCGGCCCGTGCAAAACCCTGGGCCCGATGCTGGAAGCAGCCGTTACCCGGGCCAAGGGTGCTGCCACCATGGCCAAGATCAACGTGGACGAAAACCAGCGCTTGGCGCAGGCGCTGGCCCAGCAGGGCCTGCCGCTTCAGTCGATCCCGACCGTTGTGGCCTTCGTGCAGGGACGTCCGGTCGACATGTTCCAGGGCGCCCTGCCTGCATCGGAAATAGATGCCTTCGTGAAGAAGGTGATCGAAGCGGCGGGCGGCACTGCCGATGGCGGCCTTGGCGAAGCACTGGAGGCGGCGGAACAGATGCTCGCAGAAGGCGCGGTTGCAGATGCGGCACAGACATTTGCCGCCATTCTGGGCGAGGATGACAAGAATGCTGCTGCATACGGTGGTCTGGCTCGTGCCCACATTGCGCTGGGTGACCTGGAGCAGGCCGAGGCGGTTCTGAATGGTGCCCCCGCAGAGATTTCCACCGCGCCGGAGATCGAAGCCGTCCACGCACAGATTGCATTGGCGCGGCAGGCGGAAAATGCAGGCCCGGTGACAGAACTGCGGGCTGCGGTAGAGGCCAGCCCGGACAACCTGCAGGCGCGTTTCGACTTGGCGCAGGCGCTGCACGCGGCGGGAGATGCCGAGGCCGCGGTTGCGGAGCTGCTGGAGTTGTTCCGCCGCGACCGCGAATGGAACGATGGCGCAGCCAAAGCGCAGCTGTTCACCATTTTTGACGCGCTGAAGCCGAATGACCCGGTGGTGCTGAACGGGCGCCGGAAGCTCAGCTCGATGATATTTGCCTAAATCCGGGGCTGCACTACTCTTTGTCCCATGATCCAGCCTGCCGATCTGCCGGACACGATTGCCGTGTTTCCATTGCCCGGGGCGCTTCTGCTGCCCCGGTCGCGCTTGCCGTTGCACATATTTGAGCCGCGATATCTGCAAATGCTTGAAGACACTCTGAAAACACGGCAACGGCTGATCGGCATGGTGCAGCCCTGCCCGCCCCCGCATGGCAACGGAGAGGAGCTCCACAGCATCGGCTGCGCTGGTCGGGTCACTCAATTCTCTGAAACTGAGGACGGACGCTACCTCGTGACGCTGTCGGGGGTTTCCCGGTTCAGGATCACCCGCGAGACCAACGGATTCACGCCTTACCGGCGCTGTGATGTCAGCTGGGCAGGGTTTGACAGGGACCTGGGCCGCTGCGAGGCGGATGAGGCCCTCGACCGCCCTTCCTTTCTGGATCTTCTTGACCGTTTCTTTTCCGCCCGGAACCTGTCGACCGACTGGGAAGCGCTCAAGGAAGCGGACGACGAATTGCTGATTAATTCGCTGGCGATGCTGCTGGAATTCGATCCCGAGGACAAACAGGCCTTGCTCGAGGCGCCCTGCCTTGCCACAAGGCGGGAAACGCTTGTCACTTTGATTGAGTTTGCCCTGCGCGGCGGCTCTCAGGAGGAAACCCTGCAATGACCGAGACACAGGCGCCAGCCTTTGACCGGCGGATGCTGGAAGCGCTGGTCTGCCCGTTGACCCAGACAGTGCTGGAATACGACGCCCAGGCGCAGGAACTGGTTTCGCGCGCAGCCAACCTGGCCTTCCCGATCCGCAACGGCATCCCGGTGATGCTGGTGGATGAGGCGCGCGAGCTGGAATAATTCGGCGGGTGGCGCTCCCCCCTTAAATCTCTTGCCCTTTCAGCAGCCGCGGAAGATCGCCTGTCAACCCGGCCGCCTCGCGCACGAAGCCGCGGCGCAGGCCCGGTACGGCGCCCGCAAGCCCCATGCCGATGTCCCGGCCCAGCCGCAGGAGCGGGTTGTCATTGGAAAACAGCCGGTTGAACACGTCAGTCGCTGCCGCCAGAGAGGCCGTGTCGAAACGGCGCCATTGCTGGTATCGCTTCAGCACCAGAGAGGAACCGATGTCCTCGCCCCGCCGGGTGGCCTCGGTAATCACTTCCGCCAATGCGCCAACATCGCGGAGGCCGGCGTTCAGGCCCTGGCCCGCAATCGGGTGCATCCCATGCGCAGCATCGCCGATCAGCGCCATCCGGTCGCCGATGAAACTGTTGGCGATAGTCAGGTTCAGAGGGTAGGTGAAGCGCTTGCCGGCCAGGGAAATCTCCCCCAGGAAATCGCCGAACCGGGGCCGCAGCGCCTGGATGTATTCCGCGTCATCCAACGCGTGGATCGCCTTGGCGGTCTCGGTCCGCTCGCTCCACACAATCGATGACCGGTTGCCCGGCAGCGGCAGGATGGCCAGCGGCCCGGGCGGCATGAAGAACTGATGGGCAATGCCGTGGTGCGGCTTTTCATGGTCGATGGCGCAGACCAGCGCGGTCTGGCCATAGTCCCAGCCAGTCCTTTTGATACCGGCCCGCTGCGCGGTACCGCTGCGGCGCCCGTCGGAGCCGACAAGCACCTGGCCGCGCAGTTCTCCGCCGTCATCCAGCGTGACAGTGACACCTGTCTGATCCGGAGCCTGCGCGACCACGGTGCGTCCGGACACCAGGGTAATCCCAGGCGCATCCTCCATCGCCTGCAGGAAGGCGCGGCGCAGGAAGCGGTCCTCGACCATATATCCCATCGGGCCTTCTTCTAGCTCCGCGTGGTCGAAGTGGATGAAAAACGGCGACGGCCCGTGGCCCGCGTGGCCGTCCGTCACCTTGATTTCCAGCATGGGTTGCGCGTTGTCCCCGACATGCTGCCAGATGCCAGTCTGCTGCAGCAGCCGCTGCGAGGCAAGCGCCAGCGCATAGCCGCGGCCGTCAAAACCCTCGTCGGCCAATTTGTCTGGGGTCAGCGAGTCGACGACGGTAACGCTGTGGCCGGTCTGAGCCAAGGCCAGAGCCAAGGCCGGACCATTCAGCCCGCCGCCTACGATCAGGATATCGGACGCATTTTTCATGCTCCGCAATATGCGCCTGCTGACGGGATTGTCCATGCAGGAAGCGCGGGATTGTGCCTGCGTCCTGCTGCCGCTACCGTCACCGGCAGCTGCCAATGGGAGAGATGCTGATGCAAGACTGGCTGACGATGACTGCCGCCGATCTGGGACGCGGGATTGCGGCCGGTGAAATCGGCCCGGTGGCACTGACGCGCTGCTATTTGGACGCTATCGACGCGCACCCTTTGAAAGAGCGGATTTACACGCAGGTTACCCATGACCGCGCGCTGGCGGAAGCCGAAGCGGCTGAGCAGCGCGCCGGTCTAGGCTTGCGCCGCTCGCTCCTGGATGGCGTGCCGATCAGCTGGAAGGACCTGTTCGACAGCGCAGGCACCGCAACCGAGTCCGGCTCGGATTTGCTCAAGGGGCGGGTGCCGGACCAGGATGCCACCGTGCTGTCCAATGCAACCCTCATGGGCACGGTTTGCCTCGGCAAAACCCACATGAGCGAGCTGGCGTTCTCCGGCCTTGGCTTCAACCCGGTCAAGGAAACACCACCCTGCGTGAATGATCAGGAGGCCGCTCCGGGAGGGTCGTCCTCAGGCGCGGCAGCCTCTGTGGCTTTCGGGTTGGCGGCGGGCGGAATCGGCTCTGACACGGGCGGTTCTGTACGAATTCCCTCGGCCTGGAATGATCTTGTGGGGCTCAAGACAACCTCTGGCCGGATCACGCTGGAGGGCGTCGTGCCCCTGTGCCTGAAGTTTGACACCGTCGGCCCGCTGGCCCGGTCAGTCGAAGATGCCGGGCTGCTGCTGGGAGTGCTGGAAGGGACCGCGGGTCCTGACCTGCGCAATCCTGGCTCCCTGAAAGGCTGCCGGTTTGCGGAACTGCAAAATGTCGTGCACGATGATCTCGATCCTAAAGTTGCCGCTGCCCATCGCCAAACGCTGGAAAGGCTGAAAGGCGCCGGGGCAGAAATCGTGCCGCTGGAGGTGCCTGCGCTGGACGAGGCGATGGGCCTTAGCCCGATTCTTTACACCACCGAAGCCTACGGGTTGTGGAAAGACGTGATCGAGGCCTCGCCGCAGCTGATGTATGCTGAAATCCTGGAACGGTTCCGCACAGGCGCGCAGTTCAGCGGCCCGGATTACGTCGCGGCTTGGGCCAAGCTGGAAAAGTGCCGGATGGCCTGGGATCAGGCCGTGGCAGGCTTTGATGCGGTGCTCACCCCTGTCTCGCCTATCCTGCCGCCCAACCTGGACCGGCTGCAGAGCGATCATGACTTCTACGTGCAGTCCAATCTGCTGGCACTGCGCAACACGCGGGTCGGCAATCTGATGGGCCTTTGCGCGCTGTCACTGCCCACCGGCACGCCTAGCTGCGGGCTGCAGGTGCTGGGGCAGCCGGACTGCGAGGAAGCCTTGCTGCGCACTGGTGCCGCGATCGAGGCGTCCTTGGCCTGAAAGCCACATTCGGCCCAGCGGGCCACTCACCGGGTGGACGCATCCGCCCGCCATCTGTAACCTGAGGCGCAAACGGGGCGCCAATGATCCCGTGACTGAGGCATAAGACATGGATTTTCCTGAGCGGTTTTCGAACCTGCCAGCCTATGCGTTTCCGCGCTTGAGGGCGCTGTTGGACCATCACACCCCCGGCGGGGATGTGGTGCATATGACCATTGGCGAACCGAAACATGCGTTTCCTGCCTGGGTCACCGATGTCATCGCCGAAAACGCCGCCGGGTTTAACCAGTATCCGAACAACGACGGCACGCCGGAGCTGCGCGGTGCGATTTCGGACTGGATCCACCGCCGCTACGGTGTGACCGCGGACCCCGAGACTCAAATAATGGCGCTGAACGGCACCCGCGAGGGGCTCTACAATGCCGCCATGGCGCTGTGCCCGGAGCAGAAGAACGGGCAAAAGCCCGTGGTGCTGATCCCGAACCCCTTCTACCAAGTCTACATGGTGGCGACGATTTCTGTCGGGGCAGAGCCTGTGTTTGTCCCCGCGACAGCAGCGACCGGCCATCTGCCGGACTATGAAAACCTGCCGGAGGATATTCTGAACCGCACGGCGGTCGCCTACATCTGTTCGCCGGCAAACCCGCAGGGCGCCGTGGCCTCGCGCGCTTACTGGACCCGGCTGATCCAGCTGGCAGAAAAATACGATTTCCGCATCTTCGCGGACGAATGCTATTCCGAGATCTACCGCGATGAGGCACCGGTGGGCGCGCTGACTGTTGCCCATGAACTGGGCGCCGATCCTGAACGTGTGGTGCTGTTCAACTCGCTCTCGAAACGTTCGAACCTGCCGGGTTTGCGATCCGGGCTGATTGCCGGCGGGCCGGAAACCATCAAGCGGGTCAAGCAGTTGCGGGCCTATTCTGGTTCTCCGCTGCCAGGACCTTTGCAGGCTGCTGCCGCCAAAGTTTGGGCGGATGAGGCGCATGTGGCAGAAAACCGTACGCTCTATCAGGAAAAATACAAAATTGCGGATGAGGTCTTTGACGGCCTCAAAGGCTACATGGCGCCCGAAGCTGGCTTCTTCCTTTGGCTTCCGGTGGAAAACGGCGAGCAGGCCGCGCTGAAGCTGTGGACCGAAACCGGGGTCCGGGTGCTGCCCGGCGCGTATCTGGCGCAGGGCGCAGCCGGCCAAAACCCGGGCGAGACTTACATCCGGGTGGCGCTGGTTGCCCCTGCGGAAGACACCCGCAAGGCGCTGAGCACGCTGCGCGGCTGCCTTTATTGAATTCTGCTGAGCGGCCCTTGGCTGGGGGCCGCGCAGCCAAAACCAAGAACGGACAGGCCTGTGACCCCGCGGTGAAAAGCGGGGCAGGGGCAAATGAAACGGAACTGAGGTAGGCATGGCATTTCAAACCCGCAGCCGCGATCCGCTGCTCGACAGCAACATGCAGGCGGCCATTGAAAAGCGCGGCAAGGAACTGATCGGGATCGCCCTGATCCTGGTGGGGCTGATGGTTGCGGCCATGCTCAGCTCGTACACGCCCGAAGACCCGAACTGGACGGTGTCCACTGATGCGCCGGTGCAGAATTGGCTGGGCCGCCCGGGCGCCTCTGTCTCCTTTATCCTGATCACTCTGTTTGGCAAGGCCAGCTGGGCGATGCCGCTGTTCCTGTCTGCTTGGGGCCTGCGGTTCGTGCTGCACCGGGGCGAGGACCGCGTGGTCTGGCCGCTGCTGTTGTCAGTGCCGTGGCTGCTGGTGGTGGCCCTGCATATGGAAACCCTGAACGCCAGCACCAGCTGGCAGCAGAACTATGATTTCGGCCTTGGCGGCATGGTGGGCTATACCTTCCTGGGCGCGCTGCTGGCGTTGTTGCCAGTGGGCCTGCACTTCATGGTCAAGATCATGTCCCTGCTGAGTGCCGCAGGCATGCTGGCGCTTGGCTGCGTGGTGCTGGGCTTTACCTGGCCCGAGGTGAAGAAAGGCCTGAACAAGGTGATGGTCGGGCTGATCCTGGGCTATGGCGCGGTTGCTGCCCTGTTGGGTCGCGGTGCCTCCAGCGGGCTGCAGGCCGCGATGACCTACCGCAAGGAACGCACAGAGCGCGCGCATGCCGCCGATGAGGATGCCGCTGCCTATGCCATCGCCGAGCAAGACCCCGAGATGTTCGAGGACTACCCCGAAGATACCTATAACGCATACATGGCAGAAACCGCGACGGAAGAGCCAGCGGCTCCTGCCAAGGCGGGTCTGCTGTCCCGCGTTCCGGGGCTGATCCGCCGCGCCGCGCCTGTGCCTGAGGCCGAAAACGCCTATGCGTCCGAGATGCAGGATGCGGATGGAATAGAATCTTTGGCGGATGGAGAGGCTGGCGAGGACCGGATTTCCCAGAAAATCGCGAATGCCGTCCGGATCCGCCGCGCTGCCGATGTGCCGCCGGAGCAGGACCCGAACCTGCCGCTGACCAAGGGCCGCGGCCAGCGCCCCGCGCCGCTGATCTTCAACCCCGCAGCGTCCCAGGGCAGGCTGCCGCCCGAACCGCCGCTGACCGCAGCGCTGGCTCCCGTGCCGCCGCTGCCGGAAGAGCCGCCGGTTGTTTGGCAGGCGCCGGAAGACGAGGCTCAGACCCCCGAAGCACCGGTTGCAGACCTGCACGAGGATGCTGACACTGCAGATTTCGCGCCCGGCTATGAGATGCTGACACCGGACCATGTGCCCTTCGAAGCACTTCCGGATCAGGCCGCTCCGGTTGCGCCGCCCGCACCTGCTCCGGAAAAGCCCAAGATTGCAGGGCCGCGCCTGACGGTTGACCTGCCGGTGGCGGAGCCGCGCAAGGCTGTTGTCGAGAAGCCGGTGCGCAAGGCCTTGCAACCTTCGGCCCGTGCCAAGGCAGAGGCCCAGCCCAATCTGGCCTTCGATGACAGCGGCAGTGACTTCGAGCTGCCGCCGCTCAACCTGCTGACCAACCCGACAAGCATCGAGCGGCATCACCTCAGCGATGAGGCGCTGGAAGAAAACGCCCGGATGCTGGAGACGGTGCTCGATGATTACGGTGTGAAGGGCGAGATTGTCTCGGTCCGTCCCGGCCCTGTTGTGACCATGTACGAGCTGGAGCCGGCCCCGGGCCTCAAGGCTTCCCGCGTGATCGGATTGGCGGATGACATCGCGCGTTCCATGTCAGCGCTGTCGGCGCGGGTGTCGACCGTTCCGGGCCGCACCGTGATCGGTATCGAACTGCCGAACGAGAAGCGCGAAAAGGTGGTTCTGCGCGAGATCCTGTCGTCCCGCGACTTCGGCGATGGCAACCATGCGCTGCCGCTGGCTCTGGGCAAGGATATCGGCGGTGACGCCATGGTGGCGAACCTGGCCAAGATGCCTCACCTGCTGATCGCGGGCACCACCGGCTCCGGTAAGTCGGTGGCGATCAACACAATGATCTTGTCTCTGCTTTACAAGCTGACGCCGGATGAATGCCGTCTGATTATGATCGACCCCAAGATGCTGGAACTGTCCGTCTATGACGGCATCCCGCATCTGTTGTCGCCGGTTGTGACTGACCCGAAGAAGGCGGTTGTCGCTCTGAAATGGGTCGTGGGCGAGATGGAGGACCGCTACCGCAAGATGTCCAAGATGGGTGTGCGCAATATCGCGGGCTACAACGGCCGTGTGAAAGAGGCCCTGGCCAAAGGCGAGATGTTTTCGCGCACGGTGCAGACCGGGTTTGACGATGAAACAGGTGAGCCGGTGTTCGAGACCGAAGAGTTCGAACCCAAGGCGCTGCCCTATATCGTCGTCATCGTCGACGAGATGGCCGACCTGATGATGGTTGCGGGCAAGGAGATCGAGGCCTGCATCCAGCGCCTGGCGCAGATGGCCCGGGCCTCCGGCATTCACCTGATCATGGCAACCCAGCGCCCCTCGGTCGATGTGATCACCGGCACCATCAAGGCCAACTTCCCGACCCGGATTTCCTTCCAGGTGACCTCCAAGGTCGACAGCCGTACCATTCTCGGCGAGATGGGTGCCGAGCAGCTCTTGGGCATGGGCGACATGCTTTATATGGCGGGCGGCGCCAAGATCACCCGCTGCCACGGTCCGTTCTGTTCTGATGAAGAGGTCGAGGAGGTGGTCAACCACCTCAAGCAATTCGGCCCGCCGGATTATGTGGGCAGTGTACTGGACGGCCCGGATGAGGACAAAGCCGACAATATCGACGCGGTGCTGGGGCTGAACACCGGCGGCAATACCGACACCGAGGACGCGCTCTATGACACGGCGGTTGCCATTGTGATCAAGGACCGCAAGTGCTCGACTTCCTACATCCAGCGCAAGCTGGCGATTGGCTACAACAAGGCCGCGCGTTTGGTGGAGCAGATGGAAGACGAAGGTGTTGTCTCAGCCGCCAACCACGTCGGCAAACGGGAAATTCTGGTTCCCGAACAGTGAGCTGAMAAAAAACCGCCGATGCCGGATCCCTGCGGGTCCGGCATCTTCACATCTGCAGCAGCGCACCTATGTTGAGCCCATGAAACGGATTCTACTTGCCCTTGCGCTGACCTTTGCTGCCCCGGCTTCCTGGGCGGCAGAGAAGCTGAGCCTGAATGAAATCTCCCGTTACCTGAACGGGATCACGACGGCGACATCCCCTTTCACCCAGATCAATGACGACGGCAGTCTGTCCACGGGTAAGCTGTATATGCACCGGCCAGGGCGGATGCGGTTTGAATATGACGGCAATGGCGGCGGCACTGTGGTGGCCGGCGGCGGTGCGGTAGTGATTCACGACCCGAAGTCGAACCAGCCGCCGGAGACTTACCCGCTGAAGCGGACCCCGCTGTCGCTCATCTTGGACCGCAGGGTGGATCTGGGCCGGGCCAACATGGTGGTGGGGCACAGTTTTGACGGCACCTCGACCATCGTGCGGGCGCAGGACCCGGAAAATCCGGACTACGGCAGCATCGAGATGATGTTTACCGGTAGCCCGGTCGAACTGCGCAAATGGGTGATCCATGACAGCGCCGGCGGTCAGACGACCGTTGTCCTGGGGGCGATGGAAACCGGACAGAAATTGTCATCCAGCCTGTTTACGACAAGCGGGCGCTCCCGCTGAGCCGACCGCCGCCGCTCACTCAGTGTGGCGGCGGATGAACGGCATCACCTCGTCAAAGAACTCCTGAAAACCCGGGTGCCCGCCGATCATGCAATGGTTGTTGCCGGGCAGCTCTACAAAGCTTGCGCCGGAAATCAACCGGGCCGCAAGCCGCCCTTCCTCTACAGGAACCGCCCGGTCGCCGTTGCAATGCAGAACCAGCGTCGGAACCCTGACGTTTTCTGCATGGGGCGTTGCATCTATTACGGCGTTCATTTCCATGATGCGCAGCGCGTTTTCCGTGTTGGTGGACAGCCGCTGCAATTCGTCAAAGGACTCCCCTTCCTCTGCCGTGGCGTCGGGAATGTAGGTGCTAGTGAAGAAGTGCCGGTAGATGGAATTCGGCGATCCCCAGCCGTCCCGGATCATGTTGTAACCGATCTGGTAGAACCGGTCCGCTTCCGGGTCCCCGCGCCGCAAGCGACCGCGCACGTAGCCGCCAAGCAGAATCACGCATTTGACCCGCTCCGGGTGCTGTGCCGCAAAGCGCATGGAAAAGGCGGCGCCTTGGCTGATGCCGAACAGGGCAAAGCGGTCCAGGCCCGCGGAGTCAGCAACGGCGAGCATGTCGTCGATCATCCGGTCGTCTGATATCTCCTCCACCTCCCAGTCCGACAGCCCGTTGCCGCGTTGATCAAACCGGGTCAGGCTGCAGTTGCCTGCAAATTCGGTCAGAAACTGGCCCCACACAGGGCTTTGCCACTCGTATTCTATATGGTTGATCCAGTTCGGCGCCTTCAGCACCGGCGGCCCGCTCCCGATCGTGGTATAGGCCAGATGCGTTCCGTCTGGGGACGAACAGTATTTCACCCTTTGCTGCAGCGCTGCTTCAGGCGGATCACGTTCCGGGCGGGCATCAGGCACCCATTGCCAGACCCGGACCGGGCGGGAGATGTTCTTGACCCGCTGCGATCCCATGTCCCGGAAGCTTTCGCCAAGCCGGTCCCTGACGGTTTCGTGAACGATGCCGGAAATGCAGATGCCGCCCGGTTCCGCCAGCCCCTCCAGGCGGGCGGCTACGTTAACGCCGTCGCCAAAGATATCCGCGCCGTCAAACACTACGTCACCGATATTGATCCCGACGCGGTAACGGATGCGGCTCTGCTCCGGGGGGTCCGCTTCGCGGCCTGGCATTGCCTTCTGGATTGCCAGCGCGCAGCGGACTGCGTCGTGGGCAGACGCAAATTCCACCAGCATGCCGTCGCCGGTGGTTTTCACGGTGTGGCCGCGGTTGGCAGAGATGTGCGGGTCGATCAGGTCCCGGCGGTGCTTCTTCTGGCGCTGCAAAACGCCTTCTTCATCCGCTTCCATCAGCCGGGCGTAACCGGCCATGTCGGCGACCAGAACCGCGGCGAGCCTGCGTTCCATCAACTCCATCCTCCCCCCTGAATGTTAGGGGAGAGGTTGCGGAAATCCAGCTTAAGCCGCGGTCAGCGGAACTTGCGGCAGGTGGCGAGCTGGGCCTGATAAGTCAGCGCCCGGGATTCGACCTGGCCGGCAACCCGCATCAGCCATGACTTGGACCTGTAGCTGCCGCGGGCATAGCCGGAGTGTCCTTCGTGATAGGCTAGGTACTGGTTGCGCGCATCATAGAGCGGGATGCCGTTCTTCTCGAGGCTCTGGCGCATGTACCAGCCCATGAAGTCCGCGGCATCGCTTATCTTGTCGCGCTTAGCCCGGCGTCGTCCGGTGTCCCGGCGGTAATCATCCCAGGTGCCGTCCAGTGCCTGGCTGTAGCCATAGGCGCTGGATTGCCGCCCGACCGGGATCACCCCCAGAAGATACTGATGCGGTGTGCGGGCATCACCACGGAACCGGCTTTCATGATAGATGGTTGCCATTTGCACATGCACCGGAACACCCCAGCGGCGCTGGGTCGCGCGGAAGGCTTTCAGGTATTCGGGGCGCTGCTGGATGATGCTGCAGGCATTATCCAAATTGCGCGGCGGCGCTTTGTGCCCGCCTCCGCAAGACGCAACCGCCATGAGGAGAACGAGGGCGCTGATGAGTCTGCTCATTGCCTCTGCCCATTTTTTGTTTTGGGTTTGTTATGGGGCAAGTTTAGCGGAATGCCGCAGGCGAGGAAATCATATTTCCAGAAACGATTGCGTCTTCAGTTGCGGGAAAATCGCGAACCACTCGGTAGCTGCGACTGCAAGCAAGTCGCGTTGCTTGAAAAGGTCAGGAACAATCAGTTACCGCTGACAGGGCTCCCCGTTGAACACAGCGGAGTGATCTCCTAGCGTACTGTCAAGGCGGTTTCCACAGTCTGTTTCCCTGAAAATTTGCCTCAAGAGTTGGACTTTTCCCCGGCGCACGGGCTATTTAGTTAGAACGGGGGCTATAAGACCATGATGAGAACACGCGCAAAATACAATCTTGGGCAGGTCGTCCGCCACCGGAAGCATCCCTTCCGCGGGGTTGTCTTTGATGTTGATCCGGAGTTCTCGAATACCGAGGAGTGGTATGAAGCGATCCCGGAGGACAGCCGGCCAGTCAAGGATCAGCCGTTTTACCATCTTCTGGCTGAGAACGACCAAAGCTATTACGTCGCTTACGTTTCCGAACAAAACCTTGTTGCGGATTACTCAGGAGAGCCAGTTGGACACCCGGATGTGCCTGAGATGTTTGGCAACTTTGACGGCGGCGCCTATGCGCTTCACTATCAGCTGAACTGATATCCGTATCCGGCTCTGTTGGACCTAAGCGGAAGCGTCAGTATCCCAAGGCACAGCCGTCCTTGCGCGGATCGCTGGCGCCTTCCAGCACTCCAGAATCATGGATGCGGATCGCCTGTGCACCGCCCAGCGGAGTGTCCGGAACTTCAACCTTGTGCCCCAATTCGGTCAGCTGCCGGCGGACTGCGTCAGTGTAGCCGCGCTCAACTTTCAAGACACTCCCGTCTGCGAAGCATCGCGGCGCATCGATTGCGGTCTGCAGATCTATGCCGAAGTCTAAAAGGTTTGACATCAGCCTGGCATGGCCGGCCGGCTGGTATCCGCCGCCCATCACGCCAAACGGCATGATCACTTCATTACCCTGCTTGAGCATCGCCGGAATGATAGTGTGCATCGGCCGCTTGCCAGGTCCGAACTCGTTCGGGTGGCCTTCTTCAAGCGTAAAGCCTGCGCCGCGGTTGTGCAGCAGGATGCCAAACTTCTCCGAAGCGATGCCAGAGCCGAACCCGTGGAAGATCGAATAGATCAGCGACACGGCCATCCGGTCTTTGTCCACCACGGTGATATACACCGTGTCCTTATGCACGGCTTCGGTCAGCGGTGCAGCGGCGGTCATCGCGCGTTTTGGGTTAATCAGGGCTGCCATGCGTGCAGCGGTTTCAGGCGAAAGCATGTGGCCGAGCCGTGCGGTGTGATCCGGGTCGGCTAGGAACCGGTTACGTGCGTCATAGGCCAGTTTGGCAGCCTCAGCTTCGAGATGCGCGCGCTCAGCCCCGAAAGGATCCAAGCTGCCAAGATCGAAGTGCTTGAGGATGTTGAGGAGCAGGATCGCCGTCGCACCTTGCCCATTGGGCGGGTGTTCGGCCAGACAGCTATCCTTGTAGTAGCCTTCAACCGGCTGTGCAGAAAGGCTGCACATGGTTTCAAAATCCTGCAAAGTGTGCGTACCGCCCAATGCTGACAGCGCAGCGACCATGTCCTCCGCCACTTCCCCCGAGTAAAACGCATCGCGCCCGTGGCTCGCGATCCGGCGCAGCACTTCGGCTTGGCCCGGCGCGCGGAACATCTCCCCGCTGCGCAAGGGCTGGCCGCCTTTCAGGTAGTGCACTCGCGCTGCGCCTTGCAGGGTTTCTGCACTGTTTTTCCAGTCAAAAGCGGTGCGGGGAGCAACAGGAACGCCATATTCAGCGTAATGGATGGCAGGCTGCAGCAAGGTGTCCAGCCCTAGGTGTCCTTCGGTTTCTGCAAGACGGCAAAATGCATCTATGGCGCATGGGATGGTAACCGCATCCGCGCTGGTCAGCGGCACCGCCGCCTGACCGCGGGCTCTCAGATCTGCAGCGCAGGCCTCGGCAGGTGCACAACCCGACCCGTTCAGAGCTTGGATGCCTTGCCCTGGCCGCGAATACAATACAAAGCAGTCTCCCCCGATACCGGTCATTTGCGGCTCGCAGATGCCGAGCAGCACAGCTCCGGCCAAAGCCGCGTCCATGGCATTGCCCCCGCGCTGCAGCAAGTCGAGTGCCACGCGGGCGGCCAGCGGGTGTGAGGTAGCGCACATGCCGGAAGCTGCAAAAACAGCCGAACGCCCGGGCAAATGAAAGTCTCGCATGGCTCTCCTTCCGTTTTTACACGCCAAGCCTAGGGATGGGGTGCCTGAAGGCAAATCAAATTGCCCTTACCGGGAGCAGACGGTGCGTCACAATTATGAAATGGAAGCTAAGGCTGTAGAGAGATGTCCCCGGTGCCGTGCTCTGGTGGGGGCAAGAACACACGGCACCAGGGGAAGCTCGTTTCAGCTACAGGTAAGGTTTCGCATATCTATTGGGCCGCGGTTGGCCGGGAATGCGGCGCGATTGTGGCAAAGCGTTAAAGTTGCGCTTACTAAGCTGCGATTTTGTTCAGATCTGTTTCAGGCCTCGGCCGGAGGGCTGGTAACTTGGATCTCAAAACAGAGAGACAGGTTGTTGCTGCCTTCGGAACGCTCGTATTGAACCTGGCTCGCGAGTTCCCGGATCAGGAACCAGCCAAAACCGCCCTCAGGCAGATTTTTCGCAGAAACATTGACGTCAGCTGGCTTACCTTCGGGCAGTTTGCCGTCTGGGTAGGGGGCGCCAGCGTCCTGAATGCTAACCCACAATCTTTCCGGCGACAGTTCCGCCTTGATACGGACGTCCCCAGGATCATTTTCCGCATAGGCATGCTCGACCACGTTATTGACAGCTTCAGTCAGTGCAATTTGCACTTCGTCCGCTCGGGCCGCCGGGATTCCCAGGGTCCGCAGCCGGTCCACAACGGATGAGACGCCGGAACGGGCATCCAGATTAGTGGCCGTGAACGAGCAGGCAAAGGTTTTTACCATCAATTTCTCGCTTTGCGCCGCCAGCGCAGTCGTCTTCAAGAGTTTGCGCTGGCCGGGGCGGTTGCTTCACTCAGCGAATTGTAAAGGTTAAAGATCGTGTCCATGCGGGTCAGCCGGAAAACTTTTTCCACCATCGGGGTCAATCCGGCCAGATCCAGCCTGCGGTTGCCGCCCAGCTGTTTCATGGCCGCGACAATTGCTCCAAGCCCGCTGGAATCAATAAACTGCACTTCGGACAGGTCCAGAATGACGCGCTCCGGTCCAGCTTCGGTTTCCGTGCGCATGTCTTCCTTGAACTGGATAGCCATGGCGGCATCAATGCGCTCGGCATTGACTTTGACGATCTGTGCACCGTCCGTCATGGTGGTCGTCAGGCTCATTGTGATCCCCCGGGATGTAACGTCATTAGGCTGCACTCTAGACCGCAAAGCTTACTTTTCTGTAGGTATAATTCCGACGATTGGAGGAAAATTGCATGAAAGATGTTGTTATTGCCGGCGCCGCCCGGACGCCGATGGGCGGGTTCCAGGGCATGTATGACGGCGTGACGGCTTCGGAACTTGGCGGGGCTGCGATTCGCGCCGCGCTCGAAGGGGCCGGCACCGGCACCGTGGACGAGGTGCTGATGGGATGTGTGCTGCCCGCAGGCCAGGGCCAGGCGCCCGCGCGCCAGGCTGGCTTTGCCGCGGGCCTGGGCGAAGATGTGCCTGCCACCACGCTCAACAAGATGTGCGGTTCCGGCATGAAGGCGGCGATGATTGCCTTCGACCAGATCGCGCTGGGCCATGCCGACACCATGATCGCCGGCGGCATGGAGAGCATGACCAATGCCCCCTACATGCTGCCGAAAATGCGCGCCGGCGCCCGTATCGGCCACGGCCAGGTCATCGACCACATGTTCCTGGATGGGCTTGAAGATGCTTATGACAAGGGCCGCCTGATGGGTACCTTTGCCGAGGACTGCGCCGAAAAGTACCAGTTCACCCGCGAGGCGCAGGACGAATATGCGCTGAAATCGCTGTCCAATGCTCTGGAAGCGCAGGAAAGCGGCGCCTTTGATGGCGAAATCGCGTCTGTGACCGTGAAAACCCGCAAAGGCGATGTGGTCACGGATGCTGATGAACAGCCGAAATCGGCGCGCCCGGAAAAGATCCCGACGCTGAAACCGGCGTTCCGCAAAGATGGCACTGTAACCGCAGCCAATGCATCGTCGATCTCCGATGGTGCCGCGGCTTTGGTGCTGGCCTCTGCTGAAGCCGCTGAGGCGAAAGGCCTGAAGATCCGCGCCCGCATTTTGGGCCACGCCAGCCACGCCCAGGCGCCGGGCTGGTTCACCACAGCGCCGGTTCCGGCGGCACAGAAGTTGCTTAAGTCAATCGGCTGGGGGGTCGAGGATGTCGACCTGTGGGAGGTTAACGAGGCCTTTGCCGTGGTGCCGATGGCCTTCATGCATGAAATGGGCATCTCGCGTGACAAGGTGAACGTGAACGGCGGCGCCTGTGCGCTCGGCCACCCGATTGGCGCATCAGGCGCGCGGATCATGGTGACCCTGCTGAACGCGCTGGAAAAGCGTGGCCTGAAACGCGGCGTGGCCGCGATTTGCATCGGCGGCGGCGAAGGCACGGCGATTGCGATCGAGCGGGTGTGATATTCACCTTTGAAAAATACTCGCGGGGGTGAATTGACCATGAGGTCAAGAGGGGGCAGACAGCCCCCTCAACACGTTGAAGGAGGGCTGCTGATGCAGGCCGATTACGAAACCCTGGCCAAGACCATCGCTGCGCTGACCGAAGGCGAAACAGACGAGGTGGCGCTGATGGCCACCGTGGCCTGCGAGGTGCACCACGCGGACGGCCGCTTCAACTGGACCGGCTTTTACCGCACGGTTACGCCAGAACTGCTGAAGATCGGGCCCTATCAGGGCGGCCATGGCTGCCTGCAGATCCCGTTCTCCCGCGGCGTTTGCGGCGCCGCCGCGCGTACCGGCCAGGCGCAGCTGGTGCCGGATGTCGATGCTTTCCCGGGTCATATCGCCTGTGCTTCCTCCACCCGCTCGGAACTGGTGCTGCCGGTCTGGAACGGCACCGGGGATCTGATCGGGGTGTTTGACATCGACAGCGACCAGCCCGATGCCTTCACCCAGGAAGACGCTGACCAGCTGGAAGCAATCCTGCGGCAGGTGTTCAGCCGCGGCTGATTCGCATGTCTGAGGCTTTGCCCCCGGCCTCGCGGCCTCATCCCAAGGGGCTGTAGACCAGAAAAAAATGCCGCCCGGCGCCTGAAGGCGCTGGGTTTTTTCATGGCATCCTTCCGGCTCGTGAAAAAATGCTTGGAAATTTCACGAACTCGGTCCATCGTGAAAAACGAGAGGATTTTTTCACGGAGCGGGGAGAGGGCCGGTGAACGATCAGACGGTGGCAACGGCGACACTGGGGGCGGATATCCGGGCCTTGCGCAAGGCGCGCGGGCTGACCCTGTCGGATATTGCCGCGATGCTGAACCGCTCGGTCGGCTGGCTGAGCCAAGTAGAGCGCGACATGTCCGAGCCCTCGATCTCCGACCTGCGGCAGATTGCCGAAGCGCTGGGCGTGCCGATGTCGATGCTGTTTGCCCACTCCGGCGCCCCGGCAGATGAACATGGGTATATTGTGCGTGCCGGCTCCCGTCGGCCGATGGGCTCCGGCGAGGAAGGGCTGATCGAAGAACTGCTCTCCCCCGACCTGACCGACGATTTCGAGATGGTGCATTCCACCTTTCAGCCCAATTCGCGGATGCAGACGCCGGCCAACCGGCCGACACAGGAGGTCGGCTACATGATCTCGGGCAGGCTGGACCTGCTGATCGGTGGCCGCAGCTTTACTGTCGGTCCTGGCGACAGCTTCCGGATCAAGCATGAGCCGTATCAATGGTCGAACCCGTACGATGAGCCCGCGGTGGCCGTCTGGGTGATCGCGCCGCCGGTCTACTAGGAGGAAGACGATGATCAAGGGATCCTGTCTCTGCGGCGACATCCGTTTTGAAACCGCGGCCAAACCGCAGAATGCCTCGATGTGCCATTGCGGCCAGTGCCGCAAGCAGTCGGGCGGCATCTGGGCCTCTGCGCAGGTGCGCGACGAGGAGCTTGCCATCACCGGTCCAGTGAGCTGGTTCGAGGCAACGCCGCAGGCCAAGCGCGGCAGCTGCCCGCGCTGCGGCTCCTTCCTGTTCTGGAAGGGAACGGGGGAAGACACCACCAGTTTCGCTTTGGGCGCTGTCGACGGGAACACCGGTCTCAGCGTCGAAAAGCACATCTTTACCGCCTCCAAGGGCGACTACTACCGGATTGCGGACGGCGTGCCGCAAGAAGACTGAGACTAGGGAGCGAACATGTCTGATTTTCCAACCAAGGCCCGCGTGGTCATCATCGGCGGCGGCGTCATCGGCTGCTCTTCGCTTTATCATCTGGCCAAGAAAGGCTGGACCGATTGCGTGCTTCTGGAAAAGAACGAGCTGACGGCAGGCTCGACCTGGCACGCGGCGGGCAATGTGCCGACCTTCTCCACCTCCTGGTCGATCATGAACATGCAGCGTTACTCGACCGAGCTATATGCGCGCCTCGGCGAGGAGGTGGATTATCCGATGAACTATCACCAGACCGGCTCGATCCGGCTGGCGCATAGCGAGGAGCGGATGCAGGAGTTCGAGCGCGCCTGTTCCATGGGCCGCTACCAGGGCATCGGCATGGAGATCTGGACCCCGGAACAGGCCAAGGAACGCTACCCGTTTCTGGAGATCCACGACCTGAAAGGGGTGCTGTGGGATCCTTCCGACGGCGACATCGACCCGGCGCAGGTGACGCAGGCGCTGGCCAAGGGCGCCCGCGACATGGGCCAGAAGATCATTCGCTTCTGCCCGGCCACCGGCGTGACCCAAAAGGAAGACAAGACCTGGATCGTGCACACCGAGAAGGGCGACATCGAATGCGACTATGTAGTGAACGCTGCCGGCTACTATGCCCAGCGTGTGGGTGAGTGGTTCAAGGATTACGGCGGCCGCACTGTGCCGATGATGGTGATGAGCCACCAGTACCTGCTGACTGAGCAAATCCCTGAAGTGGAAGCCTGGAGCAAGGAGCACGGAAAAAAACTGCCGCTGATCCGCGACGTGGATGTCTCCTATTACCTGCGCCAGGAGAAGAACGGCTACAACCTCGGCCCCTATGAGCCGAATTGTAAAGGCCACTGGATGACCGAAGACGACCAGATGCCGGACGACTTCTCGTTCCAGCTGTGGTCGGACGATCTGGACCGGATCGAGGACATCGTGACCGACGCGATGGAGCGGGTGCCGCTGATGGCCTCCTCCGGCGTGTCCAGCGTGATCAATGGCCCGATCCCCTACGCCCCCGACGGCCTGCCGATGATCGGCCCGATGCCGGGCGTGGACAACGCGTTCGAGGCCTGCGTCTTTACCTTCGGCATTGCCCAAGGCGGCGGCGCCGGCAAGGTGCTGGCGGAATGGATCGTCGACGGCCACACCGAATGGGACATGTGGGCGGTCGATCCGCGCCGCTACACCGACTACACCGACCAGGATTACTGCGACAAGAAAGGCATGGAAGTCTACGGCAACGAATACGCCATGCACTTCCCGCACCACGAATGGCCTGCCGCACGCGACAAGAAGGTCAGCCAGGTTCACGGCCGCATCAAGGAGCTGGGCGGTGTGATGGGCGCCTACAACGGCTGGGAGCGTGCAAACTGGTTCGCCAAGGACGGTGACGACACCTCCGAGGATGCCACCCACACCTGGGGCCGCTCTGGCCCGTGGCAGCAGCGCATCAAAGAAGAATGCGAAGCGGTCCGCGACGGCGTAGGCGTGCTGGATCTGCCGGGCTTCTCCCGCTTCAACCTGGAAGGCGAAGGCGCTGCCGAATTCCTGCGCGGCCTGGTCACTGGCGGCCTGCCCAAGGTGGGCCGAATGAACCTCGTTTACTTCTCGGACGACCGCGGCCGTATCCTGACCGAGATGTCCTGTGTCCGTCACGGCGAAGACCACTTTACCATGATCACCGCAGGCTCGGCCCAGTGGCACGACTTCGAAATCCTGAAGAAGGCGCTGCCTGCCGGCCTGACCCTGACCGACCACACCACCGAATTCGCAACCATGATCGTCACCGGCCCGAAATCGCGTGAGCTGTTTGCAGGTATCTCCGACGCCGACCTGTCGCTTGGCTGGCTGACCCACCAGGAAGCCACGGTCGCGGGCAAACCCGCCTTCCTGGCGCGGGTGTCCTTTGCCGGCGAACTGGGCTGGGAGGTGCACTGCGCCAACGAGCATCAGCCGGCAATCTACGACGCCCTGCTGGCAGGCGGCGCCAAGCCGTTCGGCATGTATGCGCTGAACTCCCTGCGGATCGAGAAAGGCTACCGCACCTGGAAGGGCGACCTCAGCACCGACTACTCGCTGCTGGAAGGCGGGCTGGAGCGTTTCGTCAAGCTGGACAAGCCGCAGGATTTCCCGGGCAAGGCTGCAATCCAGAACGAAAAGCAGCAGGGCGTGAAGAAGTCCTTTGTGACCCTGATCGTTGAGGCTGGCGAGGCAGACGCGCCTTACATGTCCTGCATCTGGAAGGATGGCGCGATCGTGGGTGAAACCACTTCGGGCGACTGGGGCTACCGTGTGAACGCTTCCATTGCGCTGGGCATGGTGCGCAGCGATCTGGCGGTGCCGGGCACCGAGCTGGAGGTCGAGATCTACGGCGAGAAGTGCCGCGCGGTGGTTCAGAAAGACGAACCGCTGTGGGATCCGGCCAACGAGCGCCTGCGCGCCTGATGTGCTACGGTCGGCCCGTCACGCTTAATTCAGGAGGCTTCAGCGATGGCCCAGATGATGAAAGGCGTCTGTTTGACCCGGCATGGCGGGCCGGATGCGCTCGAATGGCGTGAAGATATTCCTGTTCCGGTCCCTGGGCCGGGGCAGGTGCTGGTCAAGGTTCTGGCGGCCGGCGTCAACAACACCGACATCAACACCCGGATCGGCTGGTATTCGTCAGATGTGACGGGGGCCACCGATACGGTCGGCGATGACGCAGAGGTCGAGGCCGGCGGCTGGGGCGGCGCCCTGAGCTTCCCCCGCATCCAAGGCGGCGACCTGTGCGGCGTGGTGGTTCAGACCGGCCCTGGTGCCGGTGGCATCCGCGTGGGGCAGCGGGTCACCAGCCAGATCAATATTCCCCGGCCGCAGCCGGACAATCCGGTGGCCTTTGTCGCCCTAGGGTCAGAGCTTGACGGTGCTTTCGCGCAATACTGCCTGGCTGACGCGGCAGAGCTGTTCGATGTCAGCGCTTCTCCCCTGTCGGATACCGAGATTGCGGCCATGCCCTGTGCCCATGGAACCGCCTGGAACCTGCTGCACCGTGCCGGTGTCACTGGTGGCCAGCGGGTGCTGGTGACCGGCGCTTCCGGCGGGGTCGGGCTGGCTGCGGTGCAGCTGGCGGCCCATCTTGGTGCGCAAGTGACCGGCCAGACATCGCCCGCCAAGGCGGAGGCGGTGACCGCGATGGGGGCGGGCAGCATCATCGGCCGCGGGGAATCCCCTGAACCGGGCAGATTCGATGCCGTCATCGACGTGGTCGGCGGCCCGGCCTGGCCCGCGCTGATACAGGTGCTGCGGCCCGGCGGGCACTACGCGGTCTCCGGCGCCATTGCCGGCCCGATCGTCACAGCGGACCTGCGCGAGATTTACCTGCGCGACATCACCATCCACGGCTGCACCTTCTCCCCGCGTGCGGTCTTTGCCGAACTGGTGGAGCTGATCAATTCCGGCGCAATCCGCCCCTTGGTCTCGGCAACCTATCCCCTGCAGGACATCGCCCGGGCGCAAGCCGATTTCATGAGTAAGGCGTTTCCGGGCAAACTGGTCCTGATTCCCCCGCAGGAGGCCCCATGACAGAAATCATCCTCCTTGACGGCTCGATCGGGCAGGAGGTCGTCAAACGGTCCGGCGACCGGGCGACGCCGCTGTGGTCAACCTCCGTGATGATCAAAAAGCCGGATGTGGTCGGCGGCATTCACGCGGACTACTTTGCTGCCGGGGCCACAATTGCCACCATGAACACCTATGCCGTGCTGCGCGACCGTTTGACCCGCGCCGGGATCGAGGGGCATTTCGAAGAATTGCTGGCCAAGGCCGCTGCACAGGCAACCGCTGCACGGGACGCCCACGGCTCGGGCCGCGTTGCCGCTGCGCTTGGGCCGCTGATTGCCTCTTACCGCCCGGACATCTGCCCGCCACACCAGGAGGCCGCACCTGTCTACGCGGAGCTTGTTCAGCTGCTGGAGCCGCAGGCGGATTTGTTCCTGATCGAAACCGTCTCCTCGGTTGAGCAGGCCAGGGGCGCCTTGCTCGGCTGCGCCGGCACGGCCAAACCGGTGTGGCTGGCGGCCTCAGTTTCTGATGAGGACGGAACGCTGCTGCGCTCCGTCGAGCCGCTTGCAAACCTCGCTCCGCTGGTTGAGGAATTCCAGCCGGAGGCGGTTCTGCTCAACTGTTCGCGCCCCGAGGTCGTCGGCGCAGGCCTGGAAATCGTGAAGAGCTTCGGTAAGCCCTGCGGCGCCTATGCCAACGGCTTCACCCGGATATCCGAAGGCTTCCTGCAGGATGCGCCGACCGTGGACGCGCTGGAGCAGCGCCAGGATCTGGGGCCCAAGGCCTACGCGGAATTTGCCATGGGCTGGGTTGCCCAAGGCGCCACCATCGTCGGCGGCTGCTGCGAAGTCGGCCCGGACCATATTGCCGAACTGGCCCGCTGCATACGCGCGGCCGGGCATCGGATCGTCTGACCAGGGGAGGGGATCAGCATGGCAGCTCCGGAAAAACTCAAAGCGGCAGATCCGGCCCGGGTCTGGCACATCGACATCATCGTCACCGAAGGCTTCGTGCTGATCGAGATGTCGGCGATTCTGGAGGTGCTGCGGATTGCCAACCGCGTGCTGGCCCAGCCGCCGTTCAAATGGACCGTCCGCTCGCTGCAGGGCGGCCGGGTGGGCTGCCGGGCGGGCCTCAGCGTGGATACTGAACCCTTCGCGGCCAAGCCGGACGCGGATTTCGCATTCTTCCTTGGCAACTCGGACCCGGACCATCCAGGCCTCAGCCTGGGACGGGTGATCTCCAGCTACACCTGCCGCGATATCAAGGTTTACCTGCTGGCCGAGGCCGCGGCGCGCTATATCCGCGACCAGGGCGGCGCCGCCGGGCGGCTGACGACCCATTGGGAAAACTCCGCCCTGCTGCGCGAGCGGATGGGGCTGAACGACTCCAGCCACGCACTGGCCAGCGAGGACGGGCCGGTGGTTACATGTGCAGGTATGGGATCCACCGTCGATATCATTCTGGCGCTTGTCGGGCGGCTCACCTCTGCTGCAGCGCAGATGACCGTGGGCAACATCATGCTGCACGAACAGGTGCGCGATTTCTCCTCGCTGCAGCCTTTTTCCGGCGCCAAGCCGACCATCACCGGCGACAGCGACCTGGACCACTGCATCCGCATCATGCAGGACAACATCGAGGAACCAGTGCCGATCAGCGACATCGTCGAAGAACTGGGCATTTCCACCCGCTCTCTGGAGCGTAAGTTCCGGACCTTCCTGGGAACCACACCCAATGGGTTTTACCGGGAAATGCGGCTCTCCAAGGCCAACAATCTTCTGCTCAATACCACCATAAGCGTCCGCGAGATCGGCCTCGCCTGCGGGTTTCCCAATGGGTTCTCCAGCCTTTACAAGAGCTTCTTCGGTATCACGCCCTTTGCGCTGCGCAAACGCCGCCGACTGGGCGAGGACAGCCCGGAAAAAATCCTCAAGGCCGGAGAATAGCCCCGGGAGTCTGGCGTTTTTGATGCATTTTGCGCCGCCTATTCGTGATAATCAGGCGCAAACCCTCATTCAGGAGCGATGATATGAGCGATCTTCCCAACAAGGCCCGCGTGGTGATTATCGGCGGCGGCGTGATCGGCTGTTCGGTGGCCTATCACCTGACCAAGCTCGGCTGGAAGGATGTGGTTCTGCTGGAGCGCAAGCAGCTGACCTCCGGCACCACCTGGCACGCCGCGGGCCTGATCGGCCAGCTGCGCGCGTCCTCCAACATGACTAAGCTCGCGCGTTATTCAGCAGAGCTTTACCTGGGGCTTGAGGAAGAAACCGGTGTCGCCACCGGCTTGCGCCAGGTCGGCTCAGTGTCCGCAGCGCTGACAAATGAGCGGCTTGAAGAACTCTATCGCAACGCCGCAATGGCCCGCGCCTTTGGCGTGCCGGTGGAGGAACTGTCGCCCAAGGAGGTCAAGGAGCGCTACGAGCACATCAATCTGGACGGCGTGACCGGCGGTGTCTGGCTGCCGACCGACGGGCAGGCGGATCCGGCCAACATCGCACTGGCCCTGGCCAAGGGCGCCCGCCAGCGCGGTGCGTTGGTCAAAGAGCGCATCAAGGTTACCGGCATCTCCAAAAACGGCCGCCGCGTCACAGGCGTTGACTGGGCCAGCGATGATGGCCAGTCCCAAGGCCACATCGAGGCGGACATGGTGGTGAACTGTGCCGGCATGTGGGGGCACGAGGTCGGCCGCATGGCAGGCGTCAACGTTCCTCTGCACGCCTGCGAGCACTTCTACATCGTGACCGAAGGCATCGAAGGCCTGGCCCAGATGCCGGTGCTGCGGGTGCCGGACGAATGCGCCTACTACAAGGAAGACGCTGGCAAGATCCTTTTGGGTGCCTTTGAACCCAACGCCAAGCCCTGGGCGATGAAAGGCATCCCCGACAGCTTCGAATTCGACCAGCTGCCTGAGGACTTCGATCACTTCGAGCCGATCCTGGAGGCCGCCTGCAACCGTATGCCGATGCTGGCGGAGGCGGGTATCCACACCTTCTTTAATGGCCCCGAGTCCTTTACCCCGGACGACGCCTACCACCTCGGCCTGGCGCCGGAGATGGACAACTTCTGGGTCGCCGCCGGCTTCAACTCGATCGGCATCCAGTCCGCAGGCGGCGCCGGTATGGCGCTGGCGCAGTGGATGGAGGACGGCCAGAAACCGTTTGACCTTGGTGATGTGGACATCTCCCGCATGCACCCGTTCCAGGGCAACAAGCACTATCTGTTCGAGCGCTCTAAAGAGACCCTGGGCCTGCTGTATGCCGACCATTTCCCCTACCGCCAGAAGGCCACGGCCCGCGGCGTGCGCCGCACCCCGTTCCACCACCATCTCAAGGAACAGGGCGCTGTGTTTGGCGAAATCGGCGGCTGGGAGCGCGCCAACTGGTTTGCCAATGAAGGCCAGGAGCGTGAGTACCAGTACAGCTGGAAGCGCCAGAACTGGTTCGAGAATTCCGCGGCAGAACACAAGGCCGTGCGCGAAAATGTCGGCATGTACGACATGTCTTCCTTCGGCAAGATCCGCGTCGAAGGCCCGGATGCGGAAAAGTTCCTGAACTACATCTGCGGCGCCAATGTCTCGGTACCCGCGGGCAAGATCGTATACACCCAGTTCCTGAACCCACGCGGCGGGATCGAGGCGGATGTGACCGTCACCCGCCTGAGCGAGACCGTCTATCTGGTGGTGACCCCGGCGGTGACCCGCCTCGCCGACCAGACCTGGATGATGCGCAACAAGGGCGGTTTCAACGTCGTGCTCACCGATGTGACCGCAGGCGAGGGTGTGCTGGCAGTGATGGGTCCGAACTCCCGTGAGCTGCTGCAGAAAGTGTCGCCCAATGATTTCTCCAACGAGGTGAACCCCTTCGGAACCGCGCAAGAGATCGAACTGGGCATGGGCCTCGCCCGTGTGCACCGGGTTACCTATGTGGGTGAGCTTGGCTGGGAAATCTATATCCCGGCAGAGATGTCCGGCCACGCCTTCGAAACCCTCTGGGAGGCGGGCCAGGATATGGGGCTCAAGCTCTGCGGCATGCACATGATGGACAGCTGCCGGATCGAGAAGGGCTTCCGCCACTTCGGCCACGACATCACCTGCGAGGACAACGTGATCGACGCAGGGCTCGGCTTTGCGGTCGCCGCCGGCAAGGATGACTTCATCGGCAAGGCCGCGGTACTGGAGCGCAAGGAGAGCGGCCCCAAGAACCGCATGGTTCAGTTCAAGCTGACCGATCCCGAGCCGCTGCTGTTCCACAACGAGCCGATCATCCGCGACGGCAAATATGTGGGCTATCTCAGCTCCGGCAACTACGGCCACACTCTGGGTGCCGCCATCGGCATGGGCTACGTGCCTTGCGAGGGCGAAAGCGCGGCGGATGTGCTAGGTTCGACCTACGAGATCGACGTCTGCGGCGTGAAGGTGCAGGCCGAGGCCTCGCTGAAGCCGATGTACGATCCGAAATCGGAGCGGGTGAAAGCCTAAGCACCTCTCCAGTGCAATCACCTGCCCATATCACGCCCCGGTCAAAGCACCGGGGCGTTTTTTGTGCTTGTCCCCGCCCGGACAGAACCGGGTTCTGCTGCAACGTTTACCCCGGTTTCGCGGCCCAGCCGCGCAGCCCCTCTTGACCCCGCCTGAAATCCCTTGGAGAAATCCATAAAAAGCCTTGTGCGGCAGGGGTAAACAGGTAGGTTGCTTGTCCCGGCATGTGACACGGGCGCCTGACGAAGAGGATTTGGGACATGAAGATCAGCATCGAACGCGGCACGCTTCTCAAGGCCGTGGCCCAGGCGCAGTCTGTGGTCGAGCGCCGCAACACCATTCCGATCCTGGCGAATGTGCTGATCGAAGCCGAAGGCGACAGCGTCCAGTTCCGTGCCACCGACCTGGATATCGAGGTGGTCGACAAGGCCCCCGCCCAGGTGGAGCGCGCCGGCGCCACCACCGTGGCCGCCACCACCCTGCACGAGATTGTCCGCAAGCTGCCCGACGGTGCGTTGGTCACTCTGACCGCCGATGCCGCAACCGGCCGCCTGGCGGTCGAGGCCGGGCGCTCCAACTTCTCGCTGGCGACCCTGCCGCGCGAGGATTTCCCGGTGATGGCGTCGTCGGAGTATCACTCCAACTTTGCGGCCAAGGCAGCTGTGCTGCGCCGCCTGTTCGACAAGTCGAAATTCGCGATCTCCACAGAGGAGACCCGTTATTACCTGAACGGTGTCTACCTGCACGTCTCCGCCGGTGCCGAGGGCGGCAAGGCGCTGCGCGCCGTGGCCACTGACGGCCACCGCTTGGCCCGCATCGACGCCGAGCTGCCGCTGGGCGCCGAGGACATGCCCGGCGTGATCGTGCCGCGCAAGACCGTGGGAGAGCTGCGCAAGCTGCTCGACGATGACGACATGGATATTGCGGTCTCGGTCTCGGAAACCAAGGTGCGCTTTGCCACCCCGAACATCACTCTCACCTCCAAGGTGATCGACGGCACCTTCCCCGACTACACACGGGTGATCCCGGCCGGCAACACCCGCCGGCTGGAGGTGGACGCGGCCGAGTTCGCGCAGGCCGTTGACCGGGTTGCCACCGTTTCCTCCGAACGCTCCCGCGCGGTGAAGCTGCAGCTGGAAGAGGACCGCCTGATCCTGTCGGTGAATGCGCCCGACAGCGGCGCTGCTGAGGAAGAACTGGCGGTGGCCTACAATGATGAGCGGCTGGAGATCGGTTTCAACGCCAAGTACCTCTTGGAAATTGCCAACCAGGTGGACCGCGAGAACGCCGTGTTCATGTTCAACTCTTCCGGCGATCCGACTCTGATGCGCGAAGGCAGCGATGAAAGCGCGGTGTACGTCGTGATGCCTATGCGGGTTTGATCGCCTGACGGCGATGCCTGCGGCGCGAGTATTTTTGCAAAGAAGAAATAGGGCGCGCGCTTCATGCTGGCTCTGACTGCCTTGACGCTTTCGCATTTCCGCTCGCATTTGCGGGCGGAATTGCGTTTGGACGGGCGCCCGGTGGCCATCTACGGCAACAACGGCGCGGGCAAGACCAACATCCTGGAAGCTGTGTCGCTGTTTTCCCCCGGCCGCGGTTTGCGCCGGGCCAGCGCTGCCGATATGGCCCGCCAGCCGGAGGCGCTGGGCTGGAAACTAAAGGGGGAGCTGCAGGCGCCCTCTCAGGTTTATGAAGTGGAAACCTGGTCCGAGGGCGGCAATGCCCGGCAGGTGAAGATCGACAATAAAGCCGCGAGCCAGATTGCCTTGGGCCAAGTGGCCCGTGTTGTTTGGCTGATCCCCGCAATGGACCGGCTGTGGATCGAGGCCGCTGAAGGGCGGCGGCGGTTTCTGGACCGGATTGCGCTGAGTTTCGAGCCAGCTCATGCCGAAGCTTCGCTGGCGTATGAAAAGGCGATGCGCGAGCGCAACCGGCTGCTGAAGGAGCAGATCCGCGACGCTGCCTGGTACAAAGTGCTGGAAGACAGAATGGCAGCCGCCGGGCACCGGATCCACGCCGCGCGGGTGCAGGCGGTGGAGCTGCTGCAGCAGGCGCAAGCGGAGGCTGAAACTGCTTTTCCTGCCGCCGAACTGGAATTGATGCAGTCTGAGGGCAGCATGCCGTCCTCGGAGGCTGATTTCAAAGAGGCGCTGGAGGAAAGCCGGTTCCGCGATCTGGCCACAGGCCGTACTCTTGTGGGGCCGCACCGCACGGATCTGATTGGCACCTACCGCGCCAAAGGTACCCCGGCCAGGGATTGCTCCACGGGAGAGCAGAAAGCGCTGCTGGTGTCGCTGATCCTGGCCAATGCGCGGGCATTGGCTGAGCGTGAGGGCGCGCCACCGATCCTGCTGCTGGATGAGGTCGCCGCGCATCTGGATGCCGCCCGCCGCGCCGCGCTTTATGACGAGATCTGCGCCTTGGGAACCCAGGCCTGGATGACGGGTACCGGCCTCGAGCTGTTTACGGAGCTTGGCGGCCGGGCGCAGGTGCTGGAAGTGTCGGAAGCCGAAGGCGTATCGGAGGTTTCCCAGACATGACCGTGACGCCTTGGGATCTGGCGCTCTACGCCGGCGCCTTGCTGATCCTGTTCCTGACCCCCGGCCCGGTGTGGCTGGCGCTGATGGCGCGTTCAGTCTCCGGCGGATTCCCGGCGGCCTGGCCGCTGGCTCTTGGCGTCGCCTGCGGCGACGTCTTCTGGCCGCTGATCGCAGTGGCTGGCATGTCCTGGTTGGTCTCGGAAATAGAAGGCATCATGACCATGCTGCGCTGGGTTGCCTGCGCTATGTTCCTGGGAATGGGATTTCTGCTGATCCGCCACGCCGGCGACGCGGTGGAGGAAAACCGTGCCCTGACCCGTCCCGGCATCTGGGCCGGTTTCATGGCCGGTATCGCCGTGATCCTCGGAAACCCCAAGGCGATCCTGTTCTACATGGGGGTGCTGCCCGGGTTCTTTGACCTGTCGGGCATCTCCGCGAGCGACATCGCCGCGATTGTCACCCTGTCCTTCCTGGTGCCGCTGTTGGGCAACCTGGCGCTGGCAGGGATGGTGCACCGCGTGCGCCGTGCGGTGACCTCCACCCGGATCCGGCGGCGGATCAATCTGATCTCCGGCGGGCTGCTGATCTGCGTCGGGCTGGTGATCCCCTACACCTAAGGGGCGGGCTGCAGCCAGGCACGCAAGTATGGCTCAAGTGCTCTGGTGGGCGGCGTTTCGTCATCATGCTCAATGCAGAACCACACGCCCAGGACATGGTTCAGAAAGGCCTGGATGCCTTCGGCCAGCAGTTCCGGCGGCTGATCGCGGCGGATTTCGCCTGAGGCTTGCAGGCTCAGCAGCCAGCGGGTCAGCAGGTCAACCTGGCGGATGAAGCCTGCGGTAATGGCTTCGTCCGGTTCTGCCGCTGTGGTGCCGGAGTAGCGCAGCAGCAAATCGAAAATCACCCGGTCCTGGCCGACGTAGTCCAGATGCGGCGCCAGCCGGGCGGTCAGTTCTGCCGCATCCTGGGGGGCGCCACCTGCCTCCATACCGTCCAGAAGGCGCATGACCTCATCCCCGATCAGGACTGCCAGAAGCCCGTCCTTGTCCTTGAAATGGGAAAACAGGGTGCCCTTGGCCACTCCGGCCCGGGCAACCACGTCTTCGACCCGCAGTCCGCTGTAGCCTTGCTCCTGCACGATGGCCGCCGCCACCTCCAGCAGCTTTGCCCGCGTTTCCAGCCGCCGCTTCTGGGGTGCACGTGTCATGTCTCAGCCTCACGATCTCGTTATTGACCGCGGTCACTTTTATAATTGACCGCGGTCATTTTTGATTCAATAAAGTGACCACGGTCAACTTAACTTGCGGAGCCTGAAATGTCTGCCCGGAAAATCCTGATCCTGAACGGCCATCCCGGCCAAACCTCCCTGTCGAAATCCCTCTGCGCCGCATACCAGGTTGCGGCTGAGGAAAACGGCCACCAAGTGCGCTGCCACGACATTTCGCAGATGCAGTTCGACATGGATTATGGCCAGAGCGGGTATAAGGACCCGAAGCCGTTGGAGCCGGATCTGGCCGCCTTTCTGGAGGATCTGGAATGGGCGGAGCACGTGGTGATGGCCGCGCCGCTGTGGTGGGGCGCCATCCCTGCCAAGCTGAAGGCGGTATTTGACAGGGCTTTGCTGCCGGGGCGGGCCTTTGATACCCGTAACGTCAACTCCGTGGGGCTCCCGGCCCCGATGCTGACCGGCAAGACTGCCCGAGTGCTGCTGACCTCTGACACGCCTGCGCTGCTGTTGCGGCTGTTCTACGGCAATGCTGTCAAGAAGTTCATCAGTCGCCAGATCCTTGGGTTTGTCGGCATAAAGCCCACGCGCTTCAGCACTTTCGCACCTGCTACGGACGCGCCGGAGGCCAAAGTCAAAACCTGGCTGGCGGCAGCTGGCGGATTGGGGGCCAAGGCTGCCTGATCCTGCCAAGAAAAAGGGGGCTTGCGCGTGACAATCCTGGTCAGGTTTCGTATAAAATCCCGAAGCTAAGACAGGAAGATGTGAATGTCCGGAAACGAGCAGGCCCCCGCAGAATATGGCGCGGATTCCATCAAGGTTCTCAAAGGGTTGGAGGCGGTCCGAAAACGCCCTGGCATGTATATCGGGGACACCGATGATGGCTCGGGCCTGCACCACATGGTGTATGAGGTCGTGGACAACGGCATCGACGAGGCACTGGCGGGCCACGCCGACCACGTGACCGTAAAAATCCACGCCGATTCCAGCGTCTCGGTCAGCGATAATGGCCGCGGCATTCCGGTGGATATCCACGCTGAGGAAGGTGTATCCGCAGCCGAGGTCATCATGACCCAGCTGCATGCCGGCGGTAAATTCGACTCGAACTCCTACAAGGTGTCGGGCGGCCTGCACGGCGTGGGCGTGTCTGTGGTAAACGCGCTGTCCGACTGGCTGGAATTGCGCATCTGGCGCAACGGTAAGGAACACGTCGCACGGTTTGAGCGTGGCGATACCGTCAAGCATCTGGAAGTGGTCGGCGATTGTGGCGACCAGACCGGCACCGAGGTCAGGTTCATGGCCTCGACCGATACGTTCTCGAACCTGGAATACTCATTCGAGACGCTGGAAAAACGCCTGCGCGAGCTGGCCTTCCTGAACTCCGGCGTGCGGATCATTCTGGAGGATGAGCGTCCGGCGGAGAAACTGACGGCTGAGCTTTTCTACGAAGGCGGCGTCAAGGAGTTTGTCAAATACCTTGACCGGCACAAGACCCCGGTGATGGAGGCTCCGGTCTACATCGTCGGGGAAAAGGACGACATCGGCGTCGAGATCGCGATGTGGTGGAACGACAGCTACCACGAGACGGTTCTGCCCTTCACCAACAACATTCCGCAGCGCGATGGCGGCACCCACGTGGCGGGCTTCCGCGGCGCGCTGACCCGGACCATCAACAACTACGCGCAGACGTCGGGCATCGCCAAGAAAGAGAAGGTCTCTTTCACCGGTGACGATGCCCGCGAAGGGCTGACCTGTGTTCTGTCAGTCAAGGTGCCGGACCCGAAGTTCTCCAGCCAGACCAAGGACAAGCTGGTCTCCTCCGAGGTGCGCCCGGTGGTGGAGAGCCTGATGGGCGAGAAGCTGGCTGAATGGTTCGAGGAAAATCCGAACGAGGCCAAGCAGATCGTCGGCAAGATTGTCGAGGCGGCACTGGCGCGCGAGGCTGCCCGCAAGGCGCGCGAACTGACTCGCCGCAAGACCGCGATGGACGTGAACTACCTCGCGGGCAAGCTCAAGGACTGCTCCGAGAAAGACCCGTCCAAGACCGAAGTCTTCCTGGTCGAGGGTGACTCGGCTGGCGGCTCCGCCCAGACGGGGCGGGACCGGATGACCCAGGCGATCCTGCCCCTGCGCGGCAAGATCCTCAACGTGGAGCGCGCACGGTTTGACCGGATGCTGTCTTCGCAGGAGATCGGCAACCTCGTGATGGCGCTAGGCACTGGCATCGGCCGCGACGAGTTCGATATCACCAAGCTGCGCTACCACAAGATCGTCATCATGACCGACGCGGACGTCGATGGCGCCCACATCCGGACGCTGCTGCTCACCTTCTTCTACCGGCAGATGCCGGAGCTGATCGAGGGCGGCTATCTCTATATCGCGCAGCCGCCGCTCTATAAGGTCGCGCGTGGCAAGTCCGAGGTCTACCTCAAGGACCAGGCCGCGCTGGACGACTACCTGATCAACCAGGGCGTCGACGGCGCGGTGCTTAAGCTGGGCGACGGGTCTGAAATGGCCGGTGCCGATCTCACCCGCGTGGTGGAAGAAGCGCGCCAGCTCAAGCGTGTTCTGGATGCCTTCCCGACCCATTATCCGCGCCACATCCTGGAGCAGGCAGCAGTGGCCGGTGCTTTCGTGCCCGGCGCCGTGGACTCCGACCTGCAGGGTGTTGCCGACAAGGTTGCTGCCCGCCTGGACGCCATCGCGCTGGAGTATGAGCGCGGCTGGCAGGGCCGGATTACCCAGGATCATGGCATCCGTCTGGCCCGCATCCTGCGCGGGGTTGAGGAAGTCCGCACACTCGATGGCCCGATGCTTCGGTCTGGTGAGGCCCGTAAGACCGGCAGCTTCACCCAGAGCCTGCAGGAAGTATACGGCACCACGGCCCAGCTTGTCCGCCGGGACCGCAGCCAGATCATTCATGGGCCGCTGGGGTTGCTGAAGGCGATCCTGGAAGAGGGTGAAAAGGGCCTGACCCTCCAGCGCTACAAAGGTCTGGGCGAAATGAATCCCGACCAGCTGTGGGAGACCACTTTGGACCCGGACGCCCGAACCCTGCTGCAGGTGCGTATCGACGATATGGTTGAGGCTGATGACCTTTTCACCAAGCTGATGGGGGACGTGGTGGAGCCCCGCCGGGAGTTTATCCAGAAAAACGCTCTCAGCGTCGAAAACCTGGATTTCTAAAAAACTGTAGGTGAGCGTATATTTTTTCGCGGCGCGCATATTTTTTGCGCCGCGAGAATGGAGTGAAATAAATTTATGTAAATTCACCAGTCACTTAAGGAATTTGCCGTTCAGTGTGGTCGTGTTCTCCGCTGTTCTCGGAAAATGCCGCATAGGGAAGCTGCATGATTACATCTATCGCGCTGCGGCGCTTCAAGCGCTTCGAATCCGGGAAGATTGAAATTGCAGGCAGCGGCACCACGCTCTTGGCTGGTCCGAACAACAGCGGGAAATCTACTCTGCTGCATGCCCTCGCTGTGTGGAGTTTTTGCGTTTTCGTTCTGCGCCGGGGCAAAGGGGACGAGGCGATCATGACCGGGTTTGCTGGGCAGGGATACGGGATCTCGGACGATGATTTCAACCCGATCAACCTGCCAGACTTGAAGCACCTTTGGTATGGGCTAAAGACGCAAATTCCCGGAGAAGAAGGATACTCTCTCTCAATCAGGGTCGACTGGGAGCACCCACAGGACGGTGTACATCACCTGAAGATTTCCCTCTCGCTGACCAATGACCGACTATTCATCCGGGCAGATGAGACCACGCTCACTGACTGTGATGTGCTTCCTGAGATTGTCTATACGCGCGCTTAAAACTATGGCAGCTACTCTTAACCGTCCGCTTCCCAAGATCGAGGCCTACCCGACTACAGAGAGCCACAAGGAGCGGCGGAAGTTTTTCCAAAAGCTGGAGAAAGGCATTCCGGGGATACGCGCCCTAAGCTTGCGCGACCGCGATGGTGCCCCGTTGAACACCGTTTGCGAAGAGACGCTGCGCGACAAGTCGGACGGACATGGGCTGGCAAATTTCGCATCTCGGACATTCAGGCGCCGGGAGATGGAGAACTATGCCTTGGTTCCTGCCTGCATCGCCCGCACTTTAGGGCTGGAGATTGAGGACATCCGGACTTGGTGGGAAAATGATCTTTTCCTGCCCTGGACGGCGGCGCCCCCCGCTGATGCGACGCCGGTCTTGGAGGGGGATTACAAAACGGCGCTTACGAAACGCTTGGCCGAAACTGGCAAAACGATGGATGACCTCTGGGCGCAAATGGCTCCGGAGGACATCCATGAAGACTTAAAGCGACTTATCTCGCAGCTCGAGGTCCTTTGAGGCTTTGAGGAAAGCACCAGGACGTACCTAATCGCTTGGTTCGGACATGTATTTGATGACAGACGAGTGGCGGCAAGCGTGCGGCCTGATTGGCAGCTTTACTCACATATCGTTGGCCCGCCAAATTGCGGGATAAACTATCCCGGTTTGTGGACTAATTTTGGTGGTCCAATTCCAATCTTCACGATGCACTCGTTCACTACGGATTGACACGCAACGACGCGTGTGCAGCATCGAGCAACATTCACCAAAGGTTGCGTTATGTCAGAAGTCATTGATCAGGGAGCTACAGTTGAGGAAGGTCAGAACCTTAGAGTAGCGTTCTCTACAGCGGATAAGGTCAATTTCTCCTCTGCCCAGAACGGCGTTTCGATCCTGCGCAAGATTACCTTGATCAATGGGACAGATGCGCCTCTGGAAAACCTCGCTATCTCCATCGCGAGCAGCCCATCTGTCATCAAACTGAAGACCTGGACGCTGGATCGGCTTGGCCCTGGCGAAAGGATACGAACAACCGCCTCCTGGCATTGTTTCGCAAGGCCAAGAGCGACATGCAGGAAGGCGGCACCAATACGTTGTTCCTTGCGGCAGGTTTTCTGCGCTGGAAAAAGACCGAAACCGATACGCGCAGCTACCGCGCACCTTTGCTGTTGATTCCCGTCAAGATTTCGCGCCGCTCGGCCCAATCCGATTTCATTATCGAGCATCACGAGGATGATGTCCGCCTGAACGCGACCTTGCTCGAATTCCTTAAGCGCGACTTCGACCTGCACATCCCAGAACTTGAGGGTGAGTTGCCGCGTGATGACAGCGGCTACGACCTGCCGCTGATCTTCGAAATCATGCGACGCAAAGTGCGCGACGTGGCCGGGTTTGTCAATGAGCGTTCAAAACTGACCCGGTTTCAGCGTTTGAATTTGACCCACCCCTTGTGGCGCAAAGGCCCCAGGCGGGCCGCCCTCCTATAGCGAGTCCGTCTGGGGCCTTTGCTTGCGCGACGTTTATGTTTTTCTGCGTCGCTTGCTCTGTGCGAACCGGTATGACGTGTTGCCTGTCTCGATGATTGCGCAGTGATGAGTTACGCGATCCAGAAGCGCGGTTGTCATCTTGGCGTCACCGAAG
>NZ_WLCM01000026.1 GCF_013317235.1 Leisingera sp. ANG59 | reverse complement strand
GACTTGGCCGTCGTCGTCGACAACACAAATGGCGGTTTCTTTTACTGATACATCCAATCCGGCATAATGCTTCATGCTGCGTCTCCTTCCCTGATGCTTGTGGCTGCTTCACACAAACCACGTATTATCATCAGCTCGAGACGCAGCACCTACCGGAGACCGAGGCTGGAAGTGGGGCGCAAGCCGAATACCCCATCTGACCTAAGGCCGGTTCCGCCGGACAGAGTGTCGGTTTCTGCAACCGGATTTCGCAATCCTGCAGGTGAAACCCGATTCATTTGGTGAAACTCACTGTCAAAGGAGACCCCTGCTATGACTGAGCAAGCCACTGCCACCCGCGCACGCTCCGGCGGCCGCAACGCCCGCCGCGCCCTGCGCACCGCCCCCAAGTTCGACATGCTGCCGGGCCTGACCCGCAACATCCCGCTGTGCGAGGTGATGGACGGTGCCCAGGTCGAAAAAATCGACAATGCCTCTATGGATATCCTGGAGAACGTCGGCGTCCAGTTCCGCGATCCCATTGCACTGGAGGACTGGAAGCGCGCGGGCGCCAAGGTCGAAGGCGAGCTGGTTTACCTCGACCGCGGCCTGGTGCGCGAGCTGATCAAGACAATCCCCAGCGATTTCACCTATCACGCGCGCGACCCCAAGAAGAACGTGCGCCTGGGCGGCAAGAACTCGATCTTTGTGCCGATGACCGGCGCGCCCTTCCTGCGCGACCTGGACGATGTGCGCCGCAACCCGATGCTGGACGACCTGGCGATGTTCCACAAGCTGGCGCATATGATGCCGGCCCTGCACTCCTCGGCGCACCACATCGTCGAGCCGTATGACCATCCGATCAGCCAGCGCCATCTGCGGATCACCTATTCGTCGATGAAGTACTCCGACAAGACGTTCATGGGGATGACCACCAGCCCCAAGAACGCCGAGGACGTGATGGACATGTGCGCCATCCTGTTCGGGGAAGAGTTCATCATGAACAATCCCGTAACCACCGGCAACTGCAACGGCAACTCGCCGCTGGTCTGGGATGAGACCATGCTGGGCGCCATGCGCGCCTTTGGCGCCCGCCGCCAGCCGGTGCTGTGCTCGCCCTTCGTTCTGGGCGGTGCCAACACCCCGGCCTCGGTTGCAGCCTCGGTTGCGCAGCTGAATGCGGAGGCACTGTCGGCGCTGGCCTATACCCAGGTTTGCAACCCGGGGACCCCGGCGATCTACGGCCATTACTTGTCGACCGTCAGCATGAAGTCCGGCGCGCCGATGGCGGGCACGCCTGAAATCTCGCTGATGAACTTCATGATCGGCCAGATGGCGCGCTACTACGGCGTGCCGTGGCGGACCTCGAACACCCTGGGCGGGGCCAAGACCTTTGACGCGCAGGCGGGCTATGAATCCGCCACCACCCTGTCGGCGGTCATTCATGCGGGTGCCAACTACATCTGGCATTCGGCGGGCTGGAACGAGGCCGGCATGCATTGCTCGGTTGCCAAGTTCATCGTCGACGCGGAGCAATGCGCGATGGCCTACCGGATGGCGGAAGGACCGAAATGGGACGACTTTGACCAGGCCATTGCCGCAGTGCCGGATGTCGGTCCCGGCGGCCACTACCTGGGTCATCCGCACACCCAGGAGAACTTCCAGCAGGCGTTTTTCATGCCGGAACTGTTCGACAACAACTCGATCGAGCAATGGCAGGCCGAGGGCAGCGTCGAGATCACCGAACGCGCCTTGAAACGCGCCAGGAAACTGCTGTTGGAATACCAGGAACCGAAGCTGGATGAGGCCAAGAATGAAGAACTGCTGGAGTATATCGCCCGGCGCGAGCGGGAGATCCCAGCCGCGGATGAGCTGAACCAGAGCTATTGATATCCTCCCCCCGACTGGCCCGCCCTTTGATAGGGCGGGCTTTTTTGCAGCAGGAAAGGGAACGTAATGGAATTTCATGGAAGATGCGCGCTTGTGACCGGCGCTGCGGGGGGAATCGGTGCTGCAATCGTGCAGAGGCTGCGCACCGCAGGCGCCACCGTGGCGGTTGCCGACCGCGATACCAGCGGCATAGAGGCCGAGGCGCATCTGCCGGGCGATCTGCTGGACGCGGATTATGCCAATGCCTTGCCGCAAGCGGCAGCAAAGGCGCTTGGCGGGCTGGACATTGTCATCAACAACGCCGGTGTCATCACCCGCGGCCCGGTGACCGAAACCTCGGACGCTGATTGGGAACTGTCGATGGGCGTGAATGTTCAAGCCCCCTTCCGGATTTGCCGCGCCGCGATTCCGCTGATGGCGGATACCGGTGGCGGTGCCATCGTCAACACCGCCTCCTGCTGGGGTGGCAAGGCGCCGGGGCCGAACCATGCGCTCTACTGCATGACCAAGGCGGCGGTTGCCTCTCTGACGCAATGCATGGGGATGGACCACGCGCACCAGGGCATCCGCATCAATGCGGTTTGCCCCAATGAGGTGAACACGCCGATGCTGCGCACGGGCTTTGCCAAGCGCGGCTTTGACCCGGACAGCGCGGTGGCGGAACTGGGTAAAACCGTGCCGCTCGGCCGCATCGCCGAGCCGGAGGACATCGCCGATGTGGTGATGTTCCTGGCCTCTGACGCGGCGCGATACATGTGCGGCGCGCTGGTGGAGGTGAACGGCGGGAAACCGGTGTCATGATGCGGTTTCAGGGCAAGGTTGCGCTGGTCACCGGCGGCCGCAGCGGCATCGGTTTGGCGATTGCCAGGCGGCTGCGGGACGAGGGCGCGCGGGTGTTCACCGCGCAGCGCGGCGCGGATGCGGAGTTCGAGGCAATCCCGGCGGATTTCACCGACCCGGACAGCCCCGCGCAGGTGGTGGCGGAGGTTGCCAGCAGGGCAGGGGGGCTGGATGTGCTGGTCAACAACGCCGGCATGATGCAGGAGGCACGCGTCGAGGAGATGACCCTCGCCGACTGGCAGCGTAATCTGACGGTGAACCTGACCGCGCCGTTCCTGATGATCCATGCAGCGCTGCCGCATCTGCGTATTTCCCGCGGCAGCATCGTCAACACCGGCTCTATCGAAGGGCTGGGCAGCAACCCCGGCCACGCCGCCTATTGCGCCTCCAAGGCCGGTCTGCACGGGCTTACCCGCGCGGTGGCGGTGGATCACGGGCACGAGGGCATCCGCTGCAACGCGGTGGCACCGGGCTGGATCGACACCGAACTGAACATGGATTTCATCGAGGGGATGCCGGATCCGGAGGCCTTCCGTCGCGATATTGCCGGCATTCACCCGGTGGCGCGCACCGGCAAGCCGGAAGAGGTGGCGGCGCTGGTGGCTTTCCTGGCGTCAGAGGATGCAGGGTTCATCACCGGCCAAGTCTACACCGTCGACGGCGGGCGGATGGCTAAGCTGAGCCTTCCCTAAATCGAAGGTGGCTGGACATAGAAAGCCCCCCCCTGTTCACCTTTGTAAAAATACTCCGGGGGAGCCGCCGCAGGCGGCGGGGGCAGAGCCCCCAGCCTCTATTCCTTGCCGGACCGCCATTCCTTCCACATCAGGTAGGTATTGGCGCCGAGCGAGGCAAAGGGTTCCGGCGGCAGTTTGGGCGGCATCGGCTGGGCCAGGAAATGGCTGGCAATCTGTGATCCCCCCTGAAGAACAAATTCGGCAATGCCCATGCCCTGCAGCGTGCCGCGGGCAATGCCGAGGCCGTTCTGGCAGCAGGCGGAATAGACGCTCTGGTCCAGCTCTCCGAATGCGGCGGAACCATTGCGGCTGAGGCAGAGCATCCCGGCCCAGCGGTGTTCCATCTTGACGCCTTCCAGATGCGGGAAGCGCTCCCTGAACTTGCGGTCCTGCACCCATCCTGCGTTGCGCAGGCGCATTTCGCTGGTTTCAATGGTGGGGTGGAAACTGGAGCAGGTGCGGACCAGGATGCGGTCGCCATAGGAGCCGGAGATCCGCCGCACGGAGGTGCCCATGGGGTCCGCAGGCGTGACCGACCAGCGCGGCGCGCCCCCCAGGCGTTTGATCTGCTCTGGAGCCAGGCGTTCGGTCATTGAGGCATAGAGGCAGATGTGCATCAGGCGGCGCTGGTAGAAGCCGAAGCTTTCCAGATGGCCGTTGTTGGCCAGAATCACGCTGCCGGTGCTGATGCGGCCCTTTGGGGTGCTGACAACCCAGCCGTTGCCCTGTTTCTCAAACCCGGTGGCAGGGGAGTTTTCGAACACGCTGACCTGCCCGGCCAGATACGCCGACAGGGCGCGGATATAGGCGGCGGGCTGGATCATCACCGTGCCCGGCGCATAGAGACCGGAGGTGTAATGCGGGCTGCCGGTGCGCTCCTGCATTTCCTGCCGGCTGAGCAGCTGATGCGGTTCGCCCAGCCGCTCCAGATGGGCGGCAAAGTCGCGGTTGTGCTTGTCGCCGACCATGGTGGCGGCTGCGTTGATCTTGCCTACGGGGTCGAACATCTCCTGGGGCAGGGCGCAATCCTCGGCCACGCCCTTGGCGAAATCGATGGCCTTGCGGTTGAAGGCAATCGCGGCCTTGTCAGCCTCCAGCCCGGAGCCTGCGTAGTTGTCAGAGGCCAGATCATGCGGCAGGTCGATCATGAAACCGGAATTACGGCCCGCAGAGCTTTCCGCAAAACGGCCGGCCTCCAGCAGGGCCACCTTCAGCGAGGGGTCCAGCTGGTGCAGGCGGCGGGCGGCGGACAGGCCCGCAAATCCGCCGCCGATGATGGTCACATCGGCGGTCAGGTCGTGGTCCATCACCGGCAGCGGGGCCTGCGGCGGCAGGATGGCATTCCATCCCGCCGCGCCGGTCTGCCGGGGCAGGCGTTTGGCAGTGTAGGCGGTCAATCCACGGCCTCGTCTGCGTCGTCGGCCAGGTCGATCCAGATGGTTTTCAGCTGGGTGTACTGGTCGTGGGCATGGACAGAGTTGTCGCGGCCGCCAAAGCCCGACTGCTTGTAGCCGCCGAAGGGGGTGGAGATATCGCCCTCGCCAAAGCTGTTCACCGTTACCGTGCCTGCGCGGATGGCGCGGGCACCGCGGATCGCCCGCTTGGCGTTGGCGGTGAAGATCGAGGCGCAGAGGCCGTACTGGGTGTCATTGGCGATCCGGATGGCCTCGTCAAAGCCGGAAACCTCGATCACCGACAGCACCGGGCCAAAAATCTCCTCGCGCGCCAGCACCGCGTCATTGCCCGGCACTTCGACCACTGTGGCCTCGACAAATGCGCCGTCATGCGTCTTGCCGCCCAGCACCACGTTTTCGGCCTGCTCCAGATAGCCGCAAACCTTGTCGAAATGCGCCTTGGACACCAGCGCGCCCATGCGGGTTTCCGGGTCCAGCGGGTCGCCGACGTTCCAGGCCTTGGCGTGATGCGCGATGCGCTCCAGCAGCTCTGCCTTGACGTCCTTGTGCACGATCAGGCGCGACGAGGCCGAGCAGTTTTCGCCCATGTTCCAGAAAGCGCCGTTAACGATGTGGGCGGCTACGCGGTCCAGGTTCTCGGCGTCGTCCATCACGATTGCCGGGTTCTTGCCGCCCATCTCCAGCACCACTTCCTTGGCGTTGCTTTCCGCCGAATAGGTCAGGAAGCGCTTGCCGGTCACGGTGGAGCCGGTGAAGGAAACCATGTCGATATCCATGTGGCGGCCAATGGGCTCACCTACCTCGGCGCCGCCGCCGGGCACCACGTTCAGCACGCCGCGGGGCAGGCCGGCTTCCATCGCCAGTTCCGCAACACGCAGCGCGGTCAGGGTGGTTTCCGCAGCCGGTTTCACCACCACGGAGCAGCCTGCGGCCAGCGCCGGGCCGATCTTCCACGCGAGCATCAGCAGCGGGAAGTTCCAGGGCAGCACCAGGCCGACCACGCCGATCGGTTCGCGCACCACCATGGCGACGTGATCGTCGGAGGCGGGCGACACCTGATCATAGATCTTGTCGGTCGCCTCGGCGTGCCATTTCAGGCAGTGGATGGTTTCAGGCACGTCGACGGTTTCGCAGTCATAGATGGTCTTGCCGGAATCCAGGCTTTCCATCACCGCCAGTTCATGGGCGTTGCGGGTCATCAGCTTGCACAGCCGGATCAGCACGTCCTTGCGCTCGGAGGGGTGCAGGCGGGACCAGCGGCCGTCGTCGAAAGCTTCGCGCGCCTTTTCGACCGCGACATCTACATCTGCTGCACCGCAGGCAGCGATATCAGCCAGTTTTTCTCCGGTAGCCGGGTTCACGGTTTCAAAGGTCTTGCCGGACGCGGCCGGGCAGAATTTGCCGTCGATGAACGCGCCCGTGGGCAGGTCCAGATTGGCGGCGATGGATTTGTATTCGTCCTGAGTAAGCAGCGACATGGATCAGCCCTCCGCCTGGATATCTGCGATTTTCTGTTTCAGCACCCGCACGACCTGTTCCAGCGCGCGTTTGTCGTCCTTGTTCAGGCCTTTCAGCGGCGCGCGCATGGCGCCGGCCTCGATGCCGTTCATGGTGACACCATGCTTGATGGTCTGGATGAACTTGCCGCCCTGTTCGAGGACGCGCATCAGCGGCATCATTGCCGACATGATGCGGCGGCCCTTGGCAAAGTTGCCCTCGATCACGCAGGCATTGTAGAGCGCGACGTGTTCCTTGGGCAGGAAGTTCGAGCCGCCGCAGACCCAGAAGGGCGCGCCCCAGGCAAAGAACTCCAAAGCTTGGTCATCCATGCCGCAGCCCAGCTGGATATGCGGGTAGTCCCGCGCCAGCAGGTGCACCCGATTGATGTCGCCGGAGCTCTCCTTGATGCCGCAGAAGTTGCGGGAGCGCCCCACCCGGTCGAGGAACTCCTCGCCCATCATGGTGCCGGTGCGGTGCGGGTAGTTGTAGAGCATCACCGGCAGGTCGGCGGCCTTGTCGATCGCCAGCGCATTCAGCGCGTTTTCGCGGTCGGTCGGGACCGAGTAGGGGGGCGAGGCCAGCAGGATGCTGTCGGCCCCAATGTCCTTGGCGCCCTCGGCCAGCGCAATGGAGTCGCTGGTCAGCATGGCACCGGTGCCCACCACCAGTGGCAGGCGGCCCTTGAGCCGTTCATGGGTGAAGCGGGCCAGTGCGATACGCTCTTCCACGGTCTGGGCATAGTTTTCGCCGGTGGAGCCGCCAGAGATCAGGCCATGCACGCCGTTCTCAACCAGGTAGTCGATCACCTCGGCCAGCGCGTCCCAATTGACGCTGCCGTCCTCGAAATGGGGCGTCACCACAGGGGTGTATATCCCCTCAAACCGGAATAGTGGGGTCATCTCGTCCTCATGCAGGGGTTTTGCGCGCCACCGTTCCCAGCGGCACGTCAAGCCCGGCGGGCATGACGAACAGCTCGATCTGGTCGCGCGACAGGTTCCAATGCTCAATCGCCAGCTGGCCCGCCGCCGCCTCGTCGCCGGCTTCGATGGCGGCGATGATGGCGTCGTGCTGGTTGCTGGCCTCATCCAGGTTTTCCGCCATGCGGGCGTCTTGGGGGCGGTAGAAGGTCATGCCGATGCGGGCATGGTCGATCAGCAGCCGCTGAAAGGACGGCAGCAGATAGATGTTGTCGGCCATTTCGCCGGTGATCTCGTGAAAGCGGTTGTTGGCCATCGCCCGATCGGCGCTGGAGCCGGTTCGCAGGGCCGCCTTAAATTCTTCCTGCGCCTCTTTCAGCTCGGCAATCTGGGCGGGTGTCGCGTGTTGGGCAGCCAGCTGCATCACCGCGCCATAGATCATCGGCGCGGCCAGGAAGAAATCGCGCAGGGTCATGTGCGACATCTCGCTGACCCGCGCGCCGCGGTTTTCCCGCAGATCGACATAGCCCTCGCCGGCCAGCTGGCGCAGCACTTCGCGCAGCGGGGTGCGCGACAGGCCCGACTCTTCGGACAGTTTCGCCTCGTCCAGATCGGCGCCGGGGCGCAGCTCCAGCGTCATGATCGCGGTCTTCAGGCGGCTGTAGAGCGCAGCTTTGCGGTTCTTCGAGGCGTCTTTCATTGGTTTGTCTCCTGCCGCGCTGCGGTGAGGGATTCTCTGGCTTGCGGGCTCTATGGCATAAAAATACATATTGTGTACACAGAAAAAATGTGGTGTGTGCAATTTGCGGGCGCTTCACGTCTTGCGGCAGGCAGGGCAGGGGGCATAGCCTGTCCGGGCCGCGAGGGCCGTGCAGCCAGGCCCGCCCAGCGTTTCTTGTCAGGCGGGTGACCCATGACCAAAACCCAGCATTTCGCCTTTCTCCTGGTTGAGGAGTTTTCGCATCTGGCGTTCTCCTGCGCGGTGGAGCCGCTGCGCATCGCCAATCTGGTCAGCGGTCAGGATCTTTTTGATTGGTCTTTCGGATCGGAGAACGGCGAAACCGCGACCTGCTCCAACGGATCGGTGACGCTGGTGCATTACGGGTTCGACGCTGTCCCGAAATGCGACCGTCTGTTTGCCCTGTCGGGGATCCACATGCGCAAACACGTGACCAAGCCGCTGCTGGCAGCATTGCGGCGGGAAAAGGCGCGGGGGGTTGCGGTGGGCGCGCTGTGCTCTGGTGCCTGGGTGCTGGCAGAGGCCGGGTTCCTGAAGGGCATGCAGGCGGCGATCCACTGGGAATACCACGACAGCTTCATGGAGGCGTTCCCGGAGGTGAATCTGGTGCGCAGCGTGTTCGTGGCCGATGAAAGGCATGTGACAGCTTCCGGCGGCACCGCCACGGCAGACCTGATGCTGCATCTGATCGAGCGCGAGCACGGGTATGACCTGGCGGTCGCTGTGGCCGACCAGATGGTCTATAACGCAGTGCGCAATGCCACGGCCGAGCAGCGGGTATCGCTGCAGTCGCGCAACGGCATGCGCAATGCGCATCTGGCCCGTGCCATCCAGATGATGCAAGACCACATCAGCGATCCGATTTCGCCCGTACGCATCGCCGAGGAGATCGGCATCTCCACCCGCCAGCTGGAGCGATTGTTTGGCAAATACCTCAACACCTCGCCCAAGAAGTATTCGATGGAAATGCGGCTGGAGCGCGCCCGGAACCTGTTGATCCAGACAGAGGCTTCGGTGACCGATGTGGCGCTGTCCTGCGGCTTTGACAGCCCCGGCCATTTTTCGCGGGTCTACAAGGCGGCCTTCAACGTGACCCCGATGCTCCAGCGCGGCCGGATTGATTGAGGCGCCCGGAAGCCGGAGCCGGTTCCGGTTATCAAAAATCCGCTCTGGCCTTCAAAGATGTTTTTCCCATATTGGAATGAAGACCGTTCACCCGAGCCTGCAGCCAGGAGCCGCTGATGTCCCGCCGCCACTACAACCTGCCGCCGCTCACCACCCTGGCGGCCTTTGAGGCCGCGGCACGGCATCTGAGCTTCAAGAACGCCGCACAGGAGCTGTCCGTGACCCCTGGGGCGGTCAGCCATCAGGTGAAAGCGCTGGAGGCGGAACTGCAGGCGCCGCTGTTTCAGCGCAAGCACCGGGGCGTGGAGCTGACAGAGGAAGGCGAGGCGCTGTTTGAAACCCTCGCCTCCTCGTTCTCCAAGATCTCGCTCAGCTTGAAAACCATCCGCGACCGCCAGACCGGCGACACCGTGACCATCGGCTCCACCTCTGCCGTCGCCTCCCTGTGGCTGTCACCCTCGGTGGTGCGGTTCTGGCGCCAGCACCCCGACGTGAACGTCAACCAGATCGTAAACGACCGGCCGCTGCGCAGCATGCCGGATGTGGATTTCTACATACGGTACGGGCGCGAGCGCGATACGCGGCTGGAACAGACCGAGCTGTACCGCGACCATCTGGTTCCGGTTGGCAATGCGGAACTGGCGGAGCGGCTCACCGGCTGCCCGCTGGAGGTTCTGGCGCAGGAGCGGCTGCTGCATCTGGACTCCGATGACCGCAGCTGGACCACCTGGGCAGACTGGTTCCAGCAGCTGGGTTATGACGGCCCCATCGCTTCCGGCGTGCGGGTCAACAATTATGCGGTGGCGCTGCAGGCGGCGCAGGACGGGGTGGGGCTGGTACTGGGCTGGCAGCGGCTGTTGAACCCCCTGCTGGCAACCGGCCAGCTGGTGCCGATCGGCCCGCATGTTCTGGCCGCGCCGCACGGCTTCCATCTTGTGGGCCGGCCGGATGCGGAACTGTCGGAATCCGCCCGTTTGCTTCGCAATTGGGTCATTGACGAGGTCAATCGAAGCTCAGGTGAATCCAGCTAATCCCTGCGCGAAAATTCCTGATATTGAGTGAATCTGCTCTCTCCCTTCAATGGCGCAAAACGCGCACATCTTTTTCCTGCCTTGGAGAGACCCAGATGAACAAGCATGACTCGCTTGCCCCGGTGATGGCTCCGGTCAACGTTGCCAACGGCCTGCCGAACGCCCATTACGTCGACCCCGCTGTCTTTGCCGAAGAAAAACGCTCGGTGCTGTTTGCCAACTGGTCCGGCATCGGATTTGGCAAGGACGTGCCGGAGCCGGGCTATGCGAAGCCGGTGAATTTTCTGGGCATGCCGCTGCTGATCGTGCGCGACAAGGACGGCGAGATCGGCGTGTTTCAGAATACCTGCCGCCACCGCGGCATGATCCTGGTCGAGAAGGCCGGCAAGATCCGCGGCGCCATCCGCTGCGCTTATCACAGCTGGTGCTATGGTCTGGACGGCCGCCTGGTCTCCACTCCGCACGTCGGCGGCCCCGGCAACAACAAGCATGAAGACATCAAGCTGGATGAGCTCGGCCTGGTGCGCATCCGCTCCTATGTCTGGCGTGATGTGGTGTTCGTGAACGTTGATGGCTCCGCGCCGGAGTTCGAAGAGGTCCATGCAGGCCTGCTGGAGCGCTGGAAGGAGTTTGAAACCCCGGTGCATCACGGCGGCGAAGACTCCGGCTTCAAGCTAGAGGTGAAGACCAACTGGAAATTGGCGGTCGAGAACTACTGTGAAAGCTACCACCTGCCGTGGGTGCATCCGGGGCTGAACAGCTATTCGCGCCTGGAAGACCACTACAATATCGAGGTGCCGGGCCACTATTCCGGCCAGGGCACCCTGGTCTACCGCCAGATGAAGGGCGAAGACGGCAAGGTGTTCCCGGATTTCGAAGGGCTTTCCAGCAAGTGGGATGAGGGCGGCGAATATGTGGCCGTCTACCCGAACGTCCTCCTGGGTGTGCAGCGCGACCACGCCTTTGCGATCATCCTGGAGCCGGTCGACACCGAAAACACCGTGGAGCACATCGAGCTCTACTACGCGAAGTCCAACGAGGACACGCCGGAGCTGGAAGAGCTGCGCACCGAGAACGCCAAGCTGTGGAAGACCGTGTTCGAGGAAGACGTCTTTGTTGTCGAGGGCATGCAGAAGGGCCGCCATGGCGAGCTGTTCGACGGCGGCCGGTTCTCCCCTGCGATGGACGGGCCGACCCACAATTTCCACGCCTGGGTGGCAGATCAGGTGACCAAAGGCCGCGAGGCATGAGTTCTTTCCTGAAAGACGGGCTGGCCAGGAATTTCCTGGCCGGTGCTTGGGTCGAAGGCGACGGCGGTGCGCGCATCGCGGTTGAGGATCCGGGCAACGGCAGCCATGTGGGTGACTGCGCGCTGGCGGGCGAGGAAACCCTCGCCAAGGCGCTGGACGCGGCGCGGGCGAGTTTCGAGCGCGGCGACCTGGCGGCCATGAAGCCCGCCAAGCGCGGCCAGCTGATGCAGCGCATTGCGGCGGAAATCCGGGGTATCGCGGACGAAGGCGCGGAGCTGCTGTGCCGGGAAAGCGGCAAGAGCCTCAGCGCCGCCTATGACGAATTCGAAGAGGCCGCGCAGTATTTCGAATACTACGGCGGCATGGCCGACAAGATCGAAGGCAAGTCGATCCCGCTTGGCCCGGACTACGCCGACTACACGGTTTATGAGCCCTACGGGGTTTCTGCCCAGATCGTGCCGTGGAATTTCCCGGTGTCGATTGCGGCGCGCTCCTTGGCGCCTGCGTTGGCCGCAGGCAACTCTGTGATCATCAAATCGCCAGAGTTGGACCCGATGGCGCTGGCAATGCTGGGTGTGGCGCTGGAGCGCGCGGAGGTACCGGCAGGCGCGGTTTCGATCCTGAACGGCGTCGGTGCAGAGCTGGGTGCGCGGCTGGTGGAAAGCCCGGCGGTGGACCAGATCGTGTTCACCGGCTCGGTACCGACCGGCCAGGCAATCCTGCGTGCCGCCGCCAACCCGGTGACGCCCGCGCTGATGGAGCTGGGCGGCAAATCCGCAGCGGTGGCCTTTGAGGACGCCAATCTGGACACGCTGATGTCCTCCTTGCAAAGCGGCATCTTCTATAACGCCGGCCAGGTCTGCTCCGCCATGTCGCGGGTGCTGGTGCACCGCTCGATCTATGAGGAAGCCGTCGAACGCGCCGCCGCACTGGCGGGTGGCCTCAGCGTCGGTCACGGGCTGGAAAACCCCGGCCTGACCCCGGTGATCTCGGCGCGTCAGCTGGACGGTATCGAAACTCTGGCAGCCACCGCCCGCCAAAGCGGCGCCCGCGCGGCCTCGGGCGGTGCCCGGCTGGAGCGCGAGGGCTATTTCATGGCACCCACCATCCTGGCGGACGTGGACCCCTCGTCCCGTGTCGCGCAGGAGGAGATCTTTGGCCCCGTCACCTGCTTCACGCCCTTCGATACCGAGGCGGAGGCGATTGCCATGGCCAACGGCACCGAGTTCGGGCTGGTGGCCGGCGTTTTCACCCGCGACCTGGCGCGGGCACACCGGGTGGCGAACCGCTTGCGGGCGGGGCAGGTGTTCGTGAACGAATGGTTCGCGGGCGGCATCTCCACCCCCTTCGGCGGCGTCGGCAAGTCGGGCTTTGGCCGCGAGAAGGGCTTGGAAGCACTTTATAATTATGTGCGCACCAAGAACATTGCGATCTCGCTGAAGGGCTGAGCGATGGAGCGCGTAGACCTCGACCGGGCGCTTCTGCAGGCGCATGAGGAAAAGGACAGCGCAGAGCTGGTCCGGCTTTACACACTGGCCGGTGACATGGCGGAAGAGGCGGGCAATATCGACGCCGCCTGCTTCTACCTGACCCACGCATTCGTATTTGCGCTGGAGGCCGGGCTGCCCGAAGCGAAAGTGCTGAACCGCCGTCTGGCGGAGCGGGGCCGGGCGCATCCGCTGGAGCTCTGACAAAAGTTTCAGGCTGTTGCCCCCGTGGGGGCAATGGTCTGTTTTGGCCGGCAGGGGAGGGCCGGCCAATCTGATTACCGGCACATGCCACGTTCGCTACCGTTCACGCGGCATGTGCCAGAATTTTTGATTTCGCATGTTCTGGGAGCCCAAAACCGGATTCCGTTTGCGGGCAGCATGCTTGGAGGGAGAAAGACTCATGATCCCCAGCAAAATGGCGGCGGTCCTGCTGACCGGCCACGGCGGCATCGACAAACTGAAATACCGCACCGACGTGCCGGTGCCGCAGCCCGGACCGGGTGAGGTGCTGATCCGCGTTGCGGCGGCAGGCATCAACAACACCGACATCAACACACGAATCGGCTGGTATTCCAAGGCAGTGGATGCCGACACCAACGCGGGCGGCGCAACCGGGTTCGACAGCGTCAATGACGATGACGCCAGCTGGTCCGGCAAGCCACTGGAGTTTCCGCGCATCCAAGGAGCAGACGCTTGCGGCCATATCGCTGCGGTGGGAGAGGGGGTCGATGCCTCCCGCATCGGCGAGCGGGTGCTGGTCCGCAACATGCTGCGGACTTACGTCGACTACCGCCCCTATGAATGCTGGACCTTCGGCAGCGAATGCGACGGCGGCTTCGCCCAGTTTGCGGTGGCGCCTGCGCGCGAAACCCATGCGGTGAACTGCGACTGGTCGGATGCGGAACTCGCCTCGATCCCCTGCGCCTATTCCACCGCAGAGAACATGCTGCACCGCGTCGGCCTGGGCGCAGAAACCGTGCTGATCTCCGGCGCGTCGGGCGGCGTTGGCTCTGCCGCTGTGCAACTGGCAAAACGCCGCGGCGCCACTGTAATCGCGCTGTCCTCTGCCGCCAAAGCCGAGGAGGTTCTGGCACTTGGCGCTGACAAGGTTGTCGACCGCAACGCAGATCTGATCAAGGAACTGGGTGAAGGCTCCATCGACGTGGTGGTCGATCTGGTTGCCGGGCCGCAGTGGCCGTCATTTCTGGACGTTTTACGGCGCGGCGGGCGGTACGCCACCGCCGGCGCCATCGCCGGGCCGATCAGCGAGATCGACGTGCGCACGCTCTACCTTAAGGACCTGACCCTGATGGGCTGCACCTTCCAGGAGGACGAAGTGTTCGCCAATCTGATCTCCTACATCGAAGCCGGCGAAATCCGCCCGCTGGTGGCCAAGACCTATCCGCTGAGCGAGATTGCCGCCGCGCAGGAGGATTTCCTGAGCAAGAAGCGCACCGGCAAGCTGGTGCTGATGATCCCGGAGGTTTCCGAATGAAGATCAGGAAGATCGAGCTGTACCAGCTGGATCTGCCCTATTCCGGCGGCGTCTACATGCTGTCGGGCGGGCGGGAGTACCGTAGCTTTGATGCATCTTTTGTGCGCATTACCACCGATACCGGGCTGGAGGGTTGGGGCGAAAGCACCCCGTTCGGCTCCACCTATATCGCGTCGCACGCCTTGGGCACGCGGGCCGGGATTGCCGAGATCGCGCCCTATCTGCTGGGCCGCGACCCGCGGCAGATGGATCGCATCAACGAGGCGATGGATGAGGCTTTGCTGGGCCACAACCACGCCAAGTCGGCAATTGACCTGGCCTGCTGGGACCTGTTCGGCAAGTCGGTGAACATGCCGGTTTGCGAGCTGCTGGGCGGCTCCACCGGGAAACGCCTGCCGGTGATCTCCTCAATCTATGCTGGAACACCGGAGGACATGCGCGCCCGCGTCGCGCAGCACCGCGAGATGGGCTATCTGGGCCATTCGGTGAAGATCGGCGCACTGGATGCCGAGGGCGGCCCGGCGCTTGACGCGGAGCGCATCCGTGCGTCGTTGGCCGACCGGCAGCCGGGCGAGTTCTTTCTGGTTGATGCCAATGGCGGGCTGACGCCGGAAACCGCGCTGCGCATGCTGCGGATGCTGCCGGAGGGGCTGGACTTCGTGCTGGAGGCGCCCTGCAAAACCTGGCGCGAGACCATGTCGCTGCGCAAGCGCTGCAACGTGCCGATCATCCTGGATGAGCTGGTGCAGCAGGATGAGGACATCGCCCTGATGCTGGCAGAAGACGTGGCGGACGGCATCGGCCTCAAGATCTCCAAGGCCGGCGGGCTGACCCACGGGCGGCGGCACCGGGATATGTGCCTGGCCGCGGGCGCGACGGTCAGCGTGCAGGATACCGTTGGGTCTGTGGTCGCGTTCTCCGCCATCGCCCATCTGGGTGCGACGGTGCCTGAGCGCTCCTTGCGCTGCATTCTGGACTGCCGCGATATGGTGACGCTGAAAACAGCGGAATTCGATGCGCCGGTCAAGGGCGGGGGCGTGCTGGTTCCGGATGCGCCGGGGCTGGGCATCACCGTTGACCGGGATCTGATGGGCGAACCGCAGGCCGTCTGGGACGCCTGACTAAGCAGTATTTGGTAGAATCAGTTTCAACCGCTTGTTGAGACTGACAGGCAGACTGGCCCGCCTAGGCGGCGCCTGCGGGAACGGCGTTGCCGTTTCCGCCTGTCCGCTTTGACGGTTTCCCGGAGGCCGTGAGCGCCAACAGTCTGATAAAAGCGCGCAGTGCACAGGAAATTGGGGAACAGGCGGGGCCACAGCCTTGCCAATCGGTGCTGAATTTGATTCGAGTGCGCCGGAAATCAGGACAGGCTGTGCGGATGTGCGGAAAACGGCGTTTTGTGCGTTTTCTTTGCCGCCGCTGCCGGAACGGGGTAAGAACCGCCTCGGGATTCGGCCTTGGAGGGACGTAGCGCAAATATGAAGACATTTAACTTGAGAAAGGGGCTGGATCTGCCGGTGACAGGCGCACCGGAGCAGGTGATCCACGACGGTCCCGCCATCACCTCGGTGGCCGTGCTGGGCCCCGACTATGTGGGCCTCAAGCCCMGCATGCTGGTGCAGGAAGGCGAGGAGGTCCGCCGCGGCACCCCGCTGTTCTGCCACAAGGATGCAGAGACCGCGATGATGGTGGCGCCGATGACCGGCAAGGTCGTGGCGATCAACCGCGGCGCCCGCCGGGTGCTGGAAAGCGTGGTGATCGAAGTTTCGGACGCTGCCGACAAGGGCGCCGACTTCTCTGCCACCGGCAACGCGGACACTGCCGAAGGGCTGGCCGAGAAACTGTGCGCCGCGGGTCTCTGGACCGCCTTCCGCACCCGTCCCTATTCCAAGATGCCGCAGCCGGGGTCCAAGCCCGCCGCGATCTTCGTGACCGCAATGGACAGCGAGCCGCTGGCCGGTGATGCCGCGGTGATCATCAATGATGCGGCTGAGGCGTTTGAGGCGGGCCTCAAGGCCGTTACTCTCCTCACCGATGGCACCACCTTCCTATGCCAGAAGGCAGGCGACAGCATTCCGGGCACCGGCATTGCCGGGGTCGAGGCCGCCGCGTTCTCCGGCCCGCATCCCTCGGGCCTGGCCGGCACCCACATCCATTTCCTGCATCCCGTCCGTGCGGACGATCAGGTCTGGACCGTTTCCTATCAGGACGTGATCGCCATCGGCCGCCTGCTGATGACCGGCCACCTCGATCCCTCCACCGTGGTTGCCATCGCCGGTCCCGCTGCGCGCTCACCCCGTCTGGTCCGCACCGTCATGGGCGCCTCCACCGATGAGCTGACCCGCGGCGAGATTGCCTCGGACGGTCCGGTGCGGGTGATCTCCGGCTCGATCCTGTCGGGCCGCCAGGCTGCCGGTTCGCTGGCGTTCCTTGGCCGCTTCGCCCGCCAGGTTGCCATCATCGAGGAAGACCGCGAGCAGATCCCGCTGGGCTGGATCCGCCCGATGCCCGGCAAATATGCCGTGCAGCCGGTGCTGGGCTCGGCGCTCAGCCGCAAGCTGTTCAACCTCACCAGCAACCTCAATGGCGGCCGCCGGGCGATGGTGCCCACCGGCACCTTTGAGCGGCTGATGCCGCAGGACTACCTGCCGACGCAGCTGCTGCGCGCGCTGCTGGTGATGGACACCGACACCGCACAGGCGCTGGGTGCGCTGGAGCTGGACGAAGAGGACATGGGCCTCGTCGGCTTTGCCTGCCCGGCCAAGTACGAATACGGGCTGGCGCTGCGCGACTGCCTGACCAAGATTGAAAAGGAGGGCTGAGCCGGATGGGATTGCGAAGCTTCTTTGACAGGATCGAGCCGCATTTCGAGAAGGGGGGCAAGTACGAAAAGCTCTTCCCCGTCTACGAGATGGTGGAGTCCTTCCTTTATACCCCGAAAACCGTCACCACCGTGGCGCCGCATGCCCGTTCATACGTCGATATGAAGCGGATCATGACCTATGTGGTGATTGCCACCATCCCCTGCATCCTGTGGGGCATGTGGAACACCGGCTATCAGGCGAACTCCGCTATTGCCGCGCTGGGGGCTGATGCGGCCACCGGCTGGCGGATTGCGCTGCTGCAGATGTTCGGAATTTCGCTGGATGCGGCGAACCCGATGGCCAATATCGCGCACGGGTTCCTGTATTTCCTGCCGATCTACATCGTGACGCTGGTTGCGGGCGGTATCTTCGAAGTCATCTTTGCCACCGTCCGCGGCCACGAGGTCAACGAGGGCTTCCTGGTGACCTCGATGCTCTACACCCTGATCCTGCCGGCATCGACGCCGCTGTGGCAGGTGGCGCTTGGCATCATCTTCGGCGTGGTGATCGGCAAGGAAGTCTTTGGCGGCACCGGCAAGAACTTCTTGAACCCGGCACTGGTGGGCCGTGCGTTCCTGTATTTCGCCTATCCTGCCAACATGTCGGGCGATGCTGTCTGGACTCCGGTTGACGGCTTCTCCGGCGCGACCGCGCTGGGTGTCACCGCCGCCGACGGCATGCAGGCGCTGGCCGCCAAGGGCATCGAATGGTCGGACGCGTTCTTTGGCACCATTCAGGGCAGCTTCGGCGAGACCTCGACGCTGGCCTGCGCCATCGGCCTGGGTTTCCTGCTGTTCACCAAGATCGCCAACTGGCGCCTGATCGTCGGCTGCCTGGCGGGCATGATCGCCTTCTCAGTGCTGCTGAACCTCATCGGCTCCGATACCAACCCGATGTTTGCGATGCCGTGGTACTGGCACCTGGTGCTGGGCGGTTATGCCTTCGGCCTGGTGTTTATGGTGACAGAGCCGGTTTCGGCGTCCCACACCAACGCTGGCCGCTACATCTACGGTGCCCTCATCGGGGTGATGGTGGTGCTGATCCGGGTGCTGAACCCGGCCTTCCCCGAAGGCATGATGCTGGCGATCCTGTTCGGCAACGTCTTTGCACCGCTGATCGACTACTTCGTCGTGCAGGCCAACATCAAACGGAGGGCGCGCCGCCATGGCTGATACCCAAAGCAAGGGCCTGATTGGCCGCTTCCTCGCCGCATCGCCGGATTCCGTCGGCAAGACCATCTTCATCGCTGTTGCCGTCTGCCTGGTGGCTTCGATGATCGTGTCCACCGCCGCGGTGTCCCTGCGCCCGGTGCAGGAGATCAACAAGAAACGCGACAAGCAGCTGAACGTTCTGCAGGTGGCGGGGCTCTATGAGCCCGGCATCAAGGTGGCTGAGGCGTTCGCCGCGTTTGAGCCGCAGGTGCTGGACCTGGAAACCGGCCAGTTCACCGACCAGTTCGACGCTGCCAATTTCGATGATCTGGCCGCCGCGCAGGACCCGGAGCTGAGCCGCGCGCTGGAGAACGACCCGGCGGGCATCGGCCGCCAGTCGCGCTACAAGACCGTGTACCTGCTGCGCGAGGAAAACGGCGATTTGGACAAGGTGATCCTGCCGGTCCACGGCTATGGCCTATGGTCCACCCTTTACGGCTTCATCGCGGTTGAGGAGAACGGCAACGATATCTTCGGCCTGCAGTTCTATCAGCACGGCGAAACCCCGGGCCTGGGCGCCGAGGTGGACAACCCGCGCTGGAAGTCCTTGTGGCGCGGCAAGAAACTGCATGACGAAAGCGGCGAACTGCATATCAGCGTTGCCAAGGCCCAGGGCCCCGCAGGGCCGGAGCATCACATTGATGCGCTGGCAGGTGCGACGCTGACCTCTGTCGGCGTGGACAACCTGGTGAAATTCTGGATGGGCGAAGAGGGCTACGCACCTTTCCTGGCCGCCCTTAAAGCGGGAGAGCTCTGATGGCGCAGACCAAGAAAGACATGCTGGTCGACCCATTGGTCGACAACAACCCGATCACTCTGCAGGTTCTGGGCATCTGCTCGGCACTGGCGGTGACCTCCTCTCTGCAGGTGGCGTTTGTGATGACCCTGGCGGTGACCTTCGTGACCGCGTTCTCGTCGATGTTCATCTCGATCCTGCGGAACCAGATCCCCGGCTCGATCCGGATCATCGTGCAGATGGTGATCATCGCCTCGCTGGTGATCTTGGTGGACCAGGTGCTGAAAGCCTACGCCTTTGAGATCTCCAAGACCCTGTCGGTGTTTGTTGGCCTGATCATCACCAACTGTATCGTGATGGGCCGCGCCGAGGCGTTTGCCATGAGCAATCCGCCGGTGGCCTCCTTCATCGACGGCCTGGGCAACGGCATGGGCTATGGCCTGATCCTGATGCTGGTCGGTGTGATCCGCGAGCTGTTCGGCTCCGGCTCCCTGTTCGGCATGACCATCCTGGAAACCGTGAACAACGGCGGCTGGTATGTGCCCAATGGCATGCTGCTGCTGCCGCCCTCGGCGTTCTTCGTGATCGGCCTGCTGATCTGGGGTTTCCGCACCTGGAAGCCGAACCAGGTCGAAGAGCGTGAATATAAAATCCAGAATGTGGAGGCGCACTGATGGAAGGGCTGATTTCACTCGCCGTTAAGGCCATCTTTGTCGAGAACCTTGCGCTCTCCTTCTTCCTGGGAATGTGCACTTTCATTGCGGTGTCCAAGAAGATTTCCACCGCGCTGGGTCTGGGGATTTCGGTGATGCTGGTGCAGGCCATCACCGTGCCCACCAACAACCTGCTGCTGACCTACCTGCTGAAGCCGGGCGCGCTGGCCTGGGCGGGCTTCCCGGATGTGGACCTGACCTTCCTCGGCCTGATCTCCTATATCGGGGTGATTGCGGCAATGGTGCAGATCCTGGAGATGATCCTCGATAAGTATTTCCCGCCGCTCTACAACGCGTTGGGGGTCTTCCTGCCGCTGATCACAGTGAACTGCGCCATCCTGGGCGGCTCGCTGTTCATGGTGGAACGCGACTACAACTTTGCCGAAGCAACGACTTACGGCCTCTCCTCCGGCTTTGGCTGGGCGCTGGCAATCACCGCGATGGCGGGCGTGCGCGAGAAGCTGAAGTATTCCGACGTGCCGGACGGCCTGCAGGGCCTGGGCATCACCTTCATCACCGCGGGTCTGATGGCGATGGCCTTCATGTCCTTCAGCGGCGTCAAACTGTAAGGGAGCGTCTGAAGTTATGGAAACTTTCTCGCTCGGCGTTGTCCTGTTCACGTTGATCGTGCTGGCGCTGGTAGCCATCATTCTGGCTGCCCGCTCCCGCCTGGTCTCGACCGGCAATGTCAACATCACCATCAACGGTGAAAAAACCATCTCGGTGCCTGCGGGCGGCAAGCTTTTGCAGACGCTGGCAGCCGAAAAACTGTTCGTCCCCTCCGCCTGCGGCGGCGGCGGCACTTGCGCCCAGTGCCGGGTGCGGGTGCATTCCGGCGGCGGCTCGATCCTGCCGACCGAGGAAAGCCACATCACCAAGCGCGAGGCCTCTTGCGGCGACCGGCTTTCCTGCCAGGTGGCGGTCAAGCAGGACATGGAAGTCGAAGTCCCCGAGGAGGTCTTCGGCGTAAAGAAATGGCGCTGCAAGGTGCGCTCCAACGACAACGTGGCGACCTTCATCAAGGCGCTGGTGCTGGAACTGCCCGAAGGCGAGGACGTGAACTTCCGCGCCGGCGGTTACATCCAGATCGAGGCGCCCGCGCACCAGCTGGCCTATACCGACTTCGACATCCAGGAGGAGTACCGCGAGGATTGGGACCGCTTCAATCTGTGGCAGTATAAATCCGTCGTGGATGAGCCGGTCGAGCGCGCCTATTCGATGGCGAACTACCCGGACGAGAAGGGCATCATCATGCTGAACGTCCGCGTCGCCTCGCCCCCGCCGGGGTCCAGCGACATTCCGGCAGGCAAGATGTCGTCCTACATCTTCAACCTGAAGCCGGGTGATGAAGTCACCATCTCGGGCCCGTTCGGCGAGTTCTTCGCCCGCGACACCCAAAAGGAAATGGTCTTCATCGGCGGCGGCGCCGGCATGGCGCCGATGCGCTCCCACATCTTCGACCAGCTGAAACGGCTGGAGAACCGCGACCGCAAGATCAGCTTCTGGTACGGCGCGCGCTCGAAGAAGGAGATGTTCTTTGTCGAGGACTTCGACCAGCTGGCCGAGGAGTTCGACAACTTCGAATGGCACGTCGCCCTGTCCGACGCGCAGCCGGAGGACGACTGGAAAGGCTACACCGGCTTCATCCACAATGTTCTCTATGAGGAATACCTCAAGAACCACCCGGCGCCGGAAGACTGCGAATTCTACATGTGCGGCCCGCCGATCATGAACCAGTCGGTGATCAACATGCTGCTGGATCTGGGCGTGGACCGCGAGGACATTATGCTCGACGACTTCGGCGGCTGAGCCGGAGCGCAAGGCGGAAAATCAAAGGCCCCGGATGGAAACATCCGGGGCCTTTTCTTGTCTTCTGGAGCGGGCCGGGCAGGGGGTGGCATCCGTACACTCCCCGTGCACCCCCTGTGCACCGGCTGCTGCGCCGGCGCGCCTGCAATTACTCTGCCTTCAGTTCGCTGACGATATGGATGGTGAGCAGGCCAGTGGACATTGCGGAGGAGCTGAAGAGTTTTCCTAGCGGATTGCAACAGAGCAGTGGCGGGCCGCCTCCGTGGGATGCCGGAAATTGACAGAGCTGCTCCGAGTTTTGGAGCCTTAGCCATGATGCTGGGCAGATATTCTGCACAGTTGCTATGGTTTTCCAGCAATGTAGCTGACAGATACTTGTTCGGCCCGGGCAAACCCGGACAGCCCGAAAATAGGTTCAATCTGCAACTCGTAAGCGACGGTATTCTCACCGGAACGGAACCGTTTCAAGGTCAACCCGCTGATGACGTTCTGATGGTTGAACCCCTCAATCTCCAGTTCGAAAATCCGATTCAGCGTAAACGTGACAACCGCATGTTTTTCTGAATGAAAGTACCCGTTTTGTACTTTTCCGGTCATGTTCCAGGCATGTATGGACAGTTTGGACCTGCCAGAGCGCTTGAGATGAAAATCAAGAACTTCTGCGTCATGGAAACTAGGAACCCGCCCGAACCATTGCATTAGTTCCGGCCCGCCTTCGATTGTGTCAAAAGCTAAAGCAATGGCGCTTTCATTCATTTCTGAAACACTTGCCTGAGACCCTTCGGCGGGAAGGAAAGCGCAATCACTGCCGGCCTTCCCGCATGCTGATCAGCCGACGATCATCTGCTTCATGCGCAGGGCTTCGTATTCCAGCTCTTTCAGGCGGTAGTTCACCACGTCGCCGACGGTGATCATACCGCAAAGGTGGCCGTCTTTCTCTACCGGCAGGTGGCGGAAGCGGCCCTCGTTCATCACCTTGGCGACGTCGATCAGCAGGTCGTCAGGCGCGCAGGTCTTGACCTCGCGGGTCATGATGTCCTCGACCAGTTGCGGCAGGGTGTGGCCAGGGGTTTCAGCCAGGCGGCGCACGATGTCGCGTTCCGACAGGATGCCCTGAAGCGCGCCGTTCTGGTCGGTGACCACCAGGGCGCCGATGCGTTTCTCCTTCAGTGCCTCCACCGCGTGGCCGAGGGTGTCTTTCGGGCGGATCGAAAAAATCGCGTCGCCCTTGGCCTCCAGAAGTTTCGCAACGGTCGACTGGCCGTGCGACAAATTCGACTCAGCCGACTGGCTGTGGCTTTCCTGCCCGGCCTTGTCGCCCCGGGTGGGAGGCTGGTATGAGAACGGTGCCATGCGCGGGGTCTCCTCCTGTATCCTGCATCAGGTCATACCCCCATCTTAGCGGCGGATTATGATCCGGGAAGAGGCGAAATGACGCGAGCGCTAACAACGGCGGGAAAACAACATGTTCGAAACTCTTTACCTGACCCCCGTGACCGGCGCGCTGACCGTGTTTCTGGTGGTGGTCTGCGGCCACCTGTACCGGCAGAACTGGAAGAGTGAAGCGCCGAATGCGCGGTTCCGGGCCTGGCTCTACGGGGTCCCCGCTGCGGTGGGCCTGCTGGCGCTGGCCTTTCTGCCCTTGAAGTTCTGAGGCCTGCCCCGGCGCTCCGTTTGACTCTGCGGCGGGGCAGGGGCATAGCTTCGCCAGTTTTGCTGCCGGAGGTTGCTGAATGCCCAGCCTGATGCCCAGAAAGTTCCTGATCGCCCTGACCCTGCCCGCGGTTCTGGCCGTGTCCGGCTGCTGGTTCGGCTCTGAGCCGGAAGAGGTGCGGCTGACGGGTGAAACGATGGGCACCACTTATAGCGTGATTGCGATTGGCGAGGATCTGGACGCCGGGGCGCTGGGATCCGCGGTGGAGGGCACCCTGGCGGCGGTCAATGCCAAGATGTCGAACTGGGATCCAGCCTCGGAGGTCTCCACCTTCTCCGCGGAACGCAGCACTGCGCCGGTGCGGGTGTCGCCGGAATTCGCCCATGTTCTGGCGGCGGCCAATGATGTGCACGCCAAGACCGGTGGCAAGTTCGATGTGACCCTCGGCCCGCTGATTGAGCTGTGGGGTTTCGGCCCGCGCAAACCGGAGGACCCGGTGCCCTCGGACGCGGCCATCGCCCAGGCGCTGGCGGGTGTCGGGCAAGCGCGGCTGCTGGTGCTGGATGAAGAGGCTGGCACGCTCAGAAAATCCGCGCCGGAGACCGGCATCAACCTGTCGGCCATCGCCAAGGGCTATGGTGTGGATGCGGTGGCAGAGGCGCTGCAGGGGTTTGGCGTCGAGCATTACATGGTGGAGATCGGCGGCGATCTGGTGACCAGGGGCGAAAACGCCAAGGGCGAGGCCTGGCGCATCGGTATCGAGAAACCGGATGCGGCGGCGCAGACCGTGCAGCTGATCGTGCCGGTCAGCAATCACGGGCTGGCGACCTCCGGCGATTACCGCAACTACTTCGAGCATGAGGGCAAGCGCTATTCCCATATCCTCGATCCGGTGGCCGGGCGGCCGGTGACCCACGCGACCACCTCGGTCACGGTGATTGCGGAAAACGCGATGCTGGCGGATGCCTGGGCCACCGCAATGCTGGTTCTGGGCCGCGAAACCGGGCTGAAGCTTGCGGAGGAGCATAAACTTGCCGTGTTTTTCATCGATCGGGACGTGCAAGCCGGGCCGGATGCCTATATGACAGCGGCAAGCAGCGCGTTCGAGGCGCTGACCGCTAACTGACGCCGCGTACTGAGCGAGACCGCGAGGGACACCACATGAGCACCTTTCTTCTGGCCTTCATCCTGCTGCTGATCGTCACCCTGGGCATGTCGCTGGGGGTCATTCTGATGGGCAAGAAGATCAAGGGCAGCTGCGGCGGCCTGAATGCGATTTCGGGTGCCGACAAATGCGTGGTCTGCTCCAAGGACATCGATCCCGACAGCCCGCTGCGCGACAAGCTGCAGTGCAAGCGCGCCCGCAAGATGGTTGAGCAGATGGAGCGCGAGGCGCAGCAGGCCTGAGCCCGGCTGCGGCTCCCGGTTTCAGCTTATTCTGAAGGTTTCACCGCCACAACGGCGCTGCCCGGGTCCTGATGCGGCGCCCATCCCTTGCCCAGGGAAATCTGCAGGCTTGACCAGGCCAGGGCCAGGTCGCGCCGCGCGGCGATCAGGGCCAGTTCGTTGTCGCGCAGCGCTTCTTCGGTGTTCAGAAGGTCGAACAGGGTGATTTCGCTGGCTTTGAAGGTTTCGCGCGCGAGATCGGCAACCTTGGTACCAAGATTGACGGCGCGGGCCTGGGCGGCGGTGCGCTCCCGGGCAGCGCGCAAGGCGCTTTGCTGCGACTGGACCTCTTCCACCGCGGCCCTGACAGCGGCGCGGTAGTCGTATTCGGTGGCCTTGGCCTCGGCGATGGCGCTTTTGTGGAAGGCGCGCAGCACCGGGCGGTTGAACAGCGGCAGGTTCAGCACCGGCCCGATCTGGTAGAGGGCGCCGGCACCGCGGGTGGCGCGCACCGAGCCGGAGACTTCAAGCGATGGGTAAAGCTCGGCTTCGGTGACGCCGATATCGGCGGCGGCGCTGCGCAGCTGGGCTTCGGCCAGCAGCACATCCGGGCGGTTGCGCAGCAAGGTTGCGGGCACGCCCAGTTCCGGCTGGCTGGCGGGGTAGGGCTGCCCATAGCTGCCCTGCATCATCGCAAAGACCTCTGACGCGTCGCGGTCGAGCAGCGTTGCCAGGGCAAAGACAGAGGATTCGTAGCTGGCGACAAAGCCGGGCAGGTCCGCCTTGGCGCTGGCGACCTGCAGTTTGGTGCGCTCCACGTCCAGCGCCAGCAGGGCCCGGGCGGCCTGCAGTTCTTCCACCGTCGCCAGGATCTGCTGGCGCAGCTGGATCGTCTTGCGGGTTACGGCAGCGCCGCGCTGGAAGAAGCGTGCCTCGATATAGGTGCGGGTGATGGCGTCGATCAGCGCCAGCCGGGTGGTGGCCATCCGGTAGAACGCGGCGTCGCGGTCGGCCACGGCCCGTTCGGAGCGGCGCTGGAACTCGCCGAACAGGTCAAAGACGTAGGTGGCGCCTACCTCAGCCGTGTCGGTGCTGGTGGAGCCGTTCTGGGATTCGCGGCGCGAAAAGATGGAACTGCCGTCCAGATCGCCGCTGACCTGCTGCGGGCGGCCGCTACCGCGGCGCAGGGCCTCTGCCGCAATCAGCCGCTCCTTGGCGGCCTTGAGCCCCAGGTTCTGTTGCAATCCTGCGGTGATCAGCTGGTTCAGGGTGGCATCGTTCAGACCTTGCCACCAGGTCTCCGCCGCGCCTTTGGCGGTGGCATAGCTGCGGGATTGGTAATAGCTGGCGGGCACCGCGAAATCGGGGCGGTGGTAGTCAATGCCGACAACGGTGCAGCTGCACAGGAATGTGCCTGCCAGCAGCAAGGAACGGGCTGTCCAACGGGGTTTGCTCATGGTTTGCCTCAGGGCGCCCTTGTTTGCGGGCTTTCGGGGAGGATAGCCATGGCGGCGGCCATCCGCGAAGCGGTTACGGCGTTGAGAAGAGTCTTTCCCGGCCACTGATGCGCCCATCCCACAGCTGGGGATTGTCGAAAATTGACCTGCCCGGTGGCGGTTTTGGCCTATCCTGCAGGCAAAAAGGCGGGCAGGCTGGCGGGCCAAGGCCCCGTCCTGATCTTTTGGCGGCGGCTGCATGCCCATGGGATGCACCACCGCCCAACCCATGCCGCACATGCGGTGCAACAGTGAGAACAACCTGATGGACCTGCAAAAATTCTATATCGGCGGCGCTTGGGTGACACCGCATTCCAGCCGCGAATTCCCGGTGCTGAACCCGGCCACGGAGGAACAGATCGGCACCATCATCCTGGGCGATGAGGAGGATGTGAATGCTGCGGTGGCAGCAGCCAAGGCGGCCTTCGAGAGCTTTTCGCAGACGTCCCGGGCCGAGCGGATTGCTTTGCTGGAGCGTTTGCTGGAGATCAGCAGGGAGCGGCGCGAGGAACTGGCGCAGGCCATGTCTGCCGAGATGGGGGCGCCGGTTTCGATGGCGCGCGACGCCCAGGCTGATTCGGGGATCGGGCACCTGGAGGGCATTCTAGACGCTCTGAAAACCCAGGAATTGCGGGAGAAATTGCCGAACGGCGATATCCTGGTGCGTGAGCCGATCGGCGTTTGCGGGTTGATCACGCCCTGGAACTGGCCGGTGAACCAGATCGCGCTCAAGGTGCTGCCGGCTTTGGCGACGGGCTGCACCTGCGTGCTGAAACCGTCGGAGCACACGCCGATGTCTGCCGCCGTCTATGCGCAGATGATCCATGACGCGGGTTATCCGGCAGGGGTGTTCAACCTGATCCAGGGCGACGGGCCGACGGTGGGCGCGGGCCTGTCGCGGCACCCGGACGTGGACATGATGTCCTTCACCGGGTCAACACGGGCGGGCATCGCGGTCTCCAAGGACGCTGCAGATACCGTCAAGCGGGTGACGCTGGAGCTGGGCGGCAAGTCCCCGAACCTGGTGTTTGGTGATGCCGATCTGGAGGAGAAGGTCACCGCTTCCGTGTTGGAGTGCATGTATAATACCGGCCAGAGCTGCGACGCGCCGACCCGGATGCTGGTGGAGCGGAGCTGTTACGACCGGGTGCTGGAGATCGCCAAGGCAGCCGCCGAGGGCCAGGCCGTGGGCGACCCGAGCCAGGAAGGCGATCACATCGGCCCGATGTTCGACCGCATCCAGTTCGACCGGGTGCAGAGCATGATCCAGAAGGGCATCGACGAAGGCGCCACCCTGCTGGCGGGCGGGCTTGGCCGGCCCGAGGGGCTGGACAAAGGCTGGTACGTGCGCCCGACGGTGTTTGCCGATGTGACCAACGACATGGCGATTGCCCAGCAGGAGATCTTTGGCCCGGTGCTGGTGATCATCCCGTTCGAGAATGAAGAGGACGCCATCCGCATTGCCAATGACACGCCCTATGGCCTGGCGGCTTATCTTCAGACCGGCGACCCTGAACGGGCCGAGCGTGTCGCCGCCCGCTTGCGTGCGGGCGCCGTGCATATCAACGGCGGCGGCTTCAACTACGGCTCGCCCTTCGGCGGCTACAAGCAGTCCGGCAATGGCCGCGAGGGTGGCATGCTGGGGCTGGAGGATTACCAGGAAGTGAAAACCCTGCATTTCGGCTGAGAGTTCCGGCGTCCGGCTGGGTGAGCTGCCCGGCCGGACGCGTCGCCATCCGGCATTGGCATGCCGTTATCAGGCGGTTTTCATGTCGCTATCCGCAAAGCCGTCCTCCGCAGGCCGCTTCAGGATACGGTCATGACACACGCATTCATTCCAAAACGCATGGACCGCCGCGCAACCGGGTGCGATCTGGTCGCTGCCTGAGTTCCGCCGCCCTTCGCGGGCTTCGACGGTTTCTCAACGGCAGACTTTGGAATGACATATGACAGCATCACAGGCGCTGCGCCTTGCCATTGATATTGGCGGCACATTCACCGACACCGTTCTGGTGGCCGGGCAAGACACTATTCTGGCCTCTACCAAGACCCTGACCACCCACCGGAACCCGGCGGACGGCGCGATGGAGGGCGCGGCGCGGGTGATGGCGCAATCGGGCCGGTCGCTGGGCGAGGTTACCGGCTTTATCCACGGCACCACGCTGGCCACCAACGCGCTGATCGAGCGGCGCGGGGCGACGGTGGCGACGGTCACCACCGAGGGGTTCCGGGATATCCTCGAGATCGCCTATGAGCGGCGCTATTCCCAGTATGACATCAACCTGGAGAAGCCCGATCTGCTGGTGCCGCGCGAACGCGCGCTGACCATCCGCGAACGGATGTCGGCAGAGGGCGGGATGCTGATCCCGATGCAGGACAGCGCGGTTGAGGCGCTGATTGCGGAACTGGACACCAGCGGCGCTGATGCCGTGGCCGTCTGTCTGATGCACGCCTATGCCAACCCGGATCATGAGCGGCGGCTGCGCGATATCCTGGCGGAACGGCGGCCCGGGCTGACGGTCTCGATCTCCTCCGAGGTCAGCCCCGAGGCGCGGGAGTTCGACCGGCTTTGCACCACGGTGGCCAACGCCTATATCCAGCCGCTGATGGAGACCTATCTGGCGCGCTTTGCCGAGCGGTTTGCGGCGGAGGGCGTGACCTGCCCGATCCTGATGATGACCGCGGGCGGCGGCATGTGCACGATCCAGACGGCGGCGCGGTTCCCGATCCGGCTGGTGGAAAGCGGACCCGCCGGCGGCGCCATTCTGGCCGCGCGCATTGCCGCGCGGGCGGGACTCGCGCAGGTGCTGTCCTTTGACGTCGGCGGCACTACCGCCAAGCTCTGCCTGATTGATAATGCCCGGCCGCAGACCTCGCGCCAGTTCGAGATCGCCCGGGCTGCGCGGTTCATCAGGGGGTCGGGGATGCCGGTGCGGATCCCGGTGATCGAGATGATCGAGATTGGCGCCGGCGGCGGCTCTATTGCCGGGGTGGACCGGCTGGGGCGTTTGACCGTGGGGCCGAAATCCGCAGGCTCTGAGCCCGGGCCAGTGGCATTCGGGCGTGGCGGCACCGAGCCGACGGTGACCGACAGTGACATTACCCTGGGCTACATCGTGCCGGACACCTTTGCAGAAGGGCATATCCGGATCGCCCCGGAGGCGTCGAAGGAGGCTCTGGCGCGGGTGATCGGCAGCAGGCTGGAGCTGGACGGGGTGGGCGCGGCGGATGGCGTCAGCCGCATCGTCGACGAGAGCATGGCCAGCGCCGGGCGGATGCATGCGGTGGAATCGGGCAAGGACCTGGGCCCGCGCACGATGATCGCCTTTGGCGGCAACGGCCCGCTGCATGCGACACGGGTGGCGCGTTCAGCTGGCGTTTCGCGTATCGTGATACCGCCGAACCCGGGTGTGGGCTCGGCCGTCGGGTTCCTGTTTGCGCCGGTGTCGTTCGAGATTGTGCGCTCGCGCTATTCGCTGCTGGAGAGCATGGATATGGGCAGCATCAACTGTCTGTTCGCCCAGATGACCGATGAGGCGCAATCGGTGGTGGCGCAGGGCGCGGGCGATGCCGAAACGCAAGTGCAGCGCACCGCTTTCATGCGCTACAGCGGGCAGGGGCATGAGATCGAGATCACTCTGCCGGATCGTGATCTGACGTCGGAGGACCTTGGCCCGCTGACCGCGGCGTTTGAGGCCGAGTACGCCAAGCAGTTCTCGCGCCCGGTGCCGGGCATGAAGATCGAGATCCTGAACTGGGCGGTGCGGGTGGCGACCCCTGATGCAGAACCCGCTGCGGTGCCTGAGACGCCGGAGCTGAAGACCATCACTCCCGCTGCCTTCCGCATGATAACCTGCGACGTGGACGGCACCCCGAAAGAGGCGGCTTTTGTCCCGCGCGACAGCCTGAAATCCGGCGATCGGGTTTCCGGCCCGGCGCTGATCACCGAGCCGCAGACCACCACGCTGGTCTCGGCGGATTTCTCGGCCCATGTGGATGCCATCGGAAACCTTGTCCTGATCCAGGACCGGAAAGGAGCTGCGCAATGACTGCTTCGTCACAATACCTTTCGCCGGCCCGCCTGCAAGTCATGTGGAACCGCCTGCTGGCGGTGGTCGAGGAACAGGGGCAGACCCTGATCCGCGCGGCCTTTTCGCCCATCGTGCGCGAATGCGGCGACATCTCGGCCGGCATCTTCGACGTGCAGGGCCGGATGCTGGCGCAGGCGGTGACCGGCACGCCGGGCCATATCAACACCATGGCCGAGGCGGTGATGCATCTGCGCGAACGCTTCCCGGTTCAAAACATGAAGCCCGGCGACATCTACATGACCAACGACCCCTGGCTGGCGTCGGGGCATCTGAACGACTTCCTGCTGATGATGCCTGCGTTCAAGGAGGGCAAGGTGGTGGGCTTTACCTCCTGCACCTCGCATCTGGTGGACCTGGGCGGCCTCGGCATGGGGCCGGAAGGCTCCGACATCTATGACGAGGGGCTCTTGATCCCGCCCTGCAAGCTGGTGGAGGAAGGCGAGCCCAATGCGCTCTTGATGGACATCATCCGCGCCAACAGCCGCGAGCCCATCGCCAATGAGGGCGACATCTATGCGCTGATCGCCTGCTGCGAAGCGGGGGTGAAGCGGCTCACCGGCATGATGGAGGAATTCGGCATAGATGATCTGGATGCCCTGGGCGCCTATATCATCGAGACCTCCCGCCGCGGCACGCTGGAGGCGATCGCCGAGGTGCCGGAAGGCGTCTATAAGAACGTTCTGAAAATGGACGGCTACGAGAACGAGCTGGAGCTGCACGCGGCGCTGACCGTCACCAAGGACGGCATGCATGTGGATTTCACCGGCACCTCGGGCTGTTCCGGCAAGGGCATCAACGTGCCGCTGAACTATGCCACCGCTTACACGGTGTTTGCCCTGCGCTGCATCGTCGGGCCGGATATCCCGAACAATGCCGGGAGTTTGGAGCCGTTCACCGTTGATGGCCCCAAGGGCTGCATTCTGAACGCGCAGCGCCCGGTGCCGGTGGCGATGCGGCATACGCTGGGGCAGGTGACGCCGGATCTGGTGCTCGGCTGCCTGCACCAGGCGCTGCCGGATCAGGTTCCGGCCGAGGGCGCGTCCTGCATGTTCGACCTGCCGATGCGCCACGCGCCCGAGGTAGCCCGCGACGGCGGCCGCGCGTTTGCCATCGAGCCGGTCCACAACGGCGGCACCGGCGCGCGGCCCCATGCGGACGGGCTGTCGGCGACGGCCTACCCCTCGGGGGTCTATGGCTCGCAAGTCGAGATCACCGAGGCGGTCGCCCCGGTCATCATGTGGCGCCGCGAGCTGCGGCCCGACAGCGGCGGCGCAGGCAAATACCGCGGCGGGCTGGGCCAGCGGATCGAGATGACGGCCTCGAACGGCGCGCCCTTCATCGTGTTCCTGTCGGTGGAGCGGCTGAAGTTCCCGGCATTGGGCCGCATGGGCGGGCGGCCCGGCGCGCCGGGCCGCATCCGTTTCCGCGATGGCGGCCAGGACATCCCCGGCAAGGGCGAGCTCCGGGTGGAGGCAGAGGATTATCTGATCTTTGAAACCCCGGGCGGCGGAGGTTTCGGCGACCCGTCCGAGCGAGACCCCGAAGCGCTGGCGCTGGATCTGAAACGCGGTCTTGTCACTGAAGAAGGCGCTGCTGCCTATGGAGGTGGCAAATGATCCGCGCGGTACCCCATGTTGCCGCCATGGCGCCCTATGCGCTGGCGGATCTGGGCGGCGGGGGGACCATCTCGCTGGCCCAGAACGAAAGCGCCTTTGCTGCCAGCCCCGCCGCGATTGCAGCGGGCAAGGCGGTGCTGGAGCAGATGCCGCTCTATCCGGAGCCGGAGTGGCCGGAATTGCGAGCAGCTGTCGCCGAAGTGCACAGTCTGGACCCGGTCAAGGTCCTGTGCGGGGCCGGGTCGATGGAGCTGATCGGCTGCCTGATCCGCGCCTTTGCCGGGCCGGGAGACCACGTGCTGGGCACCGACTACGGCTATGCCTTCGTGGCGTCTGCGTCGGCGCAGGTTCAAGCGGATTACGTCAAGGCGAGGGAGCGGGAGCTGACGGTTTCGGTGGATGATGTCCTCGCTGCCGTCACGCCTGAGACCCGCATCGTTTTCGTCTGCAACCCGGGCAACCCGACGGGGACGCTTATCCCTAACAGCGACCTCCTGCGCCTGCGCCAAGGGCTGCCGGCAGATGTGCTGCTGGTGGTGGATCAGGCCTATGCCGAGTTTGCCGATGCGGACAACGATCCGGCAGAAATCTTCGCGCTGGTGGAGCGCGGCGGTACGGTGGTGATGCGCACGCTTTCCAAGGCCTATGGCCTTGCGGGCGCGCGGGCAGGGTGGGGGTACTTCCCGCCGGAGATCGCCGGGGAAGTGCGCAAGCTCTTGAACCCCAACAATATCTCCATCCCGTCGCAAGCGATGGCAGCGGCGGCGATGCGGGACCAGGCGCATATGCTGGACGTGGTGGCCCAAACGGCGGCCATCCGCGACGGCTTTGCCGGGGGCTGCCGCGCTTTGGGGCTCACAGTGCCGCAGAGCCATACCAACTTCGTGCTGATCTGCTTTGCCTCACCCGAACAGGCGCAAGCCGCAGATGCGGCGTTGCGGGAGCAGCAACTGCTGATGCGCGGCATGGGCGGCTATGGCCTGGGCGATTGCCTGCGCGCTACCATTTGCAGCCAGGACGTGATGGATCGCGCGCTGGCGGTGTTGAAAGGAGTGCTTACATGATCCATGAGTCCCGCAAACGCGCGAAAATCGGTGTGCTGGTGCCTTTCACCAACACCAACCTCGAGGCGGACATGATGCTAATGCGCTGCCCGGGCACCACGGTGCATTTCCAGCGCATGGGCGGCTATGACGTGGACGAGATCCCCGGTTCCGACCAGATGGCGGGGCTTGGCGCCTCGGATATCAGCCATGACCTGAGGATGATCTCGGGCGTTCGGCCCGACGTGGTGCTTTATGGCTGCACCTCGGCCACGCTGACCCACGGGCCAGGCTTTGATGCGGATCTGGCGGCACAGATCAAGGCGGCGTCCGGCGCGGTTTCCCTCACTGCTGCCGGTTCGCTGGTGGCGGGCATCAAGGCCATCATCGCCGCGAAGGTTGGGTTCTCCTCTCCCTACCTGGGGGAGATCAACACCCAGGCGATGGACTTCCTGGCCGCCAACGGCATCGAAACCGTCAGATGCGCCGACATCGGCCGCGAACTGGGCAACTACGGCCAGGGCGAGCTCACCCCGGACGAAGTTTTCAATCTCGCCTGCCAGGCCGATCATACGGAGGCAGAAGCCATCGTGCTCAGCTGCACCGACATGCGCGCGGTTGAGGCGGTGGAGCGGATCGAGGCGCATCTGGGCAAGCCGGTGGTCACCTCCAACCAGGCGATGATGTTCTGCCTGATGCGGGCACTTGGCCTGCCGCGCCATGACGCGCTGCCGGGCCGGTTGTTCGACTGTCTCTAATGTGATGAACCAGGGCATCGAAATGCGCCCTGGTTCCTTCTTCTTTGCGAAAATACTCCGGGGAGTGCGAGGGGCTGGCCCCTCGCACCTGTCCTTTCAAGGCTCGTTCGAACCGATTTCTTCCTTCCGCTTGGCCACATAGGCCTCCAGCTTTTCGCGGATTTCCGGGTCCATCGCCGGTTCCTCGTAATCCCGCAGCGCCTGCTGCCAGAGGCCGGTCGCGCGCTGCAGCGCGTCCTTGGCGCCGGCCGCTTCCCAGTTCTCGTAATTCTGCCAGTCCGACAGCATCGGGCGGTAGAACGCGGTCTCGTAGCGCGCCATCGTGTGCTCAGCGCCAAAAAAATGGCCGCCCGTGGGCACCGACTGGATGGCGTCAAAGCCCAGCTCATCGGTGTCGAACTTCATCGGCTTCAGGAATTCGATCATGTTCTGGATGATCTCCACGTCCAGGATGAATTTCTCATAAGACGCGGTCAGACCGCCCTCTAGCCAGCCGGCCGCGTGATAGACGATATTGGCGCCCCCCAGCACCGCGCCCCAGGTGGCCATCATGGTTTCATAAGCCGCCTGCAAGTCCACCGCGTTGGAGGCATTTGCATTGGAGGTCCGGTAGGGGATGCCATAGCGCCGCGCCAGCTGGCCGCCGACGATATTGGCCTTGGCGTTTTCCGGCGTGCCAAAGGCAGGCGCGCCGGAGCGCATGTCGACGTTGGAGGTGAAGGAGCCGTACATCACCGGCGTACCGGGGTTCACCAGCTGGGTCAGCACCACGCCGAACAGCGCCTCGGCGTTCTGCTGGGCAAGGGCTGCGGGCAGGGTCACCGGGGTCATCGCCCCCATCAGGGTGAAGGGCGTCACCGTCACCGGCTGGCCATATTCGGCCATCGCAATCAGCCCGTCGCCCATCGCGTCGTCGAACAGCCGCGGGGAGTTCACCGAGATGATGGTGATCACACCCGGATCGCCTTTCAGCTGCTCAGGCGTCTGGCCGCGGGAGATTGCCATCATGTTTATCCCGTCCAGCGCCCGGCCGCGGCCGATGGCTGAACAGTGAAAGGTCAGATCCGAGTAGGTCAGGTTGGCCTGGTAGGTGTCCAGATGGCGGTTGTTGGCGGGCAGCTCCAGCGGTGCGGTCACCTGGTTGCCGATCAGGTGGATGGCGTTGAAGTGATGCGCCAGCTTGATGAAGTTCTGGTAGTCGGTCAGGTTGCCCTGCCGCCGCCCGTTGATGCAGTCGTGCACGTTGGGCGGGCCGGCCACCAGGCCGAAGGTCACGTTGTTGCCGCCCAGGGTGATCCGCTTGGCGCGGTTGCGGGCGGTCAGGGTGAATTCTGACGGCACCGTTTCCAGCGCCGCAGCGACGAAGCTTTCGTCGATGCGGATGGTCTTGGTATCCCGGTCGACGATGGCGCCGGCGGCCTCGAATATGCACATCACGTTCTCGCCCATCACTCGGATGCCGGCCTCCGACAGGATCCGCATCGAGGTGGCGTGCAGCTGGTCCATCTGCTCGGGGTTCAAGAGCTCAAACGCCGGATAGGTGTTTTTCACCTGTTGCCAGGGGAGCTGGTCGATACTGCCGCCGGAGCGGGAGGATTTTCCGCGGCGCCCGCCGCCGCGTCTGTCGCGTGCCATGTGTCTGTCTTTCTGGTCAGGTTGGTGGCTTAGTTTTCGGGCGCGTCATAGATGAGACGGCCAAGATCGGAGAATTTGCTGCCGTTACTGGTAAAGCCCAGCACCGCGTCGCGGATTTCAGCTGCGCGGGTCTCGCCCAAGGAAGGCGCGGCGAATTCCATGAACTTCCGCACGATGTCGTCCTGCGAAAACGGCGCTTCGGGGCCTCCGCGGGCGTGGACGTCGCCGGTCTCAAACACGCGCCCGTCGGTCAGCGTGACCACCACATCGGCCACCCGGCAGGCCGGGAAGCGGGCCGAATGGCGCGCGGCCTCTGCCACGGTGATGCGGTCATGGATCGAGGCCACCAGCGGGTCCGCCAGGCCCGGACCGGAGATGTGTTCGACCCCGATCCGCCCGTATGCGGCCTGGATGGCAACAGCAAAGCCCAACGAATACTGCGCCTGGCTGGTGGTGTAGGGGATGCCCGGATAGAGACAGGCGCTTTCGTGGAAGGTGTTGATGTGGATCTTGGCGATCTGCTCGTGGCTCAGCCCGTGTTCCAGCATCACCTGGCGCACGGCGTCGATCGGGGCATGGGCCCAGCGGCAGATCGGGTATGGCTTCACGTACTGGTGCTCCATCTGCCAGAAACTGCCGAGGTCCTCCCAGTGTTCTGCCACCCGGTCTTCCTCGATAGTGATGGCGGGGGCGCCGGTGAAGCCCTTTTCCGCCAGGATGGCCGAAGACATGCCGACCATCGCGCCCCAGCCGGAGCCGTCATGCAGCATCGAGGGGTTGGCGATCTCGCGCATCATCTGGCTGCGGGGGCCGTGGAATTCGGCGATTCCCAGCGCCTGACGCAGCTGGTCACGGCTGAGGCCGCGCATGCGGGCCGCCATGGCTGCCACCCCCAGCGCGTTCCAGGCGCCCGAAGTGTGGTAGTCGCTGACGGTTGCATGCAGCGACAGCGCCGCGCGGCCTGCCAGCTCATAGCCCAGGGTGGTGATGGCCAGCGCCTCGGGCCCTGAGAAATCCGGCACCGTTTCCGCCAAGGCCGCAATCGCAGGGATCACCACCACGCCGATGTGGCCTTTGGTCGGGTAGTAGCCGTCGTGGCCGTCAAGATTGTCCGTGGCGGTGGCGGCGGCATAGGCGGCGCCCGCGACGCTGACCCGGCGGCCGTCGAACATCATGCGCGCGGCCAAACCCTCCTCGCCGCAGCCATAAAGCGCCACGGCGGTATCGCGGGCGATGCGCCCGGCCTCCATCGGGGTGGCGCCGATAGTGATGCCCAGCGTGTCCAGGAACATCAGCGCCGCGGCCTCGCGGGTGGTTTCCGGCAGGTCTTCGGGGTGCAGTCCGAAGGTGAAGTCAGCGACGCGGTTGAATGTGGCTGTCATGTCAGGCGGTCCATCTGAGGTCATTGACCAAAGGCTAGGGGCATTGGTGCCGGGTGACCCGCAATTAAACCGGGGTCATAGGCCCCCTTTATTTCGCGAATTGCGTGCTAGACGTCGGTTTCCGACCACTTCGGGGCGCTAACCCTTGGGAATTGCGGCGCATTCCAAAGCATGTGAACATGGCCCGAAACCGCCAGCGGATTGATTGATGAAGAATCTCCCCCACCTGACCTTCCTGCGTTCTTTTGAGGCCGCCGCGCGCTATCTCAGCTTTACCTCGGCAGCGGACGAGCTGAACTGCACCCAGTCGGCGGTGTCCAACCACGTCCGCAGCCTGGAGGAGTTTATCGGCCGCCCGCTGTTCGTGCGCCATCCGCGGTCGCTGTCGCTGACCGATGTGGGCGAGGCCTATCTGCCCTCGGTCCGTCATGCGCTGCAGGAGATTGATTCAGCCACCCAGCTCTTGATCTCGCAAAGCCACAAGCGGGAGGTAGTGATCTCCTGCCCGGTCAGCCTGGCGGAACGCTGGCTGTTGAAGGTGATCGAGGGGTTTTCCGCGGCGCATCCGGATATCGATCTGACTATCCACAGCACCATCTGGGTGGATGTGGAGACCAATGTTTCGGACATTTCCATCACCATCAACCATGTCGATGACGTGATGGGACCGGCGGTCAAGCTGTGGGACGAGAAGCTGGCGCTGGTCTGTGCGCCAGACTTCCAGGTCGCGGGCGAGGTGCTGACCCGGCCGGAACAGCTGGTGCAGGCGAAGCTGATCCACATCCTGGGACGGCCGATATACTGGGAGAAGATAGCCAAGCATTACGGGCTGACCGGCATCGAGCTGAAGGGGGGCTTGCAGACCAATTCTTCCAACATGGGGCTGGAGTTTGCTGCAAACGGGCTGGGCTGCGCAGTGCTGCCGAAAACACTAGTCCGTTCCCATGTAGCAGACGGGCGGCTGGTGGAGCCTTTCGATTTCGATCTGGATTGCCCCTGGACCTACTTCGCCACCTTCAAGGACAAGGCGGCGACGCCCTCGGTCAAGCATTTMAAGAGCTGGCTGTTGAAGGCCGCGGAAGTGATGCAGCCGTAGCCGGACCTTGGGGACTGCGGCAGCATTGAATTCTTGCGGCTCTTCGCGTATATACGGGTATATATACGCGAGGCCTGCCAATGATTGAGACCAAGATCAGGAAAGTCGGAAACTCCGCCGTCATCACGCTGACGACGGAGATGCTGACGATGCTGGACGCCAAGGAAGGCGACACGCTGTTTGTGGTGCGCGGCGATGACGGCAGCCTCAAGGTGATGGCGCATGACCCCTCGGTGGCCGAGGCGCTGGCCGCAGCTGAGGTGGTGATGGATGAGAACCGCGACCTGCTGCAGGCGCTGGCGTGAGCACATACACCTGGGTGCCGCTGGCGGCGGTGACCATTTTCCATGATCGGCAGATTTCGCGCCATGGCGGTGCAGCGGGGATGCGCGACAAGGCTTTGCTGGAAATGGGCTGCGCCCGCGCGATGAACCTGGCCGCCTATTCCGATGCCGGCGTGGCAGAGGTCGCCGCCGCCTACGCTTTCGGCATTGCCAAGGCGCATGCTTTTGTTGACGGCAACAAGCGCACGGCCTTTGTGACTGCCGTGACCTTCCTGCGTCTGAACGGCTATCAGTTCCGCCCGGACCCGATTGAAGGCGTGCGGATGATGGAGGATCTGGCCACGGGGGATGTGGATGAGGCGGCCTTTGCAAACTGGCTGACCGCGGGGATGCAGCCGCTGTAAAAAAGGCCGCCCCGAAGGGCGGCCCTTGTCCTTTGATCAGGCCCGCAGCCGTGCACCCGAAGGATCGAAGGCCGCGGCTTCCAGGATCCGCGCCTTGTGCGGTTTGCCGAGGATATAGACCTCGACCTCATCCCCCGGCTTGGCAACCTCGGGGTTGGCATATCCCAGCGCCAGCGATTTGCCGACTGAGTAGCCATAGGCGCCCGAGGTGACACGGCCCACAGGTTTGCCTTCGGGCGTGAAGACCGGCTCGCCGCCCGAGGCATCGGCATCGTTCACCGCGTCGATCTCGAAGGCTGACAGAACTTCGCGCGGGGCGTTGTCCTTGATCTTGAGATAGGCGTCCTTGTTGAGGAAGTCCTTGTCCAGCTTGATGAGACCGGCGAGGCCAACCTCTTGCGGCCAGTATTCCTGGCTGTATTCGCGGCCCCAGGAGCCATAGCCTTTCTCGATCCGCAGGGAGCCAAGCGCACGGCCGCCAACGGGGCCGCCGCCGAACTCTGCGGCCGCTGCCAGCAGGGCGGAGTACAGCTTGACCTGATCACCTTCAGCGCAGTGCAGTTCCCAGCCCAGATCGCCGGTGAAGGAGACGCGGATCGCCAGGCATTCCACGCCTGCCACCTCGATGGTGCGCGAGCGCATGAAGCGGAAGTTCTCGTTCGACAGATCCGCATTGGTCATCCGCTGCAGCATGTCGCGCGATTTCGGGCCTGCGACGTTGAAGCCCGCGATGCGGTTGGTGGCGACCTCAAAGGTGGTGCCTTCCGGCAGTTCCACCATGTTGAAGAACCGCTGGTGATAGCGTTCCGCCATGCCGGAGCCGACCATCATGTATTCATCATCCGCCACCTTGGTGATGGTGAAGTCACCAGCCACGCCGCCGCGTACGGAAATCAGGGGGGTCAGGCAGGAGCGTCCCACCTCGGTTGGCACCTTATTGGCGACCAGCTTGTCCAGCCACTCAAACGCGCCCGGACCCTTGATCACGTAGTTGGCGAAGTTGGAGATGTCGATCACGCCGACGTTCTCGCGCAGCATGTTGACCTCGCGGCCCACCGGCTCCCACCAGTTCTGGCGGGTGAAGCTGTTGGTGTCCTGGGTGCCGGGAGTGCCGGAGAACCACAGGGGATGCTCCCAGCCGCAGTTGAGGCCAAAGACGCAGCCCATTTCCTTTTGCAGCTCATATGCCGGGCGCACACGGGCCGGGCGGCCGGCGCTGCGTTCCTCGTTCGGGAAGTGGATGGCAAAGCGGTGGGCGTACTGGTCCTCGACGCGGGCCTTGGTGAATTTCTTGTCGGCCCAGTCGCCGAAGCGCGCGAGATCCCAGGCGAACATGTCGTATTGCGGCTCGCCCTCGATCATCCACTGCGCCGCCAGCAGGCCGAGGCCGCCGGACTGGGAGAAGCCGGGAATGATGCCGGTGCAGCAGAAATAGTTTTTCAGCTCCGGCACCGGGCCCCAGATGGCGTTGGAATCCGGCGACCAGATCATCGGGCCGTTGATGACGCGTTTGACGCCTGCGGTCTCGGCGCAAGGAACACGTTCGGTTGCGCGGATCACGTTTTCCATGATCCGGTCCAGATCGTCGGGGAACAGCTCATGGGCAAAATCCCAGGGCGTGCCTTCTTCGGCCCAGAACCGCATGTCTTTCTCGTAGGCGCCGATCAGGAAGCCGTTGCCCTCCTGGCGGAAGTAATATTCGCCGTCGCGGTCCGCGATCGAGGGCAGGCGGCGGCCAAGGTTAGCAACCTCGTCGATGGTTTCGGTGACGAAATACTGGTGCTCGGTCGGCTGCAGCGGCAGGGTGAGGCCCGCCATCGCCGCCACTTCGCGGCCCCAGAGGCCGCCTGCGTTGACCACCCACTGGGTGTGGATGTCGCCCTTTTCGGTCTTCACGATCCAGCTGCCGTCGGGCTGCTGTTCGGTGCCGATCACCGGACAGAAGCGTTCGATCTGCGCGCCCATGGCGCGGGCGCCGGCGGCATAGGCCATGGTCACGCCGGAGGGGTCGACGTTGCCGCCATCGGGTTCGAACATGATGCAGCGGATGTCGTCGAATTGGGCCAGCGGGTGCAGTTCCTTGGCCTGCTCGCGGCTGACCTCAAAGAAGTTCAGGCCGTAGTATTTCGCCTTGGCCTCCTGCAGGCGCAGCTGGTGCTCGCGTTCCTCGGTCTTGGCAAGGTACAGGGAACCGGGCTGGAACACGCCGCAGCCCTGGCCGGTTTCCTTCTCTAGCTCCTTATAGAGGTTCATCGTGTAGTGCTGGATGCGGGTCACGTTGTTGTTGTCGTGCAACCCGTGAATGTTGGCCGCCGCGTGCCAGGTGGAGCCCGCGGTCAGCTCATCGCGTTCCAGCAGAACCACGTCTGTCCAGCCGAGTTTCGCCAGGTGGTAGAGGATCGAGCAGCCGACCAGTCCGCCGCCGATGACAACTGCCTGTGCATGGGTTTTCATGCGTCATGTTCCCTTGCCTGCGTGCCTGAAACAGCGCGCCCTGCAGGCCGGGGCGGGCCGCTGTGTCCTTCCCGGCGACCCTAGCGGCGGAGGCAGGGGATGACCCGTGAAGAATTCAAACCCAAAGGCCACGGATTTGTTGGGTCATTGGCAGGCGGACGGAACACCCTGCTTCTAATGGTACCGCCCGGCCGACAGGCCGGGCAGCGCCCGGCCCGCCCCCCACGGGGCGGGCGCTTCGCTTCCACCCCGTCGGGCCGGTCGCTGCCCTCAGCACTGACTTGCTACCAGATTGAGCGACCTTAACCCGTGATCTCTTTCATCACGCCGAGGAACTTCGCCACTTCGCCGACGCTGTTGTAGTGGCACATGGAAACGCGGACACAGCTGTCCATGCCAAGCGGCGTCAGGATATTGCCGGAGTAATGGTCCGCCTTGCGCAGATGGGTGCGGATACCCTGCTCGTTCAGGCGTTTGACCACATCCACCGAAGACACGCCGGCCACGGCCAGCGACACCAGCCCCTCGCGCGCGGGGTTGTCGGCGCCGCCCAGAATGGTGACACCCTCCATCTCTGCCAGGCCGGGCAGGTTGCCGGTACCGCGGATCATCGCATCGGTCAAGGCTTTCTCGTGGGTGTGGATAGCCTCGCCCGCCGCCACAAATTTTGCGCGCCGGTCCGTGGCATCGCTCACCTCTCCGCCGAGCCATTCGAGGTAATCTGCAACATCGGACAGGGTGGCATAGCTGCCGGTGTCGCGGGTGCCCATTTCCCAGTTTTCCGCAGGCCCGTCGATCAGCGCATTATGCGGCAGGGCAGTCAGCCGGTCCGAAATCCAGGCGAGACCATAGCCGTGACGCGAGAACATCTTGTAAGGCGAGATCACATAGCCATCGACGCCGTAGGCGGTCAGGTCGATACGGCCGTGGGCGGCGTGCTGGATGCCGTCCACGATGATGAAGCACTCCGGCGCGACCTCGCGGATGGCGGCAGCGCAGGCGGCGACGTCCACACCCATGCCGGTGACCGGCGAGGTATGGACGACTGTGGCCACCACCGTATCCGGCGTGACTGCCTTGGCGTAAGCCTCAGCGGTGATTGTGCCGCTGGCGTCGTCATGCGGGATCAGCACGTGTTTCTGACTTGCCACCCCGGCCCAGCGGGCGCAGGCGGAGCGGGTGGCCGGGTGCTCCAGCGTCGAGCCCAGCACGGTGCCGCCCTCAGCGGTGCCGAGGCAGGCGTTCATGATCAGGCGGAACAAGAGCTCGGTGCCGCTTTCGCCGGCAAAGAACTGGCCGCCGGGCGCGTTCATCATGATGCGCATGTCATCCTTGGCCTTGGTGATCACCCGCACCAGCTCATGGCTGCCGGGGTTGTCGCGGCCCTGGTTGTCGGGGATCGCTGCATAGCGGGCGGAGGTCTCTGCCACCGCGTTCAGCGTCAGAGCGCCGCCGGCGTTCTCAAAAAACACGCGTGGCCCCTGCTGGGGGCATTCGTCCACCTGGGCAAAGCGGGCGCGGATCTGGTCAAGGAGGGCGTCAGTGATCTGGGGCATGGCAAGTCCAACCGGAAGGCGTTTGATTTGCCGTCACAGTAGGGGGATTGCCCGGCAGGGAGATACAAAAAAATCCGGGGCTGAGGGGCGGAAATCTCTGTAGGGAATCGCCCGGCGGGACGCCGGGCAGCGCCCGTCCGCCCTCGGACGGGCGCTGCCCTCACCGCTTCAGGTGATAAACCCTGAAAACGGCACCCGCAGCGCGGCCCTATGCACCATCTCCGACAGCGTGATGATGTCGAACACCGGCCGGTTCAGCTCTGCCTGAAGGGCATGGGCATAGGGCGGCAGGTCGGTGCATTCCAGAACGATTGGGCCTATCTCCGGGTTGCGGGCAATCATGCCCTTGGCGGCGGACAGAAGCTCGGCCTCCACCTTGGCCAGATCCATCGCCGTGCGCTCGTTGCGCAGGATGACGGTGGAGAACTCCTCTGCATCGTCCAGCCCCTGCACCACGATGGGTGTGTTCTCCGCGCCAACACCTTGCAGATGCGCATCGGTCAGGCTGCCGGCGGAGGCGGTGATCACCCCCACCGTGCGCCCGGTCATCTGATGCGCCAGCGGCACCTGGATCAGCGAGGAGACAAACACCGGCACATTCACCGCCGCCGCGATCTCCTTCTGGAAAATCGCCAGAAACCCGCAGGAGCCGGTGATCGCCCGCACCCCCTTGGCCTCCAGCCTTTTGGCAGCGTTGATCAGCCGGTCCTTCATCTCGCCGGTGGGGTTCGCCAGCAGTTTCGGCACGGTGATCCCGTCCACCATTTCATAGAGCGTGGTGAACTGCAGGCTGGAGGGGTTCTTGATATGGCCGGGCGGCTTGGGGAAATAGCTTTCCAGCGCCAGCACGCCGATGGAGACGCCGCAGATATTCTGCCCGCCGGGGTGGATGGTCATGCCTTGATCCTTTCGTAACGCCGCGCCCGGAACGGCGAGAGGTCTTCGTTCAGAGGAGTTTTGCTGACGATATCCGCCACCAGCCGCCCGGTTTTCGGGGCCATCATCAGCCCGTAATGGCTGTGGCCGAAGGCGGCGATCAGATCCGGGAAGCCCTCGACCTCGCCAATGCAGGGCAGGCTGTCGGGCAGGCTGGGGCGCTGGCCGGACCAGGTGTCCAAGTCGTCTGCCCGCAGGTCCGGCAGCAGCGCCTTGGCCAGTTTCACCAGACCGTCGAGGCGTTTGCGGTTCACCGGCTGATCGAGGCCCGCAAACTCGGCGGTTCCCGCCACCCGCAGCCCTTCCTCCATCGAGGAGGCCACGAATTTCATGTCCATATCCATGATCGAGTTGTTGAGCGCGACGCCAGGGTTTCGAAACGACACGTGGTAGCCGCGTTCGGATTCCATCGGGATACTGATGCCCAGCGGCTTCAGCAGCTCGCCGGACCAGACTCCCATCGCCAGAACCAGCTTGGGCGTCCATTCCCGGCCGGCCTCGGTGGTATAGGTCCAGCCGCTGGTCTCCGATGGCAGAATGCCCCGCACCGTCCGGGTCAGGATCTCGCCGCCCATCGCCTGGAACTTCTCCGCCAGAACGGTGCCGATCCGGCCCGGGGAGGTCGCCCGGGCCTGGCCCTTGATCAGGATCGCGGCCTGGAAATCCGGCGTCAGCGCCGGTTCCAGATCGCGCAGCTCTGTCGCGCCAACACGTTCCATGTCAGCGCCGCGTTCGCCGCGCATCCGGTAATCCACCGAGTTCAGATCAGCGGCATCCGCGTTGCGGAAGGCATGGACGTAATAGCTGTCCTGCACCAGATCCTCATGCCCGGTGCCCGCTAGGTGCTGGCGGTACAGCTCCACGCAGTTGCGGTTTAGCGTGTCCATCGCGTCGGAGATCTGCCGGATCCGCCCCGCGCGCCCTTCCGACAGGAACCGCAGACCCCAAGGGGCGACTTTGGGCAGGTAGGCAGGTTTGACCGTCACCGGCCCCAGCGGATCCAGCAGCCAGCCCGGCACCTTCTTCCACAGTCCTGGCATGGATTGCGGCACCACCGACCAGGGGGAGATGATGCCAGCATTGCCGTAAGACGTCGCCTGGCCTGGCGCATCCCGGTCGATAAGCCGGACCCGAAGGCCCCGCTCGGCCAGGGAGAGGGCCGAGCAGATGCCGACGATCCCGGCCCCCAGGACCGTGACATCGGGGGAGGCGGGGCCGCTCATTGCGCGGCCCCGGCCGGAAGTTTGCGCTGCTGGCCCAGTTGCTGCACCAGCACCGGTGCCATCACCACAAGTGCCGCGATGTCGGAGCCGCCGGAGGGCGCCACCAGCAGCAGCCCGCCGATGGCCATCAGCAGCCGCCAGATGCCGCTGAGCGGGGCCAGGAAGTAGGCCGAGACAGCCGTCGCGATGGCAAAGACGCCAGCCGCGCAGGTCAGGGTGACCTGAGTGAAGCTGAGCAGCGTGAAATGCTCCGGCAGCACGATCAGCATGGTCGGCGCGTAGACAAACACCATCGGCACCATCAGCTTGCCCAGCCCCAGGGTGAAGGCATTGAGACCTGTGCGGAACGGGTTGGAGCCCGCAATCCCTGCCGCCGCATAGGCCGAGGCGCAGACCGGCGGGGTGATCTCGGAAATCACACCGTAGTAGAGCACGAACATATGGGTGGCGAGCGGCGGCACGCCGAGCTGGCTGAGGGCAGGCGTCGCAACCGCCACCAGCATGATGTAGAGCGCAGTGGTGGGCAGGCCGGCGCCCATCAGGATGCAGGCCATGGCGATCAGCACCAGCGACAGGAATTGCTGGATCGACGGCTGGCTGAACGCCTCGATGGAGGTCCAGTCCAGGAAGGGTGCAATCGCTGCCGCCATATCCGCCGCACCGCCGGTGACCATGAAGCCAAGACGGAAGCCGACGCCGGTGGTGTTGATCACACCGACCACGATGCCCACCGCGGCCGAAGCTGCGCCCACGGCCAGCGCGTATTGCACACCGACGTGGAAGCTGTCGAACAGGTCGCGGAAGTTCTGCCGCTCATTGCGGTGCAGGCATCCGATGATGGTCAGCGCCGCCAGCATCCCGGCCATCACCGGAGTGTACCCCTCGCCGGAGTAGGGCGAGGCCTTCCACAAGATAAAGCCGAGCAGGGCAAAGGGAATCAGCAGTGTGGCCGGTTTGTCAAAGGCGCAGAAGCCGACAACGATACACAGGCTGAGACCGATAAAGGCAGCCATGTTGGGCGAGTACCCGGAGAACAGCACCAAGAGGAGCGCGATCAGCGGAATGATCGTGTACCAGCCGTCCTTCCAGACCTGCAGGAACTTGGGCAGCTGGTCCTTGGGATAGGCGGTCAGGCCCAGTTTCTTGGCGGTGAAATGCACAATCGAGATCACCCCGATATAATGCATCAGCGCCGGCACGATCGCGGCAATCACGATGGTGGTATAAGGCACTTCCAGATACTCGGCCATCAGGAAGGAGGCCGCCCCCATGATCGGCGGAGTTATCTGCCCGCCGGCCGAGGCCGCTGCCTCAACCCCGCCTGCGAAATGACCGGGGTAGCCCAGTTTCTTCATGTTGGGGATCGTGAGCGAGCCGGTAGAAACCGTGTTCGCAATCGACGAGCCGGAAATCGTGCCGAAGAAAGCGGATGAGACCACCGACACCTTGGCCGGACCGCCGGTATAACGGCCTGCCAGCAGCATGGCGTTATCGACAAAGAACTGCCCCAGCCCCATCCGCTGCGCCACCACGCCGAACAGCACAAAGTGGAACACAACGGTGGAAACCACCCACAGCGTCACGCCAAAGATGCCCTCGGACGGGAAGTACATGTTGTTGACGAACTGCTGCCAGTTGACGCCCGGATGCTTGAGGATTTGCGCGGGCATGTAGGGGCCGAACAGCGCATAGATCATGAACACAAGGATGATCAGCGGCAGCACAAAGCCGATGGTGCGCCGCGCAATCTCCAGAACCGTCAGGATCAGAACCGAACCGAAGAACACGTCCAAGCTGGAAGGATTACCCTGCCGCAGCGCCTGTTCGGCGATGTCAAAGCCGAACATGTCAAAGCCGCGCCAGCTGACCCATAGGAACAGCGCCGCCGCCATGCTGAGACCAGTGAGCGCCCAGTCATAGAGCGGGACGTTTCCGGGGCGCAGCGGATTGGGGCCGCGCCATTCCAGGCTGCGGGCTGATTTGATCAGCGGAAAGCCCACAAAGATGAACAGGAACAGGCCCGCAAGGTGAATACCCATATGCACATGGTCCACCGGGGTGCCGAAACCAGCCGTCCACAGGTGGTAGAGGGCAAAGGCGATACTGGCCCAATAGATGACGCCAGTCAGCCTGGGTCCGTTGTCGCGCGTGTTCAGAGCAGAGTCATACTGCTTCTCCAGCTCCTCTAGCGCCTTGTTGTCGAGATGGGTGTCCATGGACATCGGGGTCTCCAGTCCGGGGGCCGTGCCGGCGCGCGCCATTCACCCGCATTGCGGACAGGGGCGCCGGGAAACAAAAACGGCAGCAAAGCGCACCCTGCTGCCGCAGTTCAGGGGAGGTTTACTTGAGCATGCCGATTTCGCGGTAGAAACGTTCAGCCCCCGGATGCAGCGGCACACCGATGCCCTCGACGCCGTCCAGCGCAGTTTCCAGGGTGATCGCCTTGCCCTTGGGGTGGCCGTTGTCCAAGAGCTTGCGGGCTGTATCGGACCACATTGCCTTGGTGATCTGATAGATCAGCTCTTCGTCCATGTTGGCGTTGGTGACCAGCATGCCGGAGACCGCCACGGTGTTCACGTCATAGTCCACACCCGGGTAGGTGCCTGCCGGAATGGTCGAGGGGATGTAGTAGGGCACGGTGGTGTTGGCCATCTTAACCTCTTCCGCCGACCAGTTGTGCAGCTCCATGCCCTTGGTGTTGTCGAGCTGGATCATCGCCGCGACGGGCGTGCCCGCGGCATAGAAATAGGCGTCCAGCTGGCCGTCGGCGATGCGCTCGGCGGACTGTGCGTTGTTCAGTTCAGCCTCGTCGATGTTGCCGCGGTTGACGCCGTGGTCGCCCAGGATCAGCTCCACCGCGATCTGGGTGCCGGAACCGGCCTGGGCGATGCCGACGCGCTTGCCTTTGAGGTCCGCAAGGCTCTCCAGCTTGTGGCCCTCGGGCAGCACCAGGTGCAGGTCTTCCGGGAACAAGTTGGCAATCACCCGCAGGTCGGGCTTGGCGTTGCCCTCGAACTTGCCCTTGCCGTGATAGGCGAAATGCAGGGTTGCGGCGCCGGACAGGCCCGCTTCCATCTGGCCTGCCTGGATCGCGTTCACGTTATGCGCCGATGCGTTGGTCGACTGGGCCATCGCCACCAGGCCCGGCACGCCGCAGTTGCCGCCCTCGTCACAGGAGCGCGAGCCCGGCGGGTTGGAAATCGCATTGGCGATGATGCCGCCGATCGGGAAATAGGTGCCGCCCGCACCGCCGGTTCCGATGCGGAAAAAGGTCATGTCCTGCGCCGCCGCGGCGCCGGTCAGCATGGTGCAGGCCAGCGCGGCCCCGGTCAGTTTCTTGAAAATTCCCATTGTCTTTTCCCTTGGTTTTGGCTGCGGCCTCGCCCGGCAGCTCTCTCCTCCGATTTTTGCATCATGATAAAGGAAAAGCATAAGTACAAATTTAAAATTGTACTGTATATATAGATCAGATTTATGTTTCCTTGCGCCAGGGGGCCTTTGATGAACTCTCACCAGCTTGCGGTCTTTCACGAGGTCATGAAGACCGGATCGGTCAGCCAGGCGGCGCGAAACCTGCACCGCACCCAGCCCGCCATCAGCGCCGCCATCAAGACGCTGGAGGAAGAGCTGGGCCTGCCGCTGTTCCTGCGCGAGGGCCGCCGCCTGGTACCGGTGCCCGAAGCGCAGTATCTGATGGAGGAGGCGACCGAGATCCTGTCGCGGATGGAGACCGCGCAGCAGAACCTGGCCAATATGCGCGACCGGGTGCAGGGCTCGATCCGCATCGTAGCGATGCCGGGGCCATCGACCTTTCTGCTGCCGGAGTTCATCAGCCGTTTCGTGGCCGGCAAGCCCGAGCTGCGGGTGACGCTGGCCACCCGGTCGTCGCCGCAGGTGCGCAGTCTGGTGGCGGCCAACAGTTTCGACATCGGCTTCTGCGACATGACCCGGTTCCGCGGCGACCGCAAGTTGTATACGGCGGAGGAGCTGCCCAGCAATTGCCTCTGCGCCGTGCCGGCCAACCACCCGCTGGCGGAGCGTGAGGTGATCACGGCGGCCGATCTGAACGGCCTGCCGATGGGCGCGCTGCAGCCGGATCACAATACCTATCAGGCCACCTCGCAGGTGTTTCTGGCCGCGGGCGCCGAGTTCAACCTGCGCTATGACGCGCAGTACTTTCTGCCGCTGTTCCACTTCATCGCCGCGGGCCAGGCCTGTGCTGTGGTTGATGTGCTCAGCGCCGAAAGCTATCGCCGCAGCAACGCGGGCGAAGAGCGAATCCGGTTCCTGCCGTTTGAGCCGCAGATCCCTTTTGGCTATTCGATCCTCACCCCCAGCGAGMGGCCGCTGTCGCAGCTGGCCGCCAGTTTTGCCGAGGCCTGGCGAAAGTATGTGACTGAAATCCTCACGAAATCTGCAAGGTAGAAGGGCTTTGGGCGGGTCTTTTCAGAAAACTGAAATTCGGTCTTCACTTCCATCTACAGAATTGTATACAGTTTGGAGCACGAATCCCGGACGTCTTCCGGGAGAGGTTTCACGACGGCTTCAGGGGGCACCCATGAAAAACACGATGAACGGCGCTGAGGCGATGGTGCGCTCCTTGGAGGCGCACGGCGTCACCCATATCTTCGGTCTCTGCGGCGACACCACGCTGCCCTTTTATGATGCGATGAACCGGCTGGAGCATGGCATCACCCACATCCTGACCCGCGACGAGCGCAGCGCGGCCTATATGGCCGATGGATTCTCCCGCGTGACCGGCCGGGTGGGGGTGTGCGAGGGGCCGTCCGGCGGCGGCGCCACCTACATCCTGCCGGGCCTCATTGAAGCCAACGAAAGCTCCTATGCGGTGCTGTCGATCACCACCGACATTTCCGTGGGGTCCTATGGGAAATACCCGCTGACCGAGGTCAATCAGGAGGTCCTGATGGGGCCGCTGACCAAGTTCAACACGGTGATCAAGCGCGCTGATCACATCCCGCGAATGGTGCGCCAGGCGTTCCGGGCAATGACCACCGGCCGCTCCGGCTCCGCGCATCTGGGGCTGCCTTATGACATCCAGTATGACGATGTGCCGGCGGATGACATCTGGGGCGACTCCAAGCATCAGAGCTACCCTGCTTACCGTGCGGCGCCCGAACCCGGCGCGGCGGAGGCCGCGGTCGAGGCCATCCTTACGGCCAAATCACCGCTGATCGTCTGCGGCGGCGGTGTGGTGATCTCCGGCGCTATGGAGGAGCTGGGCAAGCTCGCCTCCCGCCTGGACCTTGCCGTGGGCACCTCGATCTCCGGCAAAGGATCGCTGGCCGACACCCACCCGCAGTCGCTGGGCGTGGTGGGCTCCAACGGCGGCACCGATGAGACCTGGGAAATGATGGAGGGTGCCGATCTGGTCGTCTTCATGGGCTGCCGCGCCGGGTCCACAACCACCTCGCGCTGGGAAGCGCCGAAGCCTGGCCAGCGGATCGTGCATTTCGACAACGACCCGATGGTGATCGGCGCCAACTACCCGACCGAGGTCGGCGTGGTGGCTGACCTGAAACTGGCGCTGCAGGCGGTGAACGCCTATCTGGACAGCCGCGAGGGTGATCTGCCGTCCTTCGGCGGTGCCGCCAAAGTGGCCGATATCAAGCAGCGCAAGTTCGCCAAGTTCGAGGAACTGGCAAACAGCAAGACAGATCAGGTCCTGCCGGAGCAGATCATCCACGCGCTGAACCGGAACCTGCCCGACGACGCCATCGTGGTTTCCGATCCCGGTACCAGCTGCCCCTATTACAACGCCTATTCGCAGCAGAAGCACCCGGGCCGCCAGTACATTACCAACCGCGCCCATGGGGCGCTGGGGTATGCGCTGTCGGCAGCACTTGGCGCCTGGTTCGGGCGTCCGTCCAGCAAGGTGGTGGGGATGATGGGCGACGGCTCCTTCAACTTCACCTGCGGCGAGCTGGAGACCGTGGTGCGCTGCAACGCGCCGATCACCTATGTGGTGTTCTCCAACGCGAACTTCGGCTGGATCAAGGCGAGCCAGCGGGATGACTGCGATAAGCGCTACTATAATGTGGACTTCAACCGCACCAACCACGCGGCGGTGGCCGAGGCCTTTGGGGTCAAGACCTGGCGGGTAGAGCGGCCTGAGGACCTGGACCAGGCGATCAAGGAAGCCTTTGCCCATGACGGCCCGACCCTGATCGACGTGGTCTGCCAGGCGCTGGAAGAATCCGCCGCGCCGGTGCGCCGCTGGATGGGGTAAATACTCTCTATACTGTACCGCCCGGCGGCAACGCCGGGCAGCGCCCGTCCGCCCCCATGGGCGGGCGCTTCGCTTCCGCCCGCGGACGGGTGCTGCCCTCAGCGTTCGGTTTCGAAACGCTCTAAACCTGTTGCTCCCGATTTTCTTTTCTTTCTGAGCCGGTTATCAATCCTGAAACCCCCAGTTTCAGGAAAGGCGCCCCATGGACAAACCAACCGCACCCAAGGCCGGAGCCATGCTGCACCTGCGCGGCAACACGCTGTCCGAGGGCGACCCGGTGGCGCTGCCGCTGACCCACAGCTCGATGTACCACCTGCCGGGCGACTGGAGCGGCGGACCCAGCTATGGCCGCGCCGACAACGCCACCTGGGAGCATCTGGAGCACGTGCTAGGCTACCTCGAGGATGCGCCGGTGCTGGCTTACCCCTCCGGCATGGCGGCGATCTCGGCGTCGTTGTTTGCCACGGTCAAGGCAGGTTCCCGCATCCTGATCCCCTCGGATGGTTACTACGTGACCCGCCGCCTCAGCGAACGGTTCCTGCAGAACCTCGGCGTGCAGGTCGAGCAGCGCCCAACCAGCCGCTTTGCCGAAGGCGGATTTGAGGGTTTTAACGTTGTTTTTGCGGAAACCCCGTCCAACCCCGGCCTGGACCTGTGCGACCTCCGCGCCATTGCTGAGGCGGTTCACGCCGCTGGCGGGCTGCTGATTGTCGACAACACCACCATGACCCCGCTGGGCCAGCGCCCGCTGGAGCTGGGTGCCGATGTCGTGGTGGCCTCTGACACCAAGGCGCCGGGCGGCCATTCCGACGTGCTGATGGGGCATCTGGCGACCCGCAATTCGGATGTGCTGCAGGCCGCGCGCGAATGGCGCCAGTTCGGCGGCGGCATCCCCGGCCCGCAGGAGGCTTGGCTCGCGCACCGTGGGCTGGAAACATTGGACGTGCGTTTTGACCGCATGTGCAGCACCGCTGAGGTGCTGGCCGAACGGCTGGCAGCGCATCCGCTGGTGCAGGCGATCCGCTTTCCGGGGCTGAAATCCGACCCCTCGTTTGAGCTGGCGAAACAGCAGATGTCCCGGTTCGGTTTCCTGATCTCGATCACGCTGGACAGTGCGGAACAGGCCGATTCCTTCATCAACACCTGCCCGCTGATCCGCTCTGCGACGTCTTTCGGCGGTATCCACACCTCGGCGGAGCGCCGCGCCCGCTGGGGCGACGCGGTGGCGCCGGGGTTTATCCGCATCTCCGTTGGCATCGAACCGGCTGAGGAACTGTGGAGTGCAATGGCCGCAGCGTTGGACGCGCTGCGAGGGTAGGGGCTCCGCCTTGGCCGCAGCGAGTCCGGGCAGGGAAAACCGCCTTAGGTTAGCGCCTGGTAAAGCGCCATGAGCCAATTGCAGAAGGATTTGACCTCCTCCCGCTGGCCCGCCCTGTCGTTGATCACGATGTAATGCGAGCGCCGTTTCGGCAGCTTGTAGGCCGTCGGAACCACCACCAGCCCCTGCTCAATGTATTGCCGGGCAAAGCTTTCCAGCACCATCGTCACCCCGTGGCCTGCCGCCACGGTTTGCAGCGCCAGCAAGGATGAATCCGCCTTGAGCCAGTCCGCGGGCGTTTGCAGGTTCAGCCTATGCAGCTCTGACAGGCGGCCCCAGTCGGTTTCCGAGCCGAAAATCTGCACCACGTCGGATCCGGCCAGATCATGGATCGATGGGCTGCCGCCCAGATCGTGCAGGTATCCGGGGCTGCACACAGGCACCGCGTTCTCGTGGCCCAGATGCAGGACCTCGCTCTCCTGCCAGTCGCCGCCATAGCGGATGTCGATGTCCAGGCCTTCTTCGTCAAACCGGTTGGCCCAGACCGACGTGGTCAGTTGCACCAAAATATCCGGGTGCGCCGCCTGAAAGCGGCCAAGCTGGGGCGCGATGACTAGCGCCGCGCAGGAGATTGAGGCCCGCACCCTGACCACCCGCTTGCGTTTCTTGCCGAACAGGCCGGCGGTGGCCCGCTGCATGTCGATGAAGGATTTGCGGATCGGCTGGGCATAGGCCTGGCCGGTGTCGGTCAGCGCGACACCGCGGGGCAGCCGTTTGAACAGCTGGGCATTCAAGTGCTTTTCCAGCAGGCGGATCTGCTGGCTGATGGCAGCAGGCGTAAGGCCCAGCTCCTCCGCCGCGGCGGAGAAACTGTTCAGCCGTGCGGCCGCCTCGAAGGCCTTGAGCCAAGTTACATGGGGCAGGTCGGTCATGGCACATGCTTTAAGCACAGTTAGGCCATAGGGGCAAAACACATTGTTTGATTTATGTCATGCGCGCTGCGCAGTCTGAGGGGAAACCAACGGACCGGACGTGCCATGGCGCAGACATTCGACTTCATCATCGTGGGGGCCGGTTCGGCCGGCTGTGTGCTCGCCGAACGGCTGACTGCCAATGGCCGCCACAAGGTGCTGCTGATCGAAGCCGGCGGCAGCGACCGGCGGTTCTGGATCAAGATACCGGTCGGCTATGGCTTCACCTTTTCGGACCCGAAGGTGAACTGGCGTTACTCCGCCGCGGCAGATCCCGGGCTGAACGGGCGCGAGGCCTACTGGCCGCGGGGCAAGGTGCTGGGCGGCTCCAGCTCCATCAACGCAATGGCCTATGTGCGCGGGCTGCCGCATGATTTCGACGACTGGGAGGCCGCAGGCGCAACCGGCTGGGGCTGGGAGAACGTGCGCCGCAGCTATGAGGCGCTGGAAACAAACGACGAATGGCACCAAGGCCGCCGCCGCCTGCGCGGGACGGGGCCGGTGCGCGTTACCGACCTCAGCGAGCGGATGCATTCCTTTGCCAGGAACTTTCTCGCCGCCGGGCAGGACATGGGCTGGCCGTTCCTGCCGGACATGAACGCGGCGGCGGAGGAAGGCGCCAACACGCTGCCCGGCGAGGGCATGGGTTATGTCCGCAGCACGGTGAAGGACGGGCGGCGCTGGTCCTCGGCAGATGCGTTCCTTCGGCCTGCGATGAAGCGCGGAAACCTGACGGTGATCAGCGGCGCGCTGGTAGAGAAAGTGCTGACCAAGGGCGGGCGGGCCGCCGGCGTGGCCTTCCGGGTGAAAGGCCAGCCGCAAACCGCCATGGCCGCGCGCGAGGTGATCCTAAGCGCCGGCGCGGTGAACTCTCCGCAGCTCTTGCAGCTGTCGGGGATCGGCCCCGCGGCGCTGCTGCAGCGGCATGGGATCGAGGTGGCGCACGATCTGCCGCAAGTGGGGCAGGGGCTGCAGGACCATCTGGCGGTCTCGCACTTTTTCTGGGCCAACACCGCGACACTKAACGACAGGCTGGGCAGCTTTGCCGGGCAGATGAAGGCCGGGCTGCAATATGTGCTGATCCGCAAGGGGCCGCTGAGCGTGCCGGTCAATCAGTGCAGCGGCTTTGTCCGCTCAGCGGGCGCAGCGCTGCCGGATGTGCAGGTCTACTGCAACCCTGCGTCTTATTCGACGCAGGCAAACGGAAAGCCGCAGATCGACAAGGACAATGGCTTCCTGCTGTGCGTGCAGCCGAGCCGCCCGGTCAGCCGCGGGCAGGTCAATATCCAGTCCGCTGACCCTGGCCAGGCGCCGCTGATCGAGCCGAACTCGCTGTCGGCAGAGGAAGACAAGGCAACCGCCATCCGCGCCAGCCATCTGCTGCAGGCGCTGGCTGCCACCCCCGCCATGAAACGGGTCACGCAGGAGCGGCGGGCGCCGGATATCGTTGGGATGGACGACGTTGCGCTGCTGGAGAACTTCCGTGAACGCGCGGGCAGCGTGTTTCATGCCTCCTGCACGTGCCGGATGGGGCATAATGCAGCCGACTCAGTGTTGGATGCGCGGCTCAGGGTGCATGGGGTGGCAGGTTTGCGGGTGATTGATGCCTCATCTTTCCCGAATGTGACCTCAGGCAATACCAATGCCCCCACCATGATGCTGGCCGCCCGCGGCGCGGAAATGGTTCTGGAAGATAATGAAAACAGGCCCTTGGCGGCTGAATGACAGGGAAATTCAGATGAAGCTCGACAAGATTGAAACCTTTGTGTTCGGCAACCCGCCGCCGCGCCACGGCGGGCGCTACTTCATCTTTGTGCGCCTGACCACCGCCTGCGGCATCACCGGCGTGGGCGAGATATACAACGCGACCTTCGGCCCGGACCTGTGCTGCGCCATGGCAGAGGAGATGTTTGCCCGCCAGTTCGAAGGCTGCGATCCGCATCATATCGAGAAACTGTGGCGCAAGTCCTATGGCGCAGGCTACACGCTGCGGCCCGATGTGACGGTAATGGGAGTGCTGAGCGGTCTGGAAATGGCCTGCTGGGATATAATCGGCAAGGCGGCGGGCAAACCGGTTTATGAGCTGATGGGCGGCCAGGTGCATGCGCGGCTTCGCAGCTATACCTACCTCTATCCGCCGGAAGGCGACGTCTACCCGGACCCGGACACGCCCAACGTCTACAACGACCCGGACATCGCGGCGGAGGTGGCGCTGAAGCGGGTGGAGCAGGGCTTCACCGCGGTGAAATTCGACCCCGCCGGGCCGTACACGATCTATGACGGGCATCAGCCGCGGCTGGAGGATCTGGAGCGCAGCGAGATGTTCGTGAAGCGCATCCGCGAGGCGGTCGGCACCCGCGCGGACCTGCTGTTCGGCACCCACGGCCAGTTCACCGTCTCCGGCGCCAAGCGGATGGCGCGGCGGCTGGAACCCTATGAGCCCTTGTGGTTTGAGGAGCCGGTGCCGCCGGAAAACCCCGCCGATATGGCGGAGGTGGCGCGGTTCACCTCGGTTCCCATTTCGACGGGAGAGCGGCTGTGCACCAAGCATGAGTTCGCCCGCGTGCTGGAGGCCGGGGCGGCCTCGATCCTGCAGATGGATCTGGGGCGGGTCGGCGGCCTCTTGGAGGCCAAAAAGATCGCATCCATGGCAGAGACCCGGCAGGCCCAGATCGCGCCGCATCTTTATTGCGGGCCTGTGGTGGCGGCGGCGAACATCCAGATCTCCGCCTGCAGCCCGAACTTCCTGATCCTCGAGTCGATCGGTACTTTCGAAGGCCCCTATATGTCCTGCCTCAAATCCGCGATCACCTGGGAGGATGGCTATGTAATCCCTTCCAGGGAGCCAGGCCTGGGGGTGGAACTGGATGATGCAGCCATCGCCGCCAGCCCCTACACCGGCAGCGAGTTGCACCTGGAGCTGGCGCAGGAACCAGTGGTGCAATAGCCCTGCGCCAGCGATCCCGGCTTCTCAGATCATGCTGAAATAGCTGCGGTAGAAGCCGGGCAGGCTCCACTCCATTTCGGACAGCGGGCCTGGCACGAACCGGTGCGAGTTCACGCCCTCCTGGTTGTGGCGGATGATCCGCTCGTCATCGAGCGAGGTGACATGCCACAGCCAGGTGAGCGCTTCCTTGTCATAGTCGCGGTCCTGCTCCGCGTCGCCGCGCACAAACCAGGCGATCTGGATGTCGGTCTCCTGAAGGCCGCGGGGCACGAAACGGTAGGCCACCAGATGGTCCGCATAGATCAGGAAGTAATTCAGAGTGCCGATGGCCAGATCGGTGGCACCGCCGTCATGGCCGCTGAGCTGCCCGAGCGGCGGCGCCAGCGGTTCGCCGTCCCTGCTGCCGGTCTGGTAGCCGGTGAACAGCGGATAGCGGCGCCAGTAGACATCCGCGCCGGGCGCCTGTGCGTTGGGACCGGTCAGGTCCAGCTCCTCCACCGGCAGGCCGATGGCGGCGGAGCGTTCACGCAGATCTGCGCCGTATTTCGCCACATCCGCCGGATCCTTGAGCGAGTGGCTGCGGGAATACTCCTGATGCGAGGGAGCGCAGTGGTAGCATTCCAGGTAGTTTTCCAGCGCCAGCTTCCAGTTGGCAGGCACCGGATAGGAGGCCTCATGCGCCAGTTTCAGGTTTTCCAGTCCCATCGGCGCCGACAGCGGCGCCAGGCGGTCCAGGCTTTTCGCCAGCGGCGGCGGGTTTTCATCGGCGCAGATGAAGATCAGCCCCTGGAAAATCTGCACCTGCACCGGGAACAGCCCGTAATCCGAAGGGTCGAAATCCGGCCCCATGGCGCGGCCGCCGCGCAGCCGCCCGTCCAGCCCGAAGGTCCAGGCGTGGTAGGGGCAGGAGAACACCCGCGCGGTGCCCTGTTTTTCCAAACACACGCGGGAGCCGCGGTGGCGGCAGACATTCATATGGGCGCGCACGTCGCCCTCGCGGTCGCGCACGACGATCACCGACTCCGGCCCGTAGTCGAACAGGAAATAGTTGCCGGGTTCCGGGACTTGGCTGACGTGGCCGACCCAGATCCAGTTGCGGTTCCAGAACATCTTGATGTCGTGGTCATAGACCGCTTCAGAGGTATAAAAATGGCGGTCCAGCGCAAAACCCTCGCGGTGGCTCTCCATCAGCTCACGCATCACTTGCAGGTCGTCTTTGGGCATCATGCGCCTCCCATGTCTTCGAGGGAAATCAGTTCGCGGCGGAACCAGTCGGCATCCGCCGCCGCCGGGTCGCGTTCGAAATTGCGGGCCGCCAGGTGGCCGGCAAAGACCGCATCGGCAATCAGGCCGGGGGAGGCGGCATCGCCGACCAGCTCCAGCGTGGTGAAACTGTCCGCGTGGTTTTCTTTCAGCTCATCGAACAGCGCGGTGTCGCGCTGGCGGGAAGTGACCATCAGCAGGCTGGCGCAATCCACACGGCGGGTGCGGCTGGTGTAGACGCAGGACAGGTCTGCGCCGGTGGCATCCGCTGATTGCAGCGAATGCAGCGGAATGATCTCTACACCCGCCTGCAGCAGTTCCGCCTGCACCCGGTGCTGTTCCAGCGTCAGATCGGTGAAGGCCGAGGCGATGGCGCCCGGCGTCACCAGCACCACCTTGCGGCCTGCGGCGGCCAGTTGGCTGGCCAGCACCCCGCCGATGTAGCCCTGATCGTCGTCATACAGCAGCACCGGGCCATTGTCCGGCGGCAGGGAGCCTTCCATCACGTCGTCAGGGGTGAACACGGGCATGTCCTTGATCTCCAGGGGCAGCGGAGAGGTGCGCCCGCGCCCGTCCCGGTGCCAGGTGCTGCCGGTCGCAAGGAAGACATTGGGAATGCCAAGTTCTGCGACATCAGCGGCGCCAAGTTTGCTGCCGGTGAACATCTGAACATTGCCGCGCTGCTGCAGGTCCCAGAGGCGGTTGTCGGCAACCCGTTTCCAGGCGGACAGGCCCTTCAGCTTGCTTTCCTTCAACACCCTCCCGCCGAATTCCTCTGCCGCTTCGGCCAGTGTCACATGATAGCCGCGCTTAGCCAGCTGCATGGCGCATTCCAGCCCGGCGGGACCGGAACCGACCACCAGCGCAGCCTCTTCCTGCTGCTTGGGGGCGATCTGCTCGGGATGCCATTTGCGCCGCCATTCCTCGCCCATCGTGGGGTTCTGGGTGCAGCGGATGGGGGCTCCCAGATTGTCGGCAGAGACACAGATATTGCAGCCGATACATTCGCGGATCTCCTCGATCCGGCCTTCCTGGATCTTCTTGGGCAGGAACGGATCAGCGATCGAGGGGCGGGCAGCACCGATAAGGTCCAGCACGCCTTTGGAGACCAGCGAGGCCATCAAGTCAGGGGAGGTGAAGCGGCCAACCCCGACCACCGGCTTGTTCGTCACCTGCTTCACGAAATCGGTGTAGGGGATCTGATAGCCGTCTTCGGGCTGGAAGCGGGTGGTCTGGCTGTCATTGCTCCAGTCGGCGACATTCACGTCCCAAAGGTCCGGCAGATCCGCCAGCATCTCCACCACCGCGCGGCCTTCCTCGCTGGCCTGCATGCCATCTGCGCCCATCATCTGGTCAACGGCAAAGCGGAAGGCCACTGCGCAGTGGCCGTCCAGCACCTCGCGGGTGTCTTCCAGCAGTTCGCGGGTCAGGCGGACCCGGTTTTCCAGCGAGCCGCCGTATTCATCGCTGCGGGTGTTGTACTGGGGCAGCAGGAAATGATGCGGAAGCGTCATCTGGTGGCCTGCGTAGACATAGACGATGTCAAAGCCTGCCTCCTTTGCACGCAGGGCCGCGTCGCGGTGCCAGCGTCGCAGGTCGCGGATGTCCTGCTTGTCCATGGCGCGGGCCTGTTTCGGGTAGACCGCATCAATCGGGCGGTCGCCAACCCCCAGCGCCGGGGCGCGGGTCAGGTGGTTGGTGGCGTGATGGCCGTTATGGGCCAGCTGGATTGCTGCCAGCGACCCCTTGGCGTGGACTTGTTCCGTCATCAGCTGCAGCGCCGGGATGTCATGCTTGTCCCACAACCGGTGTTCCGCATAGGGGCCAAGGTCGGAGGTCGGATGAATCTCGGTCTCCTGGGTCGAGACCACGGACCAGCCGCCCTCCGCCTTCATCGCGCGCACCGCCGCCTCCGCCTGCGGACGGACGTGGCCCAGCCCGGTGCAATGCGGCACCTGGAAAAAGCGGTTGCGGGTCGTGACGGGGCCGATCTTCACCGGCTCGAACAGAATGGAATACCCATTTGCGCCTGGCATGCTGGCACATCCTTTTATGTCTTGGTTTTGGACTTGGAGGGCGGCGGGCGTTCTGGCCCGCCGCTTTCGGGGATCAGAAGCCTGCCTTGATGCGCTCGAATTCCTTGAGCATCCGGCCTTCCAGCTCCGGGTTGACCGCGTCGAAGAACAGGCTGCCCTCGAAGAACGTGTCGACATCGGCAAAGCCGTAGGTCTCGATCAGGCTCTGATCGGCGGATTTGAAGGCCTCGGCATTGGCATGGGCATAGCCCCAGTTCTCGAGGATTTGAAGGCCTCGGCATTGGCATGGGCATAGCCCCAGTTCTCGATGATGTATTTGCCGCTTGGCTCGGAACT
>NZ_WLCM01000025.1 GCF_013317235.1 Leisingera sp. ANG59 | reverse complement strand
ATGACCACAGCGTGGTGCAGGAGCCTGTCAAGAAGCGCGGTGGCAACAACGGGGTCGCCGAAGACCTCGCCCCATTCGGCGAAGCCGCGGTTTGAGGTGAGGATCATGGCGCCCTTTTCATAGCGGGCGTTGACGAGTTGAAAGAACAAGTTGGCGCCACCGGTGGTGATCGGCAGGTAACCGATCTCGTCGACGATCAGCAGAGACGCCCGGGCATAGAAGCGGATCTTGTCGGCCAGCCGGCCCTCCCGCTCAGCCTGGCTCAACGCTGCAATCAGATCGGCCAGGGTTGCACGATAGACGCTCTTGCCCGCCTTGACCGCGGCCACGCCGAGCGCCGTGGCCAAATGTGATTTTCCCGTGCCTGGCGGGCCAAGAAAGTGGACGACTTCGGCCCGGCGGATGAAGTCGAGCTGGGCCAGTGCCGCGATCCGTTCCCGGTCGAGCGACGGCTGGAAACTGAAGTCAAAGCTCTCGAGCGTCTTGGCGGGCAAGAGTTTGGCGGTGCGCAGCGCCACGTCGATCCGGCGGGTCTCCCGCGTGGCGTATTCCTCGCTCAACAGCGTGTCGATTGCCTCGATGGCGGTAACTTCGCCTTTTTCCAGCTGCTGCAGCGTGTGATCGAGAGCTTCGAGCGCGCGCGGCATCTTGAGGCCGACCAAGGCGCCCCGGATACGATCAAGCATATCGCTCATGACCGGCTCCCAGGGGCGGCGCAGCCGCTGCGGCGACGGCGGCAGGGGCGGCCTTGGCGGCGGTGCCTTGCGGTGCGCAGGGTCAACTCGCCGCCGGGCCTTGCCTTCCAGGACCGGATGGCGGGCGATCAGCTGCCCGTCTTCGAAGATGCGCAACTCGGTGGCATGATGCTGGACTTCGAGCGTCCGGCGGCGGGCAGTATCGGGAACGGAATAGTAATTCCCGCCAACCGAGATCATCCCGTCCTTGCTCACCCGGCGTTCCACAGTCAGCACAGCGCTGTAGGGAACCGCCGGCAGCGGCTTCAAATGCGCAACCTCTCCGGCAACCCCGGCTTCATCCTCTCCGATCACGGCCGTTTTCATGCGGTCATAGAGGATTTCTTCAACGGCACCGCCCATGGCGGCGAATGCCGCGATGTGACAGCGCAGGACAGACTGCAGGTTCTGGCTGGCAACAAAGCGGCCCCAAAGCCAGCGGCTATGGCCAAGCACCATCGAGAAAAGCCAAACCTTGCGGACAACGCCGGGATCATCGGTGAACTCCACAGTGAACTCGGCAAAATCGACCTGAGCCTGTTTCCCAGGCGGGGTTTCAAACCGCCGCTCAAATTGGGTTTGTTTGGCCGGGCGGACCTCGCGGAGGAAATCGGTCACCATGGTATAGCCACCCTCGTAGCCCAGTTCCCGGATCTCGCGCAGCAGACGCGCACCGCTCAGATCGGGGAAGGTCTGAACGCGCTCCTGCAGGTAGCGCTCAAAGGGTTCGATGATGCGGTCCCGTGCAGCCCGCGGGCCGTAGGTCGGCGCTTCGAGGCCGCGTTCCAAATGCTTGCGCACTGTCTTGCGGTCACAGCCAACTTTCCGCGCGATCGCGGAAATGCTGAGACCCTGTTTCTTCAGATCATGGATCAAAACGATCTCCCTCAGTCCCTTCACCTGCCTGCCCCTGTCACTCTTTGTTTGGAGCATCAGGCCTGTGTCCCGCGGCAGCGCCAATTCCGAATATTTGAGGTTCGGAATTGACCCTGCCGCTCACGGCTGGGGAATTTTCAAACGGCGGTTTTGNGCGTTCCAAATGCTTGCGCACTGTCTTGCGGTCACAGCCAACTTTCCGCGCGATCGCGGAAATGCTGAGACCCTGTTTCTTCAGATCATGGATCAAAACGATCTCCCTCAGTCCCTTCACCTGCCTGCCCCTGTCACTCTTTGTTTGGAGCATCAGGCCTGTGTCCCGCGGCAGCGCCAATTCCGAATATTTGAGGTTCGGAATTGACCCTGCCGCTCACGGCTGGGGAATTTTCAAACGGCGGTTTTGAGATGGGATGGTTGCCGTCTTCCCCTGACGGCATCGAAACGTGCCAAGATCGTGATGTCTTGAGCCCCGCAACAGAGAGGACAGAAACATGAAGGATATGATAATCGGAGTGGATCTGGCAAAGCGCGTTTTCCAAATCCATGGAGCGACCATGGCTGGAGAGGTGAAGCTCCGCAAGAAGCTGTCGCGGGCACAGTTTCGTGCGTTCATGGCCTCGCAGCCGGTATGTCTGGTCGTGTTTGAGGCGTGTGGAGGCGCCAATTATTGGGCCCGTGAGATGGAGGCGCTCGGCCATAGCTCCAAGCTAATAGCGCCGCAGTACGTTCGGCCATTTGTAAAAAGGCAGAAAAACGATGCGGCCGATGCAGAGGCGATTGTGATTGCGGCGCGCCAGCCCGAGATGCGCTTTGTGACACCGAAAACGGCGGAACAACAGGCGAAGGCTGTGCTGTTCCGAGGGCGCGAGCGACTTGTCCATCAACGCACTGAGCTCGTGAATGCACTTCGGGCGGTGCTGTACGAATATGGCTACGCGTTCCCAAACGGTCTGCGCCATCTGGAGCGGATTGAGGCCGCTGTCAAAGACCCCAGCTGCGACCTTCCGGGGGTCGTCATCGCGGAGTGCCAAGATCTGTTAGCGCAAATTGCTGAGAAAACAGAGAGGGTCAAGTCGAGGACTGAAACCCTGAAGGCAGAAGCGACACAGCACAACGCCTTCAGACGATGCCCGGTGTCGGCGTCCTGACCGCGCTGGCGGTCGAAGCGTTCGCGCCGGATATGACCCAGTTCAAGTCTGGCCGGGACTTTGCTGCCTGGCTGGGACTTGTGCCGCGGCAGCACTCCACTGGCGGGAAAGCGCGGCTCGGGCGAATATCGAAATCCGGGCAAGTCGATATTCGGCGTCTCCTGATCATCGGCGCAATGTCCAGGCTGAACTGGTTGGGACGCAAGAGGATCAGGGAAGGTTCCTGGCTCGCCCGGATGCTGTCGACAAAGCCCAAAATGTTGGTCGCTATCGCGCTTGCGAACAAGATGGCTCGCCAAGTTTGGGCAATGCAGACGAAAAACGAGAATTATAAGGATCCGGAGCAGGCAGCTGCCGCATGAGAGCGTAGTGCCCTGCACCGGTACCAAGGGGGGTGTAAGAAGCCGACCACCTGAATGGGCGAAATGATCGAATAGATCTGGGTCAGGAAAACCAGATAATCTCCCAGTGCCACCGAGCCCGATTTTGAGATTTGGAACTGATCCGCTGATCACCATACCGGCCCGCGGCCAGTGGAATGGTCGCACCTTCGAGGCCTGACACAAGACCGCACTCGATCATTCCCAACAAGGTGACAAAGGCTCTTGCATAATGGGCGGCAACCACACAGGGAGATTACGTCCGGCGGTTACAGNGACCACCTGAATGGGCGAAATGATCGAATAGATCTGGGTCAGGAAAACCAGATAATCTCCCAGTGCCACCGAGCCCGATTTTGAGATTTGGAACTGATCCGCTGATCACCATACCGGCCCGCGGCCAGTGGAATGGTCGCACCTTCGAGGCCTGACACAAGACCGCACTCGATCATTCCCAACAAGGTGACAAAGGCTCTTGCATAATGGGCGGCAACCACACAGGGAGATTACGTCCGGCGGTTACAGCAACTGTCGGTTTCGGTCACCTTGCCCTATCTGGCCTATGTCATTGCCGAGCAGGTGGTGGGCGCCTCTGGGGTCATTGCGGTGGCGGCGGCGGGGCTTTCGCTGCATCTGGTGGCGCCTGGGCGGCTGACGCCGCAGGCCTGGACCAAGCTGTGCGAGCGCTGGGACCTGCTGGCGCATTGGGCGGGGCAATGATCTTTGTGCTGGCGGCACTGTTCATCCCGCGCCTGCTGCAGGAAATCCGGCTGGCGAATTTCGGCCTGATCCTAGTGGTGATCGCGGCCGCCGTCGCGGCCCGCGCGCTGATCCTGTTTGTGCTGATGCCGGTGCTGAACTGGTCGCGGCTGTCGCCTGCCATCGACCGCTGCTACCGCGCAGCCATCCTGTGGGGCGGCCTGCGGGGGGCGCTGACACTGGCACTGGCGCTTGCGGTGACCGAAAACGCGCTGATCCCGCATGAGACCAAGCGCCTTGTTGGCTTTCTCGCCACCGGCTTCGTCCTGTTCACCCTGCTGGTTCAGGGTACGACCCTGCGCTGGGTGGTTGGCCGGCTCGGGCTGGGCCGGCTTTCCACCTTTGATGCGGCGCTGTCGCAGCAGGCGGTTGCGGTCGCTCTGCAGACCGTGCGCGAAGAAGTGGCTGGCGTCACACAAAGCTACCGGCTGAGCCATGAAACCGTGCGCGACGAGGCCAAGCAGTTCGGCATTTGGCTAGACGAGGCGGTGCGGGAGGCGGATGAAACCACCGGCATTCCGGACAAGGACCGGGTCAAGCTGGGGCTGATTTCCGCCCGCGTGACGGAGCAGCTGATCACCGGCGCCGACCGGCTGATCGAAGCCGTCCGGACCCAGGGCCGCTCCGGCTACCGCAGGCGGGCGCGGGGCATGCTGGCCTATGGCCGCGGCTTCCGCCTGGCGCTGGCGCTGCACAACCGCCTGCGGGTGCCGGTGCTGCTGGGCAGGCTGACGGCGGACCGGTTTGAATACATGCTGGCGCAGCGGGTCATTCTTGGCGACCTCGATGCCTTTGTCGACAGCCGCATCCGCCGGATCCACGGCAAACGCGTGGCCCAGCTGCTGCACGGGATGCTGGCCCGGCGGTCGGAAGCGCTGGAGGCGGCCCTGGAGGGGCTGCGGCTGCAGTATCCCGGCTATGCCGAAGAGCTGGAGCGTCTGTTCATCCGGCGCGCGGCGCTGCGGTTTGAGGAGCGCGAGTACCGGACCCTGCATGAAGACGGGCTGATCGGCACCGAAGTGCTGACGGTCCTGCTGCAGGACCTGCTTGCCCGCCGGGCGCAGCTGGACAGCCGTCCGCGGCTGGATGTGGCGGTTCAGCGCGCTGAGCTAATCCGCAGGCTTCCCTTTTTCGAAGCGCTGGACCGGCGCAGCCGCCGGCAGCTGCTGCGCAGCCTGAAGACCGTCCATGTCAATGCGGGCGGCCAGCTGCCAGGCCAGGGCGCCGACGGCGGGAGCGTCCATTTCATCGCCTCCGGCGCGCTGGAGCTCAGGCGGGCGGGCCGGGTGACCCGGCTGGGGCGGGGCGACATGTTCGGCCATGCCGAGCTGCTGACCCCCGGTGCCCGCCTGGCCCAGGCGCAGGCCCGCGCCATCGTCCCGTCTGTGCTGCTGGAACTGCGCGAGACGGAGTTCCGCAAGCTGCTGGACCGCAGCGAGGCCTTGCGGGAGGCCGTGCAGGCGAGCCTGAGCGGTCAGAGGCCCGGCCCGGTTATCCTGCCGGGGACCGTTCAGAACCCGGCGGACTGACCGGCACGGACGCTTCGGCGCCTGGGACCGGGGCCTGTCCGCTTTGCCAGCCCAATCATCCGGGCTAAGATTTGATCAACGGGCCCTGGCGGCGGTTGCGGGTTCGCATTGCCCGCCGCCGGGGGCCGCATGGCAGCAAGTCATACCGGCCCCGGCTGGGCCTTTATTGCGGAGCGCCCCGATGGCTAAGACCAAATACTTTATCGATACCGACATTCAGGCCAAGGCGAAGGTCACGATCATTGATCATGCCAAGCTGCAAAAGATGAGGAAAGGGGAGAAAGGCGTCCTGTTCGGAAAGCACTCGCCGGATTTGAAGCTGATGAACGCCAATTTCGAATGGGACATGGACGGGAAGACCAAGAAAGCCGTCGGCCTGTCTTCGGTCACCCTGTCGATCCGCTACACCGGCCAGATCTACCTGAGCAAAGCCATAGACAAGAAATCCAAGTGCTTTTCCCTGGTCAAGGCGCATGAGGAGGAGCATCAGAAGATCTGCGTCAAAGGCGTCAAGGCGATGAATTCCGCCTGCCAGAAGATCCTGCAGAAACACACCGATGCGATGCTGCGCAAGTACAAGGGCGATTATGACGCCTTTGCCCAGGCCGAGGCGAAAGCCGCCCGGAAGGTGGCGATCGATGCCTACAAGGAAATCGATGACGGGCCGTTCTACAAGGTCGCCGTCAAGAGCCTGTCGATCGACACCGCATCGAATTACGCCAAGATCTCGCCCCACTGCTCGCAATTCGGGTGACGGTGCAGGGGACCGCGCCCGCGGCTGAGGGAGCCTGATGATGGCCGGCCATTCCGGCGGAACGCCGTGACCGGCCTGCAATGCCTGGGAACGGTTATTCCCAGGTCTTGGCCTTCAGCCCCTTCCTGACCTCGGCGTGCAGTTCGACCTCGATCTTCTTCACGTTGCTCCTGCAGAAGGCCTCGAAGGCCAGGTCGGTGACCGGATCGCGCTCCAGCAGCTTGGCAATGCGGCCTGCGAGCTTGCCTTCATCCATCTTGCCTTTGGTTGTCGTGGCGTTCTGTTCGAGGTACTTGTGGACCGGTTTGCCGCTGCTGTCGGAAAGCAGGATCTTCTGGAGGATTTTACTGGTTCCGCTGACGCCAGACCGCACGAAAAGCTTGGCTAGGACTCTACTGGCCATCTCTTGAAAAGTCTTCCTGGAGAATAGCCTCACGGCATTTCCGCCAAGCGCCTTGATCTCCTGCTCTATGATGTGTTTGTAGATTTCGTTGCCCCATTCTTTGAAAAAGATGGGTTTCGAAACCAGCCTTTGCGCCAATCTTGATGCGGCTGGATTTCGGAGAATGTATTCCGACAGTTTCGGAGCGACATATTTGCCTATAAAGCTCGCCACAGCGGCCCCAGCCCCGCCAGAGATCCCGCCCCGGAGCATGGCCTTGGCGGTGGCCTTAGCTGAGCTCTTGTTGGTCACCTTGTCGCCGGCGGCGACCTTGCCGATCTGGTTTGCGCTCTCTGCGATGACGGCTGTTCCGGCACCGATGCCAGTGCCCCAGGCAACCGCGGCAACACCTGAAGCGGGAGCGGCGATAGTCATAGCCACAACGCCAAAAACAAAGAAACTGCCTTCGCGTACGATGGTGAGAGCTGTGGCCCAGCCTTCCGCTGATCCGACCACATCATTGAGCCAGTTGCCGAGTCCCTTGCGGTACATATTGATCTGTTTCTCAGCGAACTTCATGCTGAACTCGAAGTTCTTGTAATCACGCCTTTTGACGGTCTTTTCCAGACTGGCGACAGCGCCCTCCGCCAAGGCCCGCAATGCCACCGGGCCGTCGCCGGACCGGATCAGTAACGAGATGATAAAATGATCGTCGTCCAGATCATTTTGCATTTTGTGCCGGTATTTGGCGCTGTCCAGCTCCCGTTTCATCCGCTTCAGGCTCAGGTCCATGGCCCTGTTCAGCGCCGCCATGGACTGCTTCCATTCCTTTTCGGACAGCGGGTACTGCTTGTTGCCAACCTTGATGATGTAGCATTTCGCCTTTGGGTCCGGCGTATGCACGACCATGCCTTTCTTGAGCGGCTGCTTTTTCCGGTATGCCGCCGCCGCGGGTTTGTTCTTGGGGTGCTGGAGGAGGACTTTCAGGTCCTTGACCTTGTACTTCTTTGCAATATCCTCGAGCGTTTCGCCTTCCTTGACTTTGTGCTGAATCCACATGACCGGGCTCCTTCCGCCGGCGGCTGACCGCTCTGCGGTACAGGAGGCCGCCGGGTCCGCAGTCTAGCCCCTTGGCGGCCGCGGGCCTGTGACGCGCGTCACAGCGCGGGCATATGCGGAGAAGTGCGTCAGCCCGCCGCGGCAATTCTTGCCAGCCCGGCCGGGTCCAAAAGGATGATCCAGCCGTCAGCCAGGCCGATCAATCCCGCCTTCTGCCATTTGCGCAGGCAGCGGTTCACGTTCTCCCGCGATCCGCCGATCATGTCTGCGATCTCGGATTGCGACTGGGCCAGCCGTTTTGCCGGCCTGGCGCCGCCGCCGGACGCTAGGCGCAGCAGGGTCCGGGCCAGCCGGGGCGGCAGCTGGAGAAAGGCGATTTCCATCATCCGTTCGTCCGAGCGGCGCATCCGCGCGCACAGCAGTTCGATCAGCCTGACGGCCAGGTCCGGAGCGGTCTGCAGGACTTGCAGAAAGGCGTGCCGTTCGAGAATGAGCAGCGTGCAATTGGTCAGGGCATGCGCGTCTGCGCTGCGCCCGCCGCCGTCCAGCAGGGCGATTTCGCCGAAGACGTCGCCCTGGTTGAGATCGGTCAGGACGACATCGCGCGCGGTGGGCGCCATCGCGCTGATCCGTACGGTGCCGCGGGCGATCGCCATCATGCTGTCGCCTGGCGAGCCGCAGCGGAAGATCTGCGCGCCGGCCTCATGCCGGCGCAGATGCGCGCGGGCGGCCAGGCCGTGCAGCACCGTCCTGTCGAGCCCGGAAAACAGGGCGCTTTGTGCCAGCAGCGCAGCTTTGGCGGCGAGGCTTTCCTCCGTCATGGTCGTCACAATCCGCGTTTGGCGCCGGAAATCCGGCGATTCCGCATTTCATTTGGTCATCCCCTAAAACTAGGCCATTATGGGCATCTGATCATCATGCTGAAGCGGTCTTGGCGAAAACGCGGGGGGTGCATGTTGAGGAAAGCGTTTCTGATTTTTGCCAGTGCTCTGGCTGCCGCCGTTGCGGTGAGCAGCGCAGCTGTGGGCCAGCAGGGCGGGTCCTGCCAAACAACCGAAGCGAGCGATCCGCCGCGGGTCATTCTGAGCTGCGCGAACGGGCTGGTCATTGAGGCGGAAGCCCCGGATGCAGGCGCATCCGGGTTCCGGCCGCCGGCTTTGCAGCCGCCGCCCGTGTCGGTCGATGTGACCAGCCGGGGGGTGCTGGTCACGCTGCCGCCCGGCAAGGGGCCGTTTCAGATCATGACCCCGCACGCCATCGTTTCAGCGCGCGGCACCCTGTTCGTTGTGGACGTCACTGCAGCCGGCACGGCGGTTTTCGTCGTTGAAGGGCTGGTCGAAGTGCGCCGCCTGAATGGCAGCGATCCGGTGGAGCTGGGCGGGGGCGACGGGGTCACGGTGTCGGCGGGAACGCCGATGGAGGTGAAGCAATGGCCCGCTGAGAAGGTTTCGGCACTCCTGATGCGCTTTGGGCGATGAAGTCGCGGCTGCCGCTTTGGGCTGCAGCGGCGGCGGTGATCGCGGCCTGGGCCTGGGCCGGGCTGCTGGGGGTTCACCATATCGCGGGGCGCGCCAGCGCCCTGGACCGGGCCGAGGCGGTGTTCGCCGACTGGCGGCTGCTGATCGCCGGGCCGCGTCCCGCGCCCCGGGACGTGATGGTTGTTGCGCTGGATGATGCCACCGTGGCGGCGGCCGGCGGATACCCGGTCAGCCGCAGGGCGCTGGCGGAGCTGGTCCGCGCGATTGCAGCGGGCGGCGCCAGGGTGGTGGCGCTGGACCTGCTGCTGGCCGACGGGACCGAAGCTGACGGCGAGCTGGCGCGGGCATTGGAGAGCCTTCCGGCGGTGATCGCGTCAGCCGGGCTGTTCGGCCCGGACGAAGCCGGCCGGCCGGCGGTGCCGAAGACCTCCGGTGAAATCAGGCCGCGGCCGGAGTTTGCCGCCGCCGCCTCGGTGGGGCTTGCCAATATCGCGGCCGATGCAGGCGGCACACCGCGGCACCTGCCATTGGTGTTCGAAACAAGTGAAGGCCTTGCCCCGTCCTTTGTCCTGCAGGCGGTTTCGCTGTACCTCGGCGATGCCGTGCCGCTGGTGCCGGGAGGCGCGCGGGTGGCGGGCGAGGTGCGGCCGATGGACATCGCCTGGCACTTGCCGCTGCGCTACTACGGGGCGCGCGGCACCGTCAGGACAATCAGCGCGCAGTCGCTGCTGGACGGGGCGGAGGCCGGCCTGGACGGGCAGCTGGTGCTGCTGGGGGCGACGGCAACGGCGGTCGGCGACCGTTTCAGCGTGCCCTTTGACCAAGTCATGCCGGGCGTCGAGATTCTGGCGACCGGCATTGCCAATTTGCTGCACGGCTCTCAACTGGTGCGCGGCGGCTGGATGCGACGGTGACGCTGGCTCTTGCGGCCTGCGGCGTTCTGGCGGTATCACTGCTGCCGCTGGCGGTGGGGAGCACGGTTTTCCTGAGCCTGCTGGCGGGGTGGGCTGCTGCGGCCGCGCTCCTCTTCGGTAATGGCTACTGGTTCAGCCTGGCGCTGCCGCTCGCCGGTGCGGTGCCGCCGGTTTTGTGCCTGATGCTGGTGCGCCAGATGTTCGACCGGAGGCAGGCCAAGCTGCAGGTGATGGCCCGGCAGGCCCTGGGCCTGTTTCACGCTCCGGCTCTGTCCCGCCGGATTGCGGATGATCCGGGTTTTCTCAAATCGCCGCGCGCGCAGGACGCCGCGATCCTGTTCGTCGATCTGGGCGGGTTTACCGGCACGTCCGAGCGCCTCGGGCCGGCCGCGACCCGCGACTTGCTGAAGGCATTTCACCAGCTTGTCGTGGAGGAAGCCGACCGGCTGGGCGGCGTTGTGCTGGATTTCATGGGCGACGGCGCCATGATCGGCTTTGGCATTCCGGACCCGGGGGCGGAGGATGCGGAGCAGGCGCTGCGGGCAAGCTTCGGTCTGGCAAGCCGTATCCGGTCCTGGATTGCGGATTCGCCGGAATGCGCAAGCCTGAAGGGAATGCGGGTGGGGGTGCATTGCGGCCCAATCATCCTGTCGCGGCTGGGTCATGAACGGCAGCAGCAGATTTCGGCCTCCGGCGATTGCGTGAATGTGGCCAGCCGCCTCATGGAGGTCGGAAAAGCGCATGGGGCGGCGATCACCGCGTCGTCCCGCCTGCTGTCGCGTGCAGGCCGGACGGCGTCAGACCTGCCCCGGCCGGATGTGACGAAGCCGGTCAAGATCCGGGGGCGCCGCGGAGACATCGAAGTTGTAATGTGGATGCCGGCCTAGGATCAGGAATCATAACCAGTAGATGACGGTTGCTGCGAGGGCGATGGCTGAGAGGAAGACTTTCGGACAGCGGTCATAGCGGGTTGCCACGCGCCTCCAGTTCTTGAGCCTGCCGAACATGATCTCGATGCGATTCCGCTTCTTGTACAGGTGCTTGTCATATTTGACCGGGATCTTGTGCTGCTTTCGGCCGGGGATGCAAGCGCGTAACCCTTTGTCTGGGATTGCCAACTTATTTTCGGATGATTGAAAAGTTGTGGGACCCTTGTCAATCAGGCGGCTATTTCAGTCGCATAGGTATTCCAGAGGTCGAAAGCATCGGTCCTGGCGTGGAGGTAATGCACCCGACAACGCTGCCAGGTCGTGTTCAGCACGCGTGCGACTGAGGCCTTGATGCCTTCATGCGCATCGCTGATGACCAGCTTCACACCACACAGCCCGCGCCGCACCAGATCGCGCAGGAATTCCGTCCAGAAGGTTTCGGCCTCGGACGGGCCGATGGACATGCCCAGCACCTCTCGGCGACCGTCCGTATTGACACCGACGGCGATGGTGACGGCAACGGAGACGATACGACCGCCCTGGCGAACCTTGAGATAGGTCGCATCAATCCACAGGTAGGGCCATTCACCGTCGATCGGACGGGTGAGGAAGGCGTCGACCCGCTCGTCGATCTCCTCGCACAGGCGGCTAACCTGGCTTTTCGAGATGCCGGTACCGCCCATCGCCTGCACGAGATCGTCCATGGAACGGGTTGAGACGCCGTGGACATAAGCTTCTTGAATAACCGCGCTCAGCGCCTTCTCAGCCGCCCGCCGCGGCTCCAGGAAAGAAGGAAAATAGCTGCCGGTGCGCAGCTTCGGAATCCGCAGCTCCACGTTCCCGGCCCGCGTTTGCCAGTCGCGTTCGCGGTAGCCGTTTCTCTGCGCCTTTCGCTCCGGGGTCTTCTGGTGATAGCCGGCGCCGGTTTTTGCGCCGACCTCCAGTTCCATCAGCCTTTCGGCGGCGAAACCGATCATATCTCGAAGAAGATCGGCATCTGCGCTCTTCTCGACAAGCTCTCTCAGGTCCATCATAGGTTTGGTCATCGGGGTCTTCCTTCGGTTCAGGTTGGCTTTCGCAACCCGACCCTACCGAAAATTCACCGATGACCACCGCACCCTTGATGCCGTCCTACAGCGCCTCGTGGTGGGCGCGGACGCCATCAAGGGCGCTACCCGGAGTTACACCTCTCCGTGGGACATGACCCGTGCAAATGTTCGAAACTGCGGTGAAACTGCCTTTCAGTCAGGTCGCCGAGAGCGTCAAAAGATGATTGGGATGGATGGTTTGAAGCCTGTCTCGTGCCCGAAAGCGGCACTTCGAAAGAGCCGCAGTTTGTGCCCAAGCAGGTATGGATCTATCACGTTCAGCAAGGCTCAACCGGCCGGATCGGTGGCAAGGCTGCCGAATTGTCCTGCGTGGAACAGAAGTGGAGCGGCTGCCGGATCTCGGCCAAGATGACGGACACGGCCCAGGAAAAGGACATGATCCCCCGCCTCGACCTGTTGCACAACATCGGCCACCATGACGGCCGCGGCGCCGAGCAAGACAGGCAGGCCGTGACGCTCCAGAAACAGATCCGTCAGTGTCTCGTCCGGGTGCCCTGCAAAATGCATCGCATGCGGGCGCATCTTTTGCGACAGTACATTCACTGCAAAACGGCATGATTTCCGGACCTTGGCCAGCATCTTTGATCGGCGGTCAAGTGCGACGGTGATTAACGGTGGATCCAGCGAGACCGACATGAAAGCACTGACTGTCATGCCGTGATCGCCTTCCGGAGTGCGGGTGGTGATGACCGTCACGCCAGAGGCGAAACTGCCGCAGCAATCGCGAAGCTCGCGCGGGTCAATGATGTTCACAGTGGTCGTGTCAGACACGGTGACCTTCTCCCGTCATTGCATGATGCAGGCGCCTGCCAGCCATTTCCGTTTCAGTAAACTGGCGCGAAAGGCCAATGGGCCGGCTTGCCGGGATCACATCCCCGCAAACCGGAAAGTGGTCAGGAGCAGTTTTTTAAGCCGCTAGTTCTTTGCGGATGATATCTGCACCTGCGCTCAAAGCGTTGAGCTTACCTCTGGCGACGGTGCGCGACAGCGGTGCCATGCCGCAATTGGTGCAGGGGTAGAGCTTGTCTGCGTCTACGAACTGAAGCGCTTTGCGCAGGGTTTCAGCGACGTCTTCAGGCTTTTCAATGGCATTATTTGCCACATCAATGGCCCCGACCATCACCTTCTTGCCGCGAATGAGTTCGATGAGGTCAATCGGAACGTTGGAGTTGTGGCACTCCAGCGAAACCAGGTCGATACTGGACGACTGAAGTTTCGGGAAAGTCTCTTCGTACTGCCGCCATTCGGAGCCCAGCGTTTTTTTCCAGTCTGTATTAGCCTTGATGCCATAGCCGTAGCAGATATGGACAGCCGTTTCGCATTTGAGCCCTTCGATTGCCCTTTCCAAGGTGGCGATGCCCCAGTCGTTCACCTCGTCGAAGAACACATTGAACGCAGGCTCGTCAAATTGGATGATATCGATACCGGCCGCCTCCAGTTCCCTGGCTTCCTGATTGAGGATGGTGGCGAATTCCCAGGCAAGTTTTTCGCGGCTCCTGTAATGGCTATCATAGAGCGTGTCGATCATCGTCATTGGTCCCGGAAGGGCCCATTTGATCGGCGCTTTGGTTTGCTGGCGCAAGAATTTTGCGTCATCGACAAACACCGGCTTTTCGCGGGACACGGCGCCAACCACGGTCGGCACGCTGGCATCATAGCGATCGCGAATCTTGACGGTTTCACGTTTCTCGAAGTCGACACCGGTCAAATGCTCGATAAAGGTGGTGACAAAATGCTGGCGGGTCTGCTCGCCGTCGCTGACAATATCGATGCCTGCGAGCTGTTGCTCGGCGAGCGTGACGCGCAGCGCATCCTGTTTGCCCTCGACACGCGCCTCCCCCTCCAGTTTCCAGGGGGACCATAGTCTTTCCGGCTCTGACAGCCAGAAGGGTTTCGGAAGACTGCCGGCAGTCGAGGTGGGGAGAAGTTTCGTCATATTAAAAGAACCTCGTGGGACTTTCTGGTCGCTGAGAGAGCTCATTGAGCGGCGTATTGGGCGGACCATTCGTCAAGAATGGCGCGATAGGGTTCGATGAAGTGCTCCTCGGCAAATTTGCCCTGCACGAAAGCAAGCTGGCTGCGTTCATGGCGGTCATAGACAATCCGGGTGAGCGAGTGGTCCTGATGCTTCAAACTCGGTTTGAAACACTGGCCGGCAGCGGAGTTCGCGTTGTAAATCTCAGGCCGGTAAATCCGCTGGAAGGTCTCCATCGTGCTGATTGTCCCGATCAGTTCGAGATTCGTGTAATCGTTGAGCAGATCACCGAAAAAGTAGAATGCCAGAGGGGCTGCACACTCTGGCGGCATGAAATAGCGGACGTCCATCCCCATTTTCCGGAAGTACTGCTCGGTCAAGGAGCTTTCATTCGGCTCATATTCCGTGCCCAGTACGGGATGCGCGTTGGCGGTCCGGTGATAGGTCTTGTTATCCGCAACGCTGAGGCAGATCACTGGCAGTTTCTGGAAATGACCCTTGTAAGCCTCCGAATTCACGAAGCATTTGAAAAGCTTTCCATGCAGGTCGCCGAAGTCGCCAGGAATGCTGAAACTAGCACGATCTTTGTTGTGCCCTGGAAGAACAACGCTGAAATCATAGTCGCGTATATACGAGGAAAAGTTGTTCCCAACGATGCCATCGATCCGCTTGCCGGTTTTTCGATCAAGGATCGCCGTCTTCAGAACTTCGATCGCAGGGAAGGTCTCGCCTCGGCCTTCTACATCCATCTCGACGGAAATGATATCGAGCTCGACAGAGTAGCGATCTCGCTTGGGATTGTCCCATTGCGCCAAATCATTGCAGCGATTGTCGATCATCCGCAATGCGTTTCGCAGGTTCTTTTGACGGCTTTCTCCGCGAGCCAGATTGGCGAAATTGGTGGTCAGCCGCGTGCCGTCTGTGGGCTTATAGTTTTCGTCGAAACGAAGGCATTTGATCGTGAAGCTGAAGTCTTCGGTCATCGTGTTCGGGGATCCTGAAAATCTGAAATGGAACTTCAAACAGTGATAGCGGCCGGGCACTCCGATCAGACGCCCTGATTGCGGGTTTCAATTTCTCAGGCAACTGCTGTAGTCACTCGCTCCCTGAGAGGCATGAGCGCTGTATGCCGAAGCTCAGGCATGAAGAAAAATGACATTTTTCAAGGAGTTCATGACAGAGTGTCATGCCACCTGTGCGGGCACCATAAAACAGGCGTCTTGCACCGCATCTCTGCCGCATACGCGCTATCAGAGGGGCACCTACAATGTGAGGTGGGCCGTTCAGACCTGAACGGTTTCAGCCAAACGCATGAAGCCGTCTATGTAACTGGCCGCCGGCCCTGTGCGTTGACCGAGGTGAATGGACTTGGCGATCCCGTTTCCCAAGCGCACACCTGCCACGCCTTTGGCCTCGCGAAGCAGCCAGTCGGGAGTGGCGCTGACCGCACGTCCCGAGGCAACCAGACGCAGCATCAGATCCGTCGTCTCCACCTTTCGGTGGCGGCGCGGCAGGGCATGGGCGGGGACGAGGAAGCGAGTGTAGATGTCCAGCCGCTCGTTGGCGACGGGGTAAGTGATCAGGGTCTCACCTGTAAGATCCCCAGGCTCGATGCGTTGCTTTTGCGCCAGGGGATGGGTCTCGGCGACGGCCAGAACCAGTTCGTAATCGAAAACAGGCTTGTATTCGAGCCCGGGACGGTCGACCGGATCGGGGGTAACCAGAATGTCGATCTCGTGCCCCAGAAGCGCAGCCAGCCCGCCGAACTGGAAGGCTGAGGTCACATCCAGTTCGACATCGGGCCATTCTGCCAGAAACGGGTCCACTACCCGCATCAGCCAGTCCTGACAGGGGTGGCATTCCATCCCCACCCGGATCACGCCTCGCCGCCCGCGCGCATAATCTTCAAGCACCCCGGCGCCATGTTCAAGCTGCGGCAACACCCGCATCGCCAGCCCCAAAAGGTAGTCGCCCGCAGGGGTCAGACGCAGTTTACGGCCCTCGCGCTCCCAGAGTTTCACCTCGTAGCGCTCTTCGAAACGGCGGATCGCATGGCTGACCGCCGATTGACTAAGGCACAATTTGTCCGCGGCTAGTGTCAGGCTTCCGGTCCGCTCAATTTCGCGCAGGATGGCCAAAGGCTGGATATCGATCATTAAGCGTGCCTCCTCGTCAAGTAGCGTTGAGGTACGCAGGTTTCATGTCTTGATCAACCAGCGCGGCAGCTACATCCTCCAATCCGGCGCCACCGACGCGGCGATGCTCTGGTCCAAAGCCTCGAACTCCCCAAGGCCGATTGTGCCGTACAGCTCTTTGCGGGTTTGCATGCGGTTCAGCATCGACTTGGTCGCACCGTCGCGTGCAAGCGCTGTGTAAAGCTCTTCTTGCGCACGGTTGGCAACGCGCAACGAGGAGACAGGCCAGATCACCATGTCATAGCCCAAGTCCTCGAATTCTTGTGCAGTGAGAGAAGGCGTTTGGCCAAACTCTGTCATGTTCGCCAGCAGCTTCACGCCCGGTAGCGCCGCACGGACCTCGCGGAACATCTCTATACTGCTCAGTGCTTCGGGAAAGATCGCGTCCGCACCCGCCTCGGCATAGAGCTTTGCCCGTGCAACTGTGCCCTCGACCCCTTCTGAGGCCGCTGCATCAGTGCGGGCTATGATGACCAGGTCGCGCCGCGCCTTGGCCGCCGCCGCGACCTTGGCGGCCATGTCGGCGGGGCTGGCCAGCTTCTTGTCGTTCAGATGTCCGCATTTCTTGGGTAGCAGCTGGTCTTCCAGATGCACAGCCGCCGCCCCGGTCTCTTCAAACGTGCGGACCATATGCATGACGTTCAGCGCCTCGCCATACCCCGTGTCACCATCGACCAGCAGTGGCAGGCCCGAGGCCCGGGCAATCTGGCGAATAAAAAAGGCAACTTCATCAACGGTAATGATCCCAAGGTCCGGCAGACCCATTGAGGCGGTCATGGCCGCGCCCGAGAGGTATAGCGCCTCGAACCCCGCCGCCTTAGCCTGCAGGGCGGCCATACCATTATGGGCACCGGGCAGGCGCAGGATGCCGGGGCTGTCGAGCTGAGCGCGAAGCCGCGCACCGGCGGGGGCCGAAGGGTGATCGGCAGCAATAAGATAGGGCATTGGCGTCTCCTCAGGCGACACGGATGGACCTGCGGCCGCGTTCCGTCAGCGGCACAAAGCTGCGGTTTTCAGGCCCGGTATATTGCGCCGAGGGGCGGACGATCTTGCCATCCGTCCGCTGTTCGATCACATGCGCGCCCCAGCCCGAGGTCCGCGAGATAACGAAGAGCGGCGTGAACATGGCTGTCGGCACCCCCATCAGATGATAGGACACGGCGCTGAACCAGTCGAGATTGGGGAACATCCGGCGTTCTTCGGCCATGACGGTTTCGATCCGGGCGGCAATATCAAACAAGCGCGTGTCGCCCGCGTCTTGCGCCAGCTGCTGTGCCACCCGCTTGATAACCACGTTGCGTGGATCAGCAACGGTATATACCGGGTGGCCGAAGCCGATCACGATCTCTTTCTCCTGCACCCGTTTGCGGATATCCTCGCCCGCGTCTTCCGGTCCGGTATAGCGGGATTGGATGTCAAAGGCGGCTTCGTTCGCACCGCCGTGTTTAGGCCCGCGCAAAGCGCCAATCGCTCCGGTAATCGAGGAGTGCATGTCCGCGCCTGTTGAAGCGATGGAGCGAGCCACGAAAGTCGAGGCATTGAACTCGTGCTCGGCATAGAGGATCAGCGAGGTTTGCATCGCCCGCGCATGTGCCGCGGAGGGCGCACGCCCATGCAGCAAGCGCAGGAAATGTTCAGCGATCGAGGTCTCGTCGCCTTCCACGTCAATGCGCCGGCCGTTTTGGGCGAAGTGGTGCCAGTACAGCAGCATCGAGCCGAGCGAGGCCATCAACCGGTCTACGTTGTCTCGCGCCCCGGCAGGGTTGTGGTCATGCGCCTCGGGCAAGGTGCAGCCAAGCGCCGAGACGCCGGTGCGCATCACATCCATCGGGTGCGTTGCGGCGGGCAGAAGCTCCAACGCCTGCCGCACCGTGGCGGGCAAGCCCCGCAAGCGGGCAAGCTTCGCCTGGTAAGCGGCAAGCTGCGCCGCATCGGGCAGGTCGCCATGCACCAGCAGATGGGCGATTTCCTCGAAGGTGCAGGTCTCGGCAATATCCAGGATGTCATAGCCGCGGTAATGCAGGTCATTACCGCTGCGCCCAACGGTGCAAAGCGCGGTGTTTCCAGCCTCGACCCCAGACAGGGCCACGGATTTCTTAGGCTTCGGTGTCATTTGAACCTCCCTCAAGCCTTGAAGTCGAAGATACCTGCGGGCCGCTCAGCCCCCATCTGTTCAGGATCAACCGCGAAGTTCAGCGTACCCAGATCTCCCGCTTTCAAGTCGCTCAGTGCCTCAGCCGCGCCCAGGAAGCGCTTCTGCTCCTCGGACGAAACGATGCCTTCGGACAGGGTCAGGAACTTGCGGACATAGTTTTCGCGAGCAAAGGGGTGCGCGCCCTCCGGGTGGGCATCGGCCAGCGCCAGTTCGTCCTTGATCACGCGGCCGTCCTTGAGTGTCACGACAACACGCCCGCCAAACGCTTTTTCCTTCGGATCGCGCGCGTGGTAGCGGCGCGTCCATTCCGGGTCTTCGACGGTCGAGATCTTATGCCACAGTGACACTGTATCCGGGCGGCTGGCGCGTTCGGGGGAATAGCTTGCCACATGGTGCCAGCCGCCATCCTCCAGCGCGACCGCGAAAATGTACATGATTGAATGGTCCAGCGTCTCGCGGCTGGCATTCGGGTCCATCTTCTGAGGATCGCCCGCACCGGTGCCGATGACGTAATGGGTGTGGTGGCTGGTGTGGATCACGATGCTGTCCACAGCTCCCAGATCGCCGATCATTGGCCCCATGCGGCGCGCGAGGTCAATCAGGGCCTGGCTCTGGTATTCGGCGGAGTGCTCCTTGGTGTAGGTGTCGAGGATTGCCCGCTTGGCTTCACCCGGTTCAGGCAGAGGCACATGATACAGCGCGCTTGGGCCAGACAGCAAATAGGCAATGAAACCGTCCTCTCCTTCCCAGGCAGGAGATGGCGCGCCTTCGCCGCGCATCACACGGTCCACGGCTTCGATTGCCATCTTGCCCGCGAATGCCGGGGCATAGGCTTTCCACGAGGAAATCTCTCCCTTGCGGCTTTGCCGCGTGGTCGTGGTCACATGCAGGGCCTGCTGAACCGCCTGGTAAATCGTCTCGGTTCCGAGGCCCAGGAGCGTGCCGATCCCAGCGGCGGCGGAGGGTCCGAGATGGGCGATATGGTCGATCTTATGTTCATGCAGGCAGATGCCGCGGACCAGATTCACCTGAATTTCATAGCCGGATGCCAGCCCCCGGATCAGTTCAGCACCGGATTTCCCAGTATGTTGCGCCACAGCCAGGATTGGCGGGATGTTGTCGCCGGGATGCGAATAATCGGCAGCAAGGAAGGTGTCGTGAAAGTCCAACTCGCGCACAGCAACACCATTTGCATAGGCCGCCCATTCTGGGCTGACCCGCGTCTGCGATCCCACGCCGAAGACCGCCGCCCCTGGCCCGTAGGGATGGCACAGCGCCTGCGCCCTGGCTGAAGCCACCGGGCGGCGCGCCAGAGAGGCGGCGGCGACGGCGGCATTGTCAATGATGCGGTTGATGATCATCCCGGTGACGTCTTCCTCGACCGCAACAGGATCGGCCGCGACCTGCGCGATTTTCCAGGCCAGCTGGTCTTCGCGCGGCAGATCTTCAGCCGATTTGTACATACGGACATCATGAATTTTCATGCGGTTTCCTCCAATGCGGGAACGGGGAAGGGGCGGCCATCGTCATCGACGGCAACCATGGTGAAACTTGCTTGTGAAACAGGGGTGCAGCTGCCTGCCTCAGGGAGTTCACACAGGCCTGTCACGCGGACCTGCATTGATGTACGCCCGACACCTGTTACTGTTGCGCTCAGCACAAACAGGGTGCCCATCGGTACCGGCGCTGTGAACCGCGCATCCGAGCAAGCTGCAAGCACGACCTTTTGGCGCGCATGCCGACTGGCCGCGATAAACGCCGCGCGCGTCATCAGCGACAGGCCCCGGCCGCCGAACAGCGTCCCGTAATGGTTTGACTGATCCGGCAGGATCATTTCCGTAAGGATGGTTGGGTCTGGCATTTCTACTGCTTCACAAAATTAGCAAAACAGACTTCTCACACATTGAGAGCCCCGATAAACTACTGAAAAAGTGCGGTATTGCGAACGGAATCTTGTAGATTTGCGAATTTTGCAAAAGGCGAAGATATGAAGAAAGCCTTTATGGGCGTGCGTCTGCGTGTGCTGCGCGAAGAGCGCGGCCTGACCCAGAGCGGGCTGGCGAAGATGCTGGATATCTCGCCCAGCTATCTCAATCAGATCGAGCGCAATCAGCGCCCGCTGACCGTGCCGGTTCTGTTGCGTCTCAACGAAGTGCTGGGATTGGATGTGCAGCTCTTTGCAGAAGGGGACGAAGCGCGGCTGGTCACAGACCTGCGCGTTGCGCTTGGCGAACAGGGCAGCGCGCCGGGCACTGCGGAACTGCGTGAACTGGCCTCAAATATGCCGGGCATCGCGCGATCCATTGTCGAGCTGCAGCGCCGCCTGCGTGAAGTCACCGAACGGGCCGATCTTCTGGCCGAACGCGTTTCGGGCGGAGCAGGCACTCCGCTGCCGCCGACCGCCTTCGAGGCCGTCCGCGACTGGTTCTACGAGCGGCGGAATTACGTGGGTCTGCTGGACGAAGCAGGCGAGGCCATCGGCGACGGCTTGCCGCCCGGAGCCATGGCTGAAGGATTGGCCGCGCGGCTGGCCGGGCGTCACGGCGTGAAGACCAGGATCGCAGAAGACGGCGCCATACTGCGCCGTTATGAGGAGGCTTCCCGCGTCCTGCACTTAGCCGCGCATCTGTCACCGGGGCAGCGGGCCTTTCAAATGGCCGTGCAACTGGCTTTTCTTGAACAGGAGACCGCGATAGGGCGACTGGTCGCAGACTCCGGCCTTGATTCCGAAGCATCCGCGCAATTGCGCATCGGGTTGGCAAGTTATTTCGCAGGTGCGGTCATCCTGCCCTATGGCGCCTTTCTCGAGACCGCCGAGGCACGCGAGTACGACATTGAACTCGTTGGGCGCCATTTCGGCGTAGGTTTTGAAACTGCCTGCCACCGGTTGTCTACGCTGCAGCGTCAGGGAGCCAAGGGGGTGCCTTTTTTCTTTATCCGCGTGGATCGCGCGGGCAATATCTCGAAACGGCAATCGGCCACGGACTTCCATTTCTCTCGCTTTGGTGGCTCCTGCCCGTTGTGGAAAGTCTATGAAGCCTTCTCACGCCCCGGAGAAGTTGTGACCCAAGTGGCGGAAATGCCCGACGGACGCCGCTATCTGTGGATCGCACGCACGGTCGAGCAAGGCCCGGGTGGATTCGGTGCCGCACGCAAGCAATTTTCCGTGGCCCTTGGATGCGACCTGTCTCATTCCGAGCGACTGATTTATGGGCGCGGCTTGGACACGAAAACCTCCGATGCCGTGACCCTTATCGGCCCGGGCTGCAAGCTCTGCGAGCGTGAGGGCTGCCGCCAGCGCGCTTTCCCAATGATCGGACGGCCGCTTGATTCAACGACCACACAACGCAGCTTTACGCCATATAAATTTGCAGCCCGCACGTAGGGGTGATCCCGCCTCATCGGTAAAATCGGCAACCTGCGCCTCGACCGAACTGAAAACGCTCAGCCCTTTCGAACTTGGCGCTGGCTGTCATGCCTAGGTGCTTTCAACAGTTGCTGCGCCTCGAGTAGCCGCACACCTAGACCTACCGCTCAAACCGCCTGACGGATACCGGGCGCCAATTGGCCGAGGCATGCCGCAAGCGCTACCGGATTGTGGCAGAATTCCATATCACCCTGGGCATTTCCAAAGATGTGGCCGAGCGCGATGCGGAGAGTATTGAGCATCATGTGAGCGAAGATTACCTTCACGTTTTGAAGGCTTTTTTTTGGGGAAAAGGCGAGCCAATGCGAAGTGTCTAATGAAATGGCCATTTCGCAGTATGCAGCGCTCTCGAAGATAAAATTGCGTTCTGATGTAGCCTGCGAGCGAGAAGCAATGGGGCTTCCTGAGACCTCCGCATTTGACGTTCGTTCCGGGAAAGAGTTGCCTCGCTCCACCGACATTAAAGCCGAGTTGCTCGCGCAGAGTTCTTTGCTGCTCACTTCATCAACACCGTTGTCGCATTAGCGCTTCGCTGGTGGTTTTACATGTCCAGAAATGGCGCTCAAGAATCTTCGCCGTCTGTCTGAACTGTCAGTTTGGCCTCGACCGGCACGCCTTCGACCATCAGCGGGTTGTGACTGTTGCCATTAAGCGAAACTTTTACTTCAACGTCTCCTTCAGGCAGCGATGGGAGGTGTATCCAATCGGCATAAAGGCGAGCCATCTTTTGGCCGTTTATATAGACATGCGCATGACCTTCGCCGGGCACGTCGGCAGTGGAGGCGTTTTCCGGAGCAAAGCGGAAGTTCTGCGGTGTCACCCGCAGGTTCCAGCCGGCCATCGGGTCCTTGTGCAGCTGGATTGCAACGCTGGGCGCATCCGGGCCTGCGGGGAGGCTGACGGCCCGGGAGTGGTTGTGCGCCGCCATTTGGGTGTTGCCGCCGCCGTGATGGGCCGGGTCGCCGTGGTCATGGCCGTCAAAGGTAACGCCGTTGCCGGCTGCGATCACAAACCCGGCGCCGCCGCCAAAGATCAGGCCAATGGCAAACAGAGCGAGAGAGCGGGACATTTCGGTTTCCTTGGAAATTAACCTCCCCGCCGGACGGCACCGGCGGGGAGGGTCTGGGAGCCGGATCAGGCTGCGGCTTCCGCGCGCTTGCCTTCGGCCTGCCAGAAGTATCCGGCAAAGCTGACCAGAAGCACCCAAGCCGCCATGCCGATACCTAAGACACGGGAGGCAAACAGCGCCCCGATCTCGGTCGGCACCGGTCCTGAGAAGCTCTCCGGCTCAGGCGCACCGACAATATGCGGCGCCATCAGCAAGAATGCTGCAACCAGGTAGCTCACCAGGTTGCCGCCAAAGGCGATCAGCCACATGGCCACACCGGAAGCCCCCACAGTGATGGCCCACCAGATCTGGCGCGCCCCCACGTCCGCGGCGGCGACACCCGGCACTTCCGGCGCCAGCGACAGGCCGGGTGCGAAGTGGAAAGTGATGAACCCCGCCAGGCCCCACAGGATGCCGGTGCGCGCGTTGATCTCATGGCCCTGGCGCTCCGCCACCGACATCAGCGCCGCCATCACCAGCGCATAGCCGGTGTAGGTCAGCATGGTGAAGATAATGCTCAGGCCATCGCGCACCGGCTCGGCGAACATGCCGGGCAGGTCGGGATGGGCAGTTACCGGGTCAGCGCCGAAATGCACCAGGTCGCCGCCCTCGTAGAGTTCGGCGTGGAGCAGCACGGGCTGCACGAAATACAGCTGCAGGAAGGCGGTAATCAGCCCTGCTGCAGCGCCAGCGAACAGGCCGCTGGTCAGAATACGGCTGAACATGGCCCTAGTGGCAGGGGAAGCCGGTTGCGTGGCGCACGTCATGCGCGGCGTCGTGCAGGGCGGATGCCTGAACATGGCCGGTCAGCGTGATAATCCCCAGTCCCAGAACCACGGCAAACAGCGCCGGGATAACACTGGTGCCAGCGGCAGAAGCTTTTTGCGTCTTGGTCGTCATTTCTTGTCCTCCTTGCCGTCACACCCGACGGCACAAGCTGCGTCCAATATACGGCCGGTCTCCTGACTCGCGGTTCTCTGCGGTCTTCTTCCTTCCCGGCGTCCTCACGCCAGTGGGTAACAAAAGACCGCTCTCCGCTCACAGTCGCGGGGGCGGTTGAGGCTTCGGTGCCGTGATTTGGTCCACCGTCCTCATTCCCGTTTCAGTCCCGGTGTTTGGGCACCATCGGACACCGTATCAGGCGATCATGCGCCCCGGGGCGGTGTCCGGTCAAGGTTTTAGCCGCCATTCTTGCGCCATTGAGCGGCATGCAAGGCAGAAAATGCCGCCCGGAGGATGCCCCGGGAAGGCCGGAAAAGGTGAGTATTCCGGCCAAATTTCCGCGGCAGAATTTTTCTCTGTGCGCCGCAGGCGGATCAGGCCAAATCGGCAGGGATGCGGGCTATCGCCTTGAACCGCAGATCGCCGAGCGGCCGGGCATCGGTGAAATTGCCGTCCGGGCTGTCTTGATACATCCGCAGGAAGATCAGCAGGTCCGGCAGATCGCCCGCGCTGATCTCCCCGAACAGATAGGCGGTCTTGCCGCTCTGGCGCACCGCCAGGGTCTGCGGCCGCTCGCAGCCGGACATGCAATCCACCTGCTGCAGCCGCGCCTCCACCCCCGCCGCCGCCAGCGCCGCGTCCACCTGCCCGGGCAGGGCAGGGTCGGCGTCGCGGCAGCTGCGGCACAGAGTGAGCGTGGGCAGGCCCGGGCACCGAGCATGTCCTTGATCGAGCCATCCTCTTTGGGATTCCATATCTGCTAGTCGCTTGTCAGCTTGGCTTCAAAATACAGTTCTGACGCAATGTCTTAATCAGAGTCCATAGCGAGTTAGAGCCACATGTGCCTGGTTTAGTTTTTTTAGAGCATCCAATATGACCCGAATCTATCCCCAGAGGTGTACACCATGTCCTGACAGCACTGTTTTCGCGCCTTTAATGCAGTCAGACTGAACAACGGCCCTTAGTTTGCGTCCCAGGCGTCTCAGAGTCGTCTCGAAGAGGTCGAAGTGGCCGCGGATCCAGAAGTCTCTATGCCCGTAGGCGACCGGTTCGGAGTAATCCGTTGTTCTTTCTAGCGCACGAGTGCAAGAGAGCGACACGGCCAGTCGGCTGATCGCAGGCCTTGAAGGGCGTGGCTGGCAACGCGGCCATCGCAACCAGATCATGCTGAAGCCGCTCGCCAATCGTCCCGCAATAACCGCGCAGCTTATCGCCTTGGCACCTGCGGATTTTATCTTCCAGCCATAGATTGAAGGCATCCTAGGTTTGGAAGTTCAGAACCGGTACCATGAGATTGCTCCGGGCTTAGCCGACCAGACCTTCGACGGATCCTTTGTCGTTGCCCTTGCCAGGGCGGTCATACCAATCTCGGATCAATGTGGTCGATCAGAGACAGCAGACCGAGGTCCGCGGAAGCGGTGGCAGCCTCTACCGGGACCTGTGCCTCGCTGCGTTGGCTTTGTGGCGTGGCTGCCGAAGCATTGTTCCAAAACCAGTCGGAAACCTCACCAAACGTCAACTCTGCCTTTGCCGCGAATGCGTCGCGGAACTCCTGCTCGATTACCTGCCGGGACAGAGCGGCAGAACAGGGACAGGTCGACGAATACTCAAGGGCGTCCCGCCGGCTTCGGATGCGTTGCCGAGACCACCGGCGGCAAACACTCTATCCGCGCTTTCAGGTGCGGAACCAGTCGTCGCGGGTGAGCGACTGCAGAAGCGGCCCTTTATCATGAGCCTCAGTCCGGAACCTGACTGGCCGACACTCCACACGGTTGACAGTGAGTGCGTGCGTGTTCGCGTTATTTGCCGCGTCCTGTGCGACCTTGTAGATGAGCAGCTGTTTCGCTGGACGTGAAATTCTGCATAAAGGAATGAAATTTTACATATTGAAAATAGAGATCGGATTAGTTAGCAAAACTAAAGCAAGAGATTCTGAGAGCAACGTGCGGGGGGAAATGGTGAACCTGGTCAATCTGGCAATGGATGACGGCATTGCTGTTGTGACGGTGGAGAACCCGCCGGTGAATGCTCTTTCGCACGCGGTGCGTGCTGGCTTGCAGGACTGTTTGCGGAGGGCGCTGAACAGCGCGCAGACCAAGGCGGTGGTTATCTGTTGCGCGGGCCGCAGCTTCTTTTCCGGAGCGGATATACGGGAATTCGGCAAGCCGCCCCAGGCGCCGGTTCTGCCGGATCTCATTAATGAAATCGAAGCGGCGCCTGTGCCGGTCATTGCCGCGATGCACGGAAACGCGCTTGGCGGCGGGCTGGAGATTGCCCTGGGGGCGCACTACCGCGTTGCAGTGAAGGATACCCGGTTCGGCCTGCCGGAGGTGTCGTTGGGGCTGCTGCCCGGCGCAGGCGGCACTCAGCGCCTGCCGCGCTTGATCCCGGCGGCAGATGCAGCCCGGATGATCACCGGCGGCAAACCGGTTGATGCCGATGCGGCGCTCTCGATGGGATTGATTGACCGGATTGCGGACAGCAGCGATGCCTGCGCCGAAGGCGTTGCCTTCGCACGGGGCCTGATCGCGGCTGGCAAGGGGCCACGCCCGTCCGGCAGCCTGCCGTGCAGTACACTAGAGCCGGCGGATATGGCGGCCTTCCGGGCCAAAACAGCCCAGGCCGCGCGCGGGGCTGTTGCGCCAATGGCCTGCCTGGATGCGGTGGAGGCGGCAATGTCGTTGCCGTTCGCCGAGGGGCTGAAGAAAGAGCGCGCACTGTTTCAGGACCTGATGGCTTCCGATCAGAGTAAGGCTCTGATCCATGCCTTCTTTGCCGAGCGGCAGGCTGGAAAGCTGCCGGATGCCGAAAGAGTTGAACCGCGTGAAATCTACCGGATGGGTGTAGTCGGCGGCGGCACAATGGGGACCGGGATAGCCGTCAGCGCTTTGCTTAGCGGCCTTGACGTGACCCTGGTTGAGCGCGATGAGGCGGCAGCGTCAAAGGCAGCGGCCAGTGTCGGAAAGATGCTGGACAGTGCAGTGAAACGCGGCAAGCTGTCCGGGCCGCAGCGCGATGCCATGCTTGCCGGAGCCTTCCGCTGCACCACTGCGTACGAGGACTTCGCACAGGCGGATCTGGTGATCGAAGCCGTGTTTGAAAGCATGGACGTCAAGAAGGACGTGTTCAGCCGGCTTGACAAGGTCTGCAAGCCAGGAGCCATTCTGGCGTCGAACACCTCGTACCTGGACCTGAACTGGATTGCGGCAATGACCAGCCGCCCGCAGGATGTGATTGGTCTGCATTTCTTTTCGCCGGCGCATGTTATGCGGCTGCTGGAAGTTGTGGTGGGGGCTGAAACTGCCCCGGACGCAGTGGCGACGGGCTTTGCACTGGCCAAGCGGCTGAAAAAAGTGGCGGTGCGCGCGGGGGTCTGCGACGGCTTTATCGGCAACCGGATCCTGTCGCACTACAGCAAGGCGGCCTACGGCATGGCGCTGGCAGGGGCGAGCCCCTATGCGGTCGACAGGGCGCTGACGGGCTTCGGCCTGGCGATGGGGCCGTTTGCAGTGGGCGATCTGGCCGGGCTGGATATCGGCTGGGCGAACCGCAAACGTTTGGCTCCGGCGCGTGACCCGGGGGAGACCTATCCCGAATTTGCCGACCGGCTTTGCGAATTGGGCCGGTTCGGGCGAAAGACCGGGCGCGGTTTCTATATCTACGAGGAGGGCGCCAGCAGCCCTCGTCCTGACCCTGAGGTGGAAGAGATCATCGCGGCGGAACGGGCTGCCAAGGGCATCACGCCCCGCAGCATCGGCGAAGCGGAAATCATCAGCCGCTACATGGCTGCAATGGTGAACGAGGCTGCGCGCGTGGTCGGGGATGGCATCGCTCTGAGACCGCTGGATGTGGATGTGACCCTGCTGAACGGTTACGGGTTTCCGCGCTGGCGCGGCGGGCCGATGCACTATGCCGATGCCATCGGGCTGGACAGGATCCTGCAGGATATCTGCCGCTTCCACGAGGGAGATCCCCTGCTCTGGCAGCCTGCGCCGCTGCTGGAACGTCTGGCCGCCGAAGGCCGGACCTTTGCCAGCCTCAACACCTGAAGGAGTTTTCAATGAAACAGGCGGTCATCGTCTCCACCGCGCGCACCGGTCTGGCCAAATCCTACCGCGGGGCATTCAATGAAACCCATGGAGCCACTATGGCGGGCCATGCCATCAGCCATGCGGTGCAGCGTGCCGGCATTGCGCCGGACCTGATCGAGGACGCGCTGGTCGGCTGCGGCTACCCCGAAGGCTGGACCGGGTCCAACATTGCCCGCCAGTCGGTGATCCGCGCAGGGCTGCCGGTGTCCGTTTCCGCAGCCACCGTGAACCGCTTCTGCTCTTCCGGGCTGCAGGCGGTCGCCATGGCGGCGCATTCGATTGTGATGGAGGGCGCGCCGGCCGCGATCGGGGGAGGGGTGGAAAGCATAAGCCAGATGCCGCCCGCACGCCCGCCGCAGGCGCGGGAAAGCTGGATCCTGGAAAACAAGCCGGAACTGTATCTCCCGATGATCCAGACCGCTGACATCGTCGCCGAACGCTATGGCATCAGCCGCGAAGCGCAGGACGAATTGGCGCTGTCTAGCCAGCAGCGCACGGCTGCGGCGCAGGCAGCGGGCCGTCTGGATGATGAAATTGTGCCTATCACCGTGACCCAGGCCTTCAAGGACAAGGAAAGCGGCGAAATCACCCGCAAGGAGGTGACCTTTGCCATGGATGATTGCAACCGGCCGAACACCACGCTGGAGGGGCTGGCCGGACTGGCCCCGGTGCAGGGTGAGGGGCAATTCGTCACCGCCGGCAATGCCTCGCAACTGAGCGACGGGGCGGCGGCGCTGGTGCTGATGGACAGCGCGGTGGCTGAACGGGAAGGCGCCGAGCCACTGGGCGCGTTCAAAGGCTTTGCCGTGGCAGGCTGCGAGCCGGATGAGATGGGCATCGGCCCGGTCTACGCGGTGCCGCGCCTGCTGCAGCGGCACGGGCTGACGGTCAGCGACATTGATCTGTGGGAGCTGAATGAGGCCTTCGCCTCGCAGGCGCTTTACTGCCGCGATCGGCTGGAGATCGACCCGGAGATTTGCAACGTCAACGGCGGTTCGATCTCGATCGGCCACCCGTTCGGCATGACCGGTGCGCGGATGACCGGGCATCTGCTGCTGGAAGGGCGGCGGCGCGGCGCCAGGCTGGGCGTTGTCACCATGTGCATCGGCGGCGGAATGGGTGCGGCCGGCCTGTTTGAAATCTTCTGAGGGGCACCACGCGATGGATCTGAATTACACCAAGGAAGAACAGGCGTTCCGGACAGAGGTCCGCCAGTGGCTCAAGGAAACCCTGCCGAATGAGCTGCGCGAAAAAGTGCGGCTGGGCAAGCGGCTGGGCAAGGCGGACATGGAACTGTGGCACAGCCTGCTGAATGCGCGCGGCTGGCTGGCGCCGAACTGGCCCCGGGCCTATGGCGGTTGCGAGTGGAATGCGGTGCAGCGCCATATCTTTGAGGAGGAAGCCTGTCTCGCCCATGCCCCGCGCAGCCTGCCTTTTGGCTTGTCGATGCTGGCGCCGGTCCTGCTGGCGTTTGGATCTGAAGGCCAGCGCCAGCGTTTCCTGCCGCGCATCCTGAACGGCCAGCACTGGTGGTGCCAGGGCTACTCGGAACCAAGTGCCGGGTCCGATCTGGCGGCGGTCAAAACCCGCGCGGTGCGCGACGGCGAACACTATGTGGTCAACGGCCAGAAGACCTGGACCACGCTGGGCCAGCACGCGAACTGGATTTTCTGCCTGGTGCGGACGGATCCGGATGCCAAGAAACAGGAAGGCATCTCCTTTCTGCTGGTCGACTTGGACACACCCGGAGTCACGGTCCGCCCTATCGTGCTGATTGATGGCGAGCCGGAGGTGAACGAGGTGTTCTTTGACAACGTCCGGGTGCCTGCGGAGAACCTGGTGGGCGAGGAGAACAAGGGCTGGACCTACGCCAAGTACCTGCTGACCCATGAGCGCACCAATATTGCAGGCGTGGGTTTTTCCACGGCGCTTTTGACCACGTTGAAACATGTTGCCGGGCGGGTGAAGTCCGGCGGCCGGCCACTGGCGGAGAACCCGCATTTCGCGGCCCGCATGGCGCAGGCAGAGATCGACCTGATGGCGATGGCGACCACCAACCTGCGGGTTGTCTCGGCAGCGGCCAAGGGGCAGGCGCCCGGCGCCGAAAGCTCGATGCTGAAGGTCAAGGGCACGGTGATCCGGCAGGAGCTGACGTCGCTGCTGCGCCGGACGATGGGGCCGGACGCGCTGCCGTTCCAACCTGACTTTCTGGATGGCGGCAGCAATGCAGCGGCGCTGGGTCCGGATCATGCGGCAGCGGCGGCGCCCTCATATTTCAACATGCGCAAGCTGTCGATCTTTGGCGGTTCGAACGAGGTGCAGCGCACCATCATCACCAAGGCCATTCTGGGGCTGTAACGGGGGCAGGCGACATGGATTTCAATCTGACCGAAGAACGGACGATGCTGCGCGACACTCTGCGGCGGTTTCTAGCGGACAAATACGCGCATGAGAACCGGCGGGCGCTGATTGCGGCGGGTGAGCCGTTTGATACCGGGATCTATGCCGGGCTGGCAGAACTGGGCGTGCTGGGGGCCATGTTCCGCGAGGATCAGGGCGGTTTCGGCGGCCGGGGTTTTGACCTGATGGTGGTATTCGAAGAGCTGGGCCGCGCTGGAGTGATCGAACCGGTGCTGCCAGCAGTGCTGGCAGGCGGGCTGATAGCCGCTATTGGCAATGGCCGCCAGCGCGGACTGGCGGATGAGATCATTGCCGGAACCCATGTGGCGGCGCTAGCCCAGGGCGAAGCTGGATCGCGTTATGACCTGAACCACGTGGAAACCACGGCGGCAGCCGAAGGCGATGCCATCGAGCTGAACGGCATCAAGACCCATGTGCTATATGGAGCTGAGGCGCAGACCCTGGTGGTTTCGGCGCGGGAGGCTGGCGTGGCGGCGGATGCGGCAGGCATTTCGTTGTTTCTGGTGCCGGTGAACATGCCGGGCGTGACCGTCAGCGGCCACCGCAATATGGACGGCATACCGTCTGCAACGGTTGCGCTGGATGATGTGCGGCTGGCGGACACGGCGCGGCTGGGCGCTGCCGGAGAAGGGCTGGAGGCGCTGGAAGCCTCTGTTGCCCGCGGTCTGACAGCCATCTGCGCCGAGGCGCTGGGGGCGATGGAGGCCGCCAAGGATCTGACCATCAGCTATCTGAAGGAGCGCAAGCAGTTCGGCATGCCGATCGGCAAGTTTCAGGCGCTGCAGCACCGGATGGCGGACATGCTTATCGAAGTGGAGCAGGCGCGTTCTTCGGTGATCAACCTGGCAGGCAATCTGGATCAGCCGCGGGCTTTGCGCGAAAGCCACGCCAGCGCGGCCAAGAACCTGATTGGTCGGGCCGGGGCGCAGGTGGCTGAGGAATGCATCCAGATGCACGGCGGCATCGGCATGACCGATGAATACGCGCTGTCCCATTTTGCCCGCCGCCTGACGATGATCGACCATCTGTTCGGCGACACGGACTACCATCTGGAGCGCTTCATCGCGCTGAAGGCAGGGTAAGAGATGCCGCTGGTCCGCCCTGACAGGCCCCTGATCCCGCTGTTTGAAGCGATGGGCTATGACATCGAGCTAGACCGGGAGGCGGTTGAGGCGCATTGCGTGCTGGAGATTTCCAGCCTGCACCTGAACCGCCAGGGCGGCTTGCATGGCGGGGTTGCGGCTACGCTGCTGGACACGGCCAGCGGGATAACTGCCAGCCTGTCCTGCGATCCGCAGGGCATCACCCCCTTTGTCACCCTGTCGCTGAACGTCAACTACCTTGCGGTGGCCCGGCACGGCCGCGTGCGGGCATCCGGACGGATCACCGGCGGCGGCAGCACAACCAAATTTGTCTCTTGCGACCTGCGGGACGGGGCAGGGCGGCTGATTGCAGCCTCCACCGGCGTCTTTAAACGGGTGCGCGGGACAGCAGCAGAGGATGCGGCATGAGCGCGCTTTTCCGGCATGAGGCCCGCGGCAGGACCCTGGTTATTTGGAACTGCAACACGGCGATGCGCAATGCGCTGTCGTATGAGTATTATCACGGCTTGCAGGACGGTCTGGCGCGGGCGGCGCGGGACCCTGCGATTGCAGCGGTGATCCTGGCGGGCGCGGGCGGGTTCTTCTGTTCCGGGGGCAATCTGAACATGCTGAAGGAACGCCGCGAGATGCCCTATGAGGAGCGGCAAATGCAGATCGGCAAGCTGAACGCCCTTATCTGTGCGGTCCGGGCCTGCTCCAAGCCTGTGATTGCAGCTGTCGAAGGCGGCGCGGCAGGAGCAGGGCTGTCCTTGGCGATGGCGGCGGACATGATCGTCGCTGAAGAGGGGGCGATGTTCACCCTGGCCTACGTCAAGGCGGGCCTGGTGCCGGATGGCGGCGCCACCTATGCGCTGACCCAGGCCCTGCCGCGGGCGACCGTGGCACGGATGGCGATGCTGGCCGAACCGCTCAGCGCTGAGCGGATGCATCAACTGGGGGCGGTGACGGAACTGGCACCCAAGGGCCGCACCCTGGCGCAGGCCGAAGCTTTGGCCGATGCGGTGGCCCGCGGCCCTGAAACGGCGATTGCCGACACCAAGGAGCTGCTCAACCAGGCCGAAACCGCCAGTTTCGAGGACCAACTTGACTATGAACGCGATGCCATGGCCAAGGCCCTTGGCGGTGACGAGGCCCAGGCGGGCATCGGCGCCTTTCTCAGCAAGACCTCCCCAGTATTCCGGTAAGGAGACCGATATGTTGCATACTTCTGCGCTTCCGGCGATTTTCGATACAGCCGTGACCCGGACCTACGGCACACGGCTGCCGGTTGTGGCGGGCGGCCTGCAATGGCTTGCCAATGCCGAATATGTATCGGCTGCGGCCCGGGCCGGGATTATCTCGTTCATCACTGCCGCAAGTTTTCCCGAGATGGACGATCTGCGCGCCGAGATCCGCCGCTGCCGTGAGATGTGCGAAGGGAAGGCCTTCGGGGTCAACGTCTCGATGATTCCCAAGCTGGTGCCGGGTGAGAAGACCGAAGAGGTGTTCCGTCTGATCGCGGACGAAGGCGTGCAGTTCGTCGAAACATCCGGCCGCAGCCCCGAGGCGTTCATGCCCATCCTCAAGGATGCCGGGATCACCGTGCTGCATAAGGTGCCCAGCCTGCGCTTTGCGGTGAAGGCTGAGCATGTGGGGGTCGATATGGTATCGATTGTCGGCGCCGAATGCGGCGGCCATCCCGGCATGGACATGATTGGCAGCATGGTCAACGCAGGCCTGGCCGGGGACCGGCTGACCATCCCCTGGCTCATCGGCGGCGGCATCGGGCACGGCAAGCAGATTATGGCGGCACTGGTCATGGGCGCGGCGGGCGTGGTGATGGGCACAAGGTTCCTTGTTGCCAGCGAGCTGACCGCGCATCCGGGTTATAAGCAGGCGATGGTGAATGCGAGCGAACTGGATACGCAGCTGACCATGCGCTCGGTGCGCAACACCGTGCGCAGCCTTCGCAACCAAACCACAGAAACAGTTGCCAAGCTGGAGCGCGACAATCCGGAGATCGGCATTCAGGAACTGCTGAAGCATGTGTCCGGCAAGATCGGGCGCCAAGCCTATGCCACTGGCGACGTCTCCCAGGGGCTGCTGTCGGCGGGCCATGCGCTGGGGTTTGTGGACAAGGTGGAGCCCTTTGCCGAAATCACCGCGCGGCTCGAGGCTGAGGCGCTGGCGGTCTTCGGGCGGCTGGGCCTGGCGGCGTGAGGGCGCAAGGGAGGAGGATAGACATGCAAAATCGCGTACATAGGCTTTTGCAGGCAGCCGCTGACGCCCGCCCCGATGCTTTGGCGCTGGTAGATCAGGATGGCCGCCGGCTGACCTGGATGGAAATGTCCCAAGCGGCATCCGCCGCGGCGCAGCAGTTGAAGGCCGCGGCTGTCCAGCCCGGCGACCGGGTGGTTCTGGTGTTTGAAAACTGCACCGAGGTGATCGCATTCTTCTTTGGTGCAAGCATGCTGGATGCATCCGCGGTTGCCATCAATGCGCGGCTGACCACGGCTGAGCTGGGCCGGATATTTGCCCACTCCGACCCCAGTGCCGTCGTGTTCACAACGGCCTCATCCGCGGCGGCCCGAACCCATGCAGATCACTACGGCGCCCAGGACGTACAGGGCGCCTTTGGCGCGGCAGCCCTGATGCAGCGCGCGGGTGCTTCGCCGGAACCGGTGTCAGGGGACGGGCGCGAACAGGTCTCCCTTCTGCTTTACACCTCAGGCACAACCGGCACCCCCAAGGCCGCGATGCTGACCCATGCCAACCTGATTGCAGGGGCGGCCGCCGCAGCCGAGGTGCGGGGCATTCAAAAGTCGGATGTGACCTATCTGGCGCTGCCGCTCAGCCATATTTTCGGACTGGTCACCATGCTGTCTGTCACCCTAGCGCAATCGGCGATACGGATGGAGGCGCAATTCTCGGCAGAGCGCCTGTACCAGGCACTGCAGGAGGATGTGACCCTGCTGCCCGCGGTGCCGCAGATGCATGCGCATCTGTTCAACTATGCCCGCTCCCACGGCAAGCCGCGCTATGATGCGGGAAAACTGCGGTTTGTCTCCTCGGGCGGTGCGCCCCTGGATCCGGCCTGGAAACGCGAGGCGGAGGCCTTCTATGGCTTGCCGCTGCAAAACGGCTACGGGCTAACTGAAGGCACAGCCGGTGTTTGTGCAACCCGCAACGCATTCGGCGACCCTGACATCAGCGTCGGACTGCCGATGGGCGATAGCATCCTTGAGCTGGATCTGGACGCGCCGGGCGCCACCCGGGAAGCAGGTATCGGCGAGATCCTTGTTGGTGGTCCGCAGATCATGAAGGGCTATTTCCGTGATCCGGTGCAAACAGCTGTAGCGCTGACAGAGGACGGGTTTTTCCGCACTGGCGACCTTGGCCGTTTTGATGATGAAGGGCGGCTGCATATTGCCGGGCGCACCAAGGAGCTGATCATCAGGTCCGGCTTCAATGTCTATCCGGTGGAGATCGAGGCGGCGCTGACCGAGCATCCCGATGTGGTGGTGGCAAGCGTGGTGGGCCGTGCCGTTGAAGGCAACGAGGAGGTTCTGGCCTTTGTCAGCGCCGCCACCGGCAGCAGCGTGAAAGAAGCTGAGCTGAAATCCTTTCTGCATGATCGGCTTGCGCCCTACAAACGGCCGGCACGCATTATCGTGGCCGCGGCCCTGCCTGCCGCGCCGACAGGCAAAATCCTGAAAGCGAAACTGATCGAAACCTTTGCAAGCGAGTTGGCTGAAAGCGTGTGATCTGTTGCGTCAACTGCTTGGCCTGCACAAGGGCAGAAGAGGTTTTCTTGTTCTGCTGCGAGCCAAGTGCAGACCGCATCAAGAAATTCCAGTATGTGAAATAAAATTCTGGACAGCGCCTTAAAATTCCACATAGTAAAACTAACGAATGGCTTTCGAGGAGGAGATGCCAGTCATGGGAATGATCAAGAATATTCTGGGAGGGCTGACCATTGCGGCCGGTCTTGGTGCAACGGCAGTATCTGCGGAGACCGTGATTTACTACGGCCACAGCGGCCCCGACCGGGGCACGGTTCCTGCCGCACTGAAATGGTATAACAGCCGTATTGGCGAGCTGTCGGAAGGCGATCTGCGGCTGGACGTCCAATGGGGCGGCGCGCTGTTCAAGGCAAGCGCTGCGGTACAGGGGATCAGTGACGGGGTGGCGGATGCCGGTTCGATCATTGCGGCCTATTTCCAGAAGGAAATGGCGGCCTACTCGCTGGCTGACTTCCCCATCGGCGGGCCGAATGCCTGGGTCGCCATGCGTGCAGCCGACCATCTGATGCGCTCAGAACCCCAGATCACCGAGTATCTGGCCCGCCAGAACCTGGTCTATATCGGCACGTTCACGGCCTCGGCTGTCAATGTTGCCTGCGCCGGAGAGCCGATCCGTTCGGTTGAGGACATCAAGGGCAAGAAGGTCCGCGGCGCGGGCGTCTACGGCAAGGTTTTCGGCGAAATGGGCGCAACCCGTGTGAACCTGTCGGTCTATGAGGCCTACCAGGGTTTGGATACCGGGCTGATCGACTGCAGCCAGGGCTATGACTACATCGTTCCCTCGCTGAAATGGGACGAGGTGATCGACAGTTATACTGTCCTGAATTGGGGGCAGATCGGCGGCTATGGCATGTTCATGAACAAGCAGGTCTTTGACAACCTGGAGGCTGGCCAGCAAGAAGTTCTGATGCAGGCGGGCGAGGAACTGGCGGACCAGTTTGCTAAGATCGTGAACGGTGCCAACAGCAAGGCGATGAAGGCGATGACCGCAGGCGAGACCACCCGCAAGATTGAGGTCATCGAGCTGAGCGAGGCTGACAAGGCTGTGCTGAATGCTGCCGCGGAACCCTTTATTGCCGACTGGATGGAAAATGCCCGCAGCGTCGGTTTGGATGCCGACCAGCTGATGGCAACCTACACCGCCGCGGTGGCTGAATTCACCGCCGAGTTCGAAGCCGAAGGGTACCCCTGGACGCGAAGCAACTGATCAGGGCGAAGCAGAGGCCGGGCGGCGGCTGCGCCGCCTGGCAATTCCGAGGGAGGACGTGATGCTGCACAGGCTTGAGCGGGTATTTGTTGATGTATCGGCTGCGGCCATCATCCTGCTGGCGCTGCTGATTTTTGCTGATGTCGTAGCGCTGAATCTGTTCAACAGCTCAGTGCCGGACACCATTGTCATCGTGCGCGATCTGATGGTTCTGGCGATTGTGATGCCCTTAGCCGCCGCAACCGCGCAGCGGGCGCATATCGCGGTGGAGTTTCTGACCAATCTGCTGCCGCCGCGCGTGTCGGGATGGCTGACGGTGTTCGGCACCTTGTTCGGCCTTTTGGCGCTGACGCCGATCCTGTATTCCGGCGGCCGGGAATTCCTGCATCAGTGGCAGACCGGCAGCGTGTTTTATGGCGATCTGAACCTGCCGCAATGGCCGGGGCGGCTGGCCTTTGTCATCGGGATTACGCTGGGATGGCTGCGGCTTGCGGTGATGGCTGCTGGCGACGCACTGACCCTGCTGCGCGGCGGCGAGATCGCGCTGCACAAGACCTGACACCCATCTGACATTCAATAGACCTTCCAAGGAGACTGTCCGTGGATCCTGCCCTGATCGGCCTTGTGGCCTTTGCCGTTATGCTTGTGCTTCTGGCCATTCGTGTGCCGATTGCCTTTGCCCTGATCGGCGTGGCGACGCTGGCGGCCTTCACAATCTTTGCATTCCGCACTGGCACCTTCATGCCGGAACGTGCCTTCCGGGCAACCTCGTCGCTGGTCTTCAACAACTCGTTCGATCTGCTGCATTCCTTCGACCTGTCGATGATCCCGCTGTTCATTGCGCTGGGAAACATTGCCTATCGCGCCGGGATCACCACAGCGGTCTATGACGCGGCCAAGGTCTGGCTGCTTCGCCTGCGCGGCGGCATTGCGGTGGCATCGGTGATGGGCTGCGGCGGGTTTTCCGCCATTACCGGCTCCAGCCTGGCCTGTGCGTCGACCATGGGCAAAATCTGCACACCTGAAATGCTGCGCCTTGGCTATGACCCAAGGCTGGCAACCGCCAGCGTCGCTGCCGGGGGTACACTCGGCTCTCTGATCCCCCCGAGCATTCTGTTCATCATCTATGCGATCTTCACCGAGACCTCGGTGAACAAGTTGTTCATTGCCGGCATTCTGCCGGGGCTGCTGACGCTGGCGGGTTTTGTCTTGGTCATTGCGATGTGGATCAGGGCGGACCCGGCGGCGGTACCAGCCCGCGGCGAAGCTGCCAGCTTTGCCGACAAGCTGACAGCGTTCCGAAGAGCATGGCCCGCAGCCGTGATCTTTGCGGTGATCGTGATCGGGATTTACGGCGGGTACTTTACCGCCACCGCGGCGGCGGCGGTGAGCGTTGTGCTGACTGTGCTGATCGGCCTGGTGCAGCGGCAGCTTGATCTTGCAGGCATCTGGCAGGCGGTCCGGGAAACCTGTGTGCAAACTGCCGCGATCTTCTTTGTAGCGGCGGGGGCCAAGATATTCGTTGCGGCCATCGCGCTGACGGGCATGGCCCCGGCGCTGGTGGATTGGGTTTCGCAGGCTGAATTCTCGACCGCGACGCTGCTGTTTGCCATCTGCGTGGTCTATCTGGTGCTGGGCATGTTTCTGGATCCGATCGGGATCATGGTTCTGACCTTGCCGCTGGTGGTGCCGCTGGTGGAATCCTACGGGCTGAACTTGATCTGGTTCGGTGTCGTCGTAGTGAAATTGCTGGAGATCGGCCTGATTACGCCGCCGGTGGGGCTGAACGTCTTTGTCCTTTCAATGTCGTCGGGAGAGAGGCTCCTGTCGGCATGGTTTTTTCCGGCATCTGGCGGTTCCTCAGCATCGACGTGATTGTGCTGCTTTTGCTGGTGGCTTTCCCGTCAATCTCTCTGGTGCTGTCAAATGCGGTTCAGTAGTATTGAGGATGAGCGAACAGTGAATGCCCCGTGCAGGCCTGACGCCCGCATAGATACAGGAAACACCATGCCAGCCGATTCCTCGGACAAGAGATTTGCAAACACACTGGCGCGGGGTCTTACAATTCTGCGGGCATTCCGCCCGACGGATGACGGCCTGGGCAATCTCGAAATCTCAGAGCGCACCGGCATTCCGCGGCCGACGGTGTCCAGGCTGACCTTCACCTTGTGCGCGCTTGGATACCTGACCCATGGGCGGCGGCACGACAAATACCGCCTCGGCCCGGCGGCGCTTGCACTGGGGAACATCGCGGCCGCTTCCTTTGCCTTTGTCGAGATTGCTTCACCGGTGATGCAGCGGCTGGCAGATGCAACCGGCACTTTGACAGCGATCAGCATAAAAGATGACCAGCGGATGCTGCTGACCAGGGCCTGGCGGCCGGTGAATTCATCTGCGATCTGGCTGGATGTCGGCTACCGGATGCCGCTGCATACGTCTTCCAGCGGCAAAGCGTATCTGGGGGCGCTCAACGATGAGGAATTTGCCCGTTTTCTTGAAAGCCAAGACGATGAGCCAGAAGAGTTGCTGGCGGAATTCGCGGCAATCAGACTTGCCGCGCACGACGAGATCCTGGCTGACGGCTACACTCAAGTGCGGGGGGAAAACCGGTTTTCCGAGACCATCAACGCCGTCGCTGTGCCATACCGTCCTTCTGACTTAGGTGAGCCGGTGGCTTTTCTGGCAAGCTCGACCTCAAAGCAGCTTACTGATCAGCGCATCTCTGACGAGGTCGGCCCGGCACTTGCCGAGGCTGTGTCTGAGGTCCGCAGGATGACCGGCCAACAGTCCGCTCTTGTGATGAATGAATAGGGCGTCTCGGGTGTAACCGACTCTGCCGGCGGAGTTTCGGTGTTCTGTCATCCCTCGCGGCGCGTCAGGAGCCATCGTTTGGTGGCAGCTTCTCAGGTCGTTTAAGACAATTGTGCGTTTTGCAGCATTCGCCTGGTTGGGCTCGCAGATTTCCTTGGATGGACAAGCCTGGCAAGTCGCCTTCAAAGCACGGTATTTCTTTCGCCCGCCGGTACCCTGACCGCGGTTCGGCGTTGATGCTGTAACCGCCCCAGCGCACCTGAAGACGGATAGATCGTTTACTGATCTCCTAACCGGCTCAATCCCGCGGCGGGTCACAGTATGCCGCCCGCTGCTGAACGATAACCGGGATATTGCCGGTTCACTCAAGCTACAGCTTTCAGAACGCAGCGCCCTGCAGTGAGCAAGGCCCTGTTCTCTCGACAAAGCGCCGGAAAGCGACAATAGTCCAATACCGCCCACACAGAAGAGCGGCAGATATGACAAATACAGATATGGCAAGGCTGGCCGACCCGCTCGGGCAAGCAAGTATTCTCATCGTGGACGATGAGCCAGGAATGCGTAATTTCCTCGCGAAAACACTGCGCCCTCTATGCCAGTTGGTGGATGAAGCCGAAGACACCGGAGCCGCAACCGCCCTGCTCAATACCCGGCAATATGATGTGATGATCCTCGACAACATCATGCCTGGCCAGAAAGGCCTGGACTGGCTGGAGGAGCAGCGGCGTGAAGGCGGCTTCACCGATACCATCCTGATTACCGCCTATGCCGATCTGCAGACGGCAATCGACGCGCTGCGGGCCGGGGCGTCGGATTTCATTCTGAAGCCTTTCTGCTCCAACCAGATCTTAAATGCCCTGCGCCGCTGCATCGAGACGGCGCGGCTGAAGCGCGAGAACATGCTGCTGCGGCGGGAGCTGGAAACCGCTGGCCCTGGCCGCTGCCGCCGCCGCGAGCTGGTCGGGGCGTCGCCTGCCGTTGACAGGCTTGGGCCCGTTTCCGGATTTCGGGGCCAAACTTTCGCACCCATCGGTGAACCGTTGAGGCATCAAAAGCAACACCCCGCTCGGCAAGCATATCCCGCACGTCCCGGCACGAAAGCGGGTAGCGGCAGTACCAGCGCACCGCCAGCAGGATGACCTCGCGCGGAAACCGGTGCCTCTTGAACGGATTGCGCCGGGACATCGCTCACTCCTCAGCCTGGGGCAACGATGTTTCCGACATCCCGATGGTTAATGCAACGGACCCTTCAGAGGTTTTCGAACACGGCGTTGATGAGTTGAATCGCGGCCTGTGGGAGCTGCCCGAACCTGTTCCTGATAATAAAACAGGGCGGCACCATGATCGGGTCGGCCAGTTCGAGTGTGACGATGTTGGTGCCAAGCGGCCCGTCAGCCAGCATTTTGGCGACTTCTTCGGACTGCGGCGCGATCGTATCCGTGGACTCGAGAAGCGAAAGGACCACCAGCAGGGACGACGAATTGGTGATCCGCGTCGGCGTGGCGATCTTCTTTTCGTGAAACGCGGCTTCGACGGCCTGACGGATCGGAGAGCCGATCTCCTGAATCACCCATTCGAACCGGTTTAGATCGCTCAGGTCGATCAGCTTTTGTTTGGCCAGGGGGTGATCCGGTCGGACGAGCAGCGATACGATTTCGCTGCGGGCCGGCTGAAGTCTGAAATCGCGAGAGTCATATTCGGGTGGAATGCGGGCGATCACAAAGTCGAAGCGGCCTTCGACAAGTCCACGCACCAGTTCGGTCGACGGGCCGACGCCGATCGTCATCTCGATATCCGGCGCTGACGCCTTCACAGCAAGTATCGCAGGCATCAGCAGGCCGACCGCAGGTCCGGTCACGGCACCGACCCTGACTCGGCCGGACTGTCCTGATGTGATCCGGCGGGCATCTTCGTCGAGAGCGCCGTATTCTTCGAGGATAACCTTTGCGTGCCGGATGCAGAGGTCTCCGAGGGCCGTGCCCTTCATTCCTTTGGGATGTCGTTCAAAGAGGGGCCCGCCCATCCTCTCTTCGATATCCGCAAGAATCCTGGAGGCGGCCGGTTGCGACATCCCGACCATCTGGGCGGCCCGCTGGAGCTGTCCGGATTCTGCAACCTTTACCAGAAGGTTGAGGTGGGCTGGTTTGAGTCGTGTCGCAATGTCCATGAAGCAACATACCATTTTTGGTAAGCAGATTGTCGAAAAATCGAATTGAGAGTTATGAGCGGCACCTGCTACCTAACATCAAGGTTCGGGAGGACCTGACAGGGAGATGAAGCGCAGGCAGGAAACGCCCGCTTCAAGTTGGAGGAACACCATGAAGTTCACGAAATTTCTGGCCTCAGCCAGTGCTGTTGCCATGCTTGCGACAGCCGCCTTGGCAGACGGCACCGTAGGGATCGCCATGCCGACCAAGTCCTCGGCGCGCTGGATCTCGGACGGCAATTCGATGGTCGAACAGTTCAACGCTGCGGGCTACGAAACCGATCTGCAGTATGCTGAGGATGATATTCCGAACCAGCTGGCCCAGATCGAGAACATGATCACCAAGGGCGTCGACGTTTTGGTGATTGCGGCCATCGACGGGACAACCCTGTCGAACGCGCTGGAAAACGCCGCAGCTTCGGGCATCAAGGTCATCGCATATGACCGCCTGATCCGCGACAGCGGCAACGTCGACTATTACGCGACCTTCGACAACTTCAAGGTCGGCGTGCAGCAGGCCACCACGCTGGTTGACGGGCTGAAGGAGCGCTTCCCGGACGTGAAGCCCTGGAACGTTGAGCTCTTCGGCGGCTCGCCCGACGACAACAACGCATATTTCTTCTACAACGGCGGCATGAGCGTGCTGCAGCCGCTGATCGACGACGGCTCGATCGAGGTCGTCTCCGGCCAGAAGGGCATGGACACCGTCGGCACCCTGCGTTGGGACGGTGCTGTCGCACAGGCGCGCATGGATAACCTGCTGTCCGCGAACTATACCGACAAGGAAGTTCACGGCGTGCTGTCGCCCTACGATGGCCTTTCCATCGGCATCCTGTCCTCGCTCAAGGGCGTCGGATATGGCTCGGGCGACATGAAGATGCCGGTCGTCACCGGCCAGGACGCCGAAGTGCCGTCGGTGAAGTCCATCCTCGCGGGCGAGCAGTATTCCACTATCTTCAAGGACACCCGCGCGCTGGCCGGCGTGACCGTGGGCATGGTCGATGCGCTGCTGAAGGGCAGCGAGCCGGAAATCAACGACACCACGACCTACAACAACGGCGTGAACGTCGTGCCCTCCTATCTTCTCGAACCGCTGCCTGTCACGGAAGCGAACTGGGAAGAGCTGCTTATCGGCTCGGGTTACTACACCATGGACCAGATCAAGTAAGATCGAAGAGATCCTCCCTGGTCTGTCCGGACTTCGGTCCGGGCAGGTCGACACGAAGGACGAGAGGGTGTCATGTCCGCACTTCTTGAAATGCGCTCGATCACCAAGACCTTTCCGGGCGTGAAGGCGCTGGACCAGGTCAACCTGACGGTCCGCGAGGGTGAAATCCACGCGCTGGTCGGGGAAAACGGGGCCGGGAAATCCACGCTGATGAAAGTCCTTTCAGGGGTCTATCCAGCGGGAAGCTACGACGGCGAAATACACTACGCCGGTGGTCTGGCCGAATTCCGCGACATCGCCGACAGCGAAAAGCGCGGCATAATCATCATTCATCAGGAACTGGCCCTCGTGCCGCTTCTGTCGATTGCCGAGAACCTGTTCCTGGGCAACGAACAGGCGGCGCGCGGGGTGATCGACTGGCGGGGGACTTTCCGGCGGACCGATGAGTTACTGCGTAAGGTCGGCCTGCGCGAGGCGCCCACGACACAGGTCGACAAGCTGGGCGTCGGCAAGCAGCAGCTGGTCGAGATCGCCAAGGCCCTGTCGAAAGAGGTCCGCCTGCTGATCCTTGACGAGCCGACGGCGGCCCTGTCGGAAAGTGACAGCCAGGCGCTGCTGGACCTGCTGCTGGAGCTGAAGGCGCAGGGCGTCACCAGCATCATCATCAGCCACAAACTGAACGAAGTGCGCCGCGTGGCCGACTCCGTCACCGTCATTCGCGACGGTTCGACCGTGTCGACAATGGATGCGCGCACGCAGGAGATTACCGAGGACGCCATCGTGCGCGACATGGTGGGCCGCGACATGGCGCATCGCTATCCGGCGCGCGAACGCCGGGCGGGGGATGTGCTGTTCGAAGTGAAGGACTGGAACGTCTGGCATCCCGAACACACCGACCGGCAGGTGATCAAATCTGCCAATTTCGAGGTCCGCGCGGGCGAGGTCGTGGGCATCGCGGGGCTCATGGGCTCGGGTCGGACTGAACTGGTGATGAGCATCTTCGGCCGGTCCTATGGTCAGAACATCTCGGGTCAGGTCAGGATCAAGGGGCAGGAGGTCGACGTCAGCCGCGTGGACCGCGCGATCGCCGCCGGGCTGGCCTATGTCACCGAGGACCGCAAGAGCCTTGGCCTGATCCTGGAAGAACCGATCAACCGCAATGTGTCGCTCGCCCATCTTCAGGGCGTGTCCAGGAACGGCATCCTGAACGACAACCTCGAGACCGAGGTGTCGGAACGCTATCGCCGCGCGATGAACATCCGCACGCCCTCAGTCTTCCAGAAGGTAATGAACCTGTCCGGCGGCAATCAGCAGAAAGTCGTGCTGTCGAAGTGGCTCTTTGCCGAACCCGAGGTTCTGATCCTCGACGAGCCGACACGCGGGATCGACGTCGGCGCGAAATTCGAAATCTACGGGATCATCAACGAGCTCTCCGCCATGGGGAAGGGCGTTCTGATGATCTCGTCCGAGATGCCCGAACTGCTGGGCATGTGTGATCGCATCTACGTCATGAACGAGGGCGCTCTGGTCGGCGAACTGACCGCCGAAGAGGCCAGCCAGGAGCGGATCATGTCGCTCATCGTGACCGATTAAGAGGGGGGCAGGACATGTCGCTTGCAGAAACCACAACGACCGAGGCCCAGCCAATGGGGATTGGTGAATACCTTCTGGGCCACCTGCGCACCTATGGGCTGCTGTTCGCGTTGATCGCGATCATGGTGTTCTTCCAGATCACCACGTCCGGTACGCTGTTGCGCCCGGTGAACATCACCAACCTGTTGTTGCAGAACAGTTATATCATCATCATGGCGCTCGGAATGCTGGTCGTCATCGTGTCGGGCAATATCGACCTTTCGGTCGGGTCCGTCATGGGGTTCATCGGCGCGCTGGCGGCTGTGATGATCGTGAACATGGATGTGCCATACCTGTTGGCCATCGTTATCTGCTTGGTCGCCGGGGGGCTGATCGGGGCGGCGCAGGGTTATTGGGTCGCCTACTGGAAGATCCCGTCCTTCATCGTGACGCTCGCGGGGATGCTCGTCTTCCGTGGCCTGTCGCTTCTGCTTCTGGAAGGCCAGTCCGTCGGTCCGTTCCCGCGTGAATTCCAGGCGCTGGCCAACGGGTTCGTCACGGACATTTTCCCGGCCGGGATCGGGCAGACCCTGGCTGCGGTCTTCAGCGCACGTCAGGTGAACGTGCTCGCCCTGGGCGTCGGCATCATCGCGGCTTTCGCCATCGTCTACAGCGGGATGCGTGCCAGGTCCCGCAACCATGCCTACGGCGTGGTGGACGAACCGCGCGCCTTCTTCATTGGCCGCAACGTGATCGTCGTCGGGGCCATCGTGTTCATCATGTTCAAGCTGTCGACCTTCCGGGGTCTGCCGAACGTGCTGATCACCATGGGCGTGCTGACCCTGATCTATGCCTTCCTCACCGAACGCACCGTGCTGGGCCGCCGAATCTACGCGCTTGGCGGAAACCAGAAGGCGGCGAAGCTGTCGGGCATCAAGACCGAACGGCTTACCTTCCTGGCATTCGTCAACATGGGTGTTCTGGCGGCGGTGGCCGGCCTCGTCTTCGCCGCCCGCCTGAACACAGCGACGCCCAAGGCGGGCTTCGCGCTTGAGCTTGACGTGATCGCGGCGGTCTTCATCGGCGGGGCGTCCATGTCCGGCGGGGTGGGGACGATCGTCGGTGCCGTGGTCGGCGCCTTCCTGATGGGCGTGTTGAACAACGGCATGTCGATCATGGGGATCGGCATCGACTACCAGCAGATGATCAAGGGTCTGGTGCTGCTCGCCGCCGTCATCTTCGACGTCTACAACAAATCCAAGCAGGGGTGAGCCATGACTTTCAAACCCGCGCCCTGGCCCCGCAGACTCCGCTCGCAGGAGTGGTACGCCGGGAATGGCCGCGACACGATCTACCATCGCGGCTGGATGAAGAACCAGGGCTATCCGCATGATCTATTCGACGGTCGCCCGATCATCGGCATCCTCAACACCTGGTCCGATCTGACCCCCTGCAACGGCCACCTGCGTGAGCTGGCCGAGAAGGTGAAGGCCGGTATCTGGGAGGCCGGCGGCTTCGCGGTCGAGGTTCCCGTCTTCTCGGCATCCGAGAACACTTTCCGCCCGACCGCGATGATGTTCCGCAACCTCGCCGCCATGTCGATCGAGGAGCAGATGCGCGGCCAGCCTATCGACGGTGCGGTGCTGCTGGTAGGTTGCGACAAGACCACGCCGTCGCTTCTGATGGCGGCTGCGTCCACCGACTTGCCCTCCATTGTCGTGACCGGCGGGCCGATGCTGAACGGCTACTTCCGGGGCGAACGCGTCGGATCCGGCACGCATCTGTGGAAGTTCTCGGAGGCCGTGAAGGCAGGCGAGATGACGCAGGAGGAATTCCTGGAGGCCGAGGAATCGATGAGCCGGTCGTCCGGCACCTGCAATACCATGGGCACCGCGTCGACCATGGCAAGCATGGCCGAGGCGCTTGGCATGGCGCTGTCGGGCAATGCCGCGATCCCGGCGGTCGACAGCCGTCGCCGGGTGATGGCGCAGATGTCGGGGCGGCGGATCGTGCAGATGGTCAAGGACGACTTGAAGCCCTCGGACATCATGACCAAACAGGCGTTCGAGAACGCGATCCGCGCCAACGGCGCCATCGGCGGATCGACCAATGCGGTGATCCACATGCTGGCCATCGCGGGCCGGGTCGGCGTCGACCTGACGCTGGACGACTGGGACCGCTGCGGGCGCGACGTGGCGACCATCGTGAACGTCATGCCCTCGGGCAAGTACCTCATGGAGGAGTTCTTCTATGCCGGCGGCCTGCCTGTCGTGCTGAAAAGGCTGGGCGAGGGCGGCCAGTTGCACAAGGACGCGCTGACGGTGTCGGGCGAAACGATCTGGGACGAGGTGAAAGACGTCCGCAACTGGAACGAGGACGTGATCCTGCCGCTTGAGAAGGCTTTGACACAGCAGGGCGGGATCGCGGTGGTGAAGGGCAACCTCGCACCGCAGGGGGCCGTTCTGAAACCTTCTGCCGCATCACCCCATCTGCTCAAGCATCGGGGTCGGGCCGTCGTGTTTGAGGATATCGACGACTACAAAGCCCGGATCAACGACGACACGCTGGACATCGACGAGACCTGCGTGATGGTCCTGAAGAACTGCGGGCCAAAGGGCTATCCCGGCATGGCGGAGGTCGGCAACATGGGCCTTCCGCCGAAGGTCCTGAAGAAGGGCATCACTGACATGGTCCGCATCTCGGACGCGCGCATGTCCGGCACGGCCTATGGCACCGTGGTCCTGCATACCTCCCCCGAAGCGTCGGCGGGCGGACCGCTGGCCGTCGTGAAGACCGGGGACATGATCGAACTGGATGTCGAGGCGCGGCGCCTGCACCTGGATATCCCGGACGAGGACCTGGCCGCCCGGCTGAAAGACTGGGTACCGAACCACGTGCAGGTCGAGAGCGGCTATCTCTGGCTGCACCAGCAGCACGTGGAGGGGGCCGATACCGGGGCCGATCTGGGGTTCCTCAAAGGCTGCCGCGGGTCGCCGGTCGGGAAGGATTCGCATTGATGGAAATCGCGCTTGTCGGCATAGGAAAGATCGCACTCGACCAGCATGTGCCGGCGATCAGTGAAAGTCCCGAATGGCGCCTGTCGGCGACCGTGTCGCGCCATGGCAGCGTCGACGGCGTTCCATCTTATGATGATTTCGCGCAAATGCTGGCTGAACGGTCGGACATTCGTGTGGTGTCGCTCTGCCTGCCTCCGGTTCCGCGTTTCGACTATGCCGAGACAGCGATCAGGGCGGGTCGGCATGTCATGATGGAAAAGCCTCCGGGGGCGACCCTGTCGGAGTGTCACGCGCTCGAGGCGATGGCGCGGGCGCATCGGGTGTCTCTCTATGCGACATGGCATTCGCGACAGGCAGACAAGGTCCCCGCAGCCAAGGCCTGGCTTGCCGGGAAGACACTGCGTAAGCTGACGGTCATCTGGCGCGAGAACGTTCGGCAATGGCATCCCGGACAGGACTGGATCTTGGAGGCCGGCGGGCTGGGCGTCTTCGATCCGGGCATCAACGCGCTCTCGATCCTGACGGAAATACTGCCTGACCCCATCCATCTGACCAGCGCGGTGCTGAGCTTTCCTGAAAACCGCGACACTCCAATCGCAGCGGAGTGCCAGTTCCACCATCCGGCAGGGGCCGAGGTGTCGATGGTGCTCGATTTTCTTGAACCTGGAGAGCCGACCTGGACTATCCGCGCCGAGACGGATCAAAGCGTCATGGTGCTTGAGAATGGCGGCGGCAAGCTCGCCATTGACGGGAAGGTCGATGACAGCGTTCCGGGCCTCACGGGGGAATATCCGCGGCTCTACGCGCAGATGGCCGGTCTGGTCGCGAAGGGCGGGATCGACATGGATCTGTCGCCGATGCGCCATGTGTCCGATGCCTTCACCCTTGGCCGCCGTGTCATCGTCTCCCCGTTCGACTGGTAATGGACATGCTTGACGACACCGACCTGATAGGCATCGCCTCGGATGAGACCGAGGTGCACGCCTTGTGGATAGGCGGCGGACCGGTCATGGCGCGGGTGATGACCTGGGGGGCGAGCCTTGTCGACCTGCGGTTGGCGGGCGTGGAACATTCACTTGTTCTCGGGTCGGTGGACTACACCGCCTATCTCGGACCGATGCAATATTTCGGTGCCATCGTCGGTCCCGTGGCGAACCGCATTGCCGGAGGGCGGATGACAGTTGATGGGCGCGACTACCAGCTTGACCGGAACGAGGCGGGACAGACCACGCTCCATGGCGGGGCGGCGCAGTTCTCCGGTCGCAACTGGACTCTCGAAGCAGCCGACGCATCGTCGGTTACCCTTGGACTTCACCACACTCACGGAACTGGCGGCTTCCCTGGTGAGATCGACGTCAAAGCCCGCTATTCGCTTGATTCACAGGGCGCTCTGGCGATCGAGATCGAAGGCAGCACCGACCGCCCTGCCATGTTCGGCCCGGCCTTTCACGGCTATTGGACGCTCGATGGCGGGGCGGACGTGTCCGGCCACAGGCTGACCGTCGATGCAGAGCATTACCTTCCGGTGACCGATGCGATGATCCCATCCAATGGGCCTGCGCCGGTGGCGGGAACTGCGTTCGACTATCGCTCGCCGCGCGCGCCCGATCCCGGGCTGGATCACAACTTCTGCCTTGCACGGACGCATGGCCAGATGCGCCGGGCCGCGACGATCGCTGCAGGCGGCCTGCGGCTGACCGTCGACACGACTGAAGTCGGGCTGCAGGTCTACGCCGGCGGCAGTCTGGCGAGCGCTCCGGCGAAAGAACTGAATGGTCGGCCTTACGGCTTGAACGCCGGCATCGCCTTCGAGCCGCAGTTCTGGCCCGACAGTCCGAACCATCCCGATTTTCCGTCTCCGGTCCTACGAGCGGGAGACAGGTACAGACAAGTGTCGCGCTTTGCCGTGACCCGAACCTAAGAGGCCAAGATGCAAAACCCACTTACAGGTATCCTCCCGGTCGCCCCGACCCCGTTTCACGCAGATGGCTCCATCGACCCGGACGGCATGCGCCGCGTTCTCGACTGCATGATCGATCAGGGCGTCGACGCAATCTGCATCTTGGCCAACTATTCGGAACAGTTCCTGCTGTCGGACGAGGAACGTGCAATCCTCACCAAGGTCAGCCTGGACCACGTCGCGGGCCGCGTGCCGGTGATCGTCACGATCAGCCATTTCGCCACCGACATCGTCGTTTATCGTGCGAAAGAGGCGCAGGCGTTCGGGGCCTCGATGCTGATGATGATGCCGCCCTATCATGGCGTCGGCTTGGCCCCTGCAAAACAGGGCGTCTTCGAACATTTCGCGGCCGCGTCCGATGCCGTGTCGATCCCGATCATGGTGCAGGATGCGCCGTTGTCGGGCGTGACCCTGTCTGTGCCGCTGCTGGTGCGGATGGCGAAAGAGATCGAGAATGTCTCCTATTTCAAGATGGAGACGCCCTTTGCCGCCGATAAGCTTGCCGCTTTGATCGAGATGGGCGGAGACCACATCGTCGGCCCCTTCGACGGTGAGGAGGCCGTGACGCTGCTGGCCGATCTCGACGCGGGCTGTACCGGTACGATGACCTCCGCGCTGCAACCCGAGAAGATCCGCCTGATCGTCACCCAATACCGGGCAGGCAACACCGATGCGGCGCTTGAGCAATGGAAGCTCTGCCTGCCGCTCATCAACCACGAAAACCGCCAGTGTGGCCTGCGGGCCGCCAAGACCGTGATGATGGAGGGAGGCGTGATCGGATCGGATTACGTCCGCCATCCGCTGAAGCCCCTGTCGCCACGGACCAAGGACCGGCTCATGTCGCTCGCGCGCGAACTGGACCTGATCGCGCTGAGCTGGGGCAAGTAAGGAGAGATCGCATGACATACCAACCGCACGGGAAACACCTGATCGCCGGCGAATGGGTCCGGTCTTCTTCCATGTTTGCGTCTCAGCCGGTCGACGGCATGTCGCATGACACGGCCAATGGCGGTGCAGACGAGGTTGATCGCGCGGTTCAGGCCGCCGAAGAAGCCTTCTGGACCTATGGTTACACCACCCGGGCCGAGCGTGCAGCCTTCCTGCGCACCATTGCCGACGAGATCGAGGCGCGAGCCGACCAGATTACCGAGATCGGTACCCGGGAATCCGGCCTGCCCGCAGCCCGTCTGCAGGGCGAACGGGGCCGGACGACCGGCCAACTGCGCCTCTTCGCGGATCATATCGAGGCCGGGGACTACCTGGACCGTCGTCATGACAAGGCACTGCCGGACTGGCAGCCCCTGCCGCGTCCCGATCTGAAGATGGTACAGCGCCCCTTCGGGCCGGTTGCCGTCTTCGGTGCATCCAACTTCCCGCTGGCGTTCTCAACCGCCGGGGGAGACACTTCATCGGCGCTGGCCGCAGGCTGTCCCGTCGTGGTCAAGGGCCATCCGGCGCATCCCGGGACCGGAGAGATCGTGGCCGAAGCTATCCATGCCGCGATCGCCAAGTGCGGGATGCCCGGCGGAACCTTCAACCTCGTGCAGGGCAATACGAACGATCTGGGGGCCGCGTTGGTGCAGCATCCGCTGATCACCGCCGTCGGCTTCACTGGATCGCTTGGCGCGGGTCGTGCGCTCTTTGATCTTTGCGCGGCGCGGCCGGTGCCGATCCCGTTCTATGGCGAGCTTGGCAGCGTAAACCCGATGTTCCTGCTGCCCAAGGCACTATCGGCACGCGGGGAAGATCTGGCCAAGGGCTGGGCCGGATCGCTGACCATGGGGGCGGGGCAGTTCTGTACCAACCCCGGCGTAATCGTCCTGATCGACGGGCCCGCTGCCGACACCTTCACCCAAGCGGCGACATCGGCCTTGTCGGTTATCGGGGCGCAGACCATGCTGACCGAAGGGGTCGCCAAAGCCTACCGCGCAGGCCGTGATCGGGTCGCGGACACGAGGGGCGTGCAGGAGGTGCTGACCTCCGTCTGTGACCTGCGGAACGCGACGCCGTACCTATTTACCACGACCGGCGATGAATGGCTGGCGAATGAGGCGCTCGGGCATGAGGTGTTCGGTCCGCTTGGCGTGATCGTTCGCGTCGGCGATGCTGACCAGATGCGGGCCGTCGCCCGGTCCCTGCAGGGTCAGCTGACCTGCACGCTGATGATGGACGACGGTGATACCGAGTTGGCACGGAGTCTGATGCCCATCCTTGAACGAAAGGCGGGACGAATCCTAACCAACGGCTATCCGACGGGTGTCGAGGTCTGCGACAGCATGGTTCACGGCGGGCCTTACCCGGCCTCGACCAATTTCGGGGCCACCAGTGTGGGTACTTTGGCGATCCGGCGGTTCCTGCGGCCAGTCTGCTATCAGAACATGCCCGACGCGCTGCTTCCCGGCGACCTGCGCGACAAATGACCTTGCCGGACTGGATCGCGGTCGACTGGGGCACGTCCAACGTGCGGGTCTGGGCGATGACCTCGGGCGGCGAGGTCCTGATCGAACAGTCGTCGGACAAGGGGATGGGAACGCTGGAGCCGGACCAGTTCGAAGCGGCGTTTGTAGATCTGGCGGGCGATCTGCTGGGAACCGGCCGGATGACGGTCGTCGTCTGCGGCATGGCCGGGGCGCGCGGTGGCTGGTGCGAAGCGGGGTATGTCGCGGTTCCGGCGGTTCCGGGACGGGGGGCCGCGACGCGCGTCGTCACCCACGATCCCCGGCTTGACGTGACAATCCTGCCGGGGCTGTCACAGGCGGATCCGCCAGATGTCATGCGCGGGGAGGAAACACAGATCGCCGGAGTTCTCGCCCAGTTTCCGGAGATCGACGGGGTGATCTGTCTGCCCGGTACGCACACCAAGTGGGTACGCGTGGCGGACGGACGCGTGCGGACGTTCCGGACCTTCATGACGGGCGAACTCTTCGCCCTGCTGTCCCGCCATTCGATTCTCCGGCAAGGGATGGACGACGATTGGAGCGCCGAGGCCTTTGCGGGCGGTGTCACGGATGGTCTGGCGGATCCCGCCGGTCTGAGTGCGGCGCTCTTCGGCTTGCGCGCTCGCGGGTTGCTGCAGGCTCCGCACGCCGGAGAGACGAGGGCGCGCCTGTCGGGGCTTCTCCTCGGGCTGGAGCTTGCCGGGGCGCGACCCTTTTGGGACAGGGCCAAGGTAATCGTGGTCGGCGACACGCGGGTGCTGGACCTCTATGTCAAACTGACCGACCTTGCGGCCGAGGTCCGCTTTGTCGGGGCGCGGGAGATGACCTTGAGAGGCCTCATCAGCGCCCATACCGAACTCACAGGAGGCTCTGAATGACCCGAAACATCATGTCGATCCTTCGCGGTGTCGAACCGGATCAGGCCGTCAGCATCGCGGGTGCCCTGATTGACGCCGGGATCACGATCATCGAAGTGCCTCTCAACTCGCCCGATCCGTTCGTCTCCATCCGCCGGATGGCTGAGGCGTACGGTGTGCAGGCCCGGATCGGGGCCGGTACCGTGCTGACGCCCGATCAGGTGTCTCACGTTGCTGCAGCGGGCGGCACGTTTGTCGTCTCGCCCAATACGGAGCCGGAAGTGATCCGCGCGACAAAGCGGCTTGGACTGACTTCCTACCCGGGCGTCATGACGCCAAGCGACTGCTTTTCGGCACTGGCTGCCGGAGCCGATGCGCTGAAACTCTTTCCCGGCGAAGTCGTTGGCCCGGCGGGGCTGAAAGCGATCCGGGCAGTCCTGCCTTCAGATGTGCCGATCTGGGCTGTTGGCGGCGTGTTCGACGCGGTGTTGTCCGACTGGTTCGCAGCCGGTGCGCAGGGCGTCGGATCTGGAAGTGCGCTGTTCAAACCGGGCGATACGGTCGAGGTCGTGGCGGCGAAAGCACGGGCCTTTGTGAAGCAATATGACGAGGCGGTCGCATGAACCCGGTAGCCAGGCTCTACGACGACCGCCGTTGCGAACTGGGGGAAGGTCCGCTTTGGCATCCCGAACGCAAGCAGCTCTTCTGGTTCGACATTCTGGGGCGGCGGCTCTTGTCGCGGGTGGACGACCGGGCGTTGGAGTGGCGCTTCGATGAATTCCATTCCGCAGCCGGATGGATCGACCACGATACCCTGTTGATCGCGTCTGAAACTGGGCTCTGGCGGTTCAGCATCGAGACTGGCCAGCGTGAACTGGTCGTCGCCCTTGAAGCCGACGATCCAGGGACGCGATCAAACGACGGGCGAGCGGACCCGTTTGGCGGATTCTGGATCGGAACGATGGGCAAGAAAGCCGAGGCCAGGCGTGGCGCGATCTATCGCCTCTACCAAGGAGAACTGCGCCGTCTCTACTCCGGCATCACGATTCCGAACAGCATCTGCTTCGCACCTGACGGCAAATCGGCGTATTACGCGGATACGCGCGATGGCCGGATCATGCGGCAACCGCTGGGCCAAGAAGGTTGGCCAGCCGGCGCTCCGGTCGTGTTCGCGGACCCGGGGGCCTACGGTTTTCATCCTGACGGCTCCGTCGTCGATGCGGAAGGCGCCCTTTGGAACGCCCAGTGGGGCGCGGGCCGGGTCGTTCGATACCTAGCGGACGGAACAGTTGATTGTGTCGTCACATTCGAAGCGACGCAGACCTCCTGCCCGGCGTTCGGAGGGACCGAGATGCAGACCCTCTTTGTCACAACTGCTTTCGAAGGCATCGTGAGCCCCGACCGCTTACAGGGCTGCCTTTTCCATGCCGAAGCGAAGCTACCGGGGGTCGCCGAACACGCCGTGCGATGTTGATACGTTCGCTGTTTCTTTCGGACGCCAGAGCCGCGGCCTGTTTAATCCTTTTGAAATCCGGACCTCAATCGACCCCTGCATCTCTGGTTGGACGTTCGAATCCACCATGCTTGCCAGACATTTTGGCGTTCGCTCCCGGTCGTAGAAATCGGGTGCGTCGTTCGCTCATGTCCGTGTTGGATCGAAAGCAGACGTCCAGAAGCCGGTGTCGGCCCGACTTCCGGCGGAATGCGATGACCAGCCTTCAAAGACTAGGTCACATATGGCTTGGTGTGCAGCGAGGGTTAAGTAGAATTGAAGCAAGTCGGAAGGTTTCGGCTATTCAGAGAGACACAACCAATAGCCGAACCTTCCTTCGGATTCCGGACGCTTCAGATCGATAGAGGTTTGGAGCTACCAGATCTGATCCGGTGACAGCGGCGTCCCGGTTATGTTCAACGCCCCCAGCGCGCGCAATCTGGCATAGGCCGCATCCGCGAGCGCACCGCAATCGGCCAAGGCGCGGTCGAAACGCGCATGGCTAAACTCTGTCAAAACCCGTGATGCCAGAGTCTCTTCGCCCGCATCCATCAGCAGCGAAGCCGCCCGCAACAACTCGGGTAGTTCCTCATTCGTGTGCGCTTCGATCGCCCGCCAATGGGTCCAGATTTCGCGCAGGATCGGGTCCTGCTTTTGGAAGGCGAGATGCATCAACCGCTTGAAGATGCTGAAGGCCGAAGGTCCAGTCTCGATCCCCTGTGGAATGTGCGAAACCGAATCCGGGTTTTTGTCTGCCTTGCGGCAATCCAGAAAACGGTGACTTTCGCCGGTCGTCAGATAGCGGTGCTGTTGCCATGCGGGAGGCACCGAGGCCTGGCCCAGAAAGACCGGCAGCAGAGGCGCGGTGACCGGCCCGACGGGCGCATGCCACATCATGCGCAGCGCGTCGTGCTTCGGATGAGTGAGCGGCACGACCTGGCCATAGCCGGCGGTATCGCCGGTCAGGCGCTCGCTGCTGATCGACCAGAATACATCATCAAGCGTGATCTTCCCGGGCTGGGCCGCGCGGGTGCGCATCTCGTCCTCGATCCAGGCGACGCCGTCCCAGCGGTGCTTGCCGTCACCATAGATATGGTTGACATGAAACGGGCCTTCGCCCTCCGACCACCAGCCCATGTCCCGGGCGGTTTCAAAGAAATGTGCCGGGAACAGGAAATCTTTGGTCGGGGCCGCCGGGATTTCGCCGATATAGCCGGGGCGCGAGGCGCGGATGTCGTCCGGGCCAAGCCGCTCGGCGCACCACAGACCGCGCCCGCCGGCGAATTCGATCACCACCCAGGCTTCCTCGGGGTCGGCGATGATGTGGGAATTGCCGCCATAGGAGGAATACCCATGTTTTGCGATGAGATCCGCGATCAGCTCCACACCCTCACGGGCACTGCGGGCGCGTTCCACGACGATCCGGGCCAGATCCGAGTAGTTCGGTCCGGTCTGATCCTTGGGGGTCATGGCGATCAGCTCGGCCCTCGAGGTGGACCAGATGTCGCGCACCGCGACCCCGCATTCGTTCACCCCGCCATTGGTCAGCGGCGCCGGCACGCCGAGATAGTAGCTGTAGCTCACCCGCATGTTGCGCAGCGTCTCGGGGGCTTGAGGGATCTCGCTCATATGCCCGGGCATATCGGCCTCCGGGGTCACGCCAACCGGCAGGGTTGCCCCCTTGGGATATTTCGCGCGGGGACAGATCTCCAGCCAGTGGCTGCTCGGCTCATCGCCATAGCCGGCCAGATAGGCGACCCCGTCAGCGGTGAGGTTTCGCCCGATATAGATACCGTAACTCATTGTTTTTTCCGTTGATTGTTATGTTTTGTATTTAGCCTAGCGGGAAATGGCAGGCGTGCCGACGCCCGTCCGCCATGGTGACATGTGGCGGTTTCTCGGCCCTGCAACGATCCTGAGCAAAGGGACAGCGCCCCGCGAAATCGCAGCCCTTCGGCCGGTTGAGCAGGCTTGGAACCTCGCCCGAGATCGACACATGCACGCGGCGCCGGTCCGGGTCGGGCTGCGGTACGCCCTCGACAAGAGCCCGCGTGTAGGGATGCACCGGACGGGCAAAAACTTCGTCGGTGCGGCCCTCCTCAACGATGCGACCCAGATACATGATCGCCAGCCGATCGGCGATATGGCGCACCACGGGCAGGTTGTGGGTGATGATCAGATAGCCCAGCCCGTGCTCGGCCTGAAGATCCGCCATCAGGTTGAGGATCTCGCCCTGCACCGACACGTCCAGCCCGGCGGTGGGCTCGTCGGCGATGATCAGCTTGGGGTTCAGAGCCAGCGCACGGGCGACGCCGACGCGCCGTGCCTGCCCGCCCGAAAGCTCATGCGGATAGCGCGACAGGAAATGTTTGGGCAGCCGCACCATCTCGGCCAGCCGCTCGGCCTCGGCGTCCAGATCGACGCCGGTGATGCCGTGGATCTGGAACGGCTCGGTAATCAGGGCCCGAACGGATTTGCGCGGGGAAAGCGAGCCGACCGGGTCCTGGAACATCATCGCCATGTCCCGGCGCAGAGGCTTGAACCGGGCTTCGGGCATGTTACGGATTTCCTTGCCTTCAAAGCGCACACTGCCCGCCTGCGACGGCACGAGGTTGAGCACGCAGCGCCCCAGCGTCGTTTTGCCAGAACCGCTTTCGCCCACCAGCCCGACAGTTTCGCCGGGGGCGACCGACAGGCCGACATCCAGCACCGCGTCCACATGGCGTTGACTCAGCCCTTTCAGCCGTGCCCGCAGAGGACCGACGGTCTCGAACTGCACGTTCAGCTCCGAGACCTCAAGGAGGGCGGCGTCGTGTTTGGCGCGAGCGGGCTTGGTCCCAGCACTGCACTCCTGGCCCACGGTCATCACGTCCAGCGGCGGCGGCCAGCTGGGATCATGGTGCAGCCCGTCCAGAAGGTGACAGCGCGCCAGGCTCGTCTCACCGCGCGCCACATCCGGCGGCAAGGTCTCGTGGCAGACCGGCAGCGCCCGCTGGCAACGCGGTGCATAGATACAGCCCGACCGGGGTTTGGTCAGATCGGGAATATCGCCGGGAATGACCGGCAGCTTGCGCGACACATCGTCGATCCGCGCCGGGTCGCATTCCAGCAGCGCGCGGGTATAGGGATGCTGCGCGTTGTGAAAGATCTCGCGCACCTCGCCCGCCTCGATCACCTCGCCGGCATACATGACGACCACATCGTCGCAGAGCTCGGCAATCAGACCCAGATTGTGCGAAACCACGACCACGGTTGCGTCCAGCTCTTTTTGCAAGTCCTGGAGCAGATGGATGATCTGTGCCTCCATGGTGACATCCAGCGCCGTGGTCGGCTCATCGGCCAGCAGCAGCTGCGGCCCGGTGAGCAGCGCCATCGCGATACCCGCACGCTGGCGCATCCCGCCCGAGAAGTGGTGGGGATACTGGTCGATCCGCTTGTCCGGGTCGGGAATGCCCACCTTGCCCAGCATCTCGACCGCCAGGCGCCGTTTCTCCGCGGCAGAGACATTGGGCCTCCGGTAGAGGATGTCGAGCATCTGCCGACCGTAGGTCAGCACCGGGATCTGGCTGGTCATCGGGTCCTGGAAGACCACCGAGATTTCCTCGCCTCGCGTGGCGCGCAGTTGCGCCTCGCTGGCTTGCAGTAGGTCACGGTCCCCGAAGCGGACCTCGCCGCCCATGACATCGGCGTTCTTGGCCAGAAGCCCCAGAAGCGCCCAGAGCACCGTGGATTTGCCCGACCCGCTTTCGCCGACAATGCCCACGATCCGGTTCTTGCGGATCGGGAACGAGATGTCGCGCAGCGCCTTGACCCGCCCCTGAGGGGTGCGGAAATCGACCGACAGGTTGCGCACATCCAAGAGCGTCTCGGGGGAGTGTAATGCGTCCTTGGGCATATCAGCGTCCTTTTCCCATTCGTGGATCGAAAATGTCGCGCAGCGCTTCGCCGAGGAAGGTAAATCCAAGCGTGGTCAGGATCAGCGGGATGCCCCCGGCGATTACCATCCAGGGCGCGTCGCGGATCACCAGATAGCCCTCGTTCAGGATCGTGCCCCAGCTGGCGGTCGGCGGCGTCACGCCGAGACCCAGAAAGCTGAGCCCGGCCTCGACTGTGACCACCACCGGCACATCCATCGCGGCCAGGATCAGCAAGGGACCGACCACATTCGGCATGACGTGATGCAGCAGCGTTCTCGTCATGCTGGCTCCGAGCGAGCGCTCGGCCAGGATGAAATCGGTGTTCCTCAGTGTCAGCGTCGCCGTCCGCGCCACCCGCGCATATTGCGGAATCGAGGTGATGATCACGATCGCCAGCACCACAGTGAGGCTCGGCCCGGTCAGCGCCACGGTGGCCAGCGCCAGCACGATCGTCGGGAACGAACGCACGGTGTCAAAGATCAGCAGCAGCAGGCTGTCCAGCCAGCGCGGTCCGAACCCGGCGATCATGCCGAGCGTCAGGCCGATGGTCAGCGCGACCGATACGCCGATGGCGGCGATCTTCAGCGCCACGCGCCCGCCGTAGAGGATGCGCGAGAGCGTATCGCGACCAAGTTGGTCGGTGCCGGCCAGGTGGTCGAGCGTCGGGCCCGACAGCCGCGCCGGTACGTCCAGCGCGTTGGGGTCATACGGTGCAAGCCAGGACGCGAAGATCGCGCTTGCGAAAAATGCGGTGACAAGGATCAACCCGGTCAGGCCCTGCCAGTTGGTCAGGAAGCTGCGCAGCTTTTCGCGGCGCTCGCGGGCGGCGGATTCACGGATCTCGGTTTCGGTCACGTGATCGGGAAGGCCCGATGCGTCGACGGCCGGGATGCCGGTTACGGGTTCAGAGCGATTCTCGGACACGGGGATCAAACCAAGCTATGAGGATGTCAGAAAACAGGACGACGAGGATATAGAGGCCGGTGGCCACCAGAACCGCGCCCTGCACGATGGGGAAGTTGCGCGCCATGACGGCATCGAAGATCAGTTTGCCAAGGCCGGGGCGGGCAAAGATGATCTCGGCAAAGACGGTCGAGGAGATCATGCCACCAAAGCCCATGCCGATCAGCGTGATCGTCGGCAAGATGGCGACCCGCAGCGCATAGCCAAAGATCACCCGCCGGGGTTGCAGGCCGAAAGCGCGGGCGGAGCGGATATAGTTCTCGCCCATGACCTCCAGCATCGAGGCGCGCACCATGCGCGCCAGATAGCCCACCCAGCTCAGCCCGATGGCAAAGGCCGGAAGGATCAGATGCATCAACTGGTCGCCGATCTGCCCCGGCTCGCCCGCGCCGATGGCCGGAAGCCAGCGCAGCTGCACGGCAAAGATCAGCAGCGCCCAGATCGACACCAGGAACGACGGCACGGCGATGGTGCCCACCGACAGCACGCCCGTCACACGGTCAAGCCAGCTGTTGGGCTTGACCGCCGCCAGGCAGCCCAGCGGGATGCCGAGCAACATGGCCCAGCCCATGCCCGCGCCGACCAGCGCGAGGGTAAAGCAGATCCGCTCCATGATGATGGCGGTCACTGGGCGGTCGGAGAACACATCCAACCCAAGATCGCCGGTCAGGGCATTGCCGATATAGATCAGGAACTGGCGCCAGACAGGTTCGTTGAGATGCATCTTTTCGGCATAGCGCGCGATGGCCTCTTCGGTCGCACGCGGCCCGAGGGCGATGGTCGCCGGGTCGCCGGGAATGAAATGCAGCAGCGAAAAGAGCACCAGTACAACAAGCCCGATCACCACCGCCGACAGCCCCAGGCGTTTGGTAAGATAATATAGCACGGACGATTTCCCCTCGACCGGAGTTCATTTTGCCGGCCCGCGCGGCAGGGCGCGGGCCGATACCGAGGTGCGCGATCAGCCCATGCCGAACCTGCGGTAGTTCAGCTCGCCCGACGGCGCGGCATTGACCGTTACATCGGTGCTGTGCCCGAATGCTTCGGGCTCATGATTGATCCAGACATAGGCACCCGTATTCTCCATGATCTCCTGCATCCGCACGTAAATATCGTGGCGTTTTTGCTGGTCAGTCTCATTGACGCCCTCATCATAGAGGCGGTCGAACTCCTCATCGGTCCAGCGCTCCCAATTCCAGACACCGACCTGGTTTGAGGTGAACCACTGTGTCGCCTCATAGGGGTCCGGTGTGGTGCCGAACCGCATCAGCCACAGCTCCAGCTCCTTCCAGGTGTCGCCTTTGCTTTCCTGGCCCATCTCCCAGAACGGGCCTCCGTCGAGCGGCAGGACATTGAGGGTAATCCCGACCGCAGCGAGGTTGGCCTGGATGATCTGCGCCGTCAGCATCCGTTCCTGATTGTTGAGCGTGCGCAGGGTCAGCTCAAGACCGGACACGCCGGCCTCCTCCAGCAGCGCCCGCGCCTTGGCCGGGTCATAGCTGTAGCCCGCGCTGTCGCGTTGGCCGGTCAGGCCGGGGCAGATGATGCCGTGCGACTTGGCCGTGGTGCCGGAATAGGCGCCTTGCAGGATCGTATCCACATCCACCGCATGCTGAATCGCCTGCCGCACGCGGATGTCTTGCAACTTGGGATGTTCGGTATTCATCCCCATCCACATGTATTGCAGCTCGCCCGCAACTGCGATGCCGGTGCCCTCGGGCATGTCCTTGGTATAGCGTGCCAGCGTATCGGCGCCGACGCTGGTGCAATCCAGCTCGCCCGCTTCAAAGGCCAGCTCAGCCGCCTTGACCTCGGTGATGACATTGCATTCCACCCGGTCAAAGGCCGGTTTCGGCCCGGTCCATTCGGGGTTTGCGGAAAAGACAGCGCGCTGGCCCGGCGTCGCGTCGTAGGTATAGGGGCCGCAGACAGCGGGGAACTTCGTGGTGAACTTTCCGCCCACGTCGGCCATGGCCTTTTCGCTCAGCACCGCGCCCGGCCCGTGGCAGAGGGTGATCATGATGAACGGCGCAAAGGGCTTGCTGAGCACGATGGTGCCGGTGCGCTCGCCGGTCACCTCGACATGGTCCAGCGCTTCGAAATAGCCCGACCAGTCGCTGTCCTTCATGCGCTCGTAGGAATACTTGACATCCGAAGCCGTGACGGCCCCGTAGCCACCGGACCAGACCAGCCCCTCGGCCAGCTCAAAGTCGATATGAGTGGCGTCGCGCTGTTCCAGCTTGGTGACGAAATAGGTTGGTTCCCAAGTGAAGGTTTCGCCATCGCGGGCGTATTGGGCGAGGAAGGGCAGGCATTGTTTCTGCGCCTCGATTTCCGTACCACCCGTCATGAAGCCCGGGTCGAGCACGTTGTTGTCCCGGTCGATGCGCAGGCGCAGCGTGTTGCCGGGTTGAGCGAAGGCCGCAGTTGTCCATCCCGGGGCCAGACCCAATGCGCCCAAGGCCGCCGTGGTGCCGAGGAAACCTCGGCGGGTTGTTGTTTGTATCATTGTCGTGTCCTCCCTGAACAATTTCTGACCGGAGCATGACATGGTTTTGAAACTGATCAATTTCGCACGGTTTCGCTTACTGACGCAACTTTCGCATCATTTCGCTTATATATGATCGCGCGGCAGGCGCTCTTGCCACTGTCTTTCCACAACCAGCGCAGCGCCCTCCCAAGCGCGCAGCTCTGCGGTGATGATGAAGTCGCCGAGGTCGGAATGTCCGAGTTGTGAGTTTCCCTCACGCCGTGGGGATGCCGGTCAAATTGCGCCGTCTTACGCCTGTCTGAACTCCATGGACCACTAGGGTACGTTTGATGCGGGAATGACTTCGCGCCTGCGACGGGGCGGCAATTTCGTGCCCTTCGCGAATTGACGCGACAAGAGCTTCACTCTAATAAGACCTCATGCCTGACGAACTTCGCCAAAATCTCGCTCTGCTGTGCAGCTATCACCCCTCCATTGCCGAGGTCTGCCGCAAGCTCGACCTCAACCGCCAGCAGTTCAACAAGTATCTCGCGGGCACCTCGCACCCGTCGCGCCGCAATATGCGGCGGATCTGTGACTTCTTTGGCGTGTCGGAATCCGAATTGCTCATGGAGCCTCAGCTGTTCGAGAACATCGTATCGCTCAAGCGCAAGCCGATGGGTCAGGAGAAACTCAGCGAGCCGCTGCGTCATCTCGAGCTGATTTACAAGCGCAGCCAGGCACTCGAAAAATACATCGGCTACTATTTTCGCTACTTCTATTCGTTCAGCAATCCCGGGAAAATCATTCGATCTCTGGCGTCTATTCACAAGGAAAGCGAGCGCTTCTACTGGAGCAACATCGAATTGCTTCGCGATCCGGAAACCGGCCAGTCGCAAGGCATGAACAAGTATAAAGGCGCGGTGTTCTACCTTGCCGACCGGATCTACATCGTGGAATACGAGACGATCGAGCTGGGCTCGATCACTCAGGCGACGCTTTATCCCAGCCACCGCAGCAGGCTGGATACGCTGGTCGGCATCCAGACCGGCGGCCCGACACGGCGCGGACGCAAACCCGGCGCCTCGAAGGTCGCACTGGAATACTTGGGCCGTGAAATCAATGTTCGTCAAGCTTTGAAACGGACCGGGCTGTTCGACCCCAGAGAGGGCTTGTTTCGACCTGATATTTTATCATTGATTGAGAATAATATTGGGCCTTCGTCATTTGTCTTGGATGTGGAAGAGCCTTAATGCATGGGCGAGAACGCGAATTAAACTGGATGGCGTACTGATATTGCGGCGAGATGCCAGGGTGCCGCCCGGTAGTCATCAACCTCAGTTCAGTAGTTCGCCCCGTTGCCCTGAGAAATTAGAACGCGCTTAAATGTTCGGGTCTCCTTTCGGATATCATAGTTTCGAGCCGGGGGCGGTTACAGCATTGACGTGCTCCCTTTAGAGTCCGCGTTTTTCAGTTAGCTCTGTTCAGGGTTGATGTGCTACCCAACGTGCCCTCGGCCGTTGTTAGAATTTCCGCGGTTCCATCAGGTTCACGGGCTGGTGTCGTGAACTGATTTCATCAGGTCTGCCGGGACCTTGTTCCCGATAGCCCCGTGCGGGCGTTCTTCATTGTAGTCTCTACGCCAAGCCTCCAACTTTTCGGCTGCATCTTCAAGGCTCATGAACCAGTGCGCGTTGTCAACGCCGTTTCAATTTTCCCCAAAAGTGCCGAAGTAAAATTCCCCACTTGCTCGGTCCCGGTGATCAGCCGGCGTYAGTGATCAGCGGCTCCATTCCTTGTCTTTGGCGGYCGYCCGCGGCGCTTSGGCGGMGGCGGGGGAGCGATCGGGGCGTTGGCGCGGACATGCTCGGGTATGAGGTCGGCATGGCTGCGCAGGCGGTAGCTGGCACCTTCGATCTGKATGACCACAGCGTGGTGCAGGAGCCTGTCAAGAAGCGCGGTGGCAACAACGGGGTCGCCGAAGACCTCGCCCCATTCGGCGAAGCCGCGGTTTGAGGTGAGGATCATGGCGCCCTTTTCATAGCGGGCGTTGACGAGTTGAAAGAACAAGTTGGCGCCACCGGTGGTGATCGGCAGGTAACCGATCTCGTCGACGATCAGCAGAGACGCCCGGGCATAGAAGCGGATCTTGTCGGCCAGCCGGCCCTCC
>NZ_WLCM01000024.1 GCF_013317235.1 Leisingera sp. ANG59 | reverse complement strand
CATGATCAGGTTGATCAGGCGGAAGTCGTCGGGACGGGCGGCCCCAATGGCGCGGTAGTTCTGCGCGATGTAGAAGAAATCGATCTCGGCCCGGAAGCCCAGATTGCGGAAGGTCACCACCGCCGAGGCGATGACATAGCCGATCGCGATGGCGACGAGCGTGACCAGCACAACACCGACGGCGAGGCGGCCCTTCCCCACCCCTCCCATCAGTGCGTCTCCCCGCGCTCGCTCTCGCCGTCGACAAGATCGGCGCGGTGGAGCTCGAACTCGCGGTCGGCGATCTCCTCGACCACGGCGCGGGTCGCCTCGCTGTTGGCCGTGGTCGCGTCGGATTGCAGGTAGGTCTTGGCGGCATAGAGCCGGTCGAGACGGTCTTCGATCTGGGTCTTCAGCACGTCGACATCCCCGTCCCGCAGCCGGTCGATCTGCGCCGCGTCCAGCTCGCGCTCGACCGCCTCGCGGTAGCTCAGACGTTGGCCGTCGTCCTGGAAGGGCGACTGCAGATTGCCGGCCCGTTCATGGTCGACGACCCGCCGGATGTCCGGATCGGCAATCGGCGCGCCCTCGACAGCTTCTCCCTCGCGCGCGTCCGAAAGCCGCCCGTCGCGCAGGTCGAGCGCCACCTCCCGCAACTCGTGTTCGCGGCGGACCTGGTTGACGGCCTCGGTGTCGCGCAGCTCGGTGACGGCGGCATAGGTCGCGCCAAGCCCGCGGGCGAGATGCGACGGCATGTCGGGATAGCGATCTCGAAACTCTTCCGTGACGGCCTCCGCAACGGATGTCCGCGCGTCGCGCCCGTCCATGATCCGGTCGACTTCGCGGGCAATCTCGCGCGCGCGGGCCTCGTCGGTGATCCGCTCCCGGTAGGGCTCGGACCGGTCGATCACGTCGCCCGGGCGCGCGAGCAGTTCGGGATGCGCATCGAGGTAGCTCCGCTGCTCCTCCTCGATACGCCGCTCCGCCCGGGAGGAGATCTCCCACTCCCGGGCCTCGATCTGATCTCCGGTCAGGCCTTCCGCGCGCATGTCCTGGCGGATCGCGCGTTCCATGTCCTCAGTGGCATCCCGGTGATAGTGGACACTCTCCATCACGGTGCGATCTTCCACGACACCGTCCTCACGCAAGACCCCCGCCCGCTCCAGTGCGACGCCGAGCTGGACATGGGCCCGGTTGAGGGTCTCGCGCGCCGCCTCCAGATCGGCGCGACGCTCGAGGTTGAGACCGTCGCTCTCGGCCACCCGCGCCAGATCGTCGGCGATCCACTGGCGTTCCAGCGCGGCATTCTGTGCGCCGGTCTCCATCCGCGCGACCACCACGGAAGAGCTGATCCCGGTCCCGCGCAGTGCGGTGTCGACCTGCGCCCGGACCTCGGGGTCCCGCAAGCGGTCGAGCCGGGCCGCATCGATATTGGTCTCGGAATAGACCCCGCCCTCCGAGGGCTTCTCGGTCAATGTCATGGAGCGCAACCCCAAGGGCTGCATGTGCGCGAGCCGCGACTGGATCTCGTTGAGGCTGCGCTCGAGCCGCGGCCGTTCGGCCTCCGGCTTCGCCTCGATCATGCCCTGGACGCGCGCGACCTGATCGGCATAACGGGTTCTCAGATCCTCGAACGATTGCTCCTCTGCCATGTAGACGCCTCCTTCCAAAGTCAGTTTGCCGCCCTTGGCCAGAAGCTCTCCCGAGCGGAACAGGGCATCGGCGATGTCCTCGCGGTTGTCCGCGGAGGCCTCGGCGGCGAGCGCGTGATAGATGATGCGAGTGTTGGCGATCTCTTCGAGGGCGCGATCCAAGTCTGCCCCGACCCGTGGCCGCGGTTCCGCGGCCCGCCCCTCGTCCTTCGCCGCATAGACCTCACGCGTCCGCGGCGGATAATGCACGACACCGCGATCGAGACGCCGCGTGGCCTCGAGGCGCACGCCGAACCTCTCGGCCTCTTCCACCATGGCGAGGCGGAAGTCGTCGTAGTTGAAGCGGTGATCGCGACCCAGGAAGAAGAACTCACCCTCCTGCGACCGGCGATTCAAAACTATATGTGCGTGGGGGTGATCGCGATCCTCATGCACCGCGATTATGTAGTCGAAATGCCCCTCGTCCGACTGGAAGAACCGCTCCGCGACATTGGCGGTGATGTCGCGCACATCTTCTCCCTTCGTGCCGATCGGGTAGGACATGAGCATATGCGTCGTCTGTCCGAGCTTGGGCTTGAACCCCGCACTCCAGCGCTTGGCGAAGCGCTCGGTCAGGTCCTTGATCTCCTTCGCCTCGAGCCTGGCCTTCCCGTCCAGGAATCCGCTCGAGTCGACGATATGGGAGGACTTGGTGGTGAGGTAGTCGAGCTGGTTCATCAGCTGCGATTTCGTATGTGTGCCCCCGCCCCGGATCGCCTTGAAAACCGCCGCCCGGTGGCCCGCAGCCGCCCGCACGAGCTGCCTCTGCCGGGACGCCTGTAGCCCTTGCATCGAGCCCCGGATGCGGCTCCATCCATCCCGAAAGATCTCTCCGGTGACGTCATGGACGGCATCATTCAGCCGCATGGGCGAACTCCCTTAGAGCGGCAGCGGCGGAGAGCTGCATCGCACCCCGGCGGCGGCGCAGCAGCAGGTCGATCTCGTCAGCGGAATCAAGGATGAACCGCGCCAGCCCACGCATCTGCGCGAGGCGCAATTCGGACAACTCTGCGTTCGGTGCGGAGCCTTCCCCCTGCCCCGCCCGGCTGGCTTTCATCATCTGCTTTGCGATCTGCACGACACCATTGCCGACCTCGTGCAGAGAGGCCCTGTAGCGCGCCATCTCACCCGCCAACTGGGCGTCCGGAACGAAGGTTCCCCCCGCCGCCCGAATCAGCCGTCTGAGCCCTTCCGTGCGGGTCTCGATCCCTGCCGCGGCCAGGACCTCATCCAGTGCGGCGAGCTCTTCCGGCGTCAGCTTCACCGTCACCGCGGCCGTGGCCACGGCCGCGTCCCGCTGGCGTTCTTCGTCCGCCTTCAACGTGTACTGGATGGCCCGCGGCGTGACCCCGAACCGCTCCGCGAGCACGGAAGTCCCCACACCTTCTTCGGCCTCACGGATAATCTCCGCTCGCTCCATCTGTGTCAGTCTCTTGGTCCGGCTCATACGAAGAAAGCCCCCCTATTTCCTGCCACCTTCATTCAAGGTCGCACTCATCATACGAAACTATATGTAACGGTCAATGCAATATTATTGTAGTTTGCCCGCAGACGACCTTGAATTCCGCTTCAAGCCGAGCACCGCAGGTGCGAGGTCCGGCCCGAAGGGCCTAGCAACACCGACCATCTCCAACCGCACCTCGGCCACCCGTTGTCATGCCCGCGCCCGAAGCTCCGGCCGAACACGCATGTGTTCGAACGGAAGCGAGGGGCGGCGCATCTCTTCACCGACGGGGCTGACGGACAGGGTCAAGGGAGGCCAGATTTGGCCCGCCAAATCTCTGCCGGAAAAACCGGCGGGCTTCAGCCCGACTGTTATTCCGGATGGCCCCCTTGAGGCTGGCCGGCAGCCCTGTTCCAGGCGATCTCTGAAATCCCCCGTCAGGACCGTGCACGGTCCTGACGCCTTATCGGGGACACCGGCCGAAGGCAGGGGTCCCCGGTCTTGGCGCAGCCTTCCCTGAGACAGGGAAAGGGCCGCCTCTAGGGCGGCCCATCCTCCTGGGAGGATTACTCCTGCGGCTCCTTGGAGCTCGGCGGGAACATCACCAACTCCTGGACGGCGACGGGGAAGTCGAGTTTGAGGCTGAAGAACTCCGAGCCGTCCCCGTTGCGGGTGTTGCGGAACATCGCGCCGACGCGCTGGAAGCGGGTGCGCTCCTGACCTTCGTTGTCGGTAAACTTGACGGGAACGGTGGCGACGTAGTGGTTGGTCATTTGGGTCTCTCCTTTTTGCGATGGGGATCACCCGGCACGGGGGACAAGGGTGGTCCGCAAATGCAAATGCGGAGGGTCCGCGCGCCCCGCGCGTGGAAACCGTATTTGTGTTTGCCGGAGCGTGAGCGGAGGGCACGGACCGCCCGACCCCGTGCGATCCACATCTATGAGCAAAGAGGGGAGACCCGGATGTGCCCCCCGCTCCTCAGCCGCCATCGGTCCTGTCGAGTTATGTCAGACATGACCAGGTCCGCGCCGCTTTCATCCGACGTGGCGGCGCGATGTTCCGCGCCCGCCCGATCGGCACGACCGCGATCGTCTGCCTCAAACTCGACTTCCCCGTCGCCGGTCTGGCGATCCGGGGCGGTGATACAGCCGCGGGTCTGGCAGCAGGGTTGTCCGCCCGGACGGGTCGCCGTCATCGGGCGGCGCGGTCGTTGCGCTGCGCCCGCCCCAGCGATCTGCACCCGAACGGGCGGATCGCGGGATTACTGGCGCGCATGAGGGCAACCCCGCCGGCTGGCTCCGGAGGAGACGGCCGGCGGAGTATGCCGCTCAGCGTGTCCAGGGAGCCCCGTGTTCCGGGTGGAGGCCGGCACGGCCGGAACCTGCGAGCGCGGTGACGGCGGTGCAACCGCCGGCAGGGGCCCGTCATGACCGGTGACCGATCACCACCGACCATCATGTTATTTGCGTCTGACTGAGGGACCACGGACAGTTAAATAGCGCAGCAGTCCCGCCCGGCCCAGGCCGGGCGGGACTGCTCTCGTGGATGGTGTCGCAGTCGTCGGTGACGCGAAAGGTTTCGAGAGAGGGATCACCGGGCGACGGGGCCGCCCGGTGAAAGGCTATCTTCAGGCGAAGAGAGACTCGCTGAGATGCCCGCAATGCGCACAGACCTCCCGCCAGTGAAAGTTGACGCTCCCGCCATCGATGGTCTCCCAGTCGGTCCGCAACGCGTCTTTGCCGCAGGCGACGCAGGGGACGACATGGCCGCCATTATCGTGATGGTCCTTCCCTGTGGCCGTTCCGGGCTGCGTGGTGCCTGCGCGGTCGCAGTGTCGGCAAAGGTCGTCCTCGGTCTTGTTCTCGTTGGTCATGATCTCATCTCCAGATGTTCGCGAACCATCACATGAGTGTGGTGGCATGGCCGAATACCTGGTTGCCGAATCTGTCCGGGTCAGGGACGGCGTAGCCGCCGGCTGGCCGGGCGCAAAAGTTTTCCGGGCGCATCGCCCACCACAGGCGCGTCATCTAACACTGGACCGCCCTCTCCTCCCCCGCCGCCCTGGCTGAAAAGTTTTGCGATCCTTGAGGCGGGCGGGTTCGGGGGCCATCCGGAGGATATGCTTCCACACTCATGTGTGTGTGGTTGACGACAGGTTTGCCCGACACGAGCAGGCAAGGGGCGCGACCGGACGCGGGAGACGGATGGAGCGGCGGGATCGTTTTGCCCCGCAAAACAGACCAGAGCGTAATCCGGTGGAGCGGCCGGGGAGCGACGTGCTCGCGAGACGGGCAAACCGGGATGCCGGGCGCAACGCCGTGGTGAGGCCGCATGGCCGAATGCGCGATCGGCCTCAGACCGATATCTCCACCGCGACTTGGCTTACTGTGCGGAGGAGACCGCCAGTTTACGGGCAGGCAGATGAAAACTACGAAAGGGCCGCCCAAAGGCGACCCTCTCTCATTCACGCGTCTGCTGTCTTTTTCGCCGGATCCGCGACCCGCATGACGGTGAGCCCCTTCGCCTCGGCTTTCTGCCCGAGGTTCAGCGCAACCCCGTTGCCGCCGAAGAGCACGACCCCGGTCGCGGCGAACTTATCGTCCAGCATCTCGTCGTTGCACTTGAAGGGTGCCGCCCGCCCATGTGCGGACCAACGCGGATCGAAGCGCGCCTGCGCAACTCCTCGCGCCCGAGCCCACCGGGCGGCGATCATCTCGGCCCCGTGCTTGCCACCCTTGTGGCAGAGGAAGATCTCCTGGTTGCGGTTCTGCCGGATGCGCTCGCGAACCTTGTCGAGTGTCGAGAAGATGACGTCGATATCGGTCCAGTCGGTCGCCCCCGAGACGATCAGGGGAACCCCCTCGACCTTCGACTTCGCGGCTGTCTCGCGATCGTGCTGTTCCAGCAACTGCCGGGCCTCAAACACGGCCCCGGTCTCCTGAGCACGAGCGCTGGCGCGCGATCCCGCGGCCGGGATGAAGGCGTGGCCCGTCTCGACCTCGTAGCATTCCGCCGCCGCCTCGCTCATCACCTCGATGGCCCCGACGATCTCGCGGACCTGCAGGAAGCGGGCCTGCGCCTCTTCCAGCGCGGTCTCGGCGATCTCCGATCCATCGTGGGATTTTGCCAGGGCGCCGATCTTGTCGGCGGTGCGGTCGAGCTCCTTGCCGAGAGCGATCTTGCGGCGCTGCAGGATCGTGGCGAGCCCGTGCGCGAGCGGTTCGATCTCGGTCTCGAGACCGGTGCCGCGCAGCTGGCCGAGCAGGGCCTCGAAAGTCTCGCGGACGATGCTGTCGGTCAGGACGTGATCCTCGGGGATGGGCAGCTCCGCGTCTTTCTCCGTCAGGCCGAAAAGTTCGATGGTATCGTAGGCGTTCGCGTTGTCGTAAGTCATGTTGGTGTCTCCAGATGTTCGGGGAACCACCACGGGAGTGTGGTGGCATGGCCGTACGTCTGGTTCACCGAATCTGTCCGGGTCAGGGACGGCGAAGCCGCCGGCGTGCCGGGCGCAAAAGTTTTCCGGGCGCATCGCCCACCACAGGCGGGTCATCGAACACTGGACTGCCCTCTCCACACCCGCCGCACTCGCCGAAAAGTTTTGTGATCCTTGACGCGGGCTGATTTGGGGGCCATCCGGAGGATATGCTTCCGCACTCATGTGTGTGTGTTGTTGACGGTAGGTTTGCCCGACGCGAGCAGGCAAAGGGCGCCACCGGACGCGGGAGACGGATGGAGCGGCGGGATCGTTTTGCCCCGCAAAACAGATCGGAGCGTAATCCGGCGGAGCGGCCGGGGAGCGACGTGCTCGCGAGACGGGCAAACCGGGACGCCGGGTGCTACGCCGCGGTGAGGCCGCATGGCCGAATGCGCGACGGGCCGCAGGGCCGTTCTCGCCTGCGACACGCGAAGCCGAGCAGGGGAGGCCGTAAGGCAGTGGGCGCTTCGGGCCAATTGATGCGATAAGGGTCTGAGAGTGATACGCCCGGAAGAATGTGGACCCACCTGCAGAGCAGGCGGAGATTGAAATATCTGATCCCGGTCGCCGTTGTCCTGCTGACATCTCCAGCCGTCGCGCAGATGCAGATCCGGGACGCGGACACCATCGTGGTCTCCGGAACACCTGTGCGCCTGAACGGGGTCGATGCACCCGGACCCGGAACGCGGGCGGGCCGGGACGCCAGGCGCTGGATGGTAAACTACCTCAATGGCCGCTCGATAGAATGCGAGCTCAACGGCGAGCGGACCCATGACCGATGGGTGGGCATTTGCTACGCCGATGGTGAGGATATCGGTGCCGCGCTGATCGCGGCCGGTCACGCGCTCGACTGTCGGAGATATTCCGGGGGTCGGTATGCCCATCTGGAGACCCCGGCGGCGCGGTCGCGGATCAGGCGGGCGAGCTACTGCTAGCCATTCGACTGGAAGGGGGAGCTGCGCGGCGTTAGTTTGTGCCAACCTAGTCCGACAGCATTCCCGCCGCCCGCATGCTGAAGGCGTTCTTCTCCCGCCCGAAGCCGACGATGATGTGATCGTGGATGACAATCTCCATTACCTTGCAGGCCTCCACGATCTTGCCGGTCAGCTCGATATCGGTCTGGCTCGGTTGGGGATCGCCGGACGGGTGGTTGTGGCAGAGGATGAGGGCGGAGGCGTCGAGAACGAGGGCCGAGCGGAGAACCTCGCTGACATAGACCGGGACATGATCGATGCTGCCACGCGTCATGACCCTGTCGCGGATCAGCCTGTTCTTCCGGTCCAGCAGCAGCACCCGAAACACCTCGACCCGTTCGTGGACGGCGTTCAGAGCCAGGTAGTCAGTCAGCATGGTCCAGGACTGCAAGGCTGCGGTCGAGCGCGCGTGCCTGCGCAGGATGGTGCGGGCGGCGTCGATGGTCGCGATCTCGGCCTCGGATAAGCCGGGATGCGCCCCGTTCGGCGATCGTATTGGGATCGTGCGGTGTCATGTCGTTTCCAATCGATTGGGGGTGTCGCGGCGGGCGCCGCTCAGATCATGCCGGCGATGACGAGGCCGGATTTCATGGTGGGGCGGCCGCAGGCCTCACAGAAACCTGCACGTTGGTCCGGCTCTAGATCGGCTGTGTGGTCGCAATCGGGTGCCATGCAGATCGCGGGCACGATGCTGCCCTGCGCATGGTCTTCCAGGAAGTCCGCGACATCGGCGTAGCCTTCGGATGCTGCGAGCGTGACCAGCTTGGGATGGGAGAGATTGAACATGGTTGTCGTCCTTCTGTCGGGGTGAAACGAAAAGAGGGGAGCCGCGTCACTGCGGCTCCCCTCACGGGACCTGCCTCTTGGGGACAGGAGGCGCGGGCCGGTCGGAGACAGGACCGGCATCGCCCCGTTAGGCCGTTTTGGGAGGAGGATCAGGCCTGCACGGGCGAAAGCGCCCCGGTTGCCCGGGGCGCCAGTTCTGTAGCAGTCGCGACCTGTCAGCCGACCAGGGCGAGCCCGGCGTTGTCCGACCGGTCCTGGCCTGCACTCTCGACGAAGGGAATGATCGAGAAGGTCTGGCCGCCGCGCTGCTCCTCGTTCTGCACGGCATTCACCCGCAGATCGCCGTCCGGCGTGTTGATGAGGAGCGACACGTAGTCGTTGCCGGTCCGGTTGCTCTTCGCCATCCAGGCCGAACCCACACGGATCGGGTAGCCCTTGGGCGAGCTGACCTCGATCCGGTAGTCGGGATGGGTCTCCTCGGTCTTGAACTCGTTCTCGATGAGCATGAAGTCGAGGTCAAACATCATGTTGGCGATGTAACCGGCAAAGGCGTTGTCTGCATCCATCGCCGTCAACTCGCCCGAGATCGAACCGGACTTCATCGCACCGTTCGAGACCAGCGGGATGATCTCGAATTCACCGGTCATCGCTTCGCGTGCTTCCTTGGTCTGCACGGCGTTGACCCGGAAGGGCCCGAGGCCGACATCGATCTGCATCGAGATGTAATGGTTACCGGTGGTGTTGCCGGTCTCGTTCCAGGCCGTGCCGATGCGCACCTTGCGGCCCGACTTGTTCACCGCCGTCACATCATAGTCCGGGCTTCGCTCGGACATCTTCGTCCGAGTCTCGAGCTGGATGGCGATGTCAAACCGGGTCGAATGGATCATGCCGGAATAGGCGGTGGCTGCGGTTTCGGCATTCTTGGTCAGGGTTCCTGCGAACATGGGTCTTCTCCTTGGGTTTGCCGCTGCCCGACACTTGGCCAGAGCACGCGGGATTGCTTTTCGACCCCTCATGGGATCGCAAAACCACAAAGCCCTCTTTCCTTTCTCTACTGCCCGTCAGCCCGGCCCGGCGGTAGACGAGGTGTCCGACGTCGCCCCGCGCACCACCTTCCCCTGCGCTGTCGCGTCATCATGGCCCGGCTCCGATATGAAGAAGTCTGCCTCGGCTCCGTTCAGCCGTTGGCCGCTCCGGTCGGTCAACCCGATCGTGCTGCCGTTCCGCACAAAGGTGATGAGGTATTGGCCGAGGCCATCCCGATACACCCGGTAGCCCTCGTTCGCCCAGTGGACGGATTTGCCGGCATCCACGGCGGCCTTGATCTCCGCGACGTTCATCTGGTTCTCCATTTCAGTGTTGGCATTGGAAAAAGAGAGGCCCGATCCGTGGATCGGGCCTCTGTGCAACCGCGATTGACCTACCAGTCGAAGACGTCGAGATAGGGGACGGGCGGGACGTCCCGATCGAACAGGACGTAGTCGCAGCCTGCATCCATCGCCAACGACATGACCGTCTTGAAGGCGTCACAGTCGACGCCTTCCGGCAGATCGGCGAGGGTTTCAGGGATGGAGAACAGCCAGCCATACTCATTCTGCATGCTCGGCGGTTTGGCAAAGAGCCCGTTCTCGATAGCCTGGACGGTTTGTTCAGGCAGATGCGCGGTGCTGCAATCGTAGAATCTGCGGACGTTGCGCATCATGATCCCCTCGCCTCCATCCAGTCCTTGAGGCCGAGGATCGTCTTGCCCTCAGCCACCTCGGCCAGCCATTTCGTGCGCGGATCGCCGACGGGATCATGCGCCTGCGGGTCGATATGCCCATTGGCCATCCAGGGTTCCGGCTGAATCCGCCCGAGCCAGTCTGCGAGGCTTGGGATACGGCCCTGGCAGTCTTCGCGGACATGCTGCTCGCCGATCCAGCGGATGGGAATTTCACGCCCTGCCGCGTTGGGGAGGGCAAGCCCGAAGACCCGTTCGGCCTCGAAGATGCCTTGCGAGTGATGGCGCAGCGCACGGTGGGTGAAGATGGCGAGATGCTCCTTGGAGGCATCGAACCAGTCATGAACCGCCTGATAGTCGGATGGCTTTCCGCCATACTTCCGGGCCGAGCTTTCGGCATGATGGAGGGGTGAACCGCCCCGGGTTTACCGGAGAGTAAAACACTCAAAGGATGAGCCTTATGACACAGAAGAGATTCACCCCAGCCTATCCGGCTGAACTTCGCGAACGCGGTGTTCGTTTGTTTCAAGAGAACCGCGCCGATTACCGCAGCGATAGCGCGGCCTACCGAGCGATTGCCCCGAAGCTGGGGTGTTCGCCTGACAGTCTTCGCGTTTGGTGCCAACAGGCGGAGCGAGATGCAGGTCAGCGCGGCGGTTTGACGAGCGCGGAGAAGGACCGGATCAAGGATCTTGAGCGCGAGGTCCGCGAGTTGCGACAAGCCAACGAGATCCTCAAGAAGGCCAGCGCATATTTCGCGGCGGCGGAGCTCGACCGCCCGTTCCGCAAATGATCGCGTTCATCGACGATCATCGTAGCGTCTTTGGTGTCGGGCCGATCTGCCGGGTTCTGGGGATCGCATCATCGACGTATTATGTCTTCAAGGCGGTGGAGCGCGATCCGGAGCTGGCATCGGGCCGGGCCAGACAGGATCAGCTGGACATGGCCGCGATCCAGCTGGCCTTCGATGGCAGTCGGGGGCGATACGGCGCTCGCAAGGTCTGGCACCAGCTGCGCCGCGAGGGACACGATGTCGCCCGTTGCACGTTGGAACGGCTGATGAAAGTGATGGGATTACAGGGCGTTGTCCGGGGCAAGAAGGTCATCACGACCAATCCCGATGCGGCACAACCTTGCCCGGACGACAAGGTGAACCGTGCCTTCGTGGCCGCCATGCCGAACCAGCTCTGGGTCAGCGACTTCACCTATGTCTCAAGCTGGCAAGGGATGGTCTACGTGGCCTTCATCATCGACGTCTTCGCCCGCAAGATCGTCGGCTGGCGCGTCTCGACCTCGATGACGACCGGTTTCGTCCTCGATGCCCTGAACCAGGCCATCTGCCAGCGGGCGCCGTCCGAGGCTGACAAGCTGATCCATCATAGCGACCGCGGCAGCCAGTACCTGTCGATCCGATACACCGAGCGGCTCGCAGAGGCCGGGATTGATACGTCTGTCGGCAGTGTCGGGGATTCATACGACAACGCCCTCGCCGAAAGCATCATCGGCCTGTTCAAGACCGAGGTCATCAAGTTCCTCGGTCCTTGGAAGTCCGTTGCCCAGGTCGAATGGGAAACCCTCAAATGGGTCGACTGGTACAACAACACCCGCCTGCACAGCGCCATCGGATACATCACGCCCAACGAAGCAGAGGAGGCATTCCACGCACGCTTGAGCACTGCCGAAAAAGCAGCCTAATCATTGAATCAGAAACTCTCCGGTAAACCCGGGGCGGTTCAGGGATGGGCCATGTCACAGCCCCTCGTCACGGCTGTAGGAGCACTCGACATATCGGTCGGCATGATCCAGCGCCATGCTGTCGGCGGTGACATCCCAGGTCAGCGTGCCATAGCCGCCCTCGTTGTTCTCGAACCCCGGATGCTGGTGATAGGCGACGGACCAGGCGAAGTCGCCGAGCTTCGTGGAGAGATCGTCGGGGAGCGCAATGCCGACCGGCTGCACCGTCACGTCTTCGATATTCCCGGAATCGCCGTAGCCCTCGTATTCGGCGGTGACCTCGGTGATGCCGAGGCCTCGCAATTGCGGGAGCAGCTCGTTTCGGGCGGCCTTGTTGGCGGCTTCGCGCTCGGCCTGCCATTTTGCCATCGTCTCGGCAAAGGTGGTCTCGGAGTTGGTCATGGGTCTCGTCCTCTTGTCTGGGATTGGGGGAAAGCGCCGGGGGGTCCAGAGACCCGCCACGGCGGCGGAACGCGAGGGAGCAAAGCACCCTTGCGCGTTCCCCCTGACCCAAGGCCCACTTTCCCTTTCAGGCGGCTCGCTCCGCCGCCGTTTGAGACCCTTCCCCCACGATCCGGGCCAGGATGGCGGCGGTATCGACGCCCTCCCCGTGCGGCACGAAGACCCGGAGCTGGAAGGCGATGATCTCCGTGAAACACCCGACCGCCTTCAGACCCTCGATGGCACCCTTGTCCGCGCCGTCGATCTCAAGACGGGCTGCCCCTGCAACCCGGCGGCGGGTGAGGCTCAGCCCGCGGCCCAGATTGACCGGGGTGGTGGACCCGAGTGCCGCCGTCAGCATCTCCTGCGGGGTTTTCGGGGTACCGGCCATGAAGCGGGCTCGCAGTGCTGCGGCGCCGTCCTCGCTGACGGTCCGGCCGATCATGCTTGCCTGCCCCTCCGGCGTGACGCGGTAAATGCGCTCGTTGCCCGAGGGGATGTCCTTCCAGATCGGCAGCAGCAGCCCGGTCAGCAGGTAAAGCTTCGTCGTCGTCACCTTCGGCAGGCTGTTGGCCTCCTCGTCCCAGAGGCGGCGGAACTCGGACGGCTCGATCTCTTCCCAGGCGGAAGCCTGGAACTTCCCTTTCTCGACATAGGTGGACCCGCTCGGCCGGGTCACCTTGCGCATGAGCGTGACGATTTCCTCGTCATACATCTGCATCGGGCGGGAGGAGATGAGCGCCACGCGACCCGAAGCGCGGTTGATCATGGTCAGTTTGTCGGGGTTCCGATCCAAAGCCTCTTCTGCAGAGAACACATGGACGGGGTCCGTCACCTCGAGCCCGATGATGCGCGTCACCGCCCCGGAGCGCGGACAGGTCCAGAGGTCTTCCGCCGAGACCTGTTCGATCCTCTCGCCACGCAACGTCTCGACGCCGAGATCGAGCGTGCCTGCGGCCCGCGCCCGTTCGGTCTGGTCGGCGATCCGGCTCATGAACTCGGCAAAGAGCGCGTTCTGCATGTGAATGGGCAGCGCCAGCACCCGGTTCAGGAAGCGCTGAATCGGCGGCAACTCTTCCAGGAGCACACCGTCCTGGTCGATGAGCCGGAGCGCGGTCCAGTCGGTGAAGCGCTCGTAACTCATCGCCGTGGCGCGTCCGGCGGCGAGATCGGCATAGTAGCCTCGGAGCGCGGCCCGGGCGATCGGGCTTTCGAGATTGTCCTCCTCGCGGAACATGCCCTGGGAGCCGGTCTCGCGCTGGCCCTTGGTGAGCGCCCCCAGCTGATCGAGCCGCCGGGCGATCGTGGAGGTGAAGCGCTTCTCGCCATGCACATCCGAGGTGCAGACCCGGAAGAAGGGCGCTGACACTTGAGCCGAACGATGTGTGCGGCCGAGCCCCTGGATCGCGGCATCGGCCCGCCAACCGGGCTCCAGCAGATAGTGCCGCCGCCGCTTCTGGTTCTTCGCCGTCTTTGCGGCGTGATAGGACCGGCCGGTTCCGCCCGCATCGGAGAAGATCAGGATATCCTTCTCGCCATCCATGAAGGCCCGGGTTTCCGAGGAATTGCTGTTGGCGCTGCGCTTTTCGATAAACAGGGCCCCGTCGCTGGATTTCAGGGGTCGAATGGAGCGCCCGGTTACTTCGGCCACGGCCTCATCGCCGAAGGCCCAAAGGATCTGGTCGAGCGCGGCGGGAATAGGCGCAAGCGCCATCAGCTCCATCATCGCCGCATCGCGCAAGGCCTCGGCCTCGCGCGAGACGACCAGGGCACCGTTCGCATCCCGCAGCGGCTCGGCCACCATGTTTCCGTCGATCTCCACGAGCTTCTGGGCATGGATCGGGAAGGCCTGTTCGAGGTAACTCAAGACGTAGTCGCGGGGCGTGAGTGCACCTTCCACGAGCTCGTCTTCGGGCTCCATGGCCTCGAGCCGGCGTTTCAACAGGCTCTCGCCCGTCGAGACCACCTGGATGACGCAGACGAATCCCTCGGCCAAATCATCTTCAATGGCACGGATGACGGTCGGGGCTTTCATGCCCATCAGAAGGTGGTTGAAGAAGCGTTGCTTGGTGCTTTCGAAACGGGACTTGGCCGAGGCCTTGGCGGCGGAGGCGTTGGCCTGGCCGGAGGCATCGTTGACACCGGTCGCGGTCAGCGCCGCTTCGAGATTGTGATGGATCGTCCGGAAGGCCCCGGCATAGGCATCGTAGATCTCGATCTGGGCGGGTGTGAGAGCATGTTCGAGCACGTCGTATTCCACGCCGTCGAAGCTGAGTGCTCGCGCGGTGTAGAAGCCGAGCGTTTTGAGGTCGCGCGCCACGACTTCCATCGCGGCAACGCCTCCGGCCTCCATCGCCGAGACGAAACTCTCCCGGCTCGGGAAGGGATATTCGGGCCCCTGCCCCCAGAGCCCGAGGCGTGAAGCATAGGCCAGGTTCTGCACGCTGGTGGCGCCGGTCGCCGAGACGTAGAAGACCCGCGCCCGGGGCGCAGCAAGTTGCAGGCGCAGCCCGGCGAGACCCTGTTGGGAGGGCTTGACGCCCCTGCCCTCGTCGGACCCGGCCGCGTTCTGCATTGCATGGGCCTCGTCGAAGGCCAGTACCCCGTCGAACCCCTCGCCCATCCAGCCCAGAACCTGGCTCAACCGGGTCGTGCCGCATTTGCCTGCGGACCGGAGTGTCGCGTAGGTCACAAAAAGGATGCCATCGCCCATGGAGATAGGCTGGTCAGGCTTCCATTTGGAGAGCGGCTGGATGTCGGCGGGCGAGCCGCCGAGATCGGTCCAGTCGCGGATCGCGTCCTCGATGAGCGTGGCGGATTTGGAGATCCAGACCGCCTTGCGACGACCCGCGAGCCAATTGACCAGGATGAGCCCCGCGCATTCGCGGCCCTTGCCGCAGCCGGTGCCATCGCCGAGGAAATAGCCGAGGCGATAGGCGCGCGCCTCCGGATCATCGTCCGCACGGGTCATCCGGGTCTGGTCCTCATCGATCGTGAACCGCCCCGGCAGGTCGCGCCCGTGGGCGTCGTTTGCCATGAGGATGGTCTCAAGCTGGGCCTCGGAGAGATGACCCCCCTCGATCAGGCGACCGGGCAGCCTCAGGTCTGAGGCGGCTTCATTCGACGGAACCGGGGGCGCGACCGAGGCCATGGCAATACTCTCGACGAGCGGCGTGGGATGTTCCTGGGCCCCCGTGATCTCGATCCGCTGCGGGCGGTAGCGGGCATAGATGTCCGAAACGGGCGTGTTTTCGCGGGGCGTGTCGAGGCAGGTGAAGGCCAGCGGGATGGCGGCATGCGATTTGGGTTTGGCAGACGCCGCCTGGGCGATTGGGCGCTTACGTGCAATCGGGACACCGACTCGGCGCGACCCACGCAGCACCTGCGCAGTGGTCTGGACAAGAGGGGTGATTGATCGAGCCGCGGCGATGTCATCGACGATTTGCCGCGCCGCATCCAAATCGTCGACAGCGGGGCGTACAAACTCGACGTCCTCCTGCACCTTGTCGAAGACCATGAGCTGGGTTTCGACGGTGGTGCCGAGCTTGGCGTAAACATGGCCCGGGATAGTGAGCGCAAGGCGCGGCTTCGCGATGGCCGAGGCCCGTGCCCAATGGGCCGCGTCCCGTTCCGGCGTGAAGCCCATCGGCATGATCGCCACGAGACGCCCGTCCGGCGCGAGGCGCTTGGCCGCCGAGATTAGATGTTTCGCCGCGATATGCCTGTCCCGCGAGCGGTCGACCGAAGAGGCGAAGGGCGGATTCATCACGATGACGCCGGGAAGCTCGGGCACCGCCAGCAGATCGTCGATATGCTCGGCGTCGAAATCGGTCACCTCGCTGCCAAACACCGCCTCGAGAAGCGCCCGGCGGAAGGGATCGATCTCGTTGAGCATCGGTTTGCCGCCTGCGCAAACTGCAAAACCGGCCAATGCGCCGGTCCCGGCCGAGGGTTCGAGGACGGTTTTGCCGGGGCGAATGGCGGCTGCGCGTATTGCCAGTGCCGCAAAGGGCAGCGGCGTCGAGAACTGTTGCAGGCGAATCTGTTGCTCGGAGCGCCGGGTCTCCGTCAGGAGCCGCGTGGCGAGCAATCTGGCCGTCGCGAGCACGTCCGAACCGCTGTCTCGCATGATCGTCGTCACCGTCGCGGCCTGCATCAGGTCATAGGCCATGCGCCAGGACCACGCGCCGCCGGCATCGCTACCGCCGAAGGTCTCGCGCATGATCCGGGCGAGCGATGAGCTCTTGAGCGGTTGCTTCTCAATCTCGCTGCCGATCAGGCGAATGGCCTGCAGAAGGTGAGGTTTCGATGGGAAATCGCGTGCGAGTGCCAGGCTTCGGTTGTCCATATCGTCTGTCCTTTGAGTCAGGTTGTGGGTCCGACAGGACAGAAAGCCGCCTCTGCGCTTTCAAACGCGCGGAGGCGGCTCAAGGCCGGACAGATGACGTCGCTGCCGGCGGTCAGGACCCCTTCCCGGCGAAAAATTCGGCCAGAACCGGACTCGCCGCACTCTTCGCCGAGCTGAGGAGTTCGGACCCGGCGAGCGAGGCTTTCGACAGACGCACGAGGTCGCCTGTCTCCTCGATGCGGTAGCAGCGACGCTTTTGCCCTCCGCGCCGGTAATGGGTGGCGGTCACGATCTGGCAGGTGCTGCCATCGGTCAGCGTTACCGGTGCGGCCAGTTTGATCTTGTCACCCTCGTCGTAGTCCGGGATTGCCGCCCAATCGCGGCAGCGCTGACGCCAAGCATGGGCATAGCTGTCGGGATCCTTCAACTCGGAGAGCAACACCAGAAGGCTGAGCGGCGCGCGGGACTCGACCGGGCCGACGCTCTCCTCCATGTCCTTGTAGCCCCAGCAGCCCTCGTCATAGCGGGTGAGGAAGACGGCGCCGAAGGTGATCGACCCGTCGGCATCGGTCACGTAGGTTCTGTCTTCAACCGGCCCGCCATCGATGTTGGTGAGCCTCAAAGCTGCATACCAGGTCGAGCCGACCTTGCAGGCCTTGAGCAACAATGTCTTGCGGGTATCCGTCTCGAAGGTGCAGAGCCGGGCGATTTCTGCCTTCTCCTCCGCGTAGGTTTTGACGCGGCGGTCGGTGTAGAAGAGCCAACCCACTATGCCGCCCTCCGGTCATCGATTTCGATGAGCGCATCGAGCGGCACGCGGTAAGGCAGCATATCGTCGAAATCCTCGCAATTGCCGCTATTCTGCACGAGGGCGTGGGTGTCGGTGGCGTCCTTCAGGATCACCCGGAACGTCCCGCCGAGACCGGAGGGCACGTCGTAGGTGCCGCCGATCAGGTAGTCAGCGGCGCGGCGCAGGAAAACGCAGATCGTGTGGCCATCGGTTGCCAGCCGGATAGTGTCGTGACCGCGGTCGATCAGCATCTGCACGTCATCGAGAATGTCGGTGTAGAACTGGCCCGTCAGATCGCGAAACGCCGCCTGCCGCGCCGCCATCCAATCCGGATCGCGGAACGGGTTGATGCCCTTGGCGAAGGCATATGTGGGATCGGCGCGTTCGGTGGTGACGATCCGCGTGGTCGAACCGTCGATGCCATTGGAGCGCAGATGCACACCAGTGCCGACGATCAGGATCAGGGCGGGTTTGCCCACCGGCCCGTTCCAGTTGGGAAGGAAGGTGGAGCAGCCGCGCGCATGCGCGATCTGCGCCGCGACGCTCGCCGCAGTGAAGCTAAGAAGGGACATGGGATTTACCTGTAAGATGGAGGGAAGGGGGCGACCCGCGCCGGACATGCCGAGCGGGCCGCCTGCTCGATCAGGCCGCTTCTGCGACCTCGGTTTCGTCTTCGGGTGTCTCGGCCTCGCTGGCATCAACCGGCTCGACACCTGCCGTCTGCATCATCGGCGGACACCAGGCCGCGACCGCCGCGCGCTGCGCCTCCGTCAGCGTGGCGAAAGGCTCCGCAAAGAGCTTGTCGCAGAATTCGACGACTTGCTTCTTGGTCGAGGAGGCCAATGTCACCGCCTCTTGTGGGAGCCCCAGCTCCTCGCCGAGGATCTTCAGAAGCCAGGCCTTCTTGAAGCGGTTGAAAAGCGCCGCGTTCGGCGTCCAATGCGCCCGGATGTCCGGCATGATCTCCACCTCAAAATCGTGCATCAGGCTGTCGCGCTGCCGGTCCCGTGAGAAGCAGGATTGCGTGGTTGCCGCCGTGGCAAAGGCCACGAGTTTCGCCTTCTCGCCCGCATCGAGGGCACGGAAGAGGACGAACTGATCGGCGGGGGATTTCGCGTCATCGGCCCAGGAGAGATCGAGCGCGTCATGGGCCTCGGCAACCTGTTCGAGCGAAGTGCCATCGATCTCGTCCATCTTGGCGTGGGTGCGATATTCCTGGCGGGCATCGACCTTGATCGCCTGGGTGACGCCCATACCGCTGGTCAGCACATCCGTAACCAGCTTGAAGAGCGTGAGATCGAGCGTCGCCTCTGGATGCATCGCCATCGCCGCGCCGAGCGCCATCGCCCGCTCGGTCTTCAGGTCCTCAGTCAGCGAGGCGGGATAGGTGATCTCATCGTCGTCTGCGGCGCCCTTGTCGCTCGGAGCACCGGTGCCTTTGCCAGAACGCTCCGCCATGTCTTCAGGACGAACCATCCCGACATGCAGGGAGATCTTGCCATGCGACCAGGACGCGATCACGCCGGAACGGGCAAGATCCTCTTTGCTATAGGCCTCCTGCAGATCCCGTGCCTCGGCTTCCAGTGCGTCCACGCGTTCGTAGAGTTCATTATACGCCTCATCCTCGAGCTCTTCGTTCTCCATCTCGTGTTCGAGTTTCTCAAGCTCGGCGGTGATCTCGTTGACGCGCCTCGAACCCTTCTCATCGGGTTCGACCGGACCCGGATAGACCCGGCCATAATCCGCCATGGCGGCATAGTCATACTGGATGACCGCATCCGCCCAGGCAAAGCCGATCTCTGCCCGCGCCTCTTCGGCGGCGGCGGCGAGTTTCTCCAGCAGGATCGTTTCGACCAGCGCGGAATCCTCGAGCACGGAATGCTCGTCCAGCAGATCGGCCGCGATGGCACCGCCGCGCGCCTCGTAGTCTTTGCGCACGAAGGCCCCGATATCGTCGCTGACCTGCACGCCGCGGGATTTGAGCGCATTGCGCACGGTGTAGGCCTGGACATAGTTGTCCTCCTTGGTGAGCGCCTCGAAGACCTCGCGTTGCACCTCCTGGCTGGGATGATCGGCGAAAGCCTTCATCGTATCGAGCGTGATCGATTTGGCGCGGGCCGCGGCGCGGATATCGGGATGGATGAGCCCGTAGCGCAGCCGGCCTTTGACAGCGGCGACCGTGATACCGAAGGTCTTGGCGATGGTTTCCGGCGTCTGGCCATCGACCTCCATCATCCGGGCGAAGGCCTCGAACTCGTCGATCGCATTCATCGGGGCCTGGGTGATGTTTTCCGCGAGCGAGAGCGCGCTGGTCACATCACAATCGTCGGGGACCAGGCGGCAATCGATCTTCGTGCTGTTGGTGAAGCCCTTGGCGGTCTTGTCCGCAACAAGTTCCAGCAGGGCCGCGTGACGACGGCCACCGGCGAGCACCCCGAACTTGCCGTCAATCTTCTGGACGAGCAGCGGTTGCAGGAGGCCCAGAACAGCGATGCTGGCCTTGAGATGCGCGATATTCTCGGAGGCGTAGGTCTCGGGGGAATTGGTCCGTACGTTCGCGGGATGGGCGACAAGATCGCCGATGGCGACGGTGGTGGGTTTGAACAACTGAGTCATGACATGTCCTTCTCGACGTGTTTGAGAGGGCCGCACGGGTCTTCGCGCGACCGATCCCCGGATCCGGGAACCAACAGGACAAGAGGCCCGCTCTCCCTTTCGGAGGGTCAGCGGGCCTGTCGGTGATGGAAGGTTGGGGTGCGGCCTGCCCTACCAGTCGTGCGCCATCATGACGGTCAGCACGCGCATGGTGGTTTCTGGATTGTCGGGCGCCTCGGCGCCGTAGCGGAAGTCGGAGTCTGCTTCATACAAATCCACTTTCCAGAACACGGTCTCGCCCCGGATCGTCACCGCCCCGAAATCGTGCCAACCTTCGGGGTCATTGTCGGGCTCGAATGTATCGAACGCACCGGTGGCCTGGACGGCTTCCATCACGAAGCCATCGCCGGCCTCGATCAGGGACTGGGTCACGACGAGGCGGCCCTGGATCGCCTGATCTGGAGCGATGCCCAAACAGGCAAACCTGCGGAAGGCATCGTTATGGGCGGCGATGACGGTGGCGTTCGGTCGGGGATACTCTGCGGGTTCGGCATGGCTCATGGGGCTGTCCTTTCGGGATGTGTTGAAACCACCAGACCCAAAGCCAGCTTTTCCTTTCACACGCCCTGCCAGTCGAAACGGCCCCGGACGTCATGCGGCCTGTTCCCCCTGCCCCGCCTCCGACACGGCGACGAGATAGTCGCAGGCGCGCTGCGCGTCCGCCGCATGTTTGAAGATCGCCCGCTTGTCCGAGCGGAGCACGCGGACCCAGTTGTCGAGATAGGCCGCGTTCAGCTCCAGCGTATGCGCGGAGAACCCCAGCTTCTGACCCAGGAACACCGTGCAGAGCTCGGCCACAATCTCTTCGCGAGCATAGGCCGTGTTTCCGAACCGAGCATCGCCATAGCTGCGGTTCAGGCGGTGTCGGGGTTTCGTCCAATGACCCAGCTCATGACCCCAGACGGCGTAGAAATTCCGCGGGTTCTCGAAGAGCTCGATCGGAGGCATGTAAATCTTGTCGAGGTTCGGGACGTAACATGCTTCGCGACCAGAGAAGCTGACATTGGCACCGATTGCCTCGAAGAAGCTCTGCATATGCGGGATCGGTACGCGTTCGGGATGAACTTCCGGTTCGGCCACAGCGGGATGGAAGCGAGGGTCCAACCCCTCGATCTGATCGGCGTTAAAGACGCGATAGGACTTCATGAAGGGAATGGTTTTGGGGTCTCCGGATTCCGCCTCATCGTCGTGGCCGCCTTCTTCACGGTCTCGTTCGGTGGTGCCGTAATAGACGACCACCGACGATTTCGAGCCCTTGATGACTTTCGCATCGAGCTCGTTCGCCTGCCTCAACGTCATCCAGTAAGGCGAGGCGTATCCGGCCATCATGGTGCGCATGGTCAGCAAGAAGTTGTTGACGCCCTGGTAGGGTTCGCCGTTCTGGCGGAGCGGTACGGAACTGCCGCCGACCGTCCATGGCTTGCGCCAGGGCAGCACGCCCCGGTCGATGATCTTAATGAGTTCGTTGGTGATCGACGCCGCGGCGTCGAACTTTGGCTTGCTGGATTTGGCCATGATGATCTCCGATGTCTGGTAAGTGTGCAGACCCGGAGGTACCGTCAGGGAAACACCCTTGGAGGGGACGGCAGGGTCCGTCCAGAACCCTGCCAGACCCCCACTCCGTGACTCTGGATCCGGCAAAACCCAAAGCTTGCTTTTACTTTTTCATATCACTGACACGAAATGTCCTTCGGCACCCGTCCAGCGGAAGCCCAGAAATCGCGCCAAGCTGACCCTAAGACCCTTGAGCAAGACACCGTATTCGCTCATTTAGTGATCCCCATGTGCCTCGGTAGCTCAGCGGTTAGAGCTGACCGCTCATAACGGTTAGGTCGCAGGTTCGAATCCTGCCCGAGGCACCACGCGGACATGGTGGAATGGTAGACACCGGAGACTTAAAATCTCTTGCTCGATCGAGCGTGCGGGTTCGAGTCCCGCTGTCCGCACCACTTTATAGGCCTAACGCCTTCAGCGACTGGAAGCCGGTTTGGTTCCAGGTTTGTCTTCACACCTACACAAAGATTGGTCTCGCGGTTCTACAGCGCCTTACCCCCTCATAAAGACCGGCAGGTAGGCGATTTGCAAAAATGGTCATGACCGACAAGGGGCAACTATCGAGACCATTCTAGAAACAGCATTAGCTCTGCTGCAATTCTCGCACTAGATCGGGCATGTGCTCGGCAATCAAAGCGTATGTCAACTGTTCGCCACGCTTGCTGAGTTTCTCGATCCACTCGTCTGGCATCGCAGAGAAGTCGGTAGGATATCCATGTGCGTATTCTCGTGATACAAGATCCGATGGCGGAAAGGCGAGGCGGGAGTCATCCTGCCCAAGGAAGGGCATGGCAAACCCCTTGATCTGTCCAGATGCCTTTAAATCGAACAGACGCTTCACTGCCGCGTTCTGAGCCCTATCAAAGATGCAAGTGAACGTGCTTGTAAGCCGCGCCATGAAAGATTGGCTGGGCGGATCAAATCGCAAACCGTAACCCGCGCGGCAGCAGATGATCGTGTCCACGCCAGAAACGTTCAGGCTTACCGAAGAGTCCCGATCAGGCCAAAGCGGCGCAAGGCCCAAATTGTCGTATGCCCCGCCGTCGGTCAGGGTGACGTGCTCCTCGCGCCGCGATCCGTCGGGTTTGTTGAAAGCGAGACGTTCATCAAGCGCCGGCAGAAATAGCGGATATGCCGCGGAGGCCATGACTGCGTGCGCAAGAGTCGTCTGTGAACCGGCAAGTTCCCCAAGACGCCACGACCCGGACTTCTCTCGCGAAAAATAGAACGCCGAACCTGTGCGCAAATCTGCTGCATTGATAATCAGAAGCGGGCGCGTCGAGGGCAATTCCCGCAACTTCAGTCCGTGAAAGACATCTTCGTCCAAGACCCTACGTAGGATCGTCGTCCTGCTCGCGAAACGCGGAAACGGTGCACACAACTTGTCGAAGCTCCAGCGTTTTCTCGCTGTCGGCGGTAGCAACAGCGAGAGGAGGCGCGGTCCGGTCGCAATCGCCAAGATTGCGAGGTTGATCACCCCAAGAAGGGTCGCACAGTAGATCGCACGCAGGCCTTCGGTGGTCGTGAACACCTTGCGCAAGGCCGGGCGCACCAAGCCGGAGGCAAGCAACGAACGCACTTTCGTCTCGAAGACCGGAAACGGTTCGTCATTGGCCGCATAAATTGCGCCAATGACGCTTCCCCCCGATACGGTGGAGATGACCCGAACTTCGTCAAGAATTCCCAGATCATGCAAGGCGCGCAGACAGCCTAGGTGGAAGGCGATGGCACGGGATCCACCGCCTGAGAGCGAGAGGCCGATGACGGGCTTACTCATCGAACCGATCTTTCGGCTAGCGGAGAAGAAAATTCGCTATGGCACATGAAAACGACAGCGAGTTCGGCCTCCCCAGCAATCAACATCAGGCCGGGCAAGGTATCCATGTCAAATATGGTGGCGAGCCAATTGATCTGGGACAGGTCGGTAACGCTCGGCATCACCCCGACCAGTGGCGGATGTGAATGCCACTCACCGACGTAACGCAGCTGTCCCTGTGTCTCCGCCATAGATCGGTCGATCATCTGTTGGACGCCATCGGTGCCGCGAACGAAGCCGGTTGGCGATCCGATGCTGTCAGCAGGTGCTTTGGCGGCATCGGCAAGGTGTATTTTCCGAGCAGGAATGTCGACGACCCCGAGCAGGACACCTCCCGTCTCGTTCGGCAGGCATTCATCGCGCATGGCCGCGATGCGCGAGCGGAGACCGGCGTCGAGTGAGACCTGCCAGCCATCGACATCGAAACGACGCACATCCTCCGCAGGATAGGAGAAGCTCCTGACTTGGCCCTCCGTACCAAGCGACCAGATCCGGATGATTCCTTCATCAGTGTCGGCGGCCCGTCCCAGACCTTCCGCAACCAGCCCACTTAGGGCCATGACACGCGACTCCGGGATCAGGTTTGTGATGGCACGGCAGGCTCCGGTATAGGCGAATGTCCGCACCGGGGTTTCCAAATGACCCGAGAGAGCCTCCTCCCGGACGACATGCCTCAGATACTGCGCTTCCAGATCGCGTAGCGTGACGCTGCGATCTATCGGTTCGGCCAGCAGAACGGCGGCATCCCCGGCCGGGCTAAAAAAGATGCTGAACCGCCGAGCCTTGGAATTATGGTCAGAGAGGAATCGCTCCGCCAGCAAAGAAGCGGATGCATCCACGATAATGTCGGCGCCATCGAGCGCAGCATTAACGTCGTCATTTTGCTGCCCTTCAACCCCAACCTGGGCGGTTATCGCTGTAGCCACAGAGTCTTCATCGTCAAGAATGCTCGCCAACGCCCCGGCGAGCAATTCAGATTTGCGCCTGGTGACGTCGCCGCCGAAGCCGACATGGCGAGCAAGGTTGTGTGGAAGCAGGACGTCATCGTCTATCACGGTCCAGCGGAAACGCCCCTCCCGGGTAAGACAAGGGGCGACATGGGCACCGATCGCGCCCCCTCCGACGATCACGGCCTTGCGTGCATCCGGGATGGTGCGGCCCGCAAGCCGGGTCGCAAGGTCTCGGTCAAAGGTTGCGTGGACTTCGACCGGCAGCACGGCCATCGCTATCAGCGCAGCTTCATCCACAGGTCCGGCGGTCAAAGCGGTAACGAAGCCGGCGGCTCCGCCTTGATCCTTGCTTTCGACCTTGTGAGCAATTCCGAGCGCGACCGCGATGTCACCAACCTTCTCAGCAGTGACGAAGGCCCGAAAATCTGTGCCCTGTTGTGTTCCGTCTGGTGAGGTAATCGGCATCTCGACGACCACGGCCAGGCAGGAATTGATCCGCGCCGCATTGGTGCGCGCGTCGTTCAACCATTCGGCGAGGCGCGTACGCAGGTCGGCAAATAGATCGATCCCACGTGCTGTGAGCAAGTCGACAAGGCTGCCAAGATTACCTGGCGCGAACGAAAGCCGCACCATCTGCGCCGGAGGCACTCGGTACGCTGCCACCGTCAACGGCAAAGCCAGTGTGCGCCCCTGCAGCTGGGAAAGCGGGATCACGCGCATCAGCGTGCCCGTGTCGTCAGGGACAGCGACGAGATCCTGTGTGTTGACGTTATCGATCAACGCACGGGACATGATGATGTTGTAGCCGGTCCCGAACATGAGCGGGTCGACCGGCTGCCGGGCGTCATGTAATGCGCCCTCGGCAGCTCGCCGAAACCAGGCAAGGATACGCTGGACAAGCTCGGCCGGTGTCCATGTGAGGCGCGCTTCCGCCCAACTTCGGTCATCGATACAGATTGCGCGGGGTGATCCTTCGGCAGTAAGGTTTTGGTGGGCAGTGTCGGGAAAATCGCTCCGCAACATGTAGACGAATGGCATCGAATCGCCGCCAGCGAAGCGAACGCCAATTCGTTCTGTGCGCCGGATTGGCACGACGCTTTGCTGCGGCCTGCCGGTCCTGAACGCGAGTTCTACAAGCTCACCGGCCCCTCCCCTACGGAGTGCGACGATGGCAGCGAGTTCGGCGGCATGCCGGTCGACAAACCGTGCAAACGATGCCGCTGCCGAAGAGGTGAGGTCATCGACCTCGATCACTTCGTCGAAGGATGCCGTGAGCCAGGCTTCGACGTCCATTAGCCAGCCCTGGGCGACGCCGCCGCGGCGGTTCCAGCAACCATCGGCGCAGCAAGCGCAAGGGCGAAACCAAATGCCGTGATCTTGTATGCGAAGGGCTTAGGGTCACTCTTCGACGGGTGCTCCATCGTCACGATGAATTCGCCGTCGTGCGCCACAGTGATCCGACGGTGATAGTTTGCAGCCTGCCGGTGCGGAGGCTGGACGTCGTCGTCGGCCTTCGACCCTTTGACGGGGATCGGCCAGGACGGAGAGATGATGTCGCTGCCGGGTTGGCGTTGATCCTCGAACAGCCACTTGACGTCGGGGTCAGGGACAGTCTCGTTCGAGCCACGCTCCGGCCCGAGCGACTTGTAGGAGCAATGGTGCGGCAGCTTCATCAGATCCCAAGCGAGCCTGTCCTCATTGCCGTGCTTCCGGCTGACCTGGACGATCGCAGCCAGCGTCTCGTAATTGACGTCTGAGGCGAGAAGCAGTCTCGTCTTCCGGCCGCCCTCGACAAAGGTGGCCTGCATGACGATTGAATCCTCGTTGCGATCAACGACAGTGTTTTCATCCTGTCGCCAGCCGAACGGGCAGTGCACAAAAAACTCTACCTTCTCTGGTCCAGTCAGTGTGTACCCAGGCACGAGTTTGCCAGCATCCACAATCAAGTGCTTGCGGCTTTCAAAGTCGATCCCTTCCGCCTCCATCCAGGCCTTCAGCCGTTCGGGGCGAGAGAACACTCGAATACCCTTGCCATGACGCAAACGGTACCGTGCCTCCGCACGGACCAACCGCGCATCATCCTTCAAGTTCTCTTCAAGGATTGCCGCTGCAGGGACCCAAAGCTCCCTGATCTTTACGCGCCCCTTGCCTTGGTAGAGCGCAGCATGATCCAGCCAGAAGAAGTCACCGAACCCCTTACAGTGATCGGTGTCAGTGTGCGTGATGCAAACCGCATCGAAGTAGTCGCGGCCCGCTTTGTCCAAGTCGCGGCGAAGTGTCGTCGGCAAATCGCAACGCTGGTCATCCTCATCGTCGTCACAACGCATTGCGGCGAAGTCGATCAGGACCTTGCGCCCATCGGCAAGGTCGAGGCGGGCGGTGTCGGCGTTGCCGAGCGGAAAGAAGTTCACCAGAGCCTGCATTTCACTGTCCTCATATTTTCTTGCCCGAGCAGATTGGGCAGTTGTTGACCTCCGGCCCCGCGTTGGAGCCTAGCCTTTCGGCGGATAGGGATCGTTCCCATAAGAATTGGCATCGCGGATCTGGCCATTGGGCCGATGGATGACGACCTCGCCTCGCTCACGGATCGCCGTGGTGCGTGCGGCCGCTGTCGCCTCTGCCTGGGTTGCGTGCGTGGATCCTACCCGGGTAGCGCCCTCACGGCGTGCAGCCCAACCATCCCCGTGGGGGACCACATGAATACGCTTTGACATCGAATTCTCCTTATTTTCCTAGCTCGCCTCGATTCGAAACTGTTGACCCCGGCCCTGTGGCATGATTCAAGTGTTTCACAGACTGGTATAAGCCAGAAGCCTTACCAAGTAAACAGTCTTCGCACCACTAATACCAGTCTACGAAACACTAAGGAGGGCACATGAATATCAACGAACTCGCCCCACTAGTCTTAAGGCGACGGGGAAACATGGGGGTCAGGGCTGCCGCAAAGGAGATCGGGATCAGTCCGACCACACTCACGAGGATCGAAAAAGGGCATGTCCCAGACGTGGGCACGCTCAACAAACTCAGCGAATGGTTGGGGGAGGAGCCTTCGAAGTTCACCGGCGTTGGAGACCTTCAAATCGCGTTCAAGAACAGGAAAGCCGTCCCGCAAGCGACCGCTCTCGCACTGGCAGAACTCATCACCCAGGCCTCGCGACAATTCGAACAAGACGTCGAGGCTCGAGGACACTAAGTGGCATTCAGACGAGGGTTCAAATCTCAATGTGAGCGGCGATCGGTTGAGTTTCGAAAACAGTTCGGCCTGTCCGATTACGATGCGCTGTCTGCCGACCGTTTGGCGGAGGAGCTTCGAGTCACCGTTTGGTCCACCGAAGACGTCGATGGGATATCGGAAAGCGCCAGGTCGGTTCTGAGCGACGAGACAGATCAATCGTGGTCCGCCCTGACGATGAGATTGGGCGCGGCCCATCTTGTCGTCCATAAACCGGTCTCCTCAAAAGGTCGCCGCAACAACGTGGTGATGCACGAGCTGGCGCACATCATCCTGGGTCACGAACTTGCAAAAGCCTGCATCCTGGAGGACGGCTCTCTTGTTCCGGGTAATTTCGATCAAGACCAAGAAGACGAAGCCGACTGGTTGGCCGGAGCCTTGCTGCTGCCCCGGCCGGCCCTTCTGTCTATTCGTCGTCGGCACCTGTCGGATCGCGACGCTTGCGAGGAACATCTCGTCAGCCCGGAAATGCTGAAGTGGCGGTTTCGGATGACGGGTGTGGATTACCAGCTGTCGCGCCGCCGCACGTAGCACCGACATCAACGGAAAGGCAGCGTTCCTTGCAAGTCGAGTGGTGGACACGTGCACCCATAGACAAGTGAATAACCGCGCTAGAAGACAAAGGAGAACCCATATCCAAAGTCGAGGACGAATGAAGATTGGTATATTGGCATGGGGTTCTCTCCAGTGGGACCCACGAACTCTTCAGATCAGTGGCGATTTCTTGTCTGGCGGACCGAACTTGCCGATAGAATTTTCCCGCATCTAGGGCAGACCCGGACCGATGCGACGACAAAACCTAAACAGAACGAGCTGAAGTAAGCGGACACCAAGGGGAGCAGGCCAGCGCCTTTGGGACCACAAATTGTGGCCTGCAGGGACGGATCGTCCTCATATGCATCCTTGCCGAGGTCGACGTTGAAGCCGTGGTCGCGTTTGGGTGCCGTATCGTAGTCGGCACCAGTCTTCTTGAATGGCGCGACGCCGGTCAGAGAAGGACCAGAAGGCAGGCTAGGGTCAGGTGACACACACCTTTATGACCCAGCACTATCCGGTTGAACGACGCGAGGCAGACCCTACAACTCGGTCTGCGGACGACTCCGGGCCACGCGTCGGGAGCATCCGCATGTTCTCAGAAACCAACCGGGATTGCCATGATCCGCCACATCGTCTTCTTCACCGCCATCAGCAACGACAATATCGAATCCATCAGAAAAGGGCTCCAGATGCTCACCGGCATCCCTCATGCCCAGCACCTCGAAATCTCGCTCAATCGGAAGTCAGATCCGAACAGCAAGGAAATCGACGTCGTCGTCTACGGCGAATTCGCCGATGATGCGGCCCTGGCTGCCTACAAGGCGCACGAAACCTACGCGGAATCGATTCGCCGGGTGAAACCCCTGCGCGAACTGCGCTTCGCTGTAGACTACGATCAGGCCCAGGCCTTGACGGCTCCCGATGGACAGGCCTGAAGCCGCCTATCGCGCGGACGGGCCAAGCATTCTGCTGCGCGATGACCTCGCCGGTACCGAGATGCGGTTCGCCACACCACGCGAGGTGATCCGCGCCGACCATCCGGACGAAGTCCTGGACGCGCTCGACCGGATGGAATACGCGCGAACGGCCGGGAAATGGTGCGCCGGTTACGTAAGTTACGAGGCAGGGTACGCGCTCGAGCCGAAACTGCATGAGATCATGCCCGGCGGTCGTCGCCTGCCGCTCGTCCTCATGGGGGTCTTCGACATGCCCGAGACAGGTTCAGCCGGGGCAAGGACAGAAGACACAACGAGGTTGACGGGCATCCAGCCGGAATGGTCCTTCGAGGATTACAGGCCACGTTTCGAACAGGTCCACCGGCACCTGCGCGTCGGGGATTGCTACCAGGCGAACCTGACATTCCCGTTTTCCGCACGTTGGCGGGGAGCCCCGACGGCGCTGTTCGAAGAGATGACCGGCAGGCAACCCGTCCGCTACGCCGCGCTGGTCGACATGGGCGGACCCGTCATTCTGTCGCGGTCGCCTGAACTCTTCTTCGAGGTGGACGCGGACGGGTGGATCGAGACCCATCCGATGAAAGGCACTATTCGGCGCGGATCGACGCCCGAGGCAGACGCCGCTCTCGCCGAAAACTTGCGACAGGACGGGAAAAACCGCGCCGAGAACCTGATGATCGTCGACCTGCTGCGCAACGACATCTCACGCATCTGCGAACTGGGCACGCTGCATGTACCCGAGCTGTTCCGGATCGAAAGCTATCCCACGGTGCACCAGCTGGTCAGCCGCGTCCGGGCGCGGCTGGCACCGGGGACAACGATCTCCGATATTTTCTACGCGCTTTTCCCCTGCGGCTCGATCACCGGAGCGCCGAAGATCCGCGCGATGCAAATCCTGCGCGCACTGGAGAGACGTCCGCGTGACATCTATTGCGGGGCCATCGGATTCATCGCTCCTTCCGGCCAGATGCGCTTCAACGTTGCCATCCGCACCCTCACACTGCACGCGGGCGGAGAGGCCGTCTTTAACGTGGGCGGTGGCATCGTGTTTGATTCCGAGGTCCGCGCGGAATACGACGAATGCCTGCTGAAGGCCCGCTTCGCCTCAGGAGCTGCTCCAAAGTCTCGCTCGCGCGTAGGCGTATAACAGCAGCTTTCGGCGCATGTTATCGTGGGTCATTGAAATATGACGCCCCGCACACTTGCCCTTAGGTAAGTCGACCCGTAAACACCTCCCAGCCGACACCACCCGCGTGCGGTCGCGCCCTCCGCGGCGGCCCGAAATAACCTCAGGAACTCCGCACTTGCTCGACCAGATCGCGCTGCGCGCCGAACTCGCCGATCACTACGATCTCTCTCCTTCCACCGACATCGCCCAGGCAAATGCTGACATTTTCGCCCGGATGGACCGCGTCGTGACGCCCCCCGACTGGGCGATCTACGCGCCCTATGTCGCGGCGATCAATAAGCTGAAAAAGGAACGCAACGCGGTTATCCTGGCGCATAACTACATGACGCCCGAGATCTACCACGGTATCGCGGACGTGGTTGGTGACAGCCTTCAGCTGGCGATTGAGGCGACCAAGGTACAGGCAGACGTGATCGTCCAGTGCGGCGTGCATTTCATGGCCGAGACCTCGAAGATCCTGAATCCGTCCAAGACGGTGCTGATCCCCGACATGGACGCCGGCTGTTCCCTGGCCGAAAGCATCACCGCCGAAGGTATCGCCGAAATGCGTGCCAAATATCCCGGCGCGCCGGTGGTCACATATGTGAACACCACGGCCGAGGTGAAGGCGGCGTCGGACATCTGCTGCACGTCTTCGAACGCGGTGCAGATCGTGCGCGGGCTGGACGCGGATACCGTCATCATGACGCCGGACAAATACCTGGCGCAGAACATCGCCAATCTGGTGCCCGAGAAAAACATCGTGTGGTGGGATGGCGCCTGCATCGTGCACGAACAATATACCGCGCAGGACCTGAAGGACTTCCGCGAATGGAACCCGGGCACGCGGATCATCGCGCATCCCGAATGCCCGCCCGACGTGGTGGCCGAGGCCGATTTCTCCGGCTCGACCAGCGGGATAATCGACTACGTGACGCAGCAGCGGCCGGAAAAGGCGATGCTGGTGACGGAATGTTCGATGGCCTCGAACATCTCGGACGCGCTGCCGGACGTGGATTTCGTCGGGCCCTGCAACATGTGCCCCTACATGAAGAAGATCACGCTGGAAAAGGTGCTGTGGTCGCTGCACACGATGGAAGGCGCGGTCGAGGTCGACCCGGAGGTCGCCGACAAGGCCCGCGTCGCCGTTCAGCGCATGATCGACCTGTCTGCCAAGATGGCCGGCTAGGGCCATGACCCCGATCGAAACCCCGATCGAAACGGATCGCGTCATTATCGTGGGCGCAGGGCTAGCGGCGCAATATGCCGCGCTGAAACTGGCCCCGCGTCCCGTGCTGATGATCTCTCCCGAGGCATTGGGAACCGGCGCCTCCTCGGCCTGGGCGCAGGGCGGCGTGGCGGCGGCGATGGACCCGGCGGACAGCGCCGATGCCCATGCCCGCGATACCGTCACTGCCGGTGCGGGCACGGTTGATCCGGGCGTGGCGGCGTCGGTCACAGCCGAGGCGCGCGATCACATCCTTGACCTGACCGGGCTGGGCACGCCCTTCGACCGCACTGCAGACGGGTCCTACGTGCTGTCGCGCGAGGCGGCGCATAGCTTCGCCCGTGTGGTCCGCGTGCAGGGCGATCAGGCCGGGGCAGAGATCATGCGCGCCCTGACGGCACAGGTGCGCGAGGCGGATCATATTCAGGTGCTCGAAGGCGTGATGGCCACGGGGCTTGAGGTCTCGGGCGGCCGTGTCACCGGCGTGGCCGTCGCCCACTGTGATCAGGGGCAAAGCGCCAGCATCACCCTGCGCGGCACCGCCGTTCTTCTGGCCGGGGGCGGATCGGGCGGGCTTTATGCGCTGACGACCAATCCGCCGCGCATCCGGGGGCAGGTGATCGGCATGGCCGCCCGCGCCGGGGCGCAGATCGCCGATGCGGAATTCGTGCAATTCCACCCGACCGCCATGGCCTGCGGCATCGACCCCGCGCCGCTCGCGACCGAGGCGCTGCGCGGCGAAGGCGCGGTGCTAGTCAACCGCCACGGCGACCGCTTCATGCTGAACGCGCATCCCGACGCCGAACTCGCCCCGCGCGATATCGTCGCCCGCGCCGTCTATGCCCAGACGCAGGCCGGGCTGGCCCCGGCGCTGGACACCCGCACGGCATTGAGCGCGAAGATCCTGACAGATTTCCCCGCCGTTGCCGCTGCCTGCCAGCAGGCCGGGCTGGACCCGGTGACGCAGGTGATCCCCGTGGCCGCCGCCGCGCATTACCACATGGGCGGCGTGGCGACGGATGCCGACGGGGCCTCCACCCTTCCCGGCCTTTGGGCCTGTGGTGAGGTCGCCTCGACCGGATTGCATGGCGCGAACCGTCTGGCCTCGAACGGGCTGCTCGAGGCGCTGGTCTATGGCCGGCGCTGTGCGCTGGCGATCGACGCCGCGCTGCCCGCGCCCCGGGATGCCGCGCCCGTCACCCTGCCCGACCTTCCCGCCGCCGAAACACCCGATCCCGCGCTGGTCACCCGGCAGCGGCAGGCGATGACCGATGGTGCCGGCGTGATCCGCACGGCGGATGGCCTGACCCGGACGCTGGCACAGATCGCCGCAATCGAAGCCGCGCAACCCGGCTGCGAGACGCTGACCAACATGACCGCCACCGCCACCCTCATCGCCGCCGCCGCGCTGATGCGCTGCGAAAGCCGGGGCGCGCATTTCCGGTCGGACTTTCCCCAGCCTGACGGCGCAACCGGCACCCGGTCGCTGATGACCCTGAACGACGCGCTGGCGATCCGCGCGACCACGACCCGAAAGGAACCGGCATGAGCCCCCGTGCAAAATCGGCCCCCCTCCCCGACCTGATCCTTGAACCCCTTGTCCGCGCCGCGCTGATGGAGGATCTGGGCACCTATGGCGACATCACCACCCGCACGGTCATTCCTGCTGGCACTACCTATTCCGCGCGTCTGAATGCGCGCGAACCCGGCGTCGTGTCGGGCCTGCAGATCGCCGCGCTGGCCTTCCGGCTGGTGGATCCGACGCTGAAGATCACCGCGCACAAGGCCGATGGCGACGTGATCGCGCCGGGCGATCTGCTGATGGAGATCACGGGCGAGGCGGGCTCGATCCTGTCGGGCGAACGGGTCGCGCTGAACTTTGCCGGGCGCATGTCCGGAATTGCCACGCTGACTGCTTCGTTCGTCGCGGAAACACGCGGCACCGACACCCGCGTGACCTGCACCCGCAAGACCACGCCGGGGCTGCGGATCGTGGAAAAACAGGCCGTGCTGCATGGCGGCGGGTTCAACCACCGCTTCAGCCTGTCCGACGCGATCTTGATCAAGGACAACCACATCGCCGCCGCCGGGGGCATCCGCCCGGTACTGCAATCGGTCAAGGCCAGCGCGTCCCACATGATCCGTTGCGAGATCGAGGTTGATCGTCTGGACCAGCTGGCGGAGGTGCTGGACGAAGGCGGCGCAGACGTTGTTCTGCTGGACAACATGAACACGGACAAGCTTTCGAAGGCGGTGGAAATGACCGCCCGCCAGGTGGTGCTGGAGGCCTCGGGCAACATGAAGCTGGACCGCATCGCCGAGGTCGCGGCGACAGGCGTGGACTATATTTCATCCGGTGCGCTGACCCATTCGGCGCGGGTGCTGGACTTGGGACTGGACTTCTGAGCCCACAACCCATCACGCACATATATGGCTTTTTCTCATATTAGAACGCAATAATATTACGCTGCACTTGCGAAATAATGTCGAACCGAGTAACCCCTCGGAAGCCTGTCTGAGGAGGACCGACATGAGCCAATCCGCCCCGCAACGCAGCCTGACCGCGTCCGACATCCGTGCGCGCAAGGGGGCCGATCCGCTGGTCTGCCTGACCGCCTATACGACCCCCGTGGCACAGCTGGCGGACGCGGACTGCGATCTGGTTCTGGTCGGTGACAGCGTCGGCATGGTGCTGCACGGGCTGCCCTCGACCCTCGGCGTGACGATGGAGATGATGGTGCTGCACGGCCGCGCCGTCGCCCGTGGCCTCAGCCGCGCGCTGATGGTCGTCGACATGCCCTTCGGCAGCTATGAGGAAAGCCCGGCCCAAGCCTTTCGCAATGCCGCCCACCTGATGGCGGAAACCGGGGCCGGCGCGGTCAAGCTGGAAGGTGGCGCGCATATGGAAGAGACGGTCCGCTTTATCGTGGATCGCGGCATCCCCGTCATGGCCCATATCGGCCTGACGCCACAGGCGGTGAACGCGCTAGGCGGCTATAAGGTGCAGGGGCGCGGCGCGGATGCGGACCGGATCCTGGAAGACGCCCGTGCGGTGACCCGCGCCGGGGCGTTCTCGGTCGTGCTGGAAAAGGTGCCCGCCGCGCTGGCGGACCAGATCACTGCGGATATCGCCATCCCCACGGTCGGCATCGGGGCGTCCGCGGGCTGTGACGGGCAGATCCTGGTGATCGACGACATGCTGGGCCTGTTCGACGCCTTCAAGCCGAAGTTCGTGAAACGCTATGGCGACCTGGCCAGCGAGGCGCGTACCGCCATCCGCACCTACGCCGAAGAGGTCCGCGCCCGCAGCTTCCCCGCCCCCGAACATGTCTTTTCCCAGGAGGAACCGGGCACATGAAGATCATCCGCACCAAGGCAGACCTGCGCGCCCTGACCGAAAGCTGGCGCCGCGCCGGCGAAACCATCGGCGTCGTGCCGACCATGGGCGCGCTGCATGCCGGGCATCTGTCCCTGGTGGAACGGGCCTGTGCCGAAAACGACCGGGTGATCGTGACGCTGTTCGTGAACCCCAAGCAGTTCAACAACCCCGAGGATCTGGCCAAATACCCCAGGACCGAGGACAGCGATGCCGAAAAGCTGACGCCTCACGGCGCGGATATCCTTTATGTGCCCGATGGGACGCAGATGTACCCCGAAGGCTTTGCGACCACGATTTCCGTGGCCGGCGTCAGCGAAGGGCTCTGCGGGGGGGCGCGGCCGGGGCATTTCGACGGGGTGGCGACGGTGGTGACCAAGCTGTTCCTGCAGTGCGATGCCGACCGGGCATATTTCGGTGAAAAGGACTATCAGCAGCTGCAGGTGGTGACCCGGCTGTGCGAGGATCTGGACCTGAATACGGAGATTGTCGGCTGTCCGACCATTCGTGAGGAAGACGGCCTCGCCATGTCTTCGCGCAACCTTCGGCTCGGTGCCGGGCCACGCAAAACGGCGCCGATGATCGCCCAGGTCTTGGAAGACGCGGCGCGTGTCATCGCCCGGGGCGGACACGTCGAGCAGACCATCGACAAGGCCAAGAAGGCCCTGCTCTCAGCCGGGTTCGACTCCATCGACTACCTCGAACTGCGCAGCGTTCCCGACCTGAAGCTGATGACGAGTGCAGACCGCCCCAGCCGCCTCTTCCTGGCGGCCTGGCTCGACGGTGTGCGCCTGATCGACAATGTCTTCGTTGCAGACCTCGCGAGCGTCGGGAAATCAAAAGATCGACCGCTCGAGCCGGCCTGAAAAGAGACAGGAGATGATAGGAGGGGCCATTATCGTTACCGCTCGGACGGGCGATTTCTGGCTGATGACCTGCCTGTGTTGAACTGGCTGAACCCCAACAATGGAGTTCAGCATGCCCCGTTTCGATCACACCGCTTTCGTCAATGCCTGCCGTGATGAGCGCGGCGTCGGACATCACACCTTGCGGGCCTATGCCCAGGATCTGCGCACCTTCGCCCGCTTCATCGAGGCCCACCGTCTCAGCGACCCGTTGTCGAAGGACGACATCCTCGCTTACCACCGGCATCTGCGTGACGCGTTGGGCGCCAAGCCCGCGACCATCGAGCGGCGGCTCGTAACGCTCAAGTCCTACTTTGCCTGGCGCGAAGATCGGAACAGCGCCCTGCCCTCCCCATTTGCCGATGTCCGCATCTCCGTAAGGATCCCGCGACGCCTGCCGCGCCCCATCGACCGAGACACTCTCAGAGCAGTTCTCCAAGCCGGTGACGGCCCGATCGCCCCGCCGTCGAAGCCGGGCGAGCATGACGCGACACCGGCCTCTGAGATTGCCGTCACGCTCCTGATCATCAAGCTGCTGATCGTGACCGGGCTGCGGATCAGCGAGCTGACCAATGTAAGGGTCCGCGACATTTCGCAGGACGGAGGCCAGATCCTCGTCCGAGGCAAAGGCAACAAAGAGCGGATCGTCTTCGTGCCAAACCGCGAGCTCCAGGAAGAGCTCAAGCACTTCCTCGAGGCTCGCTACGCGCAAGGTGGCTCTTCCGCGCCGCTGTTCCTGAACACCGAAGGCCGTCGGCTCCGCTCGGCCACGTTCCGCAAGCGGCTGCGGGCGTTGTCCAGGCGCCTCGGGATCGAGCCGCACTTGACCCCGCACCGGTTCCGGCACTCAGCCGCGACGCTGCTGATCGAGGAAGGTATCGATATCCGGATGGTCCAGGCCTTGCTCGGGCATGCCAGCCTCAGGACCACCGAGATCTACGTGAGGGTTTCGAACACTGCGTTGCAAAACGCTTTGGAAAGGGCAGATGTACTCAATACTCTTAAGTATTGATGGCGGAAACTCGAACTTCACGACAATTGCAGTAAAGGCCCTGAAATTCACGAACGTCGCGTGCGCTTGGGGGATAGAGACCGCTTCTTTTGCTTGGGGTACTGCCACGCCTCTCTCCGCCGGATGACTTCACCACTTCAGCTTTTTATCCTTACAAGACCAACCATACTCATCTACGTTTATGGAGTATCTGAAAAAGATTTAGAATCTGAGTGTAGCAGTTCGGTATGAAAGTTGATGTGGGAAGCCTCCATAACGTTAGTTTTTCAGGCATCGGCCGTGCCAGTCTAGAGCGTGAGCCAAGCATTCCCTATAACAGAACAGTGATCCTTGCAGAGACACGGGCTTTAGCTCGAGAAATTGGAAAAGTTGCCGTCACGGCGCGGGATCGTACCAAGTTTTGCATAGGTTTGGCGACTGGTTCATGCCTCGATTCCCGGCATAGTTGGTTCAACCGTTTGCTGCGGGGGGTGCCTATCGAAGAGCGCCACTATTGGATCGGCACGCTTTATACTTTGATGCTTCCGGTTAAGGTGCGTCGTTCGCAAGCAACCTACTTTACTCCTCCAAGCGTGGCGGATGCAGTGGTTGACCTAGCTATCGACGCAGGCTTTGACCTTGCAACAGACAGGATCCTTGATCCCGCTGCTGGCGGGGCTGCGTTCTTATCAACGATCGCAGGACGGATGGCCTCCGCCGGGCTGGACACCGCAAGTTGCGCAACAAGGCTCAGTGGTATCGAAATAGATGCTGGACTAGCTCTGCTCTCGCGGCACCTAATACGCGAAAGACTCGGAGCTCCCATCGTTGGTGCAACAATCTCCACCGGCGACGCGTTGCGGGTCAAGATTTCCGACGAATACGGCCTCGTAATCGCAAACCCACCTTACGGTCGCGTTGGACGTACCGAGGTTACCGGCGACGGCTGGCGCAAAGTTGCCCATAGTGGCCACATTAACAAGTACGCTCTCTTCACCGAACTCTGCTTTAAGCACGCGAGGCCCGGCGGTATTGTCGCGCTCGTTATTCCGTCCAGTTTTCGAGCCGGCCCGCTCTACGACCGTATGCGCTCCTTTATCCGTTCGCAGGCCGAAGTACTCGCTGTCGGCTCGATTGCTGGTCGAGACGGTGTGTTTATCGATGTGGCTCAAGATGTCAGCGTTCTGATTGCCCGGAAAGGCAAACCACACAACCCTGCTGCGCCAGTCAAATTCCCCGAAGTCGGGCCAATAACGCAGACTTTTCCAGCCATCGAACAGCAACTGCCATTAGAAGCGGCCGAAGCCTGGCCTCTTCCGGCGATAGACCCAAGCTCGGTCGGTGGCGCCACGCTCTCCGACTATGGAGTGCAAGTGCGCTCGGGATACTTTGTCTGGAATCGCGAGAGAGATCGACTTGTAGACAAGCTGGGAAGTGGACAGTGTGGTTACCCACTCGTGTGGGCAAAGAACGTCCGCCCCCCCGAGTTTTGTCGGCCGGCTGGTAAGAAAGGTCTGGGCACCGACTTCGTGACATTCACTGAAGAAAGTACAGCCGTCATTACAGCAAGCGCTGCCGCTGTCATGCAGCGAACGACAAACGACAAACAACCGCGCAGGCTCGTCGTCGCAATGGTAGATCCGGCGGTAATTTCGAAGTGGGGCGGTTTCGTAAGCGAGAACCACACGATCGTATTGACGGCTAGCGATCCTAAGACACTGGCGCTAGCAGTGCGGCTTCTGAATACAGCTGCCGTGGACCAACGCTATCGACGCGTCTCTGGCACAGCCGCGGTATCCGTGAAGCTGCTACGTCAGCTTGACCTACCTTCGCGCGCTGCTTTCGCTGCGGCACTCACCAAAAATGATGACGATGCTGAAGCAGCCGCCTTTGCCGCGTACAAGTGCTTGGCGGAAGTTGAATGAATATGGCCCGAAAACGTCATTTCCAGAAACCTACGCGGACGGATCTCGACGACCGGGCTGAGCAGCGCCGCAAAGCGCTCAATAAGCGGCAGAAGCTGCTGTCGAAGATGGCTAAAACAAGTGCGGCCAAGAAGCAGAGTGCAAAGTCAGCAAAGAAGGTAGTGCCGGAGCGCCATCGGCGTGATGTTGAACGCTACATGGCCGCTCTTGCCGCACAGCCATTCTATCAAATTGGACAACTCGAAGTAGCGGAAGTTACGCCAGCATATTCAAAACTTGTGCGATCTGCGGCAGAGGTCGCTTCCGACGGTTCGGTTCAGGTTATCATGCCGTGGCCACCTGTGCGCGTGTCGCCATCGGCGATCTCAGGTTTGCTTGTGTTGGCGGCAGTCGGCAGCGCCAAAGCCGAGAAACTTGTCTTTCAAAACGGGACGGAGTTGGGTCGGCGTCGAGCTGATAAGGTACGTGCGGTCGTATTTCCATATGCTCGCAGCACTCACGCCCAGGCGAGACAGGTTCTGATCGGACGAGACACAATTGGCGAGGTCAACTTCGAGCATTTGAAGCGGTACATTGGCGGTGGCGACGACGCTGCTAAAGACTATCATCAAGTAATGACCCGGGTCCGCAAATTGACGGGGCGCACAACTGACGGTCGTAACTTCAACGAGTTCAAGCATCCCATCTTAGACGAGATTATTCCACATGCTTCACCGAGAGGTGAGCGTTCGTCTAACAGCACACTCCTTTGGCGGACCCGCTCTAAGACGGACATTGCTCGGCATAGTCGAACCGGGAAAGCGGACGATCCATCGAAAGCAGATTTTTTCCTTTATACGCTGCGCCCTAGCACGCGCCTTCGTTCCGACCTAAAAGCTATCAAGCCAAGTCCAGACCTGCTCATTCTCGATATCACTCGCAACGCACGTAATCGGCTGGGTTGGGATTGGGTTGACAAAGCCGCAGAGCTTGTAGCGTGCCTACGTGAAGTTCACCCGGAAACAGGCATCCTCGCCATCGCTGACGATCCATGGACCTATCGCACAGCGAGGTTCGACATCCTGGGCAAGCGGCCGCTGAAGCCAAAAGGAAAGTTGATCCCGGCACCGGGCGAAGTCGTGTTTTCTGAGGTGCCGGAGATAATCCGAACCGCGGCAGTTTCTACTTCGTCGTTCGAAGGAGGGAACCGGATCAAGGTCGATGGATTTTTCGGAGATGCGGGGCACCGCATTGAGGCGATTCGGCGACTGGCCAACAGTCTCTCTGATAAGGGCGATCCGCAGGGTGCAGACACCGCACGCAGTGTAATCGCGACCGTCCGTCGAACAGCATCGCTGCCCGGATCGCTTGCAGAGTTAAGCCGATTTCTCGAGCGAGAGACCTCCACAGCCACGGCAAACGATCTATTATCAGTCTATAGAGTTACGGCAGATCTTGCCACGCTGAACGATCCCAGAAGCCTTGCCAGCCAAATCGATACGGAAGAAGGCGACCTTGCCTCAGCTCGCAGCTTGATGAGCACTTTCGATGTCGCGACGCCGATGTCCTCACTTCTAGAAACGGCGTTGGGGCCTGCATTGAGAGCCAGTTCAAAGTCCATATTCGTATTCCGGTCAGATTTGGTGGCTGAATTTGCTGCCGACCGCTTGGGCAACGCAGAGCCGAAACTGACTCCAAGGATTGAGTCCGAATTCATTCGATTTGGAGGTGAACGTGTTCTCAAGACTGTCTCAGACCTACCTGCGGCGGCACGAAACCAGTTCAAGCGGGTAGTGATCGTCGCACCGACGCGGACCGCAATCCTAACGACTTTAACACAGCTATGGCTGCCAGAGGATGTAACCGTTCTGGCCGATGCGGATACGCTCGCGTTTGCTGCCCGGGACGCAAACCGGCTTGCTGACGAGATCAACATTGAGCAACTCGCAGCCCGCCTACGTGCCTTCGCGACCCAGGCGAATTCGCGGGTGGAAGAGATCGGGAGGCACGTGGTTCGCTTTGAGATGCCGACTGATGACGTCGAGTTTCCCAACGGAGCTGTGGTCGACCTCAGCGGTAGTGCCAGGGGTGAGCGCAACCTCATCCAAATAGCCCTAAAGAATGGTCAGCGTATCATCGCGCGGAACAGCACTCCGATCGTGCTCCGCGAAGACGGTGCCGCGACAACTTCATTCGTCGAGCGGCCAGCGTCTCAAGTTAGAACAGGCGACGAAGTATGTGTCATTGGTCATGGTTTCATCGAGCGCGCACGCACGCTCGTAAACATTCGCGCAACAGCTGCCGAGGAGATCCGCGACTACCATGAGTTGGTCACCCAGCGGGTTGCCGCGATGGCTGAAGCGACGATCATCAGCAAGCTAAGATCTATTGTTGCCGCTATGGGAGAGCCCGCCGTGGCGCCAGAAACTGCACGCTATTGGGTCGATCTTGCTGATGAAATTGAGAAGCCGTTGCATGACGTGGTGCCGCACGCACCGCAAGACGAGAAGACGTTTATGCGCTTCGCCGCTGCGCTGGGAATTAGCGAACGTATGGCCGCCAATTTTTGGCGATGGGCCGTCTTGGCACAGCGGTCGCACCGTGTTCGCTACGGCAACGTCTTTCATGACGCGTTCCGTGGCATCCTTACTGACCCACACGCAGCCGTAGCCAGCAACCGCGACCGCACCGAGCAGATCAGAGAGCTTAGATCGATGGCCGAGGAACACGTCGCCATCGTCGATAGTGTCCAGAGGTACACCGCGCAATGAAGGGAAAGTCAGACAAAGAGCTGTCGCTGGTCGACATTGAATTGAAGGAAGCGGTTTGTGACGCACTGGTAAATACACTGGTCAATCGTGTCACTGGTGCCGATGAGCGTGGTCGTAATCTGTTTGGCGGCTCACCCCGCAGGGAAATCTTCGCTGGTCAACTCCTCCCACGCTTCGATGTTTCAGGACAGGACGACGAAACGACAGACATCCGTATCGCAGCCTTGGGAATCGACATGGTTGCCCTCGCAAATGCCACCGGGACCATACGAGCGACACCTCGATTTTCGGTCTACCTCAGGGTCATTCCCGAATGGTCGGATCTATTGGCCGGGGGCGGAGATCTTGAGTTCGACTTTCGGCTGAAAAGGAACATTCAGCGGCAAATCGACGACGCAATCCGGACAGAGCGTATCGCTGCCCTTCAGTCGGCAGGCGTCGACAAACCCGATTGGAAAGGCATGGACGAGACAAGGCGTGCAAAGGTTAGAGCGACGCGCGCACAAATCCTCTCTGAAGTCCGTCGCAAAGCTTACGCTGCACACGGCATCAAGTTGCTTGCTGAAGATGCGGTATCGGATGATCTGTCGGAGCTGCCAAATCAAACGCCCGACAGCGATCCAAATACACCTGACGACATCAAGCCAGCTGTACCACCCATCGCCCGGCTCGTTCGCGATCAACGGGAACTCCCTCTCAATCTTGTCGATCCAGCGCCAATTCCGGGTAAGTGGACGCGTCTGGATTTGGAGTTACCGACGCTCGAGTTCAACTGCGACGCATCAGACGACGACTTGGCATCGACGGTCGATATTTACAATCGCGCGCTCGGCGAAGCGGTTGCGGGACAGCTCGAGACCTGGGTCGCCGACGCTGGCGCTAAAACCGGATGGCGGGACGTGCCCGTACAGCCTGGCGACACGCTCACTGAGGAAAAATGGCAGTCGGCAGTGACCGCGCTTTCCAGCCGACCGGTAGACCGGAACCGGATTATGCCCGACCTTTCCCGCGTCGTGGTTAAGGTCGAGCGCCAGCGTGATTTTCTTGACCCGAGCGTCGTATCGATGCGCATAATGCTCGACAATCAGTCGTCTGAGCTTTTGCCACTCGACTCACGTGGTCGTTGCAACACGATATTCAACTCTGGACTTAGTATTGAGTTGCCCGTTGCGGCGCACCGACCGCTTCGCCTCGACCGTGTCGAGCCGTCCTATCGATTCCGCGAGCACCTCGACTATCCGGCGATCGGCCTTAACTGTGGCGTACACGCATATGAAGAAGACGCGAATTTGTACATGCGTACATCATGCGCGCCAAGGTTCGTGCAGCCAAGGATAGTCGCGCGCAACCTCAACTTGCCTTACCAGTTCGCTATCCTCAAGGATCCCAATTTCGACGCATCGAAGCTGCTCGCTTTACCACGTGAGTACAACAGCTGGATCGATAGCCAAGAAGCAAGGCTCAAAGGCACAGTGGCTGAAGGGTTGGAGCCGGATGATGCAGCAGTGGAGAAGGAGCGCTTCCGAAAGGATTTGGAGGCTCAGCGCGCCGAGGCGTGCTATATTGAACGTGGCGTTGAACTGCTAATCGAGTCCAAGAAGTCGGCAGATGCTCTTGCCGCAGGAGATGGTGGGGATCGCCGCGTTTTGGAACGCCGCGCCGCGCCTTGGCGCGCTTGGATCATGACGAACGAAGCTTTTGCGCTTCGCGACCATCCAGATTTGAACCGTGGTTGGCGCCTATTTCAAATGGCGTTCGTTCTCGCTCATGTGCCTGTGTTTTCCTCTCGGATGGAGGAGTGGCGCGAAGCCCACGATCCGCTACTCGATGAGGAGGGAGTGAGCTTGCTTTACTTCCCGACCGGCGGTGGTAAATCCGAGGCGTTCTACGGAACACTGCTGTTTGCGATGTTCCTAGATAGGTTGCGCGGTAAGAACCGCGGAATCACCGCGATGATCCGCTACCCCTTAAGACTGCTAACCCTGCAACAGGCACAGCGTCTTTTGAAGCTGGTCGTGAGAGCCGAGATGGTCCGCAAGCGTCATAACGTCGGTTCATGGCCGTTCGAGATGGGTTTTTGGGTCGGCAGCCAAAATACGCCCAATCATTACCGGGCTTTCAAGGCAGATATCCCGCTTACCACCGATCTTGATCACACAGACGACAGTGGTCTCGACGGAGAGACCGGCGACGATCAGGCACGTGACCGTGGTCGGCGATACGTCGATGCTCGAGAGGCATATGACAAGATACCCGACTGTCCGGTGTGCGGAAAACCTACCGGCTTGCGGCGTGACGAGCGTGATGGGCAATACGGCCGACGTGCTGTGATCCTCTGCTTTAACGATAGATGCGATTGGAACGTCGTCCACGGCGGGCACCATCCATTGCCATTTCTTTTCACCGACGATGCGGTCTACGCACGGGCGCCATCAATTGTCCTCGGCACAGTCGACAAGCTGGCAATGCTTGGACAAAACACCAGTACGATCAGTAAGGTGCTGGGCATGTTTGGTCTTGCTCGCAGGATCGACCATCAGGGCAACCTTGATAATCCGCGCAGCGAAGCGGACTTGAAGCGGGACCCTACATCCGACCGCTGCTCAAACATCTATCCAGCCTATGCCGATGGGAAGCGCATCTTTCACGACCCATTCCCTTCGCTCATCATTCAGGATGAGGCGCACCTGCTGGAAGAGAGCCTCGGCACATTCAGTGGCCTGTTTGATACGCTGCTCGACACCACTCTAGAAGAAATTGCCGAAATGGCAGGCGATGAATTGGGGGTAGCTCGGCGCTGGACCGGCGACGGTTGGGGGGCGCCTCGCATGCCGAAGATCGTGGCGGCGACTGCAACAATCTCAGCCCCCGAAAGGCAACTTGAGACGCTCTATCAGCGTATTCCCCTGCGTTTCCCTTATCCAGGTTCGGATCTCTACCACTCATTTTTCGCTGAGCCGGCCGCGCCTCCCAGAGAAAACCTCGATAGGAAAGCACTAGCGAACTCACTCCCGTTCGCTCAGGCGCCGGAGGCCACTGCACCTTGGATGCGCGTCTACGTCTCGCTGATGACCAATGACTCCACCCACACGGTCACAACGGTCGGAGTACTCGCCGCATTTCATGGTATCATCACAGATTTTTGGGATGGCCTATTGGATGGCGCGCGTCGCGCGCAGACGATCGCCATGATGCGGGCGGCAGTCTCGCCGAGGCGCGTAGGCGACTGGCATCGGGCGGCAATTGATCGTGCCATCGCGGAGGGTCGCGAGGCTGATGTTTTGGCACTTATCGACTTGCATCGCATCGCTCTTGCCTACGTGACCAATAAAAAAGGCGGTGACCAGGTAATCGACGCTCTAGGCGCTGCGGTTGAGCAAGAGCATCGTCGCATCGGTCGTGCCAATGCTGCGTTCGACAGCCGTCTTATCTCTGGCGGCATCGACATGAAAGACATCCAAGCAGTGATGGAGGCGGCGGATAGGTCATATTCCTCGAAAGATTATCCAGACGTGGCGGATACCGTCCGCAACGTTGTAGCAACTTCAGCGATTAGCCATGGTGTTGACGTCGACCGGTTCAATAGCATGTTCTTTGCTGGGCTTCCCTCTGACATTGCCGAGTACATTCAGGCTTCGAGCCGCGTGGGCCGTACACATGTAGGTTTCGTTATGCTGCTACCTACGCCGCAAAACCGGCGGGACCGCTACGTTGTCGAGACACACGATGTATTTCATCGCTTCTTAGAGCGCATGATTGCTCCGCCTGCGGTCGAACGCTGGGCCGAAAATGCAATCAAGCGGACCATGGCGTCATATATTCAAGCATGGGTGATGCTGCGGGAGGCCCGTGAGTTCATCGAGCAAGACGACAACCGAAAGTTCGAAGTTGCGCACATGGATCAAGTCAGCCGACTTGCCGCTCTGGAGAAGCGCGACCATCTCGCTTTCACCAAGGAACTTGTCTCCTTCATCCTTCGAGCTAGCGGTTTCGTCGGGAAGAGCGCTTCACAACTCGGAGCGCCGCCCTACGATGAATTCTACCGCGGACTTGTCGACAATCAGGTAGAAAAGTTCGCCCGCCATATCTCCGGTTTGGCTACGATCTCCAGCCTACGGGACTACTGGGACGACGTTCCGGTCTTTAAGCCTCCGATGACATCGCTGCGCGATGTTGACGAGGCTGGCTATATCGTTGCGGCAGCGCGAGATCCTTTGGCGCGAGGCAAGAAAACGGAGGTCGATCGTCGCGATCTCGCCAAGGTAATGAAGGCGATAAGGACGCAGCGCGGCAGTGCGTCGGAACTAGATGACGATGGAGGTCGCAATGGTTGATAAAGGCAGCAAAGATTGGCGCAAGGCGTCGAACCGACGCCCCTCCGCACTCGGCGCTATGCGCACCGATCCCGACCCGTTGGAGCCTCCAACAATGTCGCGTTCACGGGTGCAGATTGCCGGCGCCTACGCACCCGGCGTTTTGATGACTTGGGAGGGTGGTAAGGGCATTTGCCGCTCCGTCCCAATCGCCAATTTGGCGAAGGACCTGAAGCCTACGACCATGGAGTTGATCTTCGAGAACCTGAATGATGCGGTCACCAACTGGCGCAATAGAGTAACCAAAGTTCTGCCTGATGCGCTGCCTGAGCTGGTTCTCGACATTCCGTTTCGAGACTCGAAGAGCGGTGAGGCTAGGGTTCAGCGTTCGGATTTCCAAATGACGAACCCCGATAGAGTCGGGTACGTTCCATATCCACTCCTTTACCGCTGCGGTATCTGTGGGTCGACACGTGAGTTCGAGAGTGTCGCTGATCAAGCGCGGCAGCCACTACCGAGAAAATGTAATGGGCACGAGGCTCGCTGGACTCAGGTGGATGTCGTCTACGCTCACTGGTCAGGCGACATCGAGCCGCTCAGCCCTTTCAACTACAACTTTGATCCGCAAACTGGCGCCGCGCGACAAATCAGGACCTGCACCTGCGGTTCATCCAGTTTTAAGCTGCGCAACACTGCGCCAGTGTTCTCGGAATGGCGTTATGTCTGTGAGGGATGCGGCGAGACACGGTCGCTCAAGAAAGCTAACCCCGAGGTGTTAACCCGGCTCCAGAACCAACAGAACGAAAGCGGCCGTCAATTCCAGTGGATAGAAGTCAACATGCTCCCGGTGTCGTACCGAGCGAACTCGACGTTTTATGTCCAACGGACCAGCTTCATTGTGTTCGAGGACAGTGCGGTCGTCGAGTTGATGACACCTCGGCGCCGCGATGGTCTGATCTCCCGGCTCGCCCATATCCACAATATCCCATTTGCCGAGCCATCCGATGACTTAATCCGCGGGAGCGTCGAAGCCGAGGAGACTCGTGCTGGCGAATGGGAAGAGTATGAGACTTACCTCGGAATGGCCCAAAAAGCGGAAAAAACCGGACGCACCGACGCGGCACGTCGACATCGCGAAAGCGCTGATGCGCTTCGAGAGGATTGGTTCGCTAACAACATCGTTGAGCGCGGCAAGCTTGGTAGCCCCGCAGTTCTGCAAGCAATTGCAGTTCGAGACGATTGGACTCAACGCTATGATCCAATTCGGCTGACGATTCAGCATGACGCGTTTGTGCGAGAGCACATCGGACAAGCGATGTCGCGACATGCTGCTGTCGACGTGTTGAACCCAGATGTTGCACTCACTGACGTTGTAAACGATCCTACTCGCAAAGCTAAGTACCAAAAGACCGTCGGAACGTTGCTCGGCCATTTAGGTTTCGAGCGCCTAGTACTGATCCGTGGACTACCGATCTGTGAGTTCAGCTTTGGCTATACCCGGGTTTCCGCAACGCCGATTTATCAACGCGAGCACAACGGTCAGCGCGTCGATATGCCGGTCCGGCTCAAAGCATTCGACCAGTTGCCGGTCCAAGGCAACAAGCGGCCTATCTACGTAACCGAGCAACTCAACGAAGCACTTTATTTCAAACTCGACGAGGACCGCGTCAAACGCTGGCTCGATGTGAACCAGATTGTCGACGTGCCTGACAAGGATATTGGGCGCGCGTATCTCGAACGTTACGAAGACTTCGGGCCTTTCCTCGAGGCCTTCAAGGACCGAGAGGGCTCCGGCGGATACCCTCGGACGCTACCCGCTTATGTGTATCTTTTGCTACATACACTTTCGCACCAAATGATGCATTCGCTTGCTGATACGTCTGGCGTGGACCGGGATGCTATCGGCGAGCACATTTTTCCGGCTGATCTGTCTTTCGTCATCTATCGCAAGGGGATGACGCCTGATTTGGGAAGTATCTCGGCGATGTGGCGCAACTACTACGAGACGTTTCTTAAGAGAGCTCTGGATCCTAGGACGCTGCGCTGCGGATCGGGCAGTCTGTGCGACGCTCGTGGCGGTGCTTGCCCCGCTTGCATCATGGTGTCAGAGGTCAACTGCATTGCTTCGAACCTGTTACTTTCGCGAGCCGTGCTGAAGGGGGGCAAAGGTCCAGAGTGGGAACCGAGGACAGCACCAAACCTAGTTGGTTTTCTCGACCCTCGCCTAGCTTAATGTCGGATAAGTTTTCTGCATCCCCAAAGACTACTGCCCGCCTGGTCGTAACTATGCCGCCAGAACCAAGTCACCTCGCCGATGCGCTCGCCGCGAATATCGCGAGCGACTACATTGCACTTACGCGCACCACGGACGCGTTTCAGCACTTGGCCAGCATAGCAAGTGAGCGGCTAACGGTCTTGATCCCATACATTGACCGTGTGGGTGCCGCTTGGGCAACAGAGCTTTTCGAAAAAACCAAAGCGAAGGAAAAGATACTGATCTTGCGGGATGCGTCACAGCTACGCAGTTGCGGTGCTGAGCAGACCCGCGTGGAGGAAAGTGCTACTCAAATACTCGACTATGGCGGCGACGATCTTTCCAGTGAGACCTTCCATGCAAAGATTGTTCTGGCTGACGGTGTGGCCGCGTACGTAGGGTCGGCAAACTTACTTAGGCGATCAAAGTCGACCAACCTAGAGTGCGGCATGCTAGTTGAGGGTCCAGCGGTCGGTGCGGTCAAAGTACTCGTCGATGCTGTGACTTCTATTTCGAATGACCTCAATCAAATCGGCAAGCCGTGAGCTGGAGAGCCAATCCGTGCTTCTCATTCTTAGACGAGCAACCGATGTTGTTCGCCCTCCCTATGAGAAAAGAACGACGCGCAAATGGTACTCAGCGCGGTTGACAAATACTATTGGTCCAAGACCGGTACCCATCAAATTGCTCAACCGATTGTTGTACATATACAGCGAACCACTATATTTGCCGTTTTCAGGAAAAGAAAACGGCGACTTACAAGGAGCAATTCAATTTGGCAAGGCAGACAAAAACACTTGAGTATAGGCGTGCACGTTTCTTGAATGATGGGCAGAACCTCGAAGCGCTGGTGCGGCAGGCATGGGGCCAATTTGGTACGCAGGCCGAGAGGACAATTACATTCAGCGATGACAGGTCAAGCTGTGGGCTCAGGGCAAGGGACTCAAACGGCAACGGGTTGGCCATTCATTGCGGGCGCTATACGGATGGTCAGGGCGTTGGGACGATCCCAACCGTTCCCGCCGCAGAAGTGGAAGTAGGCGAACGCGCTCCAGCTCCGGGCGAGAACTTCCTCAACTCTGATCTGATGGCGCTCATTTCCGGCAACCACGTCATCTGTATGAACTGCGGTCGCAATGCAGGGTCATTGCGCATCTATCTGCAACAGCTTTTCCGAAAAGCAAATCTGCCCGATGAATCTCGTCAATTTGAGCTTGTCCGCATTGGCAGCCCCGACAAGCTTGCTATCATTGAAGCTGTAGGTGTCAAGAGTATCGACCTTGAGGTAGACATCTCCGAAGCTACCGCATTTGAGCTAATCGAAGGCGACGGTGGTGGCGGCATGTGGCAATCCATCAAACAGAACTTTGGTGGAGCCTTTGCGGCGGTCACGGCCCGAGATGAATCCGTCGAACAGCTGCGAACCGCCGAACGCGGCACCGTAAAGGTGTCTATCAACGTGCCCAAGGCAGATCTTGAAACTGCAAAGCACGGGCTGGATGACTTTGCAGAGGAAGTTGTTGAAGATGAAGATTCAGATGCTTTTGTGATTCACCTCCGAGACGGAGCCACCATAAAGCCTAACGAGGTTTCTGTTCGTAAAAAGGTCAAGCTTGAAACCGCGGCCAACTCTGTGAGCGTCTTTCAAGCATGGGATGCGATGGAGGCCTACATGGTTGAATTGGGTGAAAGTGGGCAGCTAGAGGCATAAGGTGGAGACTTTGGGTCGAACGGATTGGTGGAGGTTGGTGCAACTCGTTGTAGCCATCGGCCTGTCCTGCTTTATTGGGTACCGATTTCAGCCAATGGTCGCTAACAACCCCAACGCCGTAAACACGGTGGTCACCATCTTTTCAATCCTCGCGGGCTTTCTAATCGCTGTCATAACGTTCATTGCCGAGCCGACGCTGCAGCAGGCCCGGACGTGGGATGAGTTGCAACGGATGAAGGAGACGGTCCGGCGGAAATTGATCCGCCAAAAACTGCTGTTCTTCCTATATTTGCTCACCCTAGGTATTGCTCTTGCGATGTTTCTCACGCCGCCTGCCATGCTCGAACTACTCAAATGGCTGCAAACGGCATTCCTGGGACTGGCCACATTCGTCTTCCTGGCGTCGTTTTCACTTCCCGGTTCACTTATGAAAATTCAAATGGAGCGCTATGAGGCCGCTTTAGAGGGCTCTCGGCCCAAGGTCATCACTGACGCGAAAAAAACTGCCGAGCAAGCCAAGAAGCGAAAGAGGTAGTTACCGCCCTTCGCCCAGCTCGCCGGTAGGTCGATGCTGATGCTGCTAGTGACCAAGAACCGAAGCAGCACCTGAATGTTTGCGGCGACAAAGTTAGTTACTCAATCCTTTGGCGCAGCGAACTTTCGCTTCTTATTTGTTGCGAGACTTTTGGGCTAAAATCTCATCCTCTTGACGTTCAGAAAAACATACCTTATTTTCTGACGTTGAGTTGAACCATGATCACATCGAGAATCAAACAACGCATCCTCGGAAAGGGCCGAGGCGCCATCTTCGCGCCGTCGGACTTCCTCGATATCGGATCGCGCGCAAGCGTGGATCAGGCACTTTCACGCCTGGCGGATCAAGGTGTGATCCGGCGGCTGACACGCGGGCTCTACGACTATCCCAGGCAAAGCCCGAGGTTCGGACTCTTGGCGCCATCCGCCGATGACATTGCGCACGCTGTTGCCCGGAAGGACAACCAGGTTCTGCAACCCTCCCCTGCCATGGCGGCGAACCAATTGGGTCTGTCTACCCAGGTCCCGTCCAATCCGACCTACATGACAGACGGGCCGACCCGAACCAAGAAGATCGGGCGGCAGGTGATCCAGTTCCGCAATGCCTCTCCGAAGACATTGGTCGGGGCTGGGTCGAAGACAGGCACGGTGTTTCAGGCGCTCCGCTATGTCGGCAAGGATCGTGTCGACGATCAGGTGATCGGCAAGATTGCCCGCTCGCTGGATGCCAGGGATCGGGCGCAGCTCGCAAAGCAAAGCCGACATGCCCCAGCCTGGATGCATCCAGTCGTCCAGCAGATCGTGGCACACGCCTGAGCATGGATCGGTTCGCAAACGATACACCTGAGCATCGTGATGAAGCCTTTGGACAAGCCGCGGCAGAACTTGGCTTTGCCAAGGCCATCGTCGAGAAGGACTTCTGGGTCTGCTGGTCGCTCCAGCATCTCTTCGCCCTGCCCTCCTTTGGCGATCACCTGATCTTCAAAGGAGGCACGTCGCTTTCGAAGGCTTACGGCGTGATCCACCGATTTTCCGAGGACGTGGATCTCTCGCTCGACCGCACCCAACTCGGGTTTGGGGGAGATCGCGATCCAGAGAACTCTGACCTCTCTAGCGGCAAACGCAAATCTCTGCTGCAAGACCTGCAGGAAGCCGCCGAGGCCACCGTCGCCGGACCCTTGCTTGGAGAGATCAACGCGGTTTTCTCCGCAAGCCTCGAACAGCCCTACTCCCTCACGATTGATGCGGACGACCCACAAACCGTGCTGTTCGCCTATCCCTCGCTACGTGCCGACAGTGACAGCTACATCCAACCGGTCATTCGGTTCGAGTTTGGCGCGCGTGGGGCACAGCTCCCGGCTGAGCAACGGCCAATTGTGACTTACGTCCAACAAGCCTTTCCTGATCTGCCCGGGTTGAATGCTGTCGATGTCCGAACTCTCGGGATCGAACGAACCTTCTGGGAGAAAGCGACGATCCTCCACATGCTCTTCCATCAGGATGCAAAGAAACCACTCGCCGACCGAATGTCCCGTCACTACTATGACATGGCCCAGCTGATCGAACATGATGCCAAGACGCGCGCGCTGGCCGACATCGGCCTCCTCGACGAGGTCGGTCACCACAAGTCGATGTTCTTCAAGGCGGCGTGGGCAAGATACGAAGACGCGAAGCCAGGATCACTGCGCCTGCTTCCAAACGAGACGCTCGAGGCAGCCCTCCGTCGGGACTACGCCGGGATGCGCGAGATGATCATGGGCGATGCGCCGAGCTTTGATGACGTGATGAGCGCGATCGCGGCGCTGGAAGCCGAAATCAATACGCCCTGATTGCGACGGTCTTGTCGATCGGAATACCACTCGGCTTTGCCAACCGGTTCGCCAGTCCTCTGCGGCAAGTTCGTCGTGAGTTATAGGATGCCATTCTATAACTCACAGATGGGGCAGATTTGAGCGATATGGCGGATGGCACGACGCACAAGCTTCACCCTTCCGCCAATCCGGCATCTTCCAGTTGCTCCCGATCCGGCAAGTCCTGGAGCGTCTCCAGATCGAACGCCGTGAGGAACTGATCCGTCGTCACATAGGTGTAGGGCGCCCCGCGTCGCGGCGACCGCGGCCCGGTCCCGATCAAGCCGCGTGAATGCAGCCGACCGATCAGGTCGCGGCTGATCTCCTTCCCGAATATGTCCTTGAGTCCGTCGCGGGTGATCGGCTGGTGATAGGCGATGGCCGCCAGCACGGCGACATCATACTCCTGCAGACCAAGGTCTTGATCGCCCACATCCGCCGCCGTCCGGATCGCTGGCGCATAGGCCGACCGCGTCCGCAACAGCCATCCGCCAGCGACCTTTGCGAGCTCGAAGGACCGTCCTCCGATGTCGGCGATCAGGTCTTCAATGAGGCGTTCGACCGAGACCCCCTGCCCCACCACCCGGGCCAGGTCCTCGCGCGGCACCGGCGAGGCGGAGGCGAAGAGAACCGCCTCGATCCGACGCATCCATTCGCGCCAGCGCAACTCGGCAGGGAGGTCGTCCAACTCCCGGTCGAGCGTCTGATCTGTGTGATCCTTGGCCATCACTCAGACCCCATAGAGCCGGAAGGTGTCGCGCCCGGTCAGCTCGCGCACAGCGCTCAACTCAACCAGCCGGTCGCAGAACCGACGTGCCGCGCGATCGGAACGCAGCGAGATGAGCGACGCCGGCGCGACCGCGTCTCGGCTCAGGAACAGTGCCAAAGCCTCATCGGATCCCTTCGCCCGGAGCTTCGGCGCGACGGCCCGGAGCCGCTCAGCGCGCCGGGCCAGATCGGCGGCCTCGCGCGTCACCTCGTTTGCGGCCACCAAAATCGCCCGATGGCAGGCCAACCGCAGCTCTTCACCCGACTTCCGCATATCGGCCCGCTTGAGACCGAGCGCGAGGAGCGGCAAGACATGGCGCCACCCGAGCGCTTGCGCCAAAGACGCGTCAGCCAGGATCACTGCCGCGACGAGACCCCGCGGTCGATCCGCGAGAACCGCCTGCAGCACGGACGCGGCACGTGGGACCGGCGTCCCCTGCCCCGCATCGAGCCAAACGGCGATCAGCTCCGGCTCCAGATCAGGAAACGCGCGGTGCACAGCTTTGACCGAGATCGGCCGCTTCACTGCCTGCTGCCACGCTAGATAGACCTCGCCCGCCGGTCCGGGGCTGTCGCCGGGCTGCAAGAATGCCACCGCATCGCGCAACTCCGCTGTCCGTTCCGGTCGTCCTGAGAGGGTCACACAGGCCTCCGCCGCCATGAGCGCCAGCCGTGCCCGAAGCAAGGACTGGGGGATGTCATCTCGGCTCAACACAAGATGCAGATGACTGAGGGCTGCCCCCGACAAAAACGCCACATCTTCAGGGGTTTCGGGTCGGCCCGAGGTGACCCAGGACGGCATTGTGGGTAATGTGTCGAAGCTGTCAGCGGCATAGGTCATGCCACAAGACTATCCCGCAACGGCGCTTTTGCCTACCAGATAGTGTAGAAACCGCCCCACCCTGCGGGTCTCAGCTATGTCCAATAAGTTTGCATTATCGGACATGAAAAGATATGCTCCGCGACATGTCAGATAACACCGAGAATTCGAGCTCCGAGGCGGCAAACGGGTCTTCAGTCAACGAGGACAACGAGAGAGATCACCCGGACGGAGAGGCCTTGAGCCTCCCGTCGTCTTTGGCCGGATCCGGCGCGCTCGACCGCTTGGTCGAAACCGCTCGCGACTACGCACGTGCCGCGGCTTCAGAGAACACGCTGAAAGCCTACGCGAAAGATTGGACGCACTTCGCGCGCTGGTGCCGGATGAAGGGGGCTGAGCCGCTGCCGCCGTCGCCGGAAATTATAGGGCTTTACCTTGCCGATCTGGCCAGCGGCTCCGGCCCCTCCCCTTCGCAGGCGGCGTCCCGCCCCCTGTCGGTCAGCACCATCGACCGGCGCCTGTCCGGACTCGCCTGGAACTACGCACAGCGCGGCTTCACCCTCGACCGGAAAAACCGTCACATCGCCACGGTGCTCGCCGGGATCAAGCGCAAGCACGCGCGGCCCCCTGTCCAGAAGCAAGCGATCCTGGCCGAGGACATCCTCGCGATGGTGGCCACCCTGCCCTACGACCTGCGCGGGCTGCGGGATCGCGCGATCCTGCTGCTCGGCTACGCCGGAGGCTTGCGCCGCTCGGAAATTGTCAGTCTCGACGTGCATAAGGACGACACACCGGATTTCGGCGGCTGGATCGAGATCTTCGACAAGGGCGCGCTGCTCACCCTCAATGCCAAGACCGGTTGGCGCGAGGTCGAGATCGGCCGCGGCTCCAAGGATCAGACTTGTCCCGTTCATGCGGTCGAGCAATGGCTGCACTTCGCGAAGATCGACTTTGGGCCAGTCTTCGTCGGCACCTCGCGCGATGGCAAACGCGCATCCGAAACGCGGCTCAACGACAAGCATGTCGCCCGCCTGATCAAGCGCACGGTCCTTGACGCTCGCATCCGATCCGAGCTGCCAGAAAAAGAACGCCTGGCGCTGTTCTCTGGCCACTCGCTGCGCGCCGGTCTCGCCAGTTCGGCAGAAGTTGACGAACGCTATGTCCAGAAGCAACTGGGGCACGCCTCGGCCGAGATGACCCGCCGCTACCAGCGCCGGCGCGACCGGTTCCGGGTGAATCTGACCAAAGCCGCCGGCCTCTGACCCCCTGCCCCATCACGCCGCCTGACCGCTGAGCCTGCCGTAGAAGCTGCGCTCGAGATGCAGCTCCCCTGCCCCGGCCTTCTCGACCATGCCGCGCAGATAGCCGCCCGGCGAGGACACTTCGCCCGCGCAATGCTTCTCGAAGACAAGCGCAAGCGCCGCCGTCGCCACCTGTTTGCCCAAGCGGTCCTGCGCCACGTTCCAGGCATGCTCGGACACCCCGATCATCGGCCTGAGTTGTCCGGCAACCCGATGCAGATCGCCCCAGTCCTTCAAGAATCCGCCCATATTGCGCGCCCAGGATGCGAATTCGGGACAAGCTTGCATGACAGTGGGCAGATCCAGCGCAGCGCGCTTCTTGCGCACTTCGGCAACCCATTCTTCCAGATCCCTATCAACCTGATCTTCGGGCTGAGCGTTGGGCACCACGGCCGCGACTTCCTCATGTTCTGAGGAATTACTAGTTACAGGATTAAGTTGGTTTGTAATTAGTATATGAGGGTCAGAAATGACCTCCCTGGGGTTCATTTCTTGAGTCTTCTTGAGAACTTGCTCCTTGGTTTCCGGCGTGTTTTCCACAGGTTGGACGACCTCGGTTGCCTTGAGATAGGCAGCCTCTACACGCTCCTGAAGCTCTTTGAACCACGTCAAGAGCCGAGCAAGCTGCTCGGAAGCTTCATGGCGGCGCGGCAGCCGGTCCAGAAGCTCCTGGAAAAGGCCTGTGAGTTGCGTCCAGGGCCCTCGCAGCGCGCTGCTGACCGCAGCCTCGATCCGAGCGCGGATCATACGGCGTGCCACCGTGATCTGACGCTTCAGGCGCTGGCAGAGCTCGCGTTCGGCCTGCAACTCGGCATGGAGCTCCTCGAACTCCTCGACGCGTGCCGACAGCGGCGACAGATCGAAGCCGTAGGCCTCGATTATGCGTCCATCGGCGTCCCTGCGGCCCCAACGCTTGCCGTTGGGGCTGTCCTGGAAGGAGATCACGCCGGTCTCTGCCAGGCGTCGGGCATGGCGTTTCAGCGCAGAAAGCGAGAAACCCGTCTGCTCCATCAAGTAGGCGTTCGACGCCCAAACGATCGGGCGTTGCCCCTCCTCCCAGTCCTGGGCTTGGGTAAAGGCCCCGAGCGTGTCGAGGAGCATCATGTCGCCGGCCTTGAGGCCGATATGTGCCCCAACCCGCTTCACGGCGACAAAGGCCCGCGTTTTGGGTACAGCTATCTGTTCACCGGCTTGGGCAAGCTGCTCTGCAATGCCAAGACCCGGTGTCGGCTTGCGCCAACCTGTATGTTTCATGCCTGTTTCTCACCTCCAGTTATGTGGAGGCAAAAGAAAGCCGTTCGCCGAAGTGGCGTTCTTGTTGACAGTGATTCGTGGGAGAGATATCTTCTAAGCGACCAAACTTTTCAGATTAGCTCTCAGGCCACGCTGCTTGGGGGCTTTTCTTTTGCCTAGATCATTGTTCTGACTGCTCCTCTTTCGTCGAGAGGAATTCGCTGTACAGCTGATCAAGCCGACCCGAGAGAAAGTCCCCGAACTCAGTTGAATCTTGTGCCGTAAGCGAAATGCTGAATGCCTTTCCGGACCGACCGATGACGCCCTTGATGCGGCCTTTGCCGGCAGTCCAGGTTCGTTTCTTGGGCATGGCACGCGTTTTTCGGCGCTTCGGCGCCCTGCCCGCTTCTGCCAGCTTGCTGTGCAGGAACTCAAAGCGAGCATCACTGTCGAGGTTCTGAAACCCGTCGAACTCCAAAGCTTCCTTGAGGATCTTTTCATTCGATGGTTCCGAAGCCAACTTCTTGAAGTCTTCCCAGCGATCACGCCCAATCTGCTTGGCCGGCCCAATCTGTTCAATGACGTGCCGAGGGACGTTCTGCGCCACTGACAGCATCCGTGAAAGCAACGTCCCATCGATGGTAAGGGCGGACTGGATCACGTCCTTTGCTTGCCCCATATCCAAGAGGCTCTTCGCAAATAGGGCCTTCTCAATAAAAGAGAGATCTGCGCGCGCAGTGTTTTCCTGCCCTTGAGCAAGAATGTGAGCCACATCGTCCATTGGTTTTACAACAGCGCGAACCTTACGGCCGAGCGCCGACGCAACTCGCACACGGCGATGCCCGAAGACGATCATATAGCGGCCATCCGCTTCCGGATGTGGTCGAAGCAATACCGGTGTGTCCTGGCGACCCGCTGCGATCGATGCTTTCAGTTCGTCGAAAGCAACATCGTCATCACTAAGCCGATCCGAAACGAATGACACATCGATCAATTGCGGATCGATCTCGACAATGGTTTCGCCTTCAAGGAGACGCTTCGAGTTCTCTGCAAGGCTATCAATCGAAACCTTCATCGATTTCGAAGCACCGCGCATTGCGTATCCAGAGCGACCGGCATCCTTGGGCTGCTCCGTCGAGCCGGCCATGACGCTCTTCAGGAGGTCTTTGCGAGCCATCAAGCCATCTCCTTTTCGTCAGAATCCAACTTACGCGCTGCGCGCATTTCGACAGTTGCACGGCTGTCAAAACTGGCTCTCTGCACGGCTGTCAAAACCTCAATCATTCACGCCCCCAAGCCTTGTGGATCAGTTCGGCGATCTCGTCGTTCACGTCATTCAAAGATGTCACTGCGCGGTCGTAAGTAGTCCGCACGAACTGAGACCGCTCAACTTCGTAAAGCGTCTGTTTGGTGATCCCAGCGTCGGAGATCGCCGTAGATTTTAGCACAGGAGCCGACAGCATCTGATTTGGAAACATCGCCTGGAGGAACCCAACCATCTGCTTCTGGGGGCCGTCCGTTGGTTCAAATCGCGTTACAAGGTAACGGAACCACTTCAGGCGCATGTTCGCTCCAGCGTCACGGATCGTCTTCATGATCCCGCCCAGCATCAGGAGAAATTGGCTCATCGACATGACGTCCAGCATCTGAGGATGGACCGTCACAATGACCGAGGAAGAAGCCGTGAGAGCAGTGAGTGTGAGGTAGCCCAGCTGAGGAGGGCAATCGATCACAACCACGTCGTAGCGGTCATCAACCTCGCTAAGCGCCTTCGATATACGAGTGAAGAAGGTACGGCCCTCATGGGGATCGCTGCTCGTCAAAGCAACCGGGGTATCGTATTCGTACTCTTGAAGCTCGAGACTTGCCGGAACGATATCTAGGTTGGGAAAGTTTGTTGGCCGGATCACCTCTGTGATCGGCTTGCGCTCGTCATCATACCGAAGTGTCTCGTAGAGCGAAGGCACGTCGTCGAGTTCAGGCTGAATGCCGTGCAAAGCTGTGAGAGAGGCTTGAGGGTCCAAGTCGATCGCAAGAACTCGATGCCCTTTCAACGCCAAGTGCTGCGCGAGGTGGGCGGCGGTAGTGGTCTTTCCCGAGCCTCCTTTGAAGTTCACGACAGACACGACGTGCAGTTCTTCATCAGATTGCCGATAGGGGACATAACGGCGCTTTCCGGGGCGGCCATGCTTGTCGAGATAAGCTCTCAGTTCCAGCATCTGCTCGGCCGAGTAGCTGCGCCTCCCGGACGACGATGTTTCAGGTTCAGGACCTTTGCCTTCGAGATGAAGCTTCTTAATGGTCGACTGCGTCACGCCGAGATAGTAGGCAACCTCGGCCAATGAAAACTGACGTAGACCTTTTTGAGCGTCCGGAGGATACTGTTCCTGCCGCAACATATTGAGGCGGTCGGAAATCAACTCTCCTTGCTGTAGGATGATCTCGTCGAAGGATTGATCCTTCGTATCAGCCGCAAAAGACCGTTCTCGCATCCGCCTGTCCTCTAAATATCGCTTTTTCAGCGATTTCGCTCTTTAAAGTGTCATCTACACGGAAAAATGAGTCTTAACAACGATTTTCACCCGATGGCTCGAACTCCACCGAGACACCTGCTGGCTTAGATGTTCCGACAAATTGTAGTGATCGCGGAAGATGGCCGCCCAATATATGGGAACTTTTGCGACATCAGCAGATCAGAAGCTGACCTAAACTTCGCGCCTAATCCGACGCAACTATTTGTTTATATTAACTTATATATCTTTGCACGGCTGTCAAAACGGAACCAACTCGAGGCATAAACGCGCCTGTGCAAGCCCGGAACACCAAGACAAGGAAGCAGTATGAGACAGCATGAACTTAGATCCGATCTGCAATCATTTACTGCGGCCAAGCGTATCGACCAGGGTACTCTAAAACATAAGCAAGTCGTACCAGAGGGAAGATAAATAGCGGGAATCGGCTGGGTAGCCCCAGCCGATTCTATGCTTCACGCGGCGTCTTTGGGACCCCAGGGGATCACGGCCTGCAGGGACAGATCGTCCTGGTTCGCGGCCTTGCCGAGGTTGGCGTTGAAGCCGTGGTCGCGGATGGTCAGCGTGTAATAGTCGGCGCCGGTCTCCTTGTTCTGCTTCTTCCAGATGCCGCCGCACTCGACCAGCTTGCCCCGCGGGGAGCGACCGAGGACGCGGTGCGTGGGGGCCATCGGGTTCGTGCTCGCGACGGGTTCGACCGTGATGTCGAGGTCGAAGGTCAGGGTCGAGATGGAGCCGACGCCCTTGGCGGTTTCGATGTCGGCGCTGGTGAATTTGATGCAGTTCGTGGTCATTGCTCTTCTCCTTGTTTGCGTTGCAATGATGGTCACCTTGCAGCTGGCCAAGGCCCGGCCACACCGAAGGCGAAGCGGAGCGGAGAGGGGCAGGTGCCGGTCTTTTTGCCTCGCGAGGAATGACCCGCAGGGTCAGGGGAAAAAGATCGGCGACAACCTTTGTGGACGGGACGACAGCTGCGACCAGCATGTCATGCAACTCAGACAAAGGGAGAAGTGCTGTGGCCGCGAAGGAAGGTGGGTGAACTGCCGAAAGCCAAGAACGCCGAAGCGACCCTTGCACAGCCGCGCCGATCTTTCGATACACACAACGACCGGTCGCAACGCAACACCGGCCCGTGTTCTGTTCCTCGCTCGAGTCTCTAGAGGCCTCAAGCAGAAAGTAAACCGACAGGCTGAAGAAGATGAAATGCCAGGGCGAGGACACGCGCATCTGTTCCCGACGGCTTCAATCCCGGCCGCGTTGCGTACTTCGGGGATGTCCCGCATAGCAGCGCGAAACTGAGCAAACGATGCATGAAGCTCGGAAGATCAGGCAATAGCTCGGGTCCGCTCCTATCCCGATAGGTGTCGGCATAAGTGAAGAGGATAAGCTTTTGGACGGCGCAACACCGAATGTGGTTACCGAGGATGGCCTGCGCGATCTGCTCTCAGATGGCTACCTCATCGAGGTGATCTGCAACCAGACTGCCGAGAAGCGCCACAACAGTTGGTATGGCTCCTGGGTCGTACGAGGTGACGAAGAATGGCCAGGATGCGAAGATGCTTGTCACAAGCCCAAGCGTCTTCAAATTGCGCTAGTTCAAGACGATCGTCGGACTCGTCAGTTTCCTGGCCGACATGGGGTGCCTTTCGGCGAACATCCCGCTGATCGCGGGACGACGTGAGCGTCAGGATGGTTCTGGATGTCCCGCGACAGCGACCAACTAGAAATGTTCATCCACAACCACGGCAGTCTAGCAGACGAAATCCCGCAGAACTGCGCACCTCTGCGAACTCCTAGAGCGAACCGCACAGGGCACTCTGACTGATGTCATGGTAGAACCGGGGCCTAAGCCCCGATCCTTTTGATGCGGATCCCGAGCTTGCGGGCTTTGTCGACGATGTTTTCTGTGATGCCCGAACCGGGGGTGGCGATCAGCCCTTGGGGCATGGTCTCGAGCATCTTGTCGTTGCGCTTGAAGGGGGCGGCCTTGCCGTGGCTTTTCCAGTCGGGTTTGAAGACCACCTGGGTGACACCACGGGTATCTGCCCAGCGGGCCGCGATCATCTCGGCGCCTTTGGGCGTGCCACCGTGCAGCAGCACCATGTCGGGGTATTTCGCAAGGGTGGCATCGAGGACGGACCAGATCAGGTCGTAGGCCTGATAGTCGCCGCCCGAAAAAGCGATCCGCGTGCCTTCGGGGCAGTGCACCTCGGTCTCCTTGCGGCGCTTGGCCGAGAGATAGGCCCGGCTGTCCACCACGGCGGAGGTCAGGCCGCGATGCGAAACCTTGGATCCGGTGCGGGGCAGCCAGGGCGAACCAGTTGCGGCCGAAAAGTGGTCCACAGCGAGATCGCGCATCTGCTCGAAAGCGTCGCGATGGTCCCAGAGTTTCAGCCCGATCATCTGGAGACGCTCAAGCTCGACCGAAGCGACCTCGGAGCCATCCTGGATCGCCAGACTTTCCCGGACCTCGAATTCGTTGTCGTCGAGGAGCTTCTGGATATGGGTCAGCCGGCGATGGAAGATCGAGGTGAGGGACCAGAGCATCTCTTCGAGAGTGTCTTCCAACTGGCTGCCTGTGAGGAGGCCGATGGTGGTGTCAAAGAGGGTCGCCATGGCGAGTTCAACCTCGTCGGGCTGGGGCAGGGGGCGATGATCGGTCTCGCCGGGCCCCGGCGTTGCGCCGTGAAGTGCCAGGTGGTCGAGGATGGCGGAGGTCACTCCGGTTTCCTCTTGGATGTCGGTCTGATGGGGCATTTTCTGGTTCCTCTGATTGATCTGACCCGATTTGGATGGGGCGATAACAGGACCGGCGGCGACCGGGCCGCATCCGTCAGGATCGGAGTGCAGCGGAGAATGTGACCCGGGCCGGAAAATTGTTCCCGCGAGGAATGGCCCGAAGGGGCAGGGGAATTTTCTGGTTCGGGGCGCATTGCTGCCCGGGCGAGGGGCACTCAGCCCCGACCCGCCGGTCCATCGCTCCCCTTATCCAAACGGGATCAGATCGAGCCCGCGGAACCTTTGCCCCCTCAGTCATCACGAGTGGAGACAGGCGCTCACCCGTCCTCGATCTCCAGACCTTGTGCTTTCATGGCCTTGAGCAGGGACCGGCGCAGCGCATCCTTGCCAAAAGCCTGCAGATCGTCGTTGAAATCGTCCATACTCGGCACTAGGTCACCACAGGCAATTCCAAGCGATTCCAGTTGGTTACGCAATCTCATGGATGCATTGCGTCCCGCTTCGTCATTGTCCCGTGCGATCCAGATACGCTTGATGCCCGGCGGCGGGATGAAGAGGCCGAGGTGGGTGGCGGTGAGGCAAGAGGCGAGGTCGAACTCCGGGAGAGCCGTGCCGACCGAGAGGGTATTCTCGAGACCTTCGCCGACGATGAGATCAGAGCGCGCCTTGCCGGACCAGAAGCGGATGGCATGGCCATAGAGCTGCCCGAGGACCCGTTTCGGGCTCTCGATCACGGCCAAGCTGCCGGTGGACGGGTCGAGGTAGAAGCGCGCGCATCCGGTGATCTGACCCCGAATGTCGGTGATCTTTGCCAGCAGGGCAGGGGCTCTTTGCGGCAGATCGGCATCGTCCTCGTCCCGCCGCAGAAAGACCCGCGGGTGATAGCGGAGGGCCGGACCCAGCCGTGTGATTCCGCGTCCTTGCAGATAAGTGGCAGCCAGAGTGCCAAGAACCGGCTTGCCAGCGGCAAAGAGCTTCCGCGCTCGCGCAATGCGTTTGCTGGAGGCAGCATCGGGGCGCTCAGCCCTTTGGGTTTCACGAGATGCGGCAGGGCAGGGGGCCTCGCCGAGAAAGGACCGGGCCTCCCTGAGCGTTTCCTTGAGTGTGACCGACCCAAGCCGCTCGTGCAGCAAGTCGATCAGGTCGCCATATTCACCCGTCGCGAAATCCTGCCAGGATCCGGCTTTGCGCCCGTCCTGCGCCTGGAGCCGGATGGCGAGGCTCTGGCCCTTAGCACCCGCGGTGTCGCCAACCAGCCAATAGTTGCCCTGCTTACGTCCCTCGGGGAAATACTGGCGGCAGAAACTCTCGGCCCGGTCTGCAAGATCGGCCGAGAGGTCTGCGATACTGCGCTGCGCGCTCATGCGGCAGCATCCGCGGCGCTGGCGCCAACCGGATGCTCGGCAAGCACCCGCGCCAGCACGTCAATGCCATCCACCGGGATGAACACCCGCGTCTTCCACTGGATCACCTCGGTGAAGCAGCCCAAGGCCTTCAATCCGGACAGGGCCGCGCCCGAGGCGCCAATGAGTTCAAGTCTCGGCTGTCCCATGACGAGCGACCTGCGCAGCTGGTAGCCGCCGAGGAGGTTCAGGGTCGTTCTGGCGTCCATCACGGCCGCGAGCACCTCCTGCGGCGACATCTCGATCTGGCAGTCGAGCCCAAGGCGCGCATAGACGTTCAAGAGTTGCTCCTGGCTGACCAGACGGCCGATGGCGCGTTCCCCGTCCTCGGTCTGCAGACGATAGATGCGCATGTTGTCGACCGGCAGCCGGTCCCAGATCGGCAGAAGAAGGCCGCAGATCAGTGTGATCTTCGAGGTGGTGAACTCCGGCACGGCATCGACCTCGGTCTGCCAAAGGTGCTCAAACATCGCGTCATCGATCTCCTCCCAGTGCGAAGTCGAGAATTCGCTGGCCGCGAGGATCTCGGTTCCCATGGGACGCAGCAGTTTCACGCGCAKGATCGGAACACTATCCTCATCCATGAAGGCCGGCGCCTTGACCATCAGCGCCGCGCGCTTGGAGATCTTGTTCCAGCAGAGCGTCGCGCCGTCCGTGTTTGCGCAGATCAATTTGACGCGGGGCAGGGTCAGCGGATCGTTGCGATCGGTGCGCTCCACGGTCAGGGCGGTCGCCGTCGCGCCCGTCGCCTCATGCTCGAAGATGACCTTCCGGTCGATAATCTCGAACTTTTCGGCGCGCAGGGTCTCTAGCCCAACATCGAGCGTGCCTGCCTGGCGAGCGTCCTCGATGATGGCCGAAAGGAAGGTGCCAAAGGCCTCGAAGATTGCGTCCTGCATATCGATCCGCAGCGCGAGACAGCGGTTCAGGAACTGCTGGATCGGCGGCAGGTTCTCCTTCATCGTGCCATCCGCCTCATCGAGCGTCAGCCCGGTCATCTCCTGGAACTTTGCGTAGGAGCAGGCATCGATCTTGCCCGCGCGCAGCTTGTAGAAAAACTGCCGCAATGCGGCCCGCGCATAGGGGCTCTCGAGGTTGTCTTCGGCGCGGAACATGTTCTGGCCCCCAGTCTCGCGCTGTCCCTTGGTGATGGCCCCAAGCGTGTCGAGGCGGCGCGCGATGGTGGAGAGAAACCGCTTCTCACCCTTCACATTGGTCGCGACGGGCCGGAAGAGCGGTGGCTGAGCCTGATTGGTGCGGTTCGTGCGCCCCAGCCCCTGGATCGCGTTGTCGGCTTTCCAGCCGGGTTCAAGGAGGTAATGCACCCGCAGGCGCTGGTTCTTGGCCCCAAGGTCCGCGTGATAGCTGCGCCCCGTGCCACCGGCATCAGAGAAGATCAGGATGCGCTTGGCATCATCCATGAAGGCCTGCGTCTCTCCGAGGTTGGAGGAGGCAGGCCGGTTCTCGACCTTGAGCCGACCCTCACGCGTCTTCACGATGCGCCGCTTGCGCCCCGTGACCTCGGCCACCGCATCGCCCCCGAAATGCCAGAGGATCTGATCGAGCGCGCCCTGCACCGGGGCGAGGGCCCCAAGATGTTCGACCAGATCGTCCCGCCGCCGCTCCGCCTCGCGGCAGAAGATCGGATTGCCATCGCCATCAAGGGCAGGGCGCGAGCGCAGATCGCCGTTCTCGTCGGTGTAGGGCTCAAACAGCTGCGTCGGGAAGGAATGCATCAGGTAGTCCATGATGTTCTCGCGCGGCGTAAAATCGACCTGCAGATCGTCCCAGTCCGAGGGCGGAATCTCCTCGAGGCGGCGTTCCATCACCGCCTCGCTGGTCGAAACCACCTGAATGACCGCGGAATGCCCCGCCGCCAGGTCCGCTTCGATCGCGCGGATCAGCGAGGGGCATTTCATGGCGGTGATGAGATGGTTGAAGAAACGCTGCTTGTTGCTCTCGAAGGCCGAGCGTGCGGCGGATTTGGCCTGGGCGTTCAAGGTACCGGTCTCGGAGGAAATGCCAGACGCTTGAAGGGCTGCCTCGAGGTTGGTGTGGATGATCTGATACGCATCGGCGTAGCTGTCATAGATTGCGATCTGTGCGGGTGAGAGCTCATGCACCAGCATTTCGTATTCGACCCCGGCGTAAGAGAGGGACCGCGCGAGATAGAGCCCGAGCGCCTTCAGGTCGCGCGAGATCATCTCCATGGCAGCGATGCCCCCGGCTTCCATCGCCGCGACGAACTCTGCCCGCGTCACGAAGGGGAAATCCCCGGTGCCCCAGAGCCCGAGGCGGGAGGCGTAGGCGAGATTGCCGACGACCGTCGCGCCGGTCGCCGAGACATAGAGGACTCGTGCATCGGGCAGGGCATTTTGCAGCGCAAGACCAGCGAGACCCTGCTGCGACGCGCGTCTGTCGCCGCGGTCGGACTTTTCGCCAGCGGCATTCGCCATGGCGTGGCTTTCATCAAAGGCGATCACCCCGTCGAACCGATCCCCGAGCCAGGACGTCACCTGGTCGAGGCGGGAGGCTTTGCCCTCGCGTGTCGCAGAGCGCAGGGTGGCATAGGTGACGAAGAGGATGCCCTCGGGCAGGCGGATATCGCTGCCTTGGCGAAACTTCGAGAGCGGCACGATATCGCTCTCACGACCCCCGAGCGCGATCCAGTCGCGGCGCGCATCCTCGATAAGCTTGTCGCTCTTCGAGACCCAAACGGCCCGGCGACGCCCTGTGAGCCAGTTGTCGAGAATGATGCCCGCCACCTGCCGCCCTTTGCCGCAACCCGTGCCATCGCCCAGGAACCAGCCCTTGCGCAGGCGGAAGGCACCGTTGTCGCCCTCAGACGCGGCCATGAGCTGGCCTTCGATCTCGCCGCGCTTGAACCAGCCCTTGAGATGCGTCTCGTGGGCATTGCCCGCATAGATGACGCTCTCAAGCTGTGGCGCGGAAAGGCGGCCTTCCGCGACGAGGGATTTCGGGAGGCAGGGCCGATAAGTCGGCACGGGCGGCGGGACCGAGGCCATGGCGGCGGATTGCACCAACGCGGTCGGATGCTCCGCCGCGCCGTCGATCAGGATCGCCTGCAGGTCGTAAGCCTCGTAGACCGTGTCCTGCAGCGCGCCGTGGGGCTCGCTCCAGGCTTTCGGCGGGTAGTCGAGGGCGGTGGTTTCGACATCGTCAAACGGATGCCGTGCGCGTTCTTCGGCAAGGGCGCGGGTTTCCTGGCGCGCGGCGTTGCGCAGAGCTTGCAGGTTGGTGCGGATCGGGCGGTTCGGCACCGCCAGAGCCAAATTGGTG
>NZ_WLCM01000023.1 GCF_013317235.1 Leisingera sp. ANG59 | reverse complement strand
CTCCCGTCCCGCCCGGCTGCTGGCCGCGGCCTGGATGGATGGCATCCGCCTTATCGACAATATCGAAGTTCCTCAGTTAAGCGCGTGATTCAGCTGCCAATCTGATTTAGGAGATATTAACTTGCCCGGCGGTGCCGCCGGGCAGAGGTGCCGTGGTTTCGGCGACTCATCAACTAAATTTTTAGTAGGGGCTGGTAGCGGTAGCACTTTTGCGTTTATTGTCCCCGGTCAGAGGAGACTGGAGGGCAGCCGATGACCTATATTCTGGCAATTGATCAGGGCACCACGTCGACCCGGGCAATCCTGTTTGATGCAGGAATGCAGGTCGCGGGCACCGCGCAGCAGGAGTTCACCCAGCATTACCCGCAGGCTGGCTGGGTGGAGCATGACCCGGAGGAGATCTGGGAGACCACCGTCGCGGTCTGCCGCAAGGTGATGGCAGAGCTGGATGTCTCCGCCACGGACATTGCGGGCATCGGCATCACCAACCAGCGCGAAACCACCGTGGTCTGGGACAAGACAAGCGGCAAGGCCATCCATAACGCCATCGTCTGGCAGGACCGCCGCACCGCCGCCATCTGCGAGCAGCTGCGCGAGGAGGGTCACGCAGAGATGGTGGCCGACCGTACCGGGCTCCTGCTTGATCCGTATTTCTCCGGCACCAAGGTGAAGTGGATCCTCGACACCGTGCCCGGCGCACGGGAGCGGGCCGCGGCAGGGGAGCTGCTGTTCGGCACGGTGGATACCTTCCTGATCTGGCGCCTGACCGGCGGCGCTTCCCACGCGACCGACGCCACCAATGCCGCGCGCACGCTGATGTATGACATCCGCAAGGGCCGCTGGAGCCGCACCATCAGCGACCTGCTGGATGTGCCGCAGCAGATGCTGCCGGAGGTCAAGGACAGCGCCGCGGAGTTCGGCACCACCATCCCGGAGATCCTGGGCACCCCGGTCCCGATTCTGGGCGTGGCCGGCGACCAGCAGGCGGCCACCATCGGCCAAGCCTGTTTCCAGCCGGGAATGATGAAATCCACCTACGGGACAGGCTGCTTTGCGCTGCTGAACACCGGGGATGAGCCGGTGGTCTCCAAGAACCGGATGCTGACCACCATCGCCTATCAGCTCGACGGCAAGCCCACCTATGCGCTGGAAGGCTCGATCTTCATTGCCGGTGCCGCGGTGCAATGGCTGCGCGACGGGCTGGGGATCATCGGCAAGGCAAGTGAAAGCGGCGTTCTGGCGGCCAAGGCGGATCCTGGGCAGGACGTGATCCTGGTGCCGGCCTTTACCGGCCTCGGCGCGCCCTACTGGGAGCCGGAATGCCGCGGCGGCATGTTCGGCCTCACCCGCAACTCCGGCCCGGCGGAGTTCGCCCGTGCCGCGCTGCAAAGCGTCGCCTACCAGACCCGCGACCTCTATGAGGCGATGCGCGCCGACTGGGAGGACGACAGCCACCACACCGTGACCCTGCGCGTCGATGGCGGCATGAGCGCCAGCGACTGGACCATGCAGAGCCTGTCGGACCTGCTGGGCGCCGCCGTCGACCGCCCGGTGATGCAGGAAACCACCGCGCTCGGCGCTGCCTGGCTGGCGGGGATGCGCGCCGGGATCTATCCGGACCAGATCGGCTTTGCCGACACCTGGAAGCTCGACCGCCAGTTCGTGCCGCTGATGCAGCCCGCCGCGCGCGAGGCCGCCTATGCCCGCTGGCAGCGCGCGGTGCAGGCGGTGATCGGAGTCTGACCGCGGTGAAACAGGGCAGGGCGGGGCGCTCCCGCCTGCTCCTGCCCATTCATGGAATGGGCCTCACAGTTGGGCATAGCGCCGCGCTTTGCGCGGCGTTTTTTCGCTGAGAAGCGGTTTAAGGGCAGGTCTGCCCTTCCATGCGCCGTTTCGAGCGTGTTCGCGCCCATGTGCGCCTCAAGGACAAACCGTGCCTGCGGCACGGCGGCTGCGCCGTCCTTGACCCGCACATGGGTGCGGGCGTGCCTCAGCTGATGCGGGCGCCTGCCGGGATGGTCGGGGGGCGGGCGTTCAGCTCCTCGATGGAGAAGCCTGCAATCGACTTGTACTTGGCAGCATGGGCGGCCAGTTCCGCCTGCGGGATCACCTCGCTGATGTCTGCAAAGTCTCCACCGCAAAGATCCTCGACCCGCTGCAGCACCCCGTCCGGCCCGCCGCCCGCGCGGTTGGCGAGACCCACTGCCGTTGTGACCGGGCGCACCTCTGCCTCGTAAGCCTTGAGCGCGGCGGATGTAACCCCGTGATCCAGCAACTTGGCGCCGATCACCCGTGCGTCCACAATGGCCTGGCTGGCGCCGTTTGACCCCACCGGGTAGGTCGGATGCGCGGCGTCCCCCATCAGCGTGACGTTCCCAACCGTCCAGCGCACCAGTGGATCGCGGTCCACCATCGGGTATTCATAGACCACTTCGGCGCCGCGGATCAGCTTTGGCACGTCGATCCAATCGAATTGCCAGCCTTCGAAGTCCGGCAGGAACTCATTGATGTCTGCAGGCCGGTTCCAGTCTTCCCTGCGCCAGGGGGCAGAGGGGTCAAAGCTCTTTTCCGCAATCCAGTTCATCGTGACCCGGCCCTCCGCATCCGGCGCCGAGATCGGATAGGCGACCAGCCGCAGATGGTCGTGGCCGATCATCGCCATCGCCGCGCCGCCCTTGAACTCCGGTGCACGGGTAGTGCCGCGCCACAGGATGCGGCCGTTCCAGATCGGCGCGCCCTCATCCGGCACCATCTGCGCGCGCAGGGCGGAGTGGATGCCATCAGCTGCAACAACCAGCGCCCCCTCGATCCGCCGTCCGTCCGCCAGCAGCAGTGCGGCGCCGCCGCCCATGTGTTCAAACCCTGCGGCCCGTGCACCGGTTTCCAGGCAATCCGGCCCGGCCCGCTCCGCCAGAGCCCGGTAGAGCATCATCTGCAATTCGCCCCGGTGCACCGAATACTGCGGCCAGGCATAGCCTGCGCCCAAGCCGCGGGGCTCCTCCCAGATCGTCCTGCCGAGTTTGCTGTAAAACCCCAGCTGCCGGGTCCGCACGCCGATGGCGTCCAGCTCTGCTTCCAGCCCCAGGTTGAGCAGCTCCCGCACCGCATTGGGCTGCAGGTTGATGCCGACCCCCATCGGCTTCAGCGTGCGCGCGGCCTCGAAGATGCGGAACGGCACCCCGATCTGATGCAGTGTCAGCCCAAGAGACAGCCCAGCGATGCCGCCGCCGGCGATGAGGATGGACATGATAAGTATACTCCCTATTTATGCGGGCAGATAACCACGGCGCGCGCTGCAGGGCAAGCAGGCAGGGAAGAAAAGGAGTCAGCGCCGTCCGGCGATGATCAGGTCGGGGCCAAAGATCACGTCGGCGTAGTTGTGCAGGTAGATCTTCAGCCACGGGGTGAAGCGCTCCGGGTGGCGGCTCACCTCGGCCAGCAGGTCGTGGTAGTCGACCCAGCGGGTTTCCATCACCTCGTCCGGGTTGGCGGCGATCCGCAGCGGCCGGTGGGCATGGGCCAGGAACACATCGACCGCCTCATGCTCGACCAACCCGTTGCCGACATCGGCGCGGTATTCCAGGTGGTGGCGGAACTCGGGGTAGAGGCCGGTCAGACCCAGCTCCTCGTTCATCCGGCGCACCGCGCAGGCTGAGGGCTGTTCGTCCCATTTCGGATGGGTGCAGCAGGTGTTCGCCCAGAGGCCCGGCGTGTGGTATTTCCCCATCGCCCGGCGCTGCATCAGGATTTCCACGCCTTTCACCACAAAGACGGAGACCGCCTTGTGCTTCAGCCCGCGCTCATGCGCGGCCAGCTTGTCAACCGGTGTCAATTCACCGTTCACCCAGGCGGGAATCATATGGCTCATGCTGTGTCCGTGACGGTTTTCTGTTCTGCGGCCTGCCGCATTTCGACAGCTGTAGAGACTACCGCTAACGTTTGCGGGCACGGAAAGCAATTACGCGAAAAGCCGCGGCGAAAATGCCGCGGCTTCACACCCGCCCTTGACGGTTTCAGGGCTTATTCGGTGGCCGCTTCCGCGCCTTCCTCAGCCGCGCCTTCTTCGGCTGCGGCTTCCTCTGCCGGGGCCGGGCCGTGGCTGGCCAGGAAGGCATAGATGTCCTCGCCGCCCTTCTTCAGGCGGAAGGACATTTTCGACTTGGCCTTGGCGTTGCCGGTTTCGGCCTGCAGGAACTTCTTGGGGTCGGCGGCGAAGGCAACGAATTTCTCTTCGTCCCAGACCAGCCCGGCTTCACCTGCCGCGACCAGGTCATCGCCGTAGTTGAAGCCGTCGGCGGTGCCCGCCTGGCGGCCGGCCAGGCCCCACAGGTTCGGGCCGGTCTTGCCGCCCTTGACGATCACGTCGCCCGCGTCGGAAACCACCATGTGGCAGGACTTGCACTTGTTGAACCCCTTCTCGCCAGCTGCCGGATCGCCTTCGGCAAAGGCAGGGGCTGCGAGGAGGCCGAAAATGGCGGCGGTCAAAAGAGGTTTCATATTGCTTGCTCCAGTTCTGAGTTGGCAGATGTGACTCATGGTTTAATACCCGGCAGTGTCAACCGGCAGTTTGACGCGCATCAAAGTCCCGGCGGGAAGCTGCGGATTTTCAGGACGCGGCCCAGCAGGGCAGCAGATCGCCCGGTTCCGGGCGGGCGTTGTAAACGGCACGGGCGATGGCACGGCTGAGGCAGAGCGCGGCGGCATGGCAGATCGGCCCAAGCTCGGTGTCTGGTGCGTCCAGTACCCGCGCGCCGGTGCTGGCGGCAAAGACCAGATCGCCATCGCCGGGGGAATGCGCGGGTACGATAGCGCGGCCGATGCCGTCATGCGCCGCCGTGGCCAGGCGCTGGCACTGCGCCTTGGTCAGCGCCGCATCGGTGGCAACGATGGCAATGGTTGTATTGGCGCGCTCCGGCGGCAGCGGGGCGCCGCCCGGTTTCTGGATGGCGGCGATCTTGCGGCTCTCCAATGTGCGCCCCAGTCCGGCGGCCTTGTCCGGGCCCAGCCCGCCGAATTCCCCGCCGATTTCAAACGGGGCGGCCCAGAAATACCGCTCCCCCGGCGTGGTGACGGCGCCCAGCGGATTGGCGGCCACCAGCGCGCCCACAGTGACGCCGCTGTCCAGCACCAGCGAAGCAGAGCCCAGCCCGCCCTTCAGCATCGCGGTCAGCGCGCCCGCGCCTGCGCCGGCGGTGCCAAGGGCAAAGTCCTCCGCCGCCCCTTCAAAGGCCGCCCGCCCCAGGGCGCGGTAAGGGTTCTGGTCCCAGTCCTTCTGCCCGCCGTTCAGCAGGTCAAACAGGATCGCCCCGGGCACCAGCGGCACCCGTGCGGGCCCAACCGGAAAGCCGCGGCCCTTGGCGTGCAGCGCATCCATCACCCCGGAGCAGGCCTCCAGCCCGAAAGCCGAGCCGCCTGACAGCACCAGCGCGTCGATCCTGGCCACCGATTTGTCAGGTGCCAGCAAATCCGTCTCCCGCGTGCCCGGCGCACCGCCCATCACATGCACCGAGGCGGTGAAGGGTTTGTCTGACGTCAGCACCGTGGTGCCGGACTTCAGGGATGCATCCTGAGCGTTGCCGACAATGATGCCGGGCACGTCGGTGATCAGGTTCTTGAGGCCGGGGAGCATGTCGTTTGGTCCTTCTTGAATGAAGCGCGCCGGCGCGCGCTGCCTCCGGCGGGTGTGTTTTCCGCAAAGAAGAAGGCGGACGTGTCAGATCCGCGGCTTTGGGGCTGCGGTTGCCGGATCGCCGGTGTTCGGCTCCCCCTTGGGTTCCATGAGCAGGACCTTGCATTCCTGCTCGGCGCGGGGGCGGTGGATGACGCCCTTGGGAACCACGAACAGCTCTCCAGCGCGCACGGTCTGCGGCGGCTGGCCGTTGATGTCCATCACCATCTCCCCTTCCAGCACCAGGAAGAAATCATCGGTGTCCGGGTGGTGGTGGAACGGGAACTCGCCCTGAAACTTCACCACCATCACGTCGTTGCCGTTGTAATCCGCCACCACATGCGGGTCCCAATGGCTGGAAAACATTGCCAGCTTCTCGGCAAGATTCACGGTTTTCATATGCAGCGTCCTCCGTCCACTTCCATCGCCACGCCAGTGACCATGCTGGCTTCGTCCGAGCACAGGAAGCAGGCCGCGTTGCCCATGTCCTCCGGTGTCGAGAACCGCCCGATCGGGATCGTGGACAGGAACTTGGCGCGCATTTCCGGGGTGTCCTCGCCCATGAAGGATTTAAGCAGCGGGGTTTCGCCCGCCACCGGGTTGATCGCATTGACCCGCACCCCGTGCGGCGCCAGCTCCACCGCCATCGTCTTGGTGGCGGTGATCATCCAGCCCTTCGAGGCGTTGTACCAGTTGAGGTTGGGGCGCGGCGACACGCCGGCAGTTGAGGCGACGTTCAGGATCGCGCCCCGCTGGTTGGTCTTCATATGCGGCACCAGGGCGCGGGCGGTCAGATAGACCGATTTCATGTTGACGTCCATCACCCGGTCAAAGTCGTCCTCGCTGATCTCCTCCAGCGGCGCAGGCAGATGGGTGACGCCCGCGTTGTTGACCAGAATATCCAGCTGCCCGAAGGCCGCCAGCGCCGCCTCTGCCATCGCCGTGACCGAGGCGCGGTCCGATACATCCACGGTCTGCGCAGAGGCGTTGCCACCCAGCTCTGCCGCCATCGCCTCTGCTGCAGAGCCGTTGATATCGGCAATCATCACCCTTGCGCCTTCGGCCAGGAACTTGCGCACGATGCCTGCGCCAAAGCCCGAGGCGCCGCCGGTCACGATGGCGGTTTTTCCGTCCAGCCGCATGATCTGATCCTCCCGGTTGTTTGCGCCAGCATGGGCCGCGCGTGCGCCGGGTGCAATCCGCGGTTTCAATCCGGGTCGATTTTACCGCGCGTCGCTTTCAGCTCGCCGCGCTGCTTCTTGGCCTCCAGCCGCCGCTTGACCGAGCCGCGGGTGGGTTTGGTGGCGATGCGGCGCTTGGGCGCCACCAGCGCCTTGCGCACCAGCTCCGCCAGCCGCTCGCGCACGATCTCGCGGTTCCGCTGCTGCGAGCGGGTCTCGTCGCATTGCAGGATGATCGCGCCTTCCTTGGTCCAGCGCCGACCGGCCAGCCGCTTCAGCCGGGATTTGACCGCAGGCGCCAGCGCGGGCGAGCGCGCGGCCTCGAACCGCAGCTCCACCGCGGTTGCCACCTTGTTCACATTCTGCCCGCCGGGGCCCGAGGCGCGGATGAAGCTCTCGGTCATTTCCCAGTCCTGCAGGGTGATTTGGTCGTTGATGCGGATCATGGCTTGGGTGGTTTGCGGAACGCGGGCTTTAAAATCGAAAGGGCTGTTCCACACGCGGGGAACAGCCCTTCGAGATGATAGGAGGTGCACCGGTTAGGTCAGCACCAATTCAGTGATCTATGCGTGCCAAGGGCTGCCTCGGCCGCACTCCTTCTGAACTGTTCCGGCACTGCTCTCCATAGCTTCTCTAGACAATGGGCACCTCCTTTCTGATGTTTCGTGTAAGCCCAGCCTGCCACAGATTCGGCAGATGTCAAAACAAAATCATGTGGTCTTTGCGGAGAGCTTACGCACGATGATGCGGAAGGGCACAAGCGCGAGCAATGCCAGCGACAGTTTCACCAGCCAGTCGGCGAAGGCCAGCGAGACCCAGTAGGGCACCACCGGCCCCTGTCCGATCAGGGGCAGCATGTCGCCGGCCCAGGACACATCATTGGCGGGTTCGATCCACACGAGCGAGACGGAGAAGGCGACGGTGAAGAAGATGGCAGTATCCACGGTTGAGCCGATCAGGGTGGAGGCCAGCGGCGCCCGCCACCATTTCCCTTCGCGCAGGGCGGAGAAGATGGCGACGTCCAGCATCTGCGCGGTCAGGAAGGCGAGGCCGGAGCCAAGTGCGATGCGCAGGGTCACCGCCGGGTAAGTGAAGCCATCGCCCTGCAGCATGATCTGCGTGCCGATCAGAGAGCAGATCACCCCGGTGATAAAGCCCGCCACCACAACCTTGCGCGCGGCGGCGGCGCCATAGACGCGGTTCATCACATCGGTGACCAGGAAGGCCACCGGATAGGTGAAGGCGCCCCAGGTCAGCCAGTTGCCGAACAGGAACTGCACCAGGACGTTGGAGGCCACCACCACGGCGGCCATGGCAAGAATGCCGGGAATTTGCGAGCGGGTCATGCGCGGGATCCGTTTGTTTCGGGGCTGCGAAGAAGGCTGCGCAGCGGCAAAAGACCGGCCCCTTTAAACTGCTTGGGCCTGTTCCGCAAGGTTTCCGCTTGCAGGAACAGGGGGAGACTCCCGCCCGCGCGGGGTGCCTTCTGTGAAGTCCCCCTTGCGGTTGGGCCGGGTGCCGCTGGCGCGGCGCAGGGGCTGTTTCAGCGCGGCAGGGCGTATTCCACCAGTTCGGTGCGCTGCAGCGGCAGAAAATTGTCATCCGAGATCATGGTGGCGCGCAGCTCACCGTCTTCGGCGGCCCAGACCGACAGACCCTCAAGGTTGTCGTGGGTGCCGGGACCGGTCTGCAGCAGCACCGTTTCGTTCACCGGGCCTGCGGCGGTGATGTCCCAGCGGCGCAGGCGGCTGCGGAAGCCGAGCAGGGTCAGGTCGCGCTCCAGCAGGTAGAATCTTCCGTCCGGGCCGAAATCCGCATCCACCGGCAGGAAGCCGCCGCGCGGCGGCAGGCTGAAGGGCCGGCTCCAGCGGAGGCCGTTCCAGCGCCAGACCGGGATCTGGCCGTGTTTGTCAAAGGCGCGCTCCGGCAGGGTGTAGAGGTGTCCGCGGGCATCTATGGCCAGCGCCTCCAGCGACTTGTTCCGGGGCAGCTTGCGGAAGGCCTTGGGCCGCGGCAGCACCTTGGCGCGGTCTTGCACCCGGCGGTAGCGGGCCACCCGCGCGGTGCCTTCAAACGAGACGTAGTGGCTGCCGTCCGGTCCGATGGCCAGACCTTCGCTGTCGCTGGCAAAACCGCGCAGGGCCTTGCCGGTGGAGGCGCGCAGCTCGTGCGCCGAGCGGGCGGTCACGCCGGATATCAGGCCTTGCTTGCGCGAAATATCCGTTGTCACCAGTGTTGCACGGTCAGTGAGCACCACCATCCCGGACCCGTTCCCGGTGACCCTCAGCGCCGAGAAGCCTCCAAACCAGGGCTGGTTCAGTTTCCAGGTGTAGCTGCTCAGATGCTGCGCCTTGCCCGCTGCCGCCAGCGGGCGGCTTGCGGCATAACCCGCCGCCGCCAGTCCGGCGGCGGTGGCAATACCCAGGATCAGTTTGATTGCAGAACGGCGGCGCATTGCTGGGGCAGGTCCGAAAGGGTGTAATCCCGTCTCGGTTTAGACTTCGGCGCGTTCGGGTCAACCGGTTTCGGCGGCGGCGGGTTCAGAATGTTGTTCACCCACTGCTGCGCATCGGCGCAGCCGTCGCCCTTGGGCGGGGCCGCCTGGTCAACACAGCCGCGGGCGCCGCGCGGGCAGTTCAGCCGCACATGAAAGTGGTAGTGATGCCCCCACCAGGGCCGGATTTTGCGCAGCCAGCGGCGGTCGCCCTTCTCGTCGTTGCACATCTGCACCTTGGCGCCGGGAAACACGAAGATCCGCGCCACCCGCTTGTCCTGCGCCGCCGCTTTCAGGATCTCATGGTGCGCCCGTGTCCAGCTGGCGTTCACATAGGCCCCCTTGGCCCGGCGCATCGAGATCGAGGAGATGTTCTCGCGCGCGCTGCGGCTCAGGTTCAGCCGGTCGGGCGGCCGCATCCAGATGTCGATGTCCAGCCCTATCTGGTGGCTGCGGTGGCCCGACAGCATCGGCCCGCCGCGCGGCTGGCTGATGTCTCCGATATAAAGCCCCTTCCAGCCGCGCTGTTTCGCCGCCATGCGGCTCAGGTCCTTGACGAAATCGATCGCTGCCGGATGCCCCCAGTTGCGGTTGCGGCTCAGCCGCATCGCCTGCCAGGTGGGGCCGGTCTCCGGCAGCTGCTCGGCGCCGGCCACGCAGCCCTTGGCGTAGGAGCCGAACGGTGCGGGTTTCTGCTGCGAAGCGCTGGGCTTGGCCCCGAACAGCGCCTTTGCGGGGGTCTGCGCGCTTGCCGGAACAGAAAGCCCCGCCACCGCCAGACAGATGGCTAGTAACAGTCTCAACTCTGATCTCCTTCTCCATGAACCCAGAATAACAGTACCAATCCGATCAGAAACAGGCCGATGACCGGGGTGATCCCCAGCCGGGCGCTGCCGGTGACAGTTGTTGCGACGCCGATCAGCATCGGCGCCAGAAACGCGGTGGCGCGGCCCGAAAGGCCGTAAAGGCCGAAACTCTCGGTCGCCTTGGCCGGGTCGGTGTGGCGCACCATCAGGCTGCGGCTGGCCGACTGCAGGATGCCGCCAAAACCGCCGATCAGCACGCCGCAGCCAAAGAACACGGCATCCGGCAGTTTCGACCCTTCGGGCAGGGTGATGCCAAAAATCTGCTCGCGGGACATGCTGACGATGGTCAGGCAGACCAGGCTCAGCACCAGAATAGAGAGGATGATCACCGGCTTCGGTCCGTACTTCCGGTCCGCCTTGCCGCCGGCCCAGCAGAAGATCGTGGCCGCAAGCGCCGCCACGATACCGAAGACGCCAATGAGGGTGATCTGCCAGCCCAGCACCAGCTTGGCGTAAACCCCGCCAAACCCGTAAAGCCCGTTCAGCGCGTCCCGGTACAGCATCGAGGAGCCAAGGTAGCTGGCTAGACTCACCCGGCTGCGCAGGTTCTTCACCGATTGCACCACCAGCGCCACCGCCTGGCCCACTGTGCCGCGCTGGCCGGTGGCGCGTCCCTCGCGCACCCACAGGAAATAGGGGATCATGAAGACGGCGAACCACAGCGCAGTGAAGGGCCCAACCGCGCGGGTGCCCTCGCGCGCCCCGGCATCCAGGCCCAGCAGCGGGCTGAGTCCGATCAGGGTCTTGCCGCTGGCTTGCTCGACAAACAGCAAAAGCATGATGAACAGCGAAATCACCCCGCCGAGGTAGCCAAAGGCAAAGCCGGAGCCGGAGACATCGCCGACGTCCTCCCTGCCGGCTAAGGACGGCAGCTGCGCATTGACGAAGATCAGCGCGAACTCCGCGCCGATGAAGCCGAAGCCGAAACTGATCAGCATCCACCACAGGTTGCTGCCGCCCGGGTCCATGAACCACAGCCCCCAGGCGCCCAGCATATACATCACCGAGAACATCATGATCCAGGGCCGCCGCCGGCCGGAGATATCGGCCAGCGCCCCCATGAAGGGCGCGCCGAAGCCGATGATCAGCCCGGTCACCGTCAGGCACAGCGACCATACGGTCTGGGCCTGCGCCTTGGCGTCCTCATCGCCCAATCCCTGGCCCATGAAATGCTCAGCCGCCACAGCGGCAAAAAACGGGCTGAAAACAAAGGTGACCAGAAGCGTGTGATAAGGCTGGCTGGCCCAGTCGAAAAACCACCACCCCCAGATGCGCTTGCGCATGGATACCTGCTGCATGCCCGCCCTCTTGTTATTGTTGCCTTCAGGTATGGCAGGCGGGCAGGGGCCTAGGCAAGCCTGTCCTGCATCGGCGGCCAGGGCCGGCCGCTGTCCGCTTGGCACCAGTCCCTGATCCAGCCCGGCAGCTCGGGCGAGGCTTCAGTGTCCTGCCCCAGCGCCTCCAGCACCTTTTGCGGCGGCACGATGCCGTTCCGGTCGGTTACCGCGGTGCGCAGCATCACATGGCTGGCGCAATCGCCGTTCTTCCTCCACATCGACTGCTCGACATAGATGAATTTTTCATCCCAGCCCGCAGTCCGGCTGCGCATTTCGAATTTCTCGAACCCGCGGATGCGCCGGCGGTAGCGCACCGAGGACCCCGCCACCGTCAGCCCCCAGCGCCGCTGCCGCAGGCAGCGGATCAGCCCCACCCGCTGCGCCAGCATGGTGCGCCCCAGGTCATAGAGCGTCATGGTGCGGCCGTTGTTCAGTTCCATCCACATATCCAGATCCCAGGGCCAGCAGATATGGCTGGACACATGCATGCCGGTGATCGGCAGAGGCTCCATCCGGCTGGCCAGAACGGTATCCTTGATCAATCGGACAATGGGGTACATCGCACGGCGCTCCTGTTTCGCATGTGCCCGTGATGCCACCCGTTTACAGCGCGTCAACCGCAACCTCGCGGAAGCCTTGCGCATTTCGCTGCGTCTGCTTACCTGTGAGGCTGTTCGAAAGAGGGAAATAAGAGATGGTCTCGCTGTTCCAAATCCTGATGCTGATCCTGGACATTGTCTGGTTCTTCATCATTGCCCATGTGATCATGAGCTGGCTGATCAATTTCCAGGTCCTGAACCTGCACCAGCAGCTGGTGGGGCAGATCTGGTACGGTCTGAACCGGATTCTGGAACCGCTCTATGCGCCGGTGCGCCGGTTCATGCCCAACATGGGCGGCATCGATCTGGCGCCGCTGGTGGTGCTGGTTGCGGTCTACGCGCTGCGCATCGTCCTGGTGAACAACGTCTCGGCGTTCTACTGAACCCAGCCTGAAAAGTTCCGCCCGGCGGCAGGCCGGGCAGCGCCCGTCCGTCCCCGCGGGCGGGCGCTGCCCTTTGTGGCGTTTCGGTATGTGGGAGAATAGGCGCCTCCGCCTCTTGCTGCCCCATGCCTCCTGTGGGATTGTGCCTGCAAAGCAAGAGCAGCACTGACCACGAGGCCCTCCGCCCCCATGACGGAAATGACCGCCCTGACCGGCGCGACTCCCATTCTGCGCGAGATTTTCGGCTTTGACGCCTTCCGCCCGGGGCAGGAGGAAATCGTCGACGCCGTGACCGCCGGGGAAAACGTGCTGGCGATCATGCCCACCGGCGGCGGCAAGTCGCTATGCTACCAGCTGCCCGCGCTGCTGCGCGACGGCATCACCGTGGTGATCTCCCCCCTCATCGCCTTGATGCGCGACCAGGTCCGCGCGTTGCAGGAGGCCGGCGTGAATGCAGGCGCCCTCACCTCCGGCAACACCGACGAAGAGACCGAAATGGTCTGGGAGGCGATCGAGGCCGGGCGGCTCAAGCTCCTCTACATGGCCCCCGAACGGCTTGCCTCCGGCACCGCCATGGGCATGCTGCGCCGCATCGGCGTCAGCCTGATCGCGGTGGATGAGGCCCATTGCGTCAGCCAGTGGGGTCATGACTTCCGCCCCGATTACCTGCGCATCGGCGAACTGCGCCGCGCCCTTGACGTTCCGCTGGCGGCCTTCACCGCAACCGCCGACCAGGAAACCCGCGAGGAGATCGTCCAGAAACTGTTCGACGGCGAGGCCCCCCGCAGCTTCCTGCGCGGCTTTGACCGGCCCAATATCCACCTCGCCTTTGGCGCCAAGGACAGCCCGCGCCGCCAGATCCTGGAGTTCGCCGCCGCCCGCAAGGGCCAGTCCGGCATCGTCTACTGCGGCACCCGCGCCAAAACCGAAGCGCTCTCCGCCGCGCTGCGCGAGGCGGGCCATTCCGCCTGCTTCTACCACGGCGGCATGGAGGCCGAGGACCGCCGCATCGTCGAGACCCGCTTTGCGCGCGAGGACGGTCTGATCGTGGTCGCTACCGTGGCCTTTGGCATGGGCATCGACAAACCCGATATCCGCTGGGTCGCCCATGCCGACCTGCCGAAATCGATCGAGGCCTATTACCAGGAAATCGGCCGCGCCGGCCGTGACGCCGCGCCTGCGGAAACCCTGACCCTGTTCGGCCCCGACGACATCCGCTTGCGCCGCTCCCAGATTGACGAGGGGCTGGCCCCGCCCGAACGCCGCGCCGCGGATCATGCCCGCCTGAATGCTTTGCTGGGCCTCGCCGAGGCACTGCACTGCCGCCGCCAGAAACTGCTGGGCTACTTCGGCGAAGAGGCAGAGCCTTGCGGCAATTGCGACCTCTGCGACACGCCCGCCGATGTGTTCGACGGCACCACCGTGGTGCGCAAGGCGCTGTCGGCTGTTTTGCGGACAGAAGAATGGTTCGGCTCCGGCCACCTGATCGACATCCTGCTGGGTGCCGATAACGAGCGGATCCGTGCCAAGCGCCATGACGAGCTGTCGGTCTACGGCTGCGGCAAGGAATTCGGCAAGCGCCAGTGGCAGGCGGTGTTCCGGCAGATGATGGGCCACGACCTGCTGCGCCCCGACCCGGACCGCCACGGCGCCCTGCGGTTTACCGAGGCTGCGCTGCCGATCCTGCGCGGCGAGCAGTCCATCGAGCTGCGCCGAGACACCATCAAATCCGCGGACCGCCGCCCGGCAGTGAAGGCGCTGGTTTCCGAGGAGGACGCGCCGCTGTTGTCCGCGCTGAAGGCCAAGCGCCGGGCGCTGGCGGAGGCGCAGAAAGTGCCGGCCTATGTGATCTTCCCTGACCGCACCCTCATTGAGATGGCCGAGGTGCGCCCGGAGACCCTCGACCAGATGGCCCGCATCAGCGGGGTCGGCGCCAAGAAGCTGGAACGCTACGGCGATGATTTCCTGGGCGTGATCACCGGCGCGGTGCAAGGGCTGCACCCGGCACGGCGCAAGCTGGCGGGGCGCGGGGCGGGCTCGGTCTACGACATGCTTCTGGAAGTGCAGGCGCAGCTGGCGCGCGGTGAATGCGGCACCCTGAAACCGCTCACTTGCTCGGCGTCGCTGCTGGCCAAGGTGGCGCAGCTGCGCGAGGACGACGAGGACGGCCTTGCAAGGCTGCTGGGGGAGCGCCGCGCCGAACGTTTCGCGGCGGCGTTTCTGGACGTCCTGCGCGGCGCGGGCTAGGGTCGCGCCAAGAAACGGGCAAGGCACCAAAGGGGGCAGATATGCTGGTAGTGACCTCTCCGGCCAAGAAGCTGGACTGGGCGGAACGGGAGCAGGAGATGACCTGGCCCGCGCTGCATGACGATGCGGTGGAACTGGCGGATGTGGCGCGCGAACAATCGGTGGCAGACCTGATGAAGCTGATGCACATCAGCGAGGATCTGGCCAAGCTGAACCATGCCCGCTTCCAGGACTTTGCCGCCGACCCGAAAACGGACGCCACCCGCCCGGCGGCGCTGGCCTTTGCCGGCGACACCTACCAGGGTCTGGAAGCCGCCTCGCTGGACGCCGGCGAAATGGCCTGGGCGCAGGAGCATTTCCGCATCCTGTCGGGCCTTTATGGGGTGCTGCGGCCGCTGGATGCGATGCAGCCCTACCGGCTGGAGATGGGCTCCCGCCTGAAAAACCCGCGCGGCAAGAACCTCTATGAATTCTGGGGCCGCAAGGTATCAGACGCGCTGAACGCGCAAGGAGAAGCCGCGGGCGCTGAGGTGCTGGTGAACTGCGCCAGCCAGGAATACTTTGGCGCGGTGGATCTGGCGGCGCTGAAGCTGCGGGTGGTCACGCCGGTCTTCATGGAAGACAAGAACGGTACCCCCAAGGTGGTGAGCTTCTACGCCAAACGCGCCCGCGGCGCGATGGCGCGGTATATCATCCAGCACCGGCTGACAGATGCACAAAGCCTGCTGGATTTCGACGCCGGCGGATACGCCTATCAGCCGCAGATGTCCGAGCCGGACAAGCCCGTCTTCCTGCGCAAGGCCTGAGCCGCGGCAGGGGGCGGCTCCCGCCCGCCCCGGCACATTCCAGGGAATGCACCATCCCGGTTGGGTCCGGCAGCGCGCGGAACGCGCTGCCGGACCCAAGGCCGCACGGAGGGCGTATCCGGTGCGCCTGCGGGCGCGGGAGAGCCCCGGGTTCGGCTGCATGCCGGGGAACCGCAACAGTGGAGACTTCTCAGGCGGGGAACCGGGATGCGCGTTCTGGCATGCGCGGCCACATCCTGACACCGGCGCGTTTTTTGATCGAGAAGCGGGACCGGCTTTTCTCCCGAGGTTCCGGAGCGCGCTAGCCGCAGCGGGCGCTGCGCGAAAGGGCTCGCCGCTCAGTGCGCGCCTCCGGATGCAGCCTTGGCGGACGTCTCGTCCGCCTCAACCGGCTGGATGCCCGCAGGCGCGTGGCTGCGGATCTGATCGTGGATCATCGCCTTGCGCAGCGGTTTGGTCAGGTAATGGTCCAGCCCGGCGGCCAGAATGCCCTCGGAATCTCCCGACATCGCGTGCGCGGTCAGCGCCACCACCGGCACATGGCTGCCGGTCCCTGCCTCCAGCCTGCGGATCTCCATCGTGGCTTCCTTGCCGTCCATCATCGGCATCGAGATGTCCATGAAGATCAGATCGGGGCGGAAAGTCTGGTAGGCCTCCACCGCCTCCAGCCCGTTGCCGGCAAACTGCAGCTCGATGTTCAGCTCCTTCACGATCTTGCGGAACACCAGCTGGTTGGTCTTGTTGTCCTCCGCCGCCAGCACCCGCATCTTGCGGGCCGGTGCGTCCGCGGCGGCGGCGGGAGTTGCGGGTGCCGTCGGAACCGCGGCGGCTGGCACGGGTGGCACCGCCGGCGGCGGCGCAGGCGCCGCTGCAACAGGAGCGGCGGCCGCGCCGGACGCATCCGGGCCTGCGGTTTCGCTGCCCAGCCGCGCCAGCTGGCTGAACAGGTCACCGCGCGGGGCCGGGCTTTGCAGCACACCGCTGACCAGCTGCCGCATGTCGGAGCCGATGGCGGCATGCGGGCTGGAGTTCAGCAGCAGGACCGGCACCCCTGTCCAGCCGTAGGACCTGAGGTCGCGGGCCAGCTGCAGGCCGTCCAGACCCGGCAGGTTATGGCCGCTCAGCACCAGGCTGATACCGCCCTGCATGGCCGCCAGCGCCTCCGCCGCGGTGCCGGCCGTGGTCACCTGGAGGCCCAGCATCTGCAGGTGGTTCTGCAGGATCTCGCAGTTCAGCGGCACGTCATCCACCAGCAGCACATGGCGCAGGCTGCCGGGCATTTTCGGCAGCGTCTGCTCTGACGCGCCTGCCACCGGCAGCGGCAGCCGGAAGCCGAAGCAGGAGCCCTTGCCCTCTTCGCTGTCGACCCAGATCTCGCCGCCCATCATCTCGATCAGCCGCTTGGAGATCGCCAGCCCCAGCCCGGTTCCTTCGAACTTGCGGTTGCGTTCATCCTCGACCTGGTTGAACTCGCCGAACACATGCTCCAGTTTTTCCGCCGGGATGCCGATCCCGGTGTCCTCAATTGTGACATGCACCGCGCACTGGCCGTCTTCCGGGGAGGTGATTCCGGTGACCCGCAGGGTCACATGGCCCTGCCTGGTGAATTTGACCGCATTTCCGGCCAGGTTCGTCAGCACCTGCCGGATCCGGCCGGGGTCGCCAGTGAAACGGGTCGGCAGAAACAGGTCATAGTCCACCAAGAGCGCCAGCCCCTTGTCGCGGGCGGTGGGCTGCAGCAGCATCACCACCTCATGCAGGCTGCGCTCCAGATCGAACTCCTGCGGGTGCAGCTCCAGCTTGTCGGCCTCGATCTTGGAGTAATCCAGGACGTCATTGATGATGACCAGCAGCGCCTCGCCCGAGTTCTTGATGGTCTTGGCATAAAGCCGCTGCTCGTCGTCCAGATCGGTATCGTTAAGCAGTTCAGCCATGCCGACCACGCCGTTCATCGGGGTGCGGATCTCGTGGCTCATATTGGCGAGGAAAGCGGACTTGGCGCGGTTCGCGGCCTCGGCCCGGGCGCGGGCGTCCTGCAGCTCCTGCTCGTAGCGCACGGTTGAGGTGATATCGAGCGCCAGCGTCACCACGTCGCCGCCGTGGCCGCGCTGATCAATCAGCCGCAGGTACCGCTCGTCCCAGAGCTGGACCACCACCGGTTCCGGGGAATCGGACTGCCAGCGCTCCGACATCATCGCATGCCATTCCCCGGCCTTCATGCTGCCGGTGTTGATCAGCCCCTCGTCGGTCATCAGCTCGAGGATCCGCTCGTAGGTGATGCCGGGAGTGACCTCCTCCAGCCCGTCGAAGATGTTGAGGTAAGCGGTGTTGGCGCCGATCAGGTGGCCCGCGGCGTCAAAGAAGGCGAACCCGTCCTGAAACGCCTGGATCGAATGCCACAGCCGCCGCTCGGCAGTTTCAATCTTCTCGTTGGCGGTGTGGAGGTCGGATTTCACTTTGGCGTTTTCATCGCGCACGGTGGCAACCTCGGCCTGGGTCTGGCCGATCTGCTTGGTCAGCGCCAGCGCGTGGCGGCCCAGCTTGCGGTTGGCAGCGGACAGCTCGGCCTGCTTCAGCTCAAGCAGCCGTTCAGCAGCGAGCCGCGCCCGCCGTTCCTCCGCCAGTTTGTCAGCAAGGCTCATCCCTGCGAACTCCGCCATTCATCACCACAAAAAGGCGCGCAGCAATTTCTGCGCGCAGGGCAGCCGCGCTGCTCTCCCTTTTTGTTACGCGGAGGAATCTTGCTATGACGTTAAGCCCGTGCCAGCCTGCCTTCAGTATTGGAGGGTGCCATGCCGCGTCTGTTTGCTTCTGCTTTTCTTTATTTTATTGCTTTTCTTGCGTTTCTTCCGGCTGCCAGTGCGCAGCAGGCGGTTCCTGCATTCAGTTACCGTGTCTACGCGGATACTGATTTCTTCGGCTCTGATTTGCAGCCGCTGTTTGATACTGACACTGCCTCCTGTGCCCGGGCCTGCTCGGCGCAGGCCGACTGCGCAGGCTTCGTCTTCAATCAAAGGGCAAATGCCTGCTTTCCGAAATTGGCTCTGGAGCAGTCCAACCCCTATGCCGGCGCCCTTTCCGCGGTGAAACAGCCCGCAGCGCCCGGGCTGGAAGCGGCGGCGGCATCGCGTGCCGCGCGGCTGGATTTCCTGCCGCAGCAGGACTTGCAGACCGCCGCCGTGCAGGCCCGCATCCTGGGGCTGGACTACCCGCTTTCCACCAATGACGCAGGCGAGGCCCGCGCCGCGGCCCGCTCCCTGCTGCGGAGCGGTGAGCCCCTTGCCGCCCTGCGCTGGATGGCGCAGGCTGTTGTGCTGAGTGATGAGGCTGCGGACTGGACGCAATTTTCAGCATATTTGCTGCGTGCTGCCAAGGACAGCAGCAGCCGCAGCCAGCAGCGCCGCTACCGCGCGCAGGCGTATTCCGCCGCGCTGAACGGCTACTTGCGGGCCAGTGCCCCGGACAGCCAGGCTGAGGCGCTGTCAGCGGCCGCTGATGCACAGCAGCTGCAGGGCAGGGGCCGCGCCATGCTGCCTCTGCTGCGGCTGGCGCAGGACATTGCGCCGGATGCCGCCCGCGCCGCGCAGCTGGAGGATGCCATTGCCAAATACGGCTTCCGCGTCACCTCCAGCACGGTGGAAAGCGACAGCGCCGCCCCGCGCATCTGCGCCGAGTTCTCGGAAGACCTGGAACAGGCCGGAACCGACTACGAAAACTACGTCCGCCTGCCCGAAGGCAGCCTCGCCGTCACCGCCCAGGGCCGCCAGCTGTGCCTCGACGGGGCGGAGCACGGCAAGCGCTACCGCATCACCCTGCGCCGCGGCCTGCCCGCGGTCAGCGGCGAGCAGCTCTACAAAGACGTGGAGCTGACCCATTACGTGCGCGACCGCGCCCCGCAGGTCCGCTTCCCGGGCCGCGCCTATGTGCTGCCCGCAGGCGGTGCGGCGGCGCTGCCGGTGGAAACCGTGAACCTGACGCAACTGGACCTGCGCCTGCGCCGGGTCAGCAGCCGCAACGTGCTGCGCACCCTGCAGGAGGGGTACTTTGCCAAGCCGCTGTCCCAGTGGGAGGATGAGCATTTCGCCGCGGATATCGCCGAGGAAATCTGGACCGGCAGTGCTGAAGTGAACACCGCGCTCAACCAGGCCATGACCAGCCGCCTGCCTCTGGATGAGGCTCTAAATGGGCAAAAGCCGGGGCTTTACGCGCTGACCGCCCGGGTGCCGGGTGCTGATCCCTATGACGATGTCGGCGCCACCCAGTGGTTCGTGCTGACCGGCCTCGGCCTTTCCACCATGTCCGGCAGCGACGGCCTCCATGTGCAGGTGCAAGCCCTGGCGGATGCCAAACCGCATGAGGGCGCCGAGGTCAGCCTGATCTCCGCCGCCAATGAGGTTTTGGCGACCGCAACCAGCGACTCAAGCGGTTATGTGCAGTTTGCCCCCGGCCTCAGCCGCGGTTCCGGCGGCGCAGCGCCCGCGCTGATCACCGCGCGGGCAGGTGAGGGCGACTTCACCTTCCTGCCTCTGAATGACGCGGCCTTTGACCTGTCGGACCGCGGCGTTGCCGGCCGCCCCGCGCCGGGGCCGGTGGATGTCTTCCTCGCCACCACCCGCGGCGCCTTCCGCGCCGGCGAGACCGTGCATGTGACCGCGCTGGCGCGTGACAGCCAGGCGCAGGCGATTGTCGGCCTGCCGCTCACCGCGATCCTCTTGCGCCCCGACGGGGTCGAATACACCCGCCAGACCTCCGCTTCCGGCCATCAGGGCGGCCATGTCTTTGCGCTCGCCACCGGCCCCGCCGCCCCGCGCGGCACCTGGCGGATCGAGATCAAGAGCGACCTCAAGGCCCCCGCGCTCGCCAGCCGCCAGATCCTGGTCGAGGATTTCCTGCCCGAGCGCATCGATTTTTCGCAGCAGGTCACGAATGCAGATGCCCTCCTGCCCGGCAGCGCTGCGCAGATCGCGCTGCAGGCCGATTACCTGTTCGGCGCGCCGGGCGCAGGCCTGAAGGTGGAGGGCAGCGTCCGCCTCACCGCGGCAAACACACTGGAGCAATGGCCCGGCTTCCGCTTCGGCCGCTATGACGAGGCTTCCTCAGCCCAGACTGAGTACTTCGGCGGTGAGGAAACCGGCGCCGATGGCGGTGCGGTTTTCGCGGCCAGCCTCCCTGCCGCCACCCCGGCAGAGGGCAAGCCGCTGATCGCGACCCTCACCACCCGCGTCGCCGATGGATCCGCCCGTCCGGTGGAGCGCGTGCTGGAACTGCCCGTGCGCCCCGCCGGTCCGGTCCTCGGCATCAAGCCGCAGTTTGACGAGGTGGCGGCAGAGGGCTCTGCGGCAGGCTTCGAACTCATCGCCTTGGCCCCGGACCTGACACCCATGCCGATGCGGGTCAAATGGACCCTGAACCGGGTCGAGACCCGCTACCAATGGTATCAGCTCTACGGCAACTGGAACTGGGAACCGGTGACCCGCCGCACCCGCATCGCCACCGGCGAGGCACAGCTGGGCAGTGATTCGCTGCCGCTGTCGCAGCCCGTCGGCTGGGGCCGCTATGAGCTGGTGGTGGAACGCCTCGACGGCGAATATGCGTCAGCCGCTTTTGACTTCTACGCCGGCTGGTACGCGCCCGAAGGCAGCACCGAGACTCCCGCCCGGCTGGACCTGTCGCTGGATAGCGAAAGCTATGTCCCCGGCGACACGGCCCGCCTCCGCATCGTGCCGCAAGCAGCCGGCACGGCGCTGGTCTCGGTCGTCTCAAACCATCTGATCCACCGCATCGCGGTGGAGGTCCCGGCCGGCGAAACCGTGATCCCGCTGGAGGTGACGCAGGATTGGGGCAGCGGCGCCTATGTGACCGCCACCGTGATCCAGCCTGTAGCAGGCGACAGGGGCCGCACCCCGCTGCGCGCCCTGGGTCTGGCCCACGCCGCCGTTACCCAGCCCGGCCAGCAGCTGCAGGTCGCCATTGACGTCCCCGAAGTCACCCGCCCGCGCGGCACCCAAGTTGCGAAAATCCGCGTGGATGGTGCGGCGGAGGGCGAGGAGGTCTGGCTCACCGTCGCCGCCGTGGACCTCGGCATCCTCAACCTCACCGGCTTCACCAGCCCCGACCCCAGCGCGCATTACTACGGCCAGCGCCGCCTGGGGATGGAACTGCGTGACGTCTATGGCCGCCTGATCGACCCCGGCAACGGCGCCCTGGGCCTAATTCGCTCCGGCGGTGACGCGGACAGCGGTATGAAGATGCAATCGCCACCCCCTACGCAGGACCTTGTGGCCCTTTTCTCCGGCCCGCTGAAAGTAGACGCGAGTGGCGAGGCCGAATTCCCGATGACCCTGCCCGCCTTCAACGGCACCGTGCGGCTGATGGCCGTCGCCTGGTCGGGCAAGGCCGTGGGACAGGCAGAGGCCGACATGCTGGTGCGCGACCCGGTGGTGGTCACCGCCTCGCTGCCGCGCTTCCTGGCGCCGGGCGATCAAAGCCGCGCCCGCATCGAAATCGTCCACGCCGACGGCCCCGCCGGTCAGATGGCCCTCAGCGCCCGCACCGCAGGCGGCCTGACGCTCGGCAGCCTGCCAGTCTCCGTCACTCTGGCGGAGCAGGGCAAGGCGGTGCTGGACCTCCCGGTCACGGCAGAAACCGTGGGCGACAATGAGCTGACCCTCACCCTCACCACGCCAAACGGGCAGGACCTGCGACAAACCCTGCGCATGCCGGTCCGCGTCAATGATCCGGTGACTTCGGAAACCCGCCGCTTCACCTTGGCGGGCGGCGACACCTTCCTTTTCAGCAAGGACGTCTTCGCGGGCCTCCGCCCCGGCACCGCCCGGGCCACCATCTCCTCTGGCCCGCTGGCGAAATTCGACGTGCCGGGCCTCTTGGCGGAACTGGATCAGTACCCCTACGGCTGCACCGAACAGGTGACGTCGAAGGCGCTGCCGCTCCTCTACCTCAGCAGCGTCGCGCAGGCCGCGGGTTTGGGCAGTGGCCCGGCGGTGGACGCGCGCATCAACGCCGCCATCCGCCAGGTGCTGACCCGCCAGGCCCCCTCCGGCGCCTTCGGCCTCTGGCGAGCCGACAGCGGTGAGTTCTGGCTCGATGCCTATGCAAGTGACTTCCTGAGCCGCGCTCGCGCCCAAGGCTACGCGGTGCCGCAGCAGGCCTTCGCGCAGGCCATGGACAACCTGCGCAACCGCATCAACTATGCCGCCGACTTCGACAGGGGCGGCGAGGAGATCGCCTATGCCCTCCTGGTGCTGGCCCGCGAAGGCGCCGCCCAGATGGGCGACCTGCGCTATTACGCTGATGTGAAGGGCGACGCCTTTGCCACGCCACTCTCCGCCGCCCAGCTGGGCGCAGCCCTTGCGGCTTATGGCGACCAGCGCCGCGCCGACCGGATGTTTGCCCGCGCCGCGCAGATGATCGGCAATGAGACGCGGAATGAAGCCCGCCTCTGGCGCGCCGACTTCGGCACAAGGTTGCGCGACACCGCCGGCGTTCTGGCGCTCGCGGCGGAGGCCGGATCGGAAGCGGTGGACCGCGCCAGCCTGTCGGCGCGGCTCTCGAACGCCAGCGGTATCCGCTCCACACAAGAATCCGCGTGGACCCTGATGGCCGCCCATGCCCTGGCCCGGAACCCCGAAGACTCCGGTCTTCTGGTCAATGGCCAGCCTGTGCCGGGTCCGTTTGTGCAGGCCGCCGACGGGCAGGATATCCCGGAACTGGCGCTCTCCGCTGCCAGCGGGCGCTCCGCGGAGATAACTCTCACCACGCTTGGCGTGCCAGAAGTCCCGCCCGCGGCAGGGGGCTTCGGCTACACCATCGAGCGCAGCTATTACACGCTGGAGGGCCAGCCGCTGAAGGTGCAGTCCGTCTCTGCCGGCGCGCGCTTCGTCGCGGTCCTGCGGGTGAAGCCGCATGAGAAGGCCGGCGCCCGGCTGATGATCAACGACCCGCTGCCCGCGGGGTTCGAGATCGACAATCCCAACCTCCTGCGCTCCGGCGACCTGCGCGATCTCGACTGGCTGAACCCGGCAGAGGCCGAACACGCCGAATTCCGCAGCGACCGCTTCCTGGCGGCGGTGAATGTGCGCGGTGCCTCGCCTGTGACGCTGGCCTACGTGGTCCGCGCGGTGACGCCCGGCGTGTTCCACCATCCCGCGGCCTCGGTCGAAGACATGTACCGCCCCGCCTACCGCGCCCGCACCGGCACGGGGCGTGTGGAAGTCAGGTGAGACGCCTGTTCAACAGAACTAAGGGCAGCGTCCGTCCGCGGGTGGACGCGAAGCGCCCGCCGTCGTGCTGCAAGCACGCCTCTGGCGTGACGGGGGCGGACGGGCGCTGCCAGGCCTATAGGCCAGGCAGGGGGTGGAAATGGGGTGCTGCTGTTCTAGCGCTTGGTCTTGTCGCTGCCTTCTCGGCCTACCGGGCCTTCGACGCTTGGATTGACCGCACAGATCTCCCCCTCACCCTCACCGAAACTTCCACCGAAGTCCTCGACCGCAACGGCAAGCTCCTGCGCGCCTACCCGGTCGGCGACGGCCTCTGGCGCCTCGCCGTCCGGTCCGCGGACGTCGACCCGCGCTTCCTCGACATGCTCCTGCGCTATGAGGACAAGCGCTTCCGCTCCCACGCCGGAGTCGACCCGATCGCCCTCCTGCGCGCCGCAGGTCAGGCGCTGCGGAACGGCAGAACGGTGTCCGGCGGCTCCACCCTCACCATGCAGGTCGCGCGCCTGCTGGAGGACGGCACCACCGGGCGCTGGGCGGGAAAGCTGCGCCAGATGCGGGTGGCGCTGGCACTGGAACGCCGCCTCAGCAAGGACGAGATCCTCACCCTCTACCTGACCCACGCCCCCTATGGCGGCGCGGCAGAGGGCATTCGCGCCGCAACCTACAGCTGGTTCGGCAAGGAGCCGACACGCCTGACACCGGCTGAGGCCGCGCTTCTGGTCGCCCTGCCGCAATCGCCCGAACGCCGCCGCCCGGACCGCTTCCCTAAGGCCGCCAGTGACGCCCGCGACCGGGTGCTGGAGCGCATGGAACGCCAAGGCATCCTCAGCGCAGAACAGACTGAAGCCGCCCGCCGCACCCCGCTGCCGCACCAGATGGCTGCCTTCCCGCGACACGCGCCGCATCTGGCCGACCGGGTGACAGATCAGCACCCCGGCAAACGCCAGCTGCGCCTGACCCTCGACGGCGCGATGCAATCGCGGATGCAGCAGCTGCTGGCAGAGGCCGTCCGCAGCAGCCCCCGCCTCTCCGCCGCCCTTATCGCTGCCGACCATCAGACCAGTGAGGTGCTGGCTCTGGTCGGCTCCCCCGGCTACTCTGACGCTACCCGACGCGGCTTCGTCGACATGACCCAAGCCATCCGCTCCCCCGGCTCCACCCTGAAACCGCTGATCTACGGCCTCGCCTTCGACCAGGGATTGGCGCACCCGGAGACCCTGATCCACGACGGTCCGGTCAATTTCGCAGGCTACGCGCCGCAGAATTTTGACGGCGAATTCCGCGGTGACATAACGGTGCGCGAGGCTCTGCAACTGTCCCTCAACATTCCCGTGGTGAAACTGACGCAGGAGCTTGGCCCGGCCCGCGTGATGGCGTCCTTGCGCGCCAGCGGCGCCAATCCGGAACTGCCCGGCGGCGCCCCGGGGCTGGCGCTGTCGCTCGGCGGCCTTGGCATTAGCCTGCAGGACATGGTGCAGCTCTATGCCGGGCTGGCGGCAGGCGGGCACGGGCCGCGCCTGCGCGTGATGCAGGGCGAGGCGCCGCAGCCCGCAGGCCGCCTCACCTCACCCGAGGCCGCCTGGCAGGTCGCAGACATCCTGCGCGGCCTTCCGGCGCCCGCGGGCGCGCGCGCCGGAACCCTCGCCTACAAGACCGGCACCTCTTACGGACACCGCGATGCCTGGGCGATCGGTTGGGACGGGCGCCATGTGATCGGCGTCTGGATGGGCCGCGCCGACGGCACACCGGTGCCGGGCATCTTCGGCGGCGACCTCGCCGCGCCGGTGCTGTTTGAGGCCTTCGGCCGCCTGAAACCCGCGCTCGACCCGCTGCCGCCGCCACCGCCCGCGACGCTGATCGTCAGCTCCGCCGAGCTGCCCCAGCCGCTGCAGCGCTTCCGTCCGCGCGATGCGGCCTTCTCGGCCCCCGCAGACGCGCCGGAGCTGATCTTCCCGCCCGAAGGCGCCCGGCTGGCACTGGACGGCGCGGGCCTCACACTGAAACTCCGCGGCGGCACCGCGCCTTTCCTGGTGCTGGCAAACGGCCAGCCGGTGCTCTCGGGCCAGCGCCGCCGCGAGTTTTCCTTGCCTAGCCCCGGCCCGGGCTTTTCCTCACTGGTGATTGTTGATGGCGCCGGCCGCTCGGACCGGGTTAATCTGCGGATCGATTGACCCCTGATTTATCCCAAGGCCCTTTCCATGCTGAATCCGCTCCTCGCCGCCTGCACCCTTTGCCTAATTGCCCCCGCGGCCTGGGCCGCCTGCGCCACGGACGCTGAAATTGCCGCCTTTGTCGAAAGCTACAGGGCCAAAACCCCGGCCCAGGCGCTCTCCCCCGGCGGCAGCATGCAGGACGCGCTCTGCTCCCAGGCCAAACTCGCCGCCGCGCTGGAGCCGCATTCGGGGCCGGTGATCGGCTACAAGGCCGGCCTCACCAGCAAACCCGCGCAGGAGCGCTTCGGCGCCTTCGAGCCGGTGCAGGGTGTGCTCTATGAACGCATGATGCTGGAGGACGGCACCACGCTGAACGCCCGCTGGGGCGCGATCCCGATGGTGGAGGCAGACCTGGTGCTGGTGGTCGCAGATGCGGGCATCAACAGGGCAACAACGCCTGCGGAGGTCCTGGCCCATATCTCTGCCATCCGCCCCTTCATCGAACTGCCCGACCTGACGCTCGCCAAGGGCCAACCCTTTACCCCGGAAACCATCACCGCGATGGGTGTCGGCACCCGGCTCGGCGTCCTCGGCGCGCCAGTGAGGGTAGAGGACCCGGCAGAGATGTCCCGGATGCTGGAGGAGATGTCCGTCACGATGCGCGACGCGGCCGACGGGGTGCTGGTGCAGGCACCAGGCCGGGCGGTGCTGGGCAACCCGGTCAACGCCGCGCTGTGGCTGCGCTCCAAGGGGGTGGAGTTCAAAGCGGGCGACCTGATTTCCGTCGGCTCTTTCGGCCCGCTGTTCCCGCCGCGCGCGGGCAAGGGCGGGGTCAGCGTCACCTATCAGGGGCTGCCGGGCGATCCGGTGGTGCAGGTGCAGTTCAAAGAATAATCCGCCACCGCCTTTAAGAGGCATTTCGCTTCGGGCAAAGCCCGAAGCGACCCGCGCCGCGCGTGCGGCGCGGCGCTTGGCCCAACCAGAATGGATTCCGCAAGGAAGCCAGGAATGGGCGGGAGCGCCCCGGTTTTTTGCTGAACTGCCTACCGCCGCCCTTCGCGCAGCCAGCCCGCAACGATGAAGAAGGACGCCAGCAGCAGCGCCAGCCAGCCGGGCAGCAGCGGGCCCTGGCTGACCGAGAGCGTCTCATAAGCCTCCCGCGGGGTCAGGCCGATCCAGCCGCGCCCCGCCGCAGGCCGCCCGGCCCGCACGCTGCGCAAAGCGGGCATCCCGTCCTCCAGCCGCAAGACGCCACCGCGCAGGGGCTCCAGCATCGGCGCCAGCACTGATCCGGTGGCAATGGTTTCCTCGAACTCCTTCGGCGCGGCAGGGCCAAGCCCCACCACGGTGGTCTCGCCGCCTTCTTCCAGCCGGTACAATCCCGGCTCCGGCCCCTCATAGCGGGTTTCCCACTGGCCCGGTGCGGTCCGGCGCAGCTCCAGCACCACCGCCGAGCCATCCGGCGCAGTCACCGTCACCGGCCCCGCCTGACCCGCCAGCGTGCGGCGCAGGATGCGCATCCGCTGGCCCGTCACTTCGGCCCACAGCGCCTCCTCCTCCAGCTCCGGCTCCTTCATCATCCAATGCGCCAGCCGCCGCAGCAGCTCCAGCTGCGGCCCGCCGCCCTCATAGCCGCGGCTCCACAGCCAGGCGTGGTCCGAGGCCAGCAGCGCCACCCGGCCTTCACCCACCCGGTTCAGCACCAAGAGTGGCCGCTCGCCCGCGCCGCTCATCAGCACATGGCCCTCCGGCGTCCTCAGCTCGATCTGGCGCAGCCAGCGGCCCCAGTCCGCCGCGCCCTCCAGCCCCGAGGTCACGGGATGCTGCTTGCCCAGATCGGTGACTTCCGGGCGGTAGGCCTCCTCCAGCACCCGCGCCGAGGGTTCCGCAGGCAGGATCAGCGACAGCGGCGAGCGGTAGATACTGTCGGCACTGGCAAAATCGGGGCCGGCCGCCACCAGCACCGCGCCGCCGCCCATCGCGTAATTGGCGACATTGTCCAGATAGACCGCCGGCAGGATGCCGCGCCGCTTGTAGCGGTCAAAGATGATCAGGTCGAAATCCTCGATCTTTTCCAGGAACAGCTCGCGGGTCGGGAAGGCGATCAGCGACAGCTCCTCCACCGGCACCCCGTCCTGCTTCTCCGGCGGCCGCAGGATGGTGAAATGCACGAGATCCACCGCGCTGTCGGACTTCAAGAGGTTGCGCCAGGTGCGCCCGCCCGCATGCGGCTCGCCCGAAACCAGCAGCACCCGCAGCCGGTCGCGCACCCCGTTGATCTGCACCAGCGCCGCGTTGTTGCGCGCGGTCAGCTCGCCCGGCTCTTCCGGCACGCTGAACTGGATCACGTTGCGGCCGCCGTGCTGCAGCACCACCGGCAGCTCGAAATCGACACCGACCGGCAGGGTGAACCGCTGCGGCGCATCGCCGCCGACCGAGATATCCAGATCGGCAAAGCCGCCCTGCACCGGCACTGCGCCCTGATCCTCGATCCGCAGCGTCAGCTTCACCGGCTCGCCGATGATGGCAAAGCCGGGCGCGTTCTTCACAATCAGGCGCCGGTCCCAGTCGTCTTCGCGCCCCGTCAGCAGCAGATGCATCGGCGCGGGCAGGTTCACGGGCTGCCCGGCGTCATGCACCTGCCCGTCGCTCAGGGCGATGATTCCCGCCACCCGCGCCCGCGGCTCATCCGCCAGCGCCTGGGCCACCGCCGCCATCAGCCTTGTGCCCTCGTCGCCTTCGCCATCCGGCACCGTGACCCAGCGCACATCGGTGCCGGGCCGGTCCGCCAGCGCCGCCTTCAACTGGCTGCGCGCCCGCGCCATCTGCTCGGGGCGATACCGCAGCCGCTGGCTGGCGGTCTGGTCCTCAGCCACGATCACGATGTCGCTGAGCGGCGCGCGGTCCTCGCTTTGATGCACCGGCCCGCTGAGAGCAGCCAGCAGCACCAGCGCGGCCAGGGCGCGCAAGGCCCAGCCCGACAAACCCTTCCACAGCCCCAGCAGCAGCGCCGCCAGGGTCACTGCCCCCGCGGCCCAGATCACGGGCCAGGGCACCAGCGGGTCGAACAGGATCGTCTGCGTCATGCCGCCACCCTCATTGCCCCAGCCGGTCTAAGAGGGCCGGCACATGCACTTGGTCGGATTTGTAATTGCCGGTCAGCACATGCATCACCAGGTTGACGCCAAAGCGGAACGCCAGCTCCCGCTGCCGCTCGCCGGCATAGCCGCGCCCGACCGGCAGCAAGGGCCGGCCGTTTTCATCCACCGCCCAGGCCGCGGCCCAGTCGTTGCCGCCGATCACCACCGGCGTCACCCCGTCGTTCAGATTGCGGAAGGGGATGCCCTCGGCCTGTTCCGCATCCGGCGGTGCCGCCTCGACCCAGACCGGGCCGCGGCTGTGGCGGCCGGGGAAATCCTGCAGCAGATAGAACGCGCGGGTCAGCACATGGTCCTGCGGCACCACCTCCAGCGGCGGAATGTCCAGCGGCAGCGCAATCTGCTGCAGCCGCCGCGCCGCCGGGCTGGTGGCGCCGGAGGCCGTCAGATCCGCATCGCGGGTGTCAAACAGGATCATCCCGCCCGCCCGCAAATAGGTGTTGAGCTTGCCGTAAGCCTCCGGCGAGGGCAGCGGCTGGTCGCGTGTGACGGGCCAGTAAAGCAGCGGATAAAACGCCAGCTCATCGCGCTCCAGATCGACACCCGCCGGCGCGGCGGGCTCGACCGAAGTGCGGAAGAACAGCGTGTCCGTCAGCCCGCGCAGCCCCGCCGCGGCGACCCGGTCCACCTGCGCGTTGCCGGTCAGCACGTGGGCCAGCACCAGCTCCGAGGCAATGGCCGCCGCCCGCAGATCGTCTTCGGATTGTGCTTGCGAGGGGGCGGGCAGGGCGGTGTCCTGCGCCCGCAACTCCTGCGCCGGTACCAGCGCCGCCAGACCCAGCGCCGCCGCCAGTGCCGCAGTGCGGGCGCGGCCCAGCAGGCCGGAGACCGCCAGCGTGCCCAGCACATCCAGCGCCAGAAGTCCCAACGCCAGCGTCAGCAGCGCGCCGCCCAGCGGCAGCTCCTGCGGCGCGCCGTAGCCGCTCACCGCCACCGAGGCCGGCCAGCGCGCCGCCATCAATTCATCGCCCGGGCGCAGCACGTTGCGCGCCAGCATCCGCCGCCCGCCGTCATAGACCCCGGGCCGCAGCTCCGGCCCCGCGGGCGCCGCCACCAGATCCGGGCCTGCCACGCCGGGCAGCGTCTCTGCCGCCTCCAGCCGGCCAAAACCGTCCAGCACCGCCACCGGTGTCCAGGTGGTGCCTTCCAGGTCGCCGGCCTTGGGCGCCGCGGCGGAGGAGGACACCGCGAGCCGCTCCAGCATCGACACGAACAGGCCCGACAGCGGCAGGCTGCTCCACTCCGCATTGGCGGTCACGTGGAACAGCACCACCTGGCCCTGGCCCAGCGTCTTGCGCGTCACCAGGGGCGTGCCGTCCGCCAGTTCTGCAATCACCCGCTGCGCCAGCTCCGGGTCCGGCTGCGCCACCACCTGCGAGCTGATCGAGACCTCATTAGGCACCGCCAGCCCGTAGAAGGGTGAGCTCTCGGCAAAGGGCGCCAGCGTCTTCGGCTCTCCCCAGCTCATGGCGCCGCCGATGCTGCGGCCGCCAATGCGCAGGCGCACCGGCATCAGCGGTTCTTCACCCGCGCGCGCGGTATCGCTGGCCGCCAGCCGCGGCCCGGCAAAGCGCAGCAGAAGCCCGCCGTTTTCCACCCATTCGATCACCGCCTCTTCCTGCGCCGGCGCCAGCCGCGCCACGTCGGCCAGCACGATCACATCCGGGTTGGCCGGCAGCAGGTCCCGCAGCGCCCCTTCCAGCAGCTCCGCCGAGGGCGCCAGCGCCTGGCGCAGGTAGTGCAGCGGCGACAGCAGCGCCAGACCCTCATCTGCGCTTTCGGAGGACACCAGCGCCACCTCGCGCCGCCGCAGGCTGTCATCGGTCAGCGCCACCGCGCCCGCAGACTTCACGCCGCGGATTTCAAACCGCGACAGCCGCGCGCGCAGCTCCGCGGGCAGCGACAGTTCAGCCGAAGCCGCCCGCGCCCCATCTGCAAACCGCAGCGGCAGCGAGGCCAGGCTGCGCTCGGTGCCGCCCGGATCCTTGCCCTGCGCCACCACCGTGATTTCCTGCGCGGGTCCCGCGCGGCTGCGCTGCACCGTCAGTTCGATCGCCCCGCCGGTATAGCTGGCGGGCAGCAGGCCCAGAACCGGCAGCGGCTGTTCGAAAACCTCGATCTCGCCGCGCTGCCCCAGCGCCTCGACCAATGCCCCGCGGCCCGGATAGTCCAGCCCGTCGCTGAACCAAACGGTGTCAAATCCGCCCTCGGCGCCGCCAATCGCTGCCAAGGCCTGCTGCAATTGCTCCGGCCCTGGCTGCCAGGGCAGAGGCGCCAGCCCGGCCAATTGCCGCTGCCAGTCGCTGGCGGCACGGAACTGCAAGGCCTCCGGTGCGCTCAGCCGCAGCACCGCTACCGGGCGTTCCGCCCGCCCGGCCTCGTCCAGCTGCACCGCGGCCTGGGCGCTGGTTTGCTTCCAGCCCGCCGCGCCGCCCCAACTGGCGTCCATTACAATGAGCAGCGGCCCGCTGCCGCCCGCGTCCTCGGTGGAGGGATTCAGCACCGGCCCGGCCAAGCCGATGATCGCCGCCGCCACTGCCAAGAGCCGCAGCAGCAAGAGCCACCAGGGCGTGCGGTCCGACAGGCTCTCGTCGTCCTTCAGGCCCAGCAGCAGCGTCACCGCCGGGAACGGCTGGCGCTTCGGCGCGGGCGGAATCGCCCGCAGCAGCAGCCACAGCACCGGCAACGCCAGCAGCCCCAGCAAAAGCCAGGGCGCGGTAAAGCCGATGCCCGCAATCATTGTCATGGCGCGGTCCGCTCCAAAGCGTGATAGAGCCACATCAGCGCGTTTTGTGCTGAGTCGCCAGTGTGATGCTGCCCGAACCGCCATCCCGCCTCGTGGCAGAGCCGCTCCAGGGCCGCGCGCCGCTCAGCCAGCCGCTCCAGATAGCGCTCCTGCAGGGCAGAGGCCTTCAGTGTTTCATGTGTGACACCGCCCGCGATGCTCTCGAACAATGTGCGCCCGGAAAAGGGAAACGCCTCCTCCGCCGGGTCCAGCACCTGCAGCAGCACCCCCCGGACGCCGCGTGCGGCGGCCTTGGACAGCGCCTGCTCCACCGGCTCATAGGGCCCCAGGAAGTCCGAGATGAACAGGGCGCGGGCGTGCGGGATCAGGGCGCGGCCGTTGGGCGGGGCGTAGTCTTCCTCTTGGTCATCCGACAGCGCCTCCGCCAGCCGCAGGATCTGCACATTGCCGCGCCGGGGCGGCAGGCTGCCGCCAGTGAGGCCCACCCGCTCGCCGCCGTGGACCATCAGCACCGACGCGGCAAGGCCCAGGAGCCGGGCCTGATCAATCTTCTGCGGCAGCTTGGGCGAGGACGCAAACCGCATCGACGCACCAGTGTCCACCCACAGATGCACCGTCTGCGAGATATGCCACTCCTGTTCGCGCACATACTGGATGTCGCCCATGGCAGAGCGCCGGTGGTCGATCATCCGACGGCTGTCGCCGGCCTGGGCCGGGCGGTACTGCCAGAAATCATCGCCGGTGCCAGCCCGGCGGCGGCCATGCTCGCCCATCAGGACGGACCCGGCCAGATGCCGCGCCTGCACCAAGAGGGGCGGCAGGGTGCTGGCCTCGGCCTCTGCCCGGTGCCGCAGTCCAACCGCAGCCTGAGAGGCGGCAGGCCTGGTCACGCGGCGGCCCCGGTCCGGGCCAGTTGGCTCGCGGTTTCCTCGATCAGCGCCGCCAGGCTCTCACCGCGCGCCCGCGCGGCAAAGTTCAGCTGCATCCGGTGGCTCAGCACCGGCTTCGCCATGTCCAGCACGTCCTCGGCATTGGGCGCCAGCCGCCCCTCCAGCAGCGCCCGCGCCCTGACCGCCAGCATCAGCGCCTGCGCCGCCCGCGGGCCCGGCCCCCAGGCCACGGTCTGCGCCACGTGATCGGACACGCCCGGCTCCTCGGGGCGGAACGCACGGACCAGGTCCAGGATCATCTCCACCACCGATTCGCCCACCGGCATCCGCCGCAGCAGGGTCTGCGCTGCGATCAGCTCAGCCGGGGTAAACACCTGATAGGCCTGTGCCTCCTCGGCGCCGGTGGTGGCCAGCAGGATGTCCCGCTCGGTCGCGCGGTCCGGGTATTTCACGTCGATCTGCAGCAGGAACCGGTCCAGCTGCGCCTCCGGCAGCGGATAGGTGCCCTCCTGCTCGATCGGGTTCTGGGTTGCCAGCACGTGGAACGGCGCGCCAAGGCTGCGGTCCTCGCCCGCCACCGTCACCATCCGCTCCTGCATCGCCTGCAACAGCGCCGACTGGGTGCGCGGGCTGGCGCGGTTGATCTCATCGGCCATCAACAGCTGGCAGAACACCGGCCCCGGCACGAACCGGAACGAGCGGTGGCCGTCGGCGGCGGTGTCCAGCACCTCCGAGCCCAGAATATCGGCGGGCATCAGATCGGGGGTGAACTGGATGCGGTTGCCGTCCAGCCCCATCACCGTGCTGAGGGTTTCCACCAGCCGGGTCTTGCCCAGGCCGGGCAGGCCAATCAGCAGCCCGTGGCCGCCGCACAGCAGCACCGAGAGGGTGAGGTCCACCGCCCGCTCCTGTCCGATAAAGCGTTTGGTGATCGATACGCGCGCCTCTTGCAGCTTGGCTTCCAGCGCTTCGATATCACCCAGCAGATCGTCCGTTTCAGGCATGACATTCCTCGTTTCCCGGATATATGCTGTTACTCTATCGCGCTGACTGGAAATGGCAAAAGCAATGAGCGGACAAAAACCCGTGACCCCCGATGCCGAGGGTATCGCCGTTGCGGCGAAAGCGGCCGGCAAAGGCAAGGGATTGCCGCCCGTCCACCTGTGGAACCCGCCGTTCTGCGGCGATCTGGACATCCGCATCACCCGCGACGGCAGCTGGCACTACCTCGGCACGCCGTTCACCCGCTTCGAACTGGTCAAGCTGTTTGCCTCGATCCTCAAGCTGGAGGAGGGCAAGTACTACCTGGTGACCCCGGTCGAGAAGGTCGGCATCACTGTCGAGGACGCGCCATTTGTGGCGGTGGATTTCGATGCGGCCGGGCAGGGCCGCGACCAGGTGATTACCTTCACCACCAATATCGGCGACACCGCCGCAGCCGGCCCGGAGCATGTGATCCGGGTGGAGCGCGACACGGAGACCGGCGAGCCGTCGCCTTACGTCATGATCCGCGCCGGGCTGGAGGCGCTGATCGACCGCAAGAGCTTTTACCGGCTGGCGGAGCTGGGCGAGCACCACGGAGACTGGTTCGGCGTGTGGTCCGGCGGCACGTTCTTCCCGCTGATTCCGTCCGCTGAGCTGGACGAGACCTGAACTCCTAGCTGGCGGGAGCATCCTCCAGCAGCTCGGTTTCGACAAAGGCACATGCAAAATCGTTGCCGTTGATCACATCGTGTTCGACTCCGGCCTGGCGGAAGTAAGGCACTCCGTGCCGCATCACAGCTTCGGTTCGTGACCCGTCGGGATGTGCGATCTCCAGCACCCCGTCAAACAGAGGCACCACGACATAGTCGAATTCATGCCGGTGCCAGCCTGTGTTGTCGCCGCGTTTGGCAAAGCGCCATTCGGTTACGCGGACCCGGCTGTTATCTAATCTGATGCACGGTTTGGCAGATCTTTTTGCATCACACATGGCTTCCTCCTTTGATGGCGCCAGCCTAGGCCGGTACCGGGCACAGGTATTATCTCCACTTTCCTGCACCAATGCAGCCAGTTGCTTGCAGACGGCAAAAACCAGCCCGCCTTCGGTTAACGAGAGTTTAATAGGAAAATTCTGCACTTTTGACGCCTTGGCGGCCCGCCGGAGCGGCGCTAGACCAGCAGTCAACAAGGAGAATCCTATGCCCCGCTTCGCGGCCAATATCTCGCTGCTGTTTGCAGAGCTGCCCTATCTCGACCGGTTCCAGGCCGCCGCCGCGGCAGGGTTTGAGGCGGTGGAGATCCTCTTTCCTTATGAAATCGCCGCCAAGGAAACCCAGCGCGCGCTGATGTCCAACGGGCTGCAGCTCTTGCTGATCAACGCGCCGCCCCCCAACTACACCGGCGGCATGCCCGGCTATGCGGCGGTGCCGGAAGGCACCGACCGCTTCCAGCGCGACATCCGCCGGGTGCTGCGCTACGCAGAGGCGCTGAAGGCGGGCAAGATCCACGTGATGGCGGGCTATGCCAAGGGGGCGGACGCCCAAAGGACCTTCATCGAGAACCTGCAATGGGCCGCCGACCGCGCGCCGGAGCAGCAATTCACCATCGAACCGCTGAACAGCGGCGACCAGCCCGGCTATTTCCTCGATGACTACACCCTGGCGGCAGAGGTGCTGGATGCGGTGGACCGGCCCAACGTCGGCCTGCAGTATGACGCCTACCACGCGCAGATGATCCACGGCGACGCGCTCAAGGTCTGGGAGACCTTCGGCCCCCGCGCCGTGCATGTGCAGATCGGCGCCGCCCCCGGCCGCTGCGAGCCGGGCACCGGGCCGGTGGATTTCCAGGAGCTGTTCGCCGCCATCGACGCCAGCGGCTATGACGGCTGGGTCAGCGCCGAATACACCCCCTCGACCCGGCGCACCGAGGACAGCCTTGGCTGGATGGGCTGACCGCCAGGCCGCTCTGCGCAGATACCTGTGCAGCGGCGCAGATTGTTCCGCATTCCAGGCACCGCATATCTCCTGCAGCCCCCGGCCACCGCCGCCGCCAAGGAGACAGCCATGATCCCCGCCCGTTTCGCCCCGCTTCTGTCCGGCTTCCTGATGTCGTTGATGATGTCCTCGATCGTGTCGGGCATCTCCACCCTTCGGGTCACTGGCGCGGATGGGGGCTTTGCCGCCGCCTGGCTGACCGCCTGGGCCTACAGCTGGCCGGTGGCCTTGCCGGTTGTGCTGCTGGTGGCGCCGCTGGTGCGCCGGATTGTGGCTATCGCCATCCGCCCGCCGGATGCGGCATGATGCCCGCGGCAGGCCGGAATACACATTCGTGAATTGAAATGTGTTTTCCGGTACGGCATAAGCTGCCGCAACAGTAAAAGGACCCCGCCAATGCTCCCCGCCCGTTTTGCGCCCGTGTTGTTCAGCTTGATCCTGTCGGGGATGATGTCCTTCATCGTCACCGGCGTCGCCACCTGGAAGGTGCTGGGCTTCGGCACAGGTTTCGGCGGCGCCTGGATGCAGGCCTGGACGCTCAGCTGGCCGATCGCCTTTGCCGTCGCCTTCACCGCTGCGCCGCTGGTGCGGAGGCTGGTCGCGAAACTGGTCAAACAGCCGGCAGGCGGCTGAGGAGGGGCGCAATTCAGGCAGGGGGTGCTCCCGCCCGCTGCAAGCTGCATCAAAGATGCAGCAGCAGCCGTTGGGCGCGGCGCCGCTGGCGCGGCTAAAGGGGTTTGCTGAGAAGCCCCTAAGGGCAGGTCTTCCCTTGAGGGGCGTTTCCGATTGTTTTCAGGGCGGGCCGCGTCAAGGGCAAGCCGCGCTGGGTGCGCGGAGGCTGGCGCCTCCCTTGACCCGGTGAGGGGAGGGCGCGGCAAATTCCGCGCCGCGCCAGCGGCGCCACGCCCAACGCGATGAGATCGCAAGATCGAAGCCGGGCGGGAGAGTACCCCCGCCGGCACCGCAGAGCGCGCCTTAGTGCGCCTCGGCCCAGTTCAAACCGCGGCCTGCGTCCACCACCAGTTTCACGTCCAGATGCACCGCCGGGTCGGCGGCGTTCTCCATCACCTGGCGGGCGGCGGCGATGGTTTCCTCCACCGCCGCTTCCGGCACTTCGAACAGCAGTTCGTCATGCACCTGCAGCAGCATCCGCGCGGGCAGATGGGCGATGGCGTCCGGCATCCGGATCATCGCCCGGCGGATCACATCCGCTGCTGTGCCCTGGATCGGCGCGTTGATCGCCGCGCGTTTGGCAAAGCCCGCCTTCGGCCCCTTGGCGTTGATCTCCGCGGTGTGGATCTTGCGCCCGAACAGGGTTTGCACATAGCCGTGCTCCTTGGCGAACTCGACAGTCGAATCCATGTATTTTCGGATGCCCGGGAAGCGCTCGAAATACCGGTCGATGAAGCCCTGCGCGTTCTTGCGCGGAATGCGCAGGTTGCGTGCCAGGCCAAAGCCGGAAATGCCGTAGATCACACCGAAGTTGATCGCCTTGGCCTGGCGGCGGATTTCCGGCGTCATCTGCTCCAGCGGCACCTCGAACATCTCCGAGGCGGTCATCGCGTGGATGTCCTGCCCTTCGGCAAAGGCCTGTTTCAGCGTGTCGATCCCGGCCATGTGGGCCAGGATCCGCAGCTCGATCTGGCTGTAGTCGAGCGACAGCAAGACATTGCCCTCTTCCGCCACAAACGCCTCGCGGATGCGGCGGCCTTCCTCGGTGCGCACAGGGATGTTCTGCAGGTTCGGATCGGTGGAGGCCATGCGGCCGGTGCTGGCACCGGTCTGGGCATAAGACGTATGCACCCGGCCTGTCTCTGCGTTGATATGGTCCTGCAGCGCGTCCGTATAGGTCGACTTCAGCTTGGACAGCTGCCGCCAGTCCAGCACCCGGGCCGGCAGGTCATGCTCGGTCGCCAGATCCTCCAGAATATCCGCCCCGGTGGCATAGGCGCCGGTCTTGCCCTTCTTGCCGCCTTCCAATCCCATCTTGTCGAACAGGATCTCACCCAGCTGCTTGGGCGAGCCGACGTTGAACGTTTCCCCCGCCAGCTCGTGAATCTCGGCTTCCAGCCCCGCCATCTTTTGGGCAAAGGCATTGGACATGCGCGAGAGGGTATCGCGGTCCACCTTGATGCCGTTGCGCTCCATATCCGCCAGCACCGGCACCAGCGGCCGCTCCAGCGATTCATAGACCGTGGTGACCCGCTCCAGATGCAGCTGCGGCTTGAACTTCTGCCACAGGCGCAGGGTGATGTCGGCGTCTTCGGCGGCATAAGGCACCGCGTCGTCAATCGCGACCTTGTCAAAGGTGATCGCCGATTTGCCGGAGCCCAGCAGCGGCTTGATCGGGATCGGCGTGTGGTCGAGGTAGCGTTCCGACAGCGTGTCCATGCCATGCCCGTGCATGCCTGCGTGCAGCGCATAGGACATCAGCATGGTGTCGTCGATCGGCGCCACATCCACCCCGTAGCGGTGCAGGATCTTGGCGTCGTATTTCATGTTCTGACCGATTTTCATGATCGCCGGATCTTCCAGAACCGGCTTCAGCATCGCGACCGCCTCGTCCAGCGGCATCTGCCCCTCGGACAGGCCCTCGCCGCCAAACAGATCATCGCCCCCGGCCTTGTGCGCCAGCGGGATATAGCAGGCCTCGCCCGCCTCGACGCACAGCGAGATGCCGACCAGGTCGACGACCATTTCATCGAGGCCGGTGGTCTCGGTATCCACCGCCACCCAGCCGCGGTTCCGGATGCGGTCGATCCAGATCTGCAGCGCCGCGGCATCGCGGACGCATTCGTATTTTTCCTTGTCGAACGGCACCGCTTCCGGCGCCTCCGCCGCCGCGGACACCGCTGCCGCTTCCGGCTCTTCCGGGATCGCAGGCGCCTCCATGCCCAGCCGGTCGGCCATGCGCTTCGACAGGGTGCGGAATTCCATTTCGCTCAGGAAGGTCAGCAGGGTCTCCGCATCCGGCTCCCTCACCTCCAGATCATCCAGGGTGAAGTCCAGCTCCATGTTGCAGTCCAGCTGCACCAGCTTCTTGCTGAGCTCGATCTGGTCCCGCTTCTCGATCAGGGTCTGGCGGCGCTTGGGCTGTTTGATCTCTTCCGCCCGGTCCAGCAGCTCCTCCAGCGAGCCATATTCGTTGATCAGCAGGGCGGCGGTCTTGATCCCGATCCCCGGCGCCCCCGGCACGTTGTCGACGCTGTCGCCCGCCAGCGCCTGCACATCCACCACCCGGTCGGGGCCGACGCCGAATTTCTCCACCACGCCGTCGCTGTCGATGCGCTTGTTCTTCATTGCGTCCAGCATCTCGACGCCGCCGCCGACCAGCTGCATCAGGTCCTTGTCGGAGGAGATGATGGTCACCCGCCCGCCGGCATCGCGCGCCTGATGCGCCAGCGTTGCGATGATGTCATCGGCCTCAAACCCCTCGATCTCCTTGCAGGCGATGTTGAACGCCTTTGTCGCCTCGCGGGTCAGCGGGAACTGCGGCACCAGATCCTCCGGCGCCGGCGGGCGGTTGGCCTTGTAGAGATCATACATCTCGTTGCGGAACGACTTGCCGGAATAGTCGAAAATCACCGCCACATGGGTCGGCGCATCCGGGCCCTTGTTGTCCTCGACCTGCTTGAACAGCATGTTGCAGAAGCCCGCCACCGCACCGATGGGCAGCCCGTCGGATTTGCGGGTGAGCGGCGGCAGCGCGTGATAGGCGCGGAAGATGAAGGCCGAGCCGTCGATCAGATGCAAATGGCAGCCCTTGCCGAATGTTGTCCCGCTCATTGTGCGCCGCGCTCCCGTTGGAAATCCGTTCGTGTTCTGTTTCCCGGTTATCGGTGATCCGGCAGGGAAGGGCAATTGGAGTTTGGGGCGGGGGCGGAGCTGTGCGCACAAGAGAAACTGGACGCACAGCTCAGCCACAGGTAGAGGAGGTTTATGCAGGACGCCGATGGGAAAACTGAATACGAAGTGGAGCCGCTGGGCCAAAGCAGCGGAGACTGCAGTTGTTGCGGCAAGGAAACCCGTTTGGCTTGGGGTTTTGTTCATTCACCGGCAGGCACGGTGGCCAGCTATTATGTGCATTGGACGACTGGCGTCGGGCTTGATAGCCACCCCGCCAACTATGACTTCATCATCGGACCTTGGGGGGAGGGCGCATCCCCTGCTGACCGCGTTATCGTTTCTCTGATGCATTTTGAGAATGAAGACGGCCCGGGTGTTATGGTTATCGATGCAGGCAGCCGCCCGTCTGCAAAAAGTGGATTGGCTGCCAGCGCTTTTGATCGTGAAAACGTGGTTGGAACCGAGATGGCCGCGATCGCATTTGCAATCTTTGATGCGGTCTATTTGCAGGATCCCCGGATCTACGGCTGATCACGGTCTCGCTGTCGGCCACAGCCAAAGGTAAGTGTGCTCCGTTCAAAACACCCCCATCGCCAGCCCCGCGCCCAGGGCTTGCCCCAGCTCGCGGCAGACCTCCAGCTCCTCCTCCGGGATCACCTTCTCCGCCAGGATCGCCTCCGGCGTCTGCGCATGGGTGCAGATAATCAGCGGCACCTGCACCTCCTTCAGCCGCCAGCCGGTGGCAATCCGGGCGCACTGCCGCGCCGCGTTCTCGCCGTCCGAGCCGGCGCAGACCATCTGCGCATAGGGCCGCCCGTTGAGGCGCCCCAGAACCGGGTAATAGCAGCGGTCGAAGAATTCCTTCATCTGGCCGGACAGCGCCGCCAGGTTTTCCGGCGCGCAGAAGACATAGCCGTCCGCCGCCAGCAGATCCTCCGGCCCGGTGTCCTCAGCTCGTTTCAGAATGGTGTCCGTCTCAGCCCGCGCGGCGTCAAACGCGGCCTCCGCCATCTGGCGGCTGCCGCCGGTGCGCGAGTGATAGACGATCAGAAGCTGTGCCATCAGCCGCAGCCCATGCCGCCGGCACAGAGGCCAGAAGCCTGGATCACTCCGCCGCCTTGGCCGCGTCCTCGTAGATGAACTTGCAGTCGCAATAGGGGCATTCGACCCAATCCTGCCCTTCCGGGATCTGCAGATAGACCCGCGGATGCCCCAGCGCGCCCTCGCTGCCGTCGCAGGCCACCTTGCGGCTGTTCACGGTCCTGGTTTCCGGCGCTTCGATGGTCATGGCTGGCAGTCCTTTCACTTTTCGGCTAGGCGCTTTTATGAGCCAAGGAAAAACCGGGGGCAAGAGCGGCGATGACAGGCGATGCAATCCGTATCGAGGCTTTGCGGAAAATCTATGGCGGCCACGGGGGGCAGCCTGAGAAACACGCGCTGAAGGGTGTCGACCTGACGGTGCCGCGCGGCTCGGTCTTCGGCCTCTTGGGGCCGAACGGCGCGGGCAAGTCGACGATGATCAACATCCTGGCAGGGCTGGTGCGCAAGACCTCCGGCAAGGTGTCGATCTGGGGCTTCGACCAGGATGAAAACCCGCGCCAGAGCCGGGCCGCCATCGGGGTGATGCCGCAGGAGCTGAACCTGGATCCCTTCTTCACCCCGCGCGGCGCTCTGGAGGTGCAGGCGGGCCTCTACGGCGTGCCCAAGCACGAGCGCCACAGCGACGAGATCCTGCGGATGATCGGGCTCACGGACAAGGCGGAGGCCTATGCGCGGACGCTGAGCGGCGGCATGCGCCGGCGGCTTCTTCTGGGCAAGGCGCTGGTCCACCGCCCGAGCGTCCTGGTGCTGGACGAACCCACCGCGGGCGTCGACATCGAGCTGCGCCAGATGCTGTGGGAGAACATCCGCAAGCTGAACGCGCAGGGCATGACCATTATCCTCACCACCCATTACCTGGAGGAGGCCGAGGAGATGTGCGACGAGATCGCCATCATCAATCAGGGCGAGGTGGTGGCGCGGGACAGCAAGGCCAGCCTGCTGGGGCGGCTCGATGCCAAGACGATGGTGGTGCAGCCTGCGGTGCCGGTCACAGCACTGCCGCAGGGCGCGGGCATCGAGGCCGAACTGCGCGAAGACGGCGCCGTCGCCCTGCGCTACCGCAGCCAGGCCACCAGCGCCGAAGACGTGCTGGCCGCGGTCCACGCCGCTGGAATTTCGATCCGCGATGTGAAGACCGAAGAGGCGGATCTGGAGGATGTGTTCCTGGCACTGACCAAGGCGGGGTGAGGGGGAGGCACCTCTGCCCGGTGACTGATGCGGGACAAAGACGGCATCCGAAAAGGCGAATGCTATTGAAACGCGTCAGTCTTACAGGAATGACTCCAGTTGCCCGATCGCCCGGTCAATCTCCTCTTCAGTGTTGTAGTAGTGCGGGGCTATACGCAGAACAGTGGGTAGGTTCCGCCGCTCCGCATCTATACGGGTACTGGAAGCCGGAGAAGAGCCGATGACAAAACCGGCCTCTACCATCATGCGGACGATTTTTTCAGGCTCCGCCCCATCCACTGTGAAGCTGACAATACCGCTTTGATGCAGGCCGATGTCGCGCAACTGGATGGACGGATTTGCGTTGAGCAGCGTGCGGCAGCGTTTGGAGAGACTGGCGACACGGGCTTCGATGGCCTCAATGCCAACGGATTCCGCGTAGTCGAAAGCGGCACCAAGCCCCGCGCGCAATGCGTAGGAGTTCTCCCATGTCTCGAAACGGCGCGCGTCATCGCGCAGCGCGTATTCGTCAATTGCGACCCAAGGAGCGCCGAAGTGGTCGATCATCGCCGGTTCCAGCGTTTCCAGCCATTGTTCACGGACATACAGGAACCCCGTTCCACGCGGCCCTCGCAGGAACTTGCGACCGGTTGCTGACAGGAAATCGCAGCCCAGCTCATTGACATCAATCCGCATTTGGCCAGCTGCCTGGCAGGCGTCCAACAGGAAAGGGACACCGTATTTTTTCGCAATCCTGCCGACATCGGCTGCCGGGTTGACCAGACCCCCATTGGTGGGAACCCAGGTGATGGCAATCAACCCGACATCCTCATCCATGGCCGCTTCCAATGCGTCGAGATCCAACGCGCCCGTTTCGTCCGACGGGACAACTTCGATCGTCAGGTCGTCCCTTTTTGCCCGCTGGAGAAAAGCAACGTAGTTTGCCGCATACTCGGCCTCGCAGGTCAGAATGCGCGTTTTCGCTTTCAACGGAAGCGCGTAAAACGCATGACACCATGCGACGGTTGCATTCTCCATAAGCGCAATTTCGCGGGTTTTTGAGCCAATGTGCTGGGCGACAGACTGATAGACACCGTCTAGGGCGTCCGCCCTTTTCGCCTGCGCCTCATAACCGCCGATCTGCGCTTCCAGAAGCGTATGATTCATGACAGCGTCGACAACCGGCCGTGGCATCAATGCGGAACCCGAGGCCAGCAGATGAACACTGTTTGCAATACCGGGTGTTTCGCTTCGAACCTGTTCGATATCCATTCTTTGAGTCACTATCTGCCCGCTGCCGCTTCCGAAATGATTGCTACAACTGCACTGTACTTCCGGTCAACAAGCCTGTCCGCTTCAGGCTCGGAGCAGCCGTCCGCTGCATACTGGATGCATGTCTGCTTTCTGTGTGGTGCCGCCGTCCTTGCAATATGGGATTGTACTGCAAGGAGGGTCATAGGCGATTTTGAATGTGCCTGCGGTCCGTTAGGCTGGCGGGGTATTAACGGAGCCGTCTGCGGCTGGGGGCTTTCAGTCTGAAGCCAATCCTCTGGTTCTACCCCCGGTCGATCCGCGCCTGGTAGCAGTTGTTGCGCGACGACCGGATGTGGATGTAGCTGACCCGCTCATCCCCGAAAATCGCTTCCGCCTGCCCCATCATCTCCGCCTGCGGGATCACGATGCCGGTGCCGTAAACGATCCGGTGATCGGCGCTGTAGCCCTTGATCAGGTAATCGGGGGAGCCTTTCAGGGCCTCCGGCACCGCCTCGCCGTCATGCCGCGCGCAATGATCCGCGCACAGGAAGATCGGCCCGGTCTCGGCATAGGGCTGCGCCTCGGGGAAGGGGCGGTGGGCCAGGATCAGCATGCCCTTGCCTACGGGGATGTAGTGCAGGCAGTGGCGGCAGGGGTTCTTGCCGCCGTCCGAGACCGAGCGCTCCGGCATCTGGCCGTGGGCGTCGGCGCCGCCATCCTGCAGGGCGCGGGCAATATCTGTGGGCAGGGCGGTGATCTTGGTCATGGGGTTTCTCCTTTGCTGCCAGCACCCTGCCCGATCCGTTCCGCCGCAATCGACCCGGATCGTGCGCATCCCGCAGAGGGCTCGAAACAAAGCCCTCCCGCCCGCCGTGCAGGCATTGAAAATGCCCTGCGGCGGTTGGGCGTGGCGCCGCGCTGGCGCACGGCGCAGCACCGCAATCCCGCAGGACTCCACATGGGAACAAAACGGGAATATCATGCGACTCATGTTCGCCGAATTCGCCTGCCTCTCGAACTTCACCTTCCTCACCGGGGCCTCCCATCCCGAGGAGTATGCGGCCCGTGCGCTGGAGCTGGGGATCGCGGCGGTCGCCATTGCCGATGAAAACTCGGTGGCGGGCATCGTGCGCGCCCATGCGGAATGCCGCGACATTGCCCGCCGGGTGCGCGAGCGGCTGGCCTGGGACCGCACGCACACGCCGATCGGCCCGCCGCGCCCCGCAGATATTCCGCAGCCCGCCTCTTTCCCGGTCTATGACACCGTGCGGCTGATCCCGGCGGCAAAGCTGATATTCACCGACGCGCCGGAGGTGATCGCGCTGCCCGTGAACCGCACCGGCTGGGGCAGCCTGACCCGGCTGCTGTCCACCGGGCGGCTGAGGGCGGAGAAGGGCAGCTGCATTCTGCACCTCGCCGACCTTCTGGAGTTTGCGGACGGCCTCCACCTGCTCCTGCTGCCGCAGGCGGGACAGGACCCGCGCGGCGCGGATGGATGGGCACCGCATATGGACGCGCTGACGCGCCGCTTTGGCCCCCGCATGCACCTGCTGATGGCGCCCGCCTATGACGGCGGCGACCGGGCGCGCTTTGCGCAGCTGGCGGAGCTGGCAAAACAGCTGAACCTGCCCCCCTTGGCCAGCGCCGCGCCGCGGATGCACCACGGCAGCCGCCGCCGCCTGGGCGATGTGCTGACTGCGATCCGCCTGCGCCGCAAGGTCGAAACCCTGGGCCGCGCCGCCATGGCCAACGGCGAGCAGCGGCTGCGCTCGGAACGCGAAATGCGCCGCCTGTTCCGCGGCCACGAGGAAGCCGTCGACAATGCCGCCCGGCTGGCGGACCAGCTCACCTTCTCACTGGATGAGCTGCGCTATGACTACCCGGACGAGGGCAGCGCGCAGGAAACCCCGCCGCAGCGCCTGCGCAGGCTCGCCGAGGAGGGTCTCAGCTGGCGCTACCCCGGCGGCGCGCCGCAGCGGGTGCGGACGCTCTTGGAGCATGAGCTCGCCCTGATCGCCAAGCTGAAGTACGATCCCTATTTCCTCACCGTGCGCGACATCGTCGCCTTTGCCCGCTCCCGCGGCATCCTGTGCCAGGGGCGGGGGTCCGCTGCCAATTCGGTGGTCTGCTACTGCCTGGGCGTCACCTCCGTCAGCCCGGAACTGGGCACCATGGTGTTCGAGCGTTTCGTCAGCGAAGCCCGCGACGAGCCGCCCGACATCGACGTCGATTTCGAGCACGAGCGGCGCGAGGAGGTGATTCAGTGGATCTACGAGCGCTACGGCCGCCACCGCGCGGGCCTCTGCGCCACGGTGATCCACTACCGCGGCAAGCGGGCCATCCGCGAGGTGGGCCGCGCCATGGGCCTGACCGAGGACACGATCTCGGCGATGTCCTCGCAGCTCTGGGGCTTCTTCAGTGCCAAGGGGGTGGAGGCCGAGCGGATGCGCGAGATCGGGCTGGACCCGAACAGCCGCCGCCTGCAGCTGACCCTGCAGCTGGTGGAGCAGATCATCGGCTTCCCCCGGCATCTGTCACAGCATGTGGGCGGCTTTATCATCACCCAAGGCCGTTTGGATGAACTGGTCCCGATCGAGAATGCCACCATGGAGGGGCGCACGGTGATCTGCTGGGACAAGGACGACATCGACACGCTGGGCATTCTCAAGGTCGATGTGCTGTCCCTGGGCATGCTCACCTGCATCCGCAAGGCGTTTGACCTGATGCAGCAGCACCACCAGCTGGACTACAGCCTCGCCACCCTGCCGCCAGAGGACCCCGAGGTCTACAACATGCTGTGCCGCGCCGACAGCATCGGGGTGTTCCAGGTCGAAAGCCGGGCGCAGATGAACTTCCTGCCCAGGATGCGGCCGCGCTGTTTCTATGACCTGGTGATCGAGGTGGCCATCGTCCGCCCCGGCCCGATCCAGGGCGACATGGTGCACCCCTACATCCGCCGCCGCAACAAGGAGGAGCCGGTGCATTTCCCCTCCGACGCGCTGGGCGAGGTGCTGGGCAAGACCCTTGGCGTGCCGCTGTTCCAGGAGCAGGCGATGCAGATCGCCATCGTCGGCGCCGGGTTTTCGCCCGAGCAGGCCGACCGGCTGCGGCGCTCGCTCGCGACGTTCAAGAAACACGGCAGCGTCAGTGAATTCCGCAGCCTGTTTCTGCGCGGCATGGCAAAGAACGGCTATGACACGGAGTTCTCCGAGCGCTGTTTTTCCCAGATCGAGGGTTTTGGCTCATACGGCTTCCCGGAAAGCCACGCCGCCAGTTTCGCGCTCTTGGTCTATGCCTCCGCTTGGATCAAATGCCACCATCCGGGCATCTTTGCCTGCGCGCTTTTGAACTCGCAGCCGATGGGGTTCTACGCGCCCGCCCAGATCGTGCGGGATGCCCGCGCGCATGGGGTCGAGGTGCGGCCGGTCTGCATCAATAACTCCTACTGGGACAACGTGATGGAGCCGGATGGCCAGGGCGGGCTGGCGCTGCGGCTGGGGTTCCGCCAGATCAAGGGGCTGCGCGACGAGGATGCCGCCTGGCTGACGGCGGCGCGCGGCAACGGCTACCACGAGGTCGAGGACGTCTGGCGCAAGGCAGGGCTGGCACCGCCGGTGATCGAGCGGCTGGCCGAGGCGGATGCCTTTGCCGCGCTGGGGCTCAGCCGACGCGAGGCCTTGTGGGCGGCCAAGGCGATCACCGCCCGCAAGCCCCTGCCGCTGTTTGCCCGCGAACTGGACGGCGAGGCGATCTGTGAGCCGGAGGCGGACCTGCCGCAGATGGGCCTGGGCGAGGAGGTGGTGGAGGATTACGTCGCCATGCGCCTGTCGCTGCGCGCCCATCCGGTGGCGCTGATCCGGCATTTGCTGACGCCGCAGAACAGGAGTGGCGGCGCGGAGGGCGGGCCGGGGAGTTGAGTATTTGGGCAAAGAAGAAGCGGGCAGGGGCCGCAGAACATCGGCGGCGACTCAAGGGGCAGCGTGGAAATGAGTATTTGGGGAAAGATGAAGCGGCGTTGCTGGGGTACCGCGCCGTGATAACGCCAACTGTGGCAGGAAAGCCGGTTCACCCCGGCGCGGCAAGGCGTTAGAAGGCTTGCGAAGCTTTCCTTGCCCCGGAGATGATCCATGACCGCACCCAAACCCGTTGTCCTGTGCATTCTTGACGGCTGGGGCAGCGGCGAGCCTGGCAAGGCAAACGCGCCCTACCTGGCGCAGACACCAACCTTTGATGCGATCATGGCCAAAGGGCCGGCAGCGAAACTGATCACCCACGGGCCGGATGTGGGGCTGCCGACCGGGCAGATGGGCAACTCCGAGGTCGGCCACACCAACATCGGCGCGGGCCGGGTGGTGGCGATGGACCTGGGCCAGATCGACCTGGCGATCGAGGAGGGGTCGTTCTTCGAAAACGCGGCGCTTCTGGATTTCATCGAGCGGCTGAAGGAAACCGGCGGCGCGGCGCATCTGATGGGGCTGGTCTCGGACGGCGGCGTGCACGGGCATATCAACCACATCCTGGCGGCGGTGAAGGCGATCCATGAGGCCGGCGTGCCGGTCTGGCTGCATGCAATCACCGACGGCCGCGACGTGGCGCCGAAATCGGCCTTCCGCCACTTCCGGCGGCTGGAGGAGCGGCTGCCCGAAGGCGTGCGGATTGCCACCGTCACCGGCCGCTATTTCGCGATGGACCGCGACAACCGCTGGGGCCGGGTCAGCGAGGCCTATGACGCGATGATCCACGCCAAGGGCCGCCCCGGGCAGACCGCCCATGGCGCGGTGGACCATGCCTATAACCAGTCGGAAACCGACGAGTTCATCGGCGCCACCGTGCTGCAAGGCTATGAGGGCGTGAAGGACGGCGACGGGTTCTTCTGCCTCAATTTCCGCGCCGACCGGGCGCGGGAGATCCTGCGCGCCATCGGCGAGCCGGGCTTTGCTGAGTTCGACACCGGCACCCGCCCGAAACTGGCGGCGCTCCTGGGCATGGTGGAATATTCCGACAGCCACAATGACTACATGACCACCGCCTATCCCAAGGCGGCGATCGTCAACACCCTGGGCGCCTGGGTTGCCAAGCACGGCAAGACCCAGTTCCGTCTGGCCGAGACCGAGAAATACCCGCATGTGACCTTCTTCCTCAACGGCGGCAAGGAAGAGCCGGAGGAGGGCGAGGACCGCTATATGCCGAAGTCGCCGAACGTGGCGACTTATGACTTGCAGCCGGAGATGAGCGCGCCGGAGGTGACGGAGAAATTCGTCGAGGCGATCGAGGCGGGCTATGACCTGATTGTGACCAATTACGCCAACCCCGACATGGTTGGCCACACCGGCGATCTGAAGGCGGCGATCCGCGCCTGCGAGGCGGTGGACCGGGGGCTGGCCCGGGTGGTGGCGGCGCTGGAGAAGGCGGGCGGCGCGATGATCTTCACCGCCGACCACGGCAACTGCGAGGTGATGGTGGACCCGGTGTCCGGAGGCGCCCACACCGCGCATACGCTGAACCTGGTGCCGGTGGCATTGGTCGGCGGACCCGAAGGTGCGACACTGCGCGATGGGCGCCTGGCTGATCTGGCACCGACCATCCTGGAACTGATGGGGCTGGAGAAGCCGGCCGAGATGACCGGGGAGAGCCTGCTGTCATGATCCGGCGCGCGGGCCTTGTGCTGCTGGCCCTGCTGGCCGCGCCGCTGCAGGCGGCGGCGGACCCGGCGGACGCCGCGCGCGACGCGGCGGAGCAGCTGGAAGCGGCCTCTGTCAAGCTGCAGGATGCTGACAGCTCCCGCGACCGGGTGAAGGCGCTGACCTCCACCGTGCAGGCCTATGAGGCGGGGCTGGCTGCCATGCGCGACGGCCTGCGCCGGGTGGCGCGTCGCGAGGGGCAGCTGAGCGCCCAGCTGGCGGCGCGGCAGGAAGAAGTCTCGGGCCTCTTGGGGGTCATCCAGACCATTGAAACCTCGCCGCCGCCGGTTCTGATGGTGCATCCCTCCGGGCCGTTGGGCGCTGCGCGGTCTGCGATGATGCTGGCCGAAGTGACGCCGGCGCTGCAGGCGCGGGCGCAGATGCTGAAGGCGGATCTGGACGAGGTGCAGAGCCTGCGGCTGCTGCAGCAGAATGCGGCGAAGACGCTGGAGGAGGGGCTGGCCGGTGTGCAAAGCGCGCGGGTGCAGCTGTCCACCGCCATTGCCGACCGCACCACCCTGCCGAAACGCTTCACCGAGGACCCGGTGCGCACCGCCATCCTGATCTCCTCAACCGAGACGCTGTCGGGCTTTGCCGACGGTCTGGCCGAGATCGCCGGCGGCGGGATTGCTGCCAGCGAGGCCGACATCAGCGGATTGCGCGGCACGCTGCCCTTGCCGGTCGAGGGGCTGGTGCTGCGCGGCTATGGCGAGCGCGATGCCGCGGGCATTGCCCGCCCGGGCCTGCTGGTCGCCGCCCGTCCCCGGGCGCTGGTGACATCGCCCACGGCGGCCACCATCCGCTACCGCGGGCCGCTTCTGGATCTGGGCAATGTGGTGATTCTGGAGCCGCAGCCGGACACGCTGTTTGTGCTGTCGGGCCTGGCCGAGGTGTTCGGCGAGGCGGGGCAGGTGATCCCCGAGGGCACGCCGGTCGGATTGATGAGCGGAGAAAACCCGAAACCGGACGCAATCCTGTCAACAAGCGGTGAAGGGGGTGGAACTGACCGGACAGAAACGCTCTATATAGAAGTGAGAATGGACAACAGCCCGGTGGACCCGGAAACATGGTTCCGCACTGGAAAAGGTGGATGAAGGCTTGATGAAAAAATTTGCGATGGCCGCCATTGGCGGCACGCTGGCAGGGATCGTCGCGACAACCTATGTGGCAGGCCCCTTGCTGGCGCAGGAGGGCGTGCGCGAGGCAAACGTCTATGAGCAGCTGGACCTGTTCGGCGATATTTTCGAGCGCATCCGGGCGCAGTATGTCGAGGAAGTCGACGAGAAGGAGCTGATCGAGGCGGCCATCGGCGGCATGCTGGCGTCCCTGGACCCGCATTCCAGCTACCTGTCGCCGGATGATGCCAGCAAGATGCGGGTGCAGACCCGCGGCGAATTCGGCGGCCTGGGGATCGAGGTCACCCAGGAAGAGGGCTTTGTCAAAGTCGTCTCCCCCATCGACGGCACCCCGGCGGATGAGGCCGGGATGGAAGCCGGCGATTTCATCACCCATGTCGATGGCGAAAGCGTGCTGGGCCTGTCGCTGGACGAGGCGGTGGAACTGATGCGCGGGCCGGTCGGCTCCGAGATCGTGATCACCGTGGTGCGCGAGGGCGAGGCAGAGCCGTTCGACGTCTCGATCATCCGCGACACCATCAAGCTGACCGCGGTGCGGGCCCGCACCGAAGGCGATACCGTGGTGATGCGGATCACCACCTTCAACGACCAGACCACGCCGAACCTCGAGGAAAACCTGAAGAAGCAGATCGAGGAAGCCGGCGGCATGGACAGTGTCAACGGCATCGTGCTGGACCTGCGCAACAACCCGGGCGGGCTGCTGACCCAGGCGATCAAGGTGGCCGACAGCTTCCTGGAGTCGGGTGAGATCGTCTCCACCCGCGGCCGCGATCCGGAAGACGGCGAGCGGTTCAACGCGACGCCGGGTGATCTGGCAGAGGGCAAGCCGATCGTGGTGCTGATCAACGGCGGCTCGGCGTCGGCGTCGGAAATCGTCGCGGGCGCCTTGCAGGACCACCGCCGCGCCATCGTGGTGGGCACCAAGTCGTTCGGCAAGGGCTCGGTCCAGACCGTCATGCCGCTGAAGGGCGAGGGCGCGATGCGCCTGACCACCGCGCGCTATTACACGCCGTCGGGGCGCTCGATCCAGGCGCTGGGAGTTTCGCCCGACATCGTGGTGGCGCAGCCCCGCCGGACCGCGGCGGCTGATGACGAGGACGATTCGCCCGCCCGCCGGTCGCGTTCGGAAGCGGACCTGCGCGGCAGCCTGAACAACGATTCCCTGAGCGAGGATGAAATCCGCCAGATCGAGGAAGAGCGCGAAAAGGCCGAGAAGGCCGCGGAACTGCGCGAGCAGGACTACCAGCTGGCCTATGCCATCGACATCCTGAAAGGCATGGTGGCGCTCGGGCCGAAGTAAGGCCCGCGCACGCACGCATCATGAAGGGGCCGTCCGGTTGGGCGGCCTTTTTCATTGTTGCTGTGCCGCCGGGTCTGGCGGGGGTGGTTGCTGTGCCGTTTAAGCGCGGTGTCCCAGTTAAGGGGGCGGCGCCGCCGGGTGGAGGTGGACAGACCCCACGGGGGGTCTGCTCGGACAGGATATCCTGGACGACCCCCTTTTTATCAGGGCCGGTCTCCGGGGTGTCGCGCAGGCAGCTCCACAGATGCCTGCGCCTCGTAACATGGCCCATGCGCGGAGCCATGGCGGGGGATCGATCAGAGGGCAGTCTGGCATATGGAAATGAGGATCGCGTGAAGGGGGCGTACGGTGGGTGCGCAACACCCGCGGGGGCAGCCCGCCGAAAGCCATTTCTGCCGCCATGCCTTTTCCGGCTTGTCAGACGCAAAAGCCTTGGTAGTGTCGCGCGGAACTTGCATTCAGGATTGCTCTAATGGATCTATTAGCCCCGCTCATCGCCTATTCAGTCGCTCTGTCCATCGCGGCTGTCATTCCCGGTCCGGGGGTGGCGGGCCTGGTCGGGCAATCGCTTGGTAACGGCCTGCAGGTGTCGCTGTTCTTTTTGGCAGGCATTGCGCTGGGCGATGTGGTTTACCTGACCATCGCGATTGCAGGCCTGGCCGCGATCGCGCAACTGTTCTCGGGCGCGCTGCTGGCGATCAAGGTGCTGGGCGGCCTGTATCTGGTTTACCTCGCCAGCAAATTCTGGCGCAACGAGGCAGGCCTTACCCATGTGCGCAAGGCCGGCAGCCGCCGCGGGCTGAAGACGTTCCTGTCGGGCTTTGCGCTGACGCTGGGCAACCCCAAGACGATCATCTTCTACCTCGCGCTGCTGCCCACCGTCATTGACCTGGGGGCGGTGGGCCTGTCGCAATGGGCCGCGCTGAGCGTGCTGACCGTTGCGGTGCTGTTCGTGACGCTGCTGCCCTATGCGCTGCTGGCCTCGGGCGCGCGGACAATGATGACGCGGGCTGAGGCCCTGCAAAAGCTGAACCGGCTGGCAGGTGCCATCATCGGCGGCGCCGGGGTTTTCATCCTTGGACAGGCGGCGACGGCAGTGGTTCGCCGGGCGTGACGTCCGGGCAGATCAACGGGATTCGAAAATCAACGCCCGATATCCGGCGTACTGACGGGGCAGGCTGGTCTATGCTCCGCCCATGATGTTTGACCTGCCTGATTCCCGCACGCTTTATCAAGCGCTGCTAGACCGTGACGCCGCTTATGAAGGGCGCGCCTATGTCTGTGTGACCTCCACCGGCATTTTCTGCCGCCTGACCTGCCCGGCGCGCAAACCCAAGTTCGAGAACTGCCGGTTCCATGCCACGCCGGGCGAGTGCATCGAGGCGGGGTTCCGCGCCTGCAAGCGCTGCAAGCCTTTGGCGGCTGCGGCCGGCGATGACCCGATGGTGCAGGACCTGCTGGCGCGGCTGGAGGAACGGCCTGCCTACCGCTGGGGCGAGGGCGACCTGCTGCGGCTGGGGCTGGATGCCTCCACCGTGCGGCGCGCGTTCAAGCGGCATTTCGGCATGACCTTCTTGGAGATGGCGCGGCAGCGCCGCCTGCGCGAGGGGTTCACCGCGCTGAAGGCCGGCGAGCCGGTGATCGCGGCGCAGATTGATGCCGGTTTCGAAAGCGCCAGCGCCTTCCGCGTGGCATTCGCCAAACTGGTGGGGATTGCGCCGGGGGCGTTCCGCAAGGATGCGCTGCTCTTGGCGGACTGGATCGACACGCCGCTGGGAGCGATGATTGCGATCAGCTGCGCCCACCAGCTGCATCTGTTGGAATTTGCCGACCGCAAGGCGCTGCCGCGGGAGGTGGCGAAGCTGCAAAAGGCGCAACCCGGGGGGCTGGGCTTTGGCCGCCCGGCACCGACGGAGCAGATCGCGGAGGAGCTGCGCCACTTCTTTGCCGGGGAAGGCGCGGATTTCCGGACCCCGCTGGCGCTGCACGGCACCGGGTTCGAGCGCGAGGTCTGGCGTTACCTGCTGACCATCCCGGCAGGCGAGACGCGCAGCTATTCGCAGATCGCGCGGGAGCTGGGCCGCGCCTCGGCCACGCGCGCAGTTGCGCGCGCAAACGGCGCAAATCAGCTGGCACTGGTAGTGCCCTGCCATAGGGTGATTGCAGCTGACGGCGCGCTGACCGGCTATGGCGGGGGCCTTTGGCGCAAGCAGCGGCTTATTGAAATTGAAACAGGCTACAGACAGAGGATTTCTGCATGACATATTCCGACCGCGCCAAGGCGTTTGCGGCGCTGCACCAGCCGGGCAACCCGGTTGTGCTCTACAACATCTGGGACGCGGGCAGCGCCAGGGCGATTGCCGGGGCAGGGGCATCGGCATTGGCGACCGGCAGCTTCCCGGTGGCGGCGGCGCAGGGGTTCCCGGACGGCGAGCAGGTGCCGCTGGAGTTCGTGCTGGGCAATGCGGAACGCATCGTGGCGGCGACGGAGCTGCCGGTGACGATTGATTTCGAGGGCGGCTATGCCCGCGAGGCGGAACAGCTGAGTGCCAATGTGACCCGGCTGGCGGAGACCGGCGCGGTGGGGCTCAATTTCGAGGACCAGGTGGTCGGCGGTGACGGCCTTTACGGCATCGAAGAGCAGGCCCGCCGTGTGGCCGCGGTGCGGGCGGCCCATGCGGATATCTTCGTCAACGCGCGCACCGATCTGTTTCTGAAGGAAAAAGATGCCTCAAAACACGCGGGCCTGCTGCCGGAGGCGCTGGAGCGTGCGGCGGCTTATACCGAGGCCGGCGGCAACGGGTTCTTTGTGCCGGGGCTGACCGATCCCGATCTGATTGCGCGGGTCTGCGAGGGCTCTTCCCTGCCGGTCAACACGATGATGCGCGGCATCACGCTGGAGACCGCGCGGCAGGCGGGTGTTGCGCGCTGCAGCTACGGCCCGATCCCGCATGCAAGGCTGATGCAGGTGCTGGCGGAGCATTTCCAGGCGCTGGAGTAAGCACTTAGGGTCAGGCCCCTACATCGTTTCCAGGCAGTGGCGGCGGAAGGCGCGTTTCAGCATGTCGAGCTCGGCGCGCAGCAGCTCGACCTCGGCGCGCAGGTCGTCCGCCACCGCCTCCCCGGCGATCAGGGTGAAATCGCCCAGCCGGGTGCTGTCTGAGGCATCGAAAATCACGAAGGTCTGCACCCCGTCGGCCACGGCCTCCGGCGGCACAGGCACGGCCACCAGCCAGTCGCCGTCTTTCTGGCCCTCGGTCAGGATCACTTCCTTGAGCGGCTGATCCTGGAACATCACCGTGATATCGGGCCGCGCGCCGGTGGCGGGGGCATTACTGATCTTGCCTTCCCAGATGCCGTTGCGGAAACGGATTTTGGTCAGTGTCAGGTTACTCATGGCAGGCTCCTCAGATCGCCGCGCGGCGGTGGCGCGAGAAGGTCAGGTCGCGCAGGACCACCTGGTTCATGTCCGGCGCCTCGAAGATCAGGTCGAGCCAGATCTTCTCGATGCGCCTTTCGTTCAGCTTGGAATAGGCCAGGTCGAATTCCACCACGATGTTCTTGTCGTCCTGGGGCAGCTCGCGCACCAGCTGTTCGGTGTTGGGGCCGTGCTGGATGTTGAGGCGGGCGAAGATTTCGATCGGTTTCTCGGATTCGATGATGCTGTCGATGCGCAGGAGGTGCTGGCGGGTGATGCCCTGCACGGCCTCGGGCGGCAGGTCGATCACCAGCGACAGGAAGGAGCCGTCGAACCTGAACACATCCATGCGCAGGCCGAAGGGGGCGAGGTCCTCCTCGCGGGTGTTCCTGAGCTGGCGCAGGGTCAGTTCGGAAAAGGCACAGTCGTGGAACAGCTGCACCTCATCGCCCAGCCGCGCCTTGGGCGGCACCGAGGCGAGGCCGCGTTCGGGCAGCGGGCCGCGCCACATTTCAGGGCGCCAGGACCAGTCGGTGCCATGCGGGCGCGGAAAGAAGGAAGAGCCGATCTGCGGCAGCGCCAGGCGGCCGTCTGCGGTGTGGATCAGCCGGTCCAGATGGGTGCGCAGCTGGCGGGCCTGGTTGCGCTGGCGGCGCAGTTCGGAGAGCGGCGCGCGCGAGGATTCCTCTGCCGCGGCGCGCCAGCGGCGCAGGCTGCGCAGGTGAAGCAACCGGTCCATGATCCTGCCCATCGTGCTCTCTCTTGCCTGTTAATAGGTCTTGCTTGCCTGTCGTGCCCCGCTGCGGGGCTGGCGGCAGTGTAACCGGGCGGGGCTATTGAAATAAACCGGCAATCCGCTGGCGCAGCCCGCGTTTTTTGCCTGCCTCGGCTGTGCTGTCTGCCGCAAGTGCCTGCAGCTCAGCCGGACGCGCCTGCGGGCGCAGTCCCGGTGCGGGTGCCGCGGAAGCGGGGTGCGGGGCTGCCGCCGCGGTCTCCAGCGATGGCAGGGTGGACGCTTCGAGTGTGCGGTGGGTCATCTCGTTCAGGAGGGCGGCGCCGTGGCTGCCAAGCGCCCGGCTGCCCTCGGGCGCGTAAAGCGCCAGCGCGATCAGGTGGCGGTCGAGCACGAAGGCGCCGCGCCAGTGCACCGGGCTGGCGCTGTCGGCGACGGCGCCGGGGAACTCCAGCTTGACCAGCGGCAAGAGCTGGTCCTCGCGGGTTTCCAGCACTGTGGCGCCGGGGAACATGGCGGCGATGTCGGCGGCCTGCGGTGCGGCGGCGGCAGTTTTGGCGGGGCCGATAGAGGCGGTGAGCACAGCCGAATTGCGGGCGCCGAACCAGTTCTGGCGGCCCATGCGGCTGCAATGGGCCAGAAGGGCGAAGCCGCCGTCCTTGTCGGGCTGGCTGCTGCGGCGGTCGAAACAATAGGCGCCGGGGGCGGCCAGCAGCACATCGCCGCCGCCGAAGGACATCACCTGTACCCCGTTCTGCGGTGCCTGGCTGGCGGTACGGGAGGCAAAGGGCATGCCCTGGGGAGACGGGCTGCATCCCGCCAGGGCGAGGGCTGCGAGCACAATCGCCGCCGCCGCGCCGCCGCGCCGCATGGGCGCCTTTCCGCCCGGTGCGGCAAAAGGCACGGGTTTCCCGTTGCTTGTTCTGGTCACTGCTGGTCCTGCCGGTCTTGTTTTTTTAAAGAAATCATTACGGAGCGCGGGGCAGGGCGGCAAGACTGAACCGCCGGCAGGCGTGCCTGCCTTGCCTTGGCGTTGCAGCAATGCATAACGTGGGCCGGATTGCCGCCGGATCCTGATGCGGCGCGGAGGACCTATGCACGACTTGCACAGCTACAGGGCGCATGAGGCGCTGGTGCGGTTCGCCCGCATCCGGCCGGCGCTGTGGCGCCTGGTGCTGGGGCTGGTGCTGGTGGCATCGGTCAGCTTCGCGATGACGGCAGCGCTGCAGGTGATGCTGGCGGGGTTGTTTCCGGGCGACTGGCAGCAGGGGCTGGCGGACGGCAGCACGCCCGGCGCGATGCTGGTGCTGCTGGGCAGTTTCGCCTTTCTGTCGCTGGGGGTGGCGATGGCAGCGCGGCTGTTCCACCAGCGCGGCTTTGCCACCGTGACCGGCCATCTGCGCCCGCTGGCGCACCAGTTCGGACGGGTCAGCCTGTATCTGCTGGGGCTCAGCCTGCTGCTGATGGCGCTGCCGCCCTACGACATGGGGCCGCCGATGACCCGGAACCTGCCGTTCTGGACCTGGCTGGGAATCCTGCCGCTGTCCATTGCCGCGGTGCTGGTGCAGACCGGATCGGAAGAGATCCTGTTCCGCGGCTATATCCAGCAGGCGCTGGCGGCACGGTTCCGGCACCCGGCGGTCTGGCTGCTGGTGCCCTCGGCGCTGTTTGCGCTGGGCCACTACCTGCCGGCAGAAGCCGGGGACAATGCGCTGGTGATCACCGCCTGGGCCGGGCTGTTCGGGGTGCTGATGGCGGATCTGACCGCCCGGGCCGGCACGCTGGGGCCTGCGATGGCGGTGCATTTCTTCAACAACGTCACTGCGCTGTTGCTGTTCGGCTCTCCCACCAGCCTGAACGGGCTGGCGCTGTACCTGATCCCCTTCGAACTGGCGGACATGCAGGCGCTGCGGCCCTGGATGGCGGTGGATTTCCTGCTGATGCTGGTCAGCTGGCTTTGCGCGCGGCTTGCCATACGCCGCTGATTGCAATTGCGGCAAATGCGGCTTATCTGGGGGACAAACCGCGCCCCCGGAGAGGCAAGCAATATGAACTGGATCACCAACTACGTCCGGCCCAAGATCAATTCGATCTTTTCGCGCCGCGAAGTGCCCGAGAACCTTTGGCAGAAATGCGATGAATGCGGCACCATGCTGTTTCACCGCGAGCTGAGCGACAATCTGAACGTCTGCACCAGCTGCGGCCATCACATGAACATCACCCCGCGCGACCGTTTCACCGCGCTGTTCGACGGCGGTGTCTTCACCGAGGTCGCGGTGCCGGAGCCGCTGGCCGATCCCTTGAAGTTCAAGGATCAGAAGAAATACCCCGAGCGGATCAAGGCGGCGCAGAAGAAGACCGGCGAGAAAGACGCGATGCTGGTGGCGGCCGGCGAAATCGGCCGCACCCCGATCATCGCCGCCGCGCAGAACTTCTCCTACATGGGCGGCTCGATGGGCATGTATGTGGGCAATGCGATCATTGCGGCTGCCGAGGAAGCGGTGAAGCTGAAGCGCCCGCTGGTGCTGTTCTCTGCGGCCGGCGGCGCCCGGATGCAGGAAGGCATTCTGTCGCTGATGCAGATGCCGCGCACCACTGTTGCGGTGGAGATGCTGAAAGAGGCAGGCCTGCCCTATATCGTGGTGCTGACCCATCCGACCACCGGCGGTGTGACCGCCTCCTACGCGATGCTGGGCGATGTGCATATCGCCGAGCCCAACGCGCTGATTTGCTTTGCCGGGCCGCGGGTGATCGAGCAGACCATCCGCGAGAAGCTGCCCGACGGCTTCCAGCGCGCCGAGTACCTGCTGGATCACGGCATGCTGGACCGGGTGACCCCGCGCACCGAGATGCGCGAAGAGCTGATCACCATCATCCGCATGCTGATGGGCCTGCCGCCGCAGGTGGTGGGCGACCTGCCGGTGCCGGAGCAGGAAGACGCCGCCAAAGCCGCAAATGCGCCGGCCGATGGCGCTCCCAGCGAAGAAGCTGCCGAGTAAACCGGTTTAAATTGACCCGCCTGGCCGCAAGGCCGGGCAGCGCCCGTCCCGCCCCAACCGGGGCGGGCGCTTCGCTTCCACCCCGCCGGGACGGGCGCTGCCCTTTGCGTTTGAGGCAATCCGGCTGAACAGGACCAGGCTGATGACTCAGACCTCCGACGCGATCCTCGCCCGCATGATGGCGCTGCACCCCAAGATCATCGACCTGACGCTGGACCGGGTCTGGCGGCTGCTGGCGGCGCTGGACAACCCGCAGGACAAGCTGCCGCCGGTGATCCATCTGGCAGGCACCAACGGCAAGGGCTCGACCCAGGCGATGATCCGGGCGGGGCTTGAGGGCATGGGCAAGAGCGTTCACGCCTACACCTCGCCGCATCTGGCGCGCTTTCACGAGCGGATCCGGCTGGCGGGCGAGCTGATCTCCGAGCCGCATCTCACTGAGGTGCTGGACGAGTGCTATGCCAAGAACGGCGGCGAGAACATCACCTATTTCGAGATCACCACGGTGGCGGGTCTCTTGGCGTTTTCCCGCACGCCCGCGGATTACACCCTGCTGGAGGTCGGCCTGGGCGGGCGTCTGGACGCCACCAACGTGATCACCCCCGAGGTGTCGGTGATCACCCCGATCTCGATCGACCATGAGCAGTTCCTGGGCAACACGCTGGCCAAGATCGCTGCGGAGAAGGCGGGCATCATCAAGCGCGGCGTGCCGGTTGTGGTCGGCCCGCAGCCGGAAGAGGCGATGGAGGTCATTGAGGCCACCGCCGCCCGCCTTGGCGCGCTGCTGATCGCCTATGGCCAGCACTGGCACGTCTACGAGGAGCGCGGCCGGCTGGTGTTCCAGGATGAAAACGGCCTGCTGGATCTGCCGCTGCCCGCCCTGCTGGGTGCGCATCAGATCCAGAACGCCGGTGCCGCACTGGCGGCGCTGCGCCACCTGGGCGCCGACGAGGCCGCCTGCGAGGCCGCCATGCTGTACGCCGAATGGCCCGCCCGGATGCAGAAGCTGAAAACCGGCCCGCTGATCGAGGCCGCGCCGGAGGGAGAGCTGTGGCTGGACGGCGGCCACAACGCCGCGGCCGGAGTGGCGCTGGCGGATGTGCTGGCCAAGCTGCCGGAGCGCCCGACGCATCTGATCTGCGGCATGCTGAACACCAAGGACGTGAGCGGCTACATGGCGCCGCTGGCGCCGCATGTGGCCAGCCTGACCGCGATCTCGATCCCGGATGAGATCAACACACTCAGCGCTGAAGAGACCGAGGCCGCGGCCAAGTCGGTGGGCATCGAGGCCGGCACGGCGGACAGCACCCTTGCGGCGCTGCAGGCGATCACCGCCAAGGACCCGCAGGCGCGGGTTCTGATCTGCGGTTCGCTCTATCTGGCGGGCCATATCCTGCGCGAAAACGGCTGAACCCTGCAGCATGGGCGGGGGAGGTTCTCCCGCCCGGCTTCGACCTGCCGGTCTCACCCCGTTGGGCCAGGCGCCGCTGACGCGGCGCGGCCGCTATTCATCTTTCCGGAAATACTCCGGGGGTGAGGCCAAGGGCCGAGGGGGCAGCGCCCCCTGACCTGTTCAGCCCCTAATCCAGAACGTAGTTCACCGGCTCCAGCTTGGGCGGCACCTCGCGCCCCAGCGCGTTGCAGACCGAGATTTCCATCACCCGGCACATGGCGCTGAGCGGCACCGCGTTGGCCTGTTTGCGGAACGGGTGCTCCAGTTCATGCGTCACTTCAGCCAGGCCGAAGAACACATAGGCCACCACCGCAGCCACCAGCGGCTCGAACCAGCCGGCGCTGTCCAGGAGGGCAAAGGGCAGCAGCAGGCAGTAAAGATAGGTGGTGCGCCAGACCAGCAATGAGTAGACGAAGGGCAGCGGCGTGGTCAGCAGCCGCTCGTTCCCGGCCTGGGCGGCGGGGAAGGCGGCCAGCCGTTCGGCCAGGGCGCGCTGGCCGAAGCCGTCGATGCGGCCGTCCTCGGCCATTTCCCTCAGCCGGGCGGCGATGTCGCGCAGGGCGGCGTTGGGGCTGTTTTCCCTTTGCATCAGTGCCTCTGCCGCCTCTGCGCCGACCCAGTGGCGGACGGTCTCCGCCACCTCGTCGCCGCGCAGCTGGGCGCGGTGCAGGTGGTGGAAGGCGAGAATGCGGGTGAGGATGAACTCCTCGTCCGGGCCCTTGCCCGCAAAGATCCTGAGCTCCTGCGCCAGGCTGCGCACGTCGGAGACCATGCGGCCCCAGATCCGCCGCGCCTCCCACCAGCGGTCATAGGCGGCGTTGTTGCGGAAGCTGAGGAACAGCGACAGCGACAGGCCGAACACCCCCATCGCGGCGATGGAAATCTGCGGCATCGCAATGACATAGCGGTCCAGCACCAGCACCAGCAGCGCCCAGAGCGCGGCGCCGATGATGTTGGGCAGGATGCGCGGCACCACCGATCCGCTCAGGATCAGGAAGATCTCCCGCCGCCGGGGCGTGTCGCGGACGATCATTGGGCTTCGCTTCCCCAGTCCTTGTCCTGCATCTCGCGCAGGCGGGAGGCGGTGCGTTCGAACTCGAAGGTGCCCTCGCCCTCGACATAGAGCATCTCGGGCTGGGCCGCGGCGGAGCAGATCAGCCGCACCTTGGCCTCATACAAAGCGTCGATCAGGGTGACGAACCGCTTGGCCTCGTTGAAGTTGTTGCGGCTGAGGCGGGGAATATCCTCCATGATCAGCACCTTCACCTCCCCGGCAATGGCGAGGTAGTCGCCCGGCCCCAGCATCTTGCCGCAGAGGTCATAGAAGGTGGCCCGCGCCACCCCGTTGCGGAAGGCGGGCAGGGTCACTTCGCGGCCCTTCACCTCCAGCGTCAGCGGCGGGGCATCGCCGCCGCCGGTGAGATCCTGCCAGATCGCCCGGATCTGAGCGCGGGCCTCGGCGTCCACCGGGGCGAAATAGACCTGCGCGCCGGTCAGCCGGTGCTGGCGGTAGTCGATGGGGCTGACCATCTCATGCACCTCCATCTGCGCCTTGATCAGATCGATGAAGGGCAGGAACAGCTGCCGGTTGAGGCCGTTCTTGTAGAGGTCTCCCGGCACCCGGTTGGAGGTGGTGATCACGGTGACGCCGGCGGCAAACAGCGCCTCGAACAGGCGGCCCACGATCATCGCATCGGTGATGTCGGTGATCTGCATCTCGTCAAAGGCCAGCAGGCGCACCGACTCCGCCACCTCAGCCGCCACCGGCGCCAGCGCATCCTCGACACCGTTCTGGCGGGCCTCATGCATTTTGGCGTGGATTTCCTGCATGAAGGCATGGAAATGCACCCGCCGCGAGGGGATGCCGTCGAGGCTGTCCACGAACAGGTCCATCAGCATCGACTTGCCGCGTCCGACCCCGCCCCAGAGGTAGAGCCCCTGGACCGGTTCAAACTCCGCCTTGCGGAAGAAGCCGCGTTTCACCGGCGGCGCCATCAGGCCTTGGGCGATGCGGTCGAAATGCGGAAGCACGGCTTCCTGGGCCGGGTCGGGCTTCAATTCGCCCGCGTCGATTTTCTGCCGGTAAAGCGCACTCAAATGGGTCATGGGGACAGGGATAGCGCGGGGCGCGGGGGATGGGAAGCGGGGCATAGAGGCGGCTGCCGGAATACTGCAGCGGAGGGGCGTTGACCCAGCCGCGGAAAATTCCTATCTGGCACATGTTCGCCAATCCTCTGATGCAGGAATTGTAGATGTTGGAGCTTGTTCTGAAACACTGATCATCGCCGGTATGCCGGGGTGATCCAACAAACCGGGCCAAGGCAAACCAATGCCGGGCGCCGGTTTTTCTGTGTTTCACGAACAGGTAAATCAATGAATATCTCAAAACTGGAACAGCGCGTGCTGCACGTGCTGGCTCAGGGCGGGCTGATCCGCTTTGAACGCGGTTCCAATGGCAAGCTGTTGCAGGTCGATTGCTGTACGCATGACGGAATGCTGCTGGCAGACTGCAGCCTGGAAGTCGTATCCAAACTGCGCCGCAAACGGCTGATTGAATCGCGCAATTCGGCCCCGTACCGGATCTCGGCTCTTGGCCGCCGGTCTGTCAGGCCTCAACTCAACAATCGCACAGCGTGAGGATCCCATGGATATCCGCAAGGAAAGAAAAGAAGACATTGCTCTGATCCGGCGGGTCACTGAGGCCGCTTTTGCTGTGGCAGTGCATAGTTCCGGCACGGAAGGCGCAATCATAGACGGGCTGCGTGAGAGCGGCAGGCTGACGCTTTCACTGGTGGCGGTGGCCGATGGCAGCATCATCGGCCATGCGGCCTTCTCTCCGGTGCTGATCGCAGGCCGGGACCAGGGCTGGTTTGGCCTGGGGCCGGTTTCGGTCCTGCCCGGCCGCCAGAGGCTGGGCATCGGCCAGGCTTTGATTGGCGAGGGGCTGCAACGTCTCAAGGCATTACAGGCCAAGGGGTGCGTGGTGCTGGGCGATCCGGCCTATTACGGCCGGTTCGGCTTTGCGGCAGATGACCGTATGCGTTTTGCCGGGGTGCCGCCGGAGTACTTTTTGAGGCTGGCGTTCACCGCGGGCGTCCCGTCTGGGGAGGTGACCTACGCGCCCCCCTTCTACGCCGCGTGAGAGAAGTTCGCCTGCTGCCCCGTCGGAACGGGGCAGCAGGCGGATTTGTTTGTGCGGCCCCTTCACATCAAATTTTCTTAATGATGCGCGCAAAAATCCTGATTTGACCACCTGGCAAATTTCACTGAAAATTTCGCAGCTTGTCAGGAGAGACCCCATGGACCGTTCCGCGCCGCTGTTTACCCCCGTTCTGATCGTGGGCTGCATCATCATCATGGCGAGCTTTGCGGTGCGCGCCTCCTTTGGTGTCTTCCAAATCCCGATTGCCGAGGAGTTCGGCTGGCTGCGTGCGGAGTTCTCCTTGGCGATTGCCATCCAGAATCTGGCCTGGGGCATCGGGCAGCCGATCTTCGGCGCCATTGCCGAGAAGATCGGCGACCGCAAGGCGATCATCATGGGGGCGATTGTCTATGCCGCCGGGCTGGTGCTGAGCGCCTGGTCTACCACCCCGTTCGAGATGCAGGCCTATGAGTGGCTGGTGGGCTTTGGCATCGCGGGCACCGGGTTCGGCGTGGTGCTGGCGGTGGTCGGGCGCGCCAGTTCCGACGAGAACCGCTCGATGTCGCTGGCGATTGTCACCGCGGCCGGGTCCGCCGGGCAGATTTTCGGCGCGCCGACGGCGGAGTGGATGCTGGGCTTCCTGCCCTGGCAGACGGTGTTCCTGCTGTTTGCCGGTGTGGTGCTGGCGCTGATCGCGCTGCTGCCGCTGATGCGCGCGCCGGAGGCCGCATCGAAGCTGGAACTGGAAGAGAGCATGGGGGCGATCCTGAGGAAGGCGTTCAAGGACCCGTCCTACACGCTGATCTTCCTCGGCTTCTTCAGCTGCGGCTATCAGCTGGCTTTTGTCACCGCGCATTTTCCGGCCTTTATTACCGAGATGTGCGGGCCGATCCTGCCCGGCGGGGCGCTGCATTCGATCGGCATCACCACCACCTCGGCGCTGGGCGCGGCGGCGATTTCACTGATTGGAGCGGCTAATGTGGGCGGTACGCTGCTGGCGGGCTACCTGGGCAAGCGCTATTCCAAGAAATACCTGCTGGCGGCGATCTATGCCGGGCGGACGATCGCGGCGGCGGCCTTTATCCTGTTCCCGATCACGCCCCTCAGCGTCATCATCTTCTCGGTCGCCATGGGCTCGCTGTGGCTGGCGACGGTGCCGCTGACCTCCGGCCTGGTCGCGCATATCTACGGGTTGCGCTACATGGGCACGCTATACGGCATCGTGTTTTTCAGCCACCAGCTGGGCAGCTTCCTGGGCGTGTGGCTGGGCGGGCGGATGTATGACGCCTATGGCGATTACACTTTGGTCTGGTGGATCGGGGTCGGCGTCGGGGCGTTCAGCGCCATCGTGCATCTGCCGGTGAAGGAACGCCCGCTGGGGCAGGCAGCGGCGGCTCCGGTGGCGGCGTAACGCAGGCGGCGTGCTGCGTGGCGGGCTGAGGAGCCGGGGCCAGCCCCGGACCCCGGAGTAATTTTCAAAGAAGAAGCAAACAGCCACCAGCGTGGGTGTCAGAGCAACCCGCGGCGATGGTTTGCCGCAATGATCTCCAGCACCTCCTCGGTGTGGGTATAGGGCAGCCCGTGGCCGGCCCCGGCGATCTCCTCCTGCCGGACGGAGCGGGCGCGTTCGGCCAGGCGGCCGGCAGAGCTGGGCGGGATCACCGCGTCGTCCCGGCCCCAGATCGCCAAAGCGGGCACGCCTTTCTTGTGCAGGCTGCGCAGTTCTTCGGTGAAATCCCCGTTCAGGATGCCGCGCAGCGAGGCAAGCACGGCGGGGATGAAGCCGCGGTATCCCAGTTCCTGCTGCTGCAGGTCGGCAATGCCGGGAACGGAGGAGGGCAGACTGCGCTCCGCCTCGGTGCCGCGGATGTGCAGCGCGGGGTAAATCGCGTGCATCAGCCAGCCGCCGATCAGGGGAACATGCCGGATGATCCAGGTCACGTGGTCCGGGCTGCGGCCGAAGCCGGCCGGCGCCAGCAGGATCAGCTCGCGCAGGCGTTCCGGGTGAGCAGCGGCAAAGGCGGTGGCGATGGCGCCGCCCATGGAATAGCCGATCAGGGTGACATCGTCGCCGACCTCCTGATCCGCCAGCAGCTCCTCCAGCTGGGTGAGGAAGAAGGCGCGGTCCTGCGGGCCGGAGGGGCGGTCCGAGTAGCCGCGCCCGTAGAGATCGTAGGTCAGCACCCGGTAGCCCATGGCGCCCAGCCCCTTGGCGATGCCGTTCCAGACGAAAGACGGCGTGGTGAGGCCGTGCACGCAGACCGCGACGGGGCCGCGCAGGGGGCCGGTCCAGCGGTAATGGGTGCAGCCGCCGGGCAGCTGCGCCAGCGCCCCGGGGGCGGTTTGCCGGGCCTTGGCATCCATCGGTTTGCGCAGCCGCTCGCGCAGGAAGGGCGCAAGGGCGATGGCCAGAACGGCGAGGGCCAGCAGCCAGATCATGCCTGGGCCTTCCACTTCTGCAGGATGTGGTGGCTGGTCATCAGGTCGAGATGGGCGCCGCCGCCGTTCTTGAACAGGGTGATCTGCGCCGGGTCATAGGAGGGGAATTTGCCAAGGCTGTAATAATCCGCCAGCACGTCGCTGCGCTGGATGGTGCCCGCGGCCAGCGGGATCTTGAACTCGCCGATGTGGTCCAGGGTGGTGTCGAAGCTGTCGCAGTAGATTTGCGCCCGCTTCAGGGCCTCGTCGTCGGCCTCGCGCATGTCGGGGCGGTAGGCCCCGATCATGTTGAGGTGCTGGCCGGGGCGGAGCCACTCGCCCTTGATCACCGGCTGGGACGACATGGTGCAGGTGACGATGATGTCGGCGGCGCGCACCGCCGGTTCCAGATCTGCTGCGTGCATGGTGCCGGGGTATTGGGCGCAGAGCTCTTCTACCTTGGCGCCGGTGCGGTTCCAGACCCGGATCTGCGCCTGCGGGAAGCCGGCCCCGAAGGCCTCGATCAGGGAGGCGCCGACGGTGCCGGCGCCAACGATCAGCACTTCCTGTGCGCCCGGGTTGGCCAGCCGCAGCGCGCCCAGCAGGCTGTCGCCGGCGGTCTTCCACTTGGTCACCAGGTGAAAATCCACCAGTGCCTCCAGCGTTCCGTCGGTGTCCGAGTAGAGGCAGACCGAGCCGTTGATCATCGGCTTGCCCGCATCGGGATTGCGCGGGAAGATATTGGCGGTCTTCACCGCCAGCCCCAGCCCGTCAATCCAGGCGGAGCGGCTCAGGAGCGTGTCGGGATCGCGGTAGAGGAAAGTGTCGCCGATCTCTGCCTTGGGCAGGTCGTGGCTGGCGGCCAGCGCGCGGGTGAAGCTGACCCAGTCCAGCAGGGCTTCACCTTCTTCAAAGCTGATGAACGGTATGGTCATGGGCCTGTTGTCCTTCTTTCTGCGGGCCGTCTCAGGCGGCTTCTTGTTCGGTCAGCAGCCCCGCCTGCACCAGCCGCGCGGCGAATGGCGCGGGGGCGGTGAACAGGTGGGTCTGCCAGCCGCGCGCGGCCGCGGCCTCGATGTTTTCGGGGCGGTCGTCGGTGAACAGCAGATACTGCGGCGCCACCCCGGTTTCGCGTTCGAGAATGGCATAGATCTCCGGCTCTGGCTTGATGCATTTCAGATGTGCAGAGACGAATGTGCGGTCAAAGCCACGCAAGGCCGGGTAGGCGCCGCAGGCGATCTCGAACGTCTCGGTGCCGAAGTTGCTGAGGGCAAAGACCGGGACGCCCTTGGCCTGCAGCATCTGCATCAGCCGGACGGAACGGGGGATGGCCTGCGGCACCATCTGCAGCCAGCAGTCGTGCCACCAGCGGATCTCCTCGCGCCACTCCGGGTGCTGCTCTGCCAGCGCATAGACGCTGTCGCGGAAGGGGTGGCCGCGGTCCACATTCAGGTTCATCTCGTGCAGCGGCACCTGTTCGAACAGCTGCTGGCGGCGGGCCGTGCCGATGCGGCTGTCGTAGAAGCGCTCCGGCTCCCACTCGATCAGCACACGGCCAATGTCAAAGACGACGGCATCTATGGGCATGGGGTCTTATCCTTCTGCTCGCGGGCGGGGCCGCGAGCAGAAGGATAAGACCC
>NZ_WLCM01000022.1 GCF_013317235.1 Leisingera sp. ANG59 | reverse complement strand
GCATAGATCTGCTGCCGCCTGATCTCGTGGCGCTGTGCGACCTGCGACACGGTCGCGCCGTTCTCCCCGACCGAAAGCACAATCGCCAACTTCTCGTCGTCACTCCAGCGGCGCCGACGCTCCAAGCCAAGAATTTCGCCCCGCACAGCTGCCTCCCTCCCTGTAGGAGACGTCATTAAAGACGTCTTTATGGACGTCTCTTAGCAATCTCCGGCACACACGAGCAGGCGGTTCAAATCGGGCGGTTACAATCACCTGGGAGACCGTTCCGGAGAAAGAACCGGTCTCGGCGGCCGTACTCGTTATGGATGCTGCCGGTCAGTGTTCCCGACGACTGAAAACATGGGTAACCGGTGTCCCGGCCCCACGTTGTAGCGCCTATCCCGTGCTGCGAGATCTTGCACATCTCACAGAGGGGAGTGCGTTTCGCAATGTGCGCTACAAATTCGTTTCTCAAATCGTTGGGCGTCGAGATCTACGCGTCTGGTCACCGGCGGTGGCCGGATGAAGCCAAGGCCCGTGCTGTGGCGGATACGCTTGAGCCGGGCGCCACGGTGAATGGTGTGGCAGCGCGGTATGGGGTTTTGCCGAACCANATAGATCTGCTGCCGCCTGATCTCGTGGCGCTGTGCGACCTGCGACACGGTCGCGCCGTTCTCCCCGACCGAAAGCACAATCGCCAACTTCTCGTCGTCACTCCAGCGGCGCCGACGCTCCAAGCCAAGAATTTCGCCCCGCACAGCTGCCTCCCTCCCTGTAGGAGACGTCATTAAAGACGTCTTTATGGACGTCYCTTAGCAATCTCCGGCACACACGAGCAGGCGGTTCAAATCGGGCGGTTACCAAAGACACAACTTGGATAAGGGTGTTACGCTAGCGAACAGGACTTTCCCGAACAAAGCAAAGCACACAAATTTAGCGTAACAACCATGAGCCAGAAAAATAATTTGACCATACTATCATTGAGATAATCAAGAAGCACAGTGCCTTAAATGGGCACCAAGGCTCATTTTCGTCCAAAATTCCACCGAGCATTGTGCAATTGCACTACTGACATAAGCCTGAAGCAACCCAGACATTTTACTCTCGCACCTACCGCCGGCCCCGGCGGAACATAGCCCAACTACGCCGGGAGCAAAATTGACCGCAAAAAAGTAACCAAATTGCTTTCTTCTGTGGCGCTAGCCCTTGCTTAAGCCCTCTTAGCGGCCCATGCTTGCCAAGCGCCAAATGAGGATCAACCATATGAAAAACAACATATTTTCACCACCCAAACCTCCCTGGAGGCCCCGCAAGATCGAAACACCCCAATGTCTACGTGAGCGCTTTGTCGAGTATGCTAAACACGTGGAGAGCAATCCGCTTGTTGAAAGAAAGTTACTCAAAACCTCAAACGGAACGGTAGGTGCAGAACTGAGGAAGGATCGCCCCATGACGATCGCTGGCTTTTGCTCATTTATCGGCGTCACATCTCAAGCATGGCGATACTGGCGGACCAACCGAGAAGACCTCAAAGACCCGATAGAACTCATCGAGAACGCGATTTATGCTTACAAGTTCGAGAGGGCCGCAACTGGAATATTTAAGGCCAACATCATAAGCCGAGAATTAGGCCTTATGCGCAAACGTTGAAATGAAAACAACCCAAGAAATGACCTGTGAAGTTAAAAGAAAACACAGAAGGCAACTTGCTTAGCCCTACATTGTTCAGCGTTTCTATTATTCTAGAAAAACCGAGGAATACAATAGACCGTACAGGTTTGTGGAACGGAGCCGGTGTCCACACGCCTCCCCACTGGAAGTCTAAGTCATTGAATTTTATTGACAATTTGGCTCAGTCAACGCCTGGGGTGCCTAATAAAGCCCCCCAGACTCGCAACTTAAAGCTCTCCAAGTCCCTCGTCAAAGGTCGAAACGAAATGCAATAGTTTTTCTCCGATCCGATGGACAATGTTCTTGCGTTCCAGAATCTTGGGTTTTTCTTTTAGCGCGCCCACGATCTCGCCTTGGAGCGGCTTCTTTCCGGTAAAGTGGTATTTCTCGATCATTGCTTTGAACGCATCTGAATCAAGTTTCTCCGCTTCACAGACTTCAGCAATAGCGTTCGACTTTTCCGCGTCCCAAAACCCATTGAAGGCCTCGGCAACGCTCTGACCTTCCGGTAGGGCCGACATGTGTTGATTGACAAATTTTTCGATCAGTTCGCGCTTGCTCCGCAGATGTCTTTCGGAGCCAAGCAAATCGTAAACAACTTTCTTCTTTGCTACCGAACCATCTCTGACTTTTGGATCAAGGCTGTCTGCTTCTTCAAAGGCTTCCGACAAAAGGGCCAAGATATAGGCAACGTTGATCTCGTCGCGCTGAATGAGCTCCAACTCAAAATCCACCTCATCAAGGATGGAGGCCGCATCATCTGACTTGTCCGCTTTAACCCTGTCGTTGATATCCAGGTACTTACTTTTGAAGTCCTCAAAGGCTTGTGGCACTAACGCCAAATCATGCGGATCAAATTCAGTGAAACTGGTCAAGACATTGCGCAAACGGATCAATTCTCGAAACGCTTGAACAAACGCCAGCTGGTCTTCTTCTGACTTCAAATCATTTACGCTGTCAGGGTCAGGGGCAATGTTTTTTAAAACTTCAACCGCCGCATTGAACCGCTCAAGATAGTCGCCATAAGGCGCCATCAGGATTGTCTCTATGGCCTCTTTATTCGAGAACAGCGTGATCGCCTGATCAGTGTTCGGTTTGAGGTTGCGGAAACAGACAATGTTGCCCTGAGATTTCAACTGGCCCAACGTGCGGTTAGTGCGTGAAAACGCTTGGATCAATCCGTGGTATTTCAGGTTCTTGTCTACGTATAGTGTGTTGAGTTTTTTTGCATCAAATCCGGTCAGGAACATATTGACAACCAACAGAATATCTAGCCGATCCTTGTCCAAAGCATCCTTGTGATCGCGGCCTTTAAGGCGTTTACTCAGATGGTTGTAATAGGTGTAAAATCCCGCGCTGTCCTTCACCGTTTCCTTGGTTTGGTACATCGCATTGTAGTCTGAAACGAAGCTCTCCAACTGGTCGCGCTTGTGAACATCTACCGGCAAGTCCGCCACATTCAAATCGGGATCACCGATCATGCCGTCTGCGTCCGGGTCCGCCTCATTTGGTCCATAGGTAAAGATCGTCGCCACCCGCAGATGGTGCTCTCCCGCATCTTTCTTTCGCCGAAACGTCTCATAGTAGGCGATCAGGGCATCAACCGAGCTAACGCACAGCATCGCGCTGAACTGCTTGTTGTGAGTCTTTTTGTCGTGGTTCTGTATGATCCAATCCACAACCCCCTCAATACGTTCGGAGTTGTCAAAAAACTCGCGCACGTTGATCGCTGCAACCTCTTCGTCGATTAAGCTGCCGTCTTTGCGCTTTAGCTTGCCCCAATACTCAATCGAAAACCGCAGCACATTTTCGTCGGCTATCGCATCGGTGATAACATATTTATGCAAGCACTCGGCAAACAGATCCTTGGTCGTGCGTTTGCCCACCGCGTTGTCCGCAAAAATCGGCGTGCCGGTGAACCCAAACATCTGCGCCTTGCTGAAAAACTTCACGATCCGTTTGTGCGTGTCACCAAATTGCGAGCGGTGGCATTCGTCGAAAATGAACACCACGCGCTGATCTTTCACCGCCTCCAGCGCTGCGTCATAACGATCCCGAGAAATCGCTGTGTTCAGCTTCTGGATCGTGGTCACAATCAGCTTGGTGTCGCCGCCCAGCTGCCGCACCAGCGCCTTGGTGTTATCTGTCCCGTCTACAGAGCCATCAGAGAAGTGATTGAACTCCTTGGTGGTTTGATAATCCAGATCAGCGCGGTCCACGACAAACACCACTTTGTCGACCTTCGGATTCTCAATCAGCACCTGGGCGGCCTTGAAACTGGTCAGCGTCTTGCCTGATCCCGTCGTGTGCCAGATATAGCCGTTTTTGCGTCCATTCTTGACCCGCCCGTCAATCGCCTCAACCGCGTAATACTGATAGGGTCGCAGCGCCATCAGGACCTTGTCGCTTTCATGCAGCACAATGTATTTGCTGATCATCTTGCTGACGTGGCATTTCTCCAAAAACACATCGGCAAAGGCATCGAGCTGCGTGATCAGCGTATTGTCTTCCTCCGCCCAGAAAAACGTCTGCTTAAAGTCCTGGTTACGGTTGTTGGCGTAATATTTGGTGTTCACGCCGTTGCTGATCACAAACAGCTGCACATATTGGAACAGCGCACTATCCGCCCAATAGCTGTGGCGCTGATAGCGGTTGATCTGGTTGAACGCTTCCTTCAGCTCCACCCCGCGCCGCTTTAGCTCGATCTGCACCAGTGGCAATCCATTGATCAGCAAGGTCACATCAAACCGCGTCTTGTGGTGGCCGACAACCGTGACCTGCGTGGTGACCTGATATTGGTTCTGGCACCATTCCTGCGTGTTCAGGAATTGCAGATATAGCGATGACCCATCATCGCGGGTCAGCTGCATACGCCCGCGCAATGTCTTGGCCTTTTCAAACACATTGCCCTTGTCCAGATGGTTGAGCACCTTGGCAAACTCATCGTCTGATAGCGTCACACCGTTGTGTTTGCCCAGCTGCGCCCGCAGATTGGCGCGCATGGCGTCCATATCGGCCAAGACCACAGGATCATATCCCAGCCCGGTCAGGCGTTTCAAAAGATCGACTTCAAGCTGCGCTTCGGATTGGGTCATAAATCGACCTCCAAGTCTAACGAGGACAGGTCTTCCATCATATCTCTAAATTCTGCGAGCTGGATCTCATAGTCCTCAAGGTACAAGTGAAAAAGCCCCTCACTGTACAACAGCTTGCCCTCTACAGGATTGGATTCGTCTAAGTAGTCGTTAAAATCCGGATTATCTTCATACGCGAGTTCCTCAACTCCTTCCGAAGGCTCCTCTTGCATTTTTTCATTTGCCGCAACTTTGATTGGCAGGTACGTCGCGAACATATACCGGAGGATTGTTGCAGTGACTTCGTTGGTTACTTCAGCAAGGCTACAGGAGCTCTGCAGTTTCTTTGGCACAGCCTTGCCATGCGTTATGTCGCCCCTAGCGTTTCGGAGAGTGGCAATTGCCAACGCCAACGAGGCTCCGCGTGTGGCAAAATCATCTTCATAAACGTCATCATTTTCTTTGAGACATTTCAGCGCCCGCTTGATCAGCTTGTCACTTTTGGCTTCGCTTGGCTTGTCCAGATCACCGGGCTCTACCCCTTCCAGATTAACAATAATCGTCTTCGAAAACCCTTGCAGCAATGAATTGCAACACTCTATCGCTGTATCGGGCCGTGACTGTTCATAGTTCAGAGCTTTGTCAATAATCGGCAGGTAGTATTCAAACTCGGGAAGTGCATCCAAGTTTTCCGTTATCAGATTTCTAAGTCGCTCCATTTTTTGCCTACACAAACATCTGTTGTACCAGCCCTTTTTTAAGGGTCTGCATTTTCGCCACCTGATCCTCCACCGCAGCGATTTTATCGTCCATGGCAGAAAGCGCCTCGGCGATTTTGGCCTGCTCTTCGGGGTGGGGAAGGTGAAGCACAAGCTTTTCTAAATTTGCCTTTGAGATTCCAAGCACCGAGATTCCCTGAGCGATTTTCATGATCTGGCGACGCATTGCTGCGCTTCGCAAAAGGTAGCCGGGAAATCCAAGCACTAGTCCTTCTTTAGGTCGCGCTATGTAAGTGTGCAGCCCCGCGACCAGTGGCGTATCACTCAGCTCGACTATCTCAATCGCCTTTCCAATGTCTGCATAGTCTTCAGAGGCATCGGCAATCACGACATCTCCGATTTTGCAAAACTCGTCAGCGGAAAAACCTGTAGGAGCCGCGCCCACCGAGACAAATGGAACTTGCTCTTGAGATTGTCGAAAGGTTGCCCTGAATTTGCTGTGAATATCCCCATAGTGAATATTCTGCGCTTCGCCACCTTCGCAGTTTAGGTTCTCCCGAGAAAGGCTATTGGTTTTGACCCAATCAAACACCTCCCCCAACCGTTTTTCTTCCCAATCGGGAAAGGCGGTGCCGTCGTCTTTGACAAAGCGCAGGGACTGGCTGAACAGCGCCTGCATCAGGCCGCGTTTATAGCGCTCAAACCCTGCCTGCCGCTCTTGCAGTGCGGTGATTTTGGCATCCACTCCCCCCAAAAATGCCGCAATTTTCTTTTGTTCAGGGATAGAGGGGATGTTTATTGGCGACCTGAACCACTCATCAAGCTTAAAAAGCATTTTTTCAATATGAACCCCAATACTTGAGTGAAAACACGTTTGCTGAAAGTAAACGGAGTGTGAAAGGTACCCGAGGTATTGCAAGTCTATTTCAGGTTTGCAGCGCAGAACCGAATATTCATTGGATACAATTGAGCCGCTAAACTCTTTCGAGACAATGCCGCAGGCGCCATGGACAATCTGACGTTTCGAAATCAAGAAGTCACCTTCGTCGAGATAGAACTGCGATTTTACAGCAATTTGTGAGCCTTTCATTCGAGCGCGATGTTCAATTCCGCCACGGGATCGCTTCACAGTCACGAGATCATATTCTTTGGCATCCTCCAAATTGGCAGGACGTTGAACGACTTCGAACAGGTCACCAAATGTGTAGCGTTTCGCACCGGGTTGGGGCGGCGAAAGTTTTGGAATTCCTGGTTGAACTGACTTTGGAAATGTCCGCCGTGTTTCTACAACGGATACACTCATACCGGCACCTCAATGCCCAGCTCTTTGCAGAACCCAGCAATCTCGGCGTCCAGCGCCGCCATGCCTTCGGCATTCTTGCGCAGCTCTGCTGCCACCTCGGCCAGATCAATTGGTTCCTCAGGCTCAAACGTGTCCACATAGCGCGGGATGTTGAGGTTATAGTCGTTCTCTGCCACCTCAGACAGTGGCGCGCGGTGGGAAAACCGCTCCACCACCACCCGGCCCCTGTAGGTGTCGACAATCTTGGAAATATCCTCGGGGCGCAAAATGTTCTGGTTCTTGGCTTTCTCAAAACAAGTTGAGGCGTCGACAAACAGAATATCCTCGGGGTATTCGCGGCATTTCTTGAACACCAAAATACAGGTCGGGATGGATGTGCCGTAAAAGATATTCGCGGGCAGGCCAATCACCGCATCCAGCCAGTTGCGTTCCTTGATCAGGTACTCGCGGATGTGCCCCTCTGCTGCGCCACGAAACAGCACCCCATGCGGCAGGATCACGGCCATGGTGCCGTTATCGTCAAGCTGATGCAGCATGTGCTGCACAAAGGCAAAATCGGCCTTAGACGCCGGAGCTAGCCGCCCGTATTGGCTATAACGATCATCATTCAACAGCAGCGGGTTGGCGGACCATTTGGCGGAGAACGGCGGGTTGGCCACCACCGCCTCAAACCGCTTGTCTACATGTTGGGGGTGCTCCAGCGTGTCCTCTTGTTTGAGGTCAAAGCTGCGGTAATGCACCCCGTGCAGGATCATGTTCATGCGCGCGAGGTTATAGGTGGTGCGGTTCATTTCCTGACCGTTGAAATCGCCGACCTCCACCTCTTTGGCCACCCGCAACAACAGCGAGCCAGACCCGCAAGTGGGGTCATAGACATTTTTGATCCGCGTTTTTCCGGTGGTCACAATCTGTGCCAGAATGGTGCTGACTTCTTGCGGGGTATAGAACTCCCCCGCCTTTTTGCCCGCGCCGCTGGCAAATTGCCCAATCAAATACTCATATGCATCGCCCAGCACATCGCTGTCGACCTTTTCCAACTCAAAGTCGATTTCATCTAGATGAGTCAGAACCTTGGCAATCAGCGTGTTTTTGGCCTCTTCTGTGCGGCCGAGCTTGTTGGATGTCAGATCCATATCCGAGAACAGATCGTCAAAATCATCCTCAGATTCCGTCCCCATTGTGGAGCGTTCCACATTATTGAGAATGCGCGCGAGGTCCTCAAGGATGAAATTGCCGGGCTTTCTGCCCCGCTTGGCGACCGCACTGAACAGCTCAGACGGTTTGAGATAATAGCCAAGCTCATCAATCGCGGCTTCAGCCACCGCGTCAGAAATCTCTGAACCCGCTTCAGTGGTCTCATCGAGTTCAGCAAAATCAATTCCATCCTCAGACAGCACGGAATTGGCATAGATGTAAAGCCGCTCAGACAAGTACTTGTAGAAAATGAAGCCTAGAATGTAGTCGCGAAACTCATCTGCATTCATCTTGCCGCGTAAGGTGTTGGCAATGTTCCAGAGCTTTTGTTCCAGCTTCTTCTTTTGTTCGTCGGTCATCGCCCATCGTTCTCAAGTTGTGTTTGGCCATTGATGACGCAGAAAGCGGACGAGGGAAAGTCTCAACAGAGCCCCTTGCACCCCTCACGGCCGGTTAAAACCTTTAACCGTCTGACGCCACCAACTCACCAACAATACGCAACAATGCAAAAGCAAGTTGCGGGTAGATGGCGTAACAAAGCAAAGGCAGCATTACCTAAGCAATTATGAATATTGGATTTTTGAGTATTAGATGGTGCCCCCACACGGACTCGAACCGCGGACCTACTGATTACAAATCAGTTGCTCTACCAGCTGAGCTATAGGGGCGCCGAGCTGTGGAACCGCGATTACCATCCTTCGGAGGTCCCTCGCAAGGGGTCTTTTCGGCAAAAATGCAGACCGGCCGATAATTGGCTGCGCGCAGGCAGGCGGCCCCCAAAAAAAGGATTCGGGAATGCCCGGAACCCCGGATCTGCCCGCCGCGGCACGGCTGCCGGACGTCCGGTTTCCGTTTGGCTCGCATGGCCCGTCAAGCGAGTGGAGGCATTTGCAGCAGAATCGGATCTTGCAGAATATGGCGCGCAGCGGATCCGTCGGCGTGTCTCCCGCCAAGCCCGCCCGGGATGGGCCGGCCGCGGTTCTCGCGCAGGACGGCACCGGTCTCGAATCCGCAAGTCATCAAAATCAAGGAATGGCGCTGCTGCACCGCAAGCGGTCCCGGAAAACCGCCGTTCGAAATGAGAATTCCACATTGCTTCAGGCAACCAGCCTTTGCGGCTGCCGTGAGGCAGTGGTCTTTTTCGTTTTATTTTATGGAGTTAGCCTGCCGGCCCGGCAGGTGGAAAATCTTCGCATTTCTGCAAAAAGCCTCTTGCGCCCGCGCGGCGCAATCAGTAAACAGCGCCTCACACACAGAGTGGCCCGTTCGTCTATCGGTTAGGACGCCAGGTTTTCAACCTGGAAAGAGGGGTTCGATTCCCCTACGGGCTGCCACTTCTCCCAGACCTATCAGCCACATGATCTTCCGCCAAGGAAGCGGTCGCGGACTTCCTCGTTCGGGCACCAGCGCTTCATCCTGGCTTTCGCGGCAGACGGCGGCAAGGCCCCCCGGGCAAGGAGGGCCGGACAGCCCTGCCCTGCTGCAGCCCGGCCCAGCTGCCGAGGGGCGGAAACACCCGGCCGGTATCTCCTTTCAAACTTCAGGTCAGGCAGGGCCGCCCGGCTTCAGCCCGTCCGGAAATCGCTCGGCTGCTGCAGCGCGGCCTTCTGAAGGCGCGCAGCCCGCGTCACGTGGCCGGACCGCGGACGGCCGCCGGGGCGGAAGACGCTTCAGCGCCTGTGCCTGTCCCGCCAGTCTTCTCCATGCCCTCGCGGTAGAAGCAATGCTGCGCCCGCCCGGCACGTTTGGCAGCGTAAAGCGCGAGATCGGCCTGGTTAAGCAATTCCTGGGCATCCGGCTGCTTCTGCCAGGTGGACAGCGTCGTGCCTGCGCTGGCGGAAATCCGGCAGCTCTGGCCGCCGAACGGCACCGGCTCCTCCAGCCGTTGGATCAGGCGCTTGGCAATTGCGGCAAGCCGCGCCGTGTCCAGAACCCCTTCGAGGATCATCACGAACTCATCGCCGCCGACACGGGCAACCGTATCGGTCTGGCGGGTGCATTCCACCATCACCCGCGCAGCCTGCTGCAGCACCGCATCTCCGGCGGCGTGGCCCAGCGTGTCATTGACCTGCTTGAAGTAATCCAAGTCCAGATGCATCAGTGCGAACTCGCGGCCGCTGCTGATCAGCCGCGTCAGGATATGATCCATTGCCCGGCGGTTCTTGAGCCCCGTCAGCGTGTCGGTGAAGGCCTGCTCCTCGGCGGCGATCTTGGCCCCTTGCAGCCGCAGGTTCAGCTGGCGCGACGCTTCCATCGCAGCAGATTTCGCCTCAACCAGATACAGCATCTCGATGGTCAGGTCCGTGGGGGAAAAATCTGCGCTTGTCAGATCGTAGTCGCGCACCGCCTCCAGCACCGAAATGCCGAAGGACAGGTTGAGAAAGGCGCCCTGGCCGTCCGGCAGCGGTGTGCATACCCCTTTGAGGCCAGTCTGCGGCGCATCCCGGAACTGCAGATGCAATTTGCTGCCGGCGCTGTTCAGCAGATCCTCCACTGACCGGACCGACCGCGGCCGGGACAGGTCAAACACCCGGAAGAACCGCCGCCCCGTCCAGTCCAGCTGCGGGCGCAGCTTTTTCAGGGTCGGCCCGACCGAAACGATCCGGCCCTTGTGGTCAACGATCACAAACATCGGGCAAATGACATCTGCCATTCCGGTCAGCTGCTGGAGTGTCATCATAACGAATGAGCCCCCAAATCAAACTCCCGCCCGGCGGCGAACTTGGTTTCCACCAGGGTGATGGAAATCACCTCGGCGCCGCCATGGGTGCCGCTGTGGTCCAGAAAAACCAGGTCGCCGTAATCATCCGCCATCGCCCGCAGAACCCCCATCAGGACATGTGCGTATCCTGGCAGCCCCGGCTGGCAGATCAACTCAAATTGGTCCGGCGCCTGTTCCAGCAGCTCCAGCCCCGGCAGGTGCAGGTCGGACACCGCAAGCCGTGCGCGGTCCGGCAGGTCATCCAGGGAGTGCAGGAACTCCACATAGTTCACGCCGCCAAAGCGCAACAGCCGCCGCAGCGCTTCCACCTGCGGATTCGACACCAGAAAAGTACCCATGTCCTCCAGCATTTCCGGCAGCGGCCGGGCCAGCACCTTTTCCATCGCCGTCAGCATGCTGCCGGACTGCTCCTCGGTGTAATACAGCATCGCTTCGAACTCGGTAAAACCGAGTCCGGCCTGCTCCATGACCTCTTCCCAGCGGTCTGTCCCGTAGGTACTCGTCACAAAAGCCTGAATCGCCCTGTTGATCAGACCGTGCATGCAATGGCCCCTCTTTGCCTATGACACAGTCTTGACGCGAGCTGGTTAAGAAAGGCACAACAAAGCAGATCAGTTGCGCGTCCAGCGTCTAAAAATCCGGCTTTTTCTTCCCCTAGCACGAAACCTGCACTCTCAATCTCACCAACCAAAACTGCGCGAAGCCCGGCCAGTATAATCCAACCGGAGCGCCGGCCAACCGCCTCCGGCGCTGACAGCCCTGCCATACTACTGTACCCGCCCGCCCGCGGAGGCAAGCCCGCGGCACATTTGCCAGCCCAGCCCCGGCGGAATTTCACCACCCGGTCAAGGCATGCAAAAAAAGCGGAGGCCCGGCCTCCGCTTAAGAAATCAATGCGCTATGGCTCAGAAATCGGTGGGCGCCCCGCCTTCGGCCTTGCGACGGGCCACGAAATCCGCCAGTTCGTCCCGGATGGCAGCATCCATCGGCGGCTCCTCGAATGAGCCGATAATCTCCTTGAACATTTTGTGGGCACGTTCTGCGGTCCAGGTGGCGCCTGCGGCCTCCCAGGCCTCGAAATTGCGCCAGTCGCTCAGGAACGGCTGATAGAACGCCGTGGTGTAGCGGTCCTGAGTGTGCTGGATGCCGAAGAAATGGCCGTCGTTGCCGACTTCGCGGATCGCATCCAGGGCGATTTCGTCAGGCCCGGTGGCATTGATTGCCGGATCCATATAGCGCTGGATCATTTGCAGCACTTCGCAGTCCATGATGAACTTTTCGGGACTGGCGATCAGCCCGCCCTCCAGCCAGCCGGCCGCGTGATAGATCATGTTGGCGCCCGACTGCACCGCGGACCACAGCGAGTTGGAGGTCTCCCACATCGCCTGCCCGTCCGGAACATTGGCCGCACAGACGCCGGAGGCCCGCATCGGCAGGCCGTAAAAGCGCGCCATCTGGCCGGTCATCTGGGTTGAGCGCATATATTCCGGGGTGCCAAAAGCGGGCGCGCCGGATTTCATGTCCACATTGGAGGTGAAGGTGCCGATCGCCACCGGGCAGCCCGGCGCCACATACTGGAACAGCGCGATTGCGCAGAGCGATTCCGCGATGGATTGCGCCACCGCGCCGGCCATTGTCACCGGCGCCATTGCGCCTGCCAGTGTGAACGGCGTCACCACCACCCCCTGGCCGCGGCGGCACAGCCGCAGCGAGCCGTCGATCATCGGCTCATCATGCTTCAGCGGCGAGGTGGAGTTGATATTGGTGTACATCTTCGGGCTGGCGTCGAACTCCTCATGGCTGTGGCCGCCCGCGATGCGGACCATCTCCATCACGTCCTCGACCCGCTCCTTGCCCAGGGAATAGGCATGCATCGCCTTGTCGGTCAGCGTCAGCTTGTCATAGAGCACATCCAGGTGGCGCACCGAGGCATGGATGTCCACCGGCTCAACCGGATAGCCGCCGGCAAAGTGGATGCAATTGAAATACTGTGTCAGCTTCAGCAGGTTGCGGCATTGCTCACGGGTGCCCGCGGTCTTCTTGTTCTGCTCCAGGTCCCAGTAGTTTGGCGGCGAGGACACGTTTCCGAACAGCATGACGTCGCCGCCAACGGTGATCCGGCGTTCCGGATTGCGTGGCGTCAGGGTCCACTGCCGCGGCGCCTTCGCCACCATTTCCATGACAAAGTCCCGGTCCATCCGGACCAGATCGCCCTCGACCCTGACCCCCGCCTGCTTGAAGATTCCCAGCGCTTCCTCGTTGAAAAACTGGATGCCGATCTCTTCGAGGATGCGCATGGCGCCGTTGTGGATGGCCTGCACCCCTTCTTCGCTCAGCGGCTCTGTCGGGCGGTCGATGTTCCTGGGTGGGTTCCAGGGCATCTGCTCCAGAACTGCACTGCCGCGCCGGGCTGCCGCGCCTGCCCTGCCCCCGCCGCGCCGTTTGCGTGCGCCTGTCTCTGCCATGCCACCCTCCCCTGGATCTGCTTTTTCACGTGCTGACAGGCAAACACTGCGCCATTCCCGCCCGCCTGGACCTGTCCGTTCACGACCCCGCCTGTCGCTTTTCCCGCATCAAGCGCCGGGCAGGAGTATTTCTGTACACTTATGCCCAGTATACCACACAAAAAAGCCGGCGCACAGGGGCAGCGCGCCGGCCGAATGCTCACTTCCCTGTGGAGATACGGGAATCAGCCGCGGGGAAAAAGGGGCTCAGCGGTCCAGCCAACCGGGGATATGACCGATGTCCGGCAGCACGATGTCCGCGTGCGGCAGCAGCTCCTCGCGCAGGGCCATTCCGGTCAGCACCGCAATCCGCTGCATCCCGGCCGCGGCGCCCGCTTCCATGTCGTGGCGGCTGTCGCCGACCATGGCAGTGCGGTCCGGGGAAACGCCCGCGGCCTTGCAGAACGCCAGCAGCGGGTTGGGGTCAGGCTTGGCGCCGTGGCCGCTGTCGCAGCCCGCGACGAAGGCAAAACGGTCCAGCACGCCCGCCCGCTGCAGCTGGCTTTTGGCCGAGACCTCGGCGTCATTGGTCATCACGCCCAGAACCTTGCCGCGCGCCAGAAGCCCGTCGAGGAAGGCCGCCAGCGGCACAGCCGGCGCCAGCGCCGCGTCCGACGCACTCTCCGCCAGGTAATCCGTCAGCTCGGCCAGGCTCATATGCGCAACATAGGGCGCAAGCGCCTCTGCCACCTCGTCGTTGGAGCTGGCAATCACCAGGCTGTCCGGATTGAACGCTTCACGCTCCAGGTCATAGCTGATCGCTTCGGCCATCGCTTTCTTGCTGGAACGGTCCCCCTGCGAGAGGGTCTCAAGCAAGTCCGCCGCCCAGCTGTCCCAGGTGGCGGCGAAGTCGAACAGGGTTCCGTCCTTGTCGAACAGGAAAGCGTCTACCGGCATGGCGGGTCCTCTTCCGCTGGAATGTGAGGCGACCCTAGGGCCGCCGCGCGCCATTCTCAAGTCCAGTTCACCTGTTCACCGCCTGGAAGCGACATCCGCGCCTGCATTGGCATCTCATAGGCCAGACCTTCGGATTCGCAGAATTGCATCACCCAGGCATCGTCCATCGTTAAGAATTCGAGCACCGAGCCGAGAAACGCCGGTTCCGCCGCCTGCGCCCGCAAATCCGCCTCGCTGGCGCCGGTGGCCCCCAGAAACACCGGTAAAAGCTCGTCATTTCCGGCCAGCCAGGCCAAAGCCCTGAGCGCCAGCGTTTCAGCTGCATCAGCGGATATCCGCATGTTCTCCACACTCCTGCCGTTTTGCGGCCAATTTAGTAAAAATCCGAAAGGGTTTCTTAACCAGTCTCAGCAAAAACTGTAAGGCATAGGATTTGCAAGGGGCGAAAGGATACAGCGTGCAAGGCACCATCCTGGTCATCGACGGCGTCTCCACCAACCGCATCATGCTGAAGGTGCAGCTGGCGGCTGCCTATTACGATGCCGTGCAGGCCGGCAGCCTGGCAGAGGTGCTGCAGACCGCGCGCCAATGCCGCCCCGATCTGGTGCTGACCGCGATGTCGCTGCCCGACGGCACCGCCGCCGATGTCAAACGTGTGCTGGCGGCGGATGAGGCGCTGGCCGACCTGCCGGTGATCGCAGTCTCCGACTGGGAGGGCCATCAGGCGCGGCTGCAGGCGCTGGCTGCAGGCATCGACGACGTGCTGCAACAGCCGGTGGACGATGTGATCCTGCAGGCCCGCATCCGCAGCCTGCTGCGCGCCCGCAGCGCCAGCGAAGAGCTGAACCTGCAGCGCGACGCCTCGCAGGGCTTTATTCTGCCGCTGTGCGACCACGCCGGCACCGAGGAGCTGCGCAATGCCACCGTCGCCCTGGTGGCCGAGGATCCGCGCACAGCCATGGCCCGGCGTGACCATCTTTCGCCCCGCCTGCCCTATGCGCTTCGCACCCATGCCATTAGCGACATTCAGGGCCTGATGCAGGCGCCGGTGGCCGACGCCATCATCATTGAGCTGAACGAGGCTTCGGCCGGCCCCGGCCTGCGCCTGCTGGCCGACCTGCGCGCCCGCGCCGCCACCCGCAAGTCAGTGGTGATTGCAGTGCCCAACCCCGCCGATCCGCAGATCGCGGCAGAGGCGCTGGACCGCGGCGCCCATGACGTGATGCAAACCGGGTTCGATGTCGAGGAGCTTGCCCTGCGCCTGAACGCGCAGCTGCTGCAGAAGGCCCGCAACGACCTGATGCGCGACAGTGTCCGCAACGGTCTGCGCGCCGCCAACCTGGATCCGATGACCGGCCTCTATAACCGCCGCTACGCCAAACCCTTCCTGGACCGGGTGGCGCATTCGGCCTCTGAGACCGGCGGCAAATTCGCCGTCATGCTGGCCGATCTCGACCACTTCAAGCGGATCAACGATGTTTATGGCCACCCGGCCGGCGATGCCGTGCTGATCGAGGCTGCCCGCCGCATGCAGGCAGTACTGGGACCGGCGGACCTGCTGGCCCGCGTCGGCGGCGAGGAATTCATGGCGGTGCTGCCCGGCGCCACCGAGGCGGAGGCCAGCCTGGCGGCCACTGCGCTGTGCAATGCGATCAACAGCACCCCGTTCCAGGTGCCGGGGGCCGCCGGACCGGTCAAGGTCACGATCAGCGTCGGCGCGGTCATGGGCGGCGCAGGCCACAGCGGCAGCACTGCGGCATTGGTCGAAAAGGCGGACCAGGCGCTCTATGATGCCAAGAACGCGGGCCGCAATCAGGTGACGCTGTCTCCGGAGCGCATCGAGGCCGCCTGACCGGCAGCAATCAGCTCCCTGCCGACCGCCTCGCTCAGCGCCGCCATCAACTCCAGTTCCGGCGGCGCAAACGGTTCACGCGCTTCAATGGCGGTGAAGTTGACCGTTCCCCAAGGCGTGCCGCCGATTTTGATCGGCGCGCCGATGTAGGTCTCCAGCCGGAACATTTCGTAACAGGGGTGCCCGGCGATCTCAGAACTGCCCGCCTTGTGAAACGCCAGAGGCGCCTCTGCGTTCAGGGTGTGGACACAATAGGTGTCCCCCAAACCGAATTCGGTGCCGGGATCGACTTCAACTTCGTCCGACACGCAGTACACGACAACATACCTGCTGCCCTGAACATTACTCACCAGGGCCGACGCTGTTTTGAACAGTGCGTTCCCGCAGGCAAGCAGACGTGCTATCTTGTCCTTCGGCCTAAGATCCTGACGCTCCGAAATCGCCAGAACATCCGCTGCTGCCTCTTCAATTCCTTCCATTCTGGACCGTTCCCCTCTTCTTTGGGACTTAAACGGGGCCTGGAGCCACTGGTCCTACCCGGTTCGCCAGCCCCGGGGCGCACGTATGCCGCGCCTCCCCTAGGCCGATCCTTTTGCAGAAGATCCATCAAAGCAACGAGGGATGGGCTGCACAGCACTCAAACCGGCAATTTGCAATCTGAGGGTGCTGCCCGCTTCAACCCTAAGACGCTACAGTCACCTGAAAGGTGAAAAGCTGCCGAAATCCTCGTGCAGCCTGCCGCGGCCAGCGCAGGCGCTCATGTGATTCTGCCAGCCTATTCCGCTGGCCGCCAGCCGTGCCCTTTGCCCATGCCGCGGCGCTGCATCCGTTCTTCCATGCGGCCGGCGAACTCCATCCGCTCCTGCGGCGTCATCGCTTCCAGCTTGCGCACCCAGGCCTCCTGCACCTTGGTGTGGAACTCATGGCGCGCCTCAGCCTGCGCCCGCATCAGCGCCAGCAGGGCCGCGCCATCAAACGCCTCGCTGCGCAGCGCCGCAATCACCGCTTCGCTTTCTGCATGGCGCCGTTTCATGAAGCTGCCGTGATCCCCGCCCGCCTGCTGCCGCAGCGCCTTGCGGGTATCGCGGTCCAGCTCGCGGAAGATCATCGCCCCCACCGACGGCGGCCGCTGCCAGTGCCTGTCCTTGCCGCCGAACCGCCAGGCCGCCCCGGCGGCGATGCCGATCACCGCCAGGTTCAGCGCCAGCGATCCCGCCAGCAGCAGCTTCAACCACAGCTTCATTCCGGGTTTTCCCTCCGCACTCATTGCAGGTCCTCGCTCAGCATCAGCGCCATGTCATAGCTGCCGTCCGCAAACACGGTGCTGCTGTCCTCATAGCCTGCCAGCGCCACCGGGTCGGGCACAAAGGAAGGCGGTGCCAGGCCGATCCACAGGCCCGCCGCGCTGGCCGCCGCCAGCCCGCCCAGCGCCGGCCAGCCGCCCAGCGCCTCCGTCAATTGCCGCCACAGCGGCTGCCGCGCCGCCTGTGCAGGTGCCGCGGGCTGGTATCCCGGCTGCACGCGCGCCGCATCCGCCAGGATGGCCGCGTTCAGATGCTCCGGCACCGCGGGCCGCCCGCTGCGTGCCGCGGCAAACAGATCCTCCAGCTCCTGCAGTGCTTTATCCGTGTCAGCCATCGCTATACCCCAATTCTTCGCGCCGCCCGGCCAGGGCCGCGGCCAGCGCCCGTTTGCCCCGGGCGGTCAGACTTTCCACCGCCTCGGTGCTGATGTCCATGATCCCGGCAATCTCCGGGTTCGAAAGCTCTTCCAGGTGCCGCAGCACCACCGCCTGCCGCTGCCGCTCCGGCAATTGCATCAGCGCCGCCTGCAGCGCATCCTGCCGCGCGCCCTCCTGCAGCTGCTCCGCGGCTGAGCGGCCCGGGTCCGGCGGCTCCGGCACCGCATCCAGATCCACATACCCGCCGCGGGCGCGCCGCTTGCGGTCGATGCACAGGTTCATCGCCACCCGGTACAGCCAGGTTGAGACCTGCGCCTCCCCCGGCCGCCACTCCGGCGCCATCTTCCACAGGCGCAGCATCGCCTCCTGAGTCACATCCTCGGCCTCGGCACGGATCCCCATCACCCGCATCGCCACGCCAAAGACCCGCGGCCCCAGCCGCGCGGTCAGCACCGCCGCGGCCCGGCTGTCGCCATTGGCGTAGAGCACCAGGAGCGCATCGTCGGAGGTCTCCTCCGCCGTTGCGCTCATGGCTGCCGGACCCGCATCAGGGGTCCGGCGCCGCGGTATCTCCAACTGTTGCAGCACCCGTCAGCGATCAGTTCTGCTCCGTGTCGTCCCCATGGCCATGCCACTGCTTGCCGCCGTGCCGCGCCCGGGCCTCTTCAAACTCTCCCTTGGAGATGCCGCCGCTGCCGTCGGCATCCATCCGGTCGAACATTTTGCCTGCCCGGCGCGGCTGCGGCATCTCGTCCTTACTCAACGCGCCATCGCCGTCCTTGTCAAAGCGTTCCAGCATCCGGGCGGCGCGTTCACCAGCCCGCTCCCGCGCCTGCGCCTGCATCTCCTCCAGCGACAGCTTGCCGTCGCCATTGGCATCCGCTTTGGCGAAATGGGCGTCCTTCATCGCCTGGATCTCAGCCTTGGTGACCTCGCCGTTGCCGTCGGTGTCGATCTCCTCAAAGGACATCTTCGGCCCGTGATGCCCGAACCCTTTGGCCAATGCCGCGCTGCCTGCCGTCATGCCTGCTGCAGCCACGATCGCGGCGATGAACTTGACGTGTTTCATATCGTCTTTCCTTTGTCCTGCGGCAGCCTCTTGCTGCCCGATGCACAGGAAAAACGCGCCGCCCCCGCGCTTCCGTCGCAGAAATCCAAATAAATTTTCCCCTGGCACGTTGCGGCAAACCGGCACAGAAACCGGGCTTTCCCCTTTCACCCCCTTCTGAAGCGCGCAAAGATGTGCCCAGCACACAGGAAATTGCCATGACCGAGTCCCCTGCCGCGACCGCCCCCGGAACCGAGCCCGACCGCCCCACCATGCCCGCCCTGGCCAAGGGCTGGCGCTGCAGATGCCCGGAATGCGGGGAAGGAAAGCTGTTGCATTCCTATCTCAAGGTGAACGACCGCTGCAGCCACTGCGGCCTCGACCTGACCCATGCCCGCGCCGATGACGGGCCCGCTTACCTGACGATTCTGATCGTCGGCCACATCATGGCGCCCATGATGCATGTGGTCTATTTCTCCTGGCGGCCGGAACCTTTGGTGATGTTTACGGTTTTCACGATTGGCTGCCTCGCCTCTTCCCTCTATCTTCTGCCGCGGATGAAGGGGATCGTCATCGCCTACCAATGGGCGCGGCGGATGCACGGCTTCGGCAAGAGCACCCCGGCAGGACAAGGGCAGTAACACCATGAGCGAGACATATCTCAGCGGCGAGACCACCAACGACAAGACCGCAATCCGTAACGCGGCAACGGTGATCGCAATGCGCGGCCGGATGTCGGCGGACCCGCAGGTGCTGATGGGCCAGCGCGGCGCCAAGGCGGCATTTATGCCCAACAAGTTCGTCTTCCCGGGCGGCGCAGTGGATTTGGCGGATGCGGACATTCCGCTGGCTTCGCCGATTTCCCCTGTCTGCCAGGACCGCCTCGCCGACAAAGCTCCGGATGGCCTTCACCACGCCCTCGCCGTCGCCGCGGTGCGCGAGCTGTGGGAGGAAACCGGCCTGATCCTTGGCGAGCCCGGCAACTGGAACGGAGACATCCCCGAAGACTGGCAGAGCTTTGCGGCCACCGGCCATTTGCCGTCGGCCAAGGATATGCAGTTCGTGTTCCGCGCCCTGACCCCGCCGGGCCGCCCGCGCCGGTTCGATGCGCGCTTCTTCCTGGTGGATGCAGATCAGATAACCGGCAATCTGGATGATTTCTCCCGCGCTGCGGATGAGCTGTCGCACCTGCAATGGATCCCGCTCAGCCAGGTGCGCAGCTTTGATCTGCCCTTCATCACTGAGGTGGTTCTGGCCGAAGTCACCGCCCGTGTCCGTGACGCCGAGCCGCCGCAAAGCGTGCCCTATTTCCACAACAACGACGAAGCCAGCCTGTTCCTGCGCCTCAAGGGCTATCCGATGCCCGCCGACGGGTAACGTTTCCCGGCGCGGCAATTCCGGCCGCTCTGCCGCGGACGCCGTGCCTCAAAGGGTCAGAACCAGCACCAGGATCGACACCACCAGCAGGCCCATGCCTGCCAGCTCGCGCGCCGTGACTTTCTCCTTGAAGAACAGCACCGAGGCCAGCAGCGACAACAGCAGCTCCACCTGCCCCACCGCCTTCACATAGGCCGCGTTCTGCAGCGTGAAGGCCCAGAACCAGCAGAACGAGCCGCCCATGCTGGTCAGCCCCACCCAGACCGCCACTTTGCGCGCCTCCCAGACCCGGGCGATCTCGCCCGTGTCGCGCAGGCCGAGCCAGACCAGCATGAACAGGGTTTGCAGACTGACAACCGCCGCCAGCGTCACCGCCGCGCGGAATGCGGGCTCCAGCTCGCTGAGCTGCAGGGAGGCACCCCGGTAGCTGACCGCCGAGAAGGCAAACAGCACCCCCGACCCCAGCCCCAGCTGTGACGCCCGGTTTGTCAGATGCCGCCACCAGGGGCCTGCCGTGTCCGGCGTCTTGGACAGGACCAGCACCGCCGTCAGCCCGATCAGGATCGCCGCCCAGCCGCCAAGGCTGACCGGATCGCCCAGCACCGCCAGCCCGACGATGGCGGTCTGGATCACTTCGGTCTTCTTGAAGGTGATCCCAACCGCAAAGTTGCGCTGCTTGAACAGGGCGACCACGCAGACGGTGGCCAGGATCTGCGCGGTGCCGCCGATGGCTGCAAACATCCAGAACTTCGGCCCCAGTTCCGGCAGGCTCCGCCCCGACACCATCAGGTAGGCGGCCAGCCCGGCCAGGATGAACGGTGCGGAATAGACAAACCGGGCGAAGGTGGCTCCGCCCGGCGACAGCGTCACGCTGCTGAGGACCTTCTGCAGCATGAAGCGCACGGTCTGAAAGCTGGCAGCGGCAATGGAAACGGGGATCCAGGCAAACATGCCCCCGCTTATGCGGGTTTATTCCCCCTGCTGCCAGAGCGGATGCGGCACCGGGTCCTTGGCGCGCAGCAGGTAGTTGCGGAAAATCTGCAGGTAGTTGCGATAGATATAGCCGTCATTGGCCGCCAGGAACTCTGCCTTGCGGGTGTTGTACAGCCGCGGCAGCGCATACCAGGGCACTCCCGGATGCATGTGATGCACGACATGCAGATTGTTGTTCAGAAACAGGAAGGCCAGCGGCCCCTTGTCCTCGATCACCACGGTGCGGCCGCGGGCGGTCTCATGCGCGCGGTGCTCCAGGAAGGTGCGGATCTTCAGCAGCCCAAGCCCCAGGTAGGCCCCGGCAACCGCCGCCCACAGCGGCGCCGGCGACTGCAGCACCACCCAGACCACCGCCGCCAGGCCAACCCCGTGCAGCGCCCAGTCGCGGACAATGCCCCGCTGCCCCTTGCGTGCCAGCCGCCAATCGCCCGCCATAAAGCAGATCTGCCCCATCAGCGGCCCCAGCACCACCCGGCCCAAGAGCGTGTTGTTCACCCGCAAGAGCATCCTGCGCCAGCCTGGCAGCCGCGCCCAGACCGCCGGATCCTGGAAATTGCTCTCCGGGTCGTCATACGGGTCGGTCAGCGCCTCATCCTCGTGATGCGCCAGATGGGTGTCGCGGAACCGGCCGTAAGGAATTGCCAGGCTCAGCGGAAAGAACATCAGCGCTTCATTCAGCCAGCGGCTTCGGAACGGGTGCCCGTGCAGCGCCTCATGGGTCAGCGAGGAATGCAGCGCTGCCATCAGACCCACCGCCAGCACCGTCAGCCCCAGGCTGATACCGGGCAGCAGCCACAGCGCCGCCAGCCAGCCGCCATGGCAGGCAAGGATCAGCGCCAATGTGCCCCATTCCACGCCCCGCGGCATATATTCGCTGCACCGCTCAGACATGGCTGCGCCCCCAGCTGATTTTTGCCCAGACGCGCTCGTAGAACAGATACACGGTGAACCCGATGCCGGTGTTGACCAGCGCCATCATGCCGCCTGCCTTGACCGAACCGGTGGCGATCAGCCCCACCAGCGTCATCGAGACCAGCCCGAGAACGTTCCAAATCACCGCCTTTACAATGGAGCGCCTGCGCGTTTCCATCTTTCCTCCTGAAATTCTTCGATAAGTGCTTGTTTCCAAACTACCGCGTCAGGCACCTGTGCAGAATTCCGAATGCAGTTAACAAAATCCATCAATCATGATAATTCTAAACGCATGATAGAAAATATCGACAAACGGGTGCGGGCAGAGCAGTTCCGGCAAAGATTGAACCGGGCGCTGCGCGACAGCGGCCTCAGCCAAAGCGCCCTGGCCCGCGCTGTCGGCGTCGACCGCTCCACCATCTCGCAGCTCCTGACGGATGAGGGCGCCCGGCTGCCGAACGCCCATGTGGTCGGCGCTTGCGCCGGCGCGCTGGGGGTGTCCGCCGACTGGCTCCTCAGCCTCTCCGACCGGCCCGAAAGCGCCGCCGAACTGCTGGCCTCCAGCCTCACCCTCACGGAGGCCCCCCGCGCGCTGGTCGATGAACGGATCTTCGACTGGCACCAGGAGGCCGAGGGCTACAAGATCCGCCACGTGCCAGCCGCCCTGCCCGACATGCTGAAAACCCGGGCGCTGCTGGAATGGGAGTACTCCCCCCATCTGGGCCGCACTGCCGGCCAGGCCATCGGCGCGTCGGAGGACCGCCTGACCTGGATGCGCCAGTCGCCGTCCGATTACGAAATCGCCCTGCCGCTTTATGAGCTCGACAGCTTTGCCCATGCGGTTGGCTATTACGAAGGCCTGCCGCTGGCGATCCGGCTGGAACAGCTTCAGCAGTTCGAACGGCTCTGCGAGCAGCTCTACCCCCGCCTGCGCATCTATCTGTTCGATGCCAAGCGGCTCTACTCCTCACCGATCACCATTTTCGGCCCGCTTCTGTGCGTGTTCTACGCCGGCACCCATTACCTCGCCTTCCGCGACAAGGAGCGGATCGCCACCTTCACCAATCATTTCGACAATCTGGTGCGCGAGGCCGACATCACCGCGCGGCAATTGCCGGGACGGCTGCGGGCTCTGCGGGCGGCGATTTCCTGATACGCCCGGCCAGTGGGCAGATTGTCCACCCTACGCAGCACTTTCACTAGGGGCAGCGCCCGGCCCGAGGGGGCGGGACGGGCGGAACACTTAACCGTTGGGTGGGCGATTCCGCCCACCACCCAGACCTCACACCTTCGGATCCGGGTTCACCGTATGGCCGTCGACGGCAATCACCTGCCCCGACACCAGCCTTGCCGCGTCCGAGCCCAGGAACACTGCCATATTGGCAATGTCGCGGGCCTCGACAAAGCTGCCCATAGAGGTGCCGGAGGCATAGCCCGCATAGACCTCGTCCCGGGTCATCCCCTTGGCCGCCGCTTCACGCTCCAGCACGCCCTCCATCCGCGGGCCTTCGACAGCACCGGGACAGATCGCATTGGCACGGATGCCAAAGGGGCCAAGCTCCATCGCCAGCGTCTTCATCAACCCGATGACGGCCCATTTCGCCGACGCATAGGGCGCCCGGTTCGGATAGCCGTACTGCCCCGCGGTCGAGGACGTCACGATGATCGACCCGGCCTTCGCTGCCTTCATCACCGGCGCCGCGTATTTGGCGGCCAGAAAGCAGCCCTCCAGGTTGACGCTCACACATTTGCGCCAGTCCTCCAGCGCAATATCCTCTATCAGCGCGGTGGGCCCGGCAATGCCTGCATTGGCGCACAGCACGTCCAGCCCGCCCCAGACCTCGGCGATCTCAGCAAACAGCGCCTTCATGCCCGCCTCGTCGGTGGCGTCCACCGCCGTGGCCCGCCAGCCCTCCGGCACGTCTGCCAGCGCCACCGCGCTGACATCCGTGACCCAGACCTGATGGCCGGCGGCGGCAAAGCCCTCGGCCATCGCCCGTCCGATGCCGGACCCGCCGGCGGTGATCAGAACCCGGCTCAACGCGGCGCTCCAATCGCACGGCCCAGCCCCTCCGGCGCCGGCAGCGCCGCATGGGCCTCTGCCAGCTTTACCAGATTGGCCTCGATGTGCGCCGCGGGCGGCGCCGAGCGGCGGGTCGCAAGGTCCACGTGCAGCAGCATATGCTCGCCCGTCGCCAGCAGCCGCTCGCCCGAGTACATCTCATGCCACAGGTGCATCTTCTTGCCCGCGCCCATGATCACCCGGGTTTTCACCTGGATCGGGTCGCCCGCATGCACTTCGTCGATGTGGCGGATGTGGGTCTCAGCGGTGAAGTAGCTGCCGCCATTGGCGATATAGTCCGCATCGCAGCCGATGATCATCATCAGCCGGTCGGTGGACTGGGCAAAGGCATCCAGGTACCGGCTCTCGGTCATGTGGCCGTTGTAGTCGGTCCAATCCAGCGGCACCACGCGGCTCTGGGTCAGCACCGGCCGGCTCAGGTCCTCGAGGCCGTCCATCGAGCGTACCAGACCGGCTTCGCCCTCGCGGTTCAGGTCATGGGCGTTCTGCAGTGCACCGGCGCCCCAGTTGTTGTTGCCCAATGCCCGCATCATGCCGACCAGGTTGTCGTCCCGGTGCCGTTCCAGCTCGCGGATCGAATACTGGCCGGACTGTTCATCCGACTGGCCCGCGATCAAGTCGACCAGCTCATCGGTGAACTCCGGCACATCCATCAGCTTGGTCCAGGGCCAGCTGAGGCAGGGGCCGAACTGCGCCATGAAATGCTTCATGCCCGCCTCGCCGCCGGCCACCCGGTAGGTCTCGAACAGGCCCATCTGCGCCCAGCGGATGCCAAAGCCGTAACGGATCGCGTTGTCGATCTCCTCGGTGGTGGCGATGCCGTCCTTGACCAGCCACAGCGCCTCGCGCCAGACCGCCTCCAGGAAACGATCGGCCACATGGGCGTCGATTTCCTTCTTCAGGTGCAGGGGATACATGCCGATGGCACTGATGATCTCCCTGGCCCGGTCGATGACACCGGCCGGGTTGGCCTCCGTGGTGACCAGCTCCACCAGCGGCAGCAGGTAGACCGGGTTGAACGGATGCGTCACCACGATCTGCCCCGGGTTCTCCCGCCCGTCCTGCAGCTGCGACGGCTTGAAGCCGGAGGTGGAGGAGCCGATCACCGCATCCGGCGCACAATAGGCCTGCAGCTCGGCATAGACCTTCTGCTTCAGGTCCAGCCGCTCCGGCACGCTCTCCTGCACCCATTCGGCGCCGTCCACGGCCTCCGCAATGGTCTCATGGAACGACAGCTGCCCTTCTGCAGGCAGCGCCACATTGCCAAGGCCCGGCAAGGAGCGGCGCGCATTGCCCAGCACCTCGCCGATCTTGCGTTCCGCGTCTGGGTCCGGGTCGAACACCCGCACGTTCCAGCCATTCAGGAGGAACCGCGCGGCCCAGCCGCCGCCGATAACCCCGCCGCCGATGATTGCTGCTGTTTTCATGATCTATCCTTTGAGAACGCTAAACGGTCCTGAATGGGCCGTCCCCGTGCGCCGCCCGCTGCACAGGGGGTGTACAGGGGGGGCACGCATGTCACCCCCCGCATTTCCGCTTACTTCGCCACCGGCGCGCGCTTGGTCAGGCCCAGCTTCTCACGCACTTCCTGCGGCCCGATCACCCGCGCGCCCATGTTCGACACGATGGTATTGGCCCGCTCGACCAGCTGCCAGTTTTCCGCCAGCACCCCCTTGTCGAGCCACAGGTTGTCTTCCAGCCCGACCCGCACATTGCCGCCCGCCAGCACCGAGGCCGAGGCATAGGCCATCTGGTTGCGGCCCAGGGAGAACGCCGAGAAGGTCCAGTCGTCCGGCACGTTGTTGACCATCGCCATGAAGGTGTTGAGATCATCCGGCGCGCCCCACGGCACCCCCATGCACAGCTGCACCAGCGCGTTCGGCTCCAGGATTCCCTCTTTTACCAGTTGCTTGGCAAACCACAGATGGCCGGTGTCGAAGGCCTCGATCTCCGGCTTCACGCCCAGGTCGGTCATCATCTGCCCCATCGCCCGCAGCATGCCGGGCGTGTTGGTCATCACGTAATCGGCCTCGGCAAAGTTCATGGTGCCGCAATCGAGGGTGCAGATCTCGGGCAGGCATTCCGCCACATGCGCCACCCGCTCGGTAGCCCCCACCATATCGGTGCCCGCTTCTTTCAGCGGCAGCGGGTTTTCGGTGTCGCCGAACACCATGTCGCCGCCCATGCCCGCGGTCAGGTTCAGCACCACATCCACCTCCGCGTCGCGGATCCGGTCGGTCACCTCGCGGTACAGGTCCAGCCGGCGGCTCGGCACGCCGGTCTCCGGGTCGCGCACATGGCAATGCACGACAGCCGCGCCGGCCTTGGCCGCCGCGATGGCGCTGTCGGCGATTTGCTTGGGCGAGCGCGGCACATGCGGGCTGCGGTCCTGGGTGCCGCCGGAGCCGGTTACGGCACAGGTGATGAAGACTTCCCGGTTCATTTCCAGAGGCATTTTTCTTTTCCCTTCGATGTACAGGGTTTTGCCTCGGGTTATCCCCAGGCTCCTCCCCAGATTCTGATTTGCGCTGACAGCGACTCTGCCGCAGCCTTTTACGGCACAGTTTACACTAGGCGAATCGAAGTTGATGAAATCCGCAAAAAACATCCTGCAGCCCGAAAACCGGCCGCTGAAAACGGCGGTGCTGGTTCTGGACGAATGCAACACGCTGTCCTTTGCGGCCGCGGTCGACCCCATGCGCGCCGCCAACCGGCTGGCCGGGCGGGCGGCGTTCGACTGGGACTACGTCAGTGCGACGGCAGAGCCGCCGATGCTGACCAGCGGCCTCACCGTGCCCAGTTTCCCGCTGGCCCGGCTGCAGGGCTGCGAGCTGCTGATCGTCGTCGCAGGCTTCCAGCTTGCGCGCCATGCCACCCCCAGCCTGCTGGCAGGCCTGCGCCGCATCGCGGCCACCGGCGCCACGATTGCCGGCATCGACGGCGGCCCCTGGCTGATGGCCGAGGCCGGGCTTCTGGACGGCCATCCCGCCACCACCCATTGGGAAGACCTGGAGAACTTCTCCGCCCGTTTCCCGGATGTGGATGCCCGCAATGACCGCTTCACCGTGTCCGACGCCCGCCTCACCTCCGGCGGCGCCACCCCGGCGATCGAAATGATGCTGCACATCATCGGCGCCCGCCACGGCGCTGGCTTCGCCTCCCGCGTGGCCGGGCTGTTCCTGTTCGACGGGCCCGCCGCCCTGCCGCGCCCGCAAAGCCGTCTTGGCGGCCGCGCCCACAGTGCGCTGACCGCCAAGGCCAACGCGCTGATGGAGGCCTCGCTGGATGAGCCGCTGCCGCTGGCGCAGATCGCCGAGACCCTCGGCACCAGCCCGCGCAGCCTGCAGCAGCAGTTCCGGCTCAAGCTCAACACCACGCCGCAGGACCACTACTTGCAGCTGCGCCTGGCCGAGGCCCGCCGCCTGGTCACCGATACCGCGATGCCGCTGATGGAGGTGGCACTGGCCACCGGCTTCACCTCGCAGTCGAGCTTTGCCCGCGCCTTCCGCACCGCGCACGGTACCTCTGCCCGCGACCTGCGCCAGGTGCAGGCCCGCCCAACGGCGCACTAAATCCCTGCGGGTCAAGGGCCGCAGAGCGGCGGTGCGCAGCGCCGTTCACCCTTGACGCGCAATCCATGAATACACTGGCAAAGGCGCTCAGGGGCAGACCTGCCCCTGAGCGCTTCTCAGCTATATTTCCGCGCTGCGCAGCAGCGCCCGGCCCAACCGGACAAGGGCAGGCCCATGCCCGCAGGACGGGCGGGAGCCCCTGCCCCATTCATCTCAATACGGCATCGGATGCGCCCGGTGCGCAGCATTGATCTCGTCCAGCACCTGCTGGCTCAGCTCCAGCTCCACCGCCTTGAGCAGATGCTCCAGCTGCGGCGGATGGGTGGCGCCGAAAATCGCCGTAGCCAGGAACGGCCGGGTCCGGCACCAGGCCAGTGCCATATGCACCGGGTCCAGTCCGTGCCGCTTGGCAATCTCCAGATAGGCCGCCACCGCATCATAGACCCGCGGGCTGTGGCGCCCGCCCAGCTCCGGATTGATGGCCTTGCGTGAGCCTTCCGGCACCGCCCCGTCCTGGTATTTCCCGGTCAGCAAGCCGGTGCCCAGTGGCGAAAACGCCATCAGACCGACATCCTCATTCACACTCAGCTCCGCCAGGTCGGTGTCAAACATCCGGCAGACCAGCGAATATTCGTTCTGGATCGAGGCCACCCGCGGCCAGCCCTTTTCCTCAGCAATCCGCAGCCACTGCGCGGTGCCCCAGGCGCTTTCGTTCGAAAGGCCAAAGGCGCGAATGGTGCCGCGCTCCACCTCGCGCTGCAGCGCCTCCAGGCAGTCTTCCATATTGGCCAGCGTCTCCCCGCGGTTCTGGCCGGAGGGGTCATAGGTCCAGTTCTGCCGGAACATGTAGCTGCCCCGGTTCGGCCAGTGGAACTGGTAGAGGTCGATGTAATCCGTCTTCAGCCGCTTCAGCGACGCCTCGATGGTGGGCACGATGGTCTTGGACGAGATCGGCGCCCCGTCGCGCGCATGTTTCATCCCCTCGCCCGAGTGCTTGGTTGCCAGGATGTATTCGCCGCGCCGTCCGGTCCTTGCGTTCCAGCTGCCGATGATGCGCTCGCTGTTGCCCAGCGTCTCAGCACTGACCGGATTCACCGGGTACATCTCGGCGGTATCAACAAAGTTCACGCCAGCCGCCAGCGCCATATCAATCTGCGCATGGGCCTCGTCCTCCGGCGTCTGGGTGCCGAAGGTCATCGTGCCCAGGCACAGTTCGGACACCCTCATGCCGGTGCGGCCCAACGGGTTCATTTTCATCTCGCGCTCCCCTGTTCCGGATTTTGCCGCGACCCTAACCGGCAGGGCGGCAAGTGCAAGCCGCTGCGGCCTGACGGCAGACCGGCGTTAACCATTCAGCGACAACCTGAAAGCGATTCTCTTAAAATGTGATACACTCAAATTTGCCGCAAATTGAAAAACAAGAGGTGGCTTATGACGATTACAGTGTTTGAAAACGGCGGTGGTCCCGCCATTGAAGCTGAAGCGCCTCTGCCGCGGTTGTCGCCTGCAGAAGCACGCAAGGTCCATGTCCGCGGTGGCGCTGTCTTTGTTGACTTGCGCATGACGTGGGAAATGAAAAGAACGGGTCTCATTCCCGGGGCGTTTCCCTGCCCTAATGGCCTTATGGATCTGTGGATTGATCCCGATAGCCCCATCGGCGGCACCGCCGCTGCCAATAGGAAGGTCTTCGTTTTCTGCTGCCGTGATGGCTTGAACGCCTCTCAGGCCGCCCAAAGCGCACAGCACATGGGATTGCGGCAGGTTTTCTTTCTGGATGGCGGGATGGATGCCTGGCTCGCCGGCGGCGGCAGTGTCGCAGCGTTTGATCAGCACCAGGTGCATTGAGCCGCACCCGGCCGCTTGCCCCCGGGCGCAAAACTCTGCAGCCTGTCTCCCGTATCACTCCGGGAGAGCTCAGAATGCCGCAACAGATCACCAAAGGCGTCAAGGCGCTGCTGGCGGAGGCAAACAGCCTTGTCGAAACCATGTCCGTCGAGGACGCCAAGCAGAAAGTGCTGGACGACAGCTACGTCTTCATCGACCTGCGCGACATCCGCGAGCTGCAGCGCAGCGGCATGATTCCCGGCGCGTTTTCCTGCCCGCGCGGGATGCTGGAATTCTGGATCGACCCGGACAGCCCCTACCACAAGCCCGTGTTCAATCAGGACAAGACCTATGTGTTCTACTGCGCCAGCGCCTGGCGCTCTGCCCTCAGCGCCAGGGCGGCGATGGAAATGGGGCTGAAACCGGTTGTGCATCTGGAGGGCGGCTTCACCGAATGGGCCAAGCAGGGCGGCCCGGTGGTCCCGCGCGAGGGCTGAGGCCCGCCGCGCAACGCGGGAAAAGCGCAGCACCGGCCGCCCCGCCCGATTGAGAACATAAAGTGAACATGCTAGTCTGGCAGCATGCCGACTCACCTGCTTGCCCGCCGCCGCCACAAACCCCGCCCGGCGCTGCCCCTGACAGAAGGGATCGCGCTGGAGCAGGCCCGCGTGCATGAGGCCTGCGGCCCCGCCCGCCACAGTTTTGCGCTGTGGCTGGCAGCCGCCGCCCAGGGCCCCGTGCTGTGGCTGTCCCTGCCTCAGGCCGGCAAGCCACTGAACCCGGACGGGATGGCGGACTATGCCAGCCCGGCCCGGTTCCTGTTCGCGCAAGCCGCCCGGGCGGAGGACCTGCTCTGGGCGATGGAGCAGGCCCTGCGCAGCGGCGCGGCGCCGCTGGTGGTGGCGGAACTGGCAGAGCCGCCCGCCATGACCCCGGTGCGGCGGCTGCATCTGGCCGCAGAGGGGGGCGGCCGCTTCGGCCCGGCACCGCTGGGCCTGCTGCTGACCCCCGGCACCGGCGGCGCCCAGGGCATCGAAAGCCGCTGGCACCTGGCCCATGCGCCCGGCCCCGCCAGCAGCCTGCCCGGCAGCAGTCCGGCCGGCCGCGCCCCCGCGGGCAGAGGCTGCTGGATATTGCAGCGCCTGCGCGCCCGCACCCTGCCGCCCCGCAGCTGGCAAATCACCCGGGCCTGCGCAAGCAGGCTGCTGCGGGCTGCCCCGCTGCCGGCCGGCGCGGCCAGCCAGCAGACCGCACGCCCTGCGGCCTCCCGGGCTCTCCCGCAACCGCAGGCCCCGCTGGCTGCGCCAGCACAGCCCTAGCGGCATTGGGCCCGGCACCGGGCAGCGCCCGGTGCCGGGCCCAACAGGCAGGGGCTTTGCCAAAAGCCGCAGCCTGGCGGGAGCGCCTCTCCTTCCCGCGCTTCACGGCGGCACGCGCGAAAGTGAGCGGCCCGCACCGGCAGATCCGGCTACACTTCGCCTGCAGCACACACCGGCAAGGGAAACCGCACGTGGGCACAAACGGAATGCAGCGGCGGAAACTGCTCGCCTGTCTCAGCGCTGTGCTGCTGGCACCGCAGGCGCTGCGTGCGGCGCCCCTGGCATACCAGCTGGTGCCAGAGGCCACCGATGTGCGGTTCATCTTCCTGCTCGGCGGGCAGCCGCAGCAGGGGCGCATTCCAGTCTCCCAGGCCCGCATCCGCATCGACCCGCAGAACCTGCCCCGCAGCCAGGCCGATATCACCCTGGACGCACGCCGCGCCCGCACCGGGCTGATCTTGGCCACCGAAGCGCTGAAAAGCCCCGGTGTCCTCGACACCGCACGCCATCCCCAGATCCGCTTCCGCTCCACCCGTGTCCGGCTCGGGCCGGACGGGCGGATCTCGGGCGGGGCCGCGATCGAGGGAGAGCTCACCCTGCGCGGGACCACCCGCCCGCTCACCCTGCAGGCCGCGCTCTACCGCCGCCCCGGCAGCGCCCCGGATGAGCTCAGCGAACTGGACGTGCACCTGTCAGGCCAGATCAGCCGCGCGGCCTTCGGCGCCACAGGCTATGCGGACCTGGTTGCCGACCGCGTCCGCCTCGCCATCAAGGCCCGCATCCGCCGCGGCAGCTGACCCTTCCGCCAGCCCCGGTGCGGAAAAGCACCGCTCCGCAAAAATACGACACGCCGGTGGCGGAAACCGGCTGGCAATGCCGTGACATCCTGTCATGGTCGCAGCGTTATGCGCCTGATCGTCTCATTTGCCGCCCTGTTCCTTTCCGTCATCCTGCTGCAGCTGTCCACCGGAGGCGTTGGCCCGCTCGATGCCATCTCCGGCCTGACGCTGAACTTTTCCAAGGAGCAGATCGGCCTCTTGGGCTCCGGCCATTTCTTCGGTTTCTTCATCGGCTGCTGGTGGGCGCCGCGGCTGATGGGCAATGTCGGCCATTCCCGCGCCTATGCCGCCTTCACTGCCCTCGGCGCCATCGGGCTTCTTGGGCATACGCTGACCGAAAACCCCTATGCCTGGGCCGCGATGCGGATCGCCTCCGGCCTCTGTGTGGCAGGTTGTTACACGGTGATCGAGGCCTGGCTTAACGCCAAGGTCACCAACGAGACCCGCGGCCGCGCCATGGGCACCTACCGGCTGGCCGACATGGGCGCCTCGCTGACTGCACAGCTGATCATCGCGGTGCTGCCGCCGGCCGCCTATGTATCCTATAACCTGCTGGCGATCCTCTGCTGCGCCGCGCTTCTGCCGCTGACGCTCACCCGGGCCACCCAGCCGGAGACTCCCGACGCGCCGCGGCTGCGCCCCAAGCTGGCCTGGCGCTGCTCGCCTCTGGCGGTGGCGGGTGTCATCGTCTCCGCGCTCAGCTCCGCCTCGTTCCGGATGGTCGGCCCGGTTTACGGCCAGGGGGTCGGGCTGGAGGTCGGCCAGATCGCCTTTTTCCTTGCCTCCTTCGTGCTGGGCGGCGCACTGGCACAATACCCGCTCGGCTGGCTCGCCGACAAATACGACCGCCGCTGGGTGCTGATCTGGCTGTCGGTTGCCGCCATTGTCAGCAGCACCGTCACCATTGCCGCCAGCGGCACCGGCACCTTGGGCGTGATGCTGGCCGCCGGGTTCTTCGGCTTCACCACCTTCCCGATCTTCTCGGTTTCCGCCGCCCATGCCAACGACTTCGCGACCTCCACCGAACGGGTCGAACTGTCGGCGGCGCTGATGTTCTGGTACGCGCTTGGCGCCATCGCCTCGCCCTATGTCTCCTCGGCGCTGATCGACAGCTTTGGCCCGCCTGCCCTGTTTGCCTATGTTGCCTGCGGCCATCTGCTGCTGATCGTCTTCGGCCTGAACCGGATGCGCGCCCGCCCGGTGCCGGAGGAACGCACCAGCTATGTCTATTCGCCGCGCACCTCCTTCACCATCGGGCGGCTGCTGAAACGCTCGCGCGACAGGTAGAACACAGGTCAGCACATCTGACCAAATGTTTCGCGCGCGAAACATTGCGGCAGCATCCATGACCATTTAACAAATTGTTAACAAATAAAATTCAGGCACCATCTCCCTTCTGGGCAATAAGGGCCGGAGAATCCCGGCCCTTTGACATGTCTGTTTCTGCAAGTCAGCTGCCTACAGTGTCACTTTGGACGTCCGCGCGGTCTGCACCGTTCAGCAGCGGCGCATCTGTTCTTTCTGCCTCTTCCGCGGTTTCTGCCGCTTCCGGCTGAACGCCCAGCGCCAGGCTGGCAACGCCGCTGACACCGTTTTCCATCGACAGTCCCAGTTCCTCGCCCAGCTTCTTCAGCGCGGGCATCTGCACCGCCATGCCCATGATCGAATCCAGCGCCTGGTTCACCACCGGCTTCTCCGCGCCTGCACCGGCACCTGCGGCGCTGCAGGGTGCACCGGCACCGATGCCGCTGACCTGGTGGATCTTAATCGAGTCGATCTTCTCTGCCGGCTTCACCATCTCGCTGATGATCGCAGGCATCGCCTCGATCCGGGCCAGGTCGATCTTCATCCGGACCAGCTCACCCGAAAGGGCGTTCTCGGCGTCGACAATCGCCCGCTTGCCTTCCGCCTCGGCCAGCATGTCGTTCTTCTTGGCCTCGGCCCGGATGTTCAAGGCGTCAGCCTCGGCCTGGGCTTCCTCGCGGCGGGCTTCCGCGCGGTCGGCCGCGGCTTCCTTCTCGGCCTGCGCCGACAGGCGGATGCCGGTTGCCTGGCGTTCTGCCTCGCGGGTGGCCTCGATCAGGGTGATCTGCTTCAGACGCTCAGCCTCGGCCACCTGACGGGCGGTTGCCACCGCTTCGGTTGCCTTGGTTGCCTCGGCCCGGGCCATGTCGGCAGACGCCCGTGCGCGGCTTTCCTCCTCGGACTTCTGCGCAATGATGATCTGGCGTTCCTGTTCGGCAACTTCCAGCTCGCGTTCCTTGGCGATCTCCGCCTCGCGGACCGCACGTTCCTTGGCGATCTCAGCGTCGCGGATCTTGGCTTCGCGGGCGATCTCTGCAGCGCGAATGGCTTCCTCACGGGCAATCCGTGCCCGTTCGGTTTCGCGCATCGAGTCCTCGCGCCGCTGGGCGATCTCGGCCTCCTGCGCCGCTTTCATGGTCTCGACCTGCTTGGCCTGCTCAATCTTGGCCTGCTCCTCGTCCTGTTCGATGGCAAGGCGCTGACGCTCTGCCTCCATCGCCGCGCGGCGCACCGCAACTTCGGCCTCGGCATCAATCTGCGCCCGCTCCTTCTTGGAGGTGGCAATCACTTCGGCCAGCTTACGCATACCCACCGCGTTAAAGGCGTTGTTTTCATCCAGCGCCTCAAACGGGGTCTGGTCCAGCGCGGTCAGCGAGACGGATTCCAGCGACAGGCCGTTCTTCAGAAGGTCCTCGGACACGGCATTCTGCACCTCCTGAACGAAGTCGGCACGGTTTTCGTGCAGCCCGTCCATGGTCATCTGCGCCGCCACCGCGCGCAGACCGTCGATCAGCTTGCCCTCAATCATCTCGCGCAGCTGTTCGACATCAAAAGTCCGGTCGCCCAGCGTTTGCGCGGCACGGGCGATGCCCTCGACCGTCGCCATCACCGAGACGTAGAATTCGACACCGACGTCAACCCGCATCCGGTCCTGGGTGATCAGCGCCGCATCGCCGTCGCGCTTCACCTCCAGGCGCAGGGTTTTCATGTTTACGGGGCTCACCTCATGGAGCAGCGGCACTACAATGGTGCCCCCGTCCATGATCACCTTTTTGCCGCCTGCGCCGGTCTTCACCAGGCTGATCTCGCGGGTGGCCCGGCGGTAAAGCCGGCCCAGAACCAGTCCAAAGACCAGAAGAAAGACAAGAGCGCTCACCACGACAATGAGCATGAATTGAAATTCCATGCGGAATACCTCCTTGGAGAAAAAGCCAGAGTTTATCGGTTTCAGTTACCCGGGCAGGCCCGCCCGGCAGGTCATTCGGACAGATCAGTCCGAGAGGGGGATCAGCACGTACCGGTCCTTGCGGCGGTCGCGCATCACCAGCACTTCGGTGCCCTGGGACAGCTCCTCGCCGGACGCAAACGGCTCAGCACGCAGATAGTGAGCGTTGCCGTAGGCATCCATGACGCGCACCTCCGCAGGACGGCCCTGGGCGGCGGTGCCTTGGGTGATCACCCCGCGGCGGCGGCCCAGGCTGCGCTCCGACAGCGCCTCTGTCTCCGTCTGCGGCAGGGCTCTGGCAAAGATCCCGCCAAAGGCGCGCGCGAACCACAGCCCAAAGGCACCCGCCGGCAGCACCGCCATCCAGGCAGGCGCCGACCACCCCAGGTAGGATTTCAGCACCATCTGCAGGCCGATGCCGCTGAGGCCGAAACCCATCAGCAATGCCGCCAGCCAGATCAGCGCCGGCATCCCGCCCAGGCCCAGCCAGGACGCCAGACTGCCCGAAGCGTCTGCGGCCCCGGCATTGCCCGGCGCTTCAGCCCCGTCGATATCCGCGAGATCGATGTCTCCGAGATCACCCAATGCGTCCGCGGCGGCGTCCGCACCCAGATTGCCGACATCGGGAAACTCGCCGATGCCGGCACCATCTGCCGCATCGCCCCCCGCGTCGCCGTCACCGCCGACCAGGCTGCCGCCAAGCAGCAAGGCCGCAAGTTCCAGTACCGCCAGACCGCCCAGCAGGGCGAGTGCAAGGGAGAACGGCGCAAATGCGCCATCAAGCAGAAAGTTGAACACCGATGGAATGCCCCATTAATGTATGCCGTGGTATACAAGCAATATGGTAACGCCCTTGTGAGCTTTCAAGGGTTTAAGATAGAGATACACAACTCCTGAGTGCGTCACCCCGTTTCGCAGATCAAGCCCGAACTATGCGCAGCCCTCTAATTTCTGCTGAATGCTGCAGCCGGGGTTTCCGCCGCCCGCGCCATGCGCTAGACGGGCCTTTGACGTATTACCTGGATGGATGGCATGGCACGCATTCTGATTACTTCGGCGCTTCCCTACATCAACGGGATCAAGCATCTGGGCAACCTGGTGGGCAGCCAGTTGCCGGCAGATCTTTACGCCCGCTACAACCGGGGCCGCGGGAATGAGGTGATGTTCCTGTGCGCCACCGATGAACACGGAACGCCGGCCGAACTGGCTGCCGCCAAAGCGGGCAAGCCAGTGGCGGAGTATTGCGCCGAAATGCACGAGGTGCAGACCGATATCGCGCAGCGCTTCGGCCTTTCGTTCGACCATTACGGCCGTTCCTCCAGCCCGCAGAACCATGCGCTGACCCAGCATTTCGCCGGCAAGCTGGCCGAGGCCGGGCTGATTTCGGAAGTCAGCGAAAAGCAGGTTTACTCCAACGCGGACGGCCGGTTCCTGCCGGACCGCTATATCGAGGGCACATGCCCCAACTGCGGCTATGAGAAGGCGCGCGGCGACCAGTGCGAGGAATGCACCAAGCAGCTGGACCCCACCGACCTGATCAACCCGCGCTCCGCCATCTCCGGCTCCACTGACCTGGAAGTGCGCGAGACCAAGCACCTGTTCCTGCGCCAATCCGCGATGCGCGATCAGCTGGATGCGTGGATCGACACCAAGAAAGACTGGCCGGTGCTGACCACCTCCATCGCCAAGAAATGGCTTCATGACGGCGACGGGCTGCAGGACCGCGGCATCACCCGTGACCTGGACTGGGGCGTGCCGGTCAAGAAGGGCGGCGAGGACTGGCCGGGCATGGAGGGCAAGGTCTTCTATGTCTGGTTCGACGCGCCGATCGAATATATTGCCGCCGCCGGCGAATGGACCGAAAAACACGGCAAGACAGACGCCGACTGGCAGCGCTGGTGGCGCACCGACAAGGGCGCCGAAGACGTGAAATACGTCCAGTTCATGGGCAAGGACAACGTGCCTTTCCACACCCTGTCGTTCCCGGCCACCATCCTTGGCTCGGGCGAGCCGTGGAAGATGGTCGACCACCTGAAGTCCTTCAACTACCTGAACTATGACGGCGGCCAGTTCTCTACCAGCCAGGGCCGCGGCGTCTTCATGGACCAGGCACTGGAGATCCTGCCGGCTGATTACTGGCGCTGGTGGCTGCTGAGCCACGCGCCGGAAAGCTCCGACTCCGAATTCACCTGGGAGAACTTCCAGCAGTCGGTGAACAAGGATCTGGCCGACGTTCTGGGCAACTTCGTCAGCCGCATTACCAAGTTCTGCCGCTCCAAGTTCGGCGAGGAGGTTCCGGCAGGCGGCGAATACGGGCCGCAGGAGTTGGCGCTGATCGACGAGCTCACCACCCGCATCCGCGCCTATGAGGGCCACATGGAGGCAATGGAGGTGCGCAAATCGGCGCAGGAGCTGCGGGCGATCTGGGTGGCCGGCAACGAATACCTGCAGTCCGCGGCGCCCTGGTCGGTGTTCAAGGAAGACCCCGAGCGCGCCGCCGCACAGGTGCGCCTGGGCCTGAACCTGATCCGCCTTTACGCAGTGCTGTCGGCACCGTTCATCCCGCATGCATCGGGAACTCTGATGGCAGCGCTGAACTCAGACGACCGCAGCTGGCCGGAAGACGTGGCCGCCGCTCTGTCTGGCCTGCCCGCGGGCCACGGGTTCACCGTGCCGGAAGTGATGTTCGCCAAGATCACCGACGAACAGCGCGAAGAGTGGCAGGCGCGGTTTTCCGGCACCCGCGCCTGAAACTCCAACTGCCGCCCCAAGCCAAGGCCGTCCCTCGGGGCGGCCTTTTCTTATGCCATCCCCTTGCCGCTGCGCAAAAAATAATTCCGACTAAAAAACTCGGATTGACATAGGTGAGTAAATAAATCAGGTATTGGGCATTCCAGCCAGCCTGACTCGGATCGGGCGAGCCCGAGTGACATTCAATCAACCGAGATCGCCCCCATGCCGACCAGTGCGCGCCGCCCCAGCGGCCCCGAGATCAAGGAACCGGAATCCGAGGACATGCGCCAGCTGTGGCCGCAGGTCTTCGCGCCATCCGGCGCACTGTCCGGTTTTTGTCTGGAATGGCTTCTGGACAGGGCGGAATTCAGCGATGGGCGCACGTCATGAACCAGATTACTTCCAAACCCGTCCCCACTGAGGCAACCGCCGAGGTATTCCCGACCTATCACGCCGAGGACCTGACCCGTGGCGGCACACAGGCCCGCATCCTGTTGAACGGGCAGATTTATTCGCTGCGCATCACCCGCGCGGGCAAGCTGATCCTGACCAAATGAGCGGCACTGCCCCCCATCCCCGCGGCGGCGTGACCGTCGGCACCCTGTCGGAACTGCCGCCGCTGGAGGCCGGCGCGGTGATCTACCTGCGCCACTGGTTCTCCGGCGAGGAGACCCGCGAGCAGATGCGCCGTGACTTCGAGGTGAACTTCGGCCCGGACCTGGCCGAAGCCGCCTTTGAGGCCTTTGGCTACCTGTGCAATTTCTGCGCCGCCCACGGCCGCCGCCCGCTGGTGCGCCACGGCATGACCTGCAAATGCCTGGGTGCGGATGAAAACTGCTTTGCCAACCTGCTGGCCTCTGCCGCGGAAGGCCAGCAGGACGACGCCAATGTGCTTGCTTCGCTGATCGTCACGCCGAGAAAAGCGCCGGAACTGGCACAGCTTGCCTCTGACTGCGGCCTGCTGATGCAGCAGATCATGGGACTGCAGCCGCCTGTGCAGCCGGCCCGTCCGAGCTCCGCCACACTCCATTGACCATATATCGAACCCAAGGATTTAGATGATGAAACCTGTCTTTCTCGCGAGCACTGCCCTCGCCGGTCTCGCCGTTGGCTCCACTGCTGCCCTGGCCGCTGACAAGGCCGCGGTGCTGACCAACTACGCAAATATCGCCGAAGCCAAATACCAGGACAGCCTGGCCACCGCACAGGTGCTGAAGTCCGCTGTCGATGCGCTGGTTGCACACCCGTCGGCGGAAAACCTGGAAGCCGCCCGCGCCGCCTGGATCTCGGCTCGCGTCCCATACCAGCAGTCCGAAGTGTTCCGCTTTGGCAATGCCATCGTCGACGACTGGGAGGGCAAGGTGAACGCCTGGCCGCTGGACGAGGGCTTGATTGACTATGTCGATGCCTCCTATGGCGGCCCGAGCGACGAAAACACCCTGGCGGCGCTGAACGTAATCGCAAATCCCAGTTTTGAGCTGTCAGGCAAGGTCATCGACGCCGCCAAGATCACACCGGAACTGCTGGAAGGCGCCCTGCATGAAGCCGACGGGGCCGAAGCGAACGTGGCCACCGGTTACCACGCCATCGAATTTCTGCTGTGGGGCCAGGACCTGAAGGGCACCGAGCGCGGCGCGGGCGACCGTCCCTGGACCGATTATGCCCAGGGCGACGCCTGCACCGGCGGCAACTGCGACCGCCGCAGCGAGTACCTGCAGGCGGCGACCGATCTGCTGATCTCCGACCTGGAGTGGATCACCGCCCAGTGGGGCGCCGAAGGCGAAGCCCGCACCGCGCTGCTGGCGGATGAGGACGCAGGCATCACCGCCATGCTGACCGGCATGGGCTCGCTGTCTTATGGCGAGCAGGCAGGTGAGCGGATGCGCCTGGGCCTGATGCTGAACGATCCGGAAGAAGAGCACGACTGCTTCTCCGACAACACCCACAACAGCCACTATTACGACGGTCTGGGCGTGCAGAACGTCTATCTGGGCGAATACGTCCGGGTGAACGGCGCGCTGGTGTCCGGCCCGTCGCTGTCCGATCTGGTGGCCGCCAAGGACGCGGATCTGGACGCCGAGATGCGCGGCAAGCTGTCCACCACCATGCTGGCGCTCGGCCGCATTAAGACTGCGGCTGAGGCAGGCCTCTCCTACGACCAGATGCTGGCGCAGGGCAACACAGCCGGCGAGGCGCTGGTGATGGGCGGCGTCAACGGGCTGATTGACCAGACCCGCTCGATCGAGCGTGTGGTCTCTGCCCTGAAGCTGGACGGCGTGGCCATCGAAGGCTCCGACAGCCTCGACAACCCCTCGGCAGTCTTCAATTAAGCCATTCCGGCGAATGGCAACACATCTGAAAAGGGCCGCTATTCCCGCGGCCCTTTTCTGCGTGCAGCGAACACCCGTCAATACCCTAGTGTTTCACTCTGGATCCCCCTTGAATCCTCAGTAATTTTGTCGGATATATTTCCCAACGGAATCACTTGGCCATTTGCGCCACCGGGCTAGGACGCGAGCAGCATGATCGTTTGCCACTGCACACAGATCTCGGACCACGACATCCTCGCAGCCATCGACTGGATGCGAAGCGCCGATCCTGAAACGATAATCACTCCCGGCAAGATCTATCACGCGCTGGGAAAATCCGCCGATTGCGGCGGCTGCATGCCCCTTTTCCTCGACACGATGCGTTCCAGCAGTAAGCTGGAAGTACCTGCGCAGCTTGCGAATTTACGCGCAGGATCAATTCGGGAGGAAAATAATGAAGGGCGACGCCAAGGTTATCGACTATCTCAACAAAGCGCTGCGCCATGAGCTGACGGCCGTCAGCCAGTATTGGCTGCACTACCGGATGCAGGAAGATTGGGGCCTGGGCAGCATGGCCAAGAAAAGCCGCGAGGAAAGCATCGAGGAGATGCAGCACGCGGATAAATTGATTGAAAGGATTTTGTTCCTGGGCGGCCACCCGAACCTGCAAAAGCTTGACCCGCTGCGGATCGGCCAGACGCCCAAAGAAACCCTCGAATGCGACCTTGCCGCCGAAGTGGATGCCCGCGCGCTTTACAAGGAAGCCCGGGACGCCTGCAACAAGGCAGGCGACTACGTCACCCAGAAGCTGTTTGAAGACCTGATGGCGGACGAAGAAGGCCATATCGATTTCCTCGAAACGCAGCTTGAACTGCACGACCGGATCGGTGCCGAAAACTATGCCCAGCACAACGCCACCAAGATGGAAGAGGTTGACGATTAAACTGACTCTGGCTGCCGCGCTTGCGGCGGCCACGCCCCTTGCGGCGCTGGATCTGGCCAGCCGGTACCAGGCAGAGCCGCACCTCTCCCCCCTTCCCCGCACCGATGCAGAACGCGCCCGGATCGGGTTGGTGACAGCCCCCGCCACGGATTTCTCCGCGCCTGAGCCCTATGAAGACCTGCCGGCAGGCGCCGCCACCGTGCGCGCCCGCCTGGATGAAGAGGCGTTTTCCCAGCATTCCGCCAATCTCTCTTTCGAACAGGAGCTGGAATTCAAGCTCGGCAACGGGCTGTTCAAGAAGATCTGGGTGTTTTCGCCCGCCTCTACCAAGGCCTCCGACGGGCTCGGCCCGCTGTATAACGCCCGCTCCTGCCAGCGCTGCCACCTGAAGGATGGCCGCGGCCATGTGCCGGAGCAGCCGGACTATAGTTCGGCAAGCATGTTCCTGCGGATTTCCGTGCCCGGCCCGGTGCCGCCTGAGCTGCAGAACATCAAGGACTACATCGGCACCGCGCCTGACCCGAACTACGGCCACCAGCTGCAGAATTTCTCCGCCCCCGGCCTTGCACCGGAGTACAGGCTGCAGGTGGACTACGAGGAATTCGAGGTCGCCCTGAACGGCGGTGAGACCGCCACCCTGCGGCGCCCCGGCTATACCGCCGCCAGCCTCGGCTACGGCCCGCTGGCAGACGGCGCCATGCTCTCCCCCCGCGTTGCGCCGCCAATGATCGGCCTCGGCCTGCTGGAGGCGATCCCGGCCGCCGATATCCTGGCCCATGCGGATGAGCACGACGCTGACGGCGACGGCATTTCCGGCCGCGCCAATCTGGTGTGGTCGCGGGAGTTCGGCCAAATCATGCCGGGCCGCTTCGGACTGAAGGCCGGCACGCCAACCGTGCATGAGCAATCCGCAGGGGCGTTTTCCGGCGACATCGGCATCTCCACCCCGCTCTTCCCCGCCCATGCAGGTGAGTGCACGGATTTGCAGACTGCCTGCCAGGCCGCCCCGCATGGCGGCGGAGATTCCCGTGAAACCGAGATAGACCAGCCCAATATGGATCTGGTCACCTTTTACAGCCGCAACCTCGGCGTGCCCGCGCGGCGCGACACCGGTGATGTGCAGGTACTGCGCGGCAAGCAGGTGTTCTATGACAGCGGCTGCGCAGCCTGCCACGTGCCGAAATTCGTGACCCACCGGCTGCAAGACCGGCCCGAGCAGAGCTTCCAGCTGACCTGGCCCTACAGCGACCTGCTGCTGCACGACATGGGCGAGGGCCTGGCAGACTACCGCCCTGAAGGCCGCGCGACGGGCCGCGAATGGCGCACGGCACCGCTCTGGGGCATCGGCCTGACGCAGCAGGTTTCGCCCCGCGCCACTTTCCTGCACGACGGCCGCGCCCGCACTCTGCTGGAGGCCATCCTTTGGCACGGCGGCGAGGCGGAGGCCGCAAAGAACAAAGTGACCGGACTGAGGCCGGCGGACCGCGCCGCCCTCATCACCTTCCTGGAGAGCCTTTGATGCGCGCCTTTGCCCTGACCCTCGCCCTCCTTGCCAGCCCCGCCGCGGCTTCCGAGATGTCCAGAAATATTACCGATCAGCTAATCGTCCCTGCGTTTGAGGAACTGGCACTGGACGCCGCAGCCCTGGAGCACGCTGCCAATGAAGATTGCAACCCGCGATCCGAAACCCTCCGCACAGCCTACGGCGAAGCCTTCGACGCCTGGATCGCCGCCAGCCACTACCGCTTCGGACCGACGGAAAAGGACAGCCGCGCCTTTGCGCTGGCTTTCTGGCCCGACACCCGCGGCAAGACTCCCAAGGTGCTTGGCCATCTGATTCAAAGCGAGGACACAGGCATCAGCGACCCGGCGGGTTTCGCCAGCTACTCCATCGCCGCCCGCGGATTTTATGCGCTGGAGTACCTGCTTTACGACCCCAGCCTCTCCAAAGACGGCAACGCGGACTACCGCTGCGCCCTGACCCGCGCCATCAGCAAAGATATCGCAGCCACCGCACAGGCCATTGCCACGGACTGGAAGGAAAACTACGCCGCCGAAATGCGCAAACCCGCCGCCCGCTACCGCAGCGAGCCGGAAATCAACCAGGAACTGCTAAAGGCGCTGGCCACCGGACTGCAGGTGCTGGATGACATGCGCCTGGGCCGCCCACTGGGCACCTTTGACACTCCCCGCCCCAACCGTGCCGAGGCCCGGCGGTCGGGGCGCAGCCTGCGCCATGTGCTGGTGTCGCTGAACGCAATGGAGCCGCTGGCGCTCGCCTTGGCGCACGGCAATGCAGCACTTAAGGCAGACCTCGCCCGCGGGTTTGAAAACGTCCGCCAACGCGCTGAAACACTGGAGGACCCGGTTTTTGCCGGCGTTGCAGTGCCCGCCGCCCGCATCCGGATCGAGGCCCTGCGCCAGCAGGTGAAGGATTTGCGCGCGCTTGCCACTCAACGCCTTGGCCCGGCCCTAGGCGTGGCGGCAGGTTTCAATTCGCTCGACGGCGACTGACGGAAAGGACCCCGCATGACCTCCCGCCGCGGATTTCTGGCAGGCCTGATGGCCTCTGCCCTCGCGCCGCAGGCCAGCTGGGCCGCGGCGGGCAGCCCGGCCTTCCTATCGGCCGGCAAAGACACCAGCGGCGCCTTCCTGCTGGCAGGCCTAACTGAAACGGGCGGGATCCTGTTCCGCCATCCCTTGCCCGGACGCGGCCACGCGGCAGCGGCGCATCCCACCCGCCCGGAGGCCGTCGCCTTCGCCCGCCGCCCGGGCCGCTTTGCCGATGTGATCGACTGCCGTTCCGGCGCCGCCCTCGCCCGGCTGGAACCGCCCCCGGGCCACCATTTCTATGGTCACGGCACTTTTTCGCCGGACGGCAGCCGCCTGTTCACCACCGAAAACGACTATGAAAACGCCCGCGGCATTGTTGGCGTCTGGCACGCCGCAGACGGCTACCGGCGCATTGATGCCTTCTCCTCCGGCGGCATCGGCCCGCATGACATGCTTCTGCGCCGCGACAAACCGGGGCTGGTAATCGCCAATGGCGGCATCGAGACCCACCCCGACAGCGGCCGCGCCAAGCTGAACCTGCCCGACATGCGCCCCAACCTCAGCTACCTGAACCCGGACGGTACGCTGGAAGAGCAGATGGAACTGCCGCAGGACCTGCATCTGAACTCAATCCGCCACCTGTCAATGCGTGCCGACGGCACCGTTGGTTTCGCCATGCAATGGCAGGGCGATACGGGCGAACAGGTTCCCACCGCCGGCCTGCACACTCCCGGCGGCGTGCCGCGTTTGCTGGCCGAGGATGACGCGCGGGTGCTGAACATGCAGGGCTATGGCGGCTCGGTTGCCTTTTCCGACGACGGCGGCCAGATCGGCGTCACCTCGCCGCGCGGCGGGGTGCTGCAGGTGATGGACACGGTCAGCGGTGCTCTGTTGCAGGAACACAGGATTGGAGACGTCTGCGGCTTGGCGCCTTCCGCCGACGGCTTTATGGCCAGCACCGGCGCCGGCCATTTCATAGCCATCTCGGAATCCACCCAACATCTTCTGCACCGCGCGGATCTGGCCTGGGACAATCACCTGATCCCGCTCGCCTGAAACAAGACAACCGGGACAATCACAGGGCGCGCCAGAAATGGTGCGCCCTTTCGTTTCCATTGAAAACGAAATAGAAACGAAAACAATAGTGACTTCTCTTGCGCAGTAGGCTACAGAATCGCGGCGAAAGGAAAGCAAATGGATGCCCTGAGCCGTCAGAACGAAATCATCTCCCTCCTGAGCCGGCAGGACCGGGTCGAGGTCGAGGATCTCTCCCGCCGCTTTGGCGTATCCCTGCAGACCGTTCGCGCGGACCTGCGCGATCTGTCGGCGCGGGGCGCGTTGTCCCGCGTGCATGGCGGCGCCGTCCGGGTCAGCTCCGCCGCCAGCCAGGGCTACGAGGACAGGCGCAAGCTGAACGCCGGCAACAAGCTGGCGATGGCTGCGCTTGCGGCAGAGCTGATCCCCGACAATTGCTCGATCAGCCTCAACATCGGCACCTCCACGGAGCAGGTCGCCCGCGCGCTCTCGGGCCACAGCGGCCTCACGGTGATCTCCAACAACATCAATATTATCAATATGATGATGGGCGGTCAGGCAAAGGAACTGATCCTTGCAGGCGGCACCGTGCGGCAAAGTGACGGCGCCATAGTGGGAGAGGACGCGGTCGACTTCTTCTTTCGCTACAAGGTGGATTTTGCCGTCATCGGCGCCTCAGCTTTGGATGCGGACGGCGCGGTGATGGATCATGACACCCGCGAGGTTTCCGTTGCCCGCGCCATCCTGAAGAACGCCCGCCAAAAGGTGCTGGTCTGCGATGGCAGCAAGTTCGACCGCGCAGCCCCGGTGCGTATCTGTGATGTCTCCGACCTTGACGTGGTGATCACTGACCGCCCGGTCCCCGCAGAATTTGCCGAGGCCGCGCAGGCCGCCGGCACCCGCATCCTGACCGCAGGACAAAACGAAAGCAGCGAAAATGACTGACACGCCTGTAACGGACCTTTTCATCATCGGCGGCGGCATCAACGGCTGCGGCATCGCCCGCGACGCCGCCGGCCGCGGCTTGTCGGTGACGCTGGCAGAGATGAATGACCTCGCCTCCGCCACCTCCTCCGCCTCCACCAAACTGTTTCACGGCGGGTTACGCTATCTGGAATATTGCGAGTTCCGCCTGGTGCGCGAGGCGCTGATCGAACGCGAGGTGCTCTTGAAGGCGATGCCGCATATCTCCTGGCCGATGCGGTTCGTGCTGCCGTTCCACAAGGACATGCGGTTCGACAGCGACACACCGACCTCGAAACTGCTCACGACTTTCATGCCCTGGATGAAGGGCCGCCGCCCTGCCTGGCTGATCCGGCTGGGCCTGTTCCTGTACGATAGCCTGGGCAAGCGCGGCATCCTGCCCGGCACAGCGAAACTTGACCTGGCCGCCGACCCGGCAGGCCGCCCCCTGAAGGACAAGTTCAAGACCGCCTTTGAATACTCCGACTGCTGGATCGAGGACGCCCGCCTGGTTGTCCTGAACGCCCGCGACGCGCAGGCCCGCGGCGCCGAGATCCTGACCCGGACCAAGGTGCTGTCAGCCGAGCGCCATGCGGACCACTGGGTGATCACCCTGCAGAACCAGGCCAGCGGCGACACCCATCAGCGCCGCGCAAAGATGCTGGTCAACGCGGGCGGGCCGTGGGTCGCCGACGTGCTGCACCAGAAGCTGGGCCAGAACAGCCGTGAAAACGTCCGCCTGGTGCGCGGCAGCCATATCGTGGTGCCGAAACTGTTTGATCACGGCCGCTGCTATTTCTTCCAAGGAACGGACGGGCGGATCATCTTCGCCATTCCCTACGAGGAAGATTTCACCCTGATCGGCACCACCGATGCCGACCACCCGGACCCCGACACCGCGCCGGAATGCACCGTGGAAGAACAGGACTATCTGATTGATTTCGCGTCCGGATATTTCAATCAGCCGCTCAAGCTCGAGGACATTGTCTGGACCTATTCCGGGGTGCGCCCGCTTTATGACGACGGCGCCAGCTCCGCCACCGCGGCGACCCGGGAATATGTGCTGACGCTGGAAAAGGCCCAAGCGCCGCTGCTCAATGTCTTCGGCGGCAAGATAACCACCTACCGCAAGCTGGCCGAGGCGGCGCTGGCGAAGATCGGCGAGGTGTTCCCGCAGCTGCCCGCAGACTGGACCGCAGGGGTTGCCCTGCCGGGCGGCGATTTTGCGGTGGCGGATGTGGAAATGCTGCGCGCCAAACTCGCAGCGGACTACCCGTTCCTGACGCCCTACGGGACCCGCCGCCTGATCCGCGCTTACGGCACCGAGGCGTGGGATGTACTCGGGGCGGCCAAATCCGCCGCAGACCTGGGGCAGGACTTCGGCGCAACGATCACCGCACAGGAACTCGATTGGGCCATTGCCCGCGAATGGGTGCGCAACGGTGAGGATTACCTGTGGCGGCGCACCAAGCTGGGCCTGCGTTTGGATGAAGCCCAGCGCGCGGCAGTGGATGCCTACATTCAGGGAAAAGCGGCTCAACGCGCGGCTTGACCGCCTTGCCCGGCTGATATGCCGGGCAGCGCCCGACCCTCCCCACGGGAGGGCGCATTTACGCCCACCCAGGCTCGGGCGCTGCCCTGAGCGTTAAAACTCCACACCCTTCTGCGCCTTCACGCCGGCGCGGAACGGATGCTTGATCTGCCCCATCTCGGTCACCAGGTCGGCGATCTCGATCAGCTCTTCCTTGGCGTTCCTGCCCGTCAGCACCACATGGGTCATCGGCGGTTTCTGCTCCACCAGGAACTCCAGCACCTCCTCCAGGTCCAGATACTCATAGCGCAGGGCGATGTTGATCTCGTCCAAGAGCACCATGGTGTTGCGCTCGTCCAGGATCATCTCCTTGGCCTTCTCCCAGCCCTTCTGCGCCGCGGCAATGTCGCGGGCCTTGTCCTGAGTCTCCCAGGTAAAGCCTTCTCCCATTGCATAGAACTGGCAGAGATCACTGAAGTTCTCCTCGATCAGCGTCCGCTCGCCGGTCTGCCAGGCGCCCTTGATGAACTGCACCACGGCGCAGGGCATCTTGTGGGCGATGCAGCGCATGATCATGCCGAAGCCCGAGGAGGATTTGCCCTTGCCTGGACCGGTGTGAACGATGATCAGGCCCTTCTCGCCCTCCTTGGTTTTCATCATCCGGTCGCGCGCCGCTTTCTTCTTGGCCATCTTGGACGCGTGACGGGCGGCTTCTTCTTCTGAAATGCCGGTTTCGGACTTTTCGCTCATGGGGGCTCTCCAGCTGTTTGACCCCATGTCTTGACAAAGAAGCCCGCCATAGCGCAAGGGGGTTCCGCTGGTTCCTGTGAAAACAGGCGAAGAGGGAATGTGAAGGCCATCCGAGGCCGAAGTACAGCCGCCCCCGCGACCGTGACCGGATGAGGCCGCCATGCCACTGGGAGAGAGCCCGGGAAGGCAGGATGGCCGGCAAGGCCTGAGCGCCTTGGCATCCGCAAGCCGGGAGACCTGCCAGCGACGACGAGATCAACGGGCAGACGGGGTGTTCTGCAACCGGGTGAGGGACTGGCACGACACAGTTCCTTTCTGGCCATCCCGCAAGCCCTGCCGCGACAGGAGACGCGCTGATGGCTGACGATATGGCAGGCAAGACTGCCAGCACCCAGGGACCGGTCACGCTGACCGTTTGCCTCACCTGCCGCCGCGAGGGCGCCGACCCCGAGGCTGCACGCCCCGGCGCTATCCTGCACGCCGCACTGGAAGAGGCCGGAATGCCCGAAGGCGTTCGCCTGCGCGGCGTCGAATGCCTGTCCTCCTGCAAGCGCGGCTGCGCCGTGGCGCTGGTCGGCGGCGCGGAGCGCTGGACCTATGTCTACGGCGATCTCGACCCGGACCAGCATGTCCCCGAAATCCTTGAAGGCGCCGCGGCTTACGCCGCTACCGCCGACGGCGTTGTGCCCTGGCGCGAACGCCCGCAGACCTTCCGCAAGCAATCCGTTGCCCGCATCCCGCCGGCCAAGTTCTTCTCCGAGGAGTAAACATGAGCGACCTCAACAAGATCCCCGTCACCGTCATCACCGGCTTCCTCGGAGCGGGCAAGACCACCCTGATCCGCCACCTGATGCAGAACCCGCAGGGCAAGCGCCTGGCGGTGGTGGTGAATGAGTTCGGCACCGCCGGTGTGGACGGCGACATCCTGAAGTCCTGCGCCGATGAAAACTGCCCGGCGGAGAACATCATGGAGCTGGCCAACGGCTGCATCTGCTGCACTGTGGCCGATGATTTCATCCCTACCATCGAACAGCTGATGGACCTGCCTGAAAAACCCGATCACATCGTGATCGAAACCTCCGGCCTGGCGCTGCCCAAGCCGCTCCTGAAGGCTTTCGACTGGCCCGCGATCCGCTCCCGTATCACCGTCGACGGCGTGATTGCCCTGGCCGATGCCGAGGCGGTTGCCAAGGGCCAGTTCGCGCCCGACCTGGACGCGGTTCAGGCCCAGCGCGAGGCGGATGACAGCATCGACCACGAAACCCCGCTGTCCGAGGTGTTCGAGGACCAGATCTCCTGCGCCGACATTGTGCTTCTGTCCAAGGCCGACCTGGCCGGCGACGCAGGCGTCGAGAAGGCCCGCGCGGTGATCGAGGCCGAGGCGCCGCGCAAGCTGCCGATCCTGCCGATGAGCGAGGGCGTCATCGACCCGCGCATCATCCTGGGCCTGGGCGCCGCCGCCGAGGACGACCTGGAGGCCCGCCCCAGCCACCACGACGGCCATCACGACCACGAGCATGACGATTTTGAAAGCATCGTTGTCGAAATGGGCGAAGTCTCCGACCCGGAAGCGCTGCAGAATGCCATCGTGAAACTCGCCCGCGAGCGCAACATCCTGCGCGTCAAAGGCTATGTCGCGGTGGAGGGAAAACCGATGCGGATGCTGGTTCAGGCCGTGGGCGAGCGCCTGCGCGCCCAGTACGATCAACCCTGGGGCGCACAGCCGCGCAAGACTGCCCTAGTCGTCATTGCCGAGCATGACGACATCGACGAACAGGCCATCCGCGCCGAGCTAGGGGCGTAATTCCATGTTAGCGAAGTGTCAGATTTTTGACGGCACCGCCTGGCCGAAGGCCGGGCAGCGCCCGTCCCGCCCCCCACGTGGCGGGCGCTTCGCTTCCTGCCCCGCCGGGCCGGGCGCTGCCCTCCCCGTTTCCAATCAGAAATGCAGGCAGGGAGCCTGATCCATGCACGTCGTCTTCCGCGAAAGCCACGGCCTTGACGAGACCGACACCCCGCAGGACCTCGGGCAAACGCCTGCGGACCTTGTGGTGCTGTCCTTCTCCGACAGCGATCTCGGCGCCTTCGCGGCGGGCTGGCACCGCGCCGACGGTAAACTGCCTTCGTTGCGTCTCGCCAATCTGGTTGCTCTGAAGCACCCGCTCTCGGTCGACGTCTACGCGGAACAGACGCTTGAGGGCGCCAAGGGCGTCCTGGTCCGCCTGATCGGCGGTGAAAGCTACTGGTCGTACGGACTTGCCACCCTGCAGGACCTCGCCCGCCGCAAGGGGATTGCGCTGGCGGTCCTGCCCGCCGACGGGCGCGAGGATGCGCGGCTGGATGAGCTCTCGACCCTGCCCGTCTCCACCCTGCGCCGCCTGCAATCCCTGTGCGACGCCGGCGGAGCGGTGGCAGCCCAGGCCGCGCTGGCCCAACTCTCCCTCGCCGCCGGCCTCTACGCAGGACCCGTGATCGGCCTCAAAACCACTCCCGAACACGGCTTCTACGACCCGGCCAAGGGCGTTCTGGCCGACCTGCCGCCGCAGGACAAACCGCTGGTTCTGGTGAGCTTCTACCGCTCCTACCTCACCGCTGCCGACACCGCCCCGGTCGATACTCTGATCGAAGAGCTGCGCGCCCGCGGCTATGCCGCCTACGGCGTCTTTGCCGCCAGCCTCAAAGCCCCTTCTGCAGCCAACTGGCTGCGTGAAATACTCCCTGGGCTGAACCCTGGCGCCATCATCAACGCCACCGCCTTTTCTGCCCAAGGCACCGACGGCAACGCCTCGCCGCTCTCCGCCACCGGCTGCCCGGTGTTCCAGGTCGCCCTCTCCACCGCGCGCAAGAAAGACTGGGCCGAGGCCGACCGCGGCCTCTCGCCTGCCGACCTCGCCATGCACGTCGTCCTGCCCGAGGTTGACGGCCGCATCTTCGCAGGCGTCGTCAGCTTCAAATCGCCGGGAAAGAAAGACCCGGACCTTCAGTATTCCCGCTTCGCCCACCGCGCCGACGCGGACCGCATCAAGGCCGCCATCGACCGCGTCGAGGGCTGGCTGCGCCTCGCCAAGCTGCCGAATGCCGAGAAACGCCTCGCCCTGATCCTCTCCACCTATCCCGGCCGCGACCACAATCTCGCCCATGCCGTCGGCCTCGACGCGCTTGCTTCCTGCGACGAAATCCTGCGCGAACTGGCGGCCCAGGGCTACGCTGTCGAGGCGCTGAAAAACACCGGCCTGCGGCTGATGGAAGAAACACTCAGCGTCCCGCTGAAGGACTACCGCCAGGCCCTCGCCACCCTGCCGCAAGACCTTCAGGACACCCTGACCCAGGCCTGGGGCGCCCCGGAACAAGACCCGGATTGCCGTGATGAAGCCTTTCACTTCAAGGCCTTGCGCGCATGCAACGCCCTGATCGCGCTGCAGCCCGAACGCGGCGAAGTGAAAACCCGCGTCGATGACTACCACGACCTCGACCGCACGCCGCGCCATGCCTATGTGGCATTTTATCTGTGGCTGCGCAGCCAAACCGACGCCCTTGTCCACATCGGCGCCCACGGCACGCTGGAGTGGCTGCCGGGCAAAGCGGTCGCGCTTTCCGCCGCCTGCTGGCCAGAGGTGCTGACCGGCCCGCTGCCCGTCGCCTATCCGTTCATCGTCAACGATCCCGGCGAGGCCGCCCAGGCCAAGCGCCGCATCGGTGCCGTCACCATCGGCCACCTACCCCCTCCGCTGGCGCAGACAAACCTGCCCGAGGGCATGGCGCGGCTTGAAAGCCTGCTGGATGAATATTCCACTGCCGACGGCCTTGATCCCGCCCGCCGCGACCGGCTGATCGGCGACATCCGCGCCGAAGCGCAGGGAACCGGTGTGGAGGCCGACCTCGGCCTCACCCCCGACACCTCCCCGGCGGAGGCGATCACCCGCATCGACGCCTTTGTCTGCGACATCAAGGAAAGCCAGTACGGCGAGGGCCTGCATATCTTCGGCACCGGCCAATGCGGGGCAGAGGAACGCGCCGGGCTGATCGCCGCGCTGGACGGCAAGATCGTCACCCCGGGCCCCTCTGGCTCGCCCTTCCGCGGCCGCGCCGATGTGATCCCCACCGGGCGCAACCTCTTTACCACCGATCCGCGGGCGGTGCCGTCTCGGGCGGCGCATGCGCAAGGGGTCAAACTGGCGGAAGAGCTGCTGCGCCGCCATCTTCAGGACCACGGCGACTGGCCCAAGGGGCTGGTGATCGATCTCTGGGGCTCCGCCACCATGCGCACCGCGGGCGAGGAGTTCGCGATGGCGCTGCACCTCGCAGGCCTGGCACCGAAATGGGACGAAGGCTCCGAGCGCGTCTCCGGTTTCGAGGTGCTGCCGCTCTCAATGCTGAACCGCCCGCGCATCGACGTGACCCTGCGGGTGTCCGGCCTGTTCCGCGATGTCTTTCCCGGCCTTGCCCAGATGTTCGAAACTGCCGCTGCCGCCCTCGCGGGCCGCGAGGAGGCGCAGGCCGACAACCCGTATCTCACCGAGACCCCGCGCGTCTTCGGTCCCAAGCCGGGCCAGTACGGCTTGTCGATGAACCCGCATCTGGACGACTACACAGACGACGCACGGCAAGCGGCTGGCGAGGCTTGGCTCAATGCCTCCTCCCACGCCATCGACGCCAAAGGAGAGATCAGCGACGCCCGCGGGGCGCTGGAAACCCGCCTGCAGGGTGCTGACAGTTTTGTGCACTTGCAGGACTTGCCGGAAACCGACCTGCTGGTCGCGTCCGACTATGCCGCGCATGAGGCCGGCTTTGCCGCCGCAATGGCGCGGATCGGCCAAACCACACCCGCGCTCTACCACCTCGACGCAACCCGCCCCGACAAGCCGCAGGCGCGCAGTTTGGGCGAGGAAATCGCTCGCGTCACCCGCGCCCGCGCCGCCAATCCGGACTGGGCCACCTCGATGATGAACCACGGCTTCCGCGGTGCGGCGGAGATCGCCGCCACCCTCGACCACATGGCCGCCTTCGCGCATCTGGCGCAGGTGGTGCAGCCGCATCTGTTCGACCTCTATTTTGAGGCCACCCTGGGCCGCGACGACCTGGTCGAATTCATGGAGCGCGAAAACCCCGAAGCGCTCGCCGCCATGCGCGACCGCTTCCGCGCACTGTTTGACGCAGGCCTTTGGAGCACCCGCCGCAACTCGATCATGGCAGAGCTGGAGGGCGCCGCATGAGTGCTGCCGCCGAGCCCAAGGTCTACGGCTGGTGCCCCGGCGCACTGCGCCCGATGATGTCCGGCGACGGGCTGGTGGTGCGCGTGCGCGCGCCGCTGGGCAAACTGTCCGCAGCCCAAGCGCGCGGTGTTGCAAGACTTTCTGATGAATTTGGAAATGGCCTGCTGGATATCTCCGCCCGCGCCAACCTGCAGATGCGCGGTATCCTTGAAGACGCGCATGAGGACCTGATTGCAGGCCTGCGCGGCCTTGGTCTGATCGACAAGGACGCAAACGCCGAAGCCCGCCGCAATGTCCTGCTTTCTCCATTCTGGAGCGAAGGCGACGACACTCATGCCATCACCGCGAACCTCAGTGCCGCGCTAACTGCTGCCGCGGATCTGGCCCTGCCCGGAAAGTTTGGCTTTGCAGTGGATTGCGGTGAAACGCCGGTGCTGCAAGACACCGCCGCCGACATCCGCATCGAACGGTCCGGCGACAGCCTGATCCTGCGGGCAGACGGTTCTGAGACCGGCAAAACCGTCACACGTGAATCCGCTGTGCCCGAAGCCCTCGCGCTGGCCCGCTGGTTCGTTGAAACCGGCGGTGTCACCGATGGCCGCGGCCGGATGAAACCGCATGTTGCAAAAGGCACCACGCTACCCGCGGGACACACAACCCCAAGAATAAAAACTGGCTTCACCGCAAAACCTGGACCTGCCTCCGCGGGGACACTTGCCGCCTTGGAGTTCGGCCAGATGCCCGCCGCTACGCTTGCGCAGCTGGCAGTCTACGGAGACATCCGCCTCACCCCCTGGCGCGCGCTGCTGGTGGAAGGTGCCGCGAGCCTGCCGCCCCTGCCCGGCCTGATCCTGGAAGCAACGGATCCGCGCCTGCAAGTCATCGCCTGCACCGGGGCGCCCGGCTGCATGCAGGCGCTTTCCGCCACCCGTGATCTGGCAAGGCAATTGGCGCCGCATGTCCCCGCGGGAACCCGCTTGCATATATCCGGCTGCACCAAGGGCTGCGCCTGCCCGGGCGCCGCACCGCTGACCCTGACCGCGACGGCCAAAGACGAATTCTCCCTGATCCGCAATGGCACTGCCGCGGATCAGCCGCTAAAGACCCACCTGAGCGCCGACGCGTTGCGCGCCGCTCCCGAACTTCTGACAGAGGGCAGCTGACATGCTCCACACCTATGAAACCGACGGCGCCGCGATCTACGCCGAGAGTTTTGCCACCATCCGCCGCGAAGCCGACCTGGCGCGCTTCAACAAGGACGAGGAAAGCGTCGTCGTCCGCATGATCCACGCCGCCGGCATGGTGGGCCTGGAGGAGCACGTGCGCTTTTCCGAGGGCATGGCCGAAACCGCCCGCGCGGCGCTGGCCAAGGGCGCCCCGATCCTCTGTGATGCCTACATGGTTTCCGAGGGCATAACACGCCCGCGCCTGCCTGCGGACAACGAGGTGATCTGCACCCTGCGCGACCCGAAGGTGCCGGAGCTTGCCAAGGAAATGTCCAACACCCGTTCCGCCGCCGCGCTGGAGCTGTGGCGCCCGAAACTGGAAGGCGCTGTGGTTGCCATTGGCAACGCGCCCACCGCGCTGTTCCACCTGCTGAACATGCTGAAGGACCCGTCCTGCCCCCGCGCCGCCGCCATTATCGGCTGCCCGGTAGGCTTTGTCGGCGCGATGGAATCCAAGGAAGCGCTGATGGAAGACCTCCCCGTGCCGTCGATGATCGTGAAGGGCCGCCTTGGCGGCTCCGCCATCACCGTGGCTGCGGTCAACGCGCTGGCGAGCTGGAAAGAGTAACCCATGGGTAAAGTCATCTGCGCTGGGCTTGGCCCAGGAGATCCCGACCTGATGAGCGTTCGCTCGCACCGGCTGATCACAAACGCACGCCATGTCGCTTATTTCCGCAAGGCCGGCCGCAAAGGCCAGGCCCGCTCGATCGTTGAAGGCATGCTGGCCGAGGGCGTGACCGAGCACGCAATGGAGTATCCGGTCACAACCGAAATTCCTTTGTCGGATCCCGAATACAACCGGATCCTTGCAGAGTTTTATGAACGCTGGGCCAACACGCTGGCGGAAATCGCCCAAAGCGAAGATGTGGTGGTGCTCTGCGAGGGCGACCCTTTCTTCTACGGCTCCTACATGCATCTCTACACCCGCCTGCAGGGCCGCGCCCAACAGGAGATCGTGCCCGGCATCACCGGCATGTCCGGCTGCTGGCATGCCTCCGGCCAGCCGATCACATGGGGCGATGATGTGCTGACGGTCGCCATGGCCACCCTCAGCGAGGATGAATTGGCCGCCCGCGCCGCCAATACGGACGCGCTGGTGGTGATGAAGATCGGCCGCAACCTGCCGAAACTTCTGCGCGCGCTGGAACGCGCCGGACGGCTGGAAGACGCCTGGCTGGTCGAGCGCGGCACCATGCCCCGGCAAACGGTTCAGAAACTGACTGAGATCGACGGCGAGGTGCCGTATTTTTCCATCGTGCTGATCCACGGGCAGGGACGCCGGCCATGAATGTATCGCAAAACGGCTGGGTGGTGATTGCGGGGCTTGGCCCCGGCAATGAGGCGCTGGTGACCCAGGAAGTGCGCGATGCCATCGGGCAAGCCACGGATATCGTTGGCTATATTCCTTATGTCAAACGCATCGAACCGCGCGAGGGCCTGACCCTGCACGCCACCGACAACCGGGTTGAAGTGGACCGTGCCACTCATGCGCTGGAGATGGCTGCCGGGGGCAAGCGCGTGGTCGTGGTCTCCTCCGGCGATCCGGGTGTCTTTGCCATGGCCTCCGCCGTGTTCGAGGCGCTGGAGAACAACGCGGAAAGCCACCCCGATTGGCTGGCTCTGGACATCAAGGTGCTGCCCGGCATCACCGCGATGCTCGCAGCCGCTGCTGCCATCGGTGCGCCGCTGGGACATGACTTTGCTGCCATCAACCTCAGCGACAACCTGAAGCCCTGGAGCCTGATCGAGAAGCGCCTTCAGCTGGTCGGCGAGGCCGGGCTGGCGATGGCGTTTTACAACCCCCGCTCCAAGTCACGGCCGCATCAGTTTGCCCGCGCGCTGGACATCCTGCGCGATGCCTGCGGCGCGGACACCCTGATCACCTTTGCCCGCGACGTGACCAAGCCCGGGCAGGAGCTGCTGACGGTGCCGCTGAAGGAGGCCACGCCCGAGATGGCCGATATGCGCACCGTGGTGATTGTCGGCAACCGCGACACCCGGCGCGTTGGCAATTACGTCTACACGCCCCGCTACGCGGCTGAGGGTTAATCTGCGGGATGCGACAACCAGGCCATCACTTCTGCCACGCGGCCCAGGACTGGCCGCTCGGGCACCTCAGGTCTGCCGATCATGACGACCGGCAAGCCAAGCGTGCACGCGGCAGTGAGCTTGGCCGCAGCACCAGCGCCACCTGCGTTCTTGGCCACCACATGGGTGATACCATGGCGCTGCATCAGCGCGGTGTCGCCCGCAACGTCAAACGGCCCGCGGGCGATTTCGACCGTTGTGTTCGGCAGCGGCAAGTCCGCCTCCGGCGCGTCTACCAGCCGCAGCAGGTAGTGGTGCTGGGGCTTGGCGGCGAACTGTGCAAGGTTCTGCTTTCCGATCGCCAGGAACACCCGTGCGGGGGCGTCCGGCAAAGCGTTTACCGCGCCTTCGATGCTGCCTGCGTGAACCCACCGGTCGCCCTCCCCCGCCTGCCAGGCCGGGCGTTCAAAGGCGCAGAGCGGTACACCCGCCGCTTCGCAGGCGTGCACCGAGTTGGTGCTCATCTGCGCCGCGAACGGGTGGGTTGCGTCAACCACATGGGTGATGTTCTCGGCCTGCAGGTATGCCGCCAGTCCTTCCACGCCGCCAAAGCCGCCAACGCGGGTGGGCAGCGGCTGGCTGACGGGGGTGGCGGTGCGGCCCGCGTAGGAAAACACCGCATCCATGCCCGCGTCAGCCAGGGTCCTGGCCAGCGTCGAGGCTTCAGTGGTGCCGCCCAGGAGAAGGATGCGAGTCATGTCTGATCCGTGGCTTACGATAATCGGTCTGGGCGAAAATGGACTGGAAGGCCTGAGCGATGCAAGCCGGAAGGCGCTGGCGGAGGCCGAGGCAATATTCGGCGGCCCGCGGCATCTGGAACTGACAGGCGCAGGCAGCAAGGGCCATCCCTGGCCGGTGCCGTTTTCCATCGCGCCGGTGCTGGCGGCGCGCGGGCGCAAAGTCGCCGTTCTGGCCTCCGGTGATCCCTTCTGGCACGGCGCCGGAGGCTCGCTGGCGCGGCACCTGGAAGATGGCGAGTGGGTCTCTTACCCGGTTCCGTCCACATTTGCGCTGGCGGCCAACAATCTGGCCTGGAAGCTGGAAGAGGTTCTGTGCCTCGGCCTGCACGCGGCGCCTTATGCGCGGTTGCGGCCCTTGCTCGGGGCCGGGACGCGCGTGATTTGCACCATGCGGGACGGAGCCGCGCCTGCGGAGCTGGCGGAATGGCTGGCCGCGGATGGCTTTGGCGCTTCCGCTTTGACCGTGATGGAATGCCTGGGCGGGCCGCACCAGAAAGTGCGTTCTGCCACTGCCGAAGGGTTTGATATGCAGGACATTCAGGCCCCTGTGGCGGTGGCCGTTGAGGCCGCAGGCCACAAGGGCCTGCCGCAAGCCTCCGGCCTCGCGGATGATCTCTTTGCCAGTGACGGGCAGATCACCAAGCGGCCGATCCGGGCGCTGACACTGTCGGCCCTTGCGCCTCGTGCGGGCGAGCTGCTGTGGGATATCGGCGGCGGCTCCGGCTCGGTTTCGGTGGAATGGTGCCTCGCGGCCTCCGGCGCACGGGCCATCACCTTCGAACCGCGCGAGAGCCGGCTGGAGAACATCCGCGCCAATGCGACCGCCTTCGGGCTGGATCACCGGATGAATGCAGTGCTGGGCAAGGCACCGCAAGTGCTGGAGGGCCAGCCCCTGCCCGACTGCGTGTTCATCGGCGGCGGCGGGTCGCAGGAACTGCTGGACCACCTGTGGGAGGTGCTGCCCGAAGGCACCCGGCTGGTTGCCAATGGCGTCACCCTGGAGACCGAAACCCTGCTGATGCAGGCCCATGCCGCGCGCGGCGGGCATCTGCTGAAAGCGGAGATTGCCGAAGCCGGGCCCTTGGGCTCCATGCGCGACTGGCGCCGGGCGCGGCCCGTAATTCAGTGGAGCGTCACGCGATGAAGGTGGCGGGCCTCGGATTTCGCAGCGCTGCAACGGCAGCCGACCTGCAAGCCGCGCTGGCGCTGGCAGGCGAGCATGTGGACGCGCTGGCGTCCGTCGCCGAAAAGGCCGCAGCCCCTGCTATGCAGGAGTTTGCGCGCAGCATCGGCCTGCCGGTGATTGCGCTTGAAAATCAGGATATTGCCGGGGAGCAGACCCTCACCTGCTCACCCCGGATCAAGGCGCGGTTCGGCACCGGTTCGCTGGCGGAAGCCGCGGCGCTGGCCGGAGCGCGCCATGGGGCAGCGGGTGCCAAGGCGCGCCTTCTGGCCCCCAGAGTTGTCACCGCGGATGGGCTTGCCACCGCGGCCATAGCAGAAAGACTTGAGCCATGACCGTTCACTTCATTGGCGCCGGACCGGGCGCTGCCGACCTTCTGACCCTGCGCGGGCGCGACATCATCGCCGCCTCCCCGGTGTGCCTCTACGCGGGCTCCTTGGTGCCGGAAGAAATCCTGAGCCACTGCCCAACGGACGCGAAGATCGTGAACACCGCGGCGATGGATCTGGACGCGATCGTGGCAGAGATCAAGGCGGCGCATGAGGCGGGCCAGGACGTGGCGCGGCTGCATTCCGGCGACCTGTCGGTGTGGTCGGCGATGGGCGAGCAGATCCGCCGCCTGAAGGCCGAGGGCATCCCGGTGAGCGTCACCCCCGGTGTGCCGTCCTTTGCTGCTGCGGCAGCGGCGCTGGGGACCGAGCTGACCCTGCCCGGGCTGGGCCAGTCGGTGGTGCTGACGCGGACCCCGGGCCGCGCGTCCTCGATGCCCGAAGGCGAGTCGCTGGAGAACTTTGCGCGTACCGGCACCACGCTGGCCATCCACCTGTCGATCGGCAACCTGGACCATGTAGTGGACAGCCTCACCCCGCATTACGGTGCGGACTGCCCGGTGGCCGTGGTCTACCGCGCCAGCTGGCCGGACCAGCAGATCATCCGCGCCACCCTGGAGACCCTGAAGGCCTCGCTGGACGAGAAAATCTCCCGCACCGCGCTGATCCTGGTAGGACCGGTGCTGAAGGGCGAGGGCTTCGACGAAAGCTGCCTTTATTCCACTGACTACGACCGCCGCTACCGGCCGCAAAGCGCCGACAGCCCCTGGTCGAGCTGGAATCACGGGGACGATTGAGGCCATGACAAACTTGAACCCTCCCGGACTGATGATCTCGGCGCCCTCCTCGGGCACCGGCAAGACCACCGTGATGCTGGGCCTTCTGCGGGCACTGGCCGAGGACGGCCTCACCGTGCAACCCTACAAGAGCGGGCCGGATTATATCGACCCGGCCTTTCACTTGGCCGCTGCCAAACGCCCCAGTTTCAATCTGGACACCTGGGCGATGGACGGCGCGCTGCTGGATGCGGTCACCAGCCAGTCGGAAGGCGCGGAAATCTGCATCGGCGAAGGGTCCATGGGGCTGTATGACGGCGTGGCAACGCGCGGGCAATCGGGCTTCGGGTCCTCCGCCGAAACCGCCAAGCGCATGGGCTGGCCGGTGGTGCTGGTTGTCGATGTGGGCGGCCAGGCGCAGTCGGCGGCGGCCACGGCACTGGGGTTCAAGAATTACGATCCGGAGCTGCCCTTTGCCGGGGTGATCCTGAACCGCGTGGCCAGCCCGCGGCATGAACGGCTGACCCGGCTGGGGATGGAGAAGGCAGGCATCAAGGTGCTGGGCTCCCTGCCCCGCCGCGGCGACCTGACCCTGCCGGAGCGGCATCTGGGTCTCATTCAGGCTGTGGAGCATCCCGATCTGGAAGCCGCCATCGCAGGCTATGCCGCATTCCTGCGCGAGCATGTGGACCTGGAAGCGATCAAGGCGGCAGCACTGGCCGGTAAGGCGCCGGCAGCAGCAAGCCTGCCCAAACCGCCCGCGCAACGGATTGCGCTGGCGCGCGATGCGGCGTTTTCCTTCACCTACCCGCATCTGCTGACCGGCTGGCGGGCGGCCGGCGCTGAAATCCTGCCGTTCTCGCCGCTGGCGGATGAGGCTCCGGCGGCGGATGCCGATCTGGTCTGGCTGCCCGGCGGCTATCCGGAACTGCATGGCGGCACGCTGGCCGCGGCGGAGACCTTCCGCACGGGCGTGCGCAAACATGCCGAAACCAAACCGGTGCACGGCGAATGCGGCGGCTACATGGCCCTGGGCGAGGCGCTGATCGACAAGGAAGGCACCCGGCATGCGATGCTGGGCCTGCTCGGTCTTGTGACCTCCTACGAGAAGCGCAAGTTCCACCTGGGCTACCGCCGCGCGGTGCTGCAGGCAGGCATGCCCGGCTTTTGCGCGGGCACGGCTTTGCGCGGGCATGAGTTCCACTATTCCACCATTCTGGAAGAACCCGACGCGCCCCTGGCCAATGTCATGGATGCAGACGGCGGCCCGGTGCCCGAGACTGGTTCCATCAAGGGCCATGTGACCGGCACCTTCTTCCACCTGATCACCGGAGAAAGCGCATGAGCGGTTTTGTGAGCTTTGTGTCCTCCGGCCCCGGCGACCCGGAATTGCTGACCGTCAAGGCGGTGAAGCGGCTGGAAGCGGCGGATGCGGTGCTGTTCGACGATCTATCCTCCGGTCCAATCCTGAGCCATGCGCGCGCAGATGCCGATCTGGTGGGCGTCGGCAAACGGGCCGGCCGCCCCTCGCCCAAGCAGGACCATGTGAGCCAGCTGCTGGTGGATTACGCCCAGAGCGGCCTGAAGGTTGTGCGGCTGAAATCCGGCGATTCCGGCGTCTTCGGACGGCTGGAGGAAGAAATGACCGCTCTGCGCGAGGCCGGTATCGGGTTTGAGATCGTGCCCGGCGTCACCGCGGCCTCCGCGGCGGCAGCGGCAGCAAATATCCCGCTGACCCGGCGGCTCACTGCGCGCCGGCTGCAATTCATCACCGGCCATGACGTGACCGGCGGTCTGCCCGACGACCTGAACATGGCAGCGCTGGCCGACCCGCACGCGACCACCGTGGTCTATATGGGCAAGAGCACTTTTGCCGCGCTGGCGGAGAAGCTGATGGAAGCGGGCCTGCCCGCAGATACGCACGCCTTGGTCGCCCTGGGAGTTTCCACGCCGCAGCAGAAACTGTTCTGCCACAATGTGGGGGAGCTGCCATCAGTGCTGCGCGCGATGGAAACCAAGGCGCCGGTGCTGATCCTGTACGGGCCGCTGGCGGACCGGGACCTGCCCGGCGCATGAGCGGGCCATCGAGGAAGACACTGTCATGATTGAGCTTTCCCTGATCGGTATCGGCACCGGCAACCCGCAGCACATGACGCTGCAGGCAATCGGCGCTTTGAACGCGCAGGACCTGATCCTGATCCCAAACAAGGGCTCGGGCAAGGACGACCTGGCAGGCCTGCGGCGCGAGATCTGCAACCGGGTGATTGAAGGCAATGGCCCAAGGATTGTTGAATTTTCGCTGCCCGTCCGTGACGAGGCCATTAAGAGCTACCGCAAGCGGGTGGACGACTGGCACGACGCGATCGCCGAAATATGGTGGCAAAATTTAAGCGCCGGCCTGCCGGAGGGCGGCAAGGCCGGGTTTCTGGTCTGGGGCGATCCGTCGCTTTACGACAGCACCATGCGGATTGCCGAGCGGTTGAAACAGATCGCCGAGATCAGTCTGACAGTGATCCCCGGCATCACCTCAATCCAGGCGCTGACCGCGGCGCATGCCATCCCGGTCAACGAAATCGGCGCCCCCTTCACCATCACCACCGGCCGCCGGCTGCGCGAGAACGGCTGGCCGGATAGCGCCGATACACTCGTGATCATGCTGGACGGGGAATGCTCGTTCCAGTCCATCGAGCCGGAAGGTGTAGAAATCTACTGGACCGCCTACGCAGGAATGGAAAACCAGATCTCCATTTCTGGTTCTCTGGCGGATGTAGCCGGCCAGATCATCAATACGCGCGCAGCGGCGCGGGCCGTGCACGGCTGGATCATGGATATCTACCTGTTGCGCCGGGGATGACCCTGGCCTCAGTAACGTGCTCCCCTTTGAGTCCGCGTTACTAAATTAGCCCTGTTCAGGGATTGATGTGATCCCGGGAAAGCCCCCGGTTTTGACTAGGCCTAGACCCATTGATTTGGGTGCAGTTGCCGCTCCGGGCTGTTTCAAGCTCCTGAACTCCAGGAGGCGTGATGAGCAACCTGCTTTTGCTGACCGGCGCGCAGATGGCTCGGTTGAGACACTGCTTTCCCAAGGCCGCTGCGCCGCAGCGGGCCTTGATTTCAGATGTGCGGGTGGTTCAGGACGCTGATGCGCTCGGCGGCCATCAGCTTGAACCTGTTGGGGAATTGGCCGGGATCATGTCATTGGGGATGCTGGAACTAACAAAGCCCTCAAGCGCCACTTTGCCCTGAACGCTGCCGAATAGCGCTCTCGTTGCGCCTGCGCGAACTTCCCTTCTGCAGTTTAACAAAAGGATTCGCAGTTGGCCCAATTAAACGACCTTTCTTGCAGGAGGGCACAGTCAGGCTTGGGCGCCTTCCACAATCACGATATTGGCAATTCCGGCGCCAAGGCGGTGGTTTTTCGCCGCCTGGTATTCCGGCGAATTGTAGCAGCTAAGCGCCGCCTCCATCGAGTCGAACTCGATGACAACATTGCGCAGATGGCCGTCGCCCTCCATCTGCTCGCAGGCGCCGCCGCGGGCCAGCACGCGGGCGCCGAACTTTTTGAACGCCTCCGTCGCGCCTTCGGCATAGAGCTTGTAGGGGGCCGGGTTGGTCACGGTGACATGGGCAATCCAATAGGCTTTGGGCATTGGGCATTCTTTCAGTTTGATGTCTGCAGCACGCCCCGGAGCGGGTATTCCGCTCCGGGGCCGAGTTTCACTTGTTGAGGATCTTCGACAGCACCAGGTAGGCGGCACCGGCCACGAAGAGGCCCACGAACCACGCATAGGTATAGATCGTGGCGAAGAAATCCGAGGTGCCCGCGGTGAGGCCGACACCGGCAAGGAAGCCCGGCAGGTTCGGCAGGATGCCGATCACCAGCGCCCAGACACCGGCCCAGTTGGTGCCGTTCGTGCCCGAGTAGATGCCGTCCATCTTGAACAGGTCAGCGACTTCCAGCTTGGTCTTGCGCAGGAGGTAGTAGTCCGCCAGCATCACGCCCGCGATCGGCCCCAGCAGCGCCGAATAGGCGATCAGCCAGCCGACGATGTGGTTGACCAGCACCCAGGGGAACATGGCGATGCCGATGCCCGCGGTGATGTAGCCGCCACGCTTGAGGTTGATCTTGCTGGGCGCGAGGTTGGCGAAACCATGTGCCGGCGCCACCACATTGGCCGCGAGGTTGGTGGTCAGCGTTGCCACGATCAGCGCGAACAGGGCGATGATCACCGACAGGCCGCCCATCTTCTCGGAGAGCTGGATCGGGTCCCAGATCGCCTCGCCGAAGATCACCACGGTGGCCGAGGTCACGGCGGAGGCGATGAAGGCAAACAGCGCCATCGGGATCGGCAGGCCGACCATCTGGCCGAGGAACTGGTCCTTCTGGCTGCGTGCGTGGCGGGTGAAGTCGGGGATGTTCAGCGCCAGCGTTGCCCAGAAGCCGATCATGCCGGTGAGGCTGGGCCAGAACACTTTCCAGAACTGGCCTTCCTGCGGCTGGCCGGGATCAAAGGCGCTGGGGGTCGACAGCATCTCGCCGAAGCCGCCCGCGTTGACATAGGCCCAGCCCAGCAGCGCCAGACCCATCGCCAGCAGGAACGGGGCCGCATAGGTTTCCAGCCAGCGGATCGACTCGGTGCCGTTCTTGATGAAGTAGAGGTGCAGACCCCAGAAGGCGAGGAAACAGATGAACTCACCCGCGCTGATGCCGAGGATGGCCAGCGGCTCTCCCGCCAGCGCGCCGCCGGTGAGGGTGTTGAGGATCACGAAGATCGCCGAGCCGCCAACCCAGGTCTGGATGCCGAACCAGCCACAGGCGACGATGCCGCGCGCGACGGCGGGGATCTTTGCACCGGTGGGGCCGAAGGAGGAGCGCAAGAGCACCGGGAAGGGGATGCCGTATTTGGTGCCCGCGTGGCCGACCAGCACCATCGGGATCAGCACGATGGCATTTGCGGCCAGGATGGTCAGCACCGCCTGATCCCAGCTCATGCCCGAGCCGATCAGGTAGGAGGCCAAGAGGTAGGTCGGGATGCAGACCACCATGCCGACCCAGAGAGCGGCAATCGCCAGCCAGTCCCAGGTCCGCTGCTCTGCGGTGGTGGGCAGCTGGTCCTCGTTGAACAGCTCCGGGTCGATCCCAGCCAGATCAACCTGCTGCGCCGATTGGGCGCCGGAGGCGGTGTATCCGCTTGTTATATCAGCCATTATCAGTTCTCCCTGTTATTTGGCTTGCGACGGCCCCTTCTTGTTGTCGCGGGGTCCGCCAGATGTGAAAATTCCCCGGCTTGCACCGGGGAACCTCGATCAGACGCAGGCGGGCATGTTTTCCGCCGAGCGCTGGACCTGCCGCGGGGCGGTCAGCTCTTTCCATTTCGACAGCGCCTTGTTCACCTCCGGGAAGGGGGCGCGTTCGACAAAGCGCCCGTGGCCCGGTGTGGCGCAGACCTTGCCGTCGTCCACCGCGACCTCACCCCGGCTGAGGGTGTAGCGCGGCAGGCCGGTGACCTCGCGGCCCGCAAAGACGTTGTATTCCACCACCGACTGCTGGGTCTCGGGCGAGATCACCTTGGATTTCTTGGGCTCCCAGACCACCAGGTCGGCGTCGGAGCCTTCCACGATCGCGCCCTTCTGCGGGTAGATGTTGAGGATCTTGGCGATGTTGGTGGAGGTGACGGCGACGAACTCGTTCGGGGTCAGTCGGCCAGTGTTGACGCCTTCGGTCCACAAGACCGGCATGCGGTCTTCGAGACCGCCGGTGCCGTTGGGGATCTTGGTGAAATCGTCGATGCCGGTGCGTTTCTGGTCCACGGTGAAGGCGCAGTGGTCGGTCGCGACCACCTGCAAGGAGCCCGCCTGAAGACCGGCCCAGAGACTGTCCTGATGGGATTTGTCACGGAACGGCGGCGACATCACCCGCTGCGCGGCATGGTCCCAATTGGGGTTGCGGTATTCGCTTTCATCCAGCACCAGGTGCTGGATCAGCGGCTCGCCAAAGACACGCATGCCCTTCTGGCGCGCCCGGCGGATCGCCTCATGCGCCTGTTCGCAGGAGGTATGCACCACGTAGAGCGGCACGCCCGCCATATCGGCGATCATGATGGCGCGGTTGGTGGCTTCGCCCTCGACCTCCGGCGGGCGCGAGAGGCCGTGGCCCTCGGGACCACGGATGCCGTCGGCCAGCAGCTTCTGCTGCATGGTGGCCACCACGTCGCCGTTTTCCGCATGCACCATCGGCAGCGCGCCGAGGGCGGCGCAGCGGCGGAAGCTGTCGAACAGCTCGTCATCCTCCACCATCAAGGCACCCTTGTAAGCCATGAAATGCTTGAAGGAGTTGATGCCGAGGTCGACCACCTGCTGCATCTCGTTGAAGACCTGCTCGCTCCACCAGGTCACCGCCATGTGGAAGGAATAATCGGCGCAGGCACGTTTCGACTTGGCGTGCCAGGTCTCCAGCGCCTCCAGCATCGACTGACCGGGGCTCGGCAGGCAGAAATCCACCACCATGGTGGTGCCGCCCGCCAGGCCCGCGCGGGTGCCGGATTCGAAATCATCCGCCGAATGGGTGCCCATGAAGGGCATTTCCAGATGCACATGCGGGTCGATGCCGCCGGGCATGACGTAGCAGCCGGTGGCGTCGAGCACCTTGTCGCCGCTCAGGCCTGCGCCGATCTGGACGATCTTGCCCGCCTCGATGGCGACATCGGCTTCATAGCTGCGGTCGGCGGCGACGATGGTGCCGCCCTTGATCACGGTTCGTTGTGTCATGGCTGTCACTCCACGATTTCTGCGGTTTCAAGAACGGCGTGCAGCAGCACGTCGGTGCCCGCCGCCGCCCATTCGCGGCTGATTTCCTCGTCTTCGTTGTGGCTGAGCCCGTCAACGCAGGGGCACATCACCATCGCGGTCGGGGCCACCTTGTTGATCCAGCAGGCATCGTGGCCCGCGCCGGAGATGATGTTGCGGTGCGAATAGCCGAGCTTTTCCGCGGCCCGGCGCACGGCAGCGACGCAGCCCTCGTCAAAAGTGACGGGGTCGAAATGGCCGACCTGCTCGATCTCGAGCCCCAGCTCCAGCTCCTCGGCGATTTTCGCGGCACCTTCGCGCAGGCGGCGCTCCATGTCCGCTTGCGTATCGAAACTGGGCGAGCGGAAGTCGATGGTGAAGACCACCTTGCCCGGCACGATGTTGCGGCTGTTGGGATAATAGTCGCAGTGACCCACGGCACCGACCGCATCGGGCTGGTGGCTCATCGCGATCTCATGCACGAGGTCGGTGATCCGCGCAGCGCCCAGACCTGCGTTGCGGCGCATTGGCATCGGGGTGGAGCCGGTGTGCGCCTCTTGCCCGGTCAGCGTCACCTGCAGCCAGTTCAGCCCCTGACCGTGGGTGACGACGCCGATGACCTTACCCTCGGCCTCCAGAATCGGGCCCTGCTCGATGTGCAGCTCGAACATCGCGTGCATCTTGCGCTGCCCCACGGGCTCATCGCCCACGTAACCGATGCGGGCCAGCTCCTCGCCGAATTTTTTGCCCTCGGCATCTTCGCGCGCGTAGGCCCAGTCCTGCGTGTGCACACCGGCAAAAACGCCGGAGGACAGCATCGCGGGCGCAAAGCGGGTGCCCTCCTCGTTGGTCCAGTTCACCACCACGATGGGGCGGCGCGGGGTGATGCCCAGATCGCGGATCGAGCGCACGACCTCGAGCCCCGCCAGCACGCCCAGCACGCCGTCGTATTTGCCCCCCGTCGGCTGGGTGTCCAGATGGCTGCCCATCATCACCGGATCCACATCGGGTTCCGCGCCTTCAAGGCGGGCAAACATGTTGCCCATGCTGTCGACGCCGACGGTCATCCCGGCCTCTTCGCACCAGCGCTTGAACAGATCGCGGCCCTGCTTGTCCTCGTCGGTCAGCGTCTGGCGATTGCAGCCGCCGCGCAGGCCGGGGCCAACCTGTGCCATTTCCATCAGCGAATCCCACAGGCGGCTGCCGTTGATGCGGGCGTTGCTTTGCACGTCTTTCATGTCTTTCTCCCTGTTCGCCCCTGCCCCGCGCGCCCATGGGCCGCACGGCAGGGGCAGGTTTTTAGGCGATGAGCGATTCGGCGAGGATGCCGACCAGCTCGTCGATTTCCTGCTTTTCGATGATCAGCGGCGGCGACATGGCGATGATGTCGCCGGTGGTGCGCAGATGCGCCCCCTTGTCCCAGGCCCTGAGGTAGACGTCCAAGGCGCGCTTGGTGGGCATGTCCGCCACCGGCTCCAGCTCCACCGCGCCGACCAGGCCCGCGCAGCGGATGTCCTTCACATGCGGCAGGCCCTTCAGGCTGAACATCGCCTCGGCCCAATAGCCCTCCAGCGAGGCGGCGCGCTCGAACAGCTCCTCCTCGCGGTAGGTGTCGAGCGCCGCCAGCGCCGCCGCGCAAGCCACCGGGTTGCCGGAGTAGGTGTAGCCATGGAACAGCTCGATCATGTGCTCCGGGCCGGTCATGAAGGCATCGTGGATTTCGCTGCTGATCATCACCGCGCCCATCGGGATCACCCCGTTGGTCAGACCCTTGGCGGTGGTGATCATGTCCGGCTCGACACCATAATAATCCGCACCAAAGGCCCGGCCGAGACGGCCATAGGCGGTGATCACCTCGTCAAAGATCAGCAGGATTCCGTGCTCGCGGGTAATCTCGCGCAGGCGTTTCAGATAGCCCTTGGGCGGCAGGATCACCCCGGCGGAGCCCGCCATCGGCTCGACGATCACCGCGGCGATGGTCTCGGCGCCGTGCAACTCGATCAAACGCACCAGATCCTCGGCCAGCTCGACGCCATGCTCGGCCTCGCCCTGGCTGTAGGCGTTGCGCTCAAGGTCATGGGTGTGGCGCAGGTGGTCAACGCCGGTCAACAGGCTGCCGAAGTGGCGGCGGTTGTTGACGATGCCGCCCACCGCGATGCCGCCAAAGTTCACCCCGTGGTAGCCCTTCTCGCGGCCGATCAGCCGGGTGCGGGAGGCATTGCCCCTGGCCTTGTGATAGGCCAGCGCGATCTTCAGCGCGGTTTCCACCGATTCCGAGCCGGAGTTGGTGAAGAACACGTGGTTCAGATCACCCGGTGCCAGTTCCGCCAGCCGGTTCGCCAGCTCGAACGCCTTGGGGTGGCCCATCTGGAAGGCCGGCGCATAGTCCAGCTCCGTCATCTGGTTCTTTACCGCCTCGGTGATGCGCGGCGCGGCGTGGCCCGCGTTCACGCACCACAGGCCCGCGGTGCCATCCAGCACCTTCTTGCCCTCGGTGGTGGTGTAATACATGCCTTCCGCACCCGCGATCATGCGCGGGTTCTGCTTGAAATGCCGGTTGGCGGTGAAGGGCATCCAATAGGCGCCCATGGCGTTGGCACGCTTGGGGTTGGTGTCCATGTCGGGTTCCTTTGTCTTGATGAGAGGTCAGCTGACTGCGGTCAGCAGCGTGTCGAGGCTCTGTTTTGCATCACCGTAGAACATGCGGGTGTTCTCCTTGAAGAACAGGGGGTTCTCGATGCCGGAGTAGCCGGTGCCCTGGCCGCGTTTGGAGACGAAGACCTGTTTTGCCTTCCAGCACTCCAGAACCGGCATGCCGGCGATCGGCGAGTTGGGGTCCTCCTGGGCGGCCGGGTTCACGATGTCGTTGGAGCCGATCACGATGGCCACGTCGGTGGACGGGAAATCGTCGTTGATCTCGTCCATCTCCAGCACGATGTCG
>NZ_WLCM01000021.1 GCF_013317235.1 Leisingera sp. ANG59 | reverse complement strand
TGCTGCTGGTGATGCGCTGGCTCAGACTGCTCTGACGGCCGGCCTGCAGCCGAAAGGTTCACGGGTAAGAAGGGCGGACGGGCAGGCCGGCCGTCAGAGCAGTCTGAGCCAGCGCATCACCAGCAGCATGCCGGCGCCAAGTCCCAGCAGGCTGAGGCAGAGCACTGGGAAAGCCAGCGGCGACTCGGCTCCGGGGATGCCGGCGAGATTCACGCCGAACAGGCCGGTCAGGAATCCCAGCGGCAGAAACAGCGCCGCCACGACCGACAGCGCATAGCTATTGCGGCCCATCTGCCGGGCCAGTTCGGCATCGGTGTGGTCGCGCAGCACCGCTAGCCGCCCGGTCAGCGACTGCAGGGTTTCCGCCGACAGGGTGAACAGGTTCACCGCCTCGCGCAGGTGTAGCTGTTCGTCCTCCGAAAACAGCTGCACCCCAGTTTCCTGCAGGTTCAGCAGCGCTTCGCGCTGCGGCTCCAGATAGCGGTGCAGTTTCAGCACATTGCGGCGCGGTGCCTTGAGGGCTTCGGCGGCGGGCAAGGCGCCGTCCTCGGTCATCTCCTCCAGCGCTTCGGTCGCGGCGCTGAGTCCAAGCACCACATCGCGGGTGTGCAGGGCCAGCCCATTGATCAGGCGATAGAGGAATCGGCCCGGCGATCCGGGCCCGCTGCCGGTGCTGCATTCGGCGCGGATTGCATCCAGGGCAAAGGTTTTACGCAGGCGCACGGTGACGATGGTGCGGCTGGTCGCCCAGATCCTGAGTGACAGCATCTCGGCCGCCTTGGCGCCGGGGTTGCGGTTCACCGTGCGCAGATTCAGGATCACCCCGTCCTCGAACACGTCGCAGCGGGGCCGGGTTTCGCTTTGCAGCAGCGCCTGGCCCGGAATGCCGGGGAGCTGCGCTGCGCACCAGTCTGCCAGCTCCGGGTCCGCCAGGTCGAAATGCAGCCAGCGGTAGCGGCCCGGCCCGGTTGCGGCCAGGTCCGCGGCGGGGCGGGCAGTGCCATCGTCCCAGAGGTCGTAGGCGGAAAGCGGCATGGGGCGGCCTCATTTGCAACCGTTTTCCCATGGTTAGCGCGGATGCGGCCATGCCGCCAGATTCCTTGAATAAATACGCGGCAGGCCGCTCCGGTCCAGGCGGGCAGCTGCGGCTAAAGCGCTGCGGCCAGGCGGGTGCCTTGGTTTATGGCGCGCTTGGCGTCCAGTTCTGCAGCCACATCGGCGCCGCCGATCACATGAGCGGTGATGCCGCGTTCGGCCAGCTGGTCCGCCAGCGAGCGTTCGGCGACCTGGCCTGCGCACAGCACGATGGTGTCTGCCTTGATCACCCGCGGATTTTCCCGCGCCTCGCCAAAGCTGACATGCAGGCCTTCATCGTCGATCCGCTCGTAGTTGACACCGCCGACGAATTCCACGTCCTTCATCTTGAGAGTTGCCCGATGGATCCAGCCGGTGGTCTTACCCAGCCGCTTTCCGTGACGTTCGGCCTTGCGCTGCAGCAGGGTCACATGGCGGGCAGGGGCCGCTGGCTGCGGGCCTTCGGGGGCGAGGCCTGCGCGGTGCTCTGCCGGGTCGGCGACACCCCATTCCTTCATCCAGGCGGGCAGGTCGGTGGCCGGACTGTGGCCCTCCTCCAACAGGAATTCCGACACGTCAAAGCCGATGCCGCCGGCGCCGATCACCGCCACGCGCTTGCCGACCGGTTTCTTGTGACGCAGCACGTCGATGTAGCTCAGCACATTGTAGCGGTCCTGGCCGGGGATCGCTGGATCGCGAGGGAGGACGCCGGTGGCGATCACCACTTCGTCAAAGCCAGCGAGATCATCTGCACCGACCTCGCGGCTCAGCTCCAGCGTGATGCCCGCATCGGCCACCATGGTGCGGTACCAGTCGACCAGCCCCCAGAACTCCTCCTTGCCCGGCACCTGCTTTGCCATGTTGAGCTGGCCGCCGATTTCGTCGGCGCGGTCGAACAGGGTCACGCGATGCCCGCGCTGCGCTGCCGTAAAGGCCGTCGAAAGCCCCGCGGGGCCAGCGCCGACGATGGCCACGGTCTTGGGGGCTGCCGTCGGCTCGATCACCAGCTCGGTCTCGTGGCAGGCGCGCGGATTGACCAGGCAGGAGGTCAGCTTGCCGTTGAAGGTGTGGTCGAGGCAGGCCTGGTTGCAGGCAATGCAGGGAGCAATGCGGTCCGCCTGTCCGGCCTCGGCCTTGGCGACGAAATCCGCGTCTGCCAGCATCGGCCGCGCCATTGACACCATGTCGGCGCAGCCCTCGGCCAGCACCTGTTCGGCCACTTCCGGCGTGTTGATGCGGTTCGAAGTGATTACCGGAATTCCGACCTTGCCCATCAGCTTCTTGGTGACCCAGGCAAAGGCCGCGCGCGGAACGCTGGTGGCGATGGTGGGGATGCGGGCCTCGTGCCAGCCGATGCCGGTGTTGAGGATCGTCGCACCCGCCTTTTCGATCTCCTGCGCCAGCTGCACGACCTCCTCATGGGTGGAGCCATTGGACACCAGGTCGATCATCGACAGACGGTAGATGATGATGAAGTTGCGGCCCACGGCCTCGCGGGTGCGGCGCACCACCTCGATAGGCAGCCGCATCCGGTTTTCATAGGAACCACCCCAGCGATCGGTGCGCTTGTTGGTATGGGTAACCAGAAACTGGTTAAGGAAATAGCCCTCGCTTCCCATGATCTCGACGCCGTCATAGCCTGCCTCCTGCGCCAGCCGGGCGGCATTCACGATGTCGTCGATCTGTTTTTCGATGCCCTCCTCGTCCAGCTCGTGCGGGGGGAACGGGGAGATCGGCGATTTCACCGGGCTGGGGGCGACGCATTTGGGGCCATACGCATAGCGGCCCGCGTGCAGGATCTGCATGGCGATCCTGCCGCCGGCCTCATGCACCCGGTCCGTCACTACGCGGTGGTTTTCGACGTCCTTGGCCGTGGTCATCATCGAGGCACCGGGCAGCACTGAGCCTTCCAGATTGGGACCGATTCCGCCGGTCACCATCAGCGCCACGCCGCCGCGGGCGCGGGCGGCATAGAACTCCGCCACCCGGTTCCAGTCGCCGGTTTCCTCCAGCCCGGTGTGCATCGAACCCATCAGCACCCGGTTCTTCAGCTTGATAAAGCCCAGATCCAGCGGGGCAAGCAGATTGGGGTACGCAGTCATCTTGAAACTCTCCCTGGCAGTTGCCCCTAGGATCAAGGGCGCGGGCCGCCTTGTCACGGGCAAACGCCGCGTCACCCCCTTGCGTGCCCCGGCGGCAAGCGGTCTAAGGTTGTGAAAACCCATGCCGAGGAGAGCCTGATGACGCCGGAAGAGATTGCCAAGCTGCCCTACCGCCCCAACGTCGGGGTGATGCTGATCAATGCCGAAGGCGCGGTATTCGTTGGCCAGCGCAAGGACCGCTACAAGGATGCCTGGCAGATGCCGCAGGGCGGGATCGACGCGGGCGAGGACCCGCGGATAGCGGCGCTGCGCGAGCTGGAGGAAGAAACCGGCGTTGCACCGGAACTTGTGGAGATCATCGCCGAGAGCGACGGCTGGTTGCCTTATGACCTGCCTCATGACGTGGTGCCTAGTTTCTGGGGCGGCAGGTACCGTGGGCAGGAGCAGAAGTGGTATCTGATGAGGTTTCTGGGGACCGATGACCAGGTCAATATCGAGACCGACCACCCGGAGTTCTCCGCCTGGTGCTGGCAGCCGGTCGAGAGCCTGGTGGAGAAGATCGTGCCGTTCAAGCGTGAGGTCTACGCGCGGGTGGTGGAAGAGTTCCGGGAGTATTTGTGAGATGGATATTATAACTTGTTTTCGATCTGCCCAAGCCGGTGCTGTGCTGACGGCGTGTTTTGTGAGTTTTATCACCGGGCCCGCGGCAGCTCTCAGCTGCATGCCTTGGGGACCTGCGGACGCTTACTTGCATGCTGCAAATTCGGAGAGCGTTTACAACGTTATCGCTGGTGAGCTGGAGTTTGACGAAAGCCTGCTGCCGCAGTCTCATGCAGATAACCCGAATGAAACTCCGCCGCTGACCCGCATCCCTGCGCAGCTATTCGGCAAGATGCTGGAGGGTAAATATTTCTCTGGCCGGGTGAATGTGCCTGCTGTGCTGGAGGTTGAATGCCTTGGCCCCTGGTGCGGAGGGATGAAGTCCGGTGCGGACCATGTGTTCTTTGCGGAGCAGCGGGGGCAAGACTTGGTGGTCAGGGCCAGCGCCTGCGGCGGGTTTGCGTTTGATGACACGTCCGAAGTGCGGCGGCAGGTGCTGGATTGCCACCGCGGCAAGGCCTGTGAACCGGCCAAGCCGCGGTAACGATTTTCATTCTGCAGGCGCTGTAGCGCGTTTTGTGTACCGCCGCAGTCTGGCTTTGCCGAGCCAAAGGCTGAACAGGGCCAGTAGGGCACCCAGCATCTGGTTGGGCGTCAGGGTTTCCCCCAGCAGCAGCCAGCCCAGGATCACCGCAGTCAGCGGGCTGAGCACACCCAGCAGAGAGACCTGCGACGGGTCGATCCGGGCGAGGCCGCGGAACCACAGGATGTAAGTCAACGCGCCGCCTATGAGGCTCATGTAGGCGAGACCCAGGATGTTTGCGGCTGTGAAGACCGGCATCTCCGGGACTATCGACAGTGCGACCGGCACCAGCAGCACCCCGCCTGCGGTCAGCTGCCAGGCGGTGAAGGTGAGGGGTGGCACCGGCGGCTGCCACTTGCGGGTCAGAACCACACCTGCAGCCATCGAAGAAGCTCCTCCAAGCCCCGCAAGAATGCCCAATGTGTCGAGCTTTGCGGCGGGGGTAAGCACCAGCAGGGCGACGCCTGCGATGCTCAGAAGGGCGGCGGCGATGGCAGAGGCCCGGATCTGTGTCTTCAGCAGCAGGGCGGATAGGAACACCACGATCAGCGGTTGCACCGCCCCAAGGGTTGCCGCGACGCCGCCAGGCAGGCGGTAGGCGGACAGGAACAGGAGCACCCAGAACAACGAGAAGTTCAAAGCGCCCAGCACCAGCAGCCGCGGCAGCCAGTTGAGCGGCGGTAGCTGGCGCACCAGAACCAGCAGCAGAAGCCCTGCAGGCAGCGCCCTGAGCAAGGCCACCACCAGCGGCGAGTGGCCGGGCAGGAAAGTTGTCGTGACGATGTAGCTGCTGCCCCAGATGGCAGGGGCCAGCGCGGTCAGCAGAAGGGTCCGGATCGGCATGCGTTTCTCCTTATCTTGATGTCGAGATAATGGATTTTATCTTGACGTCAAGATGTAAATGCCTAAACCGGTTGCATGGACCATGTGGATTTTATCACCCAGCAATGGGGGCAGGAGCGGCCGGACCTGGATGTGACGGCCATGGGCGTGATCGGCCGGGTGGCGCGGCTGTATCTGGCCTATCAGCGCGAAATGCATAAGACTTTTGCGGAATTCGGGCTGAATGCGGCCAAGTTCGATGTGCTGGCAACTCTGCGCCGGTCGGGGCCGCCTTACACGCTGTCACCGGGCGATTTGCTGAAGGCGACGATGGTGGCCTCCGGCACCATGACCAACCGCATCGACCGGCTTGAGGTGGATGGGCTCGTCAAGCGCGCAGTGAATCCGGAAGACAGCCGCAGTTTCCTGGTGGGGCTGACGGAGGAGGGGTTCGCGCTGATCGACGGGGCTGTGACTGCGCATGTGCAGACACAGGAGCGGCTGCTGGAGGGCATGAGCCCGCAGGACGTGGAAACGTTTACGGTGCTTCTAGGCAAGGCTCTGACGGCGGTTGACAGCTGAGGCCAAGAGCTCGATTGCGCGGGGAAGCGCCGGGGCGGCAAAGCCGCTCCGTGCCACGCCCAACGGGTGGAAACGCGCCGGCCAGTGCAGATCCGGCGGACGGGAGAGCGCCGCCGGCTTAGACCAGCCCGGCTTCTTCCAGCAGGTGGCGCACGCTTGTTTCCGGGCGCGGGCCGATGTGGCGGATCACCTCGCCAGCGCAGATACAGCCCATGCGCGCGCAGATTTCCAAGCTGCGGCCGGTGGCCATGCCGAACAGAAAACCAGCCGCGAACTGGTCACCGGCACCGGTGGCATCTACCGGGGTGATCATCTCCACCGGTACATCGATGCGCACACCTTCATTCAGTACGGTCACGCCATCTCCGGACCGGGTACAGACCACCAGCGGACAGATCGCGGCGGTTTTGGCCATTGCCTTCTCCAGGTCATCGGTCTCGAACAGCGCGCAGATTTCATCCTGGTTGCCGATTACGAAATCCAGCTCCTCGCCGATCAGGGTCAGGAAGTCCGCGCGGTGGCGTTCGACACAGAACGGGTCTGAGATCGAGATGCCGACCTTGCCGCCGCCTTCGCGGCAGCTGCGTGCGGCTTCCAGAAAGGCGGTTTTACCCTTGTCCTTGTCGAACAGATAGCCCTCCAGGAACATAATTTGCGCATTGCCGGCTACGTCCTGCGGCACATCGGCTGAGCTCACCTCTGAAGAAATGCCGAGGTAAGTATTCATCGACCGTTCGCCGTCCGGCGATACAAAGATCATTGACCGCGAGGTTGGCAGCACATCCCCTGAGACAGGCGCATTCACAAAGCCTACACCTTCGTTGTTCATCGCATCGGCATAGAACTTCCCAAGAGCGTCGTCACGGACCCGGCCGATAAAGGCGGCCTCAAGGCCCAGTGCTCCGGCGCCGGCGATGGCATTGGCGACCGAGCCGCCCGGGGTCAGCACGCGGTTGCCCATTGCTGCGTACAAATCTTCGCAGCGGTCGCGCTCGATAAGCTGCATGATGCCTTTTTCGATGCCCTGCTCGGTCAGAAAGCTGTCGTCGCATTGTGCAATCACATCGACGACAGCGTTGCCGATGCCGACGAGCTGGTAAGTTTTGGTCATGGTTCCTCCTCGGGGAAATCCGAAGCGATTTCAGTTTTGGCGACTATGCCGGTCCAAAGTTTACAGGTTCTTGTCTTCGAACATGCAGAGGTCACGGATCAGGCAAGTGCCGCACATCGGTTTTCGGGCCTTGCAGTGATAGCGGCCGTGCAGGATCAGCCAATGATGGGCATGCTGCTGGAAATCTGCGGGGATGTTGTCTTCGATCGCGCGCTCCACGGCGTCCACATCCTTGCCCGGCGCAATGCCGGACCGGTTGCCGACCCGGAAAATATGCGTGTCCACCGCCTGGGCGGGCTGCTTCCACCACATGTTCAGCACAACATTTGCGGTTTTGCGGCCGACGCCGGGCAGCGATTGCAGGGCTGCGCGGGAATTCGGAACCTCGCCACCGTAGTCCTCGACAAGGATCTTCGACAACTTGATCACGTTCTTGGCTTTGTTGCGGTAGAGGCCGATGGTTTTGATATGATCGATCAGGCGCTCCTCACCCAAGCCCAGCATCTTTTGCGGGGTGTCGGCGATCTTGAACAGCTCGCGGGTCGCCTTGTTCACGCCGGTGTCGGTTGCCTGCGCCGACAGCGCGACGGCGACCACCAGCGTGTAGGCGTTGACATGTTCCAGCTCGCCCTTGGGTTCGGGTTCGGCTGCCTGAAACCGCGCGAAGATTTCGCGGAGCGTATGATAATCGAGTTGCTTTGCCATCGCGCGCCATATGTACAGAGCGGGTGCCAAAGAGCAAATGAAATTGCGCCTTCCCTGATGCTGGCACTTGCCTGCAAAGAAAACCCGCAAGTTCCGGGTCGATTGACAGAGAAGGCCGGATTACTTTGATCGAGCAAGCACGAAACAGGCTGGACCGATGAATATCGAAGCGCGGGAAAACACATACCACTATGGCGTCATGCGGCGGGCGATTGAGCTGATCGACGCTGGCGGCGATGATCTGACGCTGGAGCAGCTGGCCGCCCGCATGGATATGAGCCCGGCGCATTTCCAGCGGCTGTTTTCGGCTTGGGTCGGTGTCTCGCCCAAGCGCTACCAGCAGTATCTGCGGCTGGGCCACGCCAAGGCGCTGCTGCGCGACCGGTTCACCACGCTGGAAGCCTCTCATGCGGTGGGACTGTCGGGGTCAGGCCGGCTGCACGACCTGTTTCTGCGCTGGGAGGCGATGAGTCCCGGTGAATACGCCCGCAAGGGTGACGGTCTGCGGATCTATTGGGGCTGGTTTGACAGCCCCTTCGGACTGGCGCTGGTGATGGGCACGCAGAAGGGCATCTGCGGTCTGGCCTTCGCTGCCGAAACCGGCGCGGAACCCGCAATGGCCGATATGCGCGCCCGCTGGCCGCAGGCCGAGTTCATCGAGGATCCCGCGGCCCTGCGGCCCCTGACAGATGCGGTTTTTACCCAAAAAGGCGAGACCGCACTGCACATGATCGGAACTCCGATGCAGATCAAGGTATGGGAGGCATTGCTGCGTATCCCTTCGGGCCATGTCACTACCTATTCTGAGCTGGCCTGCGCAATCCGCTCTCCTAAGGCCGTACGCGCCGTTGGCACCGCTGTCGGGCGCAACCCGGTCAGCTGGCTGATCCCCTGTCACCGCGCGCTTCGCAAGTCCGGTGCGCTGGGCGGCTATCACTGGGGACTGCCGGTCAAACGCGCGATGCTTGCTTATGAGGCGGCGCGGGATGAGGAGGCTGCGGCAGGTGGTATACGCGCTGCCGTCTAAAAAGCCGCTCCAGAAGGGTTGGCGCCGGGGGCTTTGCGGCCAGCCGTGCTTCGTGGCGTTTTCGCGCTTCCTCGCGTTCGATCTTATGCCGGGCGGGCGGGTGTCGCTGGCTGTCCCAGCGGTCGAGGCCCAGGGTGATCATCACAATCCAATCGTAGCTCAGCATTCGCTTTCTCCTGTTTCGACCTTAAAAAAACCAAAACCCTGCTGACAGGCTATTGTCAGTGGCATGTGCTAGAGTGTCAGCAGAATGTCACTGGAGCCTGACCTATGCCCCGCACCGGCCGCCTGTTCGAAATCATCCAGATCCTGCGTTCCGCCTCCGCACCGGTACGGGCAGAGGACCTTGCGGAGAAGCTGGAAGTGTCGAAACGCACAATCTACCGGGACATTGCTGCCCTGCAGGCGATGCGTACACCGGTCGAAGGGGAGGCGGGGATCGGCTATATGCTGCGCAACGGCTATGATCTGCCGCCGCTCAATTTCGACGAAGAGGAATTAGAGGCGCTGCACGTGGGTTTGGCGATGCTGATGCGCACCGGGGACGGCGCCTTGCAAAAGGCCGCGGAGCGGGTAAGCCACAAGATCAAGGATGTGCACGCCACTGCCGACTGGCTGCAGGTTGCCCCATGGGGGGCGCCGCTGGATGACCCGGAGCAGGGTTGCGTGTCCAAAGCGCTGTTGCGCAAAGCCGTGAGGGAAAGCCGCAAGCTGCATCTGACCTATTTTAGTCCGGAGAGCGGCGAAAGCCGCCGAAGACTGCGGCCCCTAGCGCTGATTTATCACATCGAATGCACCATGCTGGCTGCCTGGTGCGAGCTGCGCGGCGGGTTCCGGCATTTCCGCACCGACCGGATGCTGGCGGCGGTAATGCTGGATACGGATTTCGCCGGTGAGGCCGCAGGCTTACGGAAGCTTTGGATGGAGCAGGAAGGCTGGAACTTCGCTTTCGCGCCCTGAATGCGCTAGGTTTCGCGGTTTTTGCGCGGTATTCCGCCGAACTTGGAATACTTTGCCTTGAGAACGGGGCACTGCACCCCGATATTCCAGCGGAATGCCGGGCGCGGCCCGGACCTTGGAAACCAGAAGGCAATTTAAAGATGCAGATGAAACTCACCACAGCTAGTATTGTTGCCGCAACCCTGGCTCTTGGCGCCTGTACCGATCCTGCAACTATCGGCACTCCAGGCAGCAACACGCAAAAAGGAGCGGTTCTGGGCGGTATCATCGGTGCGGGTGTCGGAGCCATGACGAATGACTCCGATCGTGGCCTGGGTGCCGTGACCGGCGCGCTGGTAGGTGCCGCTGCCGGCAGCGTGATCGGCAATCAGCTCGACGCGCAGGAGCGCGAACTGCGTCAGACGCTGGCCAATGACGACATAACCATCGTCAATACCGGTGACAGGCTGATCCTGTCGTTCCCGAACGATCTGACTTTCGCGACAGACAGTGCTGCGGTCTCGCCGGCGGTGCAGGGCGACCTGCGCCGGGTTGCCGACAGCCTGGTGCGTTATCCCAACAGCATTGTGCAGGTGATCGGCCATACCGACAGTGATGGCGATGCAGGGTATAACCAGGGCCTGTCGGAACGCCGCGCCAATGCGGTGGCGGATCAGATTCAGGCCGGAGGTGTTCCCTACAACCGCCTGCGCATCATCGGCCGGGGAGAGAACCAGCCAGTGGCTTCGAACCTGACGCCGGAAGGCAAGGCGCAGAACCGCCGCGTCGAAGTGGTGGTGATCCCTCAGGCGGCCTGAGCCTGAAACGGTCTGGAGTTATTGCAGCCCGTCCCAAAGGGGACGGGCTGTTTTCGTTCCGGGAGCGCCCGCGTTACGCAACGCTGCACATGGACTGCGCGGGCTTGGCTGTTTCATGCTGCTGGCGGCCTCATACATGATGGAGGCAAACTTGACGCGAACAGAAGGAACTCCGCATGCCTGACCCCGTTTTGCTGACCATCTCTGGATCGCTGCGTCGCGAAGCCACCAATCGTAAGCTGCTGGCCGAAGCTGCGCGGGTGTTTGGGGCTGCATCGGTGTTGGAAGCCGATTTGAACCTGCCGCTCTACGATGGCGATGCCGAAGCAGCCGAGGGCATTCCGCCTTCAGTGCAGGTGCTGGCCGATCAAATCGCGGCGGCGGATGTAATCGCGATTTCCACTCCGGAATACAACAAAGGGCCGTCGGGCGTGCTGAAGAACGCGCTAGACTGGGTTAGCCGCACAGAGGGCAATCCTTGGGCCGACAAGCCGGTAGCGGTGATGTCGGCGGCGGCAGGCCGCGCCGGGGGTGAGCGCGCGCAGATGATCCTGCGCGGCTTCCTGGTGCCGTTCCAGCCGCGGCTGATTACAGGACCCGAAGTGCATTTGGCCGGGTCCAGCAAGGAATTCGACGAGGCGGGACGGCTGACAAGCGAACAATATGAGGCAACGCTGACCAAGCTGATGCATAAGCTACGGGCCGAATTGGCGCTCTGAGCAATGGGTGCAGGGGGACAGGCTGCCCCTGCGTCCCAAGCTGCCTTCGGGCAGGTTAGGGGCATGGCGCCGCTGTGCGGCGCATGGGCTCGGCCGGTTCGAAACTGAAATTGTCCCCCGGACAGTTTCCAGCTCGTATGTCACTGCTGAGCAGCGCGTGACCGGCACCGCTGCCCCTCAAGTAGGCCCACCGATTGCATGAAGCCCTGTGCCGCCTCATGGGCAAACCGCGCGTACTGCGCTGCGGCTGGTGCTTCCTTTGCCTCGGCAGCGCGCGAAGGGAGCCGGGGGTTAAAGATTGTCCTCCACCCGGAAGCTCTGCGGAATGCTGTCCCGCTCCTCAAGCAGCAGGTCGGCCATCACATGCGCTGCCTTGGGGGCCATGCCGAAGCCGATCTTGAAGCCGCCATTGGCGATGTAGTGGCCATCACGCCCCGGCCAGATGCCGAGCATCGGGGCCCGCGACTTGGTGCGGGGGCGCACACCGGCCCAGCGTTCGATCACTTCAGCGCCGTGCAGGACCGGGACTGCGGCGCGGGCGCGCTCGATCACGTCGTCGAGCAGGCCATCTGTGGTGCTGCCGTCGTCGAACACCCGCTCGCTGGTTGAGCCGATCGCCAGGGTTCCATCCGCGTGCGGGATGATGTGGAGGCCGTCGGCAAATAGCTGCGGCACCTCGCCTTCGTGAAAGCGCAGGAGGGCAGCCTGCCCCTTGACGCCGCCGCCTACGGACTTGCCGAAAGCTTCGTTCAGCTCCAGCAAACCCGCGTAACCCTTGGCGTGGACCACCTTGCCCTGATCGGCCGCCTCCGGCTGTACCTCGACCCCCATCACAGCGAGGGCGGAAACCAGTGCCGCGCAGGCCTGGCGGGGATGCAGGCGGGCGCTGAGGGTGTCGTGGATGACATAGCCGGTGGCGCTGGGCGGGACCCATGGGCCCAGGGTGCCGACCTCGCAAACATTCCACTTGGCCTCGTTCTTCCACAGCTCGCGTGCGGAAACTTCGCGGCTTCGGGCAAGCTCCAATGAGTGTTCGTCGCTTATGGGCTGCAAGCGCCCGGTGCGGCCGTACCCGGGGGAGACGCCTCCGGTGGCCTCAACTTCCATCCAGAAGCCTTCTGCCATCAGCAGGCTTTCGAGCTGGAACTGTTTCTTGGGGTTCCAGTTCTCCGGCACATGCGGGGCCAGGGCACCGACCAGCCCGCCGCTGGAGCCTGCACCTGGGCCGAACGGGTCCGCCACTTGAACACGCGCGCCCCGGCGGGCACAGAGCCAGGCGATAGACAGGCCGAAAATGCCCGCACCGCGCACCGTTACATCTGCCATTGCCATTTCGGTATCCTTTCGCCAGTGTCGCGCCGTTCCATACACTCACTTAGGGGATATTAGCATGGCAGACCAGCAGGCCCGCCTCAGCTGGCGCGATGGCACAGTTCCGGTATCGGAACAGTTCGATGATCCCTATTTCTCGATCCAGGACGGGCTGGCGGAGGCGGAGCAAGTGTTCCTGGCGGGCAATGGCCTGCCTGAGCGGTTTATGCCCGGCTTTCAAATAGCTGAACTTGGGTTCGGCACAGGGCTTAACATGCTTGCTGCCTGGCGTGCATGGGAACAGGCAGGGCAGGAGGGCCAGTTGCGCTTCACTAGTTTCGAAGCCTTTCCGATGGCGCCTGCTGACATTGCCAAGGCGCTGGAGGCGTTTCCCGCGGTGGCACCGTGGGGGGAGCGGTTTCTGGCCAAGTGGCAGGGCTCCGGGGCCTGCGACCTGGGCAGTCTGCAACTGGAGGTGATCCAGGGCGACGCGCGGATGTCGCTGCCGGAGTGGACAGGGCAGGCGGATGCCTGGTTTCTGGACGGGTTTTCGCCGGCCAAGAATCCCGAATTGTGGGAGGAGGCCCTGATGGCCCGGGTGGCCGCGCGCACAGCGCCGGGCGGAACTGCTGCGACCTATACCGCGGCGGGGTTCGTGCGCCGCGGACTGGAGGCGGCAGGATTCGAAGTGACCCGCATTCCCGGCTACGGGCGCAAGCGGCATATGACAAAGGCGGTACTGCGATGAGCATGGTTCCACAGGCCAAAAGCCTGCCCCAGCCCCGGGTGCAGCAGAACAACGTGCCGCTGGGCATCCTGCTGATGGTCGGCGCGACCATCGTCTTTGCCCTGCAGGACGGTATCTCGCGCCATCTGGCGGGCACCTATAACACCTACATGGTCGTGATGGTGCGCTACTGGTTCTTTGCGGCCTTTGTGGTGTTCCTGGCGGCGCGGGCGCCGGGCGGGATCAGGGCCGCGGCCCAGACCGACCAGCTTTGGCTGCAGATCTTCCGCGGCGTTCTGCTGGTCGGGGAGATCTGCGTGGCGGTCTATGGCTTTACCGTGCTGGGCCTGATCGAGAGCCAGGCGGTGTTCATCTGCTATCCTCTTCTGGTCGCTGCGCTAAGCGGCCCGGTTCTGGGAGAAAGCGTCGGCTGGCGGCGCTGGGCGGCAATCGGCGTTGGGCTGATTGGTGTGCTGATCATCCTGCAGCCAGGCATGGGCGTGTTCAACCCGGCGGCAGTGATCCCGTTCATCTCGGCGCTGATGTTTGCGGTTTACGGGCTGGTGACCCGCTATGCAGCGCGCAAGGACAGCACCGCCACCAGCTTTTTCTGGACCGGGGTTGCGGGCATGGTCTTCATGACCGCCATCGGCATCTGGTTCTGGGAGCCGATGAGCCAGCGGGACTGGTTCTGGATGGCTCTTTTGTGCGTCTCCGGAGTGACGGGCCACTGGTTGCTGATCAAATGCTATGAGATGGCCGAGGCCAGTGCTGTGCAGCCTTTTGCTTATTTCCACCTGATCTGGGCGGCGATGCTGGGTATGGCGGTGTTTGGCGAGGTGATCCGCACCAATGTGGCGATCGGTGCGGGTATCATCATCGCAGCAGGCCTGTTCACCCTATGGCGCGAACGCGTGAAGGGTTGAGCCCATCAGCTCCTTGGAAAACGGCACCGGTAGAGGCGCTTTGCCCAGCCGGGCCCGGTAGACCGGCAGGCTTTCGGTAACGCGCATCACATAGTTGCGGGTTTCGTTGAAGGGGATGTGTTCGATCCAGTCTACGATATCTGGGTCGCCGTCCCGCGGATCGCCATAGCGTTCCATCCAGGCAATGGGGCGGTGCGGGCCTGCGTTGTAGCCTGCTGCCATCATCACAACGTTGCCGCGGAATTTGCCGGCCAGCCCGGCAAGGTAGTTGGCGCCCAGCCTGGCATTGTAATCCCATTCCGCCGTCAGGCGGGAGGTCTTGTGGTTTGCCAGTATGCCCAGTTCCGTTGCCACCAGCTTGGCCGTCGCGGGCATCACCTGCATCAGGCCGCGTGCGCCGGCGTGGCTGATGACCGCGGGATCGAACTCGCTTTCGCGCCGGGCAATCGCCAGTGTCATTTCCTCCGCCATTGGCAGCTGGTGCTTGGCGACCGGATGCAGTGGGTAATAGGCGCCTTCCAGCTCCACTCCGCCACGGGCAGCGCGTTTGGAGATCATCACCGCCAGATGCGGTTCGTTCAGTTCCACCGCCATCTGCCCCAGCTGGCGCGCCTGCACCGGCGGAAGGGTTTCGACCAGATGGGTGAGGAAACGTTCAGCCAGTGCCAGTTCGCCGGCCCTTAGCAGCATCAGCCCAGCCTCCGTCACAGTGGACTGCATGAACGCGGCCTCCCGCCAGTCCGGTAGCGTGGCGGGTTTCACCAATGCGGGGTCAAAAGGGCGCCCCAATTTTTCGGCGGCCAGCAGCCCGTAGAACGACGTCTGGTATTCAGCCCCCTTGGCGTAGGCTTCGTGCGCCTTGTCTGCCTGGCCCATTGCCGCATAGGCCCGGCCAAGCCAGTAACCGCCGCGTCCGATTGAGATCGGGGTTTCTACAGAGGTGAGGAAACGCTGGAAGTGCGTAGCTGCGAGTTCCGGGTCGCGCAATTTTTGCAACGCGACATAGCCAGCCAGCCATTCACAGTCGGAATAGCCGTAGCCGTCCTCAGGCGAGGAGAAGTGATAGGCCGCTAGCTGATAGGCGCGCTCGTGATCGCCGTCGCGCATTAGTTGCCGGGCCAGATCGCTGCGGCGGCGCAGCCATTTTCCGGGTTCTCCCAGCTTTTCGGCGCTGGTGCTGCGGTCCATCATCATTTCAATAGCGCTGTCCTGCAGCCGTTTGCGGTCGCGCCAGGCAAAACGGTCATAGGCAAGACCCGCAGAGCCTTTCAGATTTTCTGGAACCGCCTCAATTCTCGCATCCACCCCAGGCGCCCGTTCCTGCAGGGCGATGCGGGCTTCCGCCAGTTTGCGTTCCTCCTCCGGTACCAGCGGAAGCATCCGCTTGGAGCTGACCAGATGCTCCTCCCATAGAAGCCGGTCCAGCCGGGGGGTGTGATGCGGCTTGAGCAATTTGGCGAAGTCGCGGAGGTAAAGGTCCTGGATGGCGCTGCCCATTGCCATGGTGCGCCAGGCCAGCACGATCTCCGCCTCGCCATCGCCGCGCCGCCCGTCGGCAATCAGCGCTTTGCCCAGGCTCAGAGCGCCTTCAGCAGTTTGCGGACGGTCATTGGCGTAGAAGGCGAGAATGGTCTCTCGCCCGGTGGCGGCAATGGCGTTCTCATTCTGGCGGCGCAGGTAGTCCAGCCCGGGCCAATCCGGGCGCCGCTGCAGAAACGCCATCACATCACCGGCAGAGCCCAGCCCGGCCCGTAGCCGGTGCCATTCGATGATATCGCTCGCCACGCTTTGCTGCTTGCCCGCCTCGCGTGCTGCTTCCTTCCACTTTTCGGCCCGCATCAGTTCCAGTGCAGTGCCCAGAGCGCGGGAGTGGGCAGGCGTTCCGGGCAGAGCCGCCGCAATCAACAGAATAAGGGCCAGGATGCGTGTCATCTCTTGCATTTTCCAACGGTCCGGGGATAGAGGCTTGAACGTTACTCATTGGCGTGCCGGTAGCAACTGAAATCACCGGCATTCCGTATCTTGACGGCGGCGGATTGCCGCCTGCACCTGCAGCGAAGGGAGCGTGCCCATGTTCAAAGGCTCTATGCCAGCACTCGTTACCCCGTTTTCGAACGGCGAGCTGGATCTGGATGCGCTCAAACGTCTGGTGGAATGGCAGATTGCCGAAGGCTCGACCGGTCTGGTGCCGGTCGGCACCACCGGTGAAAGCCCGACCCTGACCCACGAAGAACATGAACTGGTCATCGCGGAAACGGTCAAAGCAGCAGCCGGCCGGGTGCCGGTGATCGCGGGCGCAGGCTCCAACAACACCGTCGAGATGATTCGATTCGTCGAGTTTGCTAAGAAAGTCGGGGCCGATGCGGCGCTGGTTGTGACCCCCTATTACAACAAGCCGACCCAGCGCGGCATGGTGCAGCACTTCCAGGCCGCCCATGACTGTGCCGAGATCCCGATCATCATCTACAACATCCCCGGCCGCTCGGTCGTCGACATGACGCCTGCGACCATGGGGGAGCTGGCCAAGCTGCCGCGCATCATAGGGGTGAAGGATGCCACCGGCGATCTGGCCCGCGTCAGCCAGCAGCGTGCCGCTTGCGGCAAGGAATTCGTGCAGCTGTCTGGCGAAGACGCGACCGCACTGGGTTTCAACGCCCACGGCGGCGTTGGCTGCATCTCGGTGACCGCGAACGTCGCGCCGAAGCTCTGTGCCGAATTCCAGGCCGCTACCCTGGCAGGCGACTATGCCAAGGCTCTGGAGTATCAGGACAGGCTGATGCCGCTGCACGAGGCGATCTTCATCGAGCCGGGCCTTGCAGGCGCCAAATACGGCCTGTCCAAGCTTGGCATGTGCAGCGAAGAAGTTCGCTCGCCGCTGACCACGCTGGAGGACAGCACCAAGGCTGCCATCGACGCGGCCATGGTGCACGCGGGCCTGCTGTAAACTTTATCCGCATCTGAAAAAAGCTAGGGCGGCCTCCATCCGAGTGCCGCCCTTTTTGCCTCTTGCCGGTTGGAAATACTCCGGGATGTGTTGCCCTGAAGGGGCAAGAGGGGTTGCCCCTTCAGCTCAGAGCATCCGCCAGGTGCCGGGTCTTATCCGGATTGCGGGTCACATAAATCCTTGTGATTCTGCCCTCCGCGATCTCCAGCGAGGTTGCTTGCAGGATACCATCCTCGGCCAGGTTCAAAATCGCCGGCAGGCCGTTCAGGCGGCAAAACCGCCAGCGGGTCGGAACCGTATTGCCGAACTTGCGGGCAATGCCTTCCAGCAGCCGCAGCACCTTGTCCCGCCCGTAGATCGGATTGAGCGCCGCTACGGCCTTGCCGCCGCCATCCGAAATGAGCTGCACATCCTGCGCCAGAAGCTGGGTCAGGGCCGCTGTGTCGCCTGTTCTGGACGCCCGGAAGAAGGCTTCGGTCAAATCCCGCCCCTGATCCGGGTCGGCCGGGGCCCGCGGCCGCAGCTTCTGGACCTTGCGCCTGGCGCGGGCAGCCAATTGGCGGCAAGCCTCGGGAGAGCGGTTCAGCGCGGAGGAAATGTCGTCATAGGAGCTGTCGAAAATGTCATGCAGCAGGAAAGCGGCGCGTTCCAGCGGCGACAAGGCTTCCAGCGCCAACAGCAGGGCAACCGAGACGTCATGGTCTAGCTGCTCGGTTGCATCCTCTGTCAGCAGGGGCTCAGGTAGCCATTCTCCGGGGTAGGTTTCACGCCGGACACGCGCCGATTTCAACTGGTCCAGACACAAACGTGTGGTGATCCGCATCAAATAGCCGGTTGGGTTCTGCACCTCTGCCCGCGCCGCTGCCCGCCATCGCAGGTAGGCTTCTTGCAAAATATCCTCAGCATCGCTGACCGTGCCAAGCATCCGGTAGGCGGCCGCGAACAAGCGCGGCCGCGCGGTCAGGAACGCATCGGTTCCTTCGTTCTTTTCAGGGGCTGTCACGCGGCGCTTGCCTCCTCGGCGACAGGATGCGGAGTGCGGAAGCCGATTGCAATTCGGTTCCAGGCGTTGATGGCGCTGATCAGCAATGTCAGCACCACTTGCTCACGCGGCGAGAATAGCCTGGTCACCTCCTCATAATCCGCATCCGGCGCACCGGTTGTTTCCACCCGCGTCAGCGCTTCGCACCAGGCCAGCGCGGCACGCTCCCGTTTCGAGTACAGTGAGGATTCGCGCCAGGCATTCAGCAGCTGCATCCGGTCCTCGCTTTCGCCATGTGCGCGCAGGTCGTGGCTGTGCATGTGGATGCAGAATGCGCAGCCGTTAATTTGCGAAGCCCGCAGTTTCACCAGTTCCACCAGGCTGTGCTCCAGGGTGCTGTCCTTGAACAGTTTTTCCTGCTCTAGCATCGGCTGAAACAGGTCGGGGGCGACGGAGAAAGTGTCAAGGCGTTGGGTCATAGGTCTGTTCCTTTCTGATGGCTTCAGGAACAGGACGAGATAACCAAGCCGTCTGTGACATGGCCGGCAAAAAAAACACAAAAAAATCGGGGCGCCGCTTTGGGCGCCCCGGGAAATGTCAGCGTTTGCCGTAGTAGAGGCCAACGACATGTTCGGCCTGGGCAAAGAACAGCCAGCGCGAGGTAGCGATGCCAGCGAGGTGCGACAGCACCGCGAGGGCCGCGAATACGTGCTTTATAACCACGCCCTGAACCGGGGTCAGGATCAGTAGCAGCGGCAGCGCAAAGCCCAGAACAAAGGCAATCATCCGCAGCTTCTGCGCGTGCTTGCGGCCGACCACATGCACGAACTCGCGCAGGAGGTAGTTGGAACCGGTGTGGGGTGGCTCGAACGCGCGTACTGCACCGCGATCGCCAAGGCCGGTGGCTGTGCCCAGATTGGTGCCGGAGTTTTCAAGCGCCCTGTCGCCCTTGGCCCAATAGGCCAGCTGCACCGCGCCGGCGGCGGCCAGCAGCCAGGGCGCCACAGTCTCGGCACCGGCCAACAGTGCTCCGCCTGCCAGGCTGAAGGACAAGAACATCGCGGGCGTCAGTTCCATGTTCCAGCGCGGGATGGTCTTCAGTTGGGTGTAGATCATCGAGGTGGTGAAGACAGTTGCGAGGCTGAGAGCGGCGCCAATCCAGCCCAGCAAGGTCCAATAACTGTCCATGAACACTGCGCCAAGCGCGTAGAGCCCCATCACGATTAGAGCACCGACGGCACAGACGCCCTCTCGGCTGAGCCAGCTTGTCTTCCACTGGGTGAAGGCGCGCCAGGCGCGCTCCGGGCGGCCCAGGTGGAAGGTAGATGCCAACAGGCCGCCGCAGGCCAGGCCGAAGGCTATGGCGTAGAACACAAAGGCCACTTTCCCGGTCACGGCGGGCTGGCCGAGGCCGAGGAAGAACAAGAGGCCAAAGCCGAGGCCGGAGAGCGTGGTGAAGATGATGACGGATGGTGCGGGATGCATCAGTTCGCTCCTCCCGGAAGTTTGTCGAGGGCCTTGTCCAGCCAGCCCATGAAGCCTTGCGGCTCCTCAGCGACCGGTGCCAGCAGCGGGGCGAGAATGTCGATCTGCTCCTCGATCTGGTCCTTGGGACGGGGCGGTAGGTACTTGTTCACCGGTTTGGTGCCCATTTCCGGCATCAGATCCATGCCGCCGCGTTCTGCCACCAGTTTGGAGACATCGCTGTCGGGATCGCCCAGATCGCCGAAATGGCGAGCGCCTGCGGGGCAGGTCCGCACGCAGGAGGGGATGCGGTCCACTTCCGGCAGGTTCTCGTTGTAGATCCGGTCAACGCAGAGGGTGCATTTTTTCATCACGCCTTCTGCCACGTCCAGTTCCCGCGCCCCATAGGGGCAAGACCAGGCGCAGAGGCCGCAGCCGATGCAGTGGTCCTCGTTCACCAGCACGATGCCGTCCTCGGCGCGTTTATAGCTGGCGCCGGTGGGGCAGACGGTGACGCAAGGCGCGTCCTCGCAGTGCAGGCAGGACTTGGGGAAATGGATCAGCTGCGCATGGCCGTCCGCAGGCTGCACCTCGTAGGAGTGCACCCGGTTCAGGAAGGTGCCCGACGGGTCGCCGCCGTAGGGGTTCTGGTCTGACAAAGGGGCGCCGTAGTTTTCGGTATTCCAGCCCTTGCAGGAGATCACGCAGGCATGGCAGCCGACGCAAGTGTCCAGGTCGATGACCAGGCCCATCTTGCGGTCTGTGGAGTTGGGGAGCTCGGTCATTTGCCTACTTTCCACTTCAGTTCTTTCGGGCCGGTGCCAACCGGGGATTCCTGCGCCGGGAAGGCCGGCTGGCTTTCCTGCAGATCCTGCGGCGCGGCGGCTTTTTCGATTTTGACCTTCAGGTCGAACCAGGCCGCCTGGCCGGTGATCGGGTCCGAGTTGGCCCACCGCATGCCATCGCCCTTCGCAGGCAGCAGTTCGTGGATCAGGTGGTTCAAGAGGAAGCCCTTGGTGGCTTCAGGCGCGTCCTTCTCCAGCGCCCAGGCGCCCTTGCGCTTGCCGATGGCGTTCCATGTCCAGACGGTGTCGCCGTTCAGCGCGGCCATCTCCATCACCGGCACGGTGATTTCACCGTGCGGAGAGGTGACCTTGGCCCAGTCTCCGTCCTGCAGCCCGTGTTCGCGCATCAGCTTGGTCGGCACATAAAGCGGGTTGCGGCCGTGCAACTGACGCAGCCAGGCGTTCTGAGTGCCCCAAGAGTGGTACATCGCCATTGGGCGCTGGGTCAGTGCGTTGACGGTGAAGCCCTCGTTGCCTTGCTGGTCGGTCTCGTACCAGATCGGCAGCGGGTCCATCACGTCCTTCACGCGCTGTCGCAGGTGCTCAGGTGGCTGGCGCTCGCCGTGGCCTTCGGCGGCCAGCTGGAACTTGCGCATCGGCTCGACGTAAAGTTGGAACAAGTAGGGTTGCGGGCTGTCATAGATGCCCATGCCCACCGCCCAGTCCTGATAGGCGGTGTTCCAAGGTTTGTAGTAGTCCGCGCCGTCCGGGATGTGGGCGACGTAGAAACCGCCGTTTTCGATGTATTTGTCCAGCTGGTCGGGGTTCACCTCGCCGCGGCCTTCCTTGTCGCCGTTCTCGCCGCGGAAGCCTGCCAGCGGGCCGATGCCCGGCTTCCGCTCGTGGTTGACGATGTAGTCGGCGTAGTTCTTCCACTTGGGGGAGCGGTCCTCATTGGTGAAATTCGGCAGCTTCATCCGGTTGGCGAGCTGGATCAGCACCGTCTGGAAGCCGCGCACGTTCCGGTCCGGCTCGATCACCGGCCAGCGGATCGCATCCGCTGCCGCATCCGCCTCGCAGATAGGGCGGTCCAGCAGCGAGATGCAGTCGTGCCGCTCCAAATAGGTGGTATCGGGCAGGATCAAGTCGGCAAAGGCCACCATTTCCGACGAATAGGCGTCTGAGTAGATGATATGCGGAATCCTGTAGTCGCCGTTTTCATCCTTGTCGGTCAGCATCTCCATCACACCCTTGGTGTTCATGGAGGAGTTCCACGACATGTTGGCCATATACAGGAAAAGGGTGTCGATCTTGTAGGGATCGCCTGCATGCGCGTTGGAGATCACCATGTGCATCAGCCCATGCGCCGACATCGGGTTTTCCCAGGTAAAGGCTTTGTCGATCCGTGCAGGTCTGCCGTCTTCCTTCAGCGCCAGATGCTCCGGGCCGCGGACAAAACCCAGGTGCGGGCCGTCCAGCGGCGTGTCGGGGGTGGATTTACAGTGAGGGGTCGGGTGTGCTTCGACCGGCTTGGGGTAGGGCGGTTTGAAGCGGAAGCCGCCGGGAACCTCAACGGTGCCCAGCAGGATCTGCAGTACATGCAGCGCGCGGCAGGTCTGGAAACCGTTAGCGTGCGCCGAAACCCCGCGCATCGAGTGCATCGAGACCGGGCGGCCGGTCATCTTGGTGTGTTTTTCGCCGCGGAAGTCGGTCCATTCGACATCCAGCTCAAACGCCTCGTCAAAGGCGACGCGCGCCAGTTCGCCGCCAATGGCGCGGATGCGCTTGGCCGGGATGCCGCATTTCCCGGCGATGGCTTCCGGCGCGTATTCATCGGCCAGATAGCGTTCGGCCATCAGATGGAAGACCGGACGGTGGGTGATGCCGTCTTTCTCGTAGACTGCACTCAGATCCGGGCGCACGCCGGGCTGGTCAAACGGGGTCAGCTTGCCGGTGTTGCGGTCGATCACCAGCATCTTGCCGTCACCGTCGCGCAGGAACAGGCCTTCCTCTGGCCCTTCCTCGGCGTTGATCAGCACCGGCGCGTTGGTGTAGCGGCTGAGGTAGTCGAGGTCGATCTTGCCAGCCTTCATCAGCACATGGATCAGTGACAGGATGAACAGTCCGTCGGTGCCGGGGGTAATGCCGACCCAGTCGTCCGCAACCGCGTTGTAGCCGGAGCGGATCGGGTTCACGCCGATAACCCGCGCGCCGCGCTTCTTGATTTTACCGATGCCCATCTTGATTGGGTTGGAGTCATGGTCCTCCGCCACGCCGAACAGCATGAACAGCTTGGTGTGGTCCCAGTCGGGCTGGCCGAACTCCCAAAACGCGCCGCCCATGGTGTAGATGCCTGCGGTCGCCATGTTGACCGAGCAGAATCCGCCATGCGCGGCATAGTTTGGAGTGCCGAAGCTTTGCGCCCAAAAGCTGGTGAAGCTTTGACTTTGGTCACGGCCGGTGAAGAAGGCCAGCTGCTCCGGTGCCTCGTGGCGGATCGGCTCCATCCAGCCTACCGCAATTGCAAGTGCCTCGTCCCAGGTGATTTCCTTGAACTGGCCCGACCCACGCGGCCCGGTACGCATCATAGGCGCTTTCAGCCGCGAGGGGGCGTTGACCTGCATGATCCCGGCTGACCCCTTGGCGCAAAGCACGCCCTTGTTCACCGGATGGTCGCGGTTGCCCTCGATATAGGCGACCTTGCCGTCCTTCATGTGAACATTGATGCCGCAGCGGCAGGCGCACATGTAGCAAGTGGTTTTCCGCACCTCGTCGGATACGGGGGGTGAAGTCTCCACCCGGGGTTGCTGGAATGTCATCTGGCCTCCCTTCTGGTTCCCCTGATCAGGTCAATAGTTCGATCCCCGCCAGGATCAGCCCGGCAATGAACAGAGTTTCGACGATGATCAGGGCAATGGCCGCGCCTCCGACGGCCAGAACCTGTTTCAAGTTTGTCTTCATTCCCACCGCCGCGATGGCAGTGAGCAGCAGCCAGCGCGACGACTGGCTGAGGAATTCGGTGATGGCCGGCGGGATCACTCCGAAAGAGTTGATCCCGGCCAGCACAAGAAAAGCGATTACAAAGCCTGGCAGTACCGGCGGGCGCTGGCCGTCACTGGGCAGCTCGGCAAAGGAGCGGATCATCAGGGAGGCCACCAGCACGATCGGCGCCAGCATGGCCACCCGCATCAGTTTGACAAGAGTGGCGGTGTCGCCGGTCTGCTCGGATATTGAAAAGCCCGCGCCAACAACCTGTGCCACGTCATGAATGGTGCCGCCCAGGAAAACGCCGGCCTGGATTGAGTTCAGCTCCAGCAGGTTTACCAGGATCGGATAGGCGATCATCGCCACGGTCGACAGCACGGTGACGCCCATCACGGTAAAAATCAGCCGCTCCTCGGAGCGTTCGTCACGAGGAAGGATGGCGCTGATTGCCATCGCTGCAGAAGCACCGCAGATGGCGACCGAGCCGGCGGTTAGAAAGGCGAAGCGCCACTTGTGGCCAAAGAACCGTGCTACGGCGAGGCCGAAGAAGATGGTGGCAATCACGCCGCCCACCACCAGGGCAATCAGGTCCCAGCCCAGGCCCATCATCAGCACCATGGAAACCCGCACGCCCAGCAGCGCTACTCCCAACCGCAGCAGCGAGCGGGCTGAGAAGGCGATGCCGGGAACGGTCTTGCCCTCTTCGCCCAGGAAGCTGACGGCAATCCCCAAGAGCAGCGCAAGCAGCATTGCGGGTGTTGCATAATGCTCGGCCAGGAACTGTGCGGTGATGGCCACAATAACCGAGACGGCCACTCCCGGCAGAAGCAGGCGGAGCTTCTCCTTAAGGGCGCCTGATTGCAGCGATGTGACAGCGGATGAGATGGACATGACAGGAAACCTTGGATGCTTTCTTTAGGATTGGCTGCTGACGTGCATTGGCGGATCCTGTTGGGTGGTTTTGGCGACCGTAAGACGGAACGCCTCAAAATGGGAATAGTGTTCTTGTTGGGTTCGGATTTTTGGAACCATTGTTCAATTTTCTGGTCCTGAACTGGCTTTGGCCTGCAGAATGGTTACAGCGATAATCTGGGTGACATCCTCGGCGCTGCAGCCGCGGGAGAGGTCGTTGGCGGGTTTGGCCAAGCCCTGAAGCACAGGGCCGATGGCAGAGTAGCCGCCCAGACGCTGGGTGATCTTGTAGCCGATGTTGCCGGCGTCCAGATTTGGGAAAATCATCACATTGGCTTGGCCTGCGACGCTAGAGCCGGGTGACTTACTTTGGCCGACAGAAGGCACAAAAGCGGCGTCGAATTGCAATTCGCCATCCGCCGGAAGTTCGGGATACGCTTCCCGGAAGAGCCTGAGGGCTTCGGTCACCTTGTCGACCGCGGGGTGCTTGGCGCTTCCAGAGGTGGAGAAGCTGAGAAAAGCTAGCTTCGGGTCCACGTGCAGCAGTGCACGGGCTGACTGGGCTGAGGCGGCAGCGATGGCGACCATCTCGGCAGGATTGGGGTCAATCACAAGGCCACAGTCGGAATAAAGCATCGCACGGGCACCGCCTGGCGCAGCTTCGGGCGGGTACATCAGGAAAAAGGAGGAAACCATACCTGCATCCGGTGCCATTCCGATCACCTGAATGGCGGTGCGCACTACGTCGCCGGTGGTGTGCACCGCGCCGCTGACGGTGCCGGTGGCATGGCCCAGACGGACCAGCATGGCAGCATACACCAGCGAAGTTTCGGCGGTGGCACGGGCCTTAGCCTCATCAACGCCTTTGTGCTTGCGGAGTTCATAATATTCTGCGGCGAAAGCTGCGGTCAGTTCTGAGGTCACCGGATCATGAATCACAACGCCTTCGCTTGCTTCGGCGCCTTCGGTTTGCAGGGCGGCTTCGACCTCTGTCTGCGGGCCGACCAGGATCACATCGGCAATGCCGGCCTGATGCGCGGCCAAAGCGCCGGCCACCACGCGGGGGTCGGTGCCTTCGCTCAGTGCGACAATGGGGCGGTCCGCCGGGGCTTCGGCCTTCAGCAATTCAAGCGGGGACAAGGTCTGGGTCACGGGTGTGCGTCCTGTAACAGCGGTTTCGGGGCAGGGCCGGGCGGTCAGAGCGCCAGCCTTGCGATATTGATCAGCGACAGCGCGGTCAGCATCAGCACCACTGCGCGGCGGAACAGCGATTGCGAGACCGCCTTGAAACTGTGGGACCCGGCCCAGATGCCGAGGCCCAGAATCGGAAAGGCCAGCAGGATGCCGGTCAGGGTTTCCGGACCGACCAGCCCGGTTGCCGCCATAACCGGAAGCGCCATCACGTCGATGCCGGTCAGGAACACGATCATCGTGGCCCGGAACACCGCAGGCGGAACCGGCTGCGCGGTCAGGAAGGCCGCCACCGGCAGGCCGCCGACACCGGCACTGTTGGCGATGCCTGCGATGGCACCCACGCCCACATTGCCGTTTCGCCCCACCGGACGCTCCAGCTGCCAGCCGCTGAGGAGAACCAGGCTCAGGACCAGGATCAGGCTTGAGATTGCTAGGCGTGCTTCCTGTTCGCCCAGCCGCGCCATAATGGCGATTGCGGGAACTGTGGCTACAGCGGCCCCAGCCAGAAGGGCGATGGCCCGTCGCCAGTCGATGTGGGGGCGGATGTCGCGCGCCTGAAAGCCGGTCATGGCAATTTCACAGGAAAACACCACAGGGATCAAAGGCAGCGGGTTAGTGATCAATGCCGCCAGGATGATGAAGATCGCAGAAAAGCCGAATCCGGAAAAGCCCCGGATAACGGCCGCCGCGAATAACGCGGCGGCCAGAAATGCCCCTTGGCCGGTGGACAGGTCAAAGGGCAGGTCCATGGTCTCAGACCTTCTGCGGACGCATGTCGTCCTTGCTGATGCCTGCAACCTGAACCGGTTTCTTCATCGCGTCGCGGCGGAAGGGCTCTCCCAGTTCCTGGTTGATCATGGCCTCGATCAGGGTGGTGATGCCACTTTTCTGGTCTTCGCAGGCCTGGCGCAGCGCCTCGGTCAGCTCGTCCTGAGTTCGGGCCACGACACCTTTCAGGCCGCAGGCCTGGGCGATGCCGGCATAAGACACCTGGGTGTCCAGCTCGGTGCCGACAAAGTTGTCGTCGAACCACAGGGTGGAGTTCCGCTTTTCCGCGCCCCACTGGTAGTTGCGGAAGACAACCTGGGTGATCGCGGGCCATTCCTCGCGGCCGATTGCGGTCAGTTCGGTCACCGCGATGCCGAAGGCGCCGTCACCGGAGAAGCCGACAACCGGCACGTCCGGGCAACCGATCTTCGCACCGACAACCGCCGGCAGGCCATAGCCGCAGGGGCCGAACAGGCCGGGGGCCAGATACTTGCGGCCTTCCTCGAAGGACGGGTAGGCATTGCCGATGGCGCAGTTGTTGCCGATGTCGGAGGAAATGATTGCATCCTTCGGCAGGCCGGCTTGGATTGCACGCCATGCGCGGCGCGGGCTGAGCCAGTCGGGCTTCGCTGCGCGGGCGCGCTCATTCCAAGTGGTGCCGGGGTCGTCCTGCTCGTGATCCATCGAGGACAGTTCCTGCGCCCAGGAGGACTTGGTGTGCGCAATCAGCGCCTTGCGCTCTTCGCGGCCCTCGTCGCCTGCTGTGGCGGAGAGTTTCTCAAGGATGGTGTCTGCAACCTGCTTGGCGTCGCCGACGATGCCGACGGTGACTTTCTTGGTCAGGCCGATGCGGTCCGGGTTGATGTCAACCTGGATGATCTTCGCGTCGGTCGGCCAGTAGTCGATGCCGTAGCCCGGCAGGGTCGAGAAGGGGTTCAGGCGGGTGCCCAGGGCCAGAACGACGTCTGCTTTGGAGATCAGTTCCATGCCGGCCTTGGAGCCGTTGTAGCCCAGCGGGCCTGCAAACAGCGGGTGCGAGCCGGGGAAGGCGTCGTTGTGCTGATAGCCAACGCAAACCGGAGCGTCCAGACGCTCAGCCAGAGCGATTGAGGACGGGATCGCGCCGCCGATGACAACGCCTGCACCGTTCAGGATGACCGGGAATTTGGCGTTCGACAGCAGTTCTGCTGCTTCGTTCACCGCGTCGGTGCCGCCCGCGGGGCGCTCGAAGTCAACCACGGCGGGCAGATCAATGTCGACCACTTGGGTGAAGTAGTCACGCGGCACGTTTATCTGGGCCGGAGCGGAGTTGCGCTTTGCCTGCATGATCACGCGGTTCAGCACTTCCGCCATGCGGGACGGGTCGCGCACTTCTTCCTGGTAGCACACGCAGTCTGCGAACATGCGCATCTGTTCCATTTCCTGGAAGCCGCCCTGACCCATGGTCTTGTTCGCCGCCTGCGGGGTGACCAGCAGCAGCGGGGTGTGGTTCCAGTAGGCGGTTTTGACTGCGGTAACGAAGTTGGTGATGCCGGGGCCGTTCTGCGCGATCATCATCGACATCTTGCCGGTTGCGCGGGTGTAGCCGTCCGCCATCATGCCGCCGGAGCCTTCGTGGGCGCAATCCCAGAAGGTGATGCCCGCCGGCTCGAAGATGTCGGAGATCGGCATCATCGCCGAGCCGATAATACCAAAGGCATGCTCGATGCCGTGCATCTGAAGCACTTTCACAAAGGCTTCTTCGGTGGTCATTTTCATGGGTTTGCTCCTGAGTGAGACGCATATTCCGCCCGGGCCAGAATGCCGGGAGTTGACTCTGGTTTAGGGGGCAGTGCGGTGCTGGGTTAGGGCCAGTTGTTTCGCTGGGATAAGTCCAAAACTGGACTCATGAAAATAGCCGGACGGGTTTTTCATTTAGGGTTCAGCCGGTCATGCCGGGTGGGAACCCAAAATGATCACGTTCCGCTTGCTGATACAAATCGTATCAATTTTCCGGTTGGTGGGCCTTTGAACCAGGAAAATTTGTCAGCGCTGTTTAAGCGCTTGGGCCAGCAAGGCCAAACCGGGCTCGATTCGGGTTGCCGGAATCGAGGAATAGCCAAGCCGGTAGAAATTCAGCTTCCGGTGTTCGGCGGCAAAGAAGGGCGCACCTGGTTCGATGATCACGCTTTTCTCCCGCAGCTGCTCGGCCACCGCTGTCGCATCGACGTCTTCGGGCGCCTGCATCCACAGAGCTGAACCGCCAAAGCTGCCGACCCCGGCAATGGTCAGCTCGTGTTTGCGGATAGCATCCTCGATCACGGCGCGGCGGTCGTGCAGAACTTTGGCGATGCGGCGGATCTGCGCATCGTAATGGCCGAGCGAGAGGAAATAGGCGACGGTGCGCTGAACATGGCCTGGGGGGTGCCGGAGCACGCTGGCGCGCAAAGCGCGGGCCTGCCGGATGAAGGGTTCCGAGCCGACCAGATAGCCAAGCCGCAGCCCTGGAAACAGCGACTTGGAGAAGCTTCCAGCATAGATTACCCGCCCTTCGGTATCGAGGGACTTGAGCGAAGGCGAGGGAGCGCCCAGGAAGGACATCTCAAATTCGTAGTCGTCCTCGACAACCACGGCGTCGATGTCGCTGGCGCGCCGCAACAGGTCTTTGCGCCGCTCCATCGGCATTGTGAAGGTGGTGGGGCTCTGGTGGCTGGGGGTGCAGAAGATGACGTTTGTATCGTCGGGAATATCTCCGGGCGGCAGCCCGCGCTCATCCACCGGGATGCAGTCGATTTGGCAGCGGGTCTGCACAACCTGATCGCGCAGAGTGTAATACGCCGGGTCTTCCACTGCCGCCCTTCGCCCGCGGTTCAGCAGCAGTTGGCAGGTGATCCACAGTGCGTTCTGGGCGCCGAGCGTGATCAGGATCTCCTCAGGCCGTGCAGTGATCCCGCGCCGCGGCAGGGTGTGCCGAGCGATGTATTCAATCAGCAGCGGGTCGTCCTGATCGAAGTAATCGTTGGCGAGTGCAGAGAAGTCTTTTTGCCCCAACGCGCGCAGCGCACAGAGCCTCCAATTGGCGTGGTCGAACAGAGAGGCGTCTGCCTGACCGTAGATGAACGGATACCTGTATTCGCGCCAGTCTTGCGGCTTGCGGGGGGTGTCGCCGCCGGTGAAGCTGCGCGCCATCACTTTGCCCCAGTCTACGGTATCCCCGGATTTCTGTTGCGGTGTGTAGGAGGGCGGCACCGGCGCATTGTCGGAGACAAAATACCCTGAACGTCCGCGCGAGGTGAGATAGTCGTTCGCCAAAAGCTCTGTATAGGCCAGTGTCACGGTGATCCGGCTGATTCCCAGATGCGCGGCCAGCTTGCGCGAGGACGGCAGCTTTTCTCCGACCCGGAAGCGGCCCGAAAGAATGCCCTCGGCAATCATTTCCTGGATTTGCGCCTGCAGGGTGCCCTGAGCGTCTGGGTTGAGAAAGAAGGTGTCAACGGAGATGGCCATGCGGGACACCTTAGGGTGGACTTAAATGGGGTGCAATCTGGACTTAGGGCCAGTTTGGAGGAATCTGCATCTTGCTTTGGCCGGCATACGGTGCAAGCGTGCCGCCATGTTTAAAATCGTTGGTCATCTGGCCCTCGTTGTATTCTGGACTCTTCTTACGCAACTAGGTGGCATAGCCTGGCTTGGAGCGCTCATGTTCCGCCGCAGGCTGCTGGCGTTCCTGCTTCTCTACGCGGGCCTCAGCCTGGCGGCGGACCGGGCTGCGCCGCATTTCGGCCGCGTTGCCCTCAGCTGCTGGGAGCGCGGGCCGCTGCAGATGCAGTCTTGGTTATACTGCGCGTTGAACCGGAACTACGTGACGCGGGAACTGGCAGATGTTTTGCAGGGCACCGCGGGAGCCGTGGACTCGACTTACCCTGGCACCGTCACACAGGTGCTCGACGCCAATTTTCCATTCCTTACCGGTTTCCCACTGCTGCCGCACCTGTCTCACCATGATGGCCGCAAGGCGGATCTTGCGTTCTACTATGCGGGTGCAAAGGGTTATAGCCCCAAGGCAACCCGGTCTCCGATCGGCTATTTTGCCTTTGAGCAGGGGCCAACGGAATGCCCTGACAACTGGCTGACACTCCGCTGGGATTTCGAAGTGTTACAGCCCTTGTGGCAGGACTTGGAGGTTGATGCGGACCGCACCCGCCACTTATTGCGGATTCTGGAAACAGACAGCCGGGTTGGGAAGATTTTTTTGGAGCCGCACCTGCAGAGCCGGCTGGGACTGCGCACCGGCAAGCTGAAGTTTCAAGGCTGCAGGGCAGCGCGGCACGACGATCACATCCACTTGCAACTCTAGACTTCATTCCAAGAGACACACTCTTGAAAAGCACTCAAAAAAAACTATAAAACTGGTTTAATGGAGATTATTGGAGCTGACATCATGCACTGGGAAGAAGCCGCACAGGGCTTTGCCGCGATGGGATCGGAGGCGCGGCTGCAGGTGCTGCGCTGCCTGATCCGGGCGGGCGAGGCCGGGCTGACAGTCGGGGACATCCAGGAGCGCACCGGCATTGCGCCCTCAACCCTGGCGCACCATCTGAAATTCCTCACCGGTGCCGGTGTGGTGGCGCAGGAACGCGTGGGGCGGTCGACCATCAGCCGCGCCGAATTCTCCCGGCTGGAGGCATTGGCCGGTTTCATTCTCAGCGAATGCTGCGCGGATGCGGGCAAGAAGGCGGCAAACGATGGCTGAACTGACACAAAACCCCGGAAAGACGAGAACGCTGGGCAGCTGGCTGAAAACACCCTGGGCGCTGAGCCTTGCCTTGCTGGCAGGAGCAGCGGTTCTTGATCCGGGCAATTTCCGCTCAGTCGTGGAATTCACCCTGTCCGCGCTGGGCAGCACCGCGCGCTACATCCTGTTTGCGGTGCTGCTGCTGGCCTACCTTAAAGCGACAGGGGCCGAGGCGATGGTGGCGCGTGCCTTCGAGGGGCGCGAGACGCGGATGATTTTGCTGGCAGCGCTGTTCGGCGGGCTGGCGCCGTTCTGCTCCTGCGAGGTGATTCCGTTCATTGCCGGCCTCCTGGCGCTGGGCGCGCCGCTGTCGGCGGTGATGGCGTTCTGGCTGTCCTCGCCGCTGATCGATCCGCCGACGCTTTTGATCACCGCGGGTGCGCTGGGCTGGCCCTTTGCCATAGGTAAGGCAGTGGCGGCAGTGGCGCTGGGGCTGTTCGGCGGCTTTGCCATCAAGATGCTGCGGGGACAGGGGGTGTTTGCGAACCCGCTGCGCAAGCAGCAAAGCAAAAGCTGCTGCTGCGGCGGCGCTCCAAAGCCGGACGCCAAGCCGAACTGGCGCTTCTGGACGGAGGCGGACCGCAAGGTGAAGTTCCGCGAGGAGCTCGTCTCAAATGGTCTCTTCCTGCTGAAATGGCTGGCGCTGGCCTATGTGCTGGAATCGCTTCTGGTCCACTATGTGCCGGCCGATGTGATCGCCGGGCTGGTGGGCGGCGAGGGTGTGCTGCCGATTGCCACCGCGGCGCTGGTCGGGATGCCGGCCTACCTCAACTCCTATGTCGCGCCGCCGCTGCTGGCGGGGCTGATGGAGCAGGGCATGAGCGCAGGCGCGGCGATGGCCTTCATGGTAGCAGGCGCGGTCAGCTCGGTTCCTGCCATGGCAGCGGTCTGGTCGCTGGTCAAGCCGCGGGTATTCGCCGCCTATCTGGGGCTGGGGGTAAGCGGAGCGGTCGTGTCGGGTATCCTGTTCCAGCTGATCTGAGGCGTCCGTGACAGGCGGGGTACTCCCGCCCGTCGCGAAGCAATCGAAGATTGCCCCGCTCCCGCTGGGCCAGGCGCCGCGCTGACGCGCGGCGCCTGCCGCTTGGCGGCGGGGTCTTCGGCCTCCTTGACCCAGATAGCTGTTTGACCCGTTTCTTGCGGTAAATGACCTGCCCCAAGCGGCAAGCGCAGGAAACGGGTCGAGCGGAGAAGCTCGGGGCGCTTTGGTCAAAGCCATCCAATCAACGGAGGCTATGACGATGGAACTTCAGAACAAGACACTGATCATCACCGGCGCCAGCAGTGGCATTGGTGCCGCCGCGGCGCTGCTGTTTGCGGCAGAAGGGGCCAATGTCGTGCTGGGGGCGCGGCGGCAGGATGAACTGGAGACCCTTGCGGGGCAGATCAATCAAAGCGGCGGCAAGGCTGCCTTTCTGGCTGGTGATGTCACCAGTGAGGCCTATTCACAGGCGCTGGTGGCGCTTGCCGCCGAAGAGTTCGGCGGGTTGGACGGTGCCTTCAATAACGCGGGTATGATGGGTGAAACCGGGCCGGTAGAGCAAATGGACGCCGCCAATTGGAATGCGGTCATTGCAGCCAACCTGACCGGCGCCTTTTTCTGTGCCAAGGCGCAAGTTCCGGCGCTGAGAAAACGGGGCGGCGGATCGCTGGTCTTTACTGGTTCCTTTGTCGGCGTCAGCAACGGCGGGATGCCGGGCATGGGGGCCTATGCCGCGTCAAAGGCCGGACTGGCCGGGCTGGTCCAATCGCTTGCTTCGGATCTTGCGGCGGATGGCATCCGGGTGAATGCCGTGCTGCCGGGCGGGACCAAGACCGCAATGGCAGGGGACGATCCGGAAATCCACAGCTTTATCGCCGGGTTGCACCCGATGAAACGGATGGCTGCGCCGAAGGAAATCGCCCAGGCGGCGCTGTTCCTGCTGTCGGATCGCGCCAGTTTTGTGACCGGGGCGCCGGTGGCAGTGGATGGCGGGATTGCGGTGCGTCTGGTCTAAGCTCCTTTGTGTCAAACAAAAAAAGCGCCCCGGGAAGTCCGGGGCGCAGTCTGTTCGTCCAACAGGGAGAAGTTGTCAGCCGAAAACCTTGGTCAGGGCCTTGTCGACCGCGTCGCAGATCGCGTCGATGTCGCTGGCGGTTGCGATCAGCGCGGGGCTGAAGCACAGGGTGTTGTTGCGGCCCGGCAGCGAGCGGTTGGTGACACCGATGATCACGCCCTGCGCGCCGCATTCCGCGACCAATTGCTGCGCCAGCTTCTCGTCCACCGGCTCCTTGGTCTCGCGGTCCTGCACCAGCTCGGCACCCAGGAACAGCCCCTTGCCGCGCACATCGCCGATCACGGCATGCTTTTCCTTCAGCGCGCGCAGGTTGTTCAGCATCCGCTCGCCCATGGCAACGCAATTGTCCAGCAGGTTCTCGTCCTCGATGATCTGCATGTTGACCAGTGCCGCCGCGGGGCCTGCGGTGCAGCCGCCGAAGGTGGAGATGTCGCGGAAGTAGTTCATCGGATCGCCCGCGTCGTCCTTGAACATTGCAAAGACTTCCTCAGTGGTCACCATGCAGGCAATCGCCGCATAGCCGGAGGCAACACCCTTGGCCATGGTCACGAAGTCCGGCTTGATGCCGTACTGCTGGTAGCCGAACCACTTGCCGGTGCGGCCGACACCGCAGACCACCTCGTCGATGTGCAGCAGGATGTCGTACTTCTTGCAGATTTCCTGCACGCGCTCCCAGTAGCCCTCGGGCGCTTCGATCACGCCGCCGCCTGCGGTCACGGGCTCCAGGCACAGGGCACCCACGGTTTCCGGGCCTTCGCGCAGGATCACTTCCTCGATCTTGTCTGCGGCTGCGATGCCGAACTCACGGCCGGACAGGTGCTCCAGGCCCAGCTCATGCTTGCGGTATTCCATGCAGTGCGGCACGCGGACAAAGTCCGGCGCAAAGGGCCCGTACTGCGCGTTGCGCTCGTCCTGGCCGCCCGCCGACATGGTTGCCAGGGTGGAGCCGTGGTAGTCGCGGTCGCGGTACAGGATCTTGGTCTTCTTGCCGCCGTATTTCTTGTGGGCGATCTGGCGGATCATCTTGAAGGCCTTCTCGTTGGCCTCCGATCCGGAGTTGGTGTAGTAGACGCGGGTCATGCCCGGCATCTTGGAGATCAGCTTCTCGGCAAACAGCGCGCCGGGGATGGAGCCCGCGGAGTTGGCGAAATAACAGACCTTCATCAGCTGGTCGTAAACCGCCTTGCAGATGTTCTCGCGGCCGTAGCCGACGTTGACGGTCCAGACGCCGCCGGAGACTGCATCCAGGAACTCCTTGCCGTTCTGATCCCAGACGCGCATGCCCTTGCCTTCGACAATGATGCGCGGGTCAGAGCTTTCCAGCGCCTTGTGCTGGAACAGGTGGTGCCACATGTGGGCCTTGTCGGCCTCCACCACGCGGGAAAGATCGTTTTCGTTGAACGTGCCGTCCATGACATGTCCTTTCGGCATTGGAAGTGAATCGGGCTGCCCGGCACCCTACACGGGCTTTAAGGCGTATTATGTACCAGAAACGTCAGTTTCGCGGAATTCGTTAGGGCCAGAGCATTTGCTTGCTTAAGTCCAGAGGCGGCCGGGTGGTACGATACGGCAGCAGCCCGCCGGGGCGGATGGGTAGAACAAATGTTCTGACATTGCCATCTTGAGAGCGGATGTGCTGACGGGCCAGGTTGCGGGCAGCCCGGGCGCGAGTCGCTGCGGGTCAGGCGGCAAAGGAGGAGACCGGTGGCGGAATACAGTTTGATGGTGGCCCCCAACGGGGCCCGGCGGGGACGCGGGGATCATGCGCAGCTGCCGGTGACGCCGCAGCAGACGGCTGAAACCGCAGCGGCCTGTTTTGCGGCAGGCGCCCAAGCGCTGCACCTGCATGTGCGCGACGATGAGGGGCGGCATTCGCTGGATGCGGGCCGCTACCGCGAAGCCCTTGATGCGGTGCGGGAAAGCGCGCCGGCGATGGCGGTGCAGATCACCACGGAAAGCGCGGGCCTCTACGATGTGGCCGCCCAGTTCGCCTGTCTGGAGGCGCTGCGCCCTGCGGCGGCCTCTGTCTCGGTGCGGGAGATGGCGCGGGACGCCGACCTGGCCGCGCGCGCCTATGCCCTGTGCGCCGAAGCAGGCACGCAGGTGCAGCACATCCTGTATGGTCCGGACTGCATCGCCCGGCTGCGCGCCTGGTATCTGGACAGCACCGTTCCGGGCGCCATGCGCGATGCGATCTTTGTTCTGGGCAAGTACAACCCGCCGGTTCTGGCGCGGCCCGAGGGGCTCACCGTCTTCCGGGACGCCGCGGCGGGTCTGCACCTCAACTGGGCCGTCTGCGCCTTTGGCCGCCATGAGCAAGCCTGCCTGCTGGCGGCGGTTGCCGCCGGAGGGGATGCGCGAATCGGATTTGAGAATAACATCGAAACACCGGAGGGCGGGCTGCTGGCGGATAACGCAGCCTCGGTTGCCGCCTTCGTTCAGGCCGCAAAGGCCCAGGGCCATACCCTCAAGGAGTGCTGATCATGAGTCATGTCTTTCCCCGCCACACCAAAGCCAGCCTGCCCACCGCTGTTGCCGGTGACGGCTGCTATCTGATCGACGCGGACGGCAAGCGCTATTTCGACGGCTCCGGCGGCGCCGCAGTGTCGTGCCTGGGCCATTCCGACGCCGATGTGATCAAGGCGGTGCAGGATCAGGCCGGCAAGCTGGCCTTTGCCCATACCGGTTTCCTCACCTCGGAACCGGCGGAGGAACTGGCGGACCTCCTGGTGGCCAACGCGCCGGGCGACATCGACCGGGTTTATTTCGTCTCCGGCGGGTCGGAGGCCACCGAGGCCGCGATCAAGCTCGCCCGCCAGTACCACCTGGAGCGCGGCGAGCCGCAGCGCCGCCATATCATCGCCCGCAAGCAGAGCTACCACGGCAACACCCTTGGCGCGCTGGCGGCAGGCGGCAACGAATGGCGCCGCACCCAGTTTGCGCCGCTGCTGATCGACATCTCCCATATCTCGCCCTGCTACGAATACACCGGCCGGGCCGAGGGAGAGAGCAGCTATGACTACGGCCAGCGGGTGGCGAATGAGCTGGAGGCGGAAATCTTCCGCCTTGGCCCGGAGACCGTGATGGCCTTCATGGCGGAGCCCGTGGTTGGCGCCACCTCCGGTGCGGTGCCGGCGGTTGAGGGCTATTTCAAGCGCATCCGCGAGATCTGCGACCAATACGGCGTGCTGCTGATCCTGGACGAGGTGATGTGCGGCATGGGCCGCACCGGGCATCTGTTTGCCTGCGAGGCGGACGGCGTGGCGCCCGATATCCTCTGCATTGCCAAGGGTTTGGGCGCCGGCTACCAGCCGATCGGCGCGATGCTCTGCACCCGCCAGATCTATGAGGCGATCGAGCACGGCTCCGGCTTCTTCCAGCACGGCCACACCTATATCGGCCACCCGGTGGCGACCGCTGCGGGCCTTGCCGTGGTCAAGGCAATGCTGGAGCGCGGCCTGGTGCAGCGCTGCGCTCTGATGGGGGAGAAGCTGCAGGCGGCGCTGGAGGACCGTTTCGGCCAGCATCCCAACGTGGGCGACATCCGCGGCCGCGGGCTGTTCCGCGGGGTGGAGCTGGTGGCCGACCGGGACACCAAGGAGCCGTTTGACCCGGCCCTGGGGCTGGCCGGGCGGATCAAGAAGGCAGCCTTCCAGGCCGGGCTGATCTGCTACCCGATGTCGGGCACCCGTGACGGCCAGAACGGCGACCACATCCTGCTGGCGCCGCCCTTCATCATCACCGATGAGCAGATCACCGAGGTGGTGGACAAGCTGGAAACCGCCATCACCCAGTGTTTGCCCGAAGTGTAGTTACTAGTCTCGCGGGTGCCGCGGTCAAGTGAAAGAGTTTCGGGAGTATCCAAGCTGCTCCAGGATACTGGTGTAATTTTCTATGCCCTGCGCGCCGGTCACTAGGTGGCGGCCATTGAAGATCATGGCGGGAACTCCACGAATGCCTTGGCCCGTCCAGAATGCTTCGCGCTGGCGGACACTATCAGCATGGGAGCCGTCTTCGAGCGCCGTACGGGCCTCGGCACCGGCCAGACCGATGTCTTCGGCGGCCTCCACCAGCACATCCGGGTCCGAGACGTTCCTGCCATCGGTGAAGTGTGCGCTAAGCAGCGCCTCTTTCATCTCGTGGCCCTTGCCGCGCTCATCAGCCCACTCGATCATCTGATGCGCCTGGTAGGTATTGTAGATTCGCATGCGGTAAAAAAACGGAAGGTGAAGCCTAGGGCTTCACCCAATTCTGTCAGCTGCGTCCGCACTTGTGCCGATTGCTCTGCTGTGCTGCCGTACTTCGCTGCGAGATGTTCCCTCAGATCTTCGCCGTCAGCCGCCATATCCGGGTTCAGGTCAAACGGTTGCCAGCGGATATCCAGTGCAACGCCGGCGCGGCGGGCAGCAAAGGCAAGCTGGTTATAGCCCACAGCACACCAAGGGCAGACGACGTCTGACACAATATCGACCCGAAGGGCGGGGCGGGATGTTGAGGCCTCTGCCATGAGGTAGTTCCTTTGGTTCCCGGTGCTTGCGGGAAACATGGAATCAGCGGTCCGGTAAAGCAACTGCTGGCGTTGCGCTGCCAACTGCCCGCCATGGGCAGAAATGAGCCGCGATCAGCGCTTGCCCAAGGTGCTGGCCTTGTGGGCCAGGTCCTCAATTGCGCTCCAGTTGCCAGACTGGACCAGATCCTCGGGGGCAACCCAGCTGCCGCCTGTGCAGACCACATTTCCCAGCTTGAGGTAGGTTTCGGCGTTTTCCGGGCTGATGCCGCCTGTGGGGCAGAAGGAAATTTGCGGTAGTGGCGCGCCGATTGCCTTGAGCGCGGGGGCGCCGCCGGAGGCCTCGGCCGGGAAAAATTTCAGCATGCCGTAGCCTCGGGCCAGGAGCCGCATTGCCTCAGTCGCGGTAGCGGCACCGGGCAGGAGTGGCAGGCCGATGGCTTCACAGGCGTCCAGCAAATAGTCGGTGGCACCAGGGGAGACGCCGAACTGCGCGCCTGCCTCTTTGGCGGCTTCGGCGTCCTTGGGGGTGATCAGCGTGCCGGCCCCGACAACTCCGCCTTTCACCTGTGCCATCTCGCGGATCACGTCCAGCGCCGCACCGGTGCGCAGGGTGACTTCCAAGGCAGACAGCCCGCCTGACACCAGCGCCTCGGCCAGGGGGCGGGCATTGGCCGCATCCTCCACAACCAGCACCGGCATCACCGGCGCCAGGGTGCAAATCTCACAGGTGCGCAGGCTGGCGTCCTGAGGGGTAATCCGCATGGCCTATACTCCAAATACGCTGGCGCCTTCATCGGCTGAGGCAACCGAACGGCGGAATAGGGAAAACAGCTCGCGGCCGGTGCCGTGCTGATAGGCGCTGAGATCGGCAGTGGCGGGAGCGCGGTCCATCACAGACTCAGTCAGTATTTCCAGGGTGCCATTGACTGCATCGAGCCGCAAAAGGTCGCCGTCCTGGATTCTGGCAATAGGGCCGCCGTCAAGCGCCTCGGGCACCACATGGATCGCCGCCGGGATCTTGCCGGAAGCCCCAGACATCCGCCCATCGGTGACTAGAGCCACTTTCTGGCCGCGGCCTTGCAGGATGCCGAGGAACGGCGTCAGGCTGTGCAGTTCGGGCATGCCGTTGGCCTTCGGCCCTTGGAAGCGGACCACAACGATCACGTCGCCGGTCAATTCGCCCGCCTTGAAGGCGGCCTTGGCCTCTTCCTGGTCGTGAAAGACCCTAGCTGGGGCTTCGACCACCCGGTGCTCATTCGCGACTGCCGAGACTTTGATGACAGACGTGCCCAGATTTCCTGTCAGCCGCTTCAGCCCGCCGGTCTTCTGGAAGGGCGCATCCGCCGGGCGCAGCACTGCGTCATTCAGGCTTTGTCCAGGCCCGGGACGGAAGGTCAGGCCGTCATCCGAAAGGAACGGCTCCTGCGTGTAATGCTCCAGCCCTTCACCCGCGACTGTCCTGGTGTCCGGATGCAAAAGCCCCGCCTTCAGCAACTCGCCAATCATATAGCCTAGGCCGCCAGCCGCGTGAAAATGGTTCACGTCTGCCAAGCCGTTGGGATAGACCTTGGCCAGCAGTGGAACCGCCTCAGACATATCCGCAAAATCCTGCCAATCCAAAAGGATACCGCCCGCCCGTGCCATGGCAATGAGGTGGATCAGCAGGTTGGTAGAACCACCGGTTGCCATCAGCCCGACGATACCGTTGGCATAGGCCTTTTCGTCCAGCACATCGCACACAGGCGTGTAGTTGTTGCCGAGCGCACTGAGCGTAAGTGCACGCTTGGCTCCCTCGACGGTCAGCGCCTTGCGCAGCGGGGTGCCGGGGTTAACAAACGAGGAACCAGGCAGGTGCAGCCCCATGAACTCCATAAGCATCTGATTTGTGTTGGCGGTGCCATAAAAGGTACAGGTGCCGGGGCCGTGGTAAGCCGCCATTTCTGCCTTCAGCAGATCCTCGCGGGAAATTTCACCAGCGGCAAATTTCTGGCGGATCTGCGCCTTTTCGTCATTAGCCAGGCCACTGGTCATCGGGCCTGCAGGCAGGAAAACCGCCGGGATATGGCCAAAGGCCTGGGCACCGATCACCAGACCGGGAACAATCTTATCGCAGACGCCGAGAAACACCGCCGCGTCGAACACGTTGTGGCTGAGCGCGACGCCCGTGGCCATGGCGATGGTGTCTCGGGAAAACAGGCTCAGCTCCATGCCAGCCTCTCCCTGGGTGACCCCGTCGCACATTGCAGGCACGCCGCCTGCAACTTGTGCGGTACCGCCGGACTTGCGTAGCGTGTCGCGGATCAGTGCAGGATAAGTCTCAAACGGCTGATGCGCCGAAAGCATGTCGTTATAGGCAGTGACAATCCCTAGGTGCCCCTTGCTGCCCTCCGCCAGCGACTGCTGGTCTGTGCCGGTCGCTGCATAGGCATGAGCCTGACCGGAGCAGCTGAGATGGGCCCGGGCCGGGCCTTTGCTCTTTGCGGCGTGCATCCGCTCCAGGTAGGCGATACGGGTCGCCTCGCTTCGGAGGACAATGCGCTCCGTGACGGCTGCCAGTGTGGAATTCAGGGTCATGTCGTGCCTTTGCTGTAATCTGCGAGGGCGGAAGTGAAGGTAGCCATCTTATGCTCCGATGCTGCGCCAGCGACGGCCGTCGCGATGGATCAGAAGAAGGGAGTCATCGGGGCCGGAACTGCCGCTGTCATATGGCTGCGGGGAGTCGCCCGCGTCCTGCCAGCCGGCAATGATCGGATCTGCCCAAGCCCAGGCGGCCTCGACTTCGTCTCCACGCATGAACAGCGTCTGGTTGCCGCGGATGACATCCATGATCAGCCGCTCATAAGCGTCCTGGGGGCGCCCGGATTCGGCCAGTTCATCGGCAAAGGTCATGTCCAGGTTGGCGCCCGTCAGCCGCATGCCCCCGGGGCCCGGATCCTTGATGGTGGTTTTCAGTGTGATGCCTTCATCCGGCTGCAGCCGGATCACCAGCACGTTTCCGTGCACCGGTCCTGAGCCTTCGAAAATGTTGTGCGGCGGGTCTCGGAAGTAGACGGCGATCTCACTTACCCGCTCGCGCAGGCGCTTGCCCGTGCGCAAGTAAAAGGGCGTGCCGGCCCATCGCCAGTTCGCTACCTCAACCTTGAGAGCAATGTAGCTTTCGGTTCGGCTGGCGGCATTCCCGGCATGATCGCGATAGCTGTCGCTGTTCTGGCCGCTGTTCCTGCCACGGTATTGGCCGCGGGCAATGCTGGCCTGCGGCACCGGGCGCAACGCCTCGATCACCTTGACCTTCTCGTCCCGCACCGAATTGGGCGTAAACTGCGCGGGCGGCTCCATTGCTGTCAGGCACAGAAGCTGCATCAAGTGATTCTGCACCATGTCCCGCATGGCGCCGGACTTATCATAATACTCGCCGCGCCCTTCGACGCCGATACTTTCGGCCACGGTGATTTGCACATGATCGATATGAGAGGAGTTCCAGAGCGGCTCAAAAAGAGAGTTAGCAAAGCGCAGGGCCATCAGGTTCTGCACCGTCTCCTTGCCCAAGTAGTGGTCGATCCTGTAGATCTGCTGTTCCTCGAAATGCTCCCGCAGAGCGGCGTTCAAAGCTTGGGCTGAGACGAGGTCATGGCCGAAGGGCTTTTCCAGAACAATGCGGCTCTCGGGCGTAGCAATGCCGGTCTCGCTGAGGCGGCGGGCAATGTCTGTAAACAGGGAGGGCCCGACTGACAAGTAAAAGGCGCGCACCGTATCGTCGCGCAGTTTCCCGCGGATTTCGTCCCAGCCCGTATCGCCGCGGGCATCAACCGCGGCATAGTCCAGCAGCGCGGTGAAAGCGGCGACCTCCTGGGGGGTGGTCTCTACATCCTGGCCGAATTCGTGGATCGCGTCTGCAGTCTGGCTGCGGAACTCTTCTGCAGTCAGTTCGCTTCGCGAGGTGCCGATAATACGGCAACCTGTGCTGAATTGGCCGATTTGAAAGCGGTGGAACAGGGCAGGCAGGATCTTGCGGCGGGCCAGGTCACCGGTCGCGCCAAACAGCACGAGGTCGAAGGGGTCAACAGGAATGACGCGGGAAACCATTGATATTACATCGCTGTTCCATTGGGGCCGCAAGGCCAGAGCATTGTGCCGCCAAGGGCGCGGCAATTCAATTCCCTCTGCTGGCATAGGGCGGATTAAGTTTCGTTATCGCTAACATGTTGGCGGTTTGAGGGCTACAATAAATTTCGAAATGCGGAGCGTAGCTAGACCGGGTCTATTTCAGAATTGAGATCACTGTGTCCTGAAAGGTGTAATTTGATCAAATCTTGCCGGAAGGCGCGGCAGGGGTTAAGCAAGACGGGAAGAAAACTGTTTCCGATAGAAAGGAGCGCCTATGACCCCGCTTGCAGGCCTGAAAGTGGTCGAAATTGCCCGTATTCTGGCCGGGCCTTGGATTGGTCAGTCCTTGGCGGACCTGGGCGCCGAGGTGATAAAGGTGGAAAGCCCCGATGGCGATGACACCCGCAAGTGGGGTCCCCCTTTCATCGAGCGGGACGGTGACAGGTCAGCCGCTTACTACTATGCGGCCAACCGAGGCAAGGACTGTGTTACCGCTGATTTCCGCACTGAAGCGGGCAGACAGACAGTGGTCCGGCTGATCCAGGATGCCGATATCCTGATTGAAAACTTCAAGGTCGGCGGGCTGAAAAAATACGGGCTCGATTACGAGACGCTGTCCAAGATCAATCCGCGGCTGATTTATTGTTCGGTTACAGGTTTTGGGCAGGACGGGCCTAATGCGTCGCGTGCCGGTTATGATTTCCTGCTGCAGGGAATGTCCGGGCTGATGTCGATTACCGGCGCACAGGATGGCCAGCCCCAGAAAGTGGGGGTTGCGATTACTGATATCGTAACAGGGCTCTATGGGACCATCGGAATTCTGGCGGCGGTGGAACAGCGCCATACAACGGGGCGGGGCCAGCATTTGGATATGTCATTAATGGATTGCGCGACGGCGCTGCTGGCAAATCAGGCGATGAACTATTTGGCGACCGGGGAAAGCCCAGTGCGGCTGGGCAACGACCACCCCAATATAGCGCCTTACCAGGTGATGATGGTCAAGGACGGCCATGTGATTCTGGCGGTCGGGAATGACGGCCAGTTTCAAAGGCTTTGTGACGTCCTTGGATTGGCTGACACGAAATCCGATGCACGGTTTCTGACCAATCAGCTGCGGGTGGCAAACCGCAAGGATCTGACTGCCGCCCTTGAAACGGTGCTGGCCGAATGGACGCAAGCGGATCTTCTGGCGGCACTGGAGGCGGCAACTGTGCCGGCCGGGCCAATTAACACCATCGGCCAGGCTTTTGATGATCCGCAACTCAGGCATAGGGGTATGCAGATCGCGCCGGAGGGTGTGCCGGGCGTGCGCGGGCCGTGGAAGTTTTCAGATTCGGAGCTTTCACTAAAGAAATCTGCACCAAAACTTCCGAAGCAGTTGCCCTGACTTGCGCAAGTAATACCTGAACACGCGTAAACTCGCTTACATCCGCGCAGAAACGCTCACTTTGCCGCGGGCGCGGATTTGGCGAAGGTGCGGGTGAAGGCGGACGCAAACAGCAGTCAGAGGAAAAGCCTATGCCCGGTGCATACAGCATCATCGAAAACACTTGGATATCCCTGCCCGATGGGCGCAGGCTGGCGGCACGCATGTGGCTGCCTGAAGGCGAGGGACCGTTTCCTGCAATCTTGGAATACCTCCCCTACCGCAAACGTGACGGTACTGCGCCACGGGATGAGACTACGCATACGGTCTTTGCCGCCGAAGGTTACGCCTGCCTGCGGGTAGACATTGCAGGCACGGGTGACAGTGAAGGGGTGTTCGATGACGAATACTCAAATCAGGAGCTGAGCGACGGCGAAGCTGTGCTCGAATGGATGGCCGCGCAGAACTGGTGCAATGGCAACATTGGCATGATCGGAATCAGCTGGGGCGGCTTCAACGGGCTGCAGCTGGCCTTCCGCCGCCCGCCGGCGCTGAAGGCGGTGATGTCGGTAGCCTCGACCGTGGACCGGTACGCCGATGACATCCACTATATGGGCGGCTGCCTGCTGAGCGATAATGCCAATTGGGGCAGCCAGATGTTTGCCTATCAGTCGCGCCCCGCCGACCCGGTGCATCGCGCGGATTGGAGGGAAGACTGGATTAAGCGGATTGAGGAAATGCCGTTCATGGCTGCCGAGTGGCTGCGCCGGCAAGTCCGCGGGGATTTCTGGAAGCACGGATCGGTTTGCGAAGACTGGCCCGCAATTCAGGCGCCAGTGCTGGCGATCACAGGCTGGGCCGATGCCTATGTGAATGCGCCTTCCGCGCTTGCGGCCAATCTGACCGCGCCTGCCAAAGCTATGATTGGCCCGTGGGAGCACCGCTATGCCCACATCGCAAAGCTGGATCCTGCCGATTTCCATGGCGAGGTGCTGCGCTGGTTCGGCAAGTGGCTGAAGGGCGAGGAAACCGGTGCCGAAGATTTGCCGGATTACCGTATTTTCATGCAAGAGCATTTCAACCCCACCATGCAGAACAAGCCGCGCCAAGGCCGTTGGGTGGCTGAGGCGAAGTGGCCTTCGCCAAATGTGCGGGACCGGGTGATGTTTCTGGGGCAGGGAACTCTAGGAGACCAGCCCGTGGCCGGAACGCTGGCCATCAGCAGCCCGGCGACCTTGGGCCGGGCCGGGGGATACTTCTGCCCGGGCATGCGGTACGACAATGAACTGGCGGGCGATCAGGCGGAGGATGACAGGCTGTCGGCTTGCTTTGAGACCGCGCCTTTGGCCGAACCGCTGGAACTGCTGGGCCGGCCGCGGGTGAAGGTGGCGTTCAGCGTAGATAAACCAGTGGCTCAGCTGGTGGCACGGGTTTGCGATGTCTCGCCGGAAGGCGTTTCACAGCGGATCACATACCGGCCCCTGAACCTCACATGCCGCAATGGCTTCGAGGCTCCTGAGAAACTGGTGCCGGGCGAGCGCTATGAAGCGGAGATTGAACTGAATGAATGCGCGCACCGCTTGAAGCCTGGTCATGTGTTGCGGCTGGCATTGTCTACGTCTTACTGGCCTATTGTTTGGCCCTCGCCAGAAGCAGCCGAGGTGATGCTGCATCTGGAGGATAGCTCACTGGTGTTGCCGGAACGTTTCGTGTCCGAAGAGATCCTGCCGCAGAACCCAGGCGCGCCGCGGGATTATCCGGTACTGAAGGCTGAGCAACTGCGCAACGCCAGCGGCCGCTCCAAGACGTGGACCCGCGAGGACGGCGCATTGGTGCTCGACACTTTTGACGACTACGGGAAGGCTGTGGACCCCTACCACGGCATGTGCGTGGGCAGTCATGTGGCGATGCACTACGAAGTGCATCCGGACGATCCAGCAACCGCAGCTTTTGCCAGCGATTGGACCTTTGAATTCGAGCGCGGCGGCTGGCAGGTCTCGATCGATACGGAGAACAAGGTGACCTGCGACCGCGAGAATTTTTATCTCTGGCGCAAGGTCACGGCTTATGAAGGCGCGGAAAAAGAAGTGGCGGTAACCAAGGAATGGCGGGAGACTGTGCCCCGAGGGGTGCTGTAGGCGGCACGCTGACAGCTCTGTCCAAGCGCGCGGTGCTGAATTGAGCGCCGCACGCCCGATGTTCAGAAGTCGAGGCCCAGATCCAGCGTTCGCGCCGAATGGGTGAGCGCGCCGGAAGAAATGTAGTCGACCCCGGTTGCCGCCACCTCGGCTATGCGCTCAAGCCGCATGTTGCCGGAGGCTTCGGTAACGACATGGCCTTTGGCCATCTCCACGGCCTTGGCGAGGGTGGGTGTATCCATGTTGTCGAGCAGCACAACATCGGCGCCGCCGGTGGCAATCACTTCAGCGAGCTGGTCCAGGGTGTCGACCTCGATTTCCACCTTCATCATGTGGCTGACGCTGGCCTTGGCGGCTTCCAGCACCGCCTTGACCCCGCCGGCGGCAGCGATGTGGTTGTCCTTGATCAGGATTGCGTCCGACAGGCCGAATCGGTGGTTGTAGCCGCCGCCGTGCAGCACGGCCTGCTTCTCGGCAATGCGCAGGCCAGGAGTGGTCTTGCGGGTGCAGGTGATACGTGTGCCTGTGCCGCGTGTCTCGGCAGCAAAGGCGGCGGTCAGGGTGGCGATGCCGGTGAGGCGGCCGGCAAAGTTCAGCGCAACGCGCTCGCCCGACAGGATCGAGGCAGCAGAGCCTTCGATGGTCATCAGGGTGTCGCCCTTTTTGCATGGCGAGCCGTCGGCCAGCAGGGTTTCGATCTTCAGGCCGGCGTCCACCAGGTGAAAAGCGATGCGGGCGATCTGCATGCCGGAGACCACACCGTCCTCGCGGGTATTCAGCCGGGCTGAATAGGTTGCGGAGGCCGGGATAACCGCGCGGGTAGTGATATCGCCGTTCTGGCCCAAGTCCTCCATCAGCGCGGCGCGAACCATCGGTTCCAGAATCAAGTCAGGCAGAGTGGCGAATTGAGTACTCATGTCAGTTCCTTCACAGCCTTGGTTCGGATCGCCAGGGCCTCGTCCAGGGTGATGCGGGTGCGGTGGGCCTGCGCGGGATCAGCGTCAGGGAAATCGTCGCGGAAATGACCGCCGCGGCTTTCCTCGCGCTGAAGCGCGGCGGCGGCGATCAGCGTGGCGGTTGCGCACATATTGGTAAAGTTCTCGTCCGCTGCCTGTTCAGCTTCAAGCCGGGCAATTGCGGCGAGGGCATGTTTCAGGCCGGTGGCAGTGCGGCGGACGCCAGCGTGGGCGGTCATGGTTTGGCGCAAGTCATTCAACGCTGCCCGGTCCAGTTCCTGTCCGCCTTCCGGAAAGCTTGGCAGAACGGCTCCGGCGTCTGAAGGGGCAGCCAATGATGCCATGTCCTGCGCGGCATTGCGGGCATAGACCAGCGCCTCCAGCAGCCCGTTGGAGGCGAGACGGTTGGCGCCGTGCAGACCGGTCGAGGATGCCTCGCCGCACACCCAGAGCCTGGCCAGGCTGGTGCGGCCATTCATGTCTGCCTCTACCCCGCCCATGTGGTAATGGGCAGCGACAGCAACCGGGATCGGCTTTTGCACCGGGTCGATCCCAGCGCGTGCACATGTTTCGGCCACGGTTGGGAAACGGGTCAGGACCTCCGCGCCCAAGGCGTCGCGTGTGTCGAGCATCGGGCGGCGCCCGGCTTGCGTTTCCGCAAAGATGGCGCGGGCGACAATGTCGCGCGGAGCCAGCTCCGCGTCGGGGTGAGCGGCCAGCATGAACCGTTCGCCGCGCGCATTGACAAGAACTGCGCCTTCGCCGCGGAGAGCCTCGGTGGCGAGCGGGGCCGGGTCCTCGCCAATGTCAAAGGCGGTGGGGTGGAACTGCACGAATTCCGGGTCGGCGATGCGGGCACCGGCGCGGGCGGCAAATCCGATCACTTGGCCGCGGATGCGGTGCGGATTGGTGGTGTGGGCGTAAAGCCCGCCGGAGCCTCCGCCCGCCAGCAGCACAGCTGGCGCTTTGACAAGCACTGGAGCAGATGGAGCATCGGCGCGGGTGATCCAGATGCCGGTGGCTGTGCTGCCCTCGGTTTCCAGCCGCACGGCCTGGGTGTTTTCCAGAACCTGCACAGAGGGCGCCGCGCGGACCGCGGCAATCAGCGTCCGCATGATCTGACCGCCGGCCTGATCACCCTTCACCCGGACCACGCGGGCGGCGGAATGGGCAGCTTCGCGGCTCATCACATAGTTGCCATCAGCGTCGCGGTCAAAGGGAGTGCCAAGTTCGGTCAGATCGATGATGTGCTTGCGGGCCACCTTCGTGACCATGGCGGCAACCGCAGGATCCACCGTGCCGGCCCCCGCCTGCAGGGTGTCAGCGGCGTGGGCCTCTGGCGTGTCATGGCTGGCCATTGCTGCGGCCACACCGCCTTGGGCCCAGGCCGAGCTTGCGCCCTCGCCCAAGGTTTCGGGGGAGATAACAAGGACCGGCCGGGGCGCCAGCTCAAGTGCGGCGTAAAGCGCGCCAAGACCTGCGCCGGCAATGACGATACGGCCGGTTTCGATCACGGATCAGATGCCCAGCTTTTGCGAAAGGTCAATCATCCGCTGCACCGCGATGCGGGCTTTTTCGGCAACCTCGGGATCCACTTCGACCGGCTCGGACATGGTGTGCAGAGACCACAGGACTTTCTCCAGCGTGATCTTCTTCATGTAGGGGCACATGTTGCAGGGGCCGACAAACTCCACTTCGGGCAGCTGATCGGCGATGTTCGACGCCATCGAGCATTCGGTGATCAGCAGCGCCTTTTCCGGCTTCTCGTCGGTCACGTATTTGACAATGCCGCTGGTCGAGCCGGAGAAGTCGGCCTCGGCAACCACGTCCGGCGGACATTCCGGGTGGGCAATCAGCCGGGTGCCCGGGTTCCACTCGCGGAAGTCGCGCAGGTCCTTGGCGGTGTACTGCTCATGCACGATGCAGGAGCCCTCCCACCAGACGATGTTCTTTTCCGGAACCTGCTGGGCGATGTTCTGGGCCAGATACTGGTCCGGCGTCATGATGATGGTGTCTTCTTCCATCGCCGCAACGATCTGCGCGGCGTTGGAGGAGGTGCAGCAGATGTCCGAGGCGGCTTTCACCTCTGCAGTGGTGTTCACATAGGTGACAACCGGCGCGCCCGGATAGCGGCGGCGCATTTCCGCGACGCCTTTGGCGGTGATGCTTTCCGCCAGAGAGCAGCCTGCCTCCATGTCTGGGATCAGCACGGTCTTTTCCGGGCTCAGGATCTTGGAGGTTTCGGCCATGAAATGCACACCGCACTGCACGATCACGTCAGCCTCGACCCGGGTCGCTTCGATTGCCAGCTGCAGGCTGTCGCCGACGACATCAGAGATGCCGTGATAGATTTCGGGCGTCATATAGTTATGCGCCAGAATCACCGCGTTGCGCTGTTTCTTCAGTTCCAGAATCGCTGCAACATACGGCGCATGAGTGGCCCATTCGATTGGGTTCACCACGCGGTCCATGCGGGCGTAGACATCTGCCATCTGTTCGGCCAGGGCCGGGTTGGGAGCCAGATCAAAGTGGTTGGCGAGCTGATCCCGCATGGATTGCAGGTCGAACATGGCGTATCCTCAAGGTTGCGTCCGGGGTGACACTTTGGGCGGGGGTTGTTTCATGTTCATATCATCCGCGCAAGCGCGTGTGAGCGGAAACGGAGCCAAATGCGGTGATTTGGCGCTAACAGACGGCATCTAAGGGAAGCCATTGTTTGTCAAATGGGTATTGGCAGCATGATTTTCCAGCCGCTTTGCCGTTTTTGGCTGTCCCAGCGTCCTCTCCTGTGATTTGGACCCGCACGAAGCCATGTTAGACCGGGCCGGTAAGTGACCCTTGGGTGAGTGACAGGACGCGATGAATGATCTGTGGGCAGGACTAAGCCAGGCCTTTTGGCTGCTGGTGACGCTGGACGCTGATCTGGTGGAGATCACCCTGCGGTCGTTGCGGGTGACGCTGACCGCGCTGGCCATTGCCTGCGCCATCGCGCTGCCGCTGGCAGCCTTTCTGGCGGTGCGCCGGTTCCGGATGCGCCGGGCCACGATAGCGGTGCTGAACGCGCTGATGGGGCTGCCACCGGTGGTGGTGGGGCTGGTGGTCTACGTGTTCCTGTCCCGTGCCGGGCCCTTCGGTGTCTTCGGTCTGCTGTTCACCCCCACTGCCATGATCATCGCACAGGTGATTATCGTGGTGCCGTTGGTGGCCTCGGTCGCGCATCAGTCGCTGAGGGAACTGTGGAGCGACTACCACGATCTTTTGATCTCGATGAACGCCACCCAATTCCAGCGCATCCAGGCACTATTGTGGGACGGGCGCCGGGCGCTTCTGACCGCGGCCTTGGCAGGCTTTGGCCGCGCGATCGGCGAAGTAGGTGCGATCATGGTGGTGGGCGGCAACATCGACCACGCAACGCGGGTGCTGACCACGGCGATTGCTTTGGAAACCGGCAAGGGTGAATTTGCTATGGCGCTGGGGCTTGGCTTTGTGCTGATCGCACTGGCGATTGCGGTCAACCTTGCGATCCACTGGCTGGGCCGTACTGAGAGCGAGGGGCGCTGGTGATGCAGATGTTTCCGCTTGTGGCCAAGGGCGCGCAAGTTCGCCGCCGCGGCAAGGTGTTGGTCGGTCCGGTCGACCTGACTCTGGGTGGGCAGGGTGCTTCGATTGTTATCGGCCCTAACGGCGCGGGCAAAACAACCTTGTTGAAGATGCTGCACGGCATCGTGCGGATGAACGGCGGCAGCCTGGATTGGGCCTGCCCGCTCGAAGAGGCGCAGAAGCGACAATCGTTTGTGTTTCAGACCCCGGTGATGATGCGCCGCACAGTGATCGACAACATTGCCTATCCGCTACGGCTGACGGGCGTGGGCCGCCGCGAGGCGCGCACGCGGGCGGCGGACTGGGCGGCCCGTGTCGGCCTGGGCAGAATCCTGCAGCGCCAGGCCACCATGCTGTCGGGCGGTGAGCGGCAGAAGCTGGCGCTGGCCCGGGCCCTGGTACGGGAGCCGGAGGTTCTGTTCCTGGACGAGCCCTGCGCCGCATTGGACGGGCGCGCCACTCGCGAGATCGAAGAAATCCTGGCCCATGCCGCCGGGAGCGGCACACGGCTGATTATGTCCACCCACAACATGGGGCAGGCGAGGCGGCTGGCGGATGAGGTGATTTTTGTCCTGGGCGGTCGCATCCACGAATTCAGCCCGGCGGAGGTGTTTTTTGCCGGGCCGCAAACGCCGCAGGGGCGTGCCTTTCTGAATGGAGATATTGTCGAATGAAACGTCTGATTATTGGTGCCATTGCATCCATGGCCTTTGCCACCGCTGCGCTGGCGGACGAGATGAAGATGGCGGTCACCACCTCCTTCCACAATTCCGGCCTGGCAGAGATCCTGCTGCCGGAGATCAAGAAGGATCTGGGGCTGGATGTCCATCTGTTGGTCGTCGGCACCGGCCAAGCGATCCGCCTGGGGGAGGCGGGCGACGTGGATGCGATTCTGGTGCATTCCAAGAAGGCCGAGGAGAAGTTTCTGGCGGGCGGCAACGGCACGCACCGGCGCGAGATCATGTACAATGATTTTGTTTTGATCGGACCCAAGGCGGATGCTGCCGAAGTGGCTGGCGCCGCAGATGCCGCAGATGCGCTGCAAAAGATTGCCGGGGCAGAAGCGGCATTTGTCAGCCGCGGCGACGACAGCGGTACGCACAAGAAGGAACTGAGCCTCTGGAAGGCTGCAGAGCTGGATGCTGAGGGATTCGGCGAGTGGTACCGCGCTGTTGGCGCTGGCATGGGTGCCGCGCTCAATACCGCTGCGGGCATGGACTCCTATATCATGTCGGACCGCGCCAGCTGGCTGAACTTTGGCAACAAGGGCGGTCTGAAGCTGCTGTTTGCCGGTGATCCGGTGCTGTTCAACCAGTACGCCTATATCCCGGTGAACCCGGAGAAGCATGGCCATGTGAAGAACGGCCTGGCAATGCTGCTGGAGGAATGGCTGGTCTCGGACAAGGCCAAGGAACTGATCAACGGCTACCAGATCAATGGGGAAACGCTGTTCGTCTTTAACGCCCAGCAGTGACTTGATCTGATCTGGATAAACGGAGCCCCTGCCTTTGGCGGGGGCTTTTTTTTAATAAAGACTCGTGAGGGGGCTCAGGTTTCACCACCCACTGTCAGGGTGACCCTGTCGCCCGCGAACCAAGTGCGCCCGAATTCGACAGGCCGCCCTTCCGGATCTGCGTTGATGCCAGTGGTGCGCAGGATCGGGCTGCCTTCCGCAATCTTGAGGTGCAGTGCTTGGGTTGCCGTGGCAAGCTTGGCTGTAATCCGGGTTTCAACCCTGGTGTAGTCGTCAATTCCGAACTGCTGCAGCGCTGCGGTAACAGACTTTTGCTCTTGAAGGGCGTCGAGAATGCCTGAAAATCGCTCCGCAGGAAAAATGCTCTGAAACAAGGCTATAGGCAGGCCGTCTGCCAGTGACAGCCCGTCATAGACATGCACCTCTGCACCGGGATCCAGCTGCAGCGCATTCGCCTCACGGGCTGCAGCTGCACGGGTTTCGAGTGTCAGGATCTGCTTCGCAGGGCTTCGGCCTTCGCGCGAGAGATTCTGGTGAAACCGCACCCGTTTTCCGATTGGATAATCTGTAGGTTTTGCGGCCACGAAAACCCCGGCACCGCGCCTGGGATGGACCAGCCCCTGCTCAGCCATATCCGCCAGCGCTCGACGCACGGTGTGCCGGTTCACCCCGAAACGCGCCGAAAGTTGCGTTTCGGCAGGCAGCTTGCCGCCGGTTTCATACCGGCCCTGCGCGATGTCCTCGGTCAGGGCGATAGCAATGGACTTCCAGACGGGGGTGCGGGCCATGTCACGGAACTTTCACAACTCTGGGATTGCGCCAGGGAAGGCGACTCAGATATGATTTGTATAGTTGTATAGATAATGTGGACAACTTAGCCAAGAGGCTTAGACAAATGAACACCATATTTTCTGCAGAAGACCGCAAAGGCTGGATGAGCCTTCTGTCCTCTGCTGATGAAGCCCGGCTGACTAAGCTGTGGCTGGACTACGGGACAGACCCGGCTTTTGAGTTCCTCCGTGCTCCCGAAGCGGGTGGCGTGATGGTCCGCGGCCGCATGGGCTGTACTGGTGCCCCTTTCAATTTGGGGGAAATGACCGTCACCCGATGCGCTCTTGCCCTGGCGGACGGCACGATCGGCCATGGCTATGTGCAGGGGAGAAGCAAAGCGAAGGCGGAGATCGCTGCCAAGATTGATGCGCTGATGCAAACCGGCGCTGCAGGGACCTTGAACGAGGCTGTTCTGGTGCCGTTGGCAGAAGCGCGACAGGCACAAAAAGTTGCCCGTGCGGCCAAGGCAGCGGCCACCAAGGTCGAATTTTTCACCATGGTGCGAGGGGAGGATTGATGGGTCAGCAATCCGATAAAACTGCTTTCACGGGCGGCTTCAGCAATCCGCCGGTCGCTGCAGCGCGTGCTTTCCGCGCATCGATGAACGCGATGGCCCGCCCCAGTCAAGTGCAGGAAATCACAGGCGCAACACCGCCGGACGGAGTTTCGGTGGCTGCAGGCAGCCTGTTGCTGACTCTGTGCGACCCGGAAACCGGCGTGTATCTTGCTCCTGATCTGGACAGCGAAGCCCTGCGCGGCTGGCTGGCCTTCCACACCGGCGCACCGATCGTTGCCGCTGAGCAGGCAGATGTTGCCCTGGGGGGATGGCAAGAGCTGCAGCCGCTCAACCGCTTTCGCATCGGGACCGCTGAATATCCTGACCGTTCGGCCACGCTGATTGTCGAAATGCACAGCCTGGATGTGCCGAACGCTGTGCTGAACGGTCCTGGGGTCAAAGATACCGCTCGCATGCAGCTGCCCGAAATTGCCGCGTTCCAAACCAACGCAGCTCTGTATCCGCTGGGGGTGGACTTCTTCTTTGCCTCAGGATCTCAGATTGCCGCGTTGCCGCGGTCTATCCAAGTCACTGTGGAGGCCTAAGCGATGTATGTTGCAGTCAAGGGTGGTGAATGCGCCATTGAAAACGCCCATGCCTGGCTGGCTGAAGAACGCCGCGGCGACACGAATGTGGCCGAGCTTTCGCTGGCCCAGATCCGCGAGCAATTGAGCCTGGCGGTGAACCGGGTAATGGCCGAAGGCTCATTATACGATCGTGATCTCGCCGCGTTGGCGATCAAGCAAGCGCGAGGTGATCTGATCGAGGCCGTTTTCCTGATCCGCGCCTACCGCAGCACCCTGCCGCGGTTTGGCTATTCGCGGCCGGTGGAGACCGGAGAGATGGCCTGCGACCGCCGGATCTCGGCGACCTTCAAGGATGCGCCAGGGGGGCAGGTGCTGGGGCCGACGTTTGACTATACCCACCGCCTGCTGGACTTCAAACTGGCTGCCGACGGCGAGGTGCCCGAAGCGCCGGTCTCCGCGCCACGCGAAGAAGCCACGCCGCATATCACCGAATTCCTGCAGAGCGAGGACATCATCGAGCGGGAGCCGGCCTCGGACGCGGTTCCAGGCGACTTGACCCGCGAGCCGATGTCCTTTCCGGCGGACCGCGCGGTGCGGCTTCAATCGCTGACCCGCGGCGATGAGGGCTTCATTCTGGGCATGGCGTATTCGACCCAGCGCGGTTACGCGCGCAACCATGCCTTTGTAGGTGAATTGCGGATTGGCAAGGTGCCGGTAGAGATGGACATCCCAGAGCTGGGCTTTGCCATCGAGATCGGCGAGGTGGAGCTGACCGAATGCGAGACCGTGAACCAGTTCAAGGGCTCCAAGACGGTGCCGCCGCAGTTCACTCGCGGCTACGGTCTGGTCTTTGGCCAGTCAGAGCGCAAGTCCATCGCCATGGCGCTGGTCGACCGGGCGCTGCGCTGGGAGGAGCTGGGAGAGGACAATGTCGGCGCCGCCGCGCAGGACGAGGAATTTGTCCTGAGCCACGCCGACAACATCCAGGCCACCGGCTTTTTGGAGCACATCAAGCTGCCGCATTACGTCGACTTCCAGTCCGAGCTGGAACTGGTCCGCAAACTGCGCCGGGAAGCGGCACAGCTGGCTGAGACGCTGGCGGCAAAGGAGGCTGCGGAATGAGCTTAGTCGCCTCCACCGCCGCCTGCGTCACCTCCGTCGAATCCTCCGCTGTCGTGGCCTTGGCCCCAAGGACGGCCAGAGCCAGGGCCATGGGACGCAAGGCTTGCATCAACCGGGTCAATACTCGTGTGATTATGTCCAGACGGGCGGCGCATCGCGTGGTCATAGCCGCCTGCGCGCAAGGTGCGAAAAATGCGCACGAGAGCCCAAATCAGGACGCCAAGTCCAACGGCCAAGACATAACCGAGAATGTTTTCCATCAAAATACTGCGTTCCAATCCGGTTTGGGTCACAATTTTCCAATTCGAGGTCAAGATGTCTGACTACAACTTTGCATACCTTGACGAGCAGACCAAGCGGATGATCCGCCGGGCGATCCTCAAGGGGCTGGCGGTGCCAGGCTACCAGGTGCCCTTTGCCAGCCGGGAGATGCCGATGCCTTATGGCTGGGGCACCGGCGGCGTGCAGGTCTCAGCCGCGGCGCTGACGCCGGACGACACGCTGAAAGTGATCGATCAGGGCGCCGATGACACCACAAACGCGGTCTCGATCCGCAAGTTCTTTGAAAAGACGGCGGGCGTTGCAACCACCGAGGAAACGGCAAAAGCCAGCATCATCCAGACCCGCCACCGGATCCCCGAGGCGGAGCTGACCGAGGACCAGATCCTGGTCTACCAAGTGCCGATCCCGGAGCCGCTGCGCTTTCTGGAACCGCGTGAGACTGAGACCCGCAAAATGCATAGCTTACAGGAATACGGGCTGATGCACGTGAAACTTTATGAGGACATCTCGCAGCACGGCGCAATTGCCACCGCCTATGCCTATCCGGTGAAGGTGGAGGGGCGCTATGTCATGGACCCGTCTCCGATCCCGAAGTTCGACAACCCGAAGATGGAAATGGCGGCGATCCAGCTGTTCGGTGCCGGCCGGGAGCAGCGGATCTATGCGGTGCCGCCCCATACACAGGTCGTGTCGCTGGATTTCGAGGATTACCCGTTTGAAGCCAGCAAGGCAGATCATCCGTGCGATCTCTGCGGGGCGGAGGACAGCTATCTGGACGAGGTGATCCTGGATGACGCGGGCAACCGGATGTTTGTCTGCTCGGACACCGATTACTGCCGTTCCCGGCGCGACGCAGGCCATACCGGCCGTTTGGGGGAGGAGGCAGCGTGATGACCCCTTTGCTGCAAGTGAGGAACGTGGCCAAGCTCTACGGCGCGCGGATCGGCTGCACCGATGTGAGCTTTGACCTGTACCCCGGCGAGGTGATGGGGATCGTGGGCGAGAGCGGGTCAGGCAAGTCGACCCTGCTGAACAGTCTTGCGGGCCATCTGACACCGGACCGGGGCGAGGTGATCTTTGACACCCGCACCGACGGGCCGGTCGACACCGTAACCATGCCGGAGCCGGAACGGCGGATGCTGGGCAGGACCGATTGGGCTTTCGTCCACCAGCACGCCCGCGACGGGCTGCGGATGTCGGTTTCGGCCGGCGGCAACATCGGAGAACGGCTGATGGCGGTGGGCGACCGGCACTATGGATCGATCCGCGAACGCGCCGCCGACTGGCTGCGCCGGGTCGAGATCGCCGACAGCCGCATCGATGACCGCCCCTCGGCCTTCTCCGGCGGCATGCAGCAGCGGCTGCAGATCGCCCGCAATCTTGTAACCGGCCCGCGGCTGGTCTTCATGGACGAACCGACCGGCGGGCTGGATGTCTCTGTCCAGGCGCGGCTTCTGGACCTGCTGCGTGGTCTGGTGCGCGAGATGGGGCTAAGCGCCATTATAGTAACCCATGATCTGGCCGTGGTGCGGCTGCTGGCCGACCGGCTGATGGTGATGAAGGATGGTCATGTCGTTGAGAGCGGGCTGACCGACCAGGTGCTGGACGATCCCCAGCACAGCTATACCCAGCTGCTGGTTTCCAGCGTGCTGCAAGTCTGAGGGCGGGATCATGATTGAACTGAACAATGTGAGCAAGAGCTTTACCTTGCACAACCAGGGCAGCGCGGTGATCCCGGTGATGCAAAACGCAACGCTGAGCGTTAAACCCGGGGAATGTGTTGGGCTGACTGGTGTGTCCGGTGCCGGAAAGTCCACCCTTATGCGGGTAATCTATGGCAACTATTTGGCTGCCTCTGGCAGGGTGATGGTCGGCGGTGTTGATGTTGCCAAGGCTGAGCCGCGCGAAATCCTGGCGCTGCGCCGCGAAACCCTGGGATATGTTAGCCAGTTCTTGCGTGTGGTCCCGCGGGTGCCGGCTTTGGATGTCGTGGCTGAGCCCTTGCTGGCGGTTGGAACTCCAGTGGAGCAGGCTCGCAACAAGGCGGCCTCGCTGCTGGTACAGCTCAACATCCCGGAACGGCTTTGGGGCCTTAGCCCTGCGACCTTTTCCGGCGGTGAACAGCAGCGGGTGAATATTGCCCGAGGCTTTGCTTATGATTACCCTGCGATGCTGCTGGATGAGCCAACGGCCAGCCTCGATGCGCAAAACCGGGCTACTGTTCTGGGACTGATCGAGACCGCCAAGGCACGGGGGGCGGCCATTATCGGCATTTTCCATGATGAAGCCGCACGTGAAACCGTATGCGACCGGTTAGTGGACGTTTCGGGCTTTTCACCGAAGGCCATGGCATGAACAAGGAGGCCCAAAAAGGTCCGGTTATTGCAGTGGTCGGACCATCAGGTGTTGGAAAGGACAGTCTCATGTCCGCTCTGGCAGTCTCAGGCCCTCAACTGCGCGTGGTGCGCCGGGTGATCACGCGAGCGCCCGAAGCCGGTGGCGAGGACTATCAGGCCGTATCAGAAGCGGAGTTCTCCGCCCTGGCCGAAAGCGGTATTTTTTCGCTGCATTGGCAGGCGCATGGCCTCCACTACGGTATCCCCCGTGACATCGAAAACCTGCGTGAGGGAGCGGCCGGTGTACTGGTGAACCTGTCCCGCGCGGTGCTGCTGGAGGCGCAGGAAAAGTTCGGCCAATTCATTGTGTTTTGGGTGACTGCACACCCGCAGGTGCTGGCTGAGCGGCTCGCAGCCCGCGGGCGGGAGAGCGCGGTTGAGGTGCGGCGCCGTCTTGCCCGCGCGGAATATCCGCTGCCAGCAGGATTGCGCAGAGTTCATGTAATTGACAACAGCGGCGCGCTCAGCGCAGCGGTGTACGCTGCGCTGGCGGTCATTCAGCCAGAGAGGGCGTAGCGTTGAATCAGGTGAAAGCTGCCATCCGGTGCTTCGCCTACCAGCGCCAGATCGCGGATCAGCAAGGGCGCAGGCAGCAGAGGGACCAAGCGCTCATTCAGTGCGGCCTCCACGGCGGGCAAATCCGGTTTGGGCAGTTTTCCTGTCAGCGTAATGTGAAAGCGGAACTGACTGAGAACATAAGGGTAGCCCCAGCGGGTGAGGTTCTCGTCCTGCTTCGGCGACAGGCCCGCGGCGCGGCGGCGGTCCAGATCTTCCGAGGACAGCGGCGCTCGAAACATGTCGAGTTCAGTCACGCAATTTGCTGCAAGCCTGTTCAAAGCAGATTGGTCACCGGTTGGACGCAAAGCAAGAAAACGGCCAAGGCGGGCCAAGTGAAGGCCCTCAAACCTAACTGGCTTGTGCGAAGACGCAAAGGTTTTGCAGGCGGCTTCAAGCGCTGCCTGCGTGCGACCTTCGGCCAGGCGCATCGGCGGCTTCATTGTCGCGTGCAGCCCATATTTTCGCGGCACTTCCGTGATCGCGCCAATGTCCAGCCCTGCTATGTCCGGATGCGGCAGGCGAGTGCCCGTCTCCATGTCCCAGCCGAGCCAGCTGGCCGCAAACCGGCTCCAATCCGCATCGGCGGGCGGGGCGTAATAGATCGCGTATCGCGTCAATGTCACATTGGCCTCCTAAACGTGGCCTTCCATAGCTCGAAAGATGTGAAGTTCAGATGACAGAAGAGATGGTCCTTGCCAATGCTGCACTGGTGCTTCCGGGCGAGATCCGGACCGGCAGTGTGAAATTAACCGGCGGTGTGATTGCAGACATTTCTGACGGCTCTTCAGTCCCGGCGGGTGCGGTGGACTGTGCAGGGGATTACGTCAGCCCCGGTCTGGTTGAACTGCACACGGACAACCTGGAACGCCATATCCAGCCGCGCCCCAAGGTGGACTGGCCGCACGCCAGCGCCATCATCGCGCATGACGCGGAACTGGCGGGCACCGGCATCACCACGGTGTTTGATGCCATGCGCGTGGGGTCGATCAGCCGCCGGGAAAGCCGTTATGGCGCATACGCCCGGCAACTGGCGTCGGAACTTCTTGAGCTGCGGGCTGCGAACGCTCTGAAAATCTCACACTTTCTCCATCTTCGGGCGGAGGTGTGCACTGATACTTTAGTGGAAGAACTGAATGCTTTTGGAGAAGCTGACCGTGTCGGACTGGTCTCTCTGATGGATCACACGCCGGGCCAGCGCCAGTTCCGCGACATTTCCAAGCTAGAGCAATATGTAAAGGGCAAGCACGGGTTTGACGACGCGGCCTTTCAGGCACATGTGGCCCATCTGATTGAGCTGCAGCAGACCTATGGTGCGCTGCACGAGGCTGAGGCTGTAAGGGCAGCCAAGCGCTTCGGCGCTGTGCTGGCAAGCCATGACGACACGACGGCGGCTCAGGTGGCCGTATCCGCAGGCCATGGTATCCGTCTGGCTGAGTTTCCGACTACGGTGGAGGCTGCGCAGGCATGCAAGACGCATGGCATTAAGGTGATGATGGGGGCGCCAAACTTGATCCGTGGTGGCTCCCATTCCGGCAATGTTGCGGCGCATGATTTGGCTGATTTGGAATTGCTCGATATTCTGTCGTCTGACTATGTGCCAGCAGCGCTGCTTATGGCTGCGGTCCTTCTAGGCCAGCAATGGGGGGATATGGCGCGGGGGCTGGGCACTGTAACCCATGCACCGGCCGATGCCGTCGGCCTGGAGGACAGGGGCAGGATGGAAACCGGCAAACGTGCTGACCTGGTTCGGTTTGGCATTAAGGCTGGCACGCCGGCTCTGCGAGGGGTGTGGTCACGCGGGGTGCGGGTGGCTTGAGCCACGTTCGAAGCCCAGTGCGATGAGTGCACCTGCACATTGAGAGCTGGCGCGGTGTCAGCCGGCCCGGTAAAACATATAACGCCCGGCCGGGATGCCGTTGGGGCCGTCCAGCTCCTCGAAACCCGTCAGCGGCTGGCCTGCAACAATGATGCCGCCAGGAACCATTACTCGGGCAATAAATGGCGATAGGGCGGCGGCTTCTGCAACGTCTTTTTCTTTAACGCCAAAGCCGAAGTCGTAGTGGGCGAGGGCGACCTTGCGGCCTTCCGCGGCAAGCAGCTCGAGCATCGGCTTGGCCTCACCCTGCAGAAAATCCTTCTCAGGCGGGACGCAGGACGGGTGACATTGCAGGACCCGGTCAATAACCCAGATTCTTCGGGTGGCCAGGATCTCGCGCAAGTGGTCATAAGTGCGCCCATTGCCCAGCCCCATGTCCAGCACGTCACCGTCCATCTGGCTGATCTGCTCCGCAGCCCAGTTCAGACCGTCACGCTGAGCGGTCAGGCGGCGCAGCATGGAATCGAGACGGCTCATTCAGGACATCCTTTCATCATAAATCCAGGCCTCCGCCGGGCCATCCAGCAGACGTTTCACCAGTGCGCTGATGAAGGTCCAGATTGAGTCATCATGCACCAGGTGGTGGGTGAGGATCCCATAGGGTTCCGCATTGTCCGCATCACCCATGCGGCGGTCGCGCAGCTGGCGTGCCACCTGTGCGGTCAACTGGTCGACTGGCAGCAGACCGCGGCCTCCTTTCCAGTCGATCGGATCGAGATGTGTGTTCACCCGCAACAGGCCGGATGCGGGTTTGGCGGCTTTGCGTGGTGTGAAAGTCGACACGGCAGTATATCCGGCGCCCGCCAGCCAAGTCAGCATTTCCGGTGAGATCCGGTTCCACGGCGGAACAAACATTGGCCGCAAAACACCGCCAAACATCTTCTGCAGCGCAACCAGGCCGCGCTCGGCGTCGTCCAGCAATTCCTCCAGCGGGCGGTGTGTGCCGAATTCGGCTTTCTTTTCTCCTGCCGGTGCGTGGTTCTGGTGGGCCCAGCCGTGGACGACCGGGATGAGAGTGGGATGCTCCGAAACAAAACGGGCCAAGTCAGCTGTAGCACCTTGCGGAATCACGGCCAAATGGACCGGCAGATCCAGATCTTCCGAGAGCGCTGCCAGCCGTTCCAATTCAGAAGACTGGGACATTGCATCATCGTCCCGCCACCACAGTGGCAGCGTTAGCCCAGCCTGCTGCCAATTGTCCAGTTCCCGGTCCAGCCCGCTCCAATCCGGTGTCATCCGCGCCCTCCCGCAAGTTCTGCGGCAATCTCCACACTCCGGGCCGCTCCGTCAAACCTGAAACCGCCTGCAAGCCGCGGCGGAGCCTGCATTGCCGTCTTGACCGCAGCGCATAGCGTTTCGGGAGAAAGGTTGGCAGTTTCTACGACTTCTATGCCATTTAACGGCGCGAGGCTGGCCGCGCGCAGGCCTTGTTCGGTCTCGTTTCCAGCGTCGAACGGCACCAGCACAGCGGGCGTACCGGCCTGCAAAAGGTCCAGCGCTGTGTTGTAGCCGCACATGCTGACTGAGGCTGTGGCATGGGAAAGCATCAGACGAAAGTCCTGACGGGCCGGCTCCAGGAGGGCAGGGGACCTAGCCTTGGCAAATTCCGCAATGCGCTCATCGGCATCTGATCCGCCCACAAGCAATCTCCATGGTGTGCCGGGCATCAGCCTGGCGGCCTCTAAGGCGCAGCGATAGACCGGAGTTCCCACACTGCCGCCGCCTGCGCTTACGAGCACTTCGCCCATGCCTGCCTGATCCGGGTGCGGGCCTGCGGCAGCCGGGGCCACATAACCGGTGTAGCGCAGTTTGGCTGCCAGCATACCAGAGACCGGCCAGCTCGCGTTTAGCGGGGTTGCTGAGGGATCGGAGTGAACTAGAACCGCGTCATAATGCTGAGCGATGACCGCGTCAGCCTTTTCCGCTTTTTCCGGTTTGGAAGGGGGGGCGAGGATGTCGCGGATGGAGGATAGGACCACCGGACGCCGTGGCAGGGTGCGGGCTGTTTCCAGCAGCGCCAGGAATTCCTTTCGCAAGGAGCGGCGGCCAAAAGGGTAGAGTTCAGTGATCAACACGTCAGGTTGCAAGTCCCGCAGTGCGGCGCAAAGGGCTGCCCGGCGATGGCTAAAATATGCCTCGTCAGCCAGCGAACCATCCTTTGTCAGGAGGCGGGTGAAGTTCACCCCATCCGAACGTAACGGCGGCAGCTGGATCAAGCCGGCTCCTTCGGTGTTCAACTGCGGTGCCGGAAAACCGCCGGAGACGACTTGCACTTTGTGGCCTGCGGTAATGAAGGCCCGAGCCAGTGTCAGTGCTCGGGACAAATGGCCGGTGCCCAGCAAATGTGTGACAGCAATCAGAACTTTCATGAGGAACCCTTGCGAGGAAGCCGCACCGGGTCCGGCCACGGATGAAGGTTTTGACGATCAACCTCCACCACAAACAGCCGGTTCCGTTTGATGCGGAATGGGACGGGGCCGTCGAAATCCCAGCCGTGCGCTCGTGCCAGGATCATCCGCATGATACCGATATGGCAAACAGCAACGGCATCCCGTTTCAGCGCGTAAAGCCAAGGTTCGATACGGGACCAGACTTCCGCCGGGCTCTCCCCTCCGGGCGGACGGTAATTCCAGCCCCAGTCTTCTATATCGCAAAAGCCGCTATCCGGGTCGGCTTTCAGGTCCAGACCATAAAGCCCTTCCCAATCGCCCCAGTTCATTTCGATCAGCTCCGGTGCGGTACGCGGGCACCGTCTGGCGACAAGCTGCGCAGTTTCCGTCGCGCGCATCAGCGGGCTGGACCAAAGCTCTGCGTGCCGCCAGTCCTCTGGCAGGGTGTAGCTGCCCAACTCTGCCCGGGCTGCGTCATCCAGCGGAATGTCGCTACAGCCTTGGATGCGGCCGGCGCGGTTCCACGCTGTATGGCCGTGGCGCAATAAAGCGAGGCGGATCATGCGGAGTTTTCCATCAGCGGCAGCACCGTTTCCCAAAAATTCCGGGCGGCAGAAGGAGCAAGATGATTGTTTGATATGTAGCGACGGGCATTCAGGGCAGTTTTTGCTCGCAGCTCAGGGTTTGCAAGAAGCCGGGTTATATAGGATGCGAGTGCGTGCGGGCCGGCTTCCGGCACCGGGTAGGTCCCGGGCAGCAGCACATCCCGCACGCCGGGGCGGTCCTGAGCAGCAACTGGCACCCCATGGGCCTGCGCCTCCAGATAGACCATGCCAAAGGCTTCATTGACGCCTGGCCACAGAAACAAGCTGGCCTTTGCATAAGCTGCAGCAAGTTCCGCGCGGGAGAGTTGCCCAAGGAAGCGGACTCTTTCCGCAAAGGGGGCCATCAGCGCCTCGACTGCAGGCCGTGCTGGGCCATCGCCCGCGAGGTTCAGGTGCCATTCCCCGGGCAGATGCGCAAGCGTTTCCGCAATGATGCCGTATGAGGCCAGCTTGTCGCCCGTGCGCATCATGCCAGCGGCCAGCATGGGTCCTTCTAGGGACGAGAGCGCTGGTAGCCTGTCACGCGGAAGAAAGGGCGGCAGGCAAGTAATGATCTGGCTGCCGCACCGGTCACGATCCAGCGCAAAACGGTCCCGTTCAGTAAAATAGAATATTGCATCTGCGGCATCTGCGGCCGCATGGGCGGCCTCGGCGAACCCCGACCAAGGTCCGGTCAATCGCTTTCGGGCGCGGGTGGATTCGATCTGCACATACGGGACACCTCGGGCACGCGCCACGACTGGGCCAATCAGGTCCGGGGCCTTGTAGTAGTTGTGATACGTGACCCAGATGTCCGCTTCCGGCATATGCGCAATCAGCTGGCAGATGTCGGCTTCCGCCTCTGCGCGCAAGGCTGTCTGCTGGGCCTGATCGCCGTGCTTGTCATAGATCCGCAGGTGCGATGCAAGCTGCACCTCTGCGCCGCTGGATTCGAAAAGGGCCATCAGATTGCGCGCAATTTCGCGGTCGCCAGAGGGAACAGGATGGTTCGGCGGTTTCATCGGCGCGTAAAAAACAACCCGCTTTCCGGCTCCCGGCAGCATGGGGTTCAGCCGTTCTTTAGCATGGCGTTCAGCCGTTTCGAAAGCTGGGCAATTCCTGGATCCATCCCAAAATCGCTACGCAAGCGGACCAATGCGGCCTGGGCCATTTCTGCCAGTTTCTGGGGGTGCCGGGCGGCATAGAGCAGACTCTCTGCCAGCGCCTCCGGACTGTCTTTGCTCAAAAGCCCGTGTTTCCCATGTTTAATGAATTCCGGGATCGCTGAAACCGGGGTCGATAGGATCGGCAGAGACTGCGAGGCGGCCTCCATCAGCACGTTCGGCAGCCCGTCCCGATCGCCATCGGTTGCTACCCTGCTAGGGAGTACGAACAGGTCAGATGAGCGCATCGCCTCGATCACCTCCGGCTGGTCGCAGGCACCGCGCCACGTGATGCGATCGGCAATGCCTGCATCTTCGGCCATACCTTGCAGAAGGTCACCCAGCCCGCCGCCGCCGATATGACTCCAGTGCCAGTCAAGGCCTGCAGGCAGCAAAGCCAGTGCAGCTATAAGACGGTCGAATCCCTTCTTTTCGACCAAGCGGCCAACAGATATGAAATGAACAGGGTCTTGTGGCTGGCGCGGCCGGCGTTCCGGCGGCGCAGGAAAGCGGGTCAGATCCAGCCCGTGATAGACCAGATCAACACGCTTTGGCGTATCCGCCATTTTCTGCAGATGCTTGACTCCAAAGCCAGTGCAAGTGGCACCAAATGCGGCGCCGTGATGGTTAGCGGAGAGCTTTTCCCGGATTTCCCATTCAGGCGAGGTCCAGATGTCCTTGGCATGAGCGGAAAAGCTCCACGGCAGCCCGCGCATGATCGCGGCATAGCGGGCCACGGAGGACGGCGTGTGCAGGAAATGCGCGTAGAGGCCCAGAACCTCACACGGCATTTCTGCCGCCAGAACGCAAGCCTGGCCGAAACGGCGGATCCGGTTGGGTGTCGTGTCGCGGCGCAGATCGGCGCGCCAAATGCGGTAGGCTTCACCGTACCCGGGTAGTTGCTGTGCCATTTCGCGGGCGCGCCAGACCCGAACCGGTTCTTCGTACAGATACTCAGGCAGGTAATTTACACGCGCTTTCAGCTGTGTATGCAATGGATGGCGCTTGATATCCGTAGGGTGGCGCAACGACCAGATCTCAAAAGCATGGCCAGCGGCCTCGAGGGCAACCAGTTCCTGCGCGATGAAGGTCTCGGACAGGCGCGGCCAGCCCTTTACTACCACCGCAAGGGGCGGGCGGGCAATGTTCATTCCGCGGCCTCTTTGCGGGTGTCCTGAAGCAATGACGTAACACGCCGGGTCACGTAGTCGAGTCCGTCCAGAAGGCCTTCGGAGCCTGCGGCGGACGGCGGAGGCTGGTTTGCCAGGGCACGGATTGCTTTGGCCAATGCCGACGCGGTCCAGCCATCTCGGATTTCATCCAGCATGGTCGTCAGTCCGATTTCTTCAGCCCGGCTGGCGCGTATCCATTGCTCCAGCCGAGGGGTGGTGCGGGGCACGATAACTGCCGGCTTGTCAAAAGACAGAACCTCGCAGAACGTGTTGTAGCCACCCATGCAGACCACGCCCTGAGCGCCGGCAAACAAAGTCTCTATCTGAGATTCAAAACCGACGGCGGTGACGCGGCCATTCAGCCGGGCAACCCGCTCCTCAAAATCCTGCCGTGTTTCGCCAGACAGAAAGGGGCCATAGACCAGTACCGCGCGCGGGGAGAGGCCCGGGTCGGCTTCATATGCCGACAGCACCAGGTCCACCATCATCTCGCCATCGCCACCACCACCGGGCGTAACCAGCAGGTAAGGCTGCTCGGGCGGTTCTCCGACTTGACCAAGATCGCGGCGCAGGTAGCCGGTCCAATGCATGCGGGCTTGCATCTCAGCAGTGAAGGGCAATCCGGCAGTCGGGTCGTATACAGACCGGGGGCCATAAACCCAGATCTCGTCGTAGAAATCACGGGTGGCTTCGACCGCGTGCTTGCGTTCCCATTCGGCTGCGAGCACCTCCGGCTCATCCAGCACATCCCGCAGGCCCAGAATCATCTTGCAGCGCCCGCGCGTTTTCAGCAAATCTAGTGCTGGCATCAGCTCGCCGCGAAATCCGGTGGGCTCCTTGTCGGCGACCAGCACATCGGGATCGTATTGCTCGACGGTGGAGCGGATCAGGGCCGCGCGCAACTCGGCGGTTTCCTCGATGCTCATGCCCATGGTGCGTGACGCGTAGGAACCGTCGGAACGCTTGATCACACCGGGCAGGCGCACATGGTCGACACGGGTCGGGAATGAAAACCTTCCTGCTACCGGGGACCCCGTAAGGATCAGCGCCGAAGCGTCCGGGTTTGCTGACGTGATAGCACCTGCCAGCGCCCTTGAGCGCCGCAGATGACCTAGCCCGAAAGTGTCATGGCTGTAGAACATGATCCGGGGACCGCGCTTGCCGGTGTGCGAATAGGGTTGGGTGAGGCCCGTGTCCGTCATTTGACTACCTGAAAGGATTGCTGGGCTGCTTCTGTCAACGGGCATGCCGCGGCTGCCGAAGAGGCACGCCAGCCTTTGCTGCCGGTCGTCTCCGGGCGCGTGCTTACATGCTCGGCCATCTTTTGCCTCAGTTTGCGCGTCCAATGTCCATTTGCGGCAGGGGCGCGGTCAGTATTTGCTCTAGCAGCTTGAGGTCCTGGCGGAAAGCCGGCCGGGACCGCGGCAGCGTGGTGCTCTGCCCGATGAGCAGATATCTGAATTTGTATAGCCCGGAGCCTGAGTGCATGCAATCATGCGGCATTGTTGCAAGGCGCACGGGAATTTGCGCGCGCGCCATTTGCGCAACGCTCCGGCAGGTGGTTAATTTGACACAAGTTTCCATGAGGATAGCCGGTCATGCAGCATTTCTTCCTTCGGTTTCTGCTCTGTCTGCTGCTGGGGGGCGGGCTGACAGCTCACACCAGCGCGCAAGAAAGTGACGCCGGGAGCGCAGAGGCATTGTCGCGAGCGATTGAGCAAGCGGCCGAAAGCGGTGTCAATGTGCTGGTTGTTGACAGTAGCGGACGGTTGCTGAATGCGCCGCCTGAAGGCGGGCCGTCGGCAGATCATTCCGCGCCGGGAGCGATGGAACAACCCTCAGCTCTGATGAAGGCGCAGTCCAGAGTGGCTGCGTTCCGGGCAGAACTGAACAGCCGGCTGGAAGCACTGCCTTATTCAGTCTTTGAAATGCAATACATCCTGCGCCAGACCAGCCCTGACGGGCGCATTATGACTTATGTGGAGGTTCTGGGCTGGAGTGTGCTGTTCCTTCTGATCGGACGTTGGCTGTCGGTGGAGATTTACGGCAAGCGGTTTGCCAAAAAGTTTGTTGTCTCACGGATCCAGGAAACTCCTGAAGGGTATCAGGAGAAAATGCCGTTTCTGGTGTTTCGTTTTCTCATGGGGATTGGTGCCACAATTTTTGCAATGATTTTTGCGGCGCTGACTTCGTATCTGATTTTTGGTGCGTCGGGCGATCCGTCCATCGAGTTTACCGTTACGGCGATCTATACAGCCTATTTCCTGGCCCGCACTGTGTCGGACCTATGGCGGATGGTGCTGTCACCTTTTCTGGCTCAGTACCGTATCCCTGTGTTTTCCGACCGGGATGCCAAGCGGCTGTATATCTGGGCGTCCTTGCTGGCGACTTACGACATTTCCTCGACGCTGTTTGCAACCTGGGTCGGGGATTTCGGTCTTAACTACAACGTCTATGCACTGGTCTACGGCGTTCTGGCGCTGGTCGGGACGGTTGGGAATCTGCTGATGGTACTGGTGAACGGCCGGGCGATTTCCAATGCCATCCGTGCTGGTCGCCCGCCCGAAGACTGTTCGTGGCTGGTGCGCTTCCTGGCAGTCGCCTGGGCGCCGGTGCTGATGGTCTACATGGTATTCGGCTGGCTCAAGCTGGCCTTTGATCTGGTGCTTGAGCACGAGGTGTCGATCCCGCTGATGGCGGGCAGCTACTTCGTTCTGACCACGATCCTGGTGGTCTATGGGGCGATAAATTATGTGATCGAACGGTATTTCCGCCGCAGCCTTGCTTTTCAAGCCGCGGCAGAAGCGCCGTCGGGCGCGCAAGATGCGGCACCGGAAGCGGGCGCGGCCGGTGCTGACACTGAAACAGCTCAGCCGGATAGCACTGCTTTGGAGGCAGATGAAGAGGCGGGGGAGGAAGCCGCTCTCCCGAAGATAAAGCACCCGATCGGCACATACGAAGACCTGGCTCGCAGAGTTGCAGGCATCCTCGCCTTTGTTGTCGGGGCTTATTCGCTGGTAATTGTTTGGAACCCGGACGCCAGCTGGCTCAAGACTACCGCTGCTGAACGGGTTGTGGATGTGACTGTCATCCTGTTCATCGGCTATATCGTCTATCACTTGTTCCGGATCTGGATCGACAGCAAAATCGACGAGGAAGTGGGCGATGTTCCGGAGGCCGAGCTGGGAGATGAAGGCGGGGCCGGCGGGGCCAGCCGGCTGGCGACCCTGCTGCCGCTGTTCCGCGGCGCGATCCTTGCGGTGGTGCTGGTGTCGATTGTCCTGATCCTGCTGCTGGAGCTGGGCATCAACGTCAGCCCGCTCTTTGCTGGTGCCGGTGTGGTTGGCCTAGCCGTGGGCTTTGGCTCGCAGACGCTGGTGCGGGATATTTTCTCGGGCGCATTCTTTCTGATTGATGATGCCTTCCGGAAAGGCGAGTACATCGATATCGGGGACGTGAAGGGCACTGTCGAAAAGATCTCCGTCCGCTCCTTCCAGTTGCGCCATCACCTAGGCGCGCTGCACACCATTCCTTTTGGAGAGATCAAGGTGCTGACCAATTATTCCCGCGACTGGGTGATGATGAAACTGCCGTTGCGGGTGACCTATGACACCGACGTGGAGAAGGTCAGGAAGCTGATCAAGAAGCTGGGTCAAAAGCTGATGGATGATCCGGTTGTCGGACATACCTTCATCCAGCCGCTGAAGTCGCAAGGGGTGATCGAGATGCAGGACTCGGCAATGATCATCCGGGTGAAATTCATGACCAAGCCGGGCGACCAGTGGATCGTCCGCAAGCGGGTTTATCAGGAAATCCGCGAGCTGTTCGCGCGCGAGGGTGTAAAATTCGCCCACCGCGAGGTCACGGTGCGCCTGGCCGCGGACCAGGAGGAAGAGGTAACACCGAAACAGAAGGAGGCCGCATTGGGAGCTGTGCAGGCAGCCATTGACGAAGACATGCTGGAAGACATGGGCGGACCAGGCGGCGACGACCGCTGAGCGGGCTTGGCAGCGGGCGCCCTCCCGCCCTCGCGCTTGACCGCCGACGCGTTCAGCTTGGGGTTGGGCCTGGCGCCGCGCTGTCGCGCGGCGCGGTTCTGTAGGTTGCTGGACGGGCAAGATGGCGGGAAGCTGGTGGGCGCTACTTTCCAGATTTTTTTGTGGGTGCAGATTGCCTGGGACAGGGGCGGCTCGCGTGCAGCCGGTTAATCAGGCCAGGCGGCAGCGGCGCTGCCGCAACGGGTGGCGGGCAATTCCCAGTGCATAGCCGTGCCGCTCAGGCGGAGCGGTGCTGCAAGCCGGTTGCCGGGTCCCCAGCCGCTTGTCTCAATGTTCGGTGAATAGTCGGCGTCCTCTGGCCCGGTTATGTCAGACCCCTCAGCCGATTTTTCCATTCCGGCAAGCAGTTCAGCTGTGCGCGCGAGCGAGAGGCGGGCCTGTGGCACCGCCTCACCTCGCGCTGCTGACGTGAGTGCCGAAAGGACGGCGGCGGCCATCAGGTATCCGGTTGCATGATCCAGCGCCTGCACCGGCAGAGGGTGCGGTTTTCTTGACCCGGCCCAGTTCCGGCCCGTATCGGCAATGCCCGCGCTCATTTGAACCAAACTATCGAATCCGCGCCGCTTGGCCCAAGGGCCTGTCCAGCCATAGGCGTTCAGCGCCACCTCGACGGTGTTTGGCGCAAGCTTCCGTCGGCTCTCCGCGTCATACCCAAGCCCGTCCAAGGCGCCGGGCCGGTAGCCGTGCACCAGTACATCGGCCTGAGCGAGCAAGGTCTCAAAAACCTGCCTGTCGCCGCCATTTGTCAGGTCGAGTGCGGCCATGTTTTTGCCCAGAGAGATGTCGGTAATCACACCGGGCTCGTCCCAGCCAGGCGGGTCGATGCGCAGCACATCGGCGCCGAAGCCGGCAAGCGTCCGGGTCGAGACCGGTCCGGCTAGAACCCGGGTCAGATCCAGCACCCGCAGTCCCGCCAGCGGGCGTTCTGCCGTTGCTTCCGGCCTATCCTGCAGCCGGAGCGGAGCGGGATCTGACCATTGGATCAGCTGCTCTGATGCCACCGAACGGCCCTGAGGGTGCGCCGCCCAGGCTGCCCGGCTGCGCATGGCGGCAGCCACACCGCCAGCCGCCACGGTTTCGCTTTCCAGCCTGTCGGCCGGCCAGTGCCTGACCGCATCAGCCACAACCTTTCTCTTGCCTGGGCAGCCGAGCACTTGCAGCGCGGCCTTGCGGTGATGCGGCAGGTTGGTGTGCAAGCGGATCCAGCCGTCACGCGTTTCATACACGCCTGCTATGTCATCCCACAGGTTCGGGAGCTCCCAGCCCACCGGCCGGAAGCTGTACATGAACCAGAGTGAGGCAAGGCGCTGATCCACAGTAACTTCTGGCGCGGCAGGGGCCAGGTTCAGCGTTTCGATCAGCTTTGCCAGTTCCAGGCCTACAGCGCCAATTGATGCATTGGCCAGTTCGGTGACTGCGAAGGCGCTGCGCCAATGGCCGCGGCCGGTCACGCGGTATTCACCCGCGGCGGGCAGACTGGCGACGAGGCTCATTGCTGGTAAGGGTCCAGGCTGTCGCGTAGCCCGTCGCCAAGGAAGTTGAAGGCAAGCACGACGACTACAATCGGCAGCATCGGAATGGCGAGCCAGGGATAAATTTCAACAGATGTGAGGTTCTGCGCGTCATTCAGCATTACACCCCAGCTGACTGCAGGTGCGCGTAGCCCAAGGCCGAGAAATGACAACGCAGTTTCCCCGAGGATCATTGCTGGGATCGAGAGCGTGGCGGATGCGATCAGGTGCGACATGAAGTTCGGCAGCAAATGCTTACGGATCACCCGCCCGGAGGAAGCGCCCATCATTTCCGCGGCTCGGACATATTCCTCTTCCCGCAAGGACAGGAACTTGGCGCGCACGGAGCGGGCCAGCCCGGGCCAGTCAAGAATGCCAAGAATGATCGAGATGATGAAAAACACCGCTACTGGAGACCAGTTCGAAGGCACCGCAGCAGACAGCGCGAGCCACAAGGGCAGTTCCGGCAGTGAGCGCAAGATCTCAATCACCCGGTTCACCGTCCAGTCCACGCGGCCGCCGAAATAGCCCGCGACACTGCCGAAGAAGATGCCAAGCACGAAAGAGACTGTGATCCCGATCAAGCCAACCGTCAGGGACAGCTGCGCGCCATAGGAAACGCGGCTGAAGATGTCACGGCCCAGGCGGTCGGACCCTAGGATGAAGATCGTGGCCTCCTCGCTGGCGCAGAAGAGGTGCCTGTTGCTTTCAATAAAGCCGGCGAGGTAGTAGGTGCTGCCTTCGCAAAAGAACTTGAGCTTGAGCGGTCGTGAGGTGTCCGGTTTGAACTCCCACTGGAATGTTTCCAGATTCGCCTCCGAGGTCATCGGATAAACGAAGGGGCCGACAAACTCGTCCTCGTGAAACAGTTTGATCGACTGGGGCGGCGAGTAGAGCTGTTCGGAAAACCGCTGGTTCGGGCCGTAAGGGGCAATAAAACCGGCGAATGGGATCAGCCCGTAGGCTATCAGCAGAAAAATACCCGAGATGAGGCCCAGCCTGTGTGTTTTGAACTTGCGCCAGACCAGGAGCCAGTTCGGGGCGTCCAGGTCCTTGCGCTCTAGCTCCAGAAGCGAGGCTTGCGGATCAAACGGTTCGTCGTCGACATATCGTCCGTCGGGCAGATTGGTCATGCGTCACGCCCCTCATAGCGGATTCTGGGGTCAAGAAGCACCAGCAGTACATCCGAGATCATGGTGCCGATCAGGGTGAGCAAGGCAACAAACATTAGCACGAACCCCGAGAGAAACATGTCCTGGGTCTTGAGAGCTGTCAGAAGGGTCGGGCCGATGGTCTGCAGACCCAGAACCACCGATACCAAGACTGAGCCGGAAATCATCGAGGGCAGCAGGTTGCCGATGTCGGCCACAAAGGGATTGAAGGCCACCCGCAGCGGGTACTTCGTCAACATGCGAGAGGGGGCCATACCCTTGGCGATGGCGGTCTCAACATAAGGTTTGCCCAGTTCGTCCAGCATGTTGGCGCGCAGCCGCTGCATCATGGCCGAGGCGCCGGCGGTGCCTATCACGAAAGTCGGTACAATCAGATGAACCAGAATGGATTTCACCTTGTCCCAGTTCATTGGCGCCCCCTCAAATTCAGGTGCCATCAGCCCGCCGATCGGCAGGTCAAACCATCGGTGGCCGTAGTAGAAAAGGATCAGCGCCAACAGGAAGTTTGGAGTGGCAAGGCCGAGGTAGCCGACGAAGGCGGTGGTGTAATCGACCCAGCTGCGGGCGCGGGCAGCGGCCAGCACACCCAGGGGCAAGGCGACGGCATAGACAAAGATCACAGCAGCCAGGTTCACCAGCACAGTCAGCCACAAGCTGTCACCGACGATGTCAGCCACGGGGCTGTCAAACTCGAACGACCAGCCGAAATTGCCTTGGACCATACCGGAAAACCCGTGCGGGCCCGGCATGAAGCCCATCCAGATCATGTACTGCTGCCACAATGGCTTATCGAGCGCATATTCTTTGCGCAGGAATTCCGCTTTGGCGACACCTGCGGACTGTCCGGTTGCCTGCAGTTCGGCGATCTGGTTCGACAGGTAGTCTCCGGGGGGCAGGTTGATAATGGCAAAGATCAGCACCGACACTACCAGAAGTGTCATCAGCATGGTGCCAAAGCGGTAGATGGCGTATCGCAGTATCTCCATCAGTCCAGGCCATCCTCGAAAAAGAATTCATCCGGCCGGTAGATGCCGAAATGCGCGCCGGGATCCCAGGCCCAGATTGCTTGTTCAGGAACATTGCGCAGCCGCTTGCTGACGACCACGGGCTGCGGCGCAGCGGCAACCACGCCAATGGCGTAAACCTGCTCCGCGTGGATTTGAAGCATGGCACGCCACGCGGCTATGCGTTCGGCCTTAGTAGCAGCCATGTTCCAGTCCTGCAAAAGAGAGAGCAGCTGCTGGGCAGGCGCCATGTCCGGTGGCTCGCCCGCGCTGCCGCCGGTTTGATAGTATTGCCCCCATTTCGGCCAGGACAGAAAGACCTGATCAGTCGGGGCCAAGTATACCGGAGAGGTATAGGACTGGGGCAGGCCGTTGTCCCAGCCGAACCAGGCGGAGGCCATCGAACTCCCAGAAAAGACACGGTTCCTAAGAATATCCCGGTCCAGTGGCCGCATAATCAATTTGACCCCGACATCGCGCCAGTCATCGGCGATGATTTGCAGCGCGTTTTCCACTTCCTGCCGTTCACCGGCGGTTTCCACAATCAGTTCCATCAGGCGGCCGTCAGGCAGATAACGGATGCCGTAGCCGTCCTTTTCCGTCAGCCCGGCTTCGTCAAGCAACCGGTTGGCCTGTTCCGGGTCAAACTGTGCCCAAGCATCTCTGAGCGCGGGGTCGAATAACTCGCTTTGCTCCAGTACTGTCATGGCACCGGGTTTAGCGAGGTTAAAATAAAGCGTCCGGTTGATGGCGCGGCGGTTGATAGCGAGCGATAACGCGCGCCGCACCCGCACATCGCGCAGGATGTCCCGCCACACCGGGTCCTGAGTGTTCAAGTTCGGGTAGATGGCGATCTGCGAGGCCGCGCCATTGCCCCAAAGATAGGTCTTGTAGCCGGAGTTGTCCTTTTCCCCCTTGCGCAGAATTGGGATGTCTCGGAAGTCCAGCCCGCGGGCCTGCAAGTCGGCTTCCCCTGCATTTGATTTGGCAGCCACCAGCCCTGCGGTCACGATTTCCATCTCGACGGTGTCAATATAGGGCAGCTGGACACCACGGCTGTCGATCCGGTGGTAATAAGGGTTGCGCACAAACTGGTGGCGGATCTTCTTGCCGGGTGAAGCGTTGATCCACGGCTGAAGCGTCGGTAGTTCGTGATTATCGAACTTGTACATATTGTCGTACTTGTTGTGCAGGGCTGCCCAGCTTTTCACGCGGGCATAGTCGACTTCCTCCTCCAGAACCTCAGGGTCGGCGTAATCCGCGTGAAATGTACATATTGTCGTACTTGTTGTGCAGGGCTGCCCAGCTTTTCACGCGGGCATAGTCGACTTCCTCCTCCAGAACCTCAGGGTCGGCGTAATCCGCGTGAAAAGCTGGGCAGCCCTGCACAACAAGTACGACAATATGTACAAGTTCGATAATCACGAACTACCGACGCTTCAGCCGTGGATCAACGCTTCACCCGGCAAGAAGATCCGCCACCAGTTTGTGCGCAACCCTTATTACCACCGGATCGACAGCCGTGGTGTCCAGCTGCCCTATATTGACACCGTCGAGATGGAAATCGTGAC
>NZ_WLCM01000020.1 GCF_013317235.1 Leisingera sp. ANG59 | reverse complement strand
AGCGCTGTAGCCCTTCATCAGTCAGCACGACAGATTTGGCCCGGTTAACCGGGTCATGGATCAAACCCTTCCGATGCAATCGATCCAGTGCCGACCAGTCCATTCCCTTCCAGGCGCGACGCTCATCATGCAGCGTCAACCAGAGCAGTCCCAGAACCGCGTCGTCGATCTTGTCCTCGTCGATCTCCATGAACAACGGGTATCACATCACAGCGCCAATGGGACCGCGGTCTTCGCCGGAGCCTTACACATATGGGCTCAATGCCGCAAGTTCGCCGTTCCCGGCGTGAATGGCTGATCTCCGAGACAGAGGCCGTTCGCCTGGCCGGGCTTGGACTAGTAGTGAGCCGGACAATCCGGACTTATGCAGCTGCGGAGAATGCGCTTGCAGAAAACGCAAGGACTTCTTTGCACCTGCAACAGCAGCCTTTCTGCAATGCAGCGGGTTTCACCGAACCGGCCATCCAGTTCCGCAGCTTGGCTGCGTCTTCCATAACCTCAACTGGCTGCTGCCAGGCTCAACATTCGAGACGCAAGGTCTTGCAAGAGTTCGCACAATGGCTGGTACTCGAGCCCAAAGTGCAACGTTGCCGTTATCGAGATGCGGCAGACACAGCCAGCACATATAGAAACTAAATCGGCAAAGAGCCAATCGCATCCGCAGCTGCCACAATTTTCCAACTGAAGGAAACAAGAGGCAATTCCTGGAGAAGGCATCAGTTCTTGCCCGCAGCACATTCAGTGATTCCGGCTCGGTGCAGCCCTGAGGGATATCAGGCTTCCCGCCTCCGCTCTTTCCAGCGGCGGCATAACAACAATCCTAGTGCTTCGTTTTTCTAGCGGGTGTCTCGCAGCCCTGTAGAATGAGACAGTTTTTCACGAACCGTCCACGAACGCCTGAAAACGCTGTCAACGGTGTCGGCAGCGCGGCAGCCTTTTCCCCGACAAGGAGGAGAGGAATTATGCAGCCAGCAAAAGACACCTTGGCGTGGATGTATGAAAAGATGGTGACAAGCCGTCGTTTCGAGAACGCCATCGAAAAGATTTACATGGAAGGCAAATCGCCTGTCTTCAACATGGCGGACGGTCCGATCCCGGGTGAGATGCACCTGTCGGACGGTCAGGAGCCCGTTGCCGTGGGGGTCTGCGCCCATCTTGAGGCCGGGGACGTGGTCACGGCCACGCACCGCCCGCATCATCAGGCGATTGCCAAGGGCGTGGACCTGAAGAAGATGGCCGCCGAGATTTTCGGCAAGGCAACCGGCCTGTCCGGCGGCCGCGGCGGCCATATGCATATCTTCGATGCCGAGGTGAATTTCGCCTGTTCCGGCATCATCGCGCAGGGCATGGGACCCGCCGCCGGCGCGGCGCTGTCGCGCCAGATCCAGGGCAAGCCGGGGGTTGCGGTTTCGTTCATCGGTGAAGGCGCGGCAAACCAGGGCGCGTTTCACGAAGCGCTGAACCTGGCGGCGGTCTGGAAGCTGCCGATGGTGGTGGTGGTTGAGGATAACGCCTGGGGGATTTCGGTCTCCAAGGAAGCCTCCACCGCGATCAAGCGCAACTCGGACCGGGCGGCGGCCTATGGCATTCCTGGCCATTACATTCCCGGCAACGACCCCCTGAAGATCTACGAGGTGGCAGGCGAAGCCATCGCGCGGGCGCGCCGCGGCGAAGGCCCGACGCTGATCGAGGTCGAGACCTACCGGCTGGCCGGCCACTTCATGGGCGATGCCGAGGGCTACCGCCCCGATGGCGAGAAAGACGGGCTGTTTGCCAAGGACCCGATTCCGGTGATGCGGACCAGTCTGCTGGCGGATGGCAGTTTCACGGATGCCGAACTGGACGGGCTGGAAACCAGCGCCCAAGCGGCGGTGGATGAGGCGATCCGCTTTGCCCGCGACAGCGCCGATCCGAAACCCGAAGACGCGCTGACAGCCGTTTTTGCCTGAAAGCCTGAGGGAGGAAAACACATGGAAAATGAACGGAAACTGACAATCGCACGGGCCATGGCCGAGGCGATGGCGCAGGAGATGCGGATCGACCCAAGCGTCTTTGTGATGGGCGAGGACATTGCGGAACTGGGCGGCGTTTTCGGCAACACCCGCGGCTTGCTGGAGGAGTTTGGCAAGGAGCGCGTCCGCGACACGCCGATTTCGGAGACCGGTTTTATCGGCGCTGCGGTTGGCGCGGCGCAGGACGGGATGAAACCGGTGGTGGAGTTGATGTTCGTCGATTTCTTCGGCGTCTGCTTTGACGCGATCTACAACCTGATGGCCAAGAACACCTACTTCTCGGGCGGGAATTTCAACGTGCCGATGGTGCTGATGACCTCGACCGGCGGCGGCTATTCGGATGCGGGGCAGCATTCGCAGTGCCTTTACGGCAGCTTTGCGCATCTGCCCGGCATGAAGGTGGTGAGCCCCTCCAACGCTTATGACGCCAAAGGGCTGATGACTGCGGCGCTGCGCGATCCGAACCCGGTGATCTACATGTTCCACAAAGGGCTGCAGGGGATGGGCTGGCTGGGCACCGAGGCGGGCGCAATTACCCATGTGCCGGACGAAAGCTATGAAGTTGAGATCGGTAAGGCGGCCATTGCCCGCGAAGGGCGCGATGTGACGATCGTGTCAATTGCCCAGGGCGTGCATCACGGGCTGAAGGCCGCCGATGCGCTGGCCCAGCAAGGCATCAGCGCCGAAGTGGTCGATCTGCGCTCGCTTGTGCCATTGGATCGCGAAACGGTGCGCGCCAGTGTCGCCAAGACCGGGCGGCTGATTGTGGTCGATGAGGATTATCACAGCTACGGTGTCTCGGGTGAGATCATCGCCACGGTCACCGAGAGCAACATGGCAGACCTGAAGGCGCCGCCGCGGCGGATCGCCTATCCGGATGTGCCGATCCCTTTCGCCCGGGTGATGGAACAGCACTGCCTGCCCAATGCGGACAAAATCGCCGCAGCCGCCCGCGAACTTTGCGGGGCGCCGGTTCCGGCCTGAACGCACTCAAAATTCCTAGAAACAATCAGCTGCCCCGCCGTGCCGGGGTAGCGGCAAGAGGAGATTGCCAAGTGGCTAACGATATCATCATTCCATCCGGCTTGTGGGAGGGCGACGACGAATGCGTCATCACCGCCTGGCTGGCAAGTGACGGCGCACAAGTCACCCAGGGCGCGCTGATTGCTGAGATCATGACGGCCAAGATCCAGTACGAAATCACCGCACCGGCAAGCGGCACCCTGAGCATCGCAAAGCAGCAGGACGAAGTTGCGGCCAAGGGCGACGTGATCGGAGCGGTCTCATGACCGTGCAGGCGGCAAGTCCTGCTGTGGTTCCCCTGCGCGGAGCACGCGGGATGATCGCTGACAAGATGTGCGCCTCGCTGCGCGACGCGGCGCAGCTGACCCACCATGCACGGGCAGACATGACTGCGCTGCTGGCGGCCAAGGCGCATCTCAAGGAAGCGGGCACCGCGCTGTCGGTCGAAGACCTGCTGATGGGTGCGGTGGTCCGAACTCTGCGGCGCCATCCGGACATCAACGGCACCGTGCAGGACCGCGCGGTGCATTTGTCGGATGCCATTGATTTGGGGGTTGCCATCGCCCTGCCGGGCAACCTGCTGGCGGCCCCCGCTATCTTCGGGGCGGAAAGCCTGGACCTTGAAGGCCTTCGGGCTGCGCGGCGGGATCTGGTGGCCCGCGCAAGGACAAACAAGCTGACAGTGCCGGAGATGACAGGCGGCACTTTCACGGTCTCCAACCTCGGCCTCAGCCGGGTGGAGCAGTTCACGCCGATCCTGAATGCGCCGCAGATTGCCATTCTCGGCATTGGACGCACGGTCGAAACCGCGGTGCGCGACGGCGATGGCATCGCCTGGAAGCCTTATGCGGGCCTGTCGCTGACCTTTGACCACAGGGCCATCGACGGTGCCCCGGCGGCGGAGTTCCTTTCGGACCTTTGCGAGGCGATTGAAGGTTTCGCGCCATGATCACCGCGCCGTTTTCCACCGCCGCAGACGGCATTGCACGGGAGGCCGCGCTGCTGCAACGGGGCAAGCCTGCGCTGATGCTGTGGCAGGCGGCAGAAAACGCGCTGGTGGTTCCGGTTGCCGTGGCACGCAGGGATGGGTTGCAGCGCGCGTTGGGCGAAGCGGCGGAACGGGGCTGGCCGGTCACCGTCCGCGGCAGCGGCGGCGGCATAGTTCCGCAAGGTTCCGCCACCCTGAACCTTGCCATGGTACTGCCCTGCACGGCGGGATTCACGGTGGAGGACGGCTACCGGATGATCTGCGGCGCAGTGACTGAGGCGCTGACCCGGTTTGACATCACCGCAGAAACCGGTGCCTGCCCGGGTGCCTTCTGCGATGGCGCCTGGAACGTCCTTGCGCACGGCCGCAAACTGGCTGGCACCGCACAGCGCTGGCGCGCCGCGCCGCAAGGGCGGGTTGTGCTGGCACATGCCGCGGTGCTCGTCCGGACACCGGAACCGGATCTGTGGCCGGTCCTGCAGCAGCTGCAGGCCGCCGCCTTCGCAGCAGAACCGCCATTGCGGGCGGGTGCCCATATTGCCCTGGACGCGCTGCTGCCCGGCGCCATGCGCCAATCAGCCTTTCCCGGCGCCCTGATCAGAGCTGCGGAGGACCGGCTGACTGCTCTGGCGCGCCGCGAAAGAAAAGCGGCCTGACCGCATCAACACCACTCACTGGGAGGAGAGTAACCATGACAATCAGATTCCACTGGCGCGGCAAGGAGAAGAACGGCCGAGCCGCCATGAGCCGCCGCATGTTCCTGATGACGACCACAATGGCCGGCGTCACCACCAACGCCATGCTCGGAAGCGCATCCTTTGCGTCATCAGCGGTGCTGGACGAGGCGCAGGGCGCCAGCCTGCTGCGGATGATCCAGGATATCTACCCGCATCCGGATGTGCTGCAGGTTTCACACTACGAGGCGATAGCCGCCACGGTGATGAAGAACGCTGAAGGTGACACCGAGACCGCAAAGGGGCTGACTGACGGTCTGGCGCGGATCGACGCAAAGGCGCAGGAGCTGTTCGGCACCCCCTATACTGGTATCGAAGATCCCGATGCCCGCGAAGGCCTGCTACGCCATTTTCAGGACGAGGGCTTCTTTCAGGGCGTCCGCTGGACCGCCTACTTTGGCATCTACGACAACAAGGAAGTCTGGCCGCTATTCGGCTACGAGGGCTCCTCAGTTGAGCACGGCGGCTACATCGACCGTGGGTTCTCCGACATCACCTTTGTTCCCGAGGGGCCGACCCTTGAGGAACGCATGGCCGACGTTCAGGCATAAGGGGAGGCTGACATGACAAAATTCGACCTCAACGACGACAATGTGGTTGTCATCATCGGCTCCGGCGCGGGCGGTGGCACCCTGGCAAACGAACTGGCCCAGAAAGGTGTCAAATCGGTTGTTCTGGAAGCTGGCAAGCGGTTTGACCTGAGCGATATCGAAAACGACGAATGGGCAATGTTCCAGAAAATCTCCTGGCTGGATAAACGCTATTCCGGCGGCGGCTGGCACGGGGCGGTGAACCACCCGACGCTGCCTGCCTGGATCGTGAAAGGCTATGGCGGCTCGACCATCCACTGGGCGGGCGTCGCCCTGCGGTTCAAGGATTTCGAGTTCAAGACCCGCAGCACCTATGGCGAAATCGACGGCGCCAATGTCGAAGACTGGCCGATCGACTTGGCGGAAATGACACCGTGGTATGAAAAGGCCGAACTGAAGATGGGCGTCACCGGCAGAACCACCGGCATGCCGCATCTTCCCTGGAACAACGGGTTCCGGGTGCTGGCCGAAGGCTGTCGCCGCACCGGGCGCAGCGATTACCGCTCGGGACCGATGGCGATCAACTCGGTTGAACGTGATGACCGCCCGGCCTGCCAGCAGATCGGGTTCTGCATGCAGGGCTGCGCCATCGGCGCCAAGTGGTCGACGATGTACACCGAACTGCCCCGCGCCGAGGACACCGGTAACTGCGAGGTGCGCACCGATGCGATGGTGCTGCGGATCGAGCATGACGATGCAGGTAAGGTGAACGCGGTGGTCTATGCAGACAGCGAGGGCAACCAGCACCGCCAGAAGGCGCGTGTTGTCTGCGTCGCGGGCAATTCCATCGAAAGCCCGCGGATGTTGCTGAACTCGGCCTCCGCGATGTTCCCGGACGGCCTTGCCAATTCCTCCGGTCAGGTGGGTAAGAACTACATGAACCACACCACCGGTGGAGTCTATGCGGTGCTGCCGGAGAAGGTGCATATGCACCGCGGCACCTCGGTGGCCGGGATCGTCGGCGATGAAGTCTACCACGACGCTTCGCGCGGGTTCAGCGGCGGATACTACCTTGAATTCCTATCGCTTGGCCTGCCGTTCATGGCCGCCTTCCTGGAACCGGGAAACACCGGCTGGGGCCGCAGCGTGGCAGGCGCGCTGGAAAACTACGACCGGATGTCAGGAGTCTGGGTGCTGGGCGAGGATCTGGCGCAGGAGCGCAACGCGATCACTCTGCACGGCAGCGAGACCGATCAGCACGGTCTGCCGGTGCCGGTCGTCTCCAAGACCCCGCATAACAACGACTACGAGATGACGGCACATATGTATGAGACCTCGGCGCAGATTTACGAGGCCGTCGGCGCCACCGATGTCTATGAACTGCCCGCCTATCCGGCGACCCACAACATGGGCACCAACCGGATGCACGCCGACCCCGCGAAGGGTGTCGTCAATGCCTACGGGCAGGCGCATGACATCGATAACCTCTTTGTCTCGGATGGCAGCCAGTTCACCTCCTCGGCGGCCTGCAACCCGACGCTGACCATCGTGGCGCTGGCCATCCGCCAGGCGGAATACATCGCACAGGAAATGAACGCGCAGAACATCTGACGCGGCACGTTTTTTCCCTGGCGGCACGTTCTTTCGAGGCGGGCTGCCCCCTGCCGCTTCGGAAATTTCCTATACGCCCGCCGAAGCGGCGACAAAACAGAAAGAAATCGACATGTTCGGAAAACTGAAAAATATCACCCTTATGACCCTGCTGGGATTGAGCATACCGGCCGCGGCTGTGGCCCAGATGCCCGGCATGCGCGGCACGCAACATATCGGAATTACGGTGCCGGATGTTGACGAGGCGGTGGAATTCCTCGTCGACGTGCTGGGCTGCGAGTCATTTTTTTCGTTCGGTCCGTTCGGCCCGTTCGAGGATGACTGGATGACCAAGAATCTCAATGTCGACGCCAGTGCCGTGATCGACATCATCACAATGGTGCGCTGTGGCAACGGCCCTGCCTTCGAGGTGTTCAAATACACTGCTCCGGATCAAAACAAGACCCCGCCGAAGAACAGCGACATCGGCGGCTATCATATCGCGCTCTATGTCGACGATATCAACACGGCGACGCAATATCTGCGCGACAACGGTGTTCAGGTCCTGGAGGCGCCCCACCCGCTGCCCGGAACGGAACTGGAAGGCCTGGAATGGGTGTACTTCCTGTCGCCTTGGGGCATGCAGATGGAAATCGTAAGCCATCCCGACGGCATCGCATTCGACCAAAGGGGCGATAGCCGTCTTTGGGACCCGCGTTCCTGAAAACCAGGAAATCACAACAATCCGGACCTCTGCAATCGACATCAGGGGTCCGGAAGATGGAGGGATTTGATATGACGGAGCCAAGATTTTCCGGGATCGTTCCATACCGAAGAAGCCTGTTTATCGCTTTACTGTCGCTTGCCGTGCTTTTCTGCGGCCCTCAGGGTGCCCTTGCGCATTTCAGCAACGCTGATCCGCGCATCATCCATATCGCGGCGCAAGGCAATGATCGGGCGATCATCCTGATCCGCATGCCCGCGCCCCTAGCGCTTTTGCCCGATGACTGGCAAGGCAGCGACGAGGTTCGGCTTCCTCCCTTTGCTGCTGAAATGAACGGCGAACCGGTTCTGGACGCGACCGCCCTCGCAGCGGCGGATGAGGCGTTGAAACTGCGGCTTCGCGAGGTTGTAACACTATGGGTTTCAGAACAACGCCAGGAAACCCGGGTCGAGAAGTTCAGGTTCTGGGAAGACAGCACACGGCCCTCATTCGGCACCCTCAAGTCCGCGCTGTCTGCCTTTGAGGCTCCGTTTAGCAAAGACCGCGAAACACCGCTGCCTTATTTCGATCTCACGCTTGATGTTATGATCTCCGTACCTTCCGGCATCCTGTCGCAGGAACTAAGCCTGACCTCCCAGCTTGGTCGGAATTTCCGTGTGATGGAGAGTCTCGGGACAGTGACGAAACTGCACCGGGAAACAGGCATCGAAACAAGGGCGACAATGGGCGTGCTGCAAGTGTCCTTTCCAGCCTTGCCGACGACAACCAGGATCCTGCTGGACACCGCCAAGTCAGGGGCCGAGCACATTTATCGCGGGCTCGATCACCTGGCCTTGATCATCCTGATCGCCATCGCGGCGCAGCACTGGCGTCAGGCACTTTCCTGGGCCTCAGCCTTCACTGTCGGGCATATGACCACCCTCGTGGCCGGCCTTTACAGTTTTGCACCGTCAGCGTCCTGGTTCGTGCCGGTGGTCGAAACTGCGATCATCTTGTCGATCATCTACGCCTGCACCGCCGTTTTCCTGCGACAGGGCCGTGCGTTCGGTTGGGCAAGCCTTCTGATTGTCGGATTGATTCATGGTTACGGTTTTGCCGCTTCGGCGTCCGAAGCGCTTTTCACGGGCCAGTTTGATCCTCTGGTTCTGATCTCTTTCGCGATGGGGTTGGAGCTGTGTCAGTTTGCCATTTACGCAATGGCTCTTCCATTGATTGTGTTTACTGACCGTATCTCGCCTAAGATCCGCATCTCGTGGCGCAAAGCGGTAGTGCTTGGCATAATGGCCTTCGCAATTTCCGCGGCGATCTCGCGCCTGTCCGATACGGCCAGCGCTTTCGCCGTAGCGTGATTTCAGAAGGGTTGAAGACCTGTTCGCACCGGGTTCCTGATCGAAATCAAGGCACGCTGCTTTGCCGGGTTCCTGGGCGCACTTGGTTGATCGGGTGCAGGTCCAAGAAACTATTCCGGACGCTGCAGCCCTTCCGAGGCAATCCAGCGGTTGAGCGTTGCGCGGCTCTTGCCCAGCAGGCGCGCGGCCTTTGTCACGTTCCAGTTTGTGCTGTCCAACGCGTCTCGCAGCGACGCTCGTGTCAGCGCTTTAGAACTTTCCTCCCGCGGCGCGAGCAAGCGTGCCGGCAGGTCGGTCACGTTGATCCGCCTGCCGTTGCCGCAAATCACCGCCTCGCGCAGAACAGCCAGCATTTCCCTCCTGTTGCCCGGCCAATGGTATCCGGCCAGCACCTCCAAGGCGCTTTCAGCGATCTCGATAGGAGTATCAAAACTCTCGGCGATGACATTTGCCAGCACTGTCTCGCAATCCCGCTCGGTAACCGGCGGCAGTTCAACAACTGACTGCGCCAGCAGATACAAGAGGTTCCTGGGAATGCCCTCGTCACTCTCAAGCTGCAGCCACGGTTTGCCCGCGGTGAATAGCAACACCGGAGGATGCGCCTTTGAGCTGCTGTCTGCCCGGCTGCTGTCAAGATAGCGTTCGAGGACTGCCTGCGCTTCTGCCGGCAGAGTTTCGACATTCTTCAGGATCAGCGTCGGGACTGTGTCGCCAACCGGGTAATCGCTGAGAAAGTCCAGGCTGTTCAACGCCTCCGCGAGATCCGTTTCGGTGCCGTTGCGGGCCGCATCGAGGGTGAGCGCCATTGGCGTGTCCAAACCCTGGTCTTCCAACAGCGCCCGGGCAAACAGTCCGGTCCCCGCACCCGGTTCGCCACAAATCAGCAGCGGCACCCGGTGCGCCACCAGTTTGCGCGCCCGTTCCGCCAGAACCGGCAGGCCGCCGCCTTCTGCCGCCAGCCGCCCCAGAACAGCATTCCTGTCTATCCGGGCAGGAAGACGCGGCTTGTCAGGGTGCAGGACTTTGCGCCGGGGCGGGATTGCAGCCGGTCCGCGCAGGCTGACCTCAAGGTCTTTCAGATCGGAGATGTGCCGCCCCGCCAGGCCCTGGTGCTCAGCCGGCCGTGCTGCATCGCGCCACAGCGGCAGATGCGAGATGATGACACCTTCCTCATTGCAAGCCACCAAAGTCTCGAAGCAGCGGTGCTGTTCCAGATTGCGCGACAGCACCCGCCCGGTGAGCTTGTCGGCGTGAAAATTGCGGAACAGGCGCGTCTGGAACTGACGGGAGGCACGCCGCACGACCTGCTCGCACAATGCGTATTCCTCAGGACGCCGATGCAGCGATCCAACCAGCGTTATCGTTCCGATCAGGTTGTTCTGGGCATCTGTCAAAGGGGCCGAACTGCAACTGAGCCGGTGAAAGCAATCATAGAAATGCTCCCCGCCGCGCACCGTCAGAACACGGCCGGATTGCATCGCCATCGCGACCCCATTGGTGCCCGCGACACGTTCATCCCAGACTGCGCCCCTGACAAGGCCGCTTCTTTGAAACTCCGCCTCCACCCCCTCGGGCGCATAGGATTCAATAACAATCCCGTCGGCATCTGTGATCAGCAGGCAATAGCGGGAGCGGCTGGGCAGCAGGGCGGACTTATCGACTTCCGCCACTGCCCCGCCGGCCTGATCCAGGAATTTCTCATTGCGGTGGCAGATTTCATCTGCCTGCAGCCTGAGGATCGGGTTCCTGGCGCTTGACGTCAGGCTATGCTTGGACAGGCTCCGCTCCCGCGAGGAGCGGATCAACTTGTCCACGGATGCCCTGTCCAAAAAAGCGGACATTGCTTGCACCTCCCGTTATTCAGCCCTTCTGCTGTGTCCCGCTTGTCAGGCGAGTTTCGCTGAAATCCTGCGCTGTGTCCAACTTGGCCAGTCCCGCCCGGCTGTCACAGCAGACCTTCCAGCGCTTCCAATGCCCGCCCGCCGTAAACCACCGACGGCCCGCCGCCCATCTCGACTGCAACAGAGATAGCCTCGACAACCTCGTCCCGGCTGGCCCCATGTTTCAGCGCCGCGCGCAGGTGGAAGAGGATGCAATCCTCACAGCGGATTGCGATCGAGATCGAAAACGCCATCAGTTCCTTGATTTTGCTGCTTAGCTCCGCCTCAGCTGAAGCCGCTTTCACAAGCTGGCTGTAGGGTGACATGACCCCTGGTGCCGCTTTGAACAGCGCGCCTGCGCGCCTGTCGATTGCCGCGGCTTGGTCCTTGTAAGATGTCGTCAATTTCTGAGTTCTCCGTCAAGTATTGTGAAGAGGCCGGATATCGGATCTGCCCGCGGCCGGCTGCGTCTGTCTCTAGCTGGTTGCCGGGCAAAGTATTGCTGCACTCACCGGCCTTAGAAAGCGCCAGGGCTGATCTCTCGTTTGAGACGGGAAAACTGTCTCATTGAGCATGCGAATGAGACAGTTGCGGTCGGCTAGCGGCCTGCCTGCACGGAATTCAAAGGTTTTCGGGCCTTCCTGCCCAATTAGATGCTCCATGGGTCCAGATCCTAAAACACTTCGGGCCATCAAAGAGCGGCGATACGCCGAGAACCCTGTCTGCTGCCGCAGTGCCATTGGACGGAACCCGTCTAACCAAATAGGCAGAGTCCTCCAGGATGATCACTATGTGCGGTATTTCCGCCTTTAGAACCGCTGTGCGATGCTCGATCAGTTGCAAGGCCACAGACGGATCCGCCCTGCACTGCGGGAAAGGCCGTTTATCCTTCTGCAATGCGGAGGGAGAAACTCTGCGGCGCAGCGCACTGGAGACTGTGCGGAATTTCGTGCCCTGGCGCCTTTTCTTACGCCAACGGGAAGCGTTCCTCAAACATGATAGCGAGTTGGCTTTTCACCGCATGCCATTCGCGCACTGACCGCTTCCACTCAGCTGAGGTAGCATTCAGCGCCAGATAGATCAACTTGGCCGCCGCCTCATCGCTGGGGAAATGGCCGCGGGTTCGGACCGCGCGGCGGATTTTCGAGTTCAGCGCTTCAATGGCATTGGTCGTGTAAATNGAGACTGTGCGGAATTTCGTGCCCTGGCGCCTTTTCTTACGCCAACGGGAAGCGTTCCTCAAACATGATAGCGAGTTGGCTTTTCACCGCATGCCATTCGCGCACTGACCGCTTCCACTCAGCTGAGGTAGCATTCAGCGCCAGATAGATCAACTTGGCCGCCGCCTCATCGCTGGGGAAATGGCCGCGGGTTCGGACCGCGCGGCGGATTTTCGAGTTCAGCGCTTCAATGGCATTGGTCGTGTAAATCAGCCGGCGCACCTCGGGCGGATAATCAAGGAACGGAATGACTTCGTTCCAGGCCCGCCGCCAGCTCGGCGCTATGGCCGGGTAGCGCTTTGACAGATCGCTCGCTTCAAATTCGGTTAGCGCGGCTTCGGCCGCCGCGGCATCAACGGCCGTATAGACCGCCTTCAGAGCCGCGGCGACGGCCTTGCGGTCCTTGTAGCTGGCAAAGCTCATGGAATGGCGCAGCAGATGGACAATACAGGTCTGGACCTGGGTTCGGGGGAAGGCCGCTTCGATGGCCTGGGGGAAGCCCTTGAGGCCGTCCACAACGGCGATCAGGATGTCTTGAACGCCGCGGTTGCGCAGATCGCTCAGCACCTTGGCCCAGAATTTGGCCCCCTCATTGGCCTGGAACCACAGGCCCAAAACGTCCCGTGTGCCGTCCGGCAGGATCGCCAGGGCCACGAAGACCGCCTTGTTCGAGACCGCGCCATCGCTGCGGATATTGACCCGGATCGCATCCATGAACACCACCGGGTAGCAGGGCTCAAGCGGGCGGTTCTGCCAGGCCGTCACCTCCTGCATCACGGTGTCAGTTATGGCCGAGATCAGGCTGGGCGACGCTTCGAAGCCGTAGATCTCCTCAATGTGGCCCTGGATTTCCCGGGTCGTCATGCCGCGGGCGTACATGCTGATGATCTTGGTGTCGAACTCCGGAAAGCGGCGCTGATACTTGGCGATCAGAACCGGGTCAAAGGTCCCGTTCCGGTCGCGCGGAATGTCCAGAACCACCTTGCCGGTGTCGGTGGTCACGGTCTTCCGGCTGCTGCCATTGCGTCGATTGGCGGGCTGGTTCTGGCCTTCAGGCGGCTCCTGCGCGCGCTCTTCGCTGAGATGTTCGTCCAACTCGGTGCTCAGCGCACGTTCCGCAAGCGCCTTGGTCAGTTCGGAAAGAATGCCCTCCTTGCCGAAAAGGTCGCCGGGCGAACGCCCTTCCATCAGCCGGTCCAACAGGTCTTTGTCTATGCTCATACGTGGGTCTCCTCAAAATTGAGCTACCACGCCAGGGCACAAAACTCAGGATAGTCCCNTTGGCGGGCTGGTTCTGGCCTTCAGGCGGCTCCTGCGCGCGCTCTTCGCTGAGATGTTCGTCCAACTCGGTGCTCAGCGCACGTTCCGCAAGCGCCTTGGTCAGTTCGGAAAGAATGCCCTCCTTGCCGAAAAGGTCGCCGGGCGAACGCCCTTCCATCAGCCGGTCCAACAGGTCTTTGTCTATGCTCATACGTGGGTCTCCTCAAAATTGAGCTACCACGCCAGGGCACAAAACTCAGGATAGTCCCTGGTGGCTCGCAATTACGGTCGACCAGCGCTAGAAGAAAGAAATATCGTCGACCAGCGCAGCTGGGTCGGTGACGCCTCTTAGGCGAATCAACTGGTCATCGAACTCCAGCAGGGTATTGCCGTTCACCACCCGCGCATATTGATCCAGAAGCTGTTCCGGCTCCAGTCCCCCGCCCCAGATGTCTTCATCCAAGCGCAGCCGGTCATTGCCCTGGCCAAAATCAAGGATGGTGTCCCGCCCGTCGCCGTCATTGAAGATGAACACATCCGCGCCACTGCCGCCAGTCAGCTGATCGTTGCCTCGTCCCCCCACGAGCCTGTCATTTTGAGTGCCCCCCTCCAGAGTATCGCGGCCATTTCCACCCCACAGCTTGTCGCGGCCTGCACCACCCACTAGCGAATCTGCACCCGATTCACCTCTCAGCTTGTCGTTGCCGTCCATTCCGAGAATCCGATCGTCACCTCGATTCCCCTTTACCAAATCGTCCCATTGACCGCCGATGACCAAGTCCGAAACGTGCGTTGTCTTGACATAGGCGGATCCTGGGTTAGCCACAGAGTAGACCTCTACCCGAACCTGGTCTTCAGCACCCCAATTCTGAAACACAAGGGATGAGAAGTCTGCGTTCACGTTCTGGTACACAGACGCGCGTAGGATAAGTACATCGTCGACTTCTGCCTCGGTCGACCCCGAAACGACGACAGCCCCTTCAAAGCTGTTTCGGACCGCCATCGACTTGAACACCCAGTTGTTGGCCGTTACCTCCACGCGGGTGCCCGATTCAGTTCCGTAGAACTGCAGTACTTCAAGCTCAGACAACCCACCCATGTCGCCCAGTTCGCTCAGCGAGAAATGCGCAGCGCCTTCGGCGTGCAACCGCAAGGTGTCGACACCTTTGCCCCCGCTTACGACAAAGTCGAAATGGTCAACCCGCAGATGCCGCGGTCGATAGACAATAACATCGTCACCGCTGTCTCCCCAGATGTAGTCCATACCAAGGCTACCGAGAATAGTGTCGTTCCCCTCCAACCCCTGAATATTATCAGCCTCTTTGGTGCCCTTCAGAAAGTCGTCGTCGAAGGTGCCATATACTCTATTTTCCACGGAAATTCCTCGATCTACCTGCGTCCTGTTATCCGAACGTTTTCAATGGCGCCGAGCATCGCCATGCCCCCAACCGAATGCAACCCCTGATTGCCGCCCCCCCCAAAAAAAAGAAAACCGGCCCCCAACGGGAGCCGGTCTCTGTTTCGTCCAATCCGCGCCTGGATCAGAGGGACATATGGGTGCCCAGGGCTTCCATGTCGGCGAGCAGCTTGGCTGCGTCCTCGACCAGGCCGTGCGGCTGGTCTTCCTCTTTCGCGGTCTTGTACATCTCGCGGGCTTCCTCGATCAGATCGTTCATCTGATCGCGGGTCATCTCGGCCATCGGGATCGCGCGTTCGGCCAGAACCGACAGGCTGTCGCCTGCGATCTCGGCAAAACCGCCGGTCACCAGATACTCCGAGTTGCCTTCCGGGCTTTCGACCTTCAGCACGCCGGGGCGCAGGGTGGTGATGGTGGGCGCATGCTGCGGCATTGCCGTCATGTCGCCTTCCGCACCGGGAATCAGAACCGAGCTGGCCTGCAGAGAAGCCAGGCTTCGCTCGGGGCTGACGAGGTCGAATTGCATCGTTTGTGCCATTGGGGCCTCCTTTCAGGGTCCCCCCGCACCGCGGGGCGCGGGGGAAAATCCGTTCTTAGGCGGCTTCCGCAGCCATCTTCTCGGCCTTGGCCTTCACTTCGTCGATGCCGCCAACCATGTAGAAGGCGCCCTCGGGCAGGTGGTCGTATTCGCCGGCCACAACGGCCTTGAACGACGAGATGGTGTCTTCCAGCGGAACCTGCACACCGTCAGAGCCGGTGAACACCTTCGCAACGTCGAACGGCTGGGACAGGAAACGCTGGATCTTACGAGCGCGCGCAACGGTCAGCTTGTCCTCTTCCGACAGTTCGTCCATGCCGAGGATGGCGATGATGTCCTGCAGCGACTTGTAGCGCTGGAGGATCTGCTGAACGTCGGAAGCCACTTTGTAGTGCTCTTCGCCAACGATCGCCGGGTCCATCAGGCGCGAGGTGGAGTCCAGCGGGTCCACGGCCGGGTAGATGCCGAGCTCGGAGATCGCACGGTTAAGAACGGTGGTTGCGTCCAGGTGGGCAAAGGTGGTTGCCGGTGCCGGGTCGGTAAGGTCGTCCGCGGGAACGTAGACGGCCTGGATCGAGGTGATCGAGCCGTTCTTGGTCGAGGTGATGCGTTCCTGCATCGCGCCCATGTCGGTCGCCAGCGTCGGCTGGTAGCCCACCGCGGAGGGGATACGGCCGAGCAGAGCGGACACCTCGGAACCGGCCTGGGTGAAGCGGAAGATGTTGTCCACGAAGAACAGAACGTCGGTGCCGGACTGGTCGCGGAACTGCTCGGCCAGGGTCAGGCCGGTCAGCGCAACGCGGGCACGCGCACCCGGAGGTTCGTTCATCTGACCGTAGACCAGGGCCACCTGGGATTCTTCCAGGTTGTCCGGCTTGATCACGTTGGATTCGATCATTTCCCAGTACAGGTCGTTGCCTTCACGGGTCCGTTCGCCAACACCCGCGAACACGGAGAAGCCCGAGTGCACTTTTGCGATGTTGTTGATCAGTTCCATGATCAGAACGGTCTTGCCCACGCCGGCGCCGCCGAACAGGCCGATCTTGCCGCCTTTGGCGTAGGGCGCCAGCAGGTCGATCACCTTGATGCCGGTCACCAGGACTTCCGACTCGGTGGACTGGTCGTTGAATTCCGGCGCCGGCTGGTGGATGGCGCGGGTCTCGGATGCGTTCACCGGGCCTTTTTCGTCCACCGGCTCGCCCACAACGTTCAGGATGCGGCCCAGGGTGGCGTTGCCGACCGGGATCGAGATCGGCGCGCCGGTGTCGGTCACGGCCTGACCGCGGACCAGGCCCTCGGTTGCGTCCATTGCGATGGTGCGGACGGTGTTTTCGCCGAGGTGCTGGGCAACTTCCAGAACCAGGGTCTTGCCGTCGTTTTCGGTGTGCAGTGCGTTCAGAATTGCGGGCAGGTGGTCGTCGAACTGGACGTCCACAACGGCGCCGATGATCTGAGTCACCTTGCCTTTTGCTTGTGCCATTTGTTGGTCTCCGGTTGTCTCTTAGAGCGCCTCAGCGCCCGAAATGATTTCAATCAGCTCGTTGGTGATCACGGCCTGACGGGAACGGTTGAACTCGATGGTCAGCTTGTCGATCATCTCGCCCGCGTTGCGGGTCGCGTTGTCCATCGCGCTCATCCGGGCACCCTGTTCGGATGCGCCGTTTTCCAGCAGGCCGGAGAAGATCTGGGTTGCCACGCCGCGCGGCAGCAGGTCCGCGAGGATCCGCTCTTCGCCCGGTTCGTAGTCGTAGACGGCGCCAGAGCTTTCGCCCTCCTCAGCCTCGAAGGAGGCCGGGATGATCTGCTGAGCGGTCGGGATCTGGGTCACGACGTTGACGAACTCCGAGAAGAAGATCGTGGCGACGTCGAATTCCCCAGCATCGAACCGGGTCAGGATGTCCTTGGCGATGGCCTGCGCATTGGCATAGCCGATACGCTTGACGTCGCTGAGGTCCACATGGCCGACGAAATCACTGCCGAGGTCGCGCTTCAGGGCGTCGCGGCCCTTCTTGCCGACGGTCAGAACCTTGACCGTCTTGCCCGCGGCCTTCAGCTCGGCCGCCTTCTGGCGGGCAAGCTTGGCAATGTTCGAGTTGAAGCCGCCGCAGAGGCCGCGTTCGGCGGTCATGACCACCAGGAGGTGAACCTGGTCCGAGCCGGTGCCGCGGAGCAGCTTGGGCGCGGAGTCGCTGCCGCCGACCGAGGCCGCCAGCCCTGCCATCACGGCGTTGAACCGCTTGGTGTAGGGCCGGGAATCCTCGGCAGCTTCCTGGGCGCGGCGAAGTTTCGCCGCAGCCACCATTTGCATGGCTTTGGTGATCTTGCGGGTCGATTTGACCGACTCGATCCTGTTTTTAAGGTCCTTGAGAGAAGGCATGTCCCGACTCTCTCCTTATGCGAAGGTGGCGGCGTATTCGTCGATCGCAGCCTTGAGTTTGTCAGCGGCGTCGCCCTTGATCTTGGGATCTTCGTTGGTGATCCAGTCCAGGGTCTCTTTGCCTTTGCCGCGCATGTGCGACAGCAGGCCCGCTTCCCAGCGGCCGACGTCTTTCAGCGCGACCTTGTCCAGATAGCCGTTGGTGCCTGCAAAGATGACGCAGACGATTTCGGCGTTGGTCAGCGGCGAGTACTGCGGCTGCTTCATCAGCTCGGTCAGACGGGCGCCACGGTTCAGCAGCTGCTGGGTGGCGGCGTCGAGGTCGGAGCCGAACTGGGCGAAGGCCGCCATCTCGCGGTACTGGGCCAGCGACAGCTTAACCGGGCCTGCAACGGTCTTCATCGCGTTGGTCTGGGCCGAGGAGCCCACACGCGAAACCGACAGACCGGTGTTCACGGCGGGGCGGATGCCCTGGTAGAACAGTTCGGTTTCCAGGAAGATCTGGCCGTCGGTGATCGAGATCACGTTGGTCGGAATAAACGCGGACACGTCGCCGCCCTGGGTTTCGATGACCGGCAGAGCGGTCAGCGAGCCGGCGCCGAAGTCCTCGTTCAGCTTTGCCGAACGCTCCAGCAGGCGGGAGTGCAGGTAGAAAACGTCGCCCGGGTAGGCTTCACGTCCCGGCGGACGGCGCAGCAGCAGGGACATCTGGCGGTAGGCCACGGCCTGCTTGGAGAGGTCATCATAGATGATCAGCGCGTGCTTGCCGTTGTCGCGGAAGTATTCGGCCATCGCGGTTGCGGCATAGGGGGCCAGGAACTGCAGCGGTGCCGGGTCGGACGCGGTTGCGGCAACCACGATCGAGTATTCCATGGCGCCGGACTCTTCCAGCTTCTTCACCAGCTGGGCCACGGTCGAGCGCTTCTGGCCGACAGCGACGTAGACGCAGTACAGTTTCTTGGACTCGTCGTCGCCTGCGGCGTCGTTGTAGACCTTCTGGTTCAGGATGGTGTCCAGAGCCACGGCGGTCTTGCCGGTCTGACGGTCGCCGATGATCAGCTCGCGCTGGCCGCGGCCGATCGGGATCATCGCGTCAACCGATTTCAGGCCGGTTGCCATCGGCTCGTGCACCGATTTACGCGGGATGATGCCCGGAGCCTTGACGTCAGCAACCTGACGCTGCGCAGCGTTGATCGGGCCCTTGCCATCCAGCGGGTTGCCCAGACCGTCGACAACGCGGCCCAGCAGCTCGGGGCCGGCCGGCACGTCCACGATGGAGTTGGTGCGCTTGACGGTGTCGCCTTCTTTAATGTCGCGGTCGGAGCCGAAGATCACGATACCGACGTTGTCGGCTTCGAGGTTCAGCGCCATGCCCATGATGCCGCCCGGGAATTCGACCATTTCGCCGGCCTGAACGTTGTCGAGGCCGTAAACGCGGGCAATACCGTCACCGACGGACAGCACGCGGCCGATTTCTGCCACTTCGGCTTCTTGACCAAAATTCTTGATCTGGTCTTTCAGGATCGCAGAAATCTCTGCTGCTTGGATACCCATTTATCCGACCTCTTTCATTGCATTCTGTAGGGAGTTGAGCTTGGAGCGGATCGAGCTGTCGATCATCTTCGAGCCCACTTTAACGACAAGACCGCCGATGATGGAGGCATCGACGGAAGCATTGATGGTAACTTTCTTGCCCACGCGCTCGGCCAGGGTCTTGGCCAGTTTCTCGCTCTGGGTCTTGGTCAGCGCCTTGGCGGAGACCACTTCGGCGGTCACTTCGCCGCGGGCATCGGCCAGGCGGGCGCGCAGCGCCTCGATCAGCGCAGGCACCACGAACAGGCGGCGCTTGTCGGCCATCAGAGCCAGGGTATTGCGCAGGACGGGATCAATGCCCATCTTGTCCGCCACCGCAGTGATTGCGGCGCCCTGCTCTTCGCGCGACACGAGCGGCGAGTTGATCAGGCTGTTGAGCTCTGGGCTGTCAGCCAGGGCGGCTGCCAGATCATTGATGCTGGTTTCAAGGCTGTCGAGCGCCTTGTTCTCTTCCGCGATGTCGAACACCGCCGTGGCATAGCGCGCGGCAATGCCTGCAGAAATCGAAGCTGGTTCGGACACGTCCACCCTTCCGATATGTTTTTGGCCCCGGTTGGCGTACCTGGCGATCAGGAGGCGTCCGGGGGCGTGAGACATCCCCCTTGGCAGCGGGGCGTTGAAATCAGCGTGGGTCTAGCAGAGCGGATGCGACCTATCAACTGCCTATAACGGTAACAGAAGAAAGCATGTTTTCAGCGTTTTCAAAGGCTTGCGCCAAGTGCGGCCCTTTGACCACAGTCGATAAATAAAAAAGTGCGGGTAAACTGCAGGATTTTGCGATTCCGGAAAGCGGCATTTGCGTCAAAAATCGTCACATAAGGGTGGAAAACCACCCGAACGGGCCGTTCCGGCGGATTTCGGGAATCGAAATCCGGCGCCCTGCGCGCCGCTTGGCTCAGGCCGGTTCCGGCATCGGGTTGGAGAGCCCTTCCAGCACCCGGATGCGGCTGGGGGCCTTGGTGCGGATCATGTGGCCCTTCTGCGGGTAGGTCTGTTTGCTGACCTCGACCATGAACACGCCGCCGGCCAGCATCGCAGGCAGCTTGCGGCCCATTTTTTCCAGCATGGCGCCGGATTTCAGCCAGAAGCGCTTGTGGCTGGGCAGCCGGTAGAGCGCGGCAGTGTGCTGCTCGATGGCGAACTGATGCTGCCGCAACTGCCCCTCCAGCTGGCGCAGCGTGTAGGGGCGGCCATAGCCGAACGGCGTCAGGTCCGACCGCGCCCACAGGCCCGCGCGGTTCGGCACGACGAAAATCGCGCGCCCGCCCGGGCCCAGCGCCCGCCAGCACTCCTCCAGCAGCTTGCTGGGGCGTTCCGAGGTTTCCAGCCCGTGCATTACCACCAGCCGGTCGACGCGGCCGGTGTCGATGGGCCAGCTGGTCTCCTCGCACAGGACGGAGACGTTGGGCATCCCGGCAGGCCATTGCATCACCCCCTGCGGCCCCGGCATCAGCGCCATCACCCGGCGCGCCTCCGGCAGGTAGGGGCGCAACAGCGGCGCGGCAAAGCCGAAGCCCGCCACTGTCAGCCCCTCCGCCTCCGGCCACAGCTCCAGCAGGCGGCCGCGGATCGAGGCCTGCGCCGCACGCCCAAGGGTGCTGCGGTAGTAGAAATTCCTCAGATCCTGGACGTCAAGATGCATTGCGGGCGCCTGCTGCTTCGGCCAATCTGGGCGCAGTTTAGCAATGTAAAGGCGAATGACCATGCCTCTTGAGATCGTCACCCTGCCCTGCCTGTCGGATAACTATGCCTTCTTGATCCACAATCCGGCCTCAGGCGAGACCGCGCTGGTGGATGCGCCCGAAGCCGGCGCCATCAAGGCAGCACTGTCTGAGCGCGGCTGGGGGCTGGACTGGATCCTGCTGACGCACCACCACTGGGACCATGTGGACGGGGTTGCGGAGCTGCGCGACGCCTATGGCGCCAAGGTGATCGGCGCGCAGGCGGACGCACACCGGCTGCCGCCGCTGGACGTGGCGGTGGAGGACGGCGGCACATTCACCCTGCTGGGCGAAGAGGTGCAGGTGATGGATGTGTCCGGCCACACAGTGGGCCATATCGCCTTTTACATGCCCGGCGCCGAGGCGGTTTTCACCGCCGACAGCCTGATGGCGCTGGGATGCGGACGGCTGTTCGAGGGCACGCCGCAGCAGATGTGGGCCAGTTTGTCGCGTCTTGCCGCGCTGCCGCCGCAAACTATGGTTTACTCTGGGCATGAATACACCCAGGCTAACGGTGCTTTTGCGGTCACCGTGGACTCCGGCAACCCGGCGTTGCAGGCGCGGATGCGCGATATCGCAAAGGCCCGGGAAAACGGGGCGCCCACGGTGCCCTCATCCCTGCAATTGGAACTTGACACCAATCCGTTCCTGCGCGCCGGTGACAGTGCCGTAAGAGCCAATCTGGGCATGCAAGACGCTGAAGATCCGGAGGTTTTTGCCGAAATCCGCAGCCGCAAGGACACTTTCTGAGCAAATCAAGGGTATCGGGACGCAACAGGGAGAAAATAATTGTGACCCCAAAATGAAGAAAAGACCTTGAAGCCGGCGCTCTATCAACCAAACTCTAACCTTATAAGCACATGGTTGAACTGAGGGGTTGGTTAATACCGCCCCACCGGCCAACCCAAGATCAGAGGAGCACGCCCGTGCCTTCATTCTCGAGCACCCTGGAACAGGCCATTCACGCAGCGCTGGCGCTGGCGAATGAACGCCGTCATGAATTCGCAACCCTGGAACATCTGCTTCTGGCCCTGATCGATGAGCCCGACGCGGCCCGCGTGATGCGTGCCTGCAGCGTCGACCTGAGTGAATTGCGATCCTCACTGGTTGAATTCGTGGATGAGGATCTTGCCAACCTTGTGACCGACATCGACGGATCGGAGGCGGTGCCGACCGCCGCCTTCCAGCGCGTGATCCAGCGCGCTGCGATCCATGTGCAAAGCTCCGGCCGCACAGAGGTAACGGGGGCGAATGTGCTGGTCGCCATCTTTGCCGAGCGCGAGAGCGACGCCGCCTATTTTCTGCAGGACCAGGAGATGACCCGCTATGACGCGGTGAACTTCATCGCCCACGGCGTGGCCAAGGATCCGGCCTACGGGGAATCCCGCCCGGTCACCGGCGCCACCGAGCAGGAAGAGGATAACCTGACCGCCGCCCCCGAGGGCGAGAAGAAGGAGTCGGCGCTGGCCAAGTACTGCGTCGATCTGAACGCGAAATCCCGCGACGGCGACATCGACCCGCTGATCGGCCGCGACCACGAGGTCGAGCGCTGCATCCAGGTACTGTGCCGCCGCCGCAAGAACAACCCGCTGCTGGTGGGCGACCCCGGTGTCGGCAAGACCGCCATCGCAGAGGGCCTGGCGCGCCGCATCGTGTCCGGCGAAACCCCGGAAATCCTGTCGGAAACCACCATCTACTCGCTCGACATGGGCGCGCTGCTGGCCGGCACCCGCTACCGCGGCGATTTCGAGGAGCGGCTGAAGGCCGTGGTCACCGAACTGGAGGACCACCCCGACGCGGTGCTGTTCATAGACGAGATCCACACCGTGATCGGTGCCGGCGCCACCTCCGGCGGCGCGATGGATGCGTCCAACCTGCTGAAGCCTGCGCTGCAGGGCGGCAAGCTGCGCACCATGGGCTCCACCACCTACAAGGAGTTCCGCCAGCATTTCGAGAAGGACCGCGCGCTGTCCCGCCGGTTCCAGAAAATCGACGTGAACGAGCCGACGGTGGAGGATTCCATCGAGATCCTGAAAGGCCTGAAGCCCTATTTCGAGGAGCATCACGGCATCAAATTCACCTCGGACGCGATCAAGACCGCGGTGGAGCTGTCAGCGCGCTACATCAACGACCGCAAGTTGCCGGACAAGGCCATCGACGTCATCGACGAAGCCGGCGCCGCGCAGCATCTGATCATCGAAAGCAAGCGCCGCAAGACCATCGGCGTCAAGGAGATCGAGGCCGTGGTGGCCAAGATCGCCCGCATTCCGCCCAAGAATGTCTCCAAGGACGATGCCGAGGTGCTGAAGGACCTGGAGAAATCGCTGAAGCGCGTGGTGTTCGGCCAGGACGATGCGATAACCGCGCTGTCGAGCGCCATCAAGCTGGCCCGTGCCGGCCTGCGCGAGCCGGAAAAACCGATCGGCAACTACCTGTTTGCGGGCCCCACCGGTGTCGGCAAGACCGAGGTTGCCAAGCAGCTGGCGGATCAGCTGGGCGTCGAGCTCTTGCGCTTCGACATGTCCGAGTACATGGAGAAACACGCGGTCTCCCGCCTGATCGGCGCGCCTCCGGGCTATGTCGGCTTTGACCAGGGCGGTCTGCTGACAGATGGTGTCGACCAGCACCCGCACTGCGTGCTGCTGCTGGATGAGATCGAGAAGGCGCACCCGGATGTCTACAACATCCTGCTGCAGGTGATGGACAACGGCCAGCTGACCGACCACAACGGCCGCACCGTGAACTTCCGCAACGTGATCCTGATCATGACCTCGAACGCGGGCGCATCCGACATGGCAAAGGCCGCCATCGGCTTTGGCCGCGACCGCCGCGAGGGCGAGGATACCGCCGCCATCGAGCGCACCTTCACGCCGGAGTTCCGCAACCGTCTGGACGCGGTGATCTCCTTCGCGCCGCTGGGCAAGGAAGTGATCCTGCAGGTGGTCGAGAAGTTCGTGCTGCAGCTGGAAGCGCAGCTGATGGACCGCAACGTGTCGATCGAGCTGACCCGCAAGGCCGCCGAATGGCTGGCCGACAAGGGCTACGACGACCGCATGGGCGCGCGCCCCCTGGGCCGTGTCATTCAGGAGCACATCAAGAAGCCGCTGGCCGAGGAGCTGCTTTTCGGCAAGCTGACCAAGGGCGGCGTGGTCCAGGTCGGCATCAAGGACGGCAAGCTGGACCTGCGCCTGGAAGGCCCCAGCAAGCCGCGGATCTCCGGCGACAAGCCGCCGCTCCTGACCGCGGACTGATGCGCCTCGCAGCGCTGTTAACCTCCATATCGCTCGCCGCGCCCGCCGCGGCGGGCGATTTCCGATTGCGGTTTCCGGTGGACTGCACCCTGGGCGAAAGCTGCCACATCCAGCAGTTCGTCGACCGCGATCCCGGGTCGGGTGCCCGTGACTTCACCTGCGGCACGCTCAGCTATGACGGGCACAAGGGCACCGACATCGCCCTGCCCTATCTGTCCGACATGCAGGCTGGTGCGACGGTTCGTGCCGCCGCAGATGGCGTTGTCCTCGGCACCCGCAACAGCATGCCGGATCAATATGCAACGGACGCAAACGCGGCTGAGATCGACGGCAAGGAGTGCGGCAACGGCGTGGTGCTGCGCCACGGCGGCGGCTGGGAAACCCAGTACTGCCACATGAAGCGCGGCTCGGTCCGGGTGGAAAGCGGCCAGAAGGTGAAAGCCGGCGATGTGCTGGGCGAGGTTGGGCTCTCGGGCAAAACACAATTCCCGCATCTGCATCTGTCGGTGCGCAAGGATGGCGCGGTCGTTGACCCTTTCTCCCCGGATGCCCTGGAAACCTGCGGCGACCTGCCGGGCCAGACGCTGTGGGCCAGCCTTCCGCCCTATCAAGCGGGCGGCGTTCTGGGGGCAGGCTTCAGCACAGCCATCCCTGACTACGGCTCCGTCAAGACCGGGACGGCCGATGAGGCGCCGTTGCCGCCGGATGCACCGGCCTTTGTGTTCTGGGCCTACGCCTTTGGCGGCCAGGCCGGCGACCTGCTAGAACTGAATGTGACCGGCCCCGGCGGAGACTTTGTCTCTCACAGCGAGGCGCTTCAAAAGAACCAGGCGCAATTCTATCGTGCCGCCGGGCGGCGCCTGCGCGGCGGGCAATGGCCTGCGGGCAGCTATACCGGCGTGGCCCGCCTGCTCCGGGACGGGCAGGAAATTGCCCGCTTCCAGCGCAGCATGACCATCGCGGCCCAATAGCGCACAGCCCGGGAAACCGTCCTGCAGCCGCGGCGCGGCTGCCCGGCCCAACGGGCGCAGCCGCCCTTGCAGGGCGGATTGGCGCCGGGCGGGAGCCCCCGCGCCCGCCTTTGGCACTTATGCCGGGGCCGGTAAACCTGGCGGCCGGATTTGATAAAGCCCGCATCCGCAATAAATTATATCTGGCCCTGCTGCCCGGCGGGGCCGCAACCCGTGTGTAACTAGTAGCTTGTCTCCATTAGTGAAGCGGGTTGCACCCACCGGATCTGCGGTTCAAGCGGGGCAGCGCCTGCTGAGGGCAGTTACCGGCATCACTTCTCGGTGAATTTCAGCTCGATCCGCCGGTTCTGGGCGCGGGCCTCCGGCGTGTCCGCCGGGTTCACCGGCTGGTACTCCCCGAACCCGTTGGCGGCCAGCCGCGACGGCGGCACCCCCAGCGCCTCGACCATGTAGCGCACCACCGACAGCGCCCGGCCCTGGCTGAGCTCCCAGTTGTCGGCAAATTTCGGGTGCGCCCCCAGCGGCGTGCTGTCGGTATGCCCGTCCACCCGGATGATCCAGTTGATCTCCGGCGGGATCGCCGTCACCACGCTCTGCAGGATCGACACCACCTTGGCGATCTCCACCCGGCCTTCCGGCGACAGGGTGGCGCTGCCCGGCGGGAACAGCACCTCGGAGGCAAAGACAAAGCGGTCGCCCTGGATACGCACGCCCTCCTGGGTGCCGAGGAGATCGCGCAGCCGCCCGAAGAACTCGGAGCGGTAGCGCTCAAGGTCCTGTGCCTTGGCGGTGAGCGCCTCAGCCTCTGCCTCCAGCCGCTTGCGCTCCTGCTCTTCCAAGAGCCGCCGCTTGCGCTCTTCCGAGGCGGCGCGGGCCAGCGCCGCGTTCAGGTCCTGGCCGAGGTTCTGCAGCTGCACCTGCTGCGCCGCGTCGCGGGCCTGGTAATCGTCGAGAATCGCCTGCAGGCCGCCGAGCTGCTCGCGCAGGGCCGCGACCTGCTGATTGAGCAGCGCGGTCTCGCGGCGGGCTTCCTCTGACACCGCCTGCTCCTGCGACAGGGCGTCCCGCACCTGCGCCAGCAGCGCCGCGCGTTCCTCGGCCTGGGTCAGCTGCTCCGTTGCGGCGGCCTCTGCCGCCTCCTGCGCAGCCACGGCGGCCAGCAGCCGCTGGCGCAGGACATCCAGATCTTCCGCCTTGGTTTCCGCCGCGGCCAGAGCTGCCCTGGCCTCGGCCAGTTCAGCTGCCAGCCGCCCGGCCTCGGCGTCTGAGCCTGCACGGGCTGCTTCCAGTTCCGTGAGCTGCGCATCCAGCTGCCGCTTTGCCGCCTCTGCGGCTGCCAGCAGGGTCAGGGTGTCCTCCGCCTGCTGCCGCTGCGCCTCCAGCGCCAGGGTCATGGCGGTGAGTTCCGCGTCCGCGGATTGCAGTTTTTCGCGAAGGGATTCGGCGGCGGCAGCCTCCACCATCCGGGCTGCTTCCTCCGCACTCAGCTGTTCCTGCAGGCCGGCGATTTCCTCGGAGTTGGCCGCCTCCTCCGCCTCAAGGCTGGCGATCAGCGCCTCCATCGCCTCACGCTCTGCCGCGGCCAGCCGGGCTGCCTCTGCCTGGGCGTCGATCTCGCCGCGGGCCTGGGCCAGCGCCAGGGTCAGGGCCTCCTGCTCGCTCAGCAGCACGGCGCGGGCCGCTTCCAGGCTTTCGCGTTCGGCGCTCAGATCCGCAACCCGTGCTTGGGCCGCGTCGCGGCTGGCGATCAGGGCGGCGACCTGGGCCTCGAAACTGGTGATTCGGCTGGCGGCCTCGGCCAGTTCTCCGGCCTGGCGGTCGCGTTCTGCGGTCAGCGAGGTGATCAGGCTGCGGGCCTGCGCCAGATCCTGTTCGGCCGTGTTGAGGGTCGAGGTCAGCGCCCCCATCCGGGCGTTCAGGCGCCTGTTTTCGCGCTCCTCCAGCCCCAGGGCAGAGGCCAAGGCGCTGACCTCGGCTGACAGCTCATCCAGCTGGCTTTCCTGCCCTGTGATGGTCTCGCGCAGCACAAACTGCACCACCATGAAGATGGTCAGCACGAACATCAGCACCAGCAGAAGCCCGGTCATCGCATCGACGAACCCGGGCCAGATCGAGGCCTGAAACCGCTGTCCTGTGCGCCGGGAAAGGGCCATCGGTTACTCCCCCGGGCCCCGGTCCGGCAGACCGCCGCGGGACAGTCCGCGCGGGCGCGCAAAGGCCTTGATCATCAGGTCGATATCCTTGCGCAGCTCGGCGAAGCTTTCCTGGCGGCCTGCGGAAATTTCTTCGAGGATGCGCAGCATCTGCACGTCGATCGAGCGCAGCCGCATCCGGCTTTCGGCGTCGATGCCGCCATGTTCGCTCTGGCTGCGCAGAATCTCGGTCAGCGCCTCCTGCCCGACCGCAACCCGGTCCAGCGCCGCAGTGATGGTGCCGGTCTGCTCCTGGCGGCGGTTCATCTCCTGAATGGTTTCCACCAGCTCCGTCAGCCGCTGATCCACCGCGGCGCGGCCCTCGGCGGTTTCAACAAACATTTCCTGCAGCATCTCCATCTGCTCGGCCATGGTGTCGAGCACCTGGGAAACCACGCCGCTGTCGCTGGCGCCATCCTCGCCAGAGGAGAAGCTGACGCGGGTGATGGTGGAGAGCCATTCCTCCAGCTCGCGGTAAAAGCGGTTCTGGCCGTGGCCTGCGAAGAGTTCGAGCAGGCCGACGATCAGCGAACCGGCCAAACCCAGCAGTGACGAGGCGAAGGCCACGCCCATGCCGCCCAGCTGCGCCTCAAGCCCGGTCATCAGGCGGTTGAAGACAGAAAGCCCCTCCTCCCCCTCCTGCGGGGCCAAGCTGCGGATGGTGTCGACAACGGCGGGAACGGKGGTGGCCAAGCCGTAGAAGGTGCCGAGAAGGCCGAGGAAAATCAGCAGGTTGACAATATAGCGGGTGATCTCGCGGTCTTCGTCGATGCGGCTGGCGACGGAATCCAGAATGGAACGGGTGGACGCCGACCCCAGTTGCATCCGCGCGCTGCGCGACCCCAGAAGCGAGGCCAGCGGCGCCAGCATCGAAGGCGGGCGGCGGTGGTCCTGGCTGTCGCCGGCCGCGAAGCGTTCGATCCAGCGCACCGAACCGATGAGCTGCACCACCTGCCAGAAACAGGCCAGCACCCCGATCACGAAGACAAAGACGATGAAGCCGTTGAGCCAGGGATTGGCCTGGAACACCGGCAGCACCCGCGGCAGCGCCACAAAGGCGCCGAACCCCGATAGCCCCAGCGCGATCAGCATCATGATGATCTGCCGCACCGGCTGGGAGAACTGCGGCCGGGTCTTGCGGTCTGGCTGCGCCATTTTGCCTGGCTCCTGACACTTCTGACTGCTCGTATTGCGTCCGCAGCCTATAGGCAAAGTGTCAAAAGCGCCAAGGCTTTATGCGGTGATTTCCCGCACCCGGCCTGCCAGCCAGTCAAGATCGCTGTCGTGCAGGCCGATCTCGGCCAGATGTTCGGCGGTGTTGTAGAGGTATTCGGTATTGGGGCCGCGTCCGCCCACCGCATGGGCGATGATCTGGGCCTGCTCCTCGAGGCTGAGGCCGCCGCAATACTGCACATGATGCGGGTCGATCACATAGGTGACGGCGGTGACCAGGGATCCATCAGCCAGTTCCACTTCCAGGTCCCGTTCCAGATAGGCCGATGAAATCAGCTCGCGCTCACGCAGATCTGCCAGGGTCTGCTCCTCGTGGCCGGCCTCCACCGCCAGGGCGATGCCTTTGCAATGAGCGCCTTCGACCGCGTCCAGCGCCAGCACGAGGCCGGGCTTTTCCTCGCTGCCGCGGTGATGGATCGAGGACATGCAGAAGGACCGGGCATAACCGTGCAGCACCGCCACCTCGCGCCGCGCCACCGGGAAGCCCGGGTTCCAAAGAAGTGATCCGTATCCGAATACCCACATTGTCATGTCGTCTGGCCCTTTCCCTGCGCTCCCTATAAACAGCAATCCTGGTCCGGACAAAAGAGGCTATCCGATGCGCCTGGCGAAACTGCTGATTACTGCCCTTCTGGTGTGGAGCCTGTATTGGGCGGCGGCGGCCTGGGGGTTGAAGAACGGCATTGCCGCCTGGTTCGAAGCGCAGGAAAACCGGGGCTGGCAGGCGGAGCATGCCGGGCTCGAGACGCAAGGCTATCCATTCCGGCATGTGACCCGGATCAGCCGTCCGGCCCTGGCCGATCCCCGCAGCGGCACCGCCTGGCGGGCGGACTGGCTGGAGCTGGACAGCCCGGCAGCCTGGCCCGGGCAGCTGGAGCTGCACTTCCCGGCGACGGCGCAGCGGCTTTCCTATTTCGATCGGACCGCGGTGATCACCGCAGACGGGCTGCATGCCAGCCTGCATCTGAAGCCGGGGGTTGCGCTGGAACTGGAGCAGATGGCCGCCGTGGCGGACAGCTGGCAGATTGCCCGCGGCGGCGAAGCGGTGCTGAGCGGCGCTGCGCTGGACCTGCGCATGGTGCAAACTGGCGCCCCCGAGACCTACCGCATTTCCGCCGAAGCCAGGGAGTTTGCCCCCCGCGCTGCCTGGCGCAGGCTGCTCGCGGCCAGTGCGCCGCTGCCGGAACGGTTCGACACGCTGAAGCTGGAGATGGCGGTTGCCTTTGACGCCCCCTGGGACAGGTACTCGCTGGAGCAGAGGCGGCCGCAGCCGCGCCGGATCGGACTGAAACTGGCCGATGCCCGCTGGGGCGATCTGCGGCTCAAGGCCACCGGCGCGCTGACGGTCGATGACCAGGGGCTGCCTGAAGGCGAGATTGCGCTGCAGGCGGAGAACTGGCGCGGGCTGGTGCTGATGGCGGAACGCAGCGGCGCATTGCCCCCCTCCTTGCGCAGTTCGGTGGAGCGGGTTCTGGGCCTGCTGGCAGAAGCCCGCGGCAACCCGCACAACCTCGATATCACGCTGGGCTTTGCGGATGGCTATGTCACGCTTGGCCCGCTGCCGCTGGGCCACGCACCGCGGCTGATCATCCGCTGAACGCAAGACGCGGTTGTCATCGCCTGTCTGTCATGGGCCGCACACAGCGGCGGCGAAGCGCGCCGTTCACCCTTTACAGGCACTCCCCAATGCTGGTGCGAACGCGCTTCAGGGCAGACCTGCACCTGAAGCGCTTCTCAGCAAACAACTCATTGCGCGCGCAGCGCGCCCGGCCCAAGGCTGTAACGTGCCCTTCAGGGCATTTTCAGGCGCGGGAGCCCGCCGTCAGCGGCAATAGGTGCCGCCGCGGTGGCGGGCCACGTCCAGGTGGAAGTGGTCCTTGTGATAGCGGTCGGCCTCAGGCCCCAGCACGGTGCCGAAGGGGCCGCAGGCGGCGCGCCAGATCTTTTTCAGCTTCTTGCGGCTCTTGCGGTTCTGCCAGCCGTACAGAACGGAAACGGTTTCGCCGCTGGCGAGCGTAAAGCCGGAGATGTCGATTGCCCGCGCTTTGCCGTGTTCCGAAATCTTGGCGCCGGGGCGGTTGTTGCGGGTGCGGCAGGCATAATGGGCAGCGACCCGCAGGGACACCACCTTGTCTCGGCGCCCGAAGGCGGTTTCGACCTCGCGGTTGATCCAGGTCTTCAGCGCGCGGGCGGTGTTGCAGGTCATCAGCGAGGCCTGGCTGAGCCGCACCCCGGCAATCTCGCGCACCCGCACCGCGTCCTTGGCGCCGCAGCCGGGCAGCGTGCCGGAGACATGGCCGATGTCGTCGCCCTGGATATCGATGTCGCCGCAGACCGAGCCCTTGCGACGCTGGCGGCGCTTGAACAGCACCCGCTCTGCCAGGCTGTCCGGGCGTGCAATAGGCTGCAAGGATGCACCAGGGGCCAGCAGCGGCAGGTCCGCGGGGCGGGCTGCTGCCGCCAGGCGCTGCTCCGATTGCGGACGGGACACCGGGTGCATGCCGGATACCTGTGATATGGCGGCCTCCAGCCCAGCGTTTGCCCCCGGGCGTGCGGGCGGCTCCAGTGAGGCGTCCGGCGTTGCGGCCAGCGCCGCACCGCTGATCACCACCGCCAACAGCAGCACGCCCGCGCGGATCATTTTTTCTGGCCCCGGCCGAAGTCCGGCGCGTCGGTGTCCTGCCCCGCTTCGATGATGCCGCGGCGGATGGCGCGGGTGCGGGTGAAGTAATCGTGCAGATGCGCGCCGTCGCCGGTGCGGATGGCGCGCTGCAGGGCAAAGAGCTCCTCCGTGAAGCGGCCGAGGATTTCCAGCGTGGCGTCCTTGTTGGTCAGGAAGACGTCGCGCCACATGGTCGGATCCGAGGCGGCGATGCGGGTGAAGTCGCGGAAACCGGCGGCGGAGTATTTGATCACCTCGCTGTCGGTCACCCGGCGCAGGTCGTCGGCCACGCCCACCATCGTGTAGGCGATCAGGTGCGGCGTGTGCGAGGTGACGGCCAGCACCAGATCGTGATGGTCGGCGTCCATCTCATCGACATTGGCGCCCATGCCTTCCCATAGGGCGCGCAGGCGGGCGGTGGCCGCCGGGTCGGTGCCCTCGACCGGCACCAGCAGCGACCAGCGGTTGTCGAACAGCTCGGCAAAGCCGGATTCGGGGCCGGAATGCTCGGTACCTGCAAGCGGGTGGGCGGGCACAAAATGCACACCTTCGGGGATATGCGGCTGCACCGCCTCGATCACATGGCGTTTGACTGAGCCCACATCGGAGACCGTGGCGCCGGGTTTCAGCACCGGGGCGATGTCTTCCATCACAGGCCCCATGGCGCCGACGGGGACGCAAAGCACCACCAGGTCAGCGTCCTGCACCGCTTCCCGCGCGCTGTCGCAGACGCGGTCGCAGAGGCCGATGCGGCGGGCGGTTTCGCGGGTCTCAAGGCTGCGGGCGTAGCCGGTTACCTCGCCTGCCAGCCCGGCGCGCTTTATCGCCCAGAACATCGAGGACGCGATCAGGCCCAGCCCGATCAGCGCGACACGGCCGTAGACTTGTTCGCTCATGCCTGCCCCTCTTTGAACGCTTTGACGCCTTGCTCGATGCGGCGGCAGGAGTCCTCATCGCCGATGGTGATACGCAGCGCGGTGGGCAGGTTGTAGCCCGCCACCCGGCGCACGATCAGGCCCTGTGCTTGCAGGTAGAGATCACAGGCTTCCGCCTCTGCCTGGCTGGAGAAGCGGGCCAGGATGAAGTTGGTGCTGGAGACGTCCGAGGGCACCCCGAGTTCGGCCAGCGCATTGGCGAGCCAGGCGCGCCACTTGGCGTTCTCGGACCGGCAGTGATCGACATAATCCGTATCGCGCACAGAGGCCTCAGCGCCCGCCAGCGCGGTGCTGGAGACGTTGAACGGACCGCGCACCCGGTTCAGCACGTTGATGATCTCCTTGGGACCGTAACCCCAGCCGATCCGGGCGCCGCCCAGGCCGTAGATCTTGGAGAAGGTGCGGGTCATGAAGACGTTGCTGCGGGCGGCGATCAGCGCGGCGCCTGCATCAAAGCCCTCCACATATTCCGCATAGGCTCCATCCAGCACCAAGAGCGCGCCATCGGGCAGGCCATCGGCCAGGCGGGCCACCTCGGCCTCGCTGATCATGGTGCCGGTGGGGTTGTTGGGGTTGGCGATGAAGACCAGCCTGGTCCTGGCGGTGCAGCCCGCCAGCAGCGCATCCACATCGGTGACCCGCTCGCGCTCCTTCACCTCTACCGGGGTGGCGCCAGCGGCCAGCGCGCTGATGCGGTACATGGCAAAGCCGTGTTCGGTATACAGCACCTCGTCGCCCGGGCCGGCATAGGCCTGGCACAGGAAGGCGATGATTTCGTCGCTGCCGGCGCCGCAGATGATCTGCTCCGGATCCAGCCCGTGCACCTCGCCGATCGCCTGCCGCAATGCGCCGTGGTCCGAGCTGGGATAGCGGTGCATATTGGCCGCCGCGTCCTGCATCGCCTGGACGGCGCGCGGGCTGGGGCCAAAGGGGTTCTCGTTCGAGGAGAGCTTCACAACATTGCTCACCCCTTTCACATGGGCAGCCCCGCCCTGATAGAGGGCGATGTCCATGATACCGGGCTGCGGTGTGAGTTGGGTCATAATACGGGCTCCTTAATTCCAACCCGTCATAACGGCCCAATCGCTGGCGGGGAAGCACCAAGATGACGCTTCCCCCTTGCTGCCACCCCCCAGCGGCAGCCTGCCCCGGCCGCATGCTCGCGTTAATGCGCGGCTGCGCCCTTGGGCATTTTGCGTTTGGCCTCTGCCATGATGATCTTCTGGATCTGCTTGCGCAGCTCCATGTCCTTGCGCATCGCCTCATTGGCTTGTTTCTGCATGGTCGAGGCCGATTGCGAGCCATCCGCCCCATTCAGCGCCTCGCCTGCATATTTGCTGAGCGTCTTGCCGGAAATCTGCTTGGCGATTTCGCCATACACAGCTTCACCATGCAGCTTGATGAAATCCTCGGTCGCCTTGGTGCCGTATTTGGCGATCAGATCCTTCTTGACCGCGCCCTCCATGGCGGCAGGGGCCAGTTTGGTCTTGAGGAACTTCTCGGCGCCCGAAGTGAAACCGGAAGAGAATTTGTCGAGCACCTTGCCGGCACCTGCGGACATGATGCCAGCGGTCAGGATCTTGGCGATGCTTTCCTTGATCTCCTTGGTGTTCGGCGGGCGGCCCTTTTCGATCAGGGGCTTGGCCAGGCCGATGGTTTCCTTCAAGGCTTCTGTCACCATGGCTTCACCAGCCTTGGATTTCAGGAACTTTTCGAAGAATACCTTCACCGCCTTCTTGGGCATCTCGCGCGACAGCTTGGAAGCTGCGGCCTTGGCCAAGTCATCGGCAAGGCCCGCGGACAGCTTGGCGGTCAGCTTGCCGCCCGCTGCGCCCGCGAGGCCAGCGATGAAGCTGTCGATGAAGACTTTCTTGGCGGCCCCGTCCCAGGTGACCTTGTTGCCTGCCAGATGCTCACCCAGCTGGCCTGCGCTGGATTTCAGCGCCTCGGTGCTGGCAGCGGCGATAGCGTGGGCCTTGGCCGGTGACATTCCCTTGGTCGCCACAAGACGCGCGGTCATGTAGGTTTCGACCACGGCAAAGGAAACCTCGCGCACCACTTCCAGTTTCCAGACGATACCGCCGGCCGTGGCGATCCGCTGGTCGATGAACTTCTTGAAGGCCTTGCCGCCCTTGTTATAGGCCTTGGTCGCCTTGACGTCCTGCTTGTAGACCTTTTTCCAGTCCGGTTTCTTCTTGCTGGTCAATGTCTTGAGCAAGCTTGCCTCGGACCGCGCATTCAGGATCGGGGTCCAGGGCGGATCGGTCTTGTCATTGACCATGCTGACGGCAAATTCGGTCAGCGCATTCAGAAAGGTTTCGTTGCCCTGGCGGGTGTTCTCCACCTCATTGCAGAAGTCCACCCAGGATTCCGCTTGGCCGTACATCATGTTGGCCTTGGCCAGAAGCTTGCGGCGCAACTCCTCCTGCCCGGCCTCGAACTCAGCGACCGTGATCAGCTTGGTCTTGCCGTTCTCGACCACCTCGACCCGCTCAATCTTGGTGTCGGCGGCATGCATCGCTGCCAGCTTGGGCAGGCCCGCGTTCCAGGTGCGCATGCCGGGATCAACGATGCCGTCGGGCTTTCTGAAGCCCAGTTTCTTCTTCTGGAAATCCTTGATGGTGCTGATCAGCCCGGAGTCGCATTTGGTGCTGATCTCGACGGGATAGCCGTTTGCCTTGAGCATCAGGCGGACGAGTTCGACATCCGCGGGGGCGTTCTTGACCGGTTTGAATTTGCTTTCGCCGGTTTTCGGGTCCGGCTTGGTAATCCGTTTCTTGTCGCCGACGGGGGCGGACAGCTTGAGAGCCATGACTTTGCTCCAACCAATTAACTACTGGTTCAAGCCTGCCACGGCGGCGCGCTGCGGTCGCGGGGGATTTGGAATAGACTTTCCCCTTTAAAATGCGGGGGCCGGCACCTACATGTCGCATGCATGTGAGGTGCTTCCCCGAAGCGGGAAAGCACCCGTTCAGCTGGGGTTAGGCCGCCTGAGCCTTGAACCGCGCGGTCGCGGGGTCGGCGTTGTATCGGGCTGCAATCTCCCCCGCCTTCATCGACAGCTCATTGACGCAATTGATGATGTATTGCGCAGTTTCCTCCTCCATCAGATAGGAGAAGTTGAGCCGCACCCAGCCCGGCTTCTTCATCTCTTCACCGGCCTGCAGGTCCGCAAACAGGGTTTCCGATTCCGGTTGATTGATACCCAGCAAACGGTGCGCATAGGGGCCTGCACAGGCGCAGCCGCCGCGGGCTTGGATGCCGTAGACGTCGCTCAGCATGCGGGTGAACAGCTGCTGGTGCACCGGGTTTCCATCGCCATCGGAGACCAGAAAGGAAAAGATCGGCAGCCGGTGCGCGTCGCGGTGGCCGAGGATGCGCAGGCGCGGGTTGGCCGACCAGCCGTCCCAGGCCATCTGCGCGGATTTGGCTTCGCGGGCTTCGATCTGTTCCTGGCCCACGGCCTCCTTGACCAGGAACGCCAGCGCGGAGCGGATGTCGCCGATCACGTTGGGGGTGCCGGCCTCCTCGCGGGCGGCCAGATCCTGGCTGTATTCATGCCGCCAGGGGGAGACGAAGCTGACGGTGCCGCCGCCGGGCCAGGACGGGCAGCGGCGGCGCACCGCTGATTGATTGACGATCAGCACGCCGGAGGCGCCGGGGCCGCCCGGGAATTTATGCGGCGAGACCACAACGGCGTCCTTGCGCGCCGCGCCGTTGCCGCCCATGTCGATGGGCAGGTATGGGCCGCCGCCGGCATAGTCCCAGACCGACAGCGCCCCGTGTTCACGCAGCAGGCGGCTGATGGGGTCGGGATCGGTCACGATGCCGGTCACGTTGGAGGCGGCAGAGAAGCTGCCGATTTTCAGGTCGCTGCCCGCGTGCTGCTTGAGCGCCAGTTCCAGCACTGTCAGATCCGGTCCGCCCTCCTCCGCTTCGGGGATCTCGACGACCTCGGCCTTGCTCTCGCGCCAGGGCAGAATGTTCGAGTGGTGCTCATAGGGGCCCATGAAGACAACCGGGCGGGCGGCCTCGTTTACACCGAACAGGCTGACCAGCCGGTTGAGACCTGCGGTGGCGCCCGAGCCGGTGAAGATCACCGCATCCTCCGGCGTGGCGCCGGTGATCCGGGCGATCTCGCTGCGCGCCTCGCGGCGCAGGCGGGTCATCTGCATGCCGCAGTAGGATGCCTCGGTGTGGGAGTTGGCATAGAATGGCAGCACCTGGCCTGCCACGAAATCCTCCACCTGGCGCAGCGCCCGGCCGGAGGCGACGTAATCGGCGTATACCAGCGGCACATCGCCATCGAGGCCGGGGATCATCACCCCGTCGCCAATCACGCTGCGGCCAAGGGTGCCGTCCTGCGCTGCTTGCCGGATTGTCTGTTTGAATGCTGCCAGGGTCATGTCGCGCCTCCGAAATCTGTTGAGGCATGGTGAACGGGAATTGGCGCAAAAACTTAATCAATTACTGAGTAGATTGCACAATCTTTGTGTCATATGATCGACCAATGAGCAAAAATGCAGACAATATTGACCGCGCCATCCTGCGGGCCCTGCAAGAGGACGCCAGCCTGTCGCAGCGGGATCTGGCCGACAAGGTGGGGCTGTCGCAGAACGCCTGCTGGCGGCGGCTGAAGGCGCTGAACGACAGCGGGCTGCTGAAAGGCTCCACCGCGCGGCTGGACCGCAAGCAGCTGGGGCTGGATCTGGTGGTGTTCGTGCTGTTGCGCACCCGGCATCACTCGGCGGACTGGCTGCAGAAATTCCGCCGCCATGTGCTGACCATTCCCGAGGTGGTGGATTTCCACCGCATCGGTGGCGACTACGACTATCAGCTGAAAGTGGTGACCGAGGACATGGCCAGCTATGACAAGGTCTATCAGCGGCTGATTTCAGGCGTCGAGCTGGACAGTGTGACCTCCTACTTTGCGATGGAGGCCATCGCGGAGGGGCGGCCGCTGCCCCTGTGAGGGCAGAGGCAGGGGGCAGCCCCCTGCCCTGCGGTCAAGGCTGTCAGTGCCCGAAGGCGCTGTTTTTCATCCATTTCGGGCGTTTGCCGTCCGGTCCCATCCGCATGTGCAGGCAGGCGGTGCCGAGGCGCTGGAAATAGAGGATGTCGACGGGATACCAGCCGGGTGAAGGAACCTCGACCTCGGTCACGATGGTGCTGTCGCAGGACTGGCGGCCATCGAATTCACCCACCACCTGACCGCCGATTTTGGCCAGCAGGCCGTCGTTGGTCAGAAAGTCGATGTTGTGGATGCCGGGCGTGTCCAGCTTTACATAGCCAGTGATGCGCGCCGCCACATGCATCGGCCGCTTGGCGGTCAGGGTGTTCTGCCCCTCCTCAGTGTCGCGGTTGTCCAGCCCGGCAATCGGGCGGCCCGTTTCGCTGCCGATCTTCAGCGCGGAGGAGGCTTCGGCCAATGTCTTCACATCCTGCGGATAGGCGTAGACCACCGCCAAGCCAGGCTTGACGCTGGAGGGCTGCGGATTTGCCGGCGTCAGCTTCAACGGTGCCGCACCGGCTGCGGCGGCGAGCATCAGAGCTGCGGCCGCGGCTGCGCTGAACAGAGCTTTCATCTCAATCTCCCTCTTTTTCCCAACAACAGCATAAAGCTTCGCCGTCGGTGCGCATACCGGGAAATGCCGTCAGGGCGGTCCGGAACACAAAGGTTGAAAATGCGGCACCACACGTGCAAGCTGATCGCCGTTAGGAATTTCTTATTTAACGGCCCGCACCATAGGCTTTTGCAGTTCCATTTGGGAGGCACTCATGGCCAGACTGAAGAAACCCAAGAAGATTGTTCTGAAACCTCAGCAGGCGCATGCCATCATCACCTGGCTCTACGGCAAGACAAGCGTGGCGGCAAAGGACTTCAGCAAGGAAGACTGCGGCTTTGCCCAGGCCATGCTGGTAGAGATGCTCAACGCCAGTTTCGCCATGGGGTTTGTCGAAGCACTGTTCCGGGCAGCGGCAAAGGTGCCGTCCGGGCCGAAGAAGGTGATTACCACCTTCCTCAAGGGGGCCGGCAAGAACCTTGTGAAATACAAGGACAAGGATGACCTTGAAGAAATGATGAAGCAGCCGACAATCTACAAGGCGGTCAAGAACCAGATGGCCCGGGCAGCCAAGTCGGTGTGGAAAATCCGCGAGGCAACCGGGGAACTGACCTACTGACGAGAAACTGCTGATCTGCCCCTGCTGACACGAAAAAGGGCTGCCCGAATGGACAGCCCTTCCGCCGTGTGCCCCAGCGGGCAGCAGGCTTAGTTCTTGGCGTAGAATTCGACGACCAGGTTCGGTTCCATCACAACCGGGTACGGCACGTCGCCCAGGGACGGGGTGCGCACGAAGGTCGCGGTCATCTTGGAGTGGTCGGCTTCGATGTAATCCGGCACATCGCGCTCAGCCAGCTGAACGGCTTCCAGAACGGCAACCATCTGCTTGGACTTGTCGCGGACCTCGATCACGTCGCCTTCCTTCACGCGGTAGGAGGGGATGTTCACGCGCTTGCCGTTGACCAGGACGTGGCCGTGGTTGACGAACTGGCGGGCGGCGAACACGGTCGGCACGAACTTGGCGCGGTAGACGACGGCGTCCAGGCGGCGCTCCAGCAGGCCGATCAGGTTTTCACCGGTGTCGCCCTTAACACGCTCGGCTTCGCCGTAGATGCGGCGGAACTGCTTTTCGGTCAGGTCGCCGTAGTAGCCTTTCAGCTTCTGCTTGGCGCGCAGCTGGATGCCGAAGTCGGACAGCTTGCCCTTGCGGCGCTGGCCGTGCTGGCCAGGGCCGTAGTCGCGGCGGTTGACCGGGGACTTAGGGCGGCCCCAGATGTTTTCGCCCATGCGGCGATCGATTTTGTACTTGGCAGACGTGCGTTTGGTCACGGCTGATCTCCTTCGTATAGGGTTTCGAAGGGCGTTGTCCTCTTGCCTTGCGGCATGACAGGGATCCCCTTGCGGGGGCCACCAACACCAATGAAGCCGCGCTTATATAGGGGGACGGGGCAGAGTCAACACGGCGATTGCGTGTTCGGCAGGAAATCTGCAGCGAAACCCGGTCTGGGCCGCGAAATAGCATTCGGACCTTGCCGGATAAAGTCTTCAGGCTGCTTCATGCGCCAGAATCGCCGCCTCCGAAGGGGAGAGATTGCGACGGGCATGGGCACCGTAGGCCAGCGGGTCGCGCTCCAGCTCCGGCTGCAGGCGGAACAGGCGTTCCCTGTCGGACCCGCTCAGTGCGGTCAGCGATGCGTTGGAGGGATGGAAGCTCTCTGTTTCCACCCCGTTTGCCCAGAGCACCTGGTGATCGGCCAGCATCAGGTGGATATAGGTGACCTCGCGCACAGAGGTGTCGGTATGGATGGTGGCGCCATTGACCAGATCGCCAGCAGCGACCAGCACCTCGGGTGTGTTGAACAATGCCCGCACACGGGCACCGCGCAACAGCATCCGGTGATCGGGGGAGACCAGCAGCTGCCGCTCCGGCCGGTCGATGCCCAAGGCCCCCGCCTGGATGCGGACCGGCCGCAACTGCGGCATGACATAAAGCCGTGCGCCGCTGATCCGTCGGGTGCCGATCCAGAGGATTTCCTGCACGCCGTTGTCGCGGGTCTGCACCTTTTCGCCTTCGCGCAATTGCTCCACCCGCTGCGGCCCGCCGGGTGTGGCGATCAGGGTGCCGGGGGTAAAACAGATCACCCCGGTTTCCCCTTGGGGCCGGTTTGCGCTAATAGTACCAAGTGAATGATGCACCACCCATAGGTCGGTGCTGCGCGGCGGCAGTTCATCGACGAACATCAAGAGCGGGTACTGACCCGGCCCTGCCCCGATCAGCGTTGCGGTGAAGCTTTGCACTCCATTGGTGACAACAAACCAGCTGTCCATCAGCGGCTCTTCGATTTCGACCGCGTCGACATCGGTCCGGTTCTGCACCGCAGCCCCCACCAGCCTGCGCACCGAGCGTGCCGCCCGGCGGCGCAGTTCTGCTTCGCCGTTTGCCCTATCCAGCCGCAACAGCCCTGCTGGGCCATCCACCTGCACAGCGTCTCCTTGCCAGCACCAAGCGGCCCCCGCTTCAAGGGCGTCCTTCGGCGCGGCCGGGAGGCCGTCGATCTCGGTTTGCGACCAGGAAATAACAAACGTGCCACGAAAGCCCGTCTTCATCTGCCTGTATGCCTGCTTCGTCTTTTGATTATTAATAGTACGTTAACAAAGCAGCGCGCCGCGGGAAACAGTGAGCCGCAAAAACGCATGCAAGCGTGCTGAATACGCACCATTCCCAAGACATCTGCTCCTGATGCATCTGCCCTGCCGCGCGGCCACGCAGCCAGTGGGCATCACGACGGCGCCCCCCTCTGCCCCGCGTCAGCCCATTGGTGCATAGCTGGACCGCAGGCCGTCAGCGGCCTGGCGGACCACCTCAGCCACCTGCATCAGTTGCCGTGCCAGCGGATTGCTGCGGCGCCAGATCATGCCGATGGTGCGCGAGGGCTGCGGTTCCCGGAAGCGGGCAACCGATACCTCCGCAGAGCGGGTTTCCACCGGCACCGCCATTTCCGGGATCAGCGTCACCCCGATCCCGGCGCTAACCATCTGAACCAGTGTCGACAGGGAACTGCCGTCCAGCAGCTCCCGCGGGGCAGCGGATTGCATGTTGCAGAAGGACAGCGCCTGGTCACGGAAGCAATGCCCCTCCTCCAGCAGCAGGAGGCGCATCTCTCGCAGGCCATCCGGGCCGGGAACCGGGGTGCCCGCATCCTGCCCCGGGCGCACCAGCACGAAATCCTCTGAAAACATCGGCACCTCTTCATAAGCGGGCTCAGACACCGGCAGCGCCACGATGGCAGTGTCCAGCCGCCCCTCCCCCAGTTCTTCCAGCAGCTTGGGGGTCACGGTTTCGCGGACCCGGATGTCGGCCTCCGGGTACTGCCGGGTGAGGGTCCCCACGATGGAGGGCAGCAGATAAGGCGCGATGGTGGGAATCACCCCGATCCGCAGCCGCCCCGCCAGGCCGTCGCGCGACGCCCGCGCCAGCTCACCCAGCTCATCCACCGAGCGCAGAATGCCGCGTACACGGGACGCCAGATCCTCGCCAAAGCTGGTGAGCCGCACCTGACGCGCGCCGCGCTCCACCAGCTGGACGCCCAACGCCTCCTCCAACTCCTTGATCTGAACAGACAATGCAGGCTGGGAGACGGCACAGGCGTCCGCCGCGCGGCCGAAGTGGCGATGCTGGGCCAGCGCCTCAAAGTAGCGCATCTGGCGGAGGGTCACGTTAATCATAAGATTTTATTATCAGAGCGATGAATAAATGCAACTTATCCCAATGAATTTTCCCTGCTAGCCTCAAGAGCAGAAAGACAGGGAGACCCGGCTCGGGCGGCCTGAGCCCCGCTTGCATTTCCAAGCGGCGCCCGGCTTTGCGGATAAGTTCCGGGCGGCTTCCCCCACATCGCAGTTCAAACAATTGAAGCCACGATCGGAGATGGAAATGGACGGAAATACCCCCGCAGGAAAATGCCCGGTGATACACGGTGCGGCGCTGAACACCGATGCCGGCGGCACCACCAACCAGGATTGGTGGCCGAACCAGCTGAACCTGAAAATCCTGCACCAGCATTCCCCCAAGTCGAACCCGATGGGGGCGGATTTCAACTACCGGGAGGAATTCAAAAAACTCGACCTGGAGGCGGTGAAGAAGGACCTGTTTGCGCTGATGACCGACAGCCAGGACTGGTGGCCCGCCGATTACGGCCACTATGGCGGGCTGTTCATCCGCATGGCCTGGCACAGCGCGGGCACCTACCGCAAGCAGGACGGGCGCGGCGGCGGCGGCACCGGCAACCAGCGCTTTGCGCCTTTGAATTCCTGGCCGGACAACGGCAACCTGGACAAGGCGCGCCGCCTGCTGTGGCCGATCAAGAAGAAATACGGCAACAGGATCTCCTGGGCGGACCTGATGATCCTGGCGGGCAACTGCGCCATTGAGTCGATGGGCGGCCCGGTATTCGGCTTTGGCGGCGGCCGCGAAGATGTCTGGGAGCCGGAGGAGGATATCTACTGGGGCGCCGAGACCGAATGGCTTGCAACCAGCGATCAGGCGAACAGCCGCTACTCCGGCGAACGGGACCTCGAGAACCCGCTGGCGGCGGTGCAGATGGGCCTGATCTATGTGAACCCTGAAGGCCCTGACGGAAACCCGGATCCGGTGGCCTCCGGCCGGGACGTGCGCGACACCTTTGGGCGCATGGGCATGAACGACGAGGAAACCGTGGCGCTGGTTGCCGGCGGCCACACCTTCGGCAAGGCGCATGGCGCTGGCGACCCGGAGCTGGTGGGCGCAGAGCCGGAAGCAGGCGCGATGGAGCAGATGGGCTTTGGCTGGGCCAATGCGCATGGCACCGGCAAGGGCGGTGACACCACCACATCAGGCATCGAAGGCGCCTGGAAGCCGAACCCGACCACCTGGGACATGGGGTATTTCGACGTGCTGTTCGGCTATGAATGGAAACTGGTCAAAAGCCCGGCCGGCGCCCATCAGTGGCAGGCGCAGGACGTGAAGCCGGAACATATGGTGGTGGATGCCCACGACCCCAGCAAGAAGCACGCGCCGATGATGACCACCGCCGACATGTCGCTGCGGATGGACCCGGAATACGAGAAGATTTCGCGCGATTTCCATGCCAACCCGGAGAAGTTCGCCGATGCCTTTGCCCGCGCCTGGTTCAAGCTGTGCCACCGCGACATGGGGCCGAAGTCGCGCTATCTGGGGCCAGACGTGCCTGCCGAAGACCTGATGTGGCAGGATCCGGTGCCGGCGGTGGATCACGCGCTGGTGGATGCTCAGGACGTGTCGCAACTGAAGGCCAAGATCCTGGACACCGGGCTTTCGGTCTCTGAGCTGGTCTCCACCGCCTGGGCCTCGGCCTCGACCTTCCGCGGCTCCGACATGCGCGGCGGCGCCAATGGCGGCCGCATCCGGCTGGCACCGCAGAAGGACTGGGAGGTGAACGAGCCTGCCAAGCTGGCCAAGGTGCTGAAAGCACTGGAGCAGATCCAGAGCGAGTTCAACTCCTCCGCAACGGGCGGCAGGAAAGTGTCGATGGCAGACCTGATCGTGCTGGCCGGCTGCGTTGGCGTGGAAGAGGCTGCCAAGGCTGCGGGCCACCCGGTGGAGGTGCCCCTTACCCCCGGGCGTACCGATGCCACGCAGGAGCAGACAGATGTTGAGAACTTTGAGGTGCTGGAGCCGGAGGCCGATGGCTTCCGCAACTACCAGAAGGCGGACTATGCCGTGCCGGCCGAGAAGATGCTGGTGGACCGGGCCCAGCTGCTGACCCTTGGCGCGCCGGAGATGACAGCGCTGATCGGCGGGCTGCGGGTGCTGGGCGCCAACCACGGCGGCTCCAAGCACGGTGTTTTTACCGACCGGGTTGGCGTTCTGAGCACTGACTTCTTCACCGCCATCACCGATATGGGGGTGGAGTGGAAACCGGCTGGCGACGGCACCTATGAGGGCCGCGACCGGTCCAGCGGCGCCGTCAGATGGACCGGTACCCGCACTGATCTCGTGTTCGGTTCCAACTCGCAGCTGCGGGCGCTGGCAGAGGTTTATGCGCAGGACGATGGCGCCGGGAGCTTTGTGCGCGACTTCGTGGCCGCCTGGGTCAAGGTGATGAACGCCGACCGGTTCGATTTGGCGGCCTGAAGCTCCTGACTGCAAAGAAAGAGCAGCGCCCCGGATGTCCGGGGCGCTTTATTTTGCGCGCCTTTTTCCGTCGCTGCGCGGCCAGTAAAAAGCCGGAGGATCTCTCCTCCGGCTTCCCGGCCCTTCTGCCGAAGGGCGTTTGTGTGACACCCAGGCAACGCCGCAGCGCTGCCTGATGTTTTGGTTTTACTCAGCGGGCGCCGCGGCCTTCTCACGCTGGCCGTCGCGGAACAGCGCCTTGGCCAGGGACACGCACATCAGGCCCATAACCATGGTGAAGGGCAGTGCTCCGATGATCATCGCGCTTTTCAGCGCTTCCATCGGGTCGGCCCCGCCATTCTGCTTGCCTGCAAACAGCAGGGTGCCAATGACTGCGGTCAGGATCAGCCCCCAGACAATCTTGTGCTTATTGCCGATATTCTGGTCGCCGCCGGACATGATGGTGTTCATCACCAGGATGCCGGAGTCCGCCGATGTGACCAGGAAGGTCATAATCAGCACCACGCACATGATGGTGATGCCGGACAGCAGGCCGCCGTCGATCATGCTCTGCAGGGTCACGAACAGCTTGGCGGTGTTCGAGGCACCGATGATAGCGCCTTCTGCCGCACCGTTCAGTTCCAGGTCGATGGCGGTGCCGCCCAGGATGGTCATCCAGGCAAAGCAGACCAGTGCCGGTGCGATCACACAGCCGAGGATGAACTCACGCACCGAACGGCCGCGGGAAATGCGCGCCAGGAACAGGCCCACGAAGGGCGAGAACGCGATCCACCAAGCCCAGTAGAAGGTGGTCCAGCCTGCCTGCCAGCCGAACTGGCGCTGTGCTTCACCAGCTGCATAGGTTGCTGCCAGAACGTCGTCGGACAGAGCAGCTGCTTCGCCTTCCAGCCCGGATTTGAAGCCGTCAAACGAGCCCCAGGCATTGGTTGCACCGCCGCGCAGAGCATCTGCGTAAGGCGCTGCCTCCGCTGGCAGTGCTGCCGCGAAGTCCGCTGCCGACTGCGGGCCGTAGGCGCCGAAGCTCAGCGAGGTGAAGTGCAGGATGTAGTCCACGAAAGCCGAGGCATAAGTGGTCATGGCGAACATGAAGGAGCCGAAGACCACAAAGGTCAGCAGCAGGATGATCGAAAGAACCAGGTTCAGGTTCGACAGATACTTCACGCCGCGGCCGACGCCGGAGACCGCCGAGATGATCGAAAGGCCCATGATCGCGAACAGGCCGGCCAGCAGGCCAACTGTGCCCGGCGCAGGCGCGTCGCCGCTCATGTCCATCATCCATTCCATGCCGGTGATGGCATAAACGCCGTCCACGAACTGGGAAACGCCGAAGCCGATGGTCACGGAAACGCCCAGGATGGTGGCGACAACACCCAGCACGTCAACGACGTGGCCCAGGAAGCCGTTCATCAGCTTGCCGAACAGCGGCGTCAGCGCGGTGCGGATGGTCAGCGGCATGTCTCGGGTATAGGCGTAGTAGGCCAGCGACAGGCCTGTCACAACGTAGATTGCCCAGGCGTGGAAGCCGTAATGCAGGAACGTGTAGCGGAAGCCGGACTGGATGGCTTCCTCGGTGTTGGCGGTCACTTCCTGCGCCAGAACCACCGGGTTGGAGCCCCAGAGGCCCAGCGGCTCAGCGGTTGCAAAAACCATCAGGCCGACGCCCAGACCGGCGCCGAACATCATCGAGAACCAGGAAAAGTCCGAGAATTCCTTGCCCTGGCCCGGTCCCCCCATGATCCGCTTACCGGTTTGCGGCAAAGCGGCAACCACAAACAGGAAAAAGGCGAAGAAACCGACGATGATGATGTAGAAGGCGTTGAAATCCTCGAGGATCCGCCAGTTGAGGCTGCCCAGAACGCCCGTGGCGTTAGCCGGCCAGACCAGGGCCCAGAGAACCAGGGCGACCATGATCCCCTTGCTGAGCAAGGCGATCTCGACGCTGTGCCCCTTATAGAAGCCCTCGTCTGAGGTCTTGATCTCAAGATCCGTAAAAGGTTGCTTTATTGACATGCGTTTCCTCCCGTTTCGCACGTGCCGCACCGGGGTGCGGGTTGTCCGGCGGTTCGCGCAACCGCCGGAGTCTGGCGTCAGCCCAGCAGGGCTTCGATCCTTGCCAGCGTTGCAACACTGACAGCGACGCCGTCTCGGCGGGCCTGCAAGCGTTTTGCCCGCCGCCCGTCTCCGGGCAGATGTGCGCCGGCTTGGCCGCGCACCGCTTCCACGATCCCGGCCATTCCAGCACCGAAAGCGTCATTTGCTGTCGCAGCAGGGTCGATTGCGATGAACATCTGGCCGGTTTTGGGCGGCCCGCCTGCGGTGCCCGAGAACGGCGAGGCATTGATGCCGAGCGTGGCGCCGGTCAGCGCGGCGGCCATGATTTCGGTGAGCAGCGCAACACCCACGCCCTTGTAGCCGCCCGAGGGTGCCATCGAACCCTTGAGGCCCGCGTCCGGATCGGTGGTCGGATTGCCGTTGGCATCCAGCGCCCAGCCCAGCGGGATCTCCTTGCCCTCGCGGGCGTGCTTCATCACCTCGCTCTTGGCGATGGTGCTGGCGCTCTGGTCGATCAGCAGTTCCGGCTCGCCATCCTCGCCGGGAACGGCAACCGAGAACGGGTTGGTGCCGACCACCGGCTTGCTGCCGCCCGAGGGCGCGATCGAGGCCGGCGCGTTGGTAAAGCCCAGACCCACCAGCCCGGCGCGGGCCAGGCGGGTGGTGTGGTAGCCCAGCACGCCGCAGTTGTAGCTGTTGCGGATTGCAAGCACCGCGATGCCCTGCTCCCGCGCTGCCGGGATCAGCGCCTCGAACCCAATGTCGATGGCGGAATGGGCAAAGCCGGTGGCGGCATCCACCGCCACGACGCCGGGGCGCGGGCGGGTCAGAACCGGTGCCGCCTGCCCGTCCACCTTGCCGCATTGCACATGCTCGGCATAGATCGGGATATAGGCGAGGCCATGGCTGGCCACGCCATCCGCTTCGGTGGCGGCTGTTGCGACGGCCAGGGGCCGGGCATTGGCTTCAGACGTGCCTGCCGCCACCAGGGCGCGGAAGGACAGGTCCTCGATCTCGGCGAGGGACATAGTTCTGGATTCGGTCATGTAAGAGGCCTCTTCAGTCGTTGTCCGACAACCCGGCGCCGGCGCCCAGCAAGCGCGACTCCTCGGTGGCCGGAGCGTAGGTTTTGTGGGCAAAACGGTTGAGCACGGCCCAAGCCGCCTCCTCCGGTGCCGCGCGGGATTGGCTTGGGTTTGCATTTGCAAGGCTGCCCGCGGCGCGAACGGTCAGCTTGTCCGCCATTTCCGGCAGGGTGCCTTCGCATTGCAGGCCGATGCCATCGGTGACCGCCTGAAAACTATCGCCCTCGACAGTGACGCAGGCGCCAAGCTGGCGGGCGGCCATGGCGGCAAAGGGCAGGATCATTGCGGGATGTGCGACCTGCGCGATGGCCAGCGGCGCAGATTGCAACCGGGCGGCGCAATCCGACAGGGCCGCACCGGCAGCCAGCGGGCAAAGCGGCGCGGCTGCCCGCCACTCCGCCTGCAAGCCTTGCGGCACATGGGCAGGCAGGTCCGCGGCAAGACCCGCTTCAAGAAGCCCGGCCAGCACCGCCGCGCCGTCCAACCCTTGCGCACACAGCCAGCGGGTGGCCTTGGCGGCTTCCTCGGCCAGGCCCCAGTCATACCCGGCCCCGCGGGCGGCGCGTTTGGCGGTGGCTTCCACTTCGTTCAGTGCATAGCTCATTGCTCAGCCTCCGGGTACACCCACAGATCCGCGTTGGCGGTGGTCAGATCTTCGGGATAAGGCGCGCCCGCATACATGCAGATCCGCACCCAGCGGTCGGAGCGCGGGTCGAAATGGGTGGCCCCGAAAAACGACAGCTTGGCGCGCAGCATATCGACCGGAAGCACCCGGTCGCTGATGGTATTGCTGCGGATTTCGCCATAGGGCGCAACCCGGCTCATCTGCGCCCGGCGCACGGTGTGGCGGTGTTCCGGGTGGCGCAGCAGGAAGGATGCGATCGGCTCGTCCCGGTCCCAATCTGCCAGCGCAGTGTGGGCCAAAGCTGCATCGCGCGCCGGGGCCAGCGGCTGCTCAAAATCGGCAATCGGCTCGTCAAAACGCTCGCCCATGCGCGGCTCCAGCTTCTCCTCCGAGACATACCAGGCGCGGGCGCAGTTTTCGCGGGCGCTCCAGTCCAGATCCAGCGCCCAGGCAAAGCTGTCTTCTAACAGCTCCTGCACCTGTGCGACCGGCATGGCGCCATCGATGATGAAGGCGTCCTTGTTGGCATCGGCCATGCTGCCGGACAGCCCGTCCACCAGCTCGGCATAGGGTTCCAGGATCAGCGAGGCCGCCAGCTCCTGCCCCTCCAGGCCCAGCGCGGTCTCGCTCCAGCGGATTAGCCGGTCCCAGGGGTGGTCGTTGAGCAGATCGTCTGCGCCCACCCAGGCCGCCAGCGCCTCAAGATCCTTGTGCAGGCTGGCCAGCTTTTCGATCTGCACCGGGTGTTCCGAGTGCCAGCGCGCTGCCGAGAGTTCGCTCCGCCGCAGCATACGGCGGAAGCAGGCGGCTTCCTCGGCCGAGGCGGTTTGAACCGAGCGCACTCGGGCAATCGCCTCTTCCCGCGCCATGATCCAGTTGTTGAACAATACCGGGTGGTTGACGATGTAGGGCGCCATGCCAAGGCCGGTGGAGTTGCCGATACCCAGCCGCCGCGCGGTTTCCGGCGCCAGCGGCACCGCCTGATCGCCGCCCTTGGCACGGGCCATATGCTCCACTAGGTCGCGGACAAATACCCGCGTCAAGTAGACGGACAGCATCTCGGCCTGAAACGGCGCCCGCATCTCCTCGCGGTCTGCAATAACATCCCGGTCCGCGGCGCCGAACTTGCCGGAGCCGTAAACAGCAGTGGTGCGCATCAGGTAGCCGACGCTCTCGATCTGCGCCGGGTCTGGCTGACGGCCCTCGGACAGGCAGTCCACCACATGCGCCCACAGCCGTACCGAGCGGTTGGCGCGCGACAGCGACAGCTCGCTGCCGCTGACCCGTCCGGCCTCCTGGTGGGGCACGTTCCGGGACAGGCGTTCGATATCGGCGTCCGTTGGCACACCGTCGAACAGAGTGAAAGTCGCATCCCAGGCGGTGGCGATCACCCGGTCCGAGCGCATTTCGGGTGGCAGATCGTGGGCAAAAGCCACTAGGGAGTAGCTCCGCGCAGGGCCGGTAGCGGTATAGACCGCTACGCCGACGCCCTTGGCATCGATATCGAACTTGGGGCGCGCAAAGCTCCAGTTTTCCCGGGCCATGCGGCGGGTCAGCACCCGCATGAAGCTGAGGCGGCACTGGTGCAGGGAGCCCAGACGGCTGAGGCGCATGACCTGAGCCGGGTCCCGTCGTGATATCGTTGTCTGCGCGGTTGTTTCCATGACCTATCCCTTTGGGCCAAAGTTTTCGGCAAAGAACCGGTACCAGTTCCCGCCCATGATGCCGCTGACCTCGTCATCGTTCATGCCCGTCGCGCGAAGGCCCTCTTCGATGTTTCCAAAGTCGCGGTTGTCCTTGAACCAGCCGGGCATTGCCGGGAAGCCCGGCGCGGCGGCTGATCCTTCACCGTAGTCGACCTCCTTGGTCCAGCGGCCGACGCGCATCCATTCAACGATGTTGTCGGGCTGGTCCTGGCAGAGATCGGTGCCAATCCCAAGATTCTCCACCCCGTATTTCTCGGCGGTGCGTGCAATCATCTCGCAGAAGCTTTGCAGGGTGCAGTCGGACTTGTCCTTCAAATGGTGCGGATAGACCGAAAAGCCCAGCATGCCGCCGTGGCCGGTGACTGCGCGGATCACATCGTCCTTCTTGTTGCGCAGGGCCGGCGACCATTCATGCGGGTTGGCATGGGTGATGGCGATCGGACGGGTGGAAATCTCCGCCGCCTCAATGGTGGAGCGGTCGGCGGAATGGCTCATGTCGACGACCAGACCAACCCGGTTCATCTCCTTGATCACCTGCTTGCCCATGCGGGTAATGCCCATATCCTCGGCCTCGTAACACCCTGTGGCCAGCAGCGACTGGTTGTTGTAGGTGAGCTGCATGAAGCGGGCGCCCAGGGTGTGCAGGATCTCCACCAGGCCGATGTCGTCCTCCATCGGCGAGGGGTTCTGGAAGCCGAAGAACACCGCGGTGCGGCCGGTTTCGCGGGCCTTGTCGATGTCAGAGGCCCACTGCCCCTTCATGATCAGGTCCGGGTACTGCTCGAACCAGCGGTTCCACTTCTCGAAATTCAGAACCGTCTCGCGGAAGTTCTCGTGATAGGCAATGGTGACATGGGTCGCGTCCACGCCGCCCTCGCGCAGCTGGCGGAAGATCTTTTCCGACCAGTTGGCATATTGCAGGCAGTCGATACGGTATCCGGTCATTCAAGCACCTCGGTTTTCTAAGTCCAGCACCCGACCCTCAGGCAGCGGGCAGGAGGCGCCCGCTTCAGGGGAAACGAGGAGGGCGGGCGCTTCCGCAATCTGGCAGGCCGGTGTCCGGCGCTGCCAGGGTTTCAGTCTCAGGCCGGTTTACCGGCGCTGATGTAGGCCGTCTTGACGGTGGTATAGAACTCCGCCGCTGCCTTGCCCTGCTCGCGCGGGCCGTAGGAGCTGTCGCCGCGGCCGCCGAAGGGCACGTGGTAGTCGGTGCCTGCGGTCGGCAGGTTGACCGTCACCACACCGGTGCGCGCGTTGCGGCGGAAATGGGTAGCGCGGGCCAGCGACTGGGTGACGATGCCCGAGGTCAGCCCGAAGTTGGTGTCGTTGACAACCGCCAGCGCCTCGTCATAGCTGCCGACCTTGATAACGGAGGTCAGCGGCGCGAACATTTCCTCGCGGTTGATGCGCATGTCGTTGGTGGTGTTCAGGAACACGCCGGGCGACATGTAGAAACCCTCGTGCGGCATCTCTAGGCGCTGGCCGCCGCAGGCCAGCTCGGCGCCTTCGGATGTCCCCAGATCGACATATGCCAGGTTCTCGTTCAGCTGCTGTTCGCTGACCACCGGCCCCATCTGCACGCCCGCTTCCAGCGCGTGGCCCACTTTCATTGCCTGCGCACCCGCCACCAGTTTTTCAACAAAGGCGTCATGCACGGCCGCGTGGACCACGAGCCGGGAGGAAGCGGTGCATTTCTGACCAGTGCCGCCGAAGGCGCCGCCCAGCGCCAGGGAGACGGCCAGGTCCAGGTCGGCGTCGTCCATCACGGCCAGCGCGTTCTTGGAGCCCATCTCCATCTGCACCTTGGTCAGGTTCTGGATCGCGGCAGCAGCGATGCCCTTGCCCACCGGCACCGAGCCAGTGAAGGAGATCGCGTTCACCTTCGGGCTTTCCACCAGGCGCTGGCCGATCGAGCGGCCCGAACCCATCACCAGCGAGAACAGGCCCTTGGGGATGTCCTGGCGCTCGATAATCTCGGTCAGGGCCACAGCAGAGGCCGGGGTGATGTTGGCGGGCTTCCAGACAACCGCGTTGCCGTAGCAGAGTGCCGGCGCGATTTTCCACGATGCGGTTGCGGTCGGGAAGTTCCAGGGGGAGATGATCGCCACCACGCCAACGGCTTCGCGGCGCACGTCCACCTCGATGTCGGGGCGCACGGAATCGGCGTTTTCACCGATCTGGCGCAGGCATTCGGCAGCGTAATAGGTGAAGAACTGGCCGGCCCGGTAGACTTCGCCCTTGCCCTCGGCCAGCGGCTTGCCTTCTTCGCGCGACAACAGCGTACCCAGCTCTTCGGCGCGGGCCATCAGCTCGTTGCCGATGTTCATCAGCACTGCCTGCTTGCGCTCCAGCCCGTAGGCGGACCATTCACGCTGTGCGATTTGCGCCTGGTCCAGGGTCGCCTCCAGCTGATCGGAGCTGGCCTGGGCAAACATACCGACCAGATCGCTCAGATCCGAAGGGTTGCGGTTTTCGATTTCGCTTTCGCCCGCCAGCCATTCGCCGGCAATCAGGTTCAGTTTGGTCACGGAAAAGCCCCAGATGCTGAATTTCAGGTTTGCAGCAGGATGGACTCCGCAACCCGCATCAGTCAAACTCAATAAACTGTAGGAAACTTCAGGAAAATTGAAACTTGGCACTGAAAATCGAAATGCTGCGCGCCTTCTGCACCGTGGCGCAAACCGGCAACCTTTCCGAGGCCGCCAACCGGCTGGGCCGGACCCAGTCCGCCGTTTCCATGACGCTGAAGCAAATGGAGGATCATCTGGGCAAGAGACTGTTCGAGGGCGAGCGCAAGAACCAGCTGTCACCCTTGGGCGAGCAAGTCTTTGAACTGGCCCAGAAACAGGTGCGGCAGTTCGATCAGACCGTGCAGAGCATCGAGATGGCGGCTGAGGCGGCGCACGGGCTCTTGCGGATCGTCTCTGTCCCATCGGTCGCGGCGCTGGTGTTTCCTGCGGTGCTGGAACACATGGCGGCGCGGCATCCGGGCCTGAAGGTGGAGCTGCGCGACACCGACACTCAGGAGGTTCTGGATGCGCTGGCGGAGGGCAAGGCGGATATCGGCATCGCCTCCGGCTGCCACCCGCTGAACGGTGTCAGGGCCGTGCCCTTGTTCGAAGACCGTTTCGGGCTGGTCTGTTCCACCGACCATCCGCTGTACCGGCAGGACGCGCGCCCCTCAATTGCCGAGGTGACCGGCTCCTCCTTTGTCCGCAACGCCCTGTGCGATCTGATCCGCAATGAACGCTTTGTAGAAGCGAGCAGCAATGCGGATGTGACGATCCACAACACCCATTCGCTGATCACCATGGTCCGGACCGGTAAATGGGTCACCGTGCTGCCGCAGACGGTTGCCCGGTTCATGCCGGAGGCAACCGCCTTCCGCCCGATTGCCGACCTGCCCGACAAGCGGGCGGTTTACCTGTATCAGCGCGAACGCTCCCGCTTTGCCGCGCTGACAGAGGAGTGCTGCGCCTTCATACAGTCCTGCGATCTGTCAGGCGCGCCAGGCTGAAAACCTCCGGCACGGCGCAGCATGGCCGGGGCACCTGTGCCGATAGCCTCTCAGGCCAATTGAAAGGACAGGAAGGGATCCGCGCCCTCGCCGTCCCGGACCCAGCGGGCCTTGATCCCGAAGATCCCGGACACCGTTTCCGGATCCAGCGCCTCCCCTGGCGCGCCAATGGCCACCAGGCGCCCGTGCGACAGTACCGCCACACGGTCGCAGGTCAGGGCCTGGTTCAGGTCATGCAGGGCCACAACGGTTGTCACCTGCAGGTTCCGGATGCAGTTCAGGATCGACAGCTGGTGGTGGATGTCCAGATGGTTTGTCGGCTCATCCAGCAGCAGAAGCCCCGGCCGCTGCGCCAGGGCGCGGGCAATGTGCAGCCGTTGCCGTTCGCCGCCGGACAAAGTGGCCCACTCGCGGCGCGCGAAGCCCTCCATATCCACCGTATGCAGCGCCTTGTCCACCATCTGGGTGTCTTCGCTACTCCAGGGTTTCAGCGCCGACAGCCAGGGAGTGCGGCCAAGCTCGACGACAGACCGTGCGGTGATGCGCTCTGCCGTGTCGGCCTGCTGTTCGACGATCGCGATCCGCTGGGCGATCTCCCGGCGGGTCAGGCTGGCCAGCGGTTGGTCCGCCAGCAGCACCTCGCCATTCGAGGGCTTCGCCAGGCCGGACAGCAACCGCATCAGGGTCGATTTGCCAGAGCCGTTCGGGCCGACCAGCGCCAGCGTCTCACCCGGCTGCACCGCCAGCGACACGTCCTGCAGCAGGGTTTTGCCGCGCACGGAGAAAGACAGGTTGCGGGCTTCGATCCTCATCTCGCAGTCCTTTGCCCGCGCACCAGGATCACCGCAAAGGACGGCGCCCCGATCAAGGCGGTGACCACCCCGATGGGCAGCACCTGGCCGGGGATGATGATGCGGGAGACGATGTCGGCAGCGATCAGGAACACGGCGCCGGTCAGCGCCGCGGCCGGCATCAGTCTGCGGTGCCCGGGGCCGACCAGGAACCGGGCCGCATGGGGGATCACCAGGCCGACAAAGCCGATTGAGCCGACGATCGACACCATCACCGCGGTCATCAGCGCGGTGGCAAAGATCAGCACCACCTGAACCCGGCGGACCGGGATGCCGAGCGAGGCCGCGGAGTCGCTGCCAAAGGTGAAGGCGTCCAGGGCGCGGGCGTGAAACCGGCAGGTCACCCATCCCGCCAGCGCCAGCGGCACCGCCAGCCACACGTCCGGCCAGCGCACGCCGCTGAGGTTGCCCATCAGCCAGAACATGATGCCGCGGGCCTGATCCGCGTTGGCGGATTTGGCGATAATGAAAGCGGTCAGCGCATTGAACAGCTGCGAGCCGGCAATGCCCGCCAGCACGATCTGCGCCGCTGCGGCGCGGCTGCCCCCTGCCCCGGCCGCGCGGGCCAGAATGGCGACAAAGCCGAACGCCAGCAGCGCCCCGTTGAAGGCGCCGAAGGACAGCGACAGGGCGCCGCCGCCAAGCCCTGCAATGGTGACCGCCACCGCCCCAGTCGAGGCGCCGGCCGATATGCCCAGAATGTAAGGGTCCGCCAGCGCGTTGCGCAGCAAGGCCTGCAGCACTACACCCGCAACCGCCAGCGCCGCACCGCAGGCCGCAGCCACCAGCGCCCGCGGCAGCCGGTAGCTCCAGATGATGCCCTGGTCCACCGGATCCACCGGCAGGCCTGCCCCGGCCAGCTTGTTGGCCAGAACGGACAGGACAAGGTCAGGCGCAAGCGCGGTCTCCCCGATCATTGCGCCTGCCAGGACCGCCGCAGCCAGCACCGGCAGGGCCAGGCAAGCGCCCCGGAAGCCCTGCCATGCGACTGCGGCGGCTGCGCTCATTCGCCGTTGCCGATCGCGCTGAGTTCAGCGGCTAGGTCTTCCAGCGCCGGGATGGCGCGGATGGTGGCATCCATCGCCTGAGCGTCCATCACCACGATACGGTCGTTCTTCACCGCGTCCATCTGGCTGGCGACCGGATCGGTGCGCAGGAACTCCAGTTTCTTCTCGTAGTCGTCAGCTGCAAAGCGGCGGCGATCCATGCGGGCGATCACGATCACCGTCGGGTTGGCCTTGGCGATGGTTTCCCAGCCAACGGTCGGCCATTCCTCGTCGGTTTCGATGACGTTCTTCAGGCCCAGCTGCTGCATCATGTAGCCCGGGGCGCCTTTCTGGCCGGCCACGAACGGATCGCTTTCCATTTCGGGCGAAGAGAACCAGAACACCGCCGAGGCATCCTCCAGCGCAACTTCCTGTGCCTTGGCAACAGCTGCAGCCTCGCGCGCCTTGTAGTCGGCAACCAGCTCGGCGCCCTTCTCGGCCTCGCCGAAGATCGCGGCCAGTTCCTCAATGCCCTGATAGAGGCTGTCGGTGGTGAACATCCGGGTGCGGGTGCCGTCGCCGCCGGTGGTGTTGTCCTTGCCGACGCAGTCAGCGGGCATCACATAGGTCGGGATGCCGAGGTCGTGGAACTGCTCCCGCTTGGCGACCACGCCTTCGGGGCCGACATGCCATTCATACTGGGCTGCCACCAGGCCGGGACGCTTGGCCACCACGCTTTCAAAGCTGGGGTCGTTGTCGGCGAGGCGTTCGACCTTGTCGTTCAGCTCCGCATATTCGGGCAGCACGTCATTGAACCAGACCGAGGTGCCCAGCACCTTGCCGCCCAGTCCCAGCGCATAAAGCACCTCTGTTGCCGCCTGGCCGACGGTCACAGAGGACGCAACCGGCGCCTCGAAAGTGACGGTCTCGCCGCAGTTTTGAATGGTCAGCGGAAAACTCTCGCTGGCGGCAGCAGCCTGAGCGGCCGCAAGGAAGGAAAGGCCCATCAGGCCGGAACGCAGGAACATGATCTTCGATCTCCATATGTCAATGACCGGAGAACGGGTGAAAGGGCATTGACCAGTCAGGCGAAGGGGCTTTGCCCTTCTTGCAGCCCCCAATACCGGTGGCGCATCTTACCGGCAACCTCCCCGGACAACCCCGTCCGGTGTGCTTCAGTTTTCACCGGCAGGTCTCCTGACTGGCGGGTCATTGCCTGTGCCGTCTTCCCGGACCGGGTGGTCCAGTGACTTCATGGCACAGCACTCGCCGCCTACAGTTGCGGGGGCAGTTCCGTTTGGCGCCCGCAGGCGCCGCGGATTCCCTCTTAGCCCTTGCGGGACCGATAAGGCGCGGGTAGCGCATCGCCTTTCTTCCGGCAAGAAAAACTTTAACGGGCGCCAGAAATCTTAACGCTTGGCAGCTCCTGCCCCCTCACAGATGGCCCATGGACAGCATCCCTGAATTGCCGCCCCCGCAAGCAGATGCCTATAGAACAGCCGGCCTTTCCAAAGGCCGCTGCTCCTGGCACGGGTCTGCCGCTTGAGTTTCCAGGCTCCGCTATGCGGACTGGAAGCAGCGGTCCACCAAAGCGGTTGTGTCTAGGATCAAAATCGACTCGTGCCGGCCGTCCGCTGTTTTGTGCTGCAGGCAGCCGGTCACATCCTCGGTAATGCTTCTAGACGCGTTTTGCTGGTCCAGGGCTTTCAACTCAGCCACCCGGTTTTCCGTCGTGATGATGATTTCGTCAACGGAGTCGACAAGAATGCCGAATTTCTGAGAATCATGGCTGAAAATCAGCACCTTCTGGTCTTGTCCGGACGCCGGCGGCAGCCCGTACAGCACCCGGGGATTGAACAGGGTGATAAGCTCCCCCCGCAAATTGAGGATGCCTTCGACAAAGCTGAGAGAAAACGGCGGCTCAAGCAGGTCCCCGGGGCGGTTGATCACCTCGCTGACTCGCGACGTATCGAGAGCAAACCTCTTCTCGAAGGTGAATTTGATAAAGGTGCGACGTGCAGCCCGGGCCTCAAGTTCAACCGCGTCTTGCTCCGCTGTCGAGGGCGGGAATACCTCCTGGCAGGACTTTGCGGCGGCGAGGAAACTGGGCTCCGTCAGAAGCTTCTCCGGATCCAGCATCATGACGATCTGATTGTTCTTGTCCAGCAGGCATCCGTTCACCAGATCGCCGCGCGGCAAGGCGAGTTTGGCAAAGGGCAGAACTTCGTCCTCGAAGTACGGCAGGATACTGTCGATAGAAAAAACCATCAGCCCCACCGGCCCTTCCTTGGTTTCGATGATCAGCATTCTGCGTTCCTTGGGAAAGGTTGCCCCAAGCACAAACTTTGCATCATCCCCCATGAAGCCCCGAAAATCTATCACTGGCAGGATAACGCCGCGCAGGTTGGCGGTGCCGATCACGTTACCGCCCGCCAGCAAAGACTGCTCCAGCGCCGGAACGGTTCTGACCTCTTTTACATAACGAAGGTCAATTGCGCAGGTGGTGTGGCCGGTTTGGAAGGACACGCAGGCGAGCTTTCTGCCCCTGCTGAGCTTGACGCCTTCCTTGCCGGTCTCATTGGCCGCCCGCGGCAGTTTCTCCAGGTGCAGCAATTCATGCGGGTCCAGAATCTGCACCAGCCTTTCGCCGCCGTCGAATTTCAGCACCCCGTCGATGACCACATCCTTGATGCCGTCGCCATTGGGGCGGAAATCCACCCGCGCCACGCCTTTCCCGTTCAGGACCTCGCCGGTCCGGTCAAACAGCAGGCCAATGCAATGTTCGCCATGTTCAATGATGGCGACCTTTCGCGCATGCACGGTGTCAGACGCCGGAAACTCCAGCAGGCGGCGCAAATCAATGACCGGGACAATCTTGCCCCGAAGGTTGAACAGACCCAGCATGAATGCCGGGGCCAGAGGCACCGGTGAAATATGCTCCGGTTCGTTCACGATCTCCTGAAGCGCGGCGACCGGGATCGCAAACTCGCTGTCGCCGATCAGGAGCGAGCCGTATTTTTCAGTGTGATAACGCGGCACCTCGGCCGCGGGCGGCGGTGCTGTGGCCTGCCGCACTGCGGCGCTGCCCTCTGCTCCGTCTGCGGAGCAGGCCGCTTGTCCCTCTGGCAGGCCTTGCGCGCCATGTTTCAACGGGGTTGAGGTATCCGGTTTCATGATTGCGCCCCCAAGCGAGGAATGGATTTGACAGTGAATTCGCCGCTGGTGCAGTCGATGCTCACTTGCCGCCCCTGCATGCCGCCGACATCTTCGTGGATGTTGCGGACGCCTGCCTCCCGCAGGGCCCGGTAGGCGGAACGCGCATTGATGCTGCCAACAAGACGCTCAGGATCCGTATCCGCCGGCATCGTCATGTTGGCGCCGCCAACGACAAGCGCCCGGAGTCTGCGCAGGTCCCTGCCGGACACCTCCATCAGGGACAGCAGCGAGCTGAGTGCCTGATCAACGTGCCTGCCGCTGATTGCCTTCGAATGATCGGGAGACTTGGACAGCAGGCAATGCGCCAGCCCGTAGACCCCCTTGGCGGGATCCAGCAGCCCCAGGCCGATGCAAGAGCCGAGGATCGCGTTCAGCGACTGCCCGGCCCGGCCGGTTTTCACCTGGCCGATCTGCACATGGATTTTCTGAACTTCATTCACGCACATGGGCTGCTTACCCTGGCGGATGGCCGGTAGATAATCGGTGCCAGCTGCTCGAACCCGGTGCGGAGGTTGTTCAGAGTTTCGCTTTCACCGATGAACAGGACACCGTCGGGTTTGATCAGGTCCCGGACATGCCGGAGGATTTTCTCCTGATCTTCGCCGGTGAAGTAGATCAGCACGTTGCGCAGGAACACCGCATCGAAAGGACTGGTGCCGCCGAGCCTTTCCAGAAGATTGTGAAGCTTGAATTTCAGGCGGGCCCGGATCTGCGGCACCGCCTTGTACCCTTCCGCATCGCTGCCTTGCATGTGGCTGGCAAACAGCGCTGGCTGTTCCTTGCGGAAGCGGGCGATCGAGCGGCCATTGTAGACCCCCTTTTGCGCCACATCCAGAACCCGCGACGACACATCCGTTCCAAGGACGGAATAGTCGAAGCCCGGATTTTCCAGCCGCTGCTGCTCCAGGATGGTGCCGATGGTATGAGCCTCCTCCCCGGTAGATGCTGCGGCTGACCAGACCCGCATCCGGAGGCTCTCCCCCCGCTCCTGAAACTCCCTCAGAAACACGTCCTGGAAGTAATCCCAAACCCGTGGCGTGCGGTAAAAATAGGTTTCGTTGGTGGTCACCCGGTTGGTCAGTTCCTGAATCTCCCCAGGGTCGGAAGCGAGCCGGAAGATATAAGATGCAAAGCTCGGCTCGTCGACCTCGCGCAGCCGCCGCCGCAGGCGGCTGACCAGCATCGTCTTGCGGGTTTCGCCGATGGTTATCCCGGTGTTCCGGTGAACGATGGCGCGGAGTTTGAAAAAATCCCCATCGCTCATGGTGAAGTCGGTGTCTGGTTTTTTCATCGCCAGTCCTTTCGCCAATGCAATGGATCAGCAGCCGAGCCGGCCGACTTCCGTCTTCAGTTCCTGTGCTCCGCTGTTCAGCTCCTCCGTGGCAGCGGCAATGGAATCCGAGGCAATGACAGCTTTTTCGGACGCGTCCACGATGCTCTGGATGGCTTCGGAGACGTCCCGCGCTGCTGTCTGCTGCTCGTTTGCGGCCACTGAAATCTGAGCGATGGAATCGGTGGTATCCGAGATGCCCGTGAGGATCTTTGTGAAAGCGGCACCGGCCTCTCGGGAGACTTCGCTGCCCTGGGTCACGCGCTTCACCGTTTCATTTATCAGCTTGCTGATTTCCTTCGCAGATTGTGACGACCGCTCCGCCAGCTTGCGCACCTCGTCGGCCACCACAGAAAAGCCCAGGCCGTGCTCGCCGGCCCGTGCCGCCTCGATCGCGGCATTGAAGGCCAGCAGGTTGGTCTGCCCGGCAATTTCACTGATCGTCTTGACGATTTCGCTGATTTCCTCGGAGGAGGCATTGATCAGGTCCATGGCTTCAATCGACCGTTCGATCGCCCTTGCCCCCAGGTCGGCTTCTTCCTTGGTTTTCTGCGCGATCTGGTCCGAATGATTGCTGTTCTGCGCGATCGAATCGATGGAAGCGCTCAGTTCCTCGACGGAGGCGCTGATTTCCTCAGTGGTGCAGCCCAGAGTCTGGGCGCCGCCGGCCACCGTGTGGGCTTGTTCCGAGATTTTCTTGGATTGCTCTGCAAAGCGGGTGGCGATCCGGGTTACTTCCTGTGCGACCTGCTTTTCAGCGGTGATATTGGTGGCAAATTTCACCACTTTAAAAGGTTTGCCATCGGCATTGAACACCGGGTTGTAGGAGGCATTGATCCAGACCTCCTTGCCGCCCTTGCCGAAGCGTTTGTATTCACCGGCCGAAAACTCGCCGGAGGCCAGATCCGACCAGAATTTTTGGTAGTCGGGAGAGCTTGTGTACTCCGGATCGCAGAACATCCGGTGATGCTGGCCACGGATTTCATCAAGCGAATACCCCACCGTCGCAAGGAAATTCTGGTTGGCGGTCAGGATCGTGCCGTCCAATTCAAATTCAATCATGGCCTGGGCCCGGCTGATGGCCGCCATCTTGCCATCCTGCTCTGCGGTGCGCAGCTTTTCCTCGGTGACGTTGGTGGCAAATTTCACCACTTTGAACGGCTTGCCCTCAGCATCGAAGATGGGATTGTAGGACGCATTGATCCAAACTTCCTCGCCGCCCTTGCCGAAACGCTTGTATTCACCGGCCGAGAATTCGCCCGCAGCCAGATCAGCCCAGAACCTCCGGTACTCCGAAGAACTGGAATAGGCCGGATCGCAGAACATGCTGTGATGCTGGCCCAGGATTTCATCAAGCGAATACCCCACCGTGGCCAAGAAGTTCTCGTTCGCAGCCAGAATTGTGCCGTCCAGCTCAAACTCGATGACGGCCTGGGCCCGGTTGATCGCCGCGATCTTACCGTCCTGTTCCGCCGTCCGGCTCTTTTCCTTGGTGATGTTGGTGGCGAATTTCACCACTTTGACTGGTTTGCCCTCGGCATTGAAGACCGGATTGTAGGAGGCGTTGATCCACACATCCGCCCGGTTCTTGCCGATCCGCCGGTATTCCCCTGCCGCGTATTCACCCATCGCAAGCCGCAGCCAGAAATCCCGGTATTCATCGGACGCCGCATAGGCCGGGTCGCAAAGCATACGGTGGTGCTGACCCTGAATCTCCTCTAACGTGTAACCGACCGTTGCCAGGAAGTTCTCATTCGCGGTAATGATTGTGCCATCCAGCTCAAACTCAATAATGGCCTGGACACGGTTGATAGCGTCCACGACCCCCTGAAAATCCCTGCTGTCCTGACCGGCCTCCGGCACCACAGCCTTTTCGTTCGCACCCATAGCTTCGCCTCACTCATATAAACAATTCCAGGCCAAATTGGGGAACAGCTGTTAACAACGCGATACCAATGCACTTATTAAGTGTATTTTCTGGAGTCTTTATTTTTAAAATACAACCCATAAGGTATTATGCGGGCCGGCACGCCACCATTTGGCTGTACCGGCCCCACTTGGCTGCGTTGCAAAACATACGGCAGCTAGCGGTGTCGCCAGGCCTGGGTTTTTCTCAGGATGCCTCGGGAGGCCAGCAAGTGGATGATCCGCGCCAGCGCGTTGGTGTAGAAGATCATCATCCCCATCGCCGCTGCCGGGGCGATGTCGCCCGCGTCATCCATGTTCAGCACCGCAATCGACGCCAGCGTCGTCTTGGGCGAATAGAGGAACACCACAGCCGACACCGTCGTCATCGCGTTGACGAAGAGATAGATCGAGATGTCCAGCACCGCCGGCAGGCAGACCGGCACCGTGACGCGGGCAAACAGTTTCATCGTGGGCTGTTTGAGCGAGGCGGCAACCGATTCAAACTCCCGGTCCATCTGCTTGAGGGCGGTGACCGCCGTCAGATGCGACACCGTGTAGAAGTGGGTGACGGTGCAGACCACCAGGATCGCCATGGTGCCGTAGATCGCATTGAGCGGGTTGGCCGGATTGTTGAAGAAGAAGATATACGCCAGCCCAAGCACCATGCCCGGGATTGCCATCGGCAGCATCGCAAACATCTGGAAGATGGCGCGCCCGGTGCGGAAGCCCTTGGATTTCTCCACCAGATAGGCGCCGAAGAACACGACCGCGGTGCCAGCCACAGCCGTCATCAGCGCCAGCTTGATCGAGTTCACATAGGAGCCCCAGCCGCCGCCATCCATCTTGTCGAACTGGTAGTTGTTGAGGCTGAGGCTGAGGTCATATGGCCAGAACTTGATCAGCGCCGCAAACTGGCAGACTGCCAGCAGCCCGGCGATGAAGATGCCGATCAGGGTGCAATAGGCAAAGAAGATACGATCCATCTTCTTGTTCGGCTGCGGCTCATACGGGACCGAGCGTGCCGAGAGCAGCGCCACCTGCTTGGACTGCACCATGCGGTCGATGGCAAAAGCGAGGATTGCCGGGATCACCAGCACCACCGAGACCACCGCGCCCATTTCAAAATTCTGCTGGCCGATCACCTGCTTGTAGATGTCCACCGCCAGCACGTTGAACTGGCCGCCGATCACCTTGGGCAGGCCGAAGTCGGTGATCACCAGGTTGAAGACCACGAAGGCTGCGGAGATCAGGCCATAACGCGCGCCGGGCACGGTGACGGTCCAGAAGGTGCGCCACGGGGTGGAGCGCAGGCTGGCGGCGGCCTCGTAAAGACGGGCGTCAGAGATCGCCAGCGCGGTTGAGATGATGATGAAGGCATGCGGGAAGGTGAAGAAGACCGAGCCGATCACGATGCCGATGGGACCGTAAATACTGGCGCCGAACAAGAGCTCCTTGATCATGCCCTGGTTGCCGAACAGATAGACCAGCGCGATACCGGGCAGCAGCGACGGCACCAGGATCGGCGCCATGGCGATCAGCCGGAACACGCCCTTGTATTTCATGCAGCTGCGGTTCAGCGCGTAGGCGAACCAGAAGGCAAGCGAGACGGTGACAACGGTACTGAGGACCGCGATCCACAGCGAGTTCTTGATCGAGTTGAACAGCGCAGGCGTCGAGAAGTAGGAGACGAAGTTGTCCAGCCCCCGCGCCTGCACGGGGCGCAGCTGCACCCGGCGGAAGGTGTTGGAATCAAGCGTTACCCATTCGGTGCCGGTCTGCAGGTTGGAACCGATCAGAAAGCGGCCTGTGCCGGAGGTATTGCGGATCTGGTACATCACCGGGCTGCGGAAGCTGAAGTCCGGGAAGAAACCGGTGACCGGCAGCCGCCCGTCGGCACCGGTGGACAGGTCGGCATCGGCAAAGGTGCCGCTGCGGGCGTTCAGGTCCGCGCCGGTCAGGATGGTGCCGTCGAACTGGCCCGCCTCGTCGCTAACCTGGAATTCATACTGCGACAGCTCCACCCGGTAGGTGGAGAAGGATTTCGACAGCATCGCATAGAGCGGAAAGACCAGCGACACGACCAGGTAAAGCGCGATGATGATCATGCTGCCGCGCATGATGATGTCGTCGCGGCTGAGCTTGCCCTTGGTCATCGGACCCGCAGGCATGACGGATTGCGTAGTATCTGCCATCTGCGTCACGCCCCCTGCCCGTCTTGTGCAAAGGCCATCAGCCGGTTGTCGGGCAGTTCGATTTCCATCTGGCAGCCGGCCTCCAGCTCCAAGCGCCGCACCGCGTTGATGGAGAAGTCGGCAATCAGCTCTTTGCCGCCAAAGCGTTCATTGGTCAGGCGGCAGCGCCAGAAGGAGCCGAGGAATTCCATTTCCGCCAGTTGAACGTCGATACAGTTCCGGTTGCCGCTGCTTTCAAGGTAGCCGGCCTCATGCGGGATCACATCCTCGGGCCGGATGGCGGCAATGACGGGCGTGCCGTCGGCAAATTCATGCGGCAGGCAGGCAAAGGTCTTTTCGCCCACCGCCAGGCGGCCGCCCTTGGCAACGGAAGAGCTGATCTGGTTCATCTCTCCGATGAAGTCGGCCACAAACAGATTGGCGGGCTCGCGGTAGATTTCGGTCGGGGAGCCGACTTGTTCAATCACGCCGTGGTTCATAACCACGATGCGGTCGGCCATGGCCAGCGCCTCCTCCTGGTCATGGGTCACCATGATGGTGGTGACGCCCAGCTTGCGCTGCAGTTCCTTGATCTCGTGGCGCAGGTGGACGCGCACCTTGGCGTCCAACGCTGACAGCGGCTCATCCAGTAATAGCAGGCCGGGATTTGTCGCAATAGCGCGCGCCAGGGCAATCCGCTGCTGCTGGCCGCCGGACAGCTGAGCCGGGTATTTGCGGCCCTGATCAGGCAGCCCGACCAGTTCCAGCAGCTCAGCGACCCGCGCATTGATTTCCTGCTTGCTGCGGCCCGCGTTTTCCAAGCCGAAGGCGATGTTCTTCTCAATGGTGAGGTTCGGGAACAGCGCGTAGGACTGAAACACGATGCCGAAATCGCGTTCAGACGGCGGCAGGTTGGAGACATCCTGACTGCCCTGGGTCACCGTGCCCTTGGATTGCAGGTCCAGGCCTGCAATGGCGCGCAGCAGGGTGGTCTTGCCGCAGCCCGATGGGCCGAGGAAGCAGATGAATTCTCCCTCCGTCACGTCCAGGGAGATGTCCTTCAGCGCGATGAAGCTGCCGAAGGCTTTCCAGAGGTCGCGGATGCTCAGGTAGGTTTCTTTTGGCGGGGTCATTTGAAGCACGTCGTTGGTCCTTGCATATGCCAACGCGGCACCCTGTCTTTTGTCAACGGGCGGCATGGCTCAGGGCATGGGGCAGTGAGGATGAGGAAGGCAGAGGAGCGGAAGGTTAACCCTCCGCCCCTGAAGGCTTATTTCGCTTCCGACTTGCCGTCGTAGCGGGCCTGCCATTCCTTGAGGATCGCAGCGCGGTTGTTGGCCGCGAACTCGAAATCATTGTCGATCATCGCGTCCAGCAGCCCTTCGGGGAAATGTTCAACCGGCTTGGCGACGCCCGGGTAAGCCACAACCGCATAGCCGGTGTTGTACATTTCGTTGGCTTCCTTGGTGACCGTGAAGTCGACCAATGTTTGCGCCGCTTCCAGATTTGCGGTGCCAGCCACGATGGCAGTAGCTTCCATGTCCCAGCCGACGCCCTCTGAAGGCACAATGATTTCCAGCGGTGCGCCTGCAGCCTTGGATTTGGCACCACGGAAAGCAAAAGAGATGCCAATTGGGATTTCGCCGGCCGCTGCCAGCTTGCAGGGTTTGGAGCCGGAATGGGTGTAGCGCGCGATGTTTTCATGCAGCGCGTCCATAAACTTCCAGCCTTCCTCCTCTCCGAACATCTGCAGCCAGCTGGAGACATCCAGGAAGCCGGTGCCGGAGGAATTCGGGTTTGGCATGATCACATGGCCTGCATACTGGGGATCGGTCAGATCTTTCCAGGACGAGGGCGGCGTCAGGCCCAGTTTCTCGGCCTCAACCGTGTTGTAGCAGACCGAAGCCACCCAGGCGTCCATGCCGACCCAGCTGGGCGGGTTGTCGCCATCAACAAATTTCGGGTCCAGTTTTTCGACACCGGCAGGTGCATAGGGTTCGAGCATGCCTTCGGACTTCAGCAGCAGCAGCGAGGTTGCCGCCAGCCCCCAGACCACATCCGCTTGCGGATTGTCCCGCTCTGCCAGCAGCTTGGCGGTGATGATCCCGGTGGAGTCCCGCACCCAGTTGATCTTGATGTCCGGATGGCTCTGGTTGAAAGTCTCCGCATAACGGGCAAGATCTTCGGCCTCAACCGCGGTATAGACCGTCAGCTCCGTTTCGGCGAAGGCCCCGCTGGCAGCCGTCATAGTAAAGGCCAGAGCGGTTAAAAAAGACGCTTTCTGTGTCATGGATTTCCTCTGTTGGCTGGATGTTGTTTTTAGTCACCCTCTAACGTGGCTTTTTGGTCTTAGTTCTTTCTTCGACTGGCAGTTTGACAGGTTTGCCCATCAATAAAAATCGGTAATACCCATTACATCATAGGCGTTACCTATGCACTTTCTGGAATCTGGCCCAAATAAGAGTGTCCAAGTCAATGCTGGTGCCATTCATCCTTCTGCCAGTCCTCCAAGCGTTTTGACCTTGAGCTTTACAAGCATTGCAGCGGCCCGAAAGTGTGGATTTTTGTGTTTTGCAAGCCCATAATGATGGAAAGTGTTGCATAATATGGAATTTGTCAACATTTTCACACATACCACTACAGCTCAGAAGACGGCGTCACACTTGAGCAGAAGCCGCTTCGAACCTCCTGAACGGGTGGGGAAATGGAACTTTCCCTCTAAAAACCGGCGGGATCACCGAAGAGGTGCCTATTCAATCAAGAACACTGCGAACTCAGCGGTTTGAGGATAGGTTGCCCCTTGGAAACGAGTCAGGCGGCTAGCCTATTGTTTCGACTGGCAAGTGCTATGCTCCATGGCTACCCAGCGGCACTTTGTGCACCGTCCCAAGCCGATGCGACGCACAGGGACAAGCGGTGGCGCAAGCTTTTCAATGCCGAGTACCCTGGCTAAACGCTTGGATCAGCCTCTCGCCCATTCGGGTTGCGAAGACTCGAAATGGAACGTGAAACATTGATACTCCCGCAGGCTTCTGTCTTGAGCTTCCCTGCACTCAGAGAAGCAGCGCTTCGCCGGATGACGGGGCAGAAACGACCCCCCAGTAGTCGGCTGCAGGGAACCAGTCGAAGCTGTCGAATGCAGGCCCAATGCCGCCGCGGCCGGCTATGGCGTGCATGAATTCCACTCCAAAAACAGTGATGCCAAGATTGTTCAGAACGCCCGCGGTGTTGCCGGATTCGAATTCGAGGTAACTGGCATCGTCCAGGACAAGATAAAGGGTGTCATTCCCCAACCCGCCGCGGAAGATATCATTTGAAGGCCCGCCGCCTCCGATCAGGCTGGACTCCGTGAAAATGAATGTATCGTCGCCCGCCCCGCCGAACACCAGATCATCGCCGCGGCCATCCACGATCACATCGTTTCCAGCACCGCCGCGAAGTTCGTCATCCCCATCTCCGCCACTGATGATGTCGCGGCCTTTGTTTCCGGTCACCGTGTCGCTGCCGCTGCCGCCCAGGAGAATGTCGTTGCCCCAGCCACCGTGAATCACGTCATTGCCGCTGCCCCCTGCCACGGCGTCATCTCCGCCGCCAGACTGGACGGTGTCATTGCCGCCAAGCGCGAAAACCGCATCTGCAGCCGCGCCCTTCTTCACGAATGCGGAACCATCATCCATCAGGGTCGTGTTGCCGCCGCCCATGACGAATTCAGAATATGCGCCCCAAATCTGGTGCGGTGTTTCTGCCGGGTGGATTGAATCCCAGGCCAGCACCTGGTCACTGTCGAAAGCGCTTCCGTCGATCAGGTAATCCGTCCGGTCCGCAAGGATGCCAAACCCTGCAGGATCTTCCGTAATTGCAGCCGAAACAGCAAAGAGATCAACAGCCCTGGCATCGACACCTGCGGCGCGAAGGCTGATGACACTATCTGCGATCATGCCGTTGAATGTGTCGATCAGGAGATCGGCAAAACCCGCATAGAGCGGAGAGAGCGTGTCAAATCTCGGATAAAAGCCATCCGCTGGCTGTGTCGCCAGAAACACGGTTCCGACACCGGCAGCGCTGGCAGTCTCAGCGGCGGCAACGATCTGTGCAATCAAGCCCTCCATCACCGGTGCCGCAAGGGCCAGGAAATCAGCCCGTGTCGTAATCTGCTGTTCCTGAACGGTTCCCAGAAGATCAATGAAGTCATTGCCGCCGATCAGAAAGAACGCTGCCGAGTCCGGCGGCACCCCACCGGCGGCATCCTCTGCGAAATCGGCAACCTGGGCTTCAAGATCGATGAGGTCCTCAAGAACGCTGTCCCCCAAAGCCGTCGCCGTGGCAACCGCATAGTTCACGACCTGGAACCCGCCGAGGGCGGCCGCGTAGCTGGCATGGGTCAGCGCGTTGGTCACCGCGCCTTCCGGGCCGACTTCGGAAAAGCTGTCAATGATCCTCTGCCGGGCCAGGATTTTGGCTTCGTTGTGCAGGCGGTCCAGATCCTGCGACGACGGAAAACCGCCGAAACTGACGATCAGATCCAGCAGGATGACCGGCTCGATCACCGAAGCCAGAAGGCTCACGGCGTTTCCTTCATCGGTCAGGCTGTCGCCAAAATAGTAGACCCGCGAGAATGGTGTCATAATAGCCTCCTCCGGGCGCCGGGTAACGTCACCCAAACCCGCTGGATCGAAAGAGGACAAGGCGCAGCACTTTCAACCCAGTGCCATGCAGCAATCTTCGCGTGCGCGCCACTGCTGAATATGGAGCCAGTCAGCGCCACGGCAAGGCTTCCTGGCGGTTGCCAGTCCGGATGCTACGGCAAAGAGAGGCACAGAAATCTGGACGGCCAATGCCAATGCAGCCCATTTCAATCCTGCTCAGTCTTGCTCAGCACTCCGTCTTGAGCATCCGCCTCTGAACTGGTCCACTGCAACAGTAGGGATACGCCCCCTCCTGCAGCGGAGCTCCCTCACCGGAGCACCGCTCCATAGCCGAAGTGCCCAGGCCCTTCCGGCTCGCGATCAGCCGCTTTGCTGTGGCGACCAGGGCTGGGCGCAAGGGTCCGACAGTGCCATCAGGTCAACCGCGCGGGCAGCAACTTGGCTGGCAGCCTCCGCCAGGGTGCCATGCGCGAGGTAAAACGCGGGAACAGGCGGCATCACCACGGCCCCCATTTCCGTTACTGATGCCATATTCCTCAAGTGAGCCAAGGTGAGCGGCGTCTCGCGTGCGAGCAAAACCAGCCGTCTGCGCTCCTTGAGCTGCACGCCAGCGGCGCGTGTCAGCAGATTGTCGTCAAGCCCATGCGCGATGGCAGCAAGCGAGCGCATCGAACACGGGGCCACGATCATTCCGGACACAGGCACGGAGCCTGAGGCGATAGCAGCGCCGATGTCGTGCACCGGATGGCAGCGTGCTGCCATTGCCCTCAGTTCTTCCGCAGCGCCGGCGCCGCATTCCTGGGCCAGTGTCCGCTCCGCCGCGGCGCTGGTGACAAGATCAATCTCCACCCCCAGCCGGCGCAAGTGCCGCGCCACTGCCAGGCCAAGCAGTGCGCCGGAGGCTCCCGAAACACCCAGCACGATCCGGCGCCCGCTCATGCCTGCAACTCCGGCATCAGCCGGGATACAAGATCCGCGGCAAAGGCAGTATCCCTGGCATCTGTTTGCATGACCTGCCCCCACTCCCGGGCCGTTTCGCTTCCGATCTTGGTTGTGGCATCAATCCCGATCTTGCCCGCAAGCCCTGCCTGCGGCGAGGCGAAATCCAGGTAGTCCATCGGGGTATTCTCCAGCATCATGACATCGCGGGACGGGTCCATGCGGGTTGCCAGCACCCAGGCGATGTCATCCCAGTTCTGCGGATCAACATCGGCGTCCACGGCGATCATCATCTTGGTATAGCTGAACTGCGGCAGCATCCCCCACAGCGCCATCATCACCCGGCGCGCCTGCCCGGGGTAGCGTTTGTCGATACTGACAATGGCGATGCGGTAGGAACAGGCGGCAGGCGGCAGCCACAGGTCGCGGATCTCCGGGATTTGCGCCCGCACCGTTGGCAGGGCCAGCCGGTTGAACACTTCGCCTATGATGGCGGGCTCATCCGGCGGCCGGCCGGTATAGGTCGACAGGTATCGAGGGTTCTCGCGATGGGTCACCGCGCTCACCTGCATGACGGGAAAGGGCTCTGCCGGGTTGTAATAGCCCGTATGGTCGCCAAAGGGGCCTTCGGGTGCGGTATCTGATGCCGATACCCAGCCCTCCAGCACGATCTCGGCGTCGGCGGGCACCATCAGCGGGATGGTCTTGCAGGGCACCAGGCGCGGGCGTGCGCCGCTGAGGGCACCGGCAAAGGTCAGCTCCGACACGGTTTCCGGCAAGGGCAGCGCCGCGGACAAAAGCGTGGCGGGGTCCGCTCCCAGAACCACGGCAACCGGCATCGGCTCTCCCTGCCCGGCCCAGCTGCGGTAATGGGCAGCGCCGCCCCGGTGCGGCAGCCAGCGCATGATCAACCGCGAGCGGCCCAGAACCTGGGACCGGTAGACCCCGGCATTGTAGCTGTTGACTGCTTCCGGCGCGCTGCCATGCGGGCGGGTGATCACAACGGGCCAGGTGATCAGCGGCCCGGCATCCCCCGGCCAATGGGTCTGCACCGGAAGGCCATCAAGGCTGGCATCCGGCCCCTCGCGGGTGACGGCCTGAACCGGAGCGGTTTTCAACATCTTCGGCCGGGTGGCCAGCGCTGCCTTGAGCATGGGCCAGCGGGACAAGGCATCGCGCAAACTGCCCGGCGGAGCAGGCGACCTGAGGGCCGCCAGAAAGCTTCCCAGATCATCCAGGCCGTCCTGAGCGACCCCAAGCCCGGCCGCCACGCGCTCAGCAGTCCCAAACAGGTTCACCACGACCGGGATGCCCGAGACCTGGCCACCGTCCAGACCCGGGCGGTCGAATTGCAGCACCGGGCCGCCAGCCTCCAGCACTGTGCGGTGCACCGCTGTCATCTGATGGCGCACGGAAACCGGATCGGAAATCCTCTGAAACTGCCCTTTAGACGCACACCAATCCAGGAAATGGCGGAGGCTGGGATATGGCGGAAGAGTACGAATGGGACCGCTCCAGTGCTGATTTCCGCCGACCCCTAGCAAAGTTTCCGGCCGCGAATTTGTCCGCCGTCAAACTCCGGCCGCGTGCGGGGCCATACACCCGCTGCAGATGAAGCCACCGGCGGGAAAGGATTAATTTTTGCCACACGCCCAGCCACAAATCCCAATTTGCCCGGCGGCCCTTGCGCGGCTGCTGCGTGTCGTGCCCCTTGTTCCCGTATCGCTTTCTCTCACGGCCTGTTCCCGGCGGATTGCCAAGCGTCACCCGGGCCTGTTCCGCCGCCTGGGCGAGCACGGCTGCAAGCGGTTTATCCTGGATCCTGCCGATCTGCCCATTGTTCTTTGCCTTGAACCCAATGGCGGCCAGCCGAAGGTCCGCGCCCTGCGTGGCAGCGGTGACGGCGACGCCCGGATTTCCGGCCCCCTTGCTGCGCTTTTAGGGCTGGTCCATGGGGCCTATGACGGGGATGCGCTGTTCTTCTCCCGGGACCTGGTGATCGAAGGCGATACTGCCGCGGCGCTGGCGCTGCGCAATGCGGTGGACGATGCAGAACTGGATCTGTCGCAGGAGATCGCCGCGATGTCCGGGCCGTTTGCCCGCTTTCTGTTGCGGGCCGTTGCCTTCGCCGAGCAACGCACGGGTGTTTCGCTCGCCCGGCCGGAGGAGGAAGCGGCATGGTGATGGAAATCGTCTGCCCCGCAGGAACTCCCGCGGCCCTGCGTGCCGCCGTCAAGGCCGGGGCGCACACGGTCTATTGCGGCTTCAACGACGAGACCAACGCCCGCAACTTCCCAGGCCTCAACTTTGACCGCGCGGAAATGCGCGAAGGGGCGGGTTTTGCCCACGGTCACGGCGCCAAGGTGCTGGTGGCGATCAACACATTCCCCCGCGCAGGCAATCAGTCGCTCTGGCACCGCGCCATTGACGACGCCGCGCAATCGGGTGCGGATGCGGTGATCCTGGCGGACCCCGGCTTGCTGGACTACGCGGCGCGCAGCCACCCCGGCCTGCGGCTGCACCTTTCGGTCCAGGCTGCGGCCGCCAATGCCGACATCATCAATTTCTACGCAAGCACTTTCGGCGTGAAACGGGTGGTGCTGCCGCGGGTTCTGTCGGTGCCGGAAATCGCGGCCATCAATGCAGAAACGGAAGTGGAAACCGAAGTCTTCGTCTTTGGCGGGCTGTGCGTTATGGCCGAGGGGCGCTGTTCGCTCTCGTCTTTCGCAACCGGGCTGTCTCCGAACATGAACGGGGTCTGCTCCCCCGCCAGCCATGTGGAATACCGCGACGACGACGGCGCCCTGGACGCCAAGCTGGGCGGGTTTACCATCCACCGCGTGGCCAAAGACGAGCCCGCGCCCTACCCGACCCTGTGCAAAGGGTGTTTCTCCGCCGGCAGCCAGACCGGCCACCTGTTTGAAGACCCGGTCAGCCTCAACGCGGAACAGCTGATCCCTCAGCTTCAGAAGGCCGGTGTCACCGCACTGAAGATCGAAGGGCGACAGCGCTCGAAGTCCTATGTGGCGCAGGTGGTGCGCAACTTCCGCGCTGCCGTTGATGCGCTGGAAGCAGGCCAGCCGCTGCCGCAGGGCATGCTGGCGCGGCTGTCCGAGGGCCAGGCGATGACCACAGGCGCCTACAAGAAAACCTGGAGATAACAGAATGGAACTGACTGTCGGGCCGAACCAATTCTTCTGGCCGGCCGAAAGCTGGAGCGTGTTTTACGGCGCTTTGGCCGAGGCCCCTGTTGACCGTGTTGTTCTGGGCGAGCTGGTCTGCTCCAAACGCCTGCCCTTCTACCAGGACCGCATCCCTGAGGCACTCTCCCTGCTGGCGGAAGCGGGCAAGGAGGCAGTGCTGACGAGCCTTGCCCTTGTCACGCTTAAGCGCGAGCGCAAGCTGACGGCGGACCTTGCGGCGATGGGGGTGACGGTCGAGATCAACGACCTGACGGCGCTGGCGCATCTGCCCGAGGGCATGGGCTTTCACGTCGGACCGCTGGTCAATGTCTATAATGAGGGCACCTTGGCCTGGCTGGCATCGCTGGGGGCCACCCGTGCCTGCCTGCCGCCGGAGCTGCCGCTGGCGTCGGTTGAGACACTCAGCCGCGCAGGCAAGGAGCTGGGTGTTGCCATCGAGGTTTGGGGCCACGGACGGCTGCCGCTGGCGATCTCGGGGCGCTGCTATCATGCCCGGCTTCACAAACGGACCAAGGACAATTGCCAATTCGCCTGCGAGGATGACCCCGACGGGCTTGAGGTGCGGACGCTGGAGGATCAGCCCTTCATGGCGATGAACGGGGTTCAGACCCTGTCGCACAGCCATGCCTGCGCCGACTACCAGATTGAGGCTCTGGCCGAAGCCGGGGTATCCGCCCTGCGCCTGTCGCCGCAATCCCAGGGTTTCAGCCGGCTGTGCCAAGTATACCGCGACCGGCTGGACGGCGCCGCGCCTGCGGGTGCCATTGCCGCAACAGTGCAACAGGCATCTCCGCAAACCCGCCTTAGCGACGGCTTCTTAACCGGGCCAAGCGGCGTGTCCTGGTCCGCGGATTCAACACCCTCGTGATCCGCCGCCGGGACTTCAGCGCCCTCTGGGACGCCCCGCACCGGCCGCTGTTCCTGCTGGCGTTTCTTTGTGCGCTTCTGACTGTCGCATGGTGGCCGCTGGGCGCGCAGCTGGGGCTGCCGGAGCCGGCTTTGGAGCCTGCTGTCTTGTGGCATGTGCACGAGCTGCTGTTCGGCTTTGCATCAGCTGCCATTGCGGGCTACCTGCTGACCGCGCTGCCCGGCTGGACCGGACGGCCACCCCTGCGCGGGGCGGGCCTTTTGGCGCTGGTTGCGGTCTGGCTGCTGGCCCGGATCGCAATTGCAGCCTTTTCTGCGATGCCGTTGGCAGTTCCATTGCTGCTGAATGGCGCATTTTCTCTAGGCCTTGCCGGGTATTTGCTGAGTGAGTTAATTGCGGCACGGACCTTCCGAAAGCTGGGGTTTGCGGCTGCCGTCCTGGCCTTGGGGCTGGGGGAGGCCGCTTTCCTTGCACGAGCCGGGACTGGAAACGTCTATGGAAGTTTGGAAGTTGCAAAGACGGTCATCAGCGGTCTGGCCCTGCTCCTGTTCAGCGTTGGAGCGCGGGCCGTTCCCGCCTTCACCCGTAACTGGCTAGCGCAGACAGGAAACCCGGACCTGCAATTCAGGGATCGCCCGCGGACCCGCGGAACAGCGCAAGTGCTGCTGGTACTGGCGCTGGCATTGCAGCTGGCCGGAGCTTCCCATGCGGCTGAGGCCGTTTTGACGGCGGCGGCCGTTCCGATGATCTGGATGATGTCCGGCTGGCAAACTGCAGCAGCCCTGTCAAACCCTCTGCTGGCAGCCCTGCACCTTGGCTTCCTTTGGTTGCCCTTGGGCGCCTTTGCGGTCGGGTTCTCCGAACTGAACCTTGCGGATTACCCGCCCGCCGCAGCCGTTCATGCCATCACCATTGGCGCAATGACCGGACTGATCATGGCCATCGCCGGTCGTGCCGCGGCCCATTCAGACGACGGTAAGATGCGCGCTGGCGCTGGATTTTCTGCCGGGGCCGGTCTGATCTGGACAGCGGTCTGGCTGCGGCTCGCGGCGCCGGCAGTACCCGCTTTTTCAGAGATTTTGGTTAGCTCTTCCGCATTGCTGTGGACCGCCGCCTGGATTGCCTTCATCACAGGTTTCCTGCCCGCCCTGACCGGTCCGGTCCGCCGTCCGGTACTGAGCGGGCAGCGCTTTGACCCGCCGGTCGCCCGTCCCGGAAAACCCCCAGACTGGAACGAGACGGCTAGGGACAGGCCCCGTTCATACCGCACCACTTGCACCGGGCATTTGCGCCGCAACTGCCCCATGCGCCGAAGGTTCCAACCCGCTCCGTAACCGGTTGGCTACGATTTGCATTCCCAGGCACGCTTGACCAAGCGCTCCTGGCGATCGAACCAGTAATTCTGCTCATTTCCGCTCAGCCTGTCAGGGTTGCGGACGACCGCGTCGGCTTGTGCCAGGGCTTGCGGCAATTCCCTGCACGGATAGTATTCCGGTGGCGTAACCTCCGGAGCCTGCTCACCTTCGAATTCCTCGCACCCGGACAGAACTAGGCCCGCTGCGGCGGCTGCCAAAATGTTTGCCAGTTTCATCTGTTGCCCCTTTTCTTCTGCCTGAAATTACGAATTCCCATTCAGATGCACGTCGAATTGCGCCCTCGAACGCGGCCAATTACCACGCACCCGGCGATGCCCGACCAACAAGGGCCAACGGCGTTGCCCAGTTTAATACTCTATTTTAGCTGGTGTATTTTTTTGGCAAGTCAAACCATAGGCCGGAGTGAAAGAAGGAAGATGCTCCTGCGCGCCCCTGTGCTTTGAAAGTTTCCGGAAGCGGACTGGCAAAAATAACCACGCCGGTTTGAATACGCCTTCAGGCAAACCGCCCCGGCAGCAGAACAGGCGGGCTTGGGTAACAAAGCTGAAACAACGCTGCCCAATACCTGCCTGTCGCGCAGGATAAACCTAAAGAACCGCAGAAAAAACATTAGCACCTCGAGGGTTGGCAGTATGTGACTGTACGCTGCGCTTACTATGACAAGACACGGTATCGGCGAGATTTTTGGACTCAAATCCCCCTGAGGATAGAAACCTGATCTTGGCACCCTCCCAAAAGTGGTAGTCCGGCACGATTAAGTATTAGAAGCGCTTCCTGTTCTTGATGGGGCTTACCCCGCCCCTATCGTTTTTATTGAGGCGTGCAGGGTATTGTAAGACGCAACGCAATTAAGTTTGTCCAAACGCGCTGGTTCATAGGCGTAAATGCAAGGCCAGCCGACAGAAGGAAAACCGCCGTTTCAGGCGGAAATTCAGGGAAAATCTTCCCGGCAATCGTATTGCGGTGCTGTACCAAATGGGGGTTCGGTACATGACGCTGCCAAGAGGGAATAAGCGTGTGACGCACACGCCGGTGAAACCGTGCCTGCCTTTGCGCAGAACGGTTCTGGTTACCGGGGGAGCAGGGTTTCTGGGATCGCAGCTGTGCGCCCGCAAGCTGCAGCAGGGCCATCAGGTGATTTGCCTGGATAACCTGCAAACCGGCAGAATGCGCAATATCACGCCGCTGATGTCGCACCGCAGTTTCCGCTTTATCGAGCATGACGTTATTACCCCTTACCAGCTCAAGGGACCGGTGCATCAGATATTCAACCTGGCCTGTCCCGCATCTCCGCCGAAGTACCAGCTAGACCCCATTCACACCTTCAAGACCAGCGTGATGGGTGCAATGAACGCACTGGAACTGGCCCGGGAAAAGGGTGCCAAGGTGTTTCAGGCGTCCACTTCCGAGATCTATGGGGATCCGGAGATCAGCCCGCAGCCGGAAGGATACCGTGGCTGCGTCAATACCTTCGGGCCGCGCGCCTGCTACGACGAAGGCAAGCGCGCCGCGGAAACGCTGTTTCATGACTATCACCATCGCTACGGCGTGCAGATCGCCATCGCCCGGATATTCAACACTTACGGCCCATTCATGGATCCGCAGGACGGCCGTGTGGTGTCCAATTTCATCAACCAGGCGCTGCGGGGCAAAGACATAACCGTGTATGGCAGCGGCGGGCAGACCCGGTCTTTCTGCTATTCCGGCGACCTGCTGGACGCCATCGAAGCGCTGATGGACCTGAATGAAGCCGCCCCGGCGCCGGTGAACCTCGGCAACCCGGGCGAATTCACTGTGCTGGAACTGGCCCGCAAGGTCTGCACCCTGACCGGTACCAGATCGCAAGTGGTGTTCAAGGATTTGCCGCAGGACGATCCGAAGCAGCGCAAGCCCGACATCAGCGTTGCCAGGTCCAAACTCGGGTGGCAGCCCAAAGTGCGTTTGGAAGACGGGCTGCACCGAACCATCCGCCACTTTCAGGCTGAAATGGCGGAAGCAGGTCATTTGACGGCGGCGGCGCGGTGATGACACGGCTGTTTCCCATACTCGTGACAGGCGGCGCCGGCTTCATTGGCAGCCACGCATGCAAGGCCCTGAGCCTGGCGGGTTATCTGCCGGTCACGGTCGACAATCTGAGCACCGGGCATGCGGATGCGGTAAAATGGGGGCCTTTCGTCAACGCAGATGTGCGCGATCAATCAGCGCTGGGCGAAACCATCCGCGAGCATGGCATCAAAGCTGTAATGCATTTTGCCGCTTCTGCCTATGTCGGCGAGTCGGTGGATCGGCCGGTTTTCTACTACGACAATAATGCCGGTGGCATGATCTCGTTGATCAATGCCTGTGTTGGCACCGGAATAGAGCAAATCGTGTTGTCCTCCAGCTGCGCCACCTACGGCACCCCTGCGGACTGCCCGATCCGGGAGAACACACCGCAGGCGCCTATCAACCCCTATGGCCGCAGTAAGCTGATGTGCGAAGAGATGCTGCGCGACTGCTCTGCCGCGCACGGGCTGCGGTTTGCGGCATTACGCTATTTCAATGCTGCCGGTGCGGATCCCGAAGGAGAGCTGTGCGAGCGCCATGACCCGGAAACCCATTTACTGCCACTGGCGCTGCAAGCAGCATCCGGCCAGCGCGGCCCCCTGCAGGTTTTCGGAACGGATTACCCCACGCGGGACGGCAGTTGCGAGCGGGACTACATCCATGTCAGCGACTTGGCCCGCGGCCATGTTCTGGCGGCAGGATACCTGGCGGCGGGCGGCCCCAGCACCGCCCTGAACTTGGGCAGCGGCACCGGCCACACGGTCTTTGAAGTGCTGGCGGCAATCCAAAGGGTAACCGGAGCACCGGTACCGCATAAACAGGCCCGGCGCCGCCCCGGCGACCCGCCTTCACTGACGGCGGACGCGACCCTCGCGTCAGAAACGCTGGGCTTCCGCACTGAACGTTCCGGGCTGGAACAGATTATCAGCGACGCCGCGCCGTCCTTTGGATTGGCAGACGCAAGAAAGGCACGCGATGGGCGCCATGCCGCGGAATAACCGGGCCTCAGCCCGCCGCACGCGCGGCTTTGACGGGGCTGCCGCTGCAGTGTTTGCCCTGTGGCTGCTGGCCGCTGCCTATTTCTGGCACTGGTGGCTGCTGCCAGGCCACAATATCGGCACCGGGCGCTATGTTTTTGTTTCACTGGCCATTTTTTGGCTCTACTTCCTGCAGGCTTATTTCATGCTGTTCTTCCTGAACGGCACCCGCCGACGTCCGCGGTCTGTGCTGCAAGGGCCAATGAGGGTTGCGATGGTCACCACCAAGACACCGGCAGAACCGCTGGCGGTGCTAAAAGAGACCCTGGCGGCCATGCTGGCGCAAGGACCGCCGCATGATACGTGGCTGGCCGATGAAGATCCGGACGAGGAAACCCGCGCCTGGTGCGCGGCTCATGGTGTCAGGATCTCGACCCGCAAGGGGATTGACGCATACCACCGCAAAGAATGGCCGCGCAGGACCCGGTGCAAGGAAGGAAACCTAGCCTATTTTTATGACTTTTACGGCTATGGAACATACGACATCGTGTCCCAGCTTGACGCCGATCATGTGCCGCAGCCCGGGTATCTGGAGGCCATCATGGAAGGCTTCGATGACCCGGAAACAGGCTATGTCAGCGCCCCGTCAATTTGCAGCAGCAATGCAAGCGAGAGCTGGGCTGCACGCATGCGGCTATATGCCGAAGCGCCGTTCCATGGAGGCATCCAATTGGGTTACAGCGCCGGCTGGGCGCCAATGTGCATCGGGTCGCACTACGCCGTGCGCACGCGCGCGCTGCGGCAGGCGGGCGGTCTGGGACCGGAGCTGGCGGAAGATCATTCCACAACGATGCTGATGAATTCCGCCGGCTGGCGCGGCACACACGTCGCGGATGCCATTGCACATGGCGCCGGCCCGGCTTGCATGGCCGATCTTGCCACCCAGGAATTCCAATGGTCGCGCAGCCTGACAACGCTGCTGCTAACCCATACTCCCCGCTATCTGAAGGGATTGCCGCCGCGGCTCCGGTTTCAGTTCCTGCTGTGTCAGCTGTGGTATCCGCTGTTCGCCCTGTTCATGGCCTTGATGTACATGTTCCCGATTGCCGCGCTGCTGTTTGATATCAGGTTCGCGGGAGTGACTTTCATCGGCTTTGTTCTGCACGCGCTGCCTGCGACTGCTGCGGTTATCCTGTTTGTCTATCTGATGCGGGCGCGGGTCACTCTCAGGCCCCACGATGCCAAGGTGCTCAGCTGGGAGCGCGCCCTGTTTCCCTGTGCGCAATGGCCCTGGGTTCTGCTGGGCTGCAGCATGGCCATCGCCGACCGGCTGCGCGGCGGCTTTGTCGACTTCCGCGTAACCCCAAAGGGCGGAGGCACCACCCCGCCCGTGCCGCTGCGGGTTCTGCTGCCCTACCTGCTGCTGGCCCTGGGGGCAGCACTGCCGCCGCTTTTCGTGCAGGACTTGAAAGAGGCGGCGGGCTTTGTGGTGCTGAGCCTGTTGAACGCCGCCGTTTACACGCTGCTGTTCACCGTGATCGCGATCCAGCACCTGCGCGAGAACCGCATTTCACCGTTCAAGTGGCCGGTTGCTTCAGCCTTTCAAGCGTCAGCCAGTGCGGCGCTTGTCGCTGCCATTGCTGCCGCACTTGGCGGCCAGGGCGCGCACAGCCTGTATGCGCTGTCCTATGGAAGCGGCGTTTTCACACCTTACACCCCCAAATACATCGTATCCGGCGCGGGTCTCGGCCCGCCGGGTACAGTTGCCTACGAAATGAACCTGGAATGGCCGGGAAAGACCCTGTTCCAGCAGAAGACGGAGTAGACCATGCCCCTACTAAACAGGCACCTCCTGATCACCGCTGCAGTGGCTGCAGCATTCAGCGGAACTGCCCTGCAATCCTTCCCGCCGCCGCCGGGAGATTTCCCCTTTGGCGTCTATGATCCGCATGGGGATTTCTCTGACGAACAGAATGTCCAGATTGAGCATCTTTTCCTGCCTTGGGAAGACTTGTTCCTGGGATCACTGCTAGAAGCCGACAAATATGCCAAGGAACGCAACCGCGAAGTGCTTGTCACGATCGAGCCCTGGACATGGACCCGCGACGCCCGCAACACACCGCAACGTCTGATCCGCGGTATCCAGGACGGAACATACGACCGTAACATGGCCGCGATATGTGAAGTTCTGAACGAGTTCGACAGCAAGGTCACTGTCCGCTGGGCGCAGGAAATGGACGATGACAGCGGCCAGTTCATCTGGGCTCAGTGGCAGCCGGAGACGTATATCTACGCCTTCAAGCGCATGATTGACATCTGCCGGGACAAGGCTCCGGAAATCGCAGTCATGTGGTCACCCTTGGGATATGAAAACCTGCAGGACTATTATCCTGGCGACGACTACGTCGATATCATCGGGCTTTCGGTTTTCGGCCTCCAGCCCTGGGAGCAGATTTACCGAGGCGGCGAGATGAGCTTCGATGATATTTTCGCCCCCCGGTATGAACGGGTGAAAGACTACGGAAAGCCTGTCATGGTGGCTGAACTGGGCTATTCCGGAGATGAAGCCTATGTCGCGCGCTGGGAGCAGAACGTGCGCCAGGACAAGAGCGGTTACCCGGCCCTGACCGGAGTCGTCTATTTCAATCAGCAGGAAGTTTACCCGTGGCCAGATGGATTCGGCCTGCCCGACTGGCGTGTGGAACACAGAGTGCGCATCGATACGGCCGGAAACTAGGCTTGCCGCGTGGCACTCTCTGACTGCCGCACAGTCGGCTTCCCGCGGAGAACTGTAAGGCTCCGGCGGCGGCCGCCTGATCCCGGGATCGATCCGATGGTAAGTCCGGCCTTATGTCCGACTTCAATAACCGCCCTCAAATCGAAGTTCTTTCCGCTGCCGATGGTGATCGCCGCCGGTATTGGTCAGATGATGATAAACTGCGCATCGTGGAGGAGAGCTTTATCGGCCACCGACAAGCGGCTGCCACAGCGCGGCGGCATGGCATTTGCCGGTCGCTGCTGACCACCTGGCGGCGGCAGT
>NZ_WLCM01000002.1 GCF_013317235.1 Leisingera sp. ANG59 | reverse complement strand
TGTCAATGAGCGTTCAAAACTGACCCGGTTTCAGCGTTTGAATTTGACCCACCCCTTGTGGCGCAAAGGCCCCAGGCGGGCCGCCCTCCTATAGCGAGTCCGTCTGGGGCCTTTGCTTGCGCGACGTTTATGTTTTTCTGCGTCGCTTGCTCTGTGCGAACCGGTATGACGTGTTGCCTGTCTCGATGATTGCGCAGTGATGAGTTACGCGATCCAGAAGCGCGGTTGTCATCTTGGCGTCACCGAAGACCGAGACCCATTCGCCGAACTCCAGGTTCGTCGTGATGATGACACTGGTCTTCTCATAGAGCTTGCTGATCAGATGGAACAGCAACGCGCCGCCGGACTTGGGGAACGGGATGTAACCCAGCTCGTCGATGATGACGCAGTCCAGGGCCGAGAGCTGCCGGATGATCTTCCCGGCATTGCCCTCGGCCTGTTCCTTGATTAGGGCGTTGATCAGGTCGACGGCGTTGAAGAAGCGCGCCTTCTTGCCGTTGCTGATCAGGGTGGTTCCAAGCGCGATGGCGATGTGGGTTTTGCCGGTGCCGGTTCCGCCCACCAGGATGAGATTGTGTGCCTCTTCTGTGAACTGGCCTGAGCAGAACGGCTCGATCTGGGGCTGGGTAACGGCGGCCGCGCTGTAATCGAAGGTGGCGAAGTCCTTGTGGTGGGGGAACTTCGCAATCCTCATTTGATACTGGATGGAGCGGGGCGCCGGGCTTGCGATCCAGCAGCGGCACGTAGTGCCAAGGTTCAAAATAGCTGACATTGCGGGTGAAGCGACGCTTGTGCTCGGCGATGACATCCTGGCCCGACACCAGCACGATCCGGCCTGCATAGGCGCGCAGCGACACATGTTGCCCCGCGAACCGGGACGGCACGCTGTAGCGATTGCTGGCATATTGAACCAGGCAGGTGGAGCGAACGCGAACGGTCTTTTCCACGTATCCGTCAAATGCTCGCCCCAGAGGGCGCAGTTCGGCGCGTTCGTCTTCGAACAGCTCTGCAATCGTGCGATCCGATTGCTCGGGATGGGGCCGGTTTGCCAGCTCTTCACAGCGCAGGCGCAGCCAATCGTTCAGCGCATCGAGATCACCAAAGGCAGGTTTGGGCACAAACAACCGGCCGCGCAAAAACTGGACCTGGTTCTCGACCTGTCCCTTCTCCCAGCCCGCAGCCGGGGTGCAGGCCACCGGCTCCATCACGTAATGGTTCATCAAGGCCAGGAACCGGGGATGGAATATCCGGTCCTTCGAGCGCGAGACGTAGGTCACCATGGTCTTGGGGTTGTCGATTATCACCCGGCGTGGAACCCCGCCATAGAAAGACAGCGCCTTCGCAAAGGCATCCAGCACCATCTCCTGGGCTTCGCCGGGATAGGCCACGACAAAGGGCTTGCGGCTGTGGCACAGGCGGAAATGGGCAACCTTCACCTTCTGCTCGATACCGCCCAGAACAACCCGTTCTTCGCTCCAGTCAAATTGCAGCGCATCGCCTGCCGCAAAATGCAGCGGGATAAAGGCCTCGCCCGAACCGGCACCGGCCCGCTTCAGATCGCGGACAAATCGCTGAACTGGCGAATAGGAACCGGTGTAGCCTTCCACCACGAGCTGCTCATAGAGCTTCTGGGCCGTCCGCCGCTCCCGGCGTGGTCGCTTCTGGTCCTGATCGAACAGCTCCTGAAGCCGAAGATCAAACCCATTGCACAGTTTGTGCCGAACCGGCGGGGCCTGGCGCTGGTAGCTCGGCGGGCTCTCATCCTTCAGATACTTCTTGATCGTGTTCCGCGATAATCCCGTCGCCCGCGCAACAGACCGGATGCTGCGTCCCTCAACCAATACCCATCGTCGGATCTTCGACACGCTTTCCATCAGTAACACCTGCTCTTTCCTCCGCACTTTTAGTGCGGATGTTAACGAAAACAGGTGGGTCAATTTTACTCGCTCATAACCCACCAAAGTGGGTCAATTTTGCACGCCGATTCACATGTAGCTCGGCGGGCTCTCATCCTTCAGATACTTCTTGATCGTGTTCCGCGATAATCCCGTCGCCCGCGCAACAGACCGGATGCTGCGTCCCTCAACCAATACCCATCGTCGGATCTTCGACACGCTTTCCATCAGTAACACCTGCTCTTTCCTCCGCACTTTTAGTGCGGATGTTAACGAAAACAGGTGGGTCAATTTTACTCGCTCATAACCCACCAAAGTGGGTCAATTTTGCACGCCGATTCACAGATGGGGGAGGGGCTGATCGAGATGGCCAAGCACGGCCAGCCGGTGATCATCACGCCCTTCACGCTGGCGGGGGCAATGTCGCCGGTGACGATTGCGGGCGCGCTGACCCAGCAGAACGCCGAGGCGCTGTCCGGCATCGTGCTGGCGCAATGCGTGCGGCCGGGCACACCGGTGATCTATGGCGGCTTTACCTCCAACGTGGACATGAAGACCGGCTCACCGGCCTTTGGCACCCCGGAATACACCCTGGCGGCGCAGGCCACCGGGCAGCTGGCGCGCCGTTATGGCATTCCGTTCCGCTCCAGCAATGTGACCGCCTCCAACGCGGTGGATGCGCAGGCGGCCTATGAAAGCCAGATGTCGCTGTGGGGCGCGATGAGCGGCCATGTGCATCTGCTGAACCAGGGCGCAGGCTGGCTGGGCGGCGGGCTGGTGGCCTCCTTCGAGAAGCTGATCATCGATGCCGAGATGCTGCAGATGATGGCGGCGGCGCAGCAGCCGTTCGAGGTGTCCGATGCCGCCATCGGGCTGGATGCGATCCGCGAAGTGGGCCCGTGCGGGCATTTCTTTGGCACCCAGCACACGCTGGATCGCTATGAAAGCGCCTTTTATACGCCGCTGGTGTCCGACTGGGACAATTACGAGAACTGGAGCGACCGCGGCAGCAAGGACAGCGCGCAGCGCGCCAACGGGATCTGGAAGCAGATGCTGGCCCAGTATGAGCAGCCGCCGATCGACGCGGCCATCGAGGACCAGCTGAAGGATTACATGGCCCGCCGCAAGCAGGAGATCCACGGCAGCGCGGCCTGACCTGCGAACACCTCTCCCAGCCTTGTGCGGCAGCGGAGCTGCATGAGGTCTTACTGCCCGGCTTCCCCATGGCCGGGCAGCTTTTTTATGGGCTGCTGCAGGCTGCTTGTGCCTGGCACCCCCTTGCCGCATTCCTTCCGGACTTGGCTCTCAGCCCCAGGCTGCGGCTGCGCCGCATTGCGGTGCAAATGGCGGCAGGTGCGCAGTCTGGTAACGAAAAAGAACCGGAGCAGGCCCGAGGGGCGCTGCTCCGGTTCGCGGGGCTGGATGCGGTGAGGATAGTGCCCCAGCCCGTTCCGGTACTGGCGGCGTGTCAGCTGCGCATCCGCAGGCCCTCGGGGTCGACCGGCGGGGCGGTCAGCAGGCGCGCCTTGCACCGTTTGCCCACGATGTCGATCTCATATTCGGCGTTTGCGTCGATGGCGTTGGGGTAGAGGTAGCCGAGTGCCAGGCTGGTGCCCGCGCAATAGCCGTAGCCGCCGGAGCTGGTGTAGCCCGCCAGCTTGCCATTGAGGAACACTGGCTCGCCGCCGTAGGCGTCGGCCTCGCCCGCATCGACAGCGAATTGCACGAAGCATTCCCGCGGCCCGGCCTCTTTGGCGGCCAGAGCGGCCTCACGGCCGATGAAGTCCCCCTTGCCGCAGCGGACAAAGCGCGCCAGCGCGGTTTCATGGGTGTAGTAGTCGGACGTGAGCTCCATGTTCCAGCCGGCAAAGCCCTTTTCCAGCCGCAGCGCCATCAGCGCGTGCCCGCCTGCGAGGGTCAGGCCGTGGGGTTCGCCCGCTGCCAGGATCTCCTCGAACAGCGTGCGCTGGTATTCCATCGGCATGTAGATCTCGTAACCGCATTCGCCGGTGTAGGAGACCCGGATGACAAAGGCGCCGGGGCAGGGGCCCAGCTCCATCTCGCGGCCCGACAGGAAGGGGAAGTCTGCGCTGCCGAAGCTGACGCCCGGGGCCACCGCGGCCATGATCGCCTTGGCGTTGGGGCCGGCCACATGCAGGCCTGCATAGCGGTTGGTGAGGTTCTCATAAGCGACCCCGGTTTCGGGCAGGGTCTCCAGGAACCAGCGCTCGTGGATTTTCTCCATCGACCCGGAGCCCAGCACCAGGCAGCTGTCTGCGCTGAGGCGGGTGACGGTGAAATCGCCGATTACCTTGCCCTGATGGCTGAGCAGCGGGCACAGCGCGGTTTTGCCTATGGCCGGGATCCTGTTGGCCATGATGCGGTCCAGATAGGCCACCGCACCGGCGCCGCTGAAGCGGTATTTGCCGTAGCTGGTCAGCTCGAACAGGCCGGCGGTTTCACGCACGGCGTGCGCCTCCCGGGCCACGGCTCCGAACCAGGCTGGGCGCTCGTAGGAATAGCTCTCCTGCCGTTCGGCGTCGTTTGCCGCGTACCAGTAGGCGTCTTCCCAGCCGCAGGTCTCGCCAAAGACCGCGCCTGCGGCTTTCAGCCGGTCGTAGATAGGCGAGGTCTTCATCGGGCGGGCTGCCGGGAAGGTCTGGTAGGGGTAGATCCGGCTGGAGCGGTTTTCATACCAGTATTTGGTCATCTGCTTGGCGTAGCGGCTGCCGGCGTAATCGCCGTAGCGCGCCACGTCCCAAAAGCTGACGTCCAGCGAGGGCTCGCCGTCGATGATCCATTCCGCCAACACCTTGCCGATGCCGCCGCCCTGGTTGAAGCCGGTCATCACGCCGTTGGCGCAGAAGTAGCCGGGCTTGCCGGGGTAGGGGCCGATCAGCGGGCCGAGGTCGGGGGAGAAGATCATCGGGCCGTTGATGACGCTCTTGATGCCGGCGTCGGCTAGGCTGGGGATCAGCTCGACCGCCTGCAGGAATTCCTCCTCCATGCGGCTGAGGTCGTCGGGCAATAGCTCGTGGCCGAAGTCCAGCGGGGTGCCGTCTTCGGCCCAGTGGATGCATTTGCTCTCATAGGCGCCGATCAGCAGGCCCTTGCCTTCGGGGCGCATGTAGAGGTTGGCATCGGCGTAGGAGAGCAGTGCGTGATCGCTGCCGATTTCGGCCATTTCAGGGATTTCTTCGGTCACCAGATAGTGGTGCTCCACCGGCATCAGCGGCAGCTTGATGCCCGCCAGTGCCGCCACCTCGCGGCCCCAGAGGCCCGCGGCATTGACCACGTAATCGGTGGTGATGGTGCCGTGTTCGGTCACCACGTCCCACTTGCCGTCGTGGCGCTGGTTGGTTTCCAGTACCGGGGTGTGGCGGTGGATGGTGGCGCCATAGTTGCGCGCAGCCTTGGCAAAGGCGTGGGTGACGCTGGCCGGATCGCAGTAGCCGGCGGTCTTTTCGTGCAGGATCGCGGTCAGGTCATCGGTGTTGAGGGTCGGGGCCAATTCCTTGGCCCGTTCCGGGGAGATGAACTCGGACTCGATGCCGTAGCGCTTGCCGAAGGCATGGGCGATGGCCAGCGTCTTGATCTCTTCGGCGTCCTTGGCGACCAGCAGCTCGCCGTTGTAGTGCAGGCCGCAGTCCTGGCCGCTTTCGCGCTCCAGCTCGGGGTAGAGATCAATGGTGTATTTCTGCAGCACCGCGGCATTGCCGGGGGCGGTCAGGGTGAACAGGTTGCCGGCCGCGTGCCAGGAGGAGCCTGCGGTCAGCTCCTGCCGTTCCAGCAGCACTACATCCTTCCAGCCCCGTTTGGCCAGGTGATAGAGAATGCTGCAGCCGACGACCCCGCCGCCGATAATGACCACTCTTGCTTTTGTTTCCATTAGGCTCGCCCTGCTTTCGCTGAGGTTTCATTCGAAAAATTGTCGAGCAGGGGTCAGGGGAACTCAAACGAATTAAATTGCGGGGTCCTCAAATTTGATTCCATGGCAAATTCTGCCGTTATAATTTTCTGGGTGACGATCAAAATTTATTTGGTTGAGATGAATCTATTGCTGCCGGATCGTTAAGTGACCACGATCCGACGGCCGGGCCGGAAACGGCACCAAGGCAGCTCGCAAAACCAAGCCGTTCCGGGTGCCGGGGCGGCAGCCGGGCCACTGGGGTGCTCAGTGCCGGCGCCGGAATGGCACTGCCGTTCAGTCGTGCGTGCTGAGGTTTTCTTCAGGGCGCGCGGAAGGAATTGCAGCGTTTTCCCCGGACAGTTATTGGCGCCAATGCCAGGGAGGAATGACAATTGCACGTCCAGAGTGAAGCTGGCAAGGGTTTGGCGCTCAGCGCGCCTGCGTCGCTTTATGTTGGTGTTTTGGTTGCGGCGCCGCTGGGGATACTGGTGGCGTACAGCTTCTGGACCCAGACCTATGTCGAGATTGACCGGACGCTGACCTGGGCCAATTACCTGGAAGCCGCAACCGATCCGCTGGTGCGGCACCTGATGCTGCGCTCGATCGCGATTGCCGGGGCGGTGACCATGGCAACGGTGGCGCTGGCCTATCCGATCGCCTGTTCAGCTGGAAACTGATCCTTGGCTTCAACGGAGTGATGAACTCGGCGCTGATCTCCTTGGGGTTGATCGGGGAGCCGCTGACCTTCCTGCTTTATAATGAATTCGCCGTAGTGCTGACCCTGGCCCACGCCTGGGCGCCCTTTGCGATCCTGCCGATCTATGTGTCGCTGCAGAAGATCGACCGTTCGCTCTTGGAGGCGGCCACCGATCTGGGCCTGAACAAGCTGGAGCGCTTCATCCGTGTCACCCTGCCGCTGACCGTGCCCGGCATCATCGCCGCCAGCCTGATCATATTCATCCCGACCGTGGGCGACTACGTCACCCCGTCGCTGGTCGGCGGCTCGCAGGGCAAGATGATTGCCAATCTGATCCAGGTGCAGTTCGGCCCGGCCAACAACTGGCCGCTGGGCGCAACACTGTCGCTGGCGGCAATGGCCTCTGTCGGCTTTGCCGCCATCCTGTTCGTTGTCCTGGCCACCGCTTTGGGGAGGAGGATCCGTTGAGCACTCCGGCAAGCGAACCCCTGAACAAGCCGCTGAGCGCTACTGTCAGCAAGCCGCGGCGCAAACCCTTCCGTTTCCCCTGGCTGCTGGCCTATGCGGTCGGCTACCTGATCTTCCTGTATCTGCCGGTGCTGCTGCTGCCGCTGTTCTCCTTCAACGACGGCACCATCGTGGCCTTTCCGATGAAGGGATTCACCCTGAAGTGGTACGCCCAGCTGGGCGAACAGGACACGCTCTTGCAGGCGATGGTGAACTCGCTGATTGTCGGCGCGGTGACCGCGCTGGTCGCCACCTCGCTGGGGCTGTTCGCCGCCCGCGCCTATGTCCGCTACCGGTTCAAGGGGCGCGAGCTGTCGGAGGGGCTGGTGATGCTGCCGCTGGTCATCCCCGGCATCATCGTGGCGTCCTCGATGCTGGTGCTGTTCATCTCGCTGGGGCTGAAGCCGTCGCTGACCACGGTGATCCTGGGCCATGTGTTTGTCGCGCTGCCCTTTGCGGTCTCGATCATGAAGTCCGCCTTTGACGACTTCGACCAGTCGCTGGAGGAAGCCGCCTTCGACCTCGGCGAAAGCGTGATCGGCACCTTCCGCCGGGTGACCCTGCCGATCGTGGCGCCGGGGATCGTGGCCAGCCTGCTGGTCACATTCACCGTTTCGTTCGACGAGTTCGTGCTGGCCTTCTTCCTGTCCGGCAACCAGCCCACGCTGCCGGTCTATATCTGGAGCCAGATCCGCTTCCCGGCCAAGCTGCCGAACACCTTGGCGCTTGGCTCGCTGCTGCTGCTCGCCTCGGTGCTGCTGTTGCTGACTGCCGAATATTTCCGCCGCCGCTCCGCCAAGTCCGCCTGATGAAGGATACGCAGATGACCACTCAGAACATCATCGAAATCTCCGGGGTGGAGAAACGGTTCGGCACCTTCACCGCAGTGCGCGACCTGAACCTGACGCTGAAGGAGGGCGAGTTCTTTTCCCTCCTCGGCCCCTCCGGCTGCGGCAAGACCACCGCGCTCCGGATGATTGCCGGTTTCCAGGATCACGACGCCGGCAGCATCCGCATCGGCGGCCAGGACATGGCCCATATCCCGGCCAACAAGCGCCCGACCAATATGGTGTTCCAGTCCTATGCGATCTTCCCGCATCTGAACGTCGGCGACAACGTCGCCTTTGGCCTGCGCAAGCTGAAACTGGGCAAGGCCGAGACTGAAGAACGCGTCGCCGAGGCGCTGGAAATGGTGGAGCTGGGCGGGCTGCAATCGCGCAAGGCAACGGAACTGTCCGGCGGCCAGCGCCAGCGCGTCGCTTTGGCCCGGGCGCTGGTGATGCGGCCCAAGGTCTTGTTGCTGGATGAGCCGCTGTCAGCGCTCGACAAGAACCTGCGCGAGGCGATGCAGTTCGAAATGCGCCGCCTGCAGCAGAAGCTCGGGATCACCTTTGTTATGGTCACCCACGACCAGTATGAGGCGATGACCATGTCCGACCGCATCGGCGTGATGTTCAAGGGCCAGCTCAAGCAGGTCGACAAGCCCGAGGTGCTCTATGCCCGCCCCTGCAGCCAGGAGGTCGCCGCCTTCATCGGCGGCATGAACTTCCTGGATGCGGCTGTCACTGGAGAGGCGGACGGCAAACTGCACGCTGAGGTGCAGGGCTTCGGGCTGCTGTCCATCGATGTGAACCCGAATGTGGCGCGGCGCGGGCCCCAGCTGCTGGCAGGCATCCGTCCCGAACAGCTGGAAATCTCGGCGCAGAAGCCCGGCGGCTACGACGGCTATCTGCAGGGCACCGTCAGCAATGCCGCCTTTTACGGCGAGAATGTGCATTACCACGTCACCGCCGAGGGGCTGCCGAAGCCCATCGCGGTATCGGTGCCGAACTACTTCCACACGGTGGATCACAAGCAGGGCGATCCGGTCTGGCTGGGGGTGCAGAACGCCTCTGTCATCGACCTCGGCGCCCGCGAGGCATGAGAATAAAGGGAGGAAGAAAAATGAAACATTTCAGAACGGTACTGGCCGCGGCCACGGCGTTGACCGCCTCGGCGGGCATCGCATCCGCCGACGCCGCCAGCCTGTCGGTCTTTGACTGGTCCGGCTACGAGGATCAGGGGTTCTACGGCGATTACGTCGAAAAATACGGCGGCCCCCCCAGCTACACCTATTTCGGCAGCGTCGAGGAGGCTTTCACCAAGCTGCAATCGGGTTTTGCCGCAGACCTCGCCCACCCCTGCACCGACGGGCTGCGCAAATGGGTGGCGGCGGGGCTGTTGAAGCCGATCGACACCTCGAAAATCAGCAACTGGGACAGCCTGCTGCCGCAGATCAAGGATGTGGACGGCGTCACCATCGACGGCCAGACCTATATGGTGCCGTTTGAGTGGGGCAATACCGGGCTGATCTACCGGACCGACCAGATCGACGAGAGCGCGGTCTCGCTGCAGCTGCTGGGTGACCCCGCCTATCAGGGCAAGATCGCCATTCCGGACGCGGCCTCCTCGGCCTATGCGATGGCGGCGCTGGCGACCGGCGCCTCCAGCTATACCGACATGTCGGACGAGGAATTCCAGAAAGCCTCCGATTTCCTGCGCCGGATCCACCCGAACGTGCGGTTCTACTGGTCCGATGCGGGCCAGCTGGACCAGGCCATCGCCAGCGGAGAGGTGCTGATGGGCTGGGGCTGGAACCAGTCGGAGCTGAACCTGATCTGGAACGAGACGCCGGCCAGGATGATGCGCGACGTGGACAAGGGCATCGCCACCTGGGTCTGCGGCTATGTGCATCTGAACTCTTCGACCCAGAGCGACGAGCAGGTCTATGACATGCTGAACGCGCTGAGTTCCGAGCCAAGCGGCAAATACATCATCGAGAACTGGGGCTATGCCCATGCCAATGCCGAGGCCTTCAAATCCGCCGATCAGAGCCTGATCGAGACCTACGGCTTTGCCGATGTCGACACGTTCTTCGAGGGCAGCCTGTTCTTCGACGCGGTCAACCCGGAGCTGGAAGGCCGGATGCTCAAGGAATTCGAGCGCATCAAGGCAGGCTTCTGATCCCCGAAAGCGGCGGGCCAGAACGCCCGCCGCCCGCTGGCACCTGAGCAAAGATGCCCATATCACAATCCACGGATTGTAAAGCACTTAATGCGGGCTGTATGCCTTGGGCTTATCTTTCAATCTTAACTTGTTACGATTGAAGGAAGTTGCTCCGCTCAACGCCTGCCGGTCATCCGTGCGAGGTTTGCGTTGGGGCCTTGCGACGGTAAGTTCCCATCGTGTCACTCGTACTTCGATCAGTCAGAAGGTTTGAGACAATCACCGCTCGTTCTTTCCAATGGATTATACCGAACACGTGAAATCAAAGGGTCTAGACCTATAATGATGCTGCTGCACGGCTGGCTTGGTCGTAGTGCCCTGACAGCGCCCGCAGGCTGCGGGCCAGCTCGCGCAGGTCCTTGCCCGGCAGGTCGGCGGCAGAGAGACCGTCCAGCAGGCACTGGCGGCGGACGTCGCGGTAGGCCGAGCACAGCTCCGCGCCCTCGGCGGAGGTGCGGTAGAACACTTCCTTGCCGCGCTTTTCCGAGGCCAGCAGCCCAGCCTTGAGCAGTTTGCGCAGGCCGTAGTTCACCGTGTGGCTGTCCTCGATGTTGAGCAGGAAGCAGATGTCGGACAGGCGCTTGTCCTTGCCGCGGTGGTTGACGTTGTGCAGGATCAGGATTTCCAGCGGGTTCAGATCCGGCTGGCCGGCCGCCGCCATGCAGCGGGTCATCCAGCGGGAAAAGGCGTTGGAGGCGATGATCAGGCCGAATTCCAGCTCCGACAGCTCCCAGCCTTCGCCCTCTGCCAGGTGGCGGGAGGAGACGATTCGGCGGGAATCCGGTTTCTTTTCGGCCATCGTTTACCCCTTCTTTGTTGATAAAACCCCGGCGTTTTATCTGCATGTGGTCATAAAAGGGTAAAGTATCAAGGAGATCAAGCAGGCTGTCCGGCCGGTGGCAGCTGCCGGGCGGGGCAGGGGAGGAGGCTGCACCTTGTCAAAACGTTGACAAATTATCAGCGTTATGGATACATTATTGCAATGTTTCGCATTGGGAGGAAAACATGCAATTTTCGCGAATGCTGGGCGGCGCGGCCGTTCTGATCGCCGGGCTGTCGGTGCCGGCCCTTGCTGCAACCTGGGACTTGCCGACGCCCTATCCGGACGCCACGTTCCACACCAAGAACATTGTCGAGTTTGCCGGTGACGTTGCCGAGGCGACCGAGGGCGGGCTGGAGATCAAGGTCCATTCGGCCGGATCGCTGTTCAAGCACCCGGAAATCAGCAAGGCGGTGCGCAGCGGCCAGGTGCCTGCGGGCGAGTTCTTCCTGTCGCTCTTGGCCAATGACAACCCGGCGTTCGGCGCCGACTCGCTGCCGTTCCTGGCGACCAGCTATGAAGAGGCCGAGCGGCTGTGGGCGGCGCAGAAGGACGTGATCGACGGGCTGCTGGATGAGCAGGGGCTGATGGCGCTTTATGCGGTGCCGTGGCCGCCGCAGGGGCTGTACACCACCAAGGAAATCAACAGTGTCGAGGATTTGGCGGGTCTGAAGTTCCGCACCTACAACGCGACGCTGGAGCAGTTCGCCAATCTGGCGGGCGCGGCGCCGACGCAGGTTGAAGTGCCGGACATTCCGCAGGCCTTCAGCACCGGCCGGGTTGAGGCGATGATTACCTCGCCCTCCACCGGCGTGAACTCCAAGGCGTGGGACTTCCTGACCCATTACACCGACATTCAGGCCTGGATCCCGAAAAACATCGTGGTGGTGAACAAGCGCGCCTTCCGCCGTCTGGACGAGGCGACCCAGACCGCCATTCTGGAAGCCGCGGCTGAGGCCGAGGCGCGCGGCTGGGAGATGAGCCGGGCCGAGACCAGCAGCCAGATCGAGGTGCTGAAGGAAAACGGCATCACCGTGTCCGAGCCGTCGGAGGAGCTGATGGAGGGCCTGCGCGCGATTGGCGCCGAGATGCTGGAAAACTGGAAAGGCGAGGCCGGGGAGGCCGGTGCCACCCTGCTGAACGCCTACCAGCAGTAACATGACCTTGACCGGACGCCGCGSGCGGCGTCCGGTCTCCTGGGGAGGAGGAGCAGCCATGCGGGTTGTGCTTGATTTCATCTACCGTGCGGCCGGCGGGCTGGCAGCACTGTTCATCGTGGCCATTGTGGCGCTGGTTTTTGCGCAGGTGTGCCTGAACCTCGCTGACAAGATCGCGGTGGCGCTGACCGGAACCGGCGTTGGCCTGACGATCCCGTCCTATGCGGATTTCACCGGCTTTTTCCTGGCGGCTTCGACCTTTCTGGCGCTGGCCTATGCGCTGCGCGCAGGCGGCCATATCCGGGTGACGCTGGTGACCAACCGGCTGCCTGCTGCCGCGCACCGCGCAACGGAACTGGGAGTGATCCTGCTGGCGCTGGCGATGAGCGGCTATGCGACCTGGTACATGGGGCTGCTCTTGCTGGAATCGCTGGAGTTCGGCGACCGCAGCGCGGGCATGGTGTCGGTGCCGCTGTGGCTGCCGCAGGCGCCGGTGGCGCTTGGCCTTGCGATCCTCACCCTGGCGCTGGCGGACGAGCTGGTCTGCATGCTGCGCGGCGCGCTGCCCTCCTGGGAGGGCAAGGGCGAAAATCTTCTGAGCGAATAGGGGATCATCATGTCGGTTGCCGCGCTTTCCATCATTCTCCTGTTCCTTCTGTTCCTGTTCCTGGGCGCCGGCCTTTGGGTGGCCTTTGCCCTGCTCGGCGTGGGTATCGCCGCCATGGCGCTGTTCACCGAGGCGCCGCTGGGGCTGGTGATGGCCACCACCATGTGGGGCCACAGCAACTCCTGGGCCTTGGCGGCGCTGCCGCTGTTCATCTGGATGGGCGAGATCCTGTTCCGCTCGCGCCTGTCGGAGGACATGTTCACCGGCCTGTCGCCCTGGATGAACCGGCTGCCGGGGCAGCTGCTGCATGTGAACGTCTTTGCCTGCGGGATCTTTGCCGCGGTGTCGGGGTCGTCTGCGGCCACCGCCGCCACCATCGGCAAGCTGTCGATCCCGGAGCTGGCGCGGCGCGGCTATCCTGAGAAGCTGGTGATCGGCACGCTGGCCGGGTCCGCCACGCTGGGGCTGCTGATCCCGCCGTCTATCATCTTGATCGTCTATGGCGTGGCGACCGAGCAATCCATCGCCCGGCTGTTTGTCGCTGGCGTGCTGCCGGGCGTGCTGCTGGTCGGCCTGTTCGTGGGCTATGTGGTGGTCTGGGCGCTGCTGAACCGCAGCCAGCTGCCAACCGAGGACATTGCCGCCACCTTCCGCGAGAAGCTGAAGCGCGCCCGCAGGCTGCTGCCGGTGGTGCTGCTGATCGGCGGGGTGATCGGCTCGATCTATGCGGGCATTGCCTCGCCCACCGATGCCGCCGCCGTCGGCGTGGTGCTGGCGCTGCTGTTGTCGTGGCAGTCCGGCTCGCTCACCCGGCAGAGCTTTACCGAGGGGCTGATGGGGGCGACGATCACCTCCTGCATGATCGCCTTTATCCTGGCGGGGGCATCGTTCCTGACCGTGGCAATGGGCTTTACCGGCATTCCGCGCATCCTGGCGGAGTGGATCGGCTCCTTGAACCTGTCGACCTTCACCCTGCTGGCGGCGCTGACCATCTTCTTTGTGATCATGGGCTGCTTCCTCGACGGGATCTCGGTGGTGGTGCTGACCGCCTCGGTGATCATGCCGATGGTGCTGGAGGCAGGGATTGATCCCTTGTGGTTCGGTATCTTCCTGGTGATCGTGGTGGAGATGTCGCAGATCACCCCGCCGGTCGGCTTCAACCTGTTTGTGCTGCAGTCGCTGACCGGGCGGGACATTCTGACCGTGGCCAAGGCGGCGCTGCCGTTCTTTTTCCTGATGATTGTGGCGCTGGTGCTGATCGTGCTGTTCCCCTCCATCGTCACCTACCTGCCGGAGCAGATGTGATGGCTGAGGAGCGTGTAGCAGCACCCGTTCCCGAGATCCGCACGGTGGGGGTGGACGGGATGCTGGTAAGCTTTGGCAGCCGCCTGAGCGAGCCGGCCAACCGCGCCGCCCTGGCGTTCCGCGCAGCACTGGCGGCGGAAAGCTGGGACGGGGTCGAGGAAGTCTCGACCTCGCTGGTGTCGGCCTATGTGCGGTTTGATTTGCGGCATCTGGACCATGCGGCGCTGCGGGCGCGGCTGGGGGCGCTGCTGGCGCAGCGCGACTGGTACGCGGCGGAGCTGCCCGGCCAGCGCCGTCTGTGGCGGATCCCGGCAGTGTTCGGCACCGAGCTGGCGCCGCAGCTGCCGCAGGCGGCAGAGGCTGCAGGGATGACAGAGGCGGAGGCGGTGGCCTCGCTGTCGGCGGCGCGGGTGCGGGTGCAGACCATCGGCTTTGCCCCCGGCCAGCCTTATCTGGGCGAGCTGCCCGAGGCGTGGGACATTCCCCGCCAGACCCAGCTGACCACGCGCATTCCCGAAGGTGCGCTGGCGGTGGCGATCCGGCAGCTGGTGCTGTTCTCGGTGGCGACGCCCACCGGCTGGATGCACGCGGGCCAGACCGCGGTGCGGTTGTTCCGCCCGGATGCGGAGGAGCCGTTCCTGCTGCGCCCCGGCGATGAGGTGCAATTCACCCCGGTAACGCCGGAAGAGCTGCAAGGCTTGCGGCGCGATCCGCTGGGCGGTGCCAAGGCGGAGGAGCTGTCATGACCGGCACGTTGACTGTTCTGCGCGTCGGACCAGGGGTGACGGTTCAGGACGGCGGCCGCCCGGGCTGGCTGGAATACGGGGTGTCGCGCGGCGGCGCTGCCGACCGGCTGGCGCTGGCCGAGGGCGCTGCGCTCTTGGGGCAGGGCGCGGATCTGGCGGCGATCGAGATGGCCGGCATGGGCGGCGAGTTTCAGGCGGACAGCGATCTGCGCATCGCGCTGACCGGCGCGCCGATGCGGGCGAGCATCGACGGTGCCGCCGTGGCCTGGAACGCCAGCCACCTGCTGCCCGCGGGGGCACGGCTGGCCATCGGGGCGGCGCAGCGCGGCAGCTATGGCTATCTGCATGCCGGCGGCGGAATTCAGACGCCACAGCATCTGGGTGCGCGCTCGGCGCATCTGGCAGCGGGCATAGGCGCGCCGCTGGCGGAAGGCGACGCGCTGGAAACCGGCCCTGACAACGGCCGCACCACCGGACTGGGCTTTGCGCCGGACAACCGCTTCGAGGGCGGCACCGTTCGGGTTGTGGCGAGCCTGCAGACGGCGCTGTTCCCAAAGGCTGAACTCAAGCGGTTCGAGCAGACCACCTTCCGCCGCGGCGCCCGTGGCAACCGGATGGGCGTTCCGATGGAGAGCGATGGCGAGGGATTCCGCCCCGACGGCGCACGCACGGTGGTGTCGGAGGTGATCGTTCCCGGCGACATCCAGGTGACCGGCGACGGCACGCCCTATGTGCTGCTGGCGGAGAGCCAGACCACCGGCGGCTACCCGCGGATCGGCACGGTGCTGCCGTGCGACCTGCCCTTGCTGGCGCAGGCGGCGGCGGGGGCGGAGCTGCACTTCCGTTTCATTCCGCTGGAGGAGGCGGTAGAGCTGGAGCGGGCCGAGGCGGAGTGGCACGAGGGGCTGCGCAGCCAGTGCTTTCCTTTGATCCGGGACCCGCGCAGCATGACGAACCTGCTGTCCTATCAGCTGATCAGCGGCGTGATTGCCGGTGAAGAAGATGTCTTGTGAGGAGATGACATGACCCGAACTGTCGATCTGAATGCCGATATGGGCGAAAGCTTTGGCGCCTGGTCCCTGGGCGATGATGCCGGGCTGCTGGATATCGTGACCTCGGCCAATATCGCCTGCGGTTATCATGCGGGCGATCCGGATGTGATGGCGGCGACGATGAAACACGCGGTGGCCAAGGGCACCGGCATCGGCGCGCATCCCGGTTTTCCTGACCTGCAGGGCTTCGGCCGCCGCCGGATGTCGGTGCCGCATGAGACGCTGGGCAACATGGTGCGCTACCAGCTGGGCGCGGCGCAGGCGATGGCGCGCGCGGCGGGCGGCGCGGTGCGGCATCTGAAGCTGCACGGGGCGCTGGCCAACATGGCCTCGGAAGATCTGGCGATGGCGCGGGCCTGTTATCAGGCGGCCCTGTCGGTGGATCCGGAGATCATCGTGATGGTGCTGGCGGGCACCGCGCAGCAGCAGGCGGCGCAGGAGCTGGGCTGCAAGACGGCGTGTGAGATCTTTGCCGACCGCGCCTACAACGACGATGCGACGCTGGTGGACCGCAGCCTGCCCGGCGCGGTGATCCACGATCCGGCAGAGGCCGGGCGGCGGATGGTGGAGATGGTGCGCGAAGGCGCGATCATTACGGCTAGCGGCAAGCGCATCCCGGCGCGGATCGACACCATCTGCCTGCATGGCGACACCCCGGCTACCCTTGTGATTGCAACGGCCGTGCGCAATGCGCTGGTGGGCAGTGGCGTAAGCCTTATCAAAACCAATGGCACGAAACGTTGAGTTTCCTGTGGTGTTCGGTTTCTGCTACCTGCCTGGATTTCACTCTATGACCGCTTTTTTGCACGCCGTGCTATGACCTGCACTGTCCAATCACCGAGCGGCCACTTTTCACGGTTCCCGAGACGTTAACTACGGGTGCCTGCGTGGACGATGCGCAGGACTGCTTGTGAGGTCAATGTGCAACTGATGCAAGGGCCTCCATTTGCCTTCAGTGTTGCTGGACAGGCCTTCTCAAAGTTTCTGCAAAAATTGGATGCCCCATCGCTGATCTTGTTATTAATTAGGGATACTATTGATCCGCAATGCACTGAAAGTCAGAGAGCCCTCGCGAACAGTCATTATCTTCCTGAATTGCAGCACGATATGGGAACTGCAAGTTTGATGGCGGCGCCCACGTTAACCATTGAATGCTCCTTAGGATCTGGAAGCATTTGGCTTTGAAGCTATTTGATAACGAGAGCGGCAAGCGCGATTGCCGACAGGGCAGCTTTTAGGTGTCGGTTGTCTCGTGTTGCCCCCCGCCATCAGGCTTTCAGCTTGCCGAACATTATCTCAATCGCCGCCAGGCAGTTGATTGCGCTGCAATCCATGAGAGGGATCATCATGGTCTTTTCCCCGCCGCGATCAGCAGCCAGACCGGGCATCATCCGGCTAAAGATGCCATCATCGCTCCACTGCTTCCAGCGGTTGTGCAAGGTCATGTGCAGGCCGTGTTCTTTGGGCGTATCACGCCAGCGCAAGCCATTGCGATTGATGAATATAGGTCCTCCCAGAACGCGGCGGCCATTAACACGCGGCTTACCGCGGGGCTTCGGCAAATAAGGCTCAAGACGGGCCATCTGCGCGTCCGTCAGCCAGAAAATATCAGGCATAACACCGCTCTGTCTTCAGGCGGCAAATCACGACGCTAGAATGAGATCAATGGGTCCTGATCCTAAGAACTAGGGCGGTTCCGGTTGGTGAGACCCGCCGTTTCACCCTTTTGAACAACCACTTTCGATAGAGTAGACTCAAGGCTTTGCGCCTTAAACGAAGCTGTTTTTTGCACCAAGCACAAACTTCCGAGAAGGGCCATCTTCTGTAATCCTCTGCGGACTGCATGCACGTCTGCATCAAGCAGGAGCCGACGTATAGCCAGGGAACGTGGCACCCAGTTTGCAAAGGTCTCTGAAATCTTGAAATTTAAGTCTATCGAAGCGAGGGTGCCGTCTGGTCTCTTTCATCAAGCGTGATTTAACCATATCGCGATGTTGGAAGCCGATTGTCAGGTGTCCTCGAAACCGAGGTATTGTTTTTAACGGCTGCTTGGGCGGCATTCTCGCCTTTATTGACGCGTGGCCTGCCAGGGGCAGCAGAGCTGGCGCTTCAGATTGCGAGCAGCTTCCTGTACATCTCGAACAGGAAGACCTCTGCCTCGGCAAATCGGTCTGCCGCCTTGGCCGGGGCGATTTCCTCGATCTGGACATCGAAGTCGGCATAGTGCTGGGTGGTGGCCCAGATCGAGAACAAGAGATGATGCGGGTCGACGGTGGCGATTTTGCCGTCCTGCATCCACTCCTCCAGCATCATGATCTTGGCGTTATAGAGGTCCTTCAGCGGGCCAAAGATTTCGCTGCGGTTCTGCGGCTGGCCGCTCAGCAGCTCATTGGCGAAGAACTTGCTTTCCTGGGGAAAGTTCCGAGACACTTCCAGCTTGCGCCGGATGTATTCGCAGATTTCGTCGATCGGTTCGCCGCGCGGGCTGAGCAGGCTGAGGGGCGCCATCCACAGCTGCAGCGTGCGGCCCAGCAGCTCCTGCCGGATCGCGTCCTTGCTTTCGAAGTAATACAGCAGGTTGGGCGTGGTCAGCCCGGCGGTCTTGGCGATCATGTTGATCGAGGCGCCGGAAGAGCCGTGCCGGGCAAAAACCTCCAGCGCGGCAGCCATGATCTGTTCCGTTTTCTGACGCTGGATCTTGGTCTTCGGTTTCTCTGATGCCATGCGCGCCATGCGAAATCCGCCATTTCAAATCAATCTGAATCGGCGCTGTCTTGTCACAACTCGTAAGCGAAGGCCAGCGGGCGGGGCGTGCAGATGGGGCCACGGGCGGTAAAAGCGGCGGGCAGGGGAGGCTGCCCGCCGAAAGGCTGTGCCGTCAGGGGAGATGGTTACGACGCAGCCAGCATCGGCGAGGACACGGTGCTGTCCTCGCGGAAGGCCGGGATGATGTGGTCGCCGTAATCGGCGATGATCTTCTCCTCGTCGCCGCTGTCCAGGTAGATGTTGAACTGGGTGGTGCCGGCGGTCTCCAGCTCGTGGATCTTGGCGATATGCTCATCCGGAGTGCCGAGAACGCAGAAGCTCTTGACGATGTCTTCGGTGATGAAGTCGAGGTAGGGGTTATCGCTCTGGCCGTGCTTGGAATAGTCATAGCCTTTGCGGTTCTTGATGTAGTCGGTCAGGCTGGTGGGGACGTGATCTCCGCCGGTGCCGTATTTCTCGACGATGTCGGCCACATGGTTGCCGACCATCGCCGGGAACCATTTGGTCTTTTCGATGCCTTCCTCGATCGGACCGGTATGGGCGGGCGCGGCGGCCATGACGCGGTAGTTCGACATGTCGCGGCCTTCCGCTTCGCCGCCGGCCTTGGCCTGATCTGCCAGCCATTTGACGATCTTGGGTTCTGCGATCTGCAGCACCACGCCGTCGCCGACCTTGCCCGCCGAGGCCAGCGCCTTGGGGCCGTATGCGCCGATCCAGACCGGCAGCTCATAGCCGTTGGCCCAGGGGAATTTCACCGGCTCGGGGCATTCACCGTACTGCACTTCCTCGCCGCGGATCAGCGATTTCACCACATGGGTGAATTCTTCCATGCGCTTGATGGTCGAGGGCTTCTTGCCCATCACGCGCACGGCGCTGTCGCCGCGGCCGAGGCCGATGTCGAAGCGGCCGCCTGACTGTTTCGCCAGCGAGCCGAACAGCGAGGCCGCAACCGACCACTCGCGCGAGTTCGGGTTGGTCACCAGCGGGCCAAAGCGCATCTTCTTGGTGTGCTCCATGCACATCGCCATGGCGACGAAGCTTTCGCGCCACAGGATGTGGCTGTCGTAGAACCAGCAGTAGGTGAAGCCTGCGTTTTCCGCCTGGCGGACCAGTGCGCGGGCGCGGTCGGGCTCAACGAAGCCTTTGAAGCAAATACCGAATTCCATTTGTGTTTTCTCCCTGTTGGAATTTTAGTGTTCGGGCGGGCAGATGCGGATACCAGCGTGGGTAAAGGGCACTGCCTTGGAAATGTTCTGGCGGATCAGGATCGGGGTGATCGCCTCGATGCAGCGGGCGGCCTCGGCGTCGCCAGCGTTGTAGGCCTCGACGTCCAGCGCGCGGACCAGTTCGATCACCTTCTTGCGGGCAGGCAGGCTGTTGCCGCAGATCAGAATGTCGCAGTTGATCGGCCAGTCGAGATTGTTCAGCGTGGTGGCCGAGACATTGTGCAGCGCGCCGATCACCGGGATGTCATCGCCCAAGAGCGCCTGCGCAGCCTCGGTGGCGGAGCCTTCGGGCGGCATGTCCACCTTCTTGGGGTCGCCCTCTTTCAGCGGTACCACGATGTCGACCAGGATCTTGCCCGCCAGATGCGGCTTCAGCGCCGTGAGCGTGGCGTTGTGGGCCGAGAACGGCACCGCGAGGATGACCATTTCGTCTGCCGCTGCGGTGGCGGCTTCGTTGTCGAGGCCGGTGATTTCGGCGGAACCTGCGGGCAGTTTCGCCATCAGCTCGGCGGCGATGCCTGCGCTGCGTTCGCCGTCGCGTGAGCCGAGCGCCACATTGATGCCTGCGCGGGCAAAGCGCAGCGCCAGCCCCTGTCCCTGCGGCCCGGTGCCGCCAATGATTGCGATCCTCATCGGAACATATCCTCCTGTTTTTTTCTGAGTATGTCGGCGCCGCGGCTGTCGGCGGGCTGCCAGTCGAGCCCGCGCAGAAGCACCGCCGGAGTTTTTCCGTTCTTGCGCACCACCAGTCCCGAGGCGGCGGCGATTTCATCAGCCAGTGCCGGTTCGGTCACTTGCAGCGGGCGGCCCCAGGCGTCGGTGTTGCCTTGTTCGCGGATGGTGGCGGGGACTTTGGACAGGCCGATCGCCACATTGACCTGGCCCAGCCGCCAGGGGCGGCCGAAGGTGTCGGTCATCACCACGCCGATTTCGGCGTCAAAGCGGTGCGACAGGTTCCGCTGCAGCCGGGCGCAGCTGGCGTCGGGGTCGGGCGGCAGCACCATGGCGGCGTCTTCTTCGCCGAAGTTCGATTCATCCACTGCCGCATTGGCTGAAATGAAGCCGAGCCGGTGCTCGCAGATCATCGTGCCCTCGTTCTGGTCGGGGCGGCGGAAGGCGCGCACCACGCGGGTGCTTTCGCGCAGCACGATCTCGACCTTGCGGGGGTCCTTGTTCAGCTCTTCGGCGTATTTCAGCGCCTCGTCCGACGGTGTGACCGAAGCAAGCGGGATGATGCAGTCCTCGGCTTTGGAGAAGACCTTTTGCGCCACGGCAAGGATGTCGCCGTCCTGAAGCCCGAGGCCCGAGGTCTCCAGGCAATCGCCCAGGATCGCGGCCAGATCGTCGCCGTTACGCACATCCGGCACGCCGGGCACGGCGGTGAGGATGACGGAGAGGCTCATCGCGCGCCCTCCCGCATCAGCATCTGCGGCTGCTGCGCCAGCAGGTGGCCGAGGTCCTCGACCGTGTCCACATCGGCGCGCAGGCTGTCGAGCGGCAGCATCACCGGGCAGAGCCCCGCGGCCTCGGCGGCCTGGCGGTGGGCGACGGCGGATTTCACCCCGTAGCGGAAACGGAACGGGCAGGGCAGCGGCACCAGCAGCGCGTTGGTGCCAAGGTCCGAAGCCGGGCAGAGCACCGCCTGCCCGCCGCTGAGGTCATGGCTCAGAAGGCGGGCGAGGTCAGCCGGTTTCGGCTCGGCCAGATCACCCGGCAGGATGCACATTGCCGCGTAGCCGCGGGCGGTGGCCCAATTCGCGGCGGTCTCCAGCGCGGCGGAGAGGCCATCGGCGCCGGTCTCTGCCGGGGTCTCGCCGATCAGGTGCAGTCCCAACCCGCGCGCCAGCCGGGCAATCAGCGGGCTGGAGGTCACCACGGCGATCTCCACCTCGCCCTCCGGCAGCAGCTCAAGCGCGCCGCGCAGGTGGGTGACGGTTGCGTTGAACAGCGCCAGCGCCAGCGTCGCGCGCGTGTCCGCATCGAGCGCGGTGCCCAGCCGGGTCTTGGCGCGCGAAGGGTCCTTCATCGGGATCACCACCAGCCGCTTGGCCGTGCCTGCCTGGGCGCTCATGCGCTTGCCTCCGCCAGTGCCGGCGCAAAGGCGAGATCGACGATCTCCCGCGCCAGCCGCGCCTTGTCTTCGCCGGATTTCATCAGGATTTCGCTGCAAACCGGTGCCAGCCCCTCGGCCCGGATCTCATCCGCAAGCCCGGCATCGGCGTGGTCGATCACCAGCGTCTCTGCCAGCCCGCGGTAGCGTTCGGCCACCCCGGCCGCGTCCGAGCGCAGCCCAAGTGCCGCCATCATGCGGTCGGCAGGCCCCTTGACCACCTTGCCCGCGATGAAGGGGCTGACCGCGATCTTGGGCGCGCCAGACGCCTTCAGCGCCGCGGCGATGCCCGGCACGCCCAGCACCGGCGCGATGCTGACCAGCGGATTCGACGGCGCGATCACGATCAGATCCGCCTGCCGCAGCGCGGCCAGCGCCTCGGGCGCGGGGCGGGCCTCTTCCAGCCCGTCAAAGACCAGCTCGCGCACTTCCGGCGCGCAGCGTTCGCGCACGAAATATTCCTGGAAGCTCAGCCAGCCCGCATCGGTGCGCACCCTTGTCTGCACCCGGTCGTCCGTCGGCAGCAGGATCTCCGCCTTGATCCCGAAAGAGCGCGCCACGTCGCGGGCGATCACGCTCGGCCGGTCGCCCTTGAGGCGGCGCATGGTGCGGTAGATATGCAGGCCGAAGTCCCGGTCGCCCAGCGACATCCAGGTGTCCGCGTCCAGCTTGTTCAGCGTCTCCAGCGCCCGGTGGCCCTCGTCCGCCACGCCCCAGCCCTGGTTGCGGTCGATCACGTCGGCGAGGCTGTAGGTCAGCGTGTCGATGTCCGGGGAGACCCAGAGGCCGTGGAACTCATCGTCATCCGCCACGTTGCCGATGATCGACAGCTCCACGTCCGGCAGCGCAGCCAGGCCCTCGGCCATCTTGGCGCCGCCGACGCCGCCCGCCAGCAGGGTGACCCTGTGCTTCTGCGCGCTCATTCCGCCGCCTCCAGCGTGGTGCCGCGTTCCGGGAACATCTGCAGGAATTCCAGCGGGTTGCGGCCCTGACGGTCGACCAGCGGCGCCAGCTCCTCGGGGTCGTGATCGTCGTAGACGTCGCGGATCTCGTAGATCGTGTTGCGCCGTGCCGGCACGCGGCCCGCGGCGCGGATGATCTCGGCCAGCTCGCGCGCGGTGATCTCCTGCCCGTGGGCCGATCCGGCCGCGCGGGAGATGCTTTCGTTCATCAGCGTGCCGCCCAGGTCATTGACTCCGCGCGACAGCATCTGCTGCGCCCGGGCGGCGCCCAGCTTGGTCCAGCTCACCTGGATATTGTCGATCCAGCCGTGCAGCATGATGCGCGCCACCGCATGCATCAGGTCCACCTCCAGCGCGGTCGGGCCGGGGCGCACCTTGTCCGGGTTCTGCGACCACAAGGGCGATTCCGTGTGCACGAAGGAGAGCGGCACCAGCTCGGTGAATCCACCAGTGTCTTTCTGGATGTCGCGCAGGAGCCGGATATGTGCGGCCCAATGCTCGGGCGCGTCGATGTGGCCGTACATGATGGTGGCGGTCGTCGGGATGCCGACCTCATGCGCGGCGCGGATGATCTCCACCCATTTCTCGGCGCTCAGCTTGTTCTTGGTGAGCTGCATCCGCACTTCGGTATCCAGGATCTCCGCCGCGGTGCCGGGCATCGAGCCGAGGCCCGCCTCCTTCAGATCGGCGAGGAAGTCGTGGTAGGACATCTTGGTCTTCGACGCGCCATACCAGATCTCAAACGGAGAGAAGGCGTGGATATGCATGTCCGGCAGCGCCGCCTTGATGGCGCGGACGATGTCCCGGTAATAGGTGCCTTCCATCTTGGGGTGCAGCCCGCCCTGAATGCAGACCTCGGTGGCGCCGCGGTCCCAGGCCTGCTGCGCGCGCTCGACGATCTGTTCGGGCTCCAGCCACTCGGCGTCCTTGTCCTCGCTGCGCTTGGCAAAGCCGCAGAAACGGCAGCCCATGTAGCAGATGTTGGTGAAGTTGATGTTGCGGTTCACCACGAAGGTCACCCGGTCGCCATTGGCACGGCGGCGCAGCTCGTCGGCCACCGCATAGACCGCCTCGGCGTCCGTGCCGGTGGCGCGGAACAGCTCGACGCCCTCGGCTTCGGACACCTCGCCGCCTTCCAGAGCCATCTCCAGAATGGCGCGGACCGGAGCGGAGGCGGCGCTGACGGCAGCCGGGACTGCGGCAAACTTCTCTGCGGGAGGCTGGATGGTCATGCTGTTTCTCCCATGTGCTGCTGGTCGCGTGCCAGTCCGTTGGCCTGCGCCATGCCGGAGGCGCGGGCCAGAATTTCCGGGTCGATGAAGCCGCTGCCGGCGGCCAGGTAGCTGGGGTAGACCGTCAGCCGCTCGCGCAGTTGAAACCCGGCCTGGCTGCAGGAGGCGGCAAGGCGGCGGATTTCCGGCCATTCATGCTGCGGGTTGATGAAGTCGATGGTGACCGGCGAGATGCCGCCCCAGTCGTTGATGCCTGCGTCCAGATAGGCCAGATGGCGGGCGCTGAGGTTCGGCGGCGCCTGCAGGCTGATGTCCGGCGACAGGATGATGCGGGCGGCTGCGATGGTGCGCAGCATGTCGTCCAGCGGAGGTTCCGGGTGGTTTGCCATGGCGATATCCGGTTTGCGCTGGAAGTTCTGGATGATCACTTCCTGGATGTGGCCGTGGCGGGCGTGGGCGCCGTTGATCGCGTGCAGCGCCTCGATCCGCTCTTCAAAAGTCTCGCCGATGCCGATCAGCAGGCCGGTGGTGAAGGGCACTTTCTTCTCGCCCGCCCGTTCCAGCGTGCGCAGACGCTGCACCGGCACCTTGTCGGGGCAGGCATAATGCGGCTGGCCCTTGCGGGTCAGTCGGCGGCTGACGGTTTCCAGCATCATCCCCATCGAGGCAGAGACCGGCCGCAAGAGGTCAATCTCTTCGCTGGTCAGCGTGCCGGCATTGACGTGCGGCAGCAGAGAGGTTTCCCGCAGCACCAGCGCGCACATCTCGGCCAGATAGGCGGTCAGGCTGGCATAGCCGAGCCGCTCCAGTCCCTTGCGCGCCTTCTCGTAGCGCAGTTCCGGTTTCTCGCCGAGGCTGAACAGCAGTTCCTTGCAGCCTTCCCGCTCGCCGCGGCGGGCGGTGGCCAGAACCTGCTCCGGCGTCATGATGTTCGCCTCGGGGGAGTCGGGATGCTTGACGAAGGTGCAGTAGCCGCAGGTGTCGCGGCACATGTTGGTCAGCGGCACAAAGGCCTTGCGGGAATAGGTGACGGTGCGCCCCCAATGGGCATCGCGGATCTGGCGGGCGTGGGCCATCAAGGCATGCAGGTCCCCGGTCACCGCCCAGGATTCACTCGGTTTGGTCAGTTGAATGTTCATGGGCTCCTCCTGCATCTAGGTTTGTGGGAGCTTCGGTTTCTGTCAATCAAAATTTGACTATTAGATAAAAAGTGATGCTGTGAAATCATTTAAACACATGATAATAAACGAAACAAAACGGTATAAAACCTTAGAGTGTAGATTTTAATTGACTATATGCTAAAAATTTGACTATCTGGTAAAAAACGAGAAATGTGATGAATGTCGCCGCCCGACTCACCCGTGAGACGGGTCCGGCGCAATGGGAGGAGAGCAGCCGTGCTGATTGGAACGCCAAGAGAGCTGGCGCCCGGCGAGAACCGTGTAGCGATGACGCCGGAGTCTGCGGCGCAGCTGCAGAAACTGGGCTATGAATGCGCGGTGGAGACCGGGGCGGGGGCGGCGGCGGGGTTTTCCGATGCCGCCTATGAGGCCGCGGGGGTGGAGATCATCAAGACCCCGGCGGCGCTGTGGAAAGCCTGCGATATCGTCGCCAAGGTGCGCCAGCCGGACGCCACCGAGCTGAAGCGGCTGACCAAGGGCAAGACGCTCATTTCCTTCTTCAACCCGGCAGGGAACGAAGAGGGGATGGAGCTGGCCAAGTCGAAAAAGGCCAATGTCATCGCCATGGAAATGGTGCCGCGCATTTCCCGCGCGCAGAAGATGGACGCGCTGAGCTCGATGGCCAACATCGCGGGCTACCGCGCCGTGATCGAGGCGGGCAACAACTTCGGCCGCTTCTTCACCGGCCAGATCACCGCCGCGGGCAAGGTGCCGCCCGCAAAAGTTCTGGTGGTCGGCGCCGGGGTGGCGGGTCTCGCTGCCATCGGCACCTCGACCTCGCTGGGCGCTGTCACCTATGCCTTCGACGTCCGTCCCGAAGTGGCCGAGCAGGTGGAATCGATGGGCGCCGAGTTCGTCTATCTCGATTTCGAGGAGGAGCAGCAGGACGGCGCCGCCACCGGCGGCTATGCGGCTGTGTCCTCGCCGGAATTCCGCGAGGCGCAGCTGGCCAAGTTCCGCGAGCTGGCACCGGAGATGGACATCGTCATCACCACCGCGCTGATCCCCAACCGCGAGGCGCCCAAGCTGTGGCTCGCCGACATGGTGGCGGCGATGAAGCCGGGCTCGGTGATCGTCGACCTGGCCGCCGAGCGCGGCGGCAATGTGGAAGGCACCGTCAAGGACGAGAAGGTGGTGACAGACAACGGCGTCACCATCATCGGCTACACCGATTTCCCGTCCCGGATGGCGGCGCAGTCCTCGAGCCTTTACGCCACCAACATCCGTCACATGATGGCCGACCTGACACCCGAGAAAGACGGTCAGGTCAACCACGACATGGAGGACGACGTGATCCGCGGCGCCACCGTGACGTTTGAGGGAGAGATCACCTTCCCGCCGCCGCCGCCCAAGGTGCAGGCGATTGCGGCCAAGCCCAAGGAAACCGTGCCGGAGCTGACACCGGAGGAGAAACGCGCCAAGGAAATCGAAGCCTTCAAGGCGCAGACCAAGAGCCAGGTCACGATGCTGGCGGGCGGCGGCGCGCTGCTTCTGCTGGTCGGGCTGTTTGCGCCGGTCAGCTTCATGCAGCATTTCATCGTCTTTGCGCTGGCCTGTTTCGTGGGCTTCCAGGTGATCTGGGGTGTCGCGCACTCGTTGCACACGCCGCTGATGGCGGTGACCAACGCGATCTCCTCGATCATCATCCTCGGCGCGCTCATGCAGATCGGCTCCGGCTCGTTCCTGGTGATCCTCCTGGCGGCGCTCAGCGTCTTCATGGCCGGGATCAACATCTTCGGCGGCTTCCTCGTCACCCGGCGCATGCTCGCCATGTTCCAGAAATCCTAAGGAGGCCGGACACATGGATTACGGTTTCACCACCGCCGCCTATGTCGTTGCGGCTGTTCTTTTCATCCTGTCGCTTGGGGGCCTCTCCAACCAGGAAAGCGCCAAACGCGCGGTCTGGTACGGCATCGCGGGCATGGGGCTGGCGGTGTTCGCCACCCTGATCGGCCCCGGCACGGGCCTGTGGCTCTTGTCGATCCTGCTGATCGCGGGCGGCGGCCTCATCGGCACCTATGTCGCCAAGCGGGTGCAGATGACCGAGATGCCGCAGCTGGTGGCGGCGATGCACTCGCTGGTCGGCCTGGCCGCGGTCTTCGTCGGCTTCATCGCCCATTTCGAGATCGGCAATGTGGCGGCTGCCGCGGCGGCGGGCAGCACCGAAGAGCTCGGCACCTTTGCCAAGCTGATCGCCAAGAAGACCCCGGCCGAGATCGCTTTCCTGCGCGTGGAACTCTTCCTCGGCATCTTCATCGGCGCCATCACCTTCACCGGTTCGGTGATTGCCTTCGGCAAGCTGGCGGGCAAGGTCACCTCGGCGGCCACCAAGCTGCCGGGCGGCCATATGCTGAACGCCAGCGCTGCAGGCCTCTCCTTCCTCTGCCTGATCTGGTACTTCAACTCCGGCGGCTTCCTGCCCCTGGCGCTGATGACCCTGGCAGCCCTGTTCATCGGCTACCACCTGATCATGGGCATCGGCGGCGCCGACATGCCGGTGGTGGTGTCGATGCTGAACAGCTACTCGGGCTGGGCCGCGGCGGCGATCGGCTTCTCGCTGGGCAATGACCTGCTGATCGTGGTCGGCGCGCTGGTGGGCTCCTCGGGCGCGATCCTCAGCTACATCATGTGCAAGGCGATGAACCGCTCCTTCATCAGCGTGATCCTGGGCGGCTTCGGCGGCACCGCGGGCCCGCAGATGGAGGTCGAGGGCGAGCAGATCGCCATCGACGCCGACGGCGTGGCGGCGGCGCTGGAGGAGGCCGACAGCGTGGTGATCATCCCCGGCTACGGCATGGCGGTGGCGCAGGCGCAGCAGAACGTCGCCGAACTGACCCGCCGCCTGCGGGCCAAGGGCAAGGAGGTGCGCTTCGCCATCCACCCGGTCGCAGGCCGCCTGCCGGGCCACATGAATGTGCTGCTGGCCGAGGCCAAGGTGCCATACGACATCGTGCTGGAGATGGACGAGATCAACGACGATTTCCCGTCCACCGACGTGGCCATCGTGATCGGCTCCAACGACATCGTGAACCCGGCCGCCCAGGAGGACCCCAACTCGCCGATCGCCGGCATGCCGGTTCTGGAGTGCTGGAAGGCAAAACAGGTCTTCGTCTCCAAACGCGGCCAGGGCACCGGCTACTCCGGCATCGAGAACCCCCTGTTCTTCAAGGAGAACACCCGCATGTTCTACGGNCGACATCGTGCTGGAGATGGACGAGATCAACGACGATTTCCCGTCCACCGACGTGGCCATCGTGATCGGCTCCAACGACATCGTGAACCCGGCCGCCCAGGAGGACCCCAACTCGCCGATCGCCGGCATGCCGGTTCTGGAGTGCTGGAAGGCAAAACAGGTCTTCGTCTCCAAACGCGGCCAGGGCACCGGCTACTCCGGCATCGAGAACCCCCTGTTCTTCAAGGAGAACACCCGCATGTTCTACGGCGATGCGAAGCAAAGCCTCGATACGCTGTTGGGCCTCGTCCAGTAAGCGATCAGCTGAAAAACAGGAAAGGCGCTCCGGTCCGGGGCGCCTTTTCTTGTTCCGGATCCCCTGTCCGGACGCATTGCTGGCCGTCTGGTTGTATACCGTTGCATTCCGCTAACGCTTTGAAATAAAACATTTCTGTACATGTTTTCCCGGCTGCAGTATGGTCCGCGGCATTGCCCCGGAGACCAAGAATGCCGCCGATCCAGGATCACCCGCTGCGCTACCAGCTGACCAATGAGCTGCACGCCCGCCCGTTCCCAACTATGACCTCGCCCTGCACGGTGGTCTACCTGGCTGTGAAACAGCCGCAGGAGGCCGTGCACCGGGACCGGATGCTGGACATGCAGCACCTGGTCCAGCTCCTGGACCGGCACGGTGCGCCGCACCCTCAGCCGGGGGCGACCCATCACACCGCCCAGATCGGCCGCCACATGATCAAATGGGAGCAGCACACCGAGTTTGTCAGCTATACGGTTTACTGCGATGGAGTCAGCGCGCGGGCCTTTGACCCGGCGGATTTCGATGTCTTCCCGGCGGACTGGCTGGCACAGGCACCGGGCCAGCGGATCACCTCGGCACTGATCCGGGTGGTGCCGCGGGCGGCGCCTGCGGTACTGAAATCCACCATTCACGACTGGTTCGTGCCGGAAAGCCTGGCGGTTTCGCAGGTGCTGGATGACAGCGCCGTGGTGGCCGGGGATTTCCGCATCGACCCGGCCGGCCATGTGCGCTTTGCGATCTTCCCCAACACAGATACCGGCGCCCAGCGGGTGGGCCGGATCGTGCAGCGGCTCTGTGAGATCGAGACCTACCGGGCGATGTCGATGCTGGGCTTCTCCCGCGCCCGCGGGCTGTCGCCGGTGATCGGGAAACTGGATAGCCGTCTCAGCGAGATGATGGCGGAAATGACAAGCGGCTCCAAACCCGCCGAGGAGATCCTGACCCAGCTGCTGGCGGTCTCGGCTGAGCTGGAGGCGATGGCGGCGCAGTCGGCTTTCCGCTTCGGGGCCACCGGCGCCTATGACGCGCTGGTCAGCCAGCGCATCAGCCTGTTGCGCGAAGAACGCCACGAAGGGTTCCAGACCTTTGCCGAATTCATGCTGCGCCGGTTCGAACCTGCGATGCGGACGGTGAACTCCACCGAGAAGCGGCTGGATACGCTGGCCAGCCGGGCGCGCCGGGCAGGGGAGCTGCTCAGGACCCGGGTGGATGTGGAGCGTTCGGCGCAGAACCAGGCGCTGCTTGCCAGCATGGACCGCCGCGCCGATATTGCGCTGCGCTTGCAGCACACGGTCGAGGGGTTGTCGGTGGTGGCCGTCAGCTACTATGCGATTTCGCTGGTGTCCGATTTCCTGTTGCCGCTGGCCGAACGCTACGGGCTGACCAAGAAAGTGCTGATTGCAGCGGTGACCCTGCCGGTGATCGGCTTGGTGTGGCTGGGCATCCAGCGGATCCGCAAGAAGCTGCACTGAGGCCTGCCGCGTTCGCGTAAAAAAATAGGGCCGCCTGATAGGGCGGCCCTTATTTGTTTCTGGCATGCCTGCTCAGCGGCCGCGGATCCGCGGGTCCAGCGCGTCGCGCAGGCCGTCGCCAAGGTAGTTCACGCTCAGAACCGTCAGCGAGATCGCCATGCCCGGCCAGAACACCCGCTCCGGGTGCTGCTGCAGGTAATCGGTGGCATCAAACAGCAGCCGTCCCCAGGTCGGGAAATCCGGCGGGAAACCGAGGCCGAGGAACGACAGCGACGACTCGGTGATGATCGCGGTGGCAATGCCCAGGGTGGCCGAGACCATGATTGGCGACAGCACGTTGGGCAGGATGTGCCGTGTGATCAGACCGCTGTTGGTGGTGCCGATGGAGCGCGCCGCCATCACGAACTCGCGCTCCTTCAGCGCCAGCACATCGCCGCGCACGATCCGTGCGGTGGGCATCCAGCTGGTCACCCCGATCGAAATCACGATCAGGATGAAAATCCCCTGTTCCGGGCCGAAGGCCGCGTTCAGCGGCTCGCGGAAGAGCAGCATCATCACCAGCAGCAGCGGCAGGAGCGGCAGCGCCAGGAACAGGTCGGTGAGGCGCATCAGCGGCCCGTCCAGTTTCTTGAAGAAACCGGCCATCACCCCGATGAAGGAGCCGAGGAACAGCGCCAGCAGCATCGCGGTCAGGCCAACAGATACTGAGGTCGCGCCGCCTGCCATCATCCGGGCCAGCATGTCGCGGCCCAGCTGGTCGGTGCCGAAAGGGTGTGCCCAGCTGGGGCCCTGGTTGCGGGCGCGGATGTCGATCTGGGTGGCTTCAAGGTCCCAGAAGAACGGTCCGAGATAGACCCCCAGGATGATGAACAGGAACAGCGCCCCGCCCATCAGAGCCCCGCGGTGGGACTTGAACTGGTCCCAGACATCCAGCCACTGGCTGCGCGCCGGGTTGTGCAGCTCTTCCAGCGCACCGGCGCCCGGCACCGAGGTCGAGGCCGGTGCCATGCCTTCATCGGGCACAAAGCGTTCCTTGTCAGTCATAGCGGATCCTCGGGTCAAGAATGCCGTACAGCACGTCGGCGATCAGGTTGAACAGCACGATCAGCACCGCAAAGATGAAGGTCAGCGTCTGCACCATCGGCAGGTCGTTGGCCTGGATGGCGCCGATCAGCAGCTGGCCGATGCCGTTCACCTTGAACACCTGCTCGGTGATGATGGCGCCGCCGAAGATCGACGGGATCCCCAGCGCGATCACGGTGACCACAGGGATCATCGAATTGCGCAGCACGTGGACCATCACCACGACATATTCGCTGAGCCCCTTGGCCCGCGCCGTGCGCACGTAGTCCTGGTTGAGGTTGTCCAGCATCGAGGCGCGCATGAAACGGCTGAGCTGCGCGGTGATCTGCAGCGCCAGCACCATCACCGGCATGATCATCTGCTTCAGCTGGTAGACAAAGGCGTCCCAGCTGTCGACCACATGGGTGGTGTCATAGATCGACGGGAACCAGCCCAGCTGCACCGAGAAGATCACGATTACCAGCACGCCCGAGAAGAACGGCGGCACCGAGAAGCCGACCATCGACACGAAGGTGCCCATCTGGTCGAACCAGCTGTACTGGCGGTAGGCGGAATAGATGCCGATCGGCAGCGCGATCAGGATGGCCACCACATAAGCGGTGCCGACCACCCACAGGGTCTGCGGGATGCGCTGGACCACGATGTCCATCACCGGCGAGCGGGTCTGCCAGGAGATCACCCGCAGGTCGCCCGCAGAGAAGGACGTGCCCAGGTAATGGTCGATCAGAACCTGCGGCTCGATCCAGAAGAACTGCACCAGCCACTTCCAGAAGCGGATATGCATCGGCTGGCCGAGGCCAAGCGCCTCGCGCATTTTCTCTTTGACTTCAGGGGGGACGGTCAGGGGAACCTGCGCCATCGGGTCGCCCGGGGCGAGCTCCAGCAGCAGGAAGATCACGAGGCTGATGAACAGCAGTGTCGGTACTGCCAGGATCAGCCGCCGGATTGTAAAGGTCAGCATCAGGTAGGCGCCTTTGCAACTTGTATTAAGGTCGGAGCAGGCGGGGAGGGCCTCACATCCATGTCACGCGCAGGCGGTTAAACGTAACCAATGCTGAATGGCAAGGGGCCCTGATGTAACGTCAGGGCCCCGGGTGAGGCAAGCGCTGCTTACTTGATGCGGTACCAGTCAGCTGCGTTCCACAGCTCGCTGTCCCAGACGTTCAGGTGAACGCCGCCCAGCGTGTTGGAGTGCGCCGACAGGCGGCCGCGGTGCACCAGCGGGATCATGCCGCCGTTTTCGACCATGATGTCGTTGAGGCGGCGGCCGATTTCGGCGCGGGCCTCAAGGCCGGCGGTCTTGGTCAGCTCGGCGTGCAGCTGGTCGAACTCCTCGTTGCAGAAGCGCGAGATGTTCTCACCCTGCCACTGCGACTCGGGCTTGGGCGCCTTGTCGCACAGGCCGTTGGCCAGATAGGCCTGCGGATCGGTGCCGTCGAAGTTGTTGGCGTACATTTCCACGTCCGCATAGAACTTCTGGAAGGTGTCGGGCGAGCCCGGGTCACCGCCGAAGAACACCGAGGCGTTGATGTTGCGCAGCTCGGACTCGATGCCGATCTGGCCCCACCACTCCTTGATCAGCGCCTGGAAATCCTGGCGCACGGCGTTGGTCGAGGTCTGGTACAGGATCTTCATCGGCTTGCCGTCCGGGGTCTCCCGCACGCCGTCGCCATTGGTGTCCTTGTAGCCGGCTTCTTCCAGCATCGCCTTGGCGCCTTCGATGTCCTGGGTGGAGCAGTCAAAGGTGTCGGAGGCGAATGCTGCGGGTGCAGGCACCCAGTTGCAGCCGACCTTGCCAGCCTTGCCATAGCCAATTTCGACCAGCAGTGGACGGTCGATGGCCATCGACATCGCCTTGTAGACCGCCGGGTCGGTCAGGAACGGATGCGGATGCTTGGCGGTGGAGCGCTCGCCCTCCGGCAGGTCCGGCGACGGGTCGGTCTGGTTCAGCATGATGCGTTCCACCAGCGAACCAAAGCCCGCAACCGGCTTGCCCTTGCCGCCTGCTTCCATCTGCGCGATCACTTCCGGCGCCAGCTGCAGGTTCCAGGCATAGTCGAACTCGCCGGTTTCCATCACCGCGCGGCCGGCCGCGGTTGCGTCACCGCCGCCCTTGAACAGCACTTTGGCAAACGCCGGCTTGGCCGGGTCACGGTAGTTGGGGTTGGCCGACATGGTGATCACGTCGTTCGGCTTGAACTCATCCACCACAAACGGGCCGGTGCCGATCGGGCCAAAGTTGGCGTCGGTGCATTCCGGCGCGCGGGCGCCCATGCAGTTTTCGAACTGCGCCTTCTGCAGGATCGGGCTTTCACCGCCGGAGAACGGGCCGTAGGGGAAGGGGGTCGGTTTGTCGAAGTTGACCTTGACGGTCATATCATCCAGCAGCTCGACCGAGCTCACGCCCTCGAACTTGGTCAGCTGCGCGCAGCCGCCTTCGGGATGCATGCAGTAATCGGCGGTGAACTTCACGTCATGCGCGGTGAAATCGGTGCCGTCGGACCACTTGATGCCGGGCGCGATCTTCCAGGTGATCGAGGTCAGGTCTTCGCTGACGCCGCCGTTTTCGACGGTCGGGATCTCGGCCGCCAGATAGGGCACCATGTTGCCTTCGGGGTCATAGCGGGCCAGCGGCTCGATCACCAGCGAGGCGGCCTGGATGTCCTTGGTGCCGCCGGACAGGAACGGGTTCAGGATCGACGGCGCCTGCCAGTAAATGATGTTGACCTGGCCGTCGGACCCGCGCTCTGCAAAGGCTGCAGGCGCCAGAGTGGCCGCGGCAACGGCACCCATCAGTAGGGATTTCAATTTCATCACACACTCCTTGTCGGACACGTTTCGTGTCTTTTTGTTGGCCGGGCCGGATCAGGCCCGGAGGGTTGCCGCATTGCTGCGGAAGTGTAGCACTGGGCCTGCAGGCACAGGGAAAACACTGAAACTATAATCCCTTAACACTTTACCGGAGACGCCGGCATGTGACAGCCTGCAGACAACCACGGGGGTATCGAAGCGCTTTTGCCGGGAAATTGCAAATTCCAATTTCGAAGGGCTCATGCATTATTTGCATGAGCATTTTTGAAGAAAGTAGAGTTTACTCCAGAACCTGAGACCGCCTTTTCCGGCGGGCCAGGCAAGAAAAACAGGGAGCCGTCATGCTGGACAACGCCATTGCATCTATCAGAAATCTGCGGGTGGAGTTTCAGACCAAGGACGGCCCGGTGGTCGGTGTCGAAGATGTCTCCTTTGACGTCAGCCCCGGCGAAACCGTTTGTATCGTTGGCGAATCCGGCTCCGGCAAATCGGTTTCCTCGCTGTCGCTGATGCGTCTGGTGGAGTTCGGCGGCGGCGAGATTGCCGGCGGCGAGCTGCTGTTCAACCGCCGCGACGGCGAGCGCTCCAACCTTGCAACCACCGAACAGGAGCTGATGAAGCAGATTCGCGGCAACGAGATCGGCATGATCTTCCAGGAGCCGATGACCGCGCTCAACCCGGTGTTCACCGTCGGCCGTCAGCTGACCGAGGGCCTGCGCATCCACAAGAACATGTCCAAGGCCCAGGCCGAGGAACGCGCGCTGGAACTGCTGCGCCAGGTCCGCATCCCCGAGCCTGAACGCCGCCTGAAACAGTACCCTCACGAATTGTCGGGCGGCATGCGCCAGCGGGTGGTGATCGCGATGGCGATGGCTTGCGAGCCGCGGCTTTTGATCGCAGATGAGCCGACCACTGCGCTCGACGTGACCATCCAGGCGGAGATTCTGGCGCTGATGGACCGGCTGAAGCGCGAAACAGGAACCGCGGTAATGTTCATCACCCATGACATGGCGGTGGTGGCCCAGATGGCCGACCGCGTCGTCGTCATGTTCCGCGGCAACAAGGTCGAGGAAGGCACCGTCGAGGAAATCTTCGAAAACCCCAAGCACGACTATACCAAGGCGCTGCTGGCCGCGGTGCCGAAACTGGGCGAAATGCGCGGCAAGCATTACCCCGAGCCGATGAAGCTGATGGGCGTCGAGGATCAGAAAATCGAGCCGATCAAGGGCACCGATGAGGTGCTTCTGGACGTGCAGCACTTGACCACCCGCTTTCCGGTCAAGGGCGGATTGCTGCGCCGCACCATCTCCAACGTCCACGCGGTAGAAGACGTCTCTTTCAAGGTCTGCAAGGGGCAGACCCTGTCGCTGGTAGGCGAATCCGGCTGCGGAAAATCCTCCGCGGGCCGTTCGATCCTGCGGCTGGTGGAGCCGCAGTCGGGCCAAGTGAATTTCGAGGGCCGCGATGTGCTGCAATTCAGCCCGTCCCAGATGCACAAGGCCCGGCAGGACATGCAGATGATCTTTCAGGATCCTTTTGCCTCGCTGAACCCGCAGATGCAGCTCTTGGATCAGGTGGCGGAACCATTGCGCAACTACGGCCTCGCTTCCGGCTCAGAACTGCAGGACCGGGTCGCCAGCCTGTTTGACCGGGTCCACCTGCCGCGCAGCTTCATGCGCCGTTACCCGCACGAGATGTCCGGCGGCCAGCGCCAGCGGATCGCCATCGCCCGCGCGCTGGCTTTGAACCCCAAGCTGATCGTCGCGGACGAGGCCGTGTCTGCGCTCGATGTGTCGGTGCAGGCGCAGGTCCTGAACCTGATGATGGAGCTGCAGGCGGAACTGGGCTTGTCTTTCCTGTTCATCAGCCACGACATGGCGGTGGTGGAGCGGGTCAGCCATCAGGTCGGCGTCATGTATCTGGGCCGCATCGTTGAACTCGGCCCGCGTGAGCGCGTCTTTGAAAACCCGCAGCACGCGTACACTCAGGCTTTGATGAAGGCAGTGCCAATCGCCGACCCTCGCCAGCGCAAGTCGGAGAAGGAACTGAACTTCAAGCCGATCCCGTCGCCGATTCACGAGGTCGGCTATGAGCCGGCGCCGTCGGAGTACCTGGAGGTCGAACCGGGGCATTTCGTGCTGACGACTGACAGCGGGTACTGAAACCATGGCTGAAAAACTGACACCGCTGGAGATCATGGAGCGCTTGGTCTCTTTCCCGACGGTGAGCCGCGACACCAACCTGCCGCTGGTGGATTGGGTGCAGGACTACTTGTCCTCCCACGGTATCGAGAGCCACCGCTGGACAGACCCGGAGCAGCCGCACAAGGCCGCCGTCTTTGCCCATGCCGGCCCGTGGGAAGAGGGCGCCGTGGTGCTGTCGGGCCATACCGATGTGGTGCCGGTGGACGGCCAGCCCTGGGACACCGATCCCTTCACCGTGGCGGAGAAAGACGGCAAATACTTCGGCCGCGGCACCTGCGACATGAAGGGCTTTGACGCGCTGGCGATCTGGGCGCTGGTCGAGGCCCATACCGGGGGTGTCACGCGGCCGCTGCAACTGGCGCTGAGTTTCGACGAGGAAATCGGCTGCACCGGCGCCCCGCCGATGATCGAGGCGATGCAGCAAGTTCTGCCCAAGGGCTCGGCGGTGATCGTGGGCGAGCCGTCGATGATGCAGGCGGTGACCGGCCACAAGGGCGGCACCGGCTATCATACCCATCTGGTGGGTTTCGAGGTGCATTCCTCGCTCATGCACACCGGCGTCAGCGCCATCATGCAAGGGGCAAAGCTGATTGACTGGGCCAACCAGAAAAATGCCGAAAACATGGCCAAGGAGCCCGGCGAGGTGCAGGCGATGTTCACCCCGCCATGGACAACCTGCCATGTCGGCATGATCGAAGGCGGCACCGCTCATAACATCACCGCCAAGGACTGCCGCTTCATGATGGATTTCCGGGTGGTGCCGGGCGAAGATTCTGCCGATTGGGAGGCCGCCTATCTGAAGAAGGTGCGCGAGGTGGAGGCGGAGATGCAGATGATCCATCCGGACGCCCGCATTGATGTGTCCAAGCACTTCGACGTGCCCGGGCTGGTTCCGGAACAGAACGGCGAGGCCGAGGCACTGGTGCGCCGGGTGACCGGCGACAATGGCTCCCATGTGGTCAGCTACGGGACCGAAGCGGGCCAGTTCCAGCAGGCGGGCTACTCCGCGGTGATCTGCGGCCCCGGCGACATCGCGCAGGCGCATCAGCCCAACGAATACATCACGGTCGCCCAGTTCGACGCGGGTCACGACTTCATGCGTAAGCTGGTGGAGAAACTGCGGGGCTACTTCCCGCTGCCTTGAAACCGCGCGTTTCGTGCTCAGATTGGTGCTGAAGGTGCACAGGCGGTGCACAGGGGGTGCACGCATGCCACCCCCGCTCTGGCGTGTTCCGCCACGTCCAGGCGGGACCGGATGCTTGCGAAGCTAAGTTTTTTCGCGGACAGTCTGCCGCAACGGAACCTGAAACGGAAAAGGGGAGGGGAATATGCCGGCCAAGAACCGCTTTGCCGAGATGCACCGGGAGATCACAGCCTGGCGCCATCACCTGCACGAGAACCCCGAACTGATGTACGAGGTGCACCAGACCGCCGCCTTTGTGGTGGAACGGCTCAAGGAATTCGGCATCACCGATATCACCACAGGCGTCGGCCAGACCGGCGTCGTGGCGGTGATCGAAGGCAAGACCAACACCTCCGGCCGCGCCATCGGCCTGCGCGCTGACATGGACGCGCTTCCGATCCCCGAAGCCTCCGGTGTGGACTATGCCTCCAAGACACCCGGCATGATGCACGCCTGCGGCCACGACGGCCATACCTCGATCCTGCTGGGGGCGGCTAAGTACCTTGCAGAGACACGGAATTTCGACGGCAAGGCGGTTCTGATCTTCCAGCCGGCCGAGGAAGGCGGCGCCGGCGGCAAGGCGATGTGCGACGATGGCCTGATGGACCGCTGGGGCATCCAGGAGGTCTATGGCCTGCACAATATGCCCGGTCTTCCGGTGGGTGAATTTGCCATCCGTCCGGGCCCGCTGATGGCGTCCTCGGACGAATTCATCATCACCGTCACCGGCAAGGGCGGCCACGCCGCCGCCCCGCATGAGGCAATCGACACGACACTGGTTGCCTCGCAGATCGTGGTCTCGCTGCACTCGATCGTTTCGCGCAACGTCGACCCGGTCAAGCGGGTGGTGCTGACTGTCGGGACGTTCGAGACCGACAGCACCGCCTCCAACGTGATCGCCCATACAGCCAGGTTGCAGGGCACCGTGCGCACCCTGGACCCTGAATACAGAACCCAGGCCGAGGACTGGGTGCGCCGGGTCGCCGAAAGCACCGCTGCCGCGTTCGGGGCCGCGGCCGAGGTCGAATGGCTGCCGGGCTATCCCGTTACAATCAATGATGAAAACGGCACCGCCCATGCGGTGGAGGCAGCGCAGGCTGTCTCTGCCAAGGTCGATGCCGAGACCCCGCCGATCATGCCGTCGGAGGATTTCTCCTACATGCTGGAGCAGCGCCCCGGCGCCTATATCTTCCTCGGCAACGGCGACACCCAGATGTGCCACCACCCGGCCTATGTCTTTGACGACGAGGCGATCCCATTGGGATGCAGCTGGTTTGCCGAGCTGGTGGAACGAAGAATGCCCGCGGCCTGAGGCTGCGGGGGAAAGACAACCAAAGGAGTGAGAAATGCCGGTCAAGAACCGCTTTGCCGAACTGCAGGATGAAATCACCGCCTGGCGCCGTGACATCCACGAAAACCCGGAAATCCTGTTCGAAACCCACCGCACCAGCGCGCTGGTGGCAGAGAAGCTGCAGGAATTCGGCTGCGACGAGGTGGTGACCGGCATCGGCCGCACCGGCGTTGTCGGGGTGATCAAGGGCAAGGCGGACACCTCCGGCAAGGTGATCGGCCTGCGCGCCGACATGGACGCGCTGCCGATCCATGAACAGACCGGGCTGGACTATGCCTCCAAGACCCCCGGCGCGATGCATGCCTGCGGCCATGACGGCCACACCGCGATGCTGCTGGGCGCGGCCAAGTACCTGTCTGAGACCCGCAATTTCGACGGCACTGCGGTAGTGATCTTCCAGCCAGCCGAAGAGGGCGGCGGCGGCGCCAAGGTGATGTGCGACGACGGCCTGATGGACCGCTGGGGCGTGCAGGAGGTTTACGGCCTGCACAACTGGCCGGGCCAGCCGCTGGGTTCTTTTGCCATCCGCCCCGGCTCCTTCTTTGCCGCCACCGACCAGTTCGACATCACCTTCGAGGGCCGCGGCGGCCACGCTGCCAAGCCGCATGAGACCATCGACACCACCGTTCTGGCCGCGCAAGCCGTGCTGGCGCTGCAGACCATCGCCTCCCGCAATGCCGACCCGGTGCACCAGATCGTGGTCTCGGTGACCTCCTTCGAGACGTCTTCAAAAGCGTTCAACGTGATCCCGCAGAAGGTGCAGATCAAGGGCACCGTGCGCACTATGTCCAAGGAGATGCGCGACCTGGCCGAGAAGCGGATCAACGAGGTCTGCACCGGTATTGCCGCGACCTTTGGCGGCACAGCTGACGTTACCTATCACCGCGGCTATCCGGTGATGGTGAACCACGAGGAGCAGACCAAGTTTGCCGCCAAGGTGGCGGCCAGCGTCTCCGGCTCCTGCGGGGATGCACCGCTGGTCATGGGCGGCGAGGATTTCGCCTTCATGCTGGAAGAACGCCCGGGTGCCTATATCCTGATGGGCAACGGCGACACCGCGATGGTGCATCACCCGGAGTACAACTTCAACGACGACGCCATTCCCGCAGGCTGCAGCTGGTGGGCGGAGATCGTCGAGCAGCGGATGCCTGCGGCTTGAGGCTTTAGCCCGGCTGTTAGGCCGGGCAGCACCCGTCCCGCCCCCCACGGGGCGGGCGCTTCGCTTCCCACCCCGCCGGGCCGGGCGCTGCCCTCAGCGCTATACCCAGGGCGTCAGTGCTCCAGCAATTCGCGGTAGATGGCGACCAGGGTCTCGGCCTCTTTCTCTAGCGCGAAGTTGGTCATGGCGTGTTTGCGGGCGGCTTCTGACCACTTTGCCAGCCGGCATTCGGTGGAGAGCACCTGATCAATGGCCTCCACCATCTGTGTGGTCTCGCCCGGGTCGATGAGCAGGCCGGTTTCACCCGGTGCGATCAATTCCTCGAAGGCGCCGACGCGGGTGGCCACCGCCGGCACGCCGCAGGACATGGCTTCGAGCGGGGTGAGGCCGAAGCCCTCCCAGCGTTGCGGCGCCACGTAGAGGTCCAGCGCCTGATACCAGCGGGAAACCTCCCAGACCGGCACCTCGGGCGGGAACAGCAGCCGTTCCGACAGGCCTGCAGCCGCGACCCGGGCGCGCAGCTCTTTTTCGAACGCCAGGTGTTTTTCGGTGGCGCGGCCCATCACCAGGCCCACCGCCTTGGGGTGTGACTTCAGCACCTCCAGCATGGCGTCGACAAAGACGTCGGTGCCTTTCTGGGCGCGGATGCGGCCATAGCAGCCGATCAGAATGGCGTCTTCGGGCAAGCCCAGCTCGCGCCGCAGCGCCGGTTTGTCGGCGGGCGGGGAGAACTCCTGGGTGTTGATCCCGTGATGCACCACCTGCACGGGCTTCTCCAGGTAGGCCGCGCCCTTGGCCGATGTGGCAATCACCCGGTCCATCTGCGAGATCAGCCACTTGGTATAATCCGAGTGGTGCCGCTGCGAGGCGGAGGTGAACAGGAGTTTCAGCCGCTTGCCCAGAAGGTACTTGAGCGCCAGCCCGCCCAGCATTTCGACATTGCGCCGGGCGTGCCAGACACGGGCGCCTGCGGGGCCGTTGCGGTTCATCAGCACAAGCTGCGCCGCCGACAGATGCGGCATCCCGCCGGGCAGGCCGCTGCCCGCGGTGGCAATGGCGATGTGCTGGCGCTGCAGCGGCACCAGCCGCACGATGGTCGAGGTTACCCCGGAGAGGCGGCGTTTGAAGTTCGGCGCGATGACTTCCACCGTATTGGCATCAACCTGTGCCATCATGGCCTCCTTCCTGCGGGCAGAAGCGCCAGCAGGGCGTCCACCGTCTTGTCCAATTGATCCGACTGCCGGGAAATGAACTCCTTGGCAGCATCCCGTGCGGCCTGGAAGGTGCCGGGCTGCTCCAGCCACTTGGCAATCTGATCTGCCAGCTCCGCTGCCGATCGCACCTCCGCTGCGGCGCCAAGGGCGGTCAGCTCGGCGTAGGTCTCGGCGAAATTGTAGTGGCCCGTGCCGCTGATCACCGCGGCGCCCGCCTGCATCGGCTCAAACGGGTTATGGCCGCCGATTTCGCGCAGGGACCCGCCCAGAAACACCAGCGGGCACAGCGCGTACCAGGTGCCGACCTCGCCCAGCGTGTCGGCCAGATAGACCTGGGTTTGAGTCCCCGGCAGCACGCCCTTGCTGCGCCGCGCACAGCTGAGGCCGGCGTCCTTGACCAGCGCCTCAACCGCATCACCGCGTTCCGGGTGGCGGGGGGCAAGCAGCAGGCAGAGGTCCGGGTGCTGTTTCAGCAGCGCCTTATGCGCTTCCAGCACGGTTTGCTCTTCCCCCGCGTGGGTGGAGGAGGCAATCCAGACAGGGCGGTCGCCAATACTGCCGCGCACCTTGGCGAGAGTGTCCTGATCGACCGGCAGCGGCGCGGAAACCGCCTTGAGGTTGCTGCCGGGGCGGATGCGGTCCGGTGCGGCGCCCATTGCTTGAAGATTGTCGGCGGTATTTTTGTTCTGAGTCACCAGCAGGTCGAATTGATCCAGGATGAACCGCGCGGTGTCCGGGCGTTTTGTCCAGCCCTCCACCGATTTGTCCGACAGCCGCGCGTTCAGCAGCACCAGCGGACAGCCGGCCTTGCGGGCGCGCACCAGCATCTGCGGCCACAGTTCGCTTTCCACGAACACCCCCAGATCGGGCTGCCAATGGGCCAGGAAGCGGTCCACCGCAGCACCGGTGTCCAGCGGCGGGAACTGGTGGCGGCAGCGCGGTGGCATCCGCTTGGCAATCAGCTCGGCGGAGGTGGGGGTGCCGGAGGTGATCAGGAACTCAGCCGCGGGATCTGTTTCGCCCATGCGGGCAATCAGGGTCAGCACCGACAGGCTTTCGCCGACAGAGGCGGCATGAAACCAGATCAGCCGCCCGGCGGGACGAGGCAGGGAGGCATGGCCGAGACGTTCGCGCACCCGTTCCTCCGGCAGGCCGTAGTCGCGCAGCTTGCCGGCCACCTTGCGCCAGGCAAGGGGGGCAATCAGCGCGCTGACACCGCAGTAAAGGGAATAGAGCAGCGTCCTGCGCGCTGGAGCGGTCTGGGCCATGATCAGCCGCCGGTGTGGCTCATGTGGCGGGACATCTGGCCGCCGGCCTCCTGCCGGGAATAGTCGAAATCATGGCCGCGCGGCTTGTCGCCGATGGCGGCGCGGATGGCGGCCTCCAGCACGCCGGCGCCTTCCTCATTGGCGCGCAGCGGCGCGCGCAGGTCGGCTTTGCCTTCCTGGCCGAGGCAGGTGTAGATCTCGCCGGTGCAGGTCACCCGCACCCGGTTGCAGCTTTCGCAGAAGTTATGGGACAGTGGGGTGATGAAGCCGATCTTCTGGCCGGTTTCCTCCAGCCGCACATAGCGGGCCGGGCCGCCGGTGCGTTCAGCGAGGTCGGTAACGGTGTAATGGCGCTCGTACTCGGCCCGCAGGTCCTTCAGCGACCAGTACTGGCCGATGCGCTCCATGGCACCGATATCCTCGCCCATGGGCATGACTTCGATCCAGGTGAGGTCCATGTCCCGCTCGGCGCACCAGCCGGTGATGGCGGGCAGCTCATCCTCGTTGAAGCCTTTCAGCGCAACGCTGTTGATCTTGACCCTCAGCCCCGCCTTTTGCGCCGCATCAATGCCCTTCAGCACCTGCGGCAGGCGGCCCCAGCGGGTGACATCCGCGAATTTCTGCTCGTCCAGCGTGTCGAGCGAGATATTCACCCGGCGCACCCCGGCCGCATAGAGATCATCGGCGTATTTCGCCAGCTGCGAGCCATTGGTGGTCAGCGTCAGTTCACGCAGGGCGCCGCTGTCCAGATGGCGGCTCATCGCGTCGAAAAACGTCATGATGCCCCGGCGCACCAGCGGCTCGCCGCCGGTGATCCGGAGCTTTTCCACCCCCAGCCGGATGAAGGTGGAACAGAGCCGGTCCAGTTCTTCCAGCGTCAGCAGGTCTTTCTTGGGCAGAAAGGTCATGTTTTCCGACATGCAATAAACGCAGCGGAAATCGCAGCGGTCGGTGACCGAGACGCGCAGGTAAGTGATTGCGCGGGCGAAGGGATCGATAAGCGGAGCCGTCATGCTTCCTAGGTAAAGCGGGGCATCGCCCGCGGCAAGGGGCAGACGGCATTTGTGACTGGCAAAGAGTTTCACAGCTGGCTAGGGTCGCCACATGCGTATGACAGTCATTTCCCTTGCTTCGATTTCCCTGCTGGCGGCCTGTAACGGGTTGCAGCTGAATTCCTCCATTCTGAACGGATCCGGCGGGCCGGCGGCGGCCGCGCCGCAGGACCCGGTGCTGCAGCCCGCACCCGGCGTCGACGTGGCAGAGGCGGAGCCGCTGGCGCCCACGTCGCCCTCAGCGCCGTCCTTCCGCGGTTCCGCGACCACGGTGGCCTCGCTCGGCGATCCGTCGCTGCCGGGCATGTGGATGGAAACACCGCTGGTGGCTGCCGAACAGCAGGCGCTGATCCGCTCCAGCCGCAACACCCAGGTCGTGGTGACGCTCAAACCGATCCCGGGCGCGTCCTCCGGCGGCAGCCGCCTGTCGATCGGCGCCATGCGGGCACTGGGCCTGCCGCTGACCGAGCTGGCCGAGGTGCAGGTGCTGCCCCCCGCGGGCTGAACTGCCTGCTGAATCGGCAAAAGCGCCCGCCTGCTTTGGCGGGGCGGGCGCTGCCCGGCTGCGCCGGGTGGACATGAGGCCGGGTCTAGGCGCCTTTCAGATATTTAGCGGCTTCCTTGCAGGCGAAAGCCTTCATGGCATCGCCATGTTCTGCCAGAAACGCGCGGGTGCGCTCGGCATCGTGCTTGCTCAGGTCGCGCAGCCACCAGGCGACGGCCTTTTGCATGAACCAGTCGCGGTCCGGCACATAGGACGCGGCCCAGCCCAGAATACGCTCGCGGGCCTCCTGATCCGCGGGTTTCAGATTGTTCATCTTGGCCCAGGGCAGGGTGGCGACCAGAGCCGCGCGGCGGGTCCACATGTGGTCTGACCGGGACCAGTCCTCCACCGTGTCCAGCCGGGAGGGGTCAGCCAGCAGCCGCTTGGAAATGGCGGAGCAGGCGTGATCGGCAATCGCCCAGCTGTCAAACTGCGGAACCCAGGATTGCAAAAGCTCCCAGACCGCCGCGTCGTCTTTGATCCGTGCCTGGGTCAGCAGCTTGGCCGCGGCGATGCGGGCCTCGAAGATGTCGGTGTCCCACATAGTGCGGGCCAGATCCACGCGCTCTGCGACGCTTAAGGCTTGGCGCCAGGATTTGGTCAACTCATTGGTGGCCGGGTTGGGCACCCCCAGCACTTCGCGGCTTTGCTTGTGATAGGCCGCCATCTGCTCCGCCCGGCCGGGTTCGGCCTGGGCTTTGAGCGCATCAAGATAGGTTTCGAGCATGTCGTTCCTTGGGCCGGGGTGTCAGACCGGCACACCGGTGGGCTTGCCGTCGATGGTGGATTGGTTCTTTTCCGCCCAATAGGAGCGGATATCCTCGTCCGACTTACCGTCGACCCATTTCTGCATGGTGTCGCGGTCGGACTGGTACTGCATGAAGGGCACCGCATAGCCGCAGGACGTCTGCACCATATCGACCGAGACATCAAAAATCTGCCGGGCGCTGCGGTGGGCGGGGAAAAGGGCGGCCAGATCGTCCCAGCCGTTGTCGCCGGCATGCAGCACGCGGGCAGTGCCATAGGTGCGCAGGATCATCGGACGGGTGGTGAAAGAGCACCACATCAGGGTGATGCGGTTCACCTCCATCAGGTGGCCTGCGGTTTCATTGCCGCTGCCGGTCAGGTTCATCCAGACGATCCGGCCCGGCCCCAGCACCCGCAGCGAATCCATCCCCTTGGGGGAAATGTTCACACGGCCCTCCGGCCCGGCCGAACCGGTGAAGAACACATGCTGCTCTTCAATGAACTTGCGGTGTGCTTCTTCGATCTGCGGGAACTGCTTGGCCATGGTTCACTCCACCGTCACCGACTTCGCGAGGTTGCGCGGCTGGTCCACGTCGGTGCCTTTGGCAACCGCGGTGTGATAGGCCAAGAGCTGAGCCGGAATGGCATAGAGGATCGGCGACAGCGCCTCCTTGATACGGGGCATCCGGATCGCGCACCAGACGTCGTCGCCGGCCTCATCAATGCCATCCTGGTCGGATATCATCAGCACCTTGCCCTTGCGGGCCAGGACTTCCTGCATGTTGGAAACGGATTTGTCGAAAAGCGTATCCTTGGGGGTTAGCACCACCACCGGCATGTTCTTGTCTATCAGAGCAATAGGGCCGTGCTTCAGCTCGCCGGAGGCATAAGCTTCGGCGTGGATATAGCTGATTTCTTTGAGCTTCAGCGCGCCTTCCAGCGCCAGCGGGAACATCAGGCCGCGGCCCAGGAACAGGACGTCGCGGGCTTCGCTGACCTTCAGCGCAGCCTGGCGGATCGCCTCGTTCTGCTCCAGCGCGGAGGACAGCACATTGGGCAGGCCGCGGATGGCGGTGGCGTAACCGGCCATTTCCTCAGCGCTCAGGTGGCCGCGGTCGCAGGCGGCCTTAAGCGCCAGCGCCAGCAGAACCGTCAGCTGGCAGGTGAAGGCCTTGGTGGAGGCGACGCCGATTTCCGGCCCGGCAAAGATCGGCAGCGCCAGATCGCTTTCGCGGGCGATGGAGCTTTCGGGAACGTTCACCACCGACAGGATCTTGTCCGCCTTTTCCTGGCAGTAGCGCAGCGCCGCCAGGGTGTCGGCAGTTTCGCCCGATTGCGACACAAACAGCGCCAGTGTCTTGCTCGGGATCGGAGGCTCACGGTAGCGGAATTCCGAGGCGATATCGACCTCAACCGGCAGCTTGGCGATCTGCTCGAACCAGTATTTCGCGGTGACACAGGCGTAATAGGCAGTGCCGCAGGCGACCATGGTCAGCCGTTCGACCTGCGAGAAATCCACCTCGCCGGGCAGGCGCACCTCGTCCTCTTCGACGGGCAGGTAGTGGCGGATCGCCTCGGCTATCACATGCGGCTGCTCGGCGATTTCCTTGGCCATGAAATGTTTGTGGCCGCCCTTGTCCACCTGGGTGGCGTCGATCTGGATGGTCTTGGTTTCCCGGTTCACCAGCTCGCCGTTTGCGCCGCGGATCTCAGCGCCCGCGCGGGTGACGACAGCGCGGTCGCCTTCCTCCAGATAGGTGATCCGGTCGGTCAGCGGCGCCAGCGCAATGGCGTCCGAGCCCACGAACATCTCGCCGTTGCCATGGCCGATCGCCAGCGGCGAGCCCTTGCGGGCGGCGACGATCAGGTCCTCTTCGCCGTCAAACAGAAAGGCCAGCGCAAAAGCGCCCTCCAGCTGGTCGAGCGTTTTGAAGGCCGCATCCGCAGGAGGAAGGCCCTCTTGCAGGTAGCGCTCCGTCATCAGGGCGACGGTTTCGGTGTCGGTCTCGGTGCGGAACTCCATGCCGCAGTTCAGGAGTTCGGCACGCAATTCCTTGTAGTTTTCGATGATGCCGTTGTGCACCACCGCGACGGCACCGGCGCGGTGCGGGTGGGCGTTGCTGACAGAGGGCGCGCCATGGGTGGCCCAGCGGGTGTGGCCGATGCCGGATTTGCCGGCCAGCGGCTCATGCACCAGGAGGTCGCTGAGGTTCACCAGCTTGCCCACTGCGCGGCGGCGGCGCAGGGCGCCATTGTTCACGGTGGCAATGCCTGCGCTGTCATAGCCGCGGTACTCCAGCCGCTTCAGCGCTTCGACCAAAATTGGGGCCGCCTCGTGATTGCCCAACACGCCGACAATTCCGCACATCACTTGGCTCCCTTCTGCAGGCGGGCCTTCTTGGCGCGCAGCATATCCATCAGCTTGCGCGCGCGGCCCGGTTTATTGGTCTGTTCGGCGCGGCCGATGGCCAGGTCGCCGTCTTCGACATTCTTTGTCACCACTGCGCCGGTGGCGGTCATCGCCTCGTTGCCGACGCGGACCGGAGCCACCAGCATGGTGTTCGACCCGATAAAGGCGCGGGCGCCGATCTCGGTGCGGTGCTTCATCACCCCGTCATAGTTGCAGGTAATCGTGCCTGCGCCAATGTTTGTCGCCTCGCCAACCGAGGCATCACCAATATAACTAAGGTGGTTCACCTTGGCGCCTTCGGCAATCTCGGCGTTCTTGATCTCGACGAAGTTGCCGATGTGGGTGTTTTCAGCCAGCTCCGCACCGGGGCGCAGGCGCGCATACGGGCCGACCTTGGCGCCGCGGCTGACGTGGCAGCCCTCCAGATGCGAAAACGCCCGGATCAGCGCGCCGCTTTCCACGGTGACGCCGGGGCCGAAGACCACATTAGGTTCGATCACGGTGTCGCGGCCGATGAAGGTGTCAAAGGCGAGGTACACGGTTTCCGGCGCCATCAGGGTAACGCCCAGTTCCATCAGGTCCGCCCGGGCGCGCGCCTGGAACAGTGCATCCGCCTGCGCCAGCTCGGCCCGCGAGTTGACACCCAGCGTCTCCGCTTCATCGCAGGACACAGCGGTGACGTTCAGACCCTCGCGCCGGGCCAGTTCCACCAGATCGGTCAGGTAGTATTCGCCCGATGCGTTTTCATTGCCGACCTTGGCGATCAGATCGAACATCGCGCTGGCCTTGCCTGCCATCAGGCCGGAGTTGCAGAAGGAAATCGCGCGCTCTGCCTCAGTGGCGTCCTTGAATTCGACAATCCGCTCCAGGCTGTCGCCCTGCATCACCAAGCGGCCATAGCGGCCAGGATCTGCGGCCTCGAACCCCAGCACCACCAGGTCGGCGCGCTGGCGGGCCTCCACCATGCGTTCCAGCGTGTCCGCGCTGACAAAGGGCGTGTCGCCATAAAGCACAACCACATCGCCTTCGAACCCGTCCAGCGCGGTGCGGGCCTGATCGACCGCATGGGCGGTGCCAAGCTGCTCCTCCTGCAGGACAACTTCGGCCTCTTCGTCGATTTCGGCAACTGCCGCACGCACCTCATCCGCCCCGTGGCCTGCCACGATGATGGTGCGCTCCGGCGCCAGCGTGCGGCCCGCGGCCATCGCATGCTCCAGCATCGGTGCCTGGGCAATCGGGTGCAGCACTTTGGGAAGTTCGGAGTTCATCCGCGTGCCTTTTCCGGCCGCCAGGATGACAAGGGCAATGCTCATAATCGCTTTTCTCTTTGTCTTTTTAGCGCTCCCGTTTTATCCGCTAACAGGCGGGGCGCAAGAGATAGCGCCATCAAACAAGATTGCGGGCTGCAACATGCGGCGGCGGAAAAGTGCCGAAAGGGCAGGACATGCGGACGGTTATCTTCGATCTGGACGGCACGCTGGCGGATACTTCGGGCGATCTTCTGGCCGCGGCCAACGCCTGTTTCCGGCGGATGGGGCTGGGCGATGTGCTGGACCGGCCCGAGGATGCTGCCGTCGCCCTGCGCGGCGGACGCAACATGCTGGCGACCGGCCTCAAACGGGCAGGGCAGTTCAATCAGGCCACAGTGGATGAGTTCTATCCGGTACTCCTGGGGGCCTACCGCGACGCCATCGACCACCACACCGTGCTTTACCCGGGCGCGATGGAGGCGGTGGAGGTGCTGAAATCCGCAGGTTTCGGGGTCGGCATCTGCACCAACAAGCCAGAGGGGCTGGCTGAGCAGCTTATGCGCAGCCTTGGCGTGCGGGATGCCTTTGCCTCATTGGTTGGGGCGGACACGCTGCCGGTGCGCAAGCCCGACCCCGAGCCGCTGTTCGAGGCCGCCCGCCGTGCAGGCGGCGATCCGGCGCGCACCCTGCTGGTGGGCGACAGCGACACCGACCGCAACACCTCGGCCAATGCCGGCGTACCGTCGGTGCTGGTGACCTTCGGTCCCTCCGGCGAGGACATGGCGGCGCTCAAACCCGAGGCGCTGCTGCATAAATTCGAAGACCTTCTGGACGTCGCGGAGCGGCTGATTGCGTGATCCCGCAACTTAGTTTCGGGATATTCATCTGTCCGGCTTCCCCCTTGACCGCTGACGGTCCGCGGCTCACAAACGCCGCATGAGCGAAAAGTTTACCGGGTCTTTCACCCAGCAGGAACCCATCCCCGAAGACGCCATCGAGGCCGCGCTGGCGGTGCTTCGCCACGGGCGGCTGCACCGCTACAACGTGGCAGAGGGCGAGGCGGGCGAAACCGCGCTGCTGGAGCAGGAATTCGCGGCGCAGACGGGTGCGAAATACTGTCTGGCGGTGGCCTCGGGCGGCTATGCGCTGGCGACCTCGCTGCGCGCTGTCGGGGTGAAACCCGGCGACAAGGTTCTGACCAACGCCTTCACCCTGGCGCCGGTGCCGGGATCCATTGCCTCGGTCGGGGCGGAGCCGGTGTTTGTCGAAGTGACCGAGAGCCTGACCATTGATCTGGATGATCTGGCGGCCAAGGCGGATCAGGCCAAGGTGCTGATGCTGTCGCACATGCGCGGGCATCTGTGCGACATGGACCGGCTGATGGAGATCTGCGATGCAGCAGGCATCACTGTGATCGAGGATTGCGCCCACACCATGGGTGCTTCCTGGAACGGTGTTCTGTCGGGCCGTCACGGAGCGGTGGGCTGCTATTCCTGCCAGACCTACAAGCATGTGAATTCGGGTGAGGGCGGTCTGCTTATCACCGACGACAAAGAGATCGCTGCCCGCGCCATCATGATGTCCGGCTCCTACATGCTCTATGGCCGTCATCTGGCCGCGCCGGGGCCGGAGGTGTTCGAGCGGGTGAAATACGAGACCCCCAACATCTCGGGCCGGATGGACAACCTGCGCGCCGCCATCCTGCGGCCACAGCTTCGCGATCTGGACACCCAGGTGGAACGCTGGAACGACCGCTACCGCGCGGTCGAGGACGGCCTGCGCGGCACCCCGGGCCTCACCGTAGTGGAGCGCCCCGCGCAGGAGGTCTATGTCGGCTCCTCGATCCAATTCTTGCTTCTGGACTGGTCGGAGAAAGCCGTGCAGGAGGCTGTGCGCCGCTGTGCCGCCCGCGGGGTGGAACTGAAATGGTTCGGCACGCCTGAGCCGGTGGCCTTCACCTCCCGCTACGACAGCTGGCGCTACGCGGACACGCCGCGCCTGCCGCAAAGCGACCGGATCCTGGCGGGCATCATCGACATGCGGGTGCCGCTGACCTTCAGCCTGGAAGACTGCGCCCAAATCGCCCGCATCATCCGCGCCGAGGTCTCCGCAGTCTATCAGTCCGCCTGATACAGCGGCACCGTCGAGATCGAGACTTTGGCCGACCCGTCGGTCAGCTCTGCCGCGTGGGCGGCATAGATCAGGGTCTGGTTGGCCTCGTCAAAAATCCGCTTCACCCGCAGCGATTTCAGGATGATGGAGCGCGATGCGCGGAACACGTCCTCGCCATCGCGGCCGCGGTCGATGTCGCCCACGGTGATGGGGCCGGTCTGACGGCAGGCGATAGAGGCGTTTGACGGATCCTCGAACCAGTTGCCCTTGGACAGCCGGTCAATCAGCCCGCGTTCGAAATAGGCGATGTGGCAGGTCACGCCTTCGACCTTGGGGTCGGCGATGGCCTCGATGATGATGTCGTTGCCGACCCAGTCGACTCCGATCTGGCCGACCTCCTCGGCGGCGGCGGGCAGGCCCGCCAGGCAGAATGCGGCGGCCAGGGTGCGGTTCAATCGTGACATGGGGTGCTCCTGATGGCGTTGGGGCGGCTGTTTCCCGCTCATGCCAACTCTACGCGCAGATGCGCTCAAAAGATCCCGGGAACCTTTCAGGAAAAGCCGGCGTTGTCTCTCCGCAACGGCGCAAGGAGGCGCCTTTTAACAGAAATTGCATTGAGGAGAGAACGATGCACACGTCCAAAATCGCCCTGACGGCTTCCGCTCTGGCCCTGCTGGCCGCGCCTGTCTGGGCCGACGCTGAAGTGCAGGCTGTGACCGACCTGAACCTGCGCGCGGGTCCGGGGCCGCAGTACGAGATCATCGGCGTCATTTCGCCTTCGGGTTCGGTCGGTCTTGAGGGCTGCATCGAGGAAAGCAACTGGTGCAAGGTGAGCTACGAGGGCGCTGACGGCTGGGCCTATGGCGAATATCTGACCGGCACCGTCACCGAGAAATACGTGCCGGTGGTGGCCGAGGGCAGCCCGGTGGAAATCAGCACCGTGACCTATGAAAAAACCGGCGAACACGATGCTGAGCTGGGTGCCGTAGGCGGTGCCATTACCGGCGGCCTGATTGCCGGTCCGGCCGGTGTCGTGGCCGGGGCGATTGCAGGCGCCGCTGCGGGCGAGGCCGCCGTGCCGGACGAGGAAATCGTGACCTATGTGCGCAGTCACGCCACCGAACCTGTCTATGTTCAGGGCGAAGTGGTGACTGGCGTCATAATCCCGGAAGAGGTGCAGCTGACCCCGGTTCCGGAATCTGACTACCGCTATGTCTACCTGAACGGCCTGCCGGTCCTGGTGGAGGCGGACAGCCGCACCGTGGTCCATGTGGTCCGCTAAGCCAAATTGAAACTGCCGGATGCGGGCGGCCCCATGCGGGCCGCCCGCTGCCCTTCGGGCACCCCAAACAGGAACACGATTGACCCGAATCGCGGGCTCCTCTATTGAATTGAACAACTGTTCATATAATCGGCTCTGGCCTGGAGGATCTGCGGGATGTTCAACGCAAGCATGACTTTCGATCTTGGTGAGGACGTGAACGCGCTGCGCGATGTGGTTCACCGCTGGGCGCAGGACCGCGTCAAGCCGATGGCGCAGGAGATCGACCAGAAGAACGAATTCCCGGCGGAGCTGTGGAAAGAGATGGGAGATCTGGGCCTCCTGGGCATCACCGTGCCGGAAGAATTTGGCGGTGCCGGCATGTCTTATCTGGCCCATACCGTTGCGATTGAGGAAATCGCCCGCGCCAGCGCCTCGGTGTCACTGTCTTACGGCGCGCATTCCAACCTCTGCGTCAACCAGATCAAGCTGAACGGCAACGCCGAGCAGAAGGCGAAATACCTGCCGCGGCTGATTTCCGGCGATCATGTCGGTGCGCTGGCAATGTCCGAGGCAGGCGCGGGCTCAGACGTGGTCTCGATGTCGCTGCGGGCCGAAAAGCGCAACGACCATTTCCGTCTGAACGGCAACAAGTACTGGATCACCAACGGCCCCGACGCCGACACTTTGGTGGTCTACGCCAAGACCGATCCGGAAGCCGGCTCCAAGGGCATCACAGCCTTCCTGATCGAGAAGGAATTCAAAGGATTCTCCACCTCCAAACATTTCGACAAGCTGGGCATGCGCGGCTCCAACACCGCCGAACTGGTGTTCGAGGATGTGGAAGTCCCGTTTGAGAACATCCTGGGCGAAGAGGGCAAGGGCGTGCGCGTACTGATGTCCGGCCTCGATTACGAGCGCGTGGTGCTCGCGGGGATCGGCACCGGCATCATGGCCGCCTGCATGGACGAGATGATGCCCTACATGAAGGAGCGCAAGCAGTTCGGCCAGCCGATCGGGAATTTTCAGCTGATGCAGGCCAAGATTGCGGACATGTACACCGCGATGAACACCGCCCGCGCTTATGTCTATGAGGTCGCCAAGGCCTGCGACAAGGGCACCGTGACCCGCCAGGATGCAGCCGCCTGCTGCCTTTACGCCTCCGAGGTCGCCATGACCCAGGCGCATCAGGCGGTGCAGGCCTTTGGCGGCGCGGGCTACCTGTCCGACAACCCGGTCGGCCGCATCTTCCGCGATGCCAAGCTGATGGAGATCGGTGCTGGCACCAGCGAAATCCGCCGGATGCTGATTGGCCGCGAATTGATGGGCACCATGTAAGCCAAAGAAAACCCCGCGCACCCGAAGGGCGGTGCGGGGGATGAAACAGACCCGGCGGCACAAGGCCGGCCGCCAGGCCATAACCGGACCCTCGAAGGATCAGAAGCGGTGCACGTAAGCGAAGTTCACGACAACCGGATCGATCTCTGCGGTGCCGATGGCGGCGCCGTTCAGGGTCGCGTCGCTGTCGATGTCCATCCAGCGGACGTTGAACCGCAGCGCACCGTTGTCGGAGATCTGGTAGTCGGCGCCTGCGTTCACCTCGACGCCGAAGCTGTCATCCAGCTTGAGCGTGCCAAGCGCCGTCTCTTCCTCGAAGAAGGTGGTGTAGTTCAGGCCAAGGCCGAGGAACGGCTTGATCACGCCCTGGGTGGGGAAGTGGTAGTTGATCGACAGGGTCGGCGGCAGCTGCTTGGCGGAGGCCGCATAGGCGCCGTTCAGGTTGATGTCATGCTCAAACGGCGAGGCCGCCAGCAGCTCGACACCCCAGTTGTCGCGGAAGAAGTATTCGACGGTCAGCGACAGCGCGGTGCCGTCATCGATGTCAGCAAGCGCGCCCGCCAAGGTGCCGTTGCCGGATTTCGGGTTCACGTTGGCGATACCGACACCGACGGTCCAGTCGCCCTGCTCCTGGGCAAGGGTAGGGGCGGCCATTGCGGCCAGGGCGGAGGTCAGCGCAAGCGCGGAAACCATGCGTTTCATGGGGTGCGTCCCTTTTCTTGTGTTTACCCGGCAGTGATGCACCCGCGGGCGGCCGAAAACTCTGATCTGAGTCAAAACTGTCCGGTGCTACCTATTGAAAATACAGCAAAATACCGCATAGCTGCTATGCGTTTCAGGAATGTCTAAATATGCATGGAAAACGTAGCATTCCGGGGCTTCGCGCAGATGGCAGCTGGGACCTGCCAGAGCATCTCAACATGGCGGCGCAATGCCTGGCGCAGCCTGCGGAGGCGCTGGCGCTGATCGACATGACCGGCCCCGCGCGCCGGGACATTTCCTACGGTGAGCTGGCCGCGATGACCGACGGGCTGGCCCGCTACCTGCTGGCCCGCATCCAGCCCGGCGACCGGGTTGGGGTGCTGCTCAGCCAGTCGCCCTGGTGCGCGGCGGCGCATCTGGCGGTGTGGAAGGCAGGCGGCATCTCGGTGCCGCTGTTCAAGCTGTTCAAACGAGACGCGCTGGCCTCCCGCGCAGGCGATGCGGGCGTGCGCTTTGTTTTCACCGATGCCGAGGGCGCGGAGCTGCTGGGCGATCTGGCCGAGGCTGTGATGGTGAAAAGCGCCGGGATCGACGGCGTGCCGGTGCCGTTTGCCGAGACCACGCCCGACACGCCTGCCGTGCTGATCTACACCTCCGGCACCACCGGCAGCCCCAAGGGCGCGCTGCACGGCCACCGGGTGCTGACGGGCCATTTGCCGGGGGTTGCCATCAGCCACGACCACCTCGGCCAGCCGGGCGATGTGCTCTGGACCCCTGCCGACTGGGCCTGGATCGGCGGTCTGTTCGACGTGCTGATGCCGGGCCTGGCGCTGGGTGTGCCGGTGGTGGCCGCGCGTCTGGACAAATTCACGCCGGAGGCCTGCGCGGAATTGATTGCCGAGGCCCGCGTGCGCAACATCTTCTTCCCGCCAACGGCGCTGCGGATGCTGAAAGCAGCGGGGCAGGGGCTCGGCGGCCTGCGCTCGGTTGCCAGCGGCGGAGAGCCCCTGGGCGCGGAGATGCTCGCCTGGGGCCGGCGGCAGCTGGGCGTGACGATCAACGAATTCTACGGCCAAACCGAATGCAACATGGTGGCCTCCTCCTGTGCTGCGGATTTCGAGCCGCGGCCGGGCTGCATCGGCAAAGCGGTGCCGGGGCATGAGCTGGCGGTGATCGACGCGGCAGGCAACCCGACGGACGCCGAGGGCGACGTTGCTATCTGCCGCGGCTCTGCCTCGATGCTGCTGGAATACTGGAACCGGCCTGAGGAAACCGCGGCCAAGTTCCGCGGCGACTGGCTGGTGACCGGCGACCGCGGCATCTGGGAGGGCGATTACCTGCGCTTTGTCGGCCGCGAGGATGACGTGATCACCTCCGGCGGCTACCGCATCGGCCCGGCCGAGATCGAAGATTGCCTGCTCACTCACCCGGCGGTGGCAACCGTGGGCGTGGTCGGCAAGCCCGATGCGCTGCGCACAGAAATCGTCAAGGCCTATGTGGTGCTGAAATCTGGCGCCGAAGCCTCGGAGAAGGAACTGCAGGACTACGTCAAGGACCGGCTCGCGCATTATTCCTACCCGCGCGAGGTGGAATTCCTCGACACGCTGCCGATGACCGTGACCGGCAAGGTGATCCGTAAGGAGCTGAAGGCGCGCGCGACGGGGGAAGCCGAATGACCCAGGGTGTTGCATACCCGGCGTACGCTGGCCCAACCGGATTTAAAGATCTCAACCCTATAACGGGAGAGTGGACATGAAACTCACATCCAAGGCGATGCCCTCCTCGGAAGGCTTCAAGCAGAACCGCGAGGCGCATCTGGACGCGCTTGCGCAGATCAGCGAGGCGGCAGAGGCCGCGCGCATGGGCGGTGGCGAGAAATCCCGCGCCCGCCACGAAAGCCGCGGCAAGATGCTGCCGCGCCGCCGGGTGGCGAACCTCTTGGACCCCGGCTCCCCGTTCCTGGAGATCGGCGCCACCGCGGCGCACGCTATGTATGATGGTGCGGCACCTGCGGCGGGCGTGATTGCCGGTATCGGCCGGGTGCACGGGCAGGAGGTCATGGTGGTCTGCAATGACGCCACCGTGAAGGGCGGCACCTATTACCCGATGACGGTGAAGAAACACCTGCGCGCGCAGGAGATTGCGGAGGAAAACCGTCTTCCCTGCATCTATCTGGTCGACTCCGGCGGCGCCAACCTGCCCAATCAGGATGAGGTCTTCCCCGACCGCGACCACTTCGGGCGCATCTTCTACAACCAGGCCCGGATGTCGGCCAAGGGCATCCCGCAGATTGCGGTTGTCATGGGCTCCTGCACCGCGGGCGGCGCCTATGTGCCGGCGATGTCCGACGTCACCATCATCGTGAAGGAGCAGGGCACCATCTTCCTGGCAGGCCCGCCGCTGGTGAAGGCCGCGACGGGCGAGGTCGTCAGCGCCGAGGACCTGGGCGGCGGCGACGTGCACACCCGCCTGTCGGGCGTTGCAGACTACCTGGCCGAGGATGACGCCCATGCGCTGGCGCTGGCGCGGCGCGCGGTGCAGTCGCTGAACATCACCAAACCGCTGACGGTGAACTGGGCCAGCCCGGAAGAACCGGCCTACGACCCCGAGGAAATCCTCGGCGTGGTTCCGGGCGACCTGCGCACGCCTTATGATATCCGCGAGGTGATCGCACGGCTGATCGACGGCTCTCGTTTCGACGAGTTCAAACCGCGCTTTGGCGAAACCCTGGTGACCGGCTTTGCCCACCTCAAGGGCTGCCCGATCGGCATCATCGCCAACAACGGCGTGCTGTTCTCCGAAGCTGCCCAGAAAGGTGCGCATTTCGTGGAGCTGTGCAGCCAGCGCAAGATCCCGCTGGTGTTCCTGCAGAACATCACCGGGTTCATGGTCGGCCGGAAGTACGAAAACGAAGGCATTGCGCGGCACGGTGCCAAGATGGTGACGGCGGTGGCGACCACCAATGTCCCCAAGATCACCATGCTGGTCGGCGGCTCCTTCGGTGCCGGTAACTACGGCATGTCGGGCCGCGCCTATTCCCCGCGCTTCCTGTGGACTTGGCCGAACTCCCGCATCTCGGTGATGGGCGGCGAGCAGGCGGCGGGCGTGCTGGCGACGGTGAAACGCGACGCCATCGAACGCCAGGGCGGCAGTTGGAGCACTGAGGAAGAGGCAGAGTTCAAGCGCCCCACCATCGAGATGTTCGAGGAGCAGAGCCACCCGCTCTATGCCTCCGCGCGCCTTTGGGATGACGGTATCATCGACCCGCGCAAATCCCGTGATGTGCTGGCCCTGTCGCTGAGCGCCGCGCTGAATGCCCCGATCGAAGACACGCGCTTCGGCGTCTTCCGGATGTGAGGATCTCCCATGTTTGACAAAATCCTGATTGCCAACCGCGGAGAGATTGCCTGCCGCGTGATGGAAACTGCCCGTGCCATGGGGGTGCGGACCGTGGCTGTTTACTCCGACGCCGATGCCGCTTCGAAACATGTGGCATTGGCGGATGAGGCCGTGCATATCGGCGGCCCGGCCCCGGCGGACAGCTATCTGAAGGGCGGCGAGATCATTCGTGTGGCCCAGGAAACCGGCGCCCAGGCGATCCACCCGGGCTATGGCTTCCTGTCGGAAAACCCGAAATTCGTCGAGGCGGTGGAGGCCGCGGGTCTGACGTTCATCGGGCCGTCGGCGGATGCGATCCGCAAAATGGGCCTGAAGGACGCCGCTAAGGCGCTGATGGAAGAAGCCGGCGTGCCGGTGGTGCCGGGCTATCACGGCACCAATCAGGACCCGGAGTTCCTGGCCGGCGAGGCGGAGAAGATCGGTTATCCGGTGCTGATCAAGGCGGTGGCCGGCGGCGGCGGCAAGGGGATGCGGCTGGTCGAGAAAGCGCAGGACTTTGCCGATGCGCTCAAAAGCGCGCAAGGCGAGGCGACCACGGCTTTCGGCAACCCGGATGTGCTGATCGAGAAATACATCCAGCAGCCCCGTCACATCGAGGTTCAGGTCTTTGGCGATGGGACCCACGCGGTGCATCTGTTCGAGCGTGACTGCTCGTTGCAACGCCGCCACCAGAAGGTGATCGAGGAAGCCCCCGCGCCCGGCATGACCGCCGAGATGCGCGCGGCGATGGGGGAGGCCGGCGTGCGCGCGGCCGAGGCCATCGGCTACAAGGGCGCGGGCACGGTGGAATTCATCGTCGACGGTTCTGACGGGCTGCGCCCGGACGGGTTCTGGTTCATGGAAATGAACACCCGCCTGCAGGTGGAGCATCCGGTCACGGAGCTGATCACCGGCGTCGACCTAGTGGAATGGCAGCTGCGCGTCGCTTCTGGCGAAAGCCTGCCAGCCAAGCAGGAAGACCTCACCATCACCGGCCACGCATTTGAGGCGCGGCTTTATGCGGAGGACGTGCCCAAGGGCTTCCTGCCTGCAACCGGCACGCTGACCCACCTGTCCTTCCCGGCGGAGGCCCGCGCCGACAGCGGTGTACGGGCAGGAGACACCATTAGCCCCTGGTATGATCCGATGATCGCCAAGATGATCGTGCATGGCTCCACCCGCAAGGTGGCACTGTCGCGGCTGGCCCGGGCGCTGGAGGAAACGCAGGTCGGCGGCACCGTCACCAACCTGGCCTTCCTTGGCGCACTGGCGGCGCATGAGGGCTTTGCCAACGGCGAAGTGGACACCGGCCTGATTGCCCGCGATCTGGACGCGCTGACCGCGGCGCCGGTGGTGGAGCTGCGCCATAAGGCTGCCGCCGGCATGGTGGCGCTGGAGCTGGTGGAGGCTTCTCCGGACACCGGCTTCACCCTCTGGGCGCCTTTGCACCGGGCCGTCACCCTGTCCCATGCGGGCGAGGAGTTCACGGCGGACGTGCAGGTGGACGGGCCGGACCGGCAGCTTTGGACCATTGAGGGCGAAACTGTCGTGGCCGAACGCAGCCAGGGCCAGTGGCGCATTGATGAGCGCCGGATGCCTGCGGTGTCTCAGTCCGGAACGTTAATCACCGTTCATGATGCCTACGGCCTGGAGTTCACCGCGATTGACCCGCTGGACCGCGATGCGGCGGCGGGTGGCGACAGCAATGTGATCGAGGCGCCTATGCCCGGTTTGGTCAAGGCGGTCTTTGCCGAAGCCGGCCAGGCGGTGAAGGAGGGCGACCGTCTCGCCATTCTGGAAGCGATGAAGATGGAGCATTCCCTGCTGGCGGCTCGCGACGGCGTGGTGGCGGAGGTGCTGGCCGCTGCCGGCGACCAGGTTGAGGCCGGCGCAGCGCTGGTGCGGCTGGAAGAAGAAGACGGCTGATCCGGGTCGGGGCGGCGCACCTGCCGCCCCCGCTGCGGATTGAGTATTTTTGGAAAGATGAAGCCGGAGGGCATTCCATGGGTGAATTTGCCGAAATCTTCGAGGTCGGCCCGCGCGACGGGCTGCAGAACGAAAAGCGGGAGATCCCGGTTGCGGAAAAGGTGGCGCTGACCGATTGCCTGAGCCGCGCCGGATTCAAGCGCATCGAAGTGGCAAGCTTCGTCTCGCCCAAATGGGTGCCGCAGATGGCGGGCAGCGCGGAGGTGCTGGCAGGCATCACCCGCGCCCCCGGCGTCCGCTACGCGGCGCTCACGCCCAACATGCGCGGCTACGAGGATGCGGTGGCCGCCAAGGCTGATGAGATCGCGGTGTTTGCCTCGGCCTCCGAAGGGTTCTCCAAGGCCAATATCAACGCCACCATCGAGGAAAGCATCACCCGCTTCCTGCCCATTCTGGAGGCAGCCAAGGGGATCGGGCTGCCGGTCCGGGGCTATGTCTCCTGCGTGACCGACTGCCCCTATGACGGGGCCACGCCGCCTGAAAAGGTGGCGGAGGTGGCTGAGCGGCTGTTCTCGCTCGGCTGCTACGAGATCTCGCTGGGCGACACCATCGGGCAGGGGACCCCGGAGGCCATTACCGCCATGCTCAAGGAAGTCACGGCGCGGGTGCCTGCCGCGCAACTGGCGGGCCATTACCACGACACCGCGGGCCGGGCGCTTGACAATATCGAGGCCTCGCTGGCGCAGGGCGTGCGGGTGTTCGATGCGGCTGTCGGCGGCTTGGGCGGCTGCCCCTATGCGCCGGGGGCGGCGGGCAATGTGGCAACGGAAGCGGTGCACAAGCGCCTGACCGAACTGGGCTACGGCACCGGCCTGGATGCGGAGGTGCTGGAAGAAGCCGCGGCGCTGGCCCGCTCCATGCGCGGCCTGCAATAAGATTTGAGCGGAGACACAAGATGTTCGAGACAATCACCCTGGACACCGACGCCCGCGGCGTCTGCACCTTGACCCTGAACCGGGCCGAGAAGCACAACGCCATGTCCGGCCAGATGCTGCAGGAGCTGACCCAGGCGGCGAAACAGCTGGCTGAGGACGAAACCATCCGTGTTGTGGTGCTGACCGGTGCCGGCAAGAGTTTTTGCGCAGGCGGCGACCTGGGCTGGATGCGGGCGCAGATGGATGCCGATGCCGAAACACGGGCGCGCGAGGCGCGGGTTCTGGCGGAAATGCTGATGGCGCTCAACACCCTGCCGAAGCCGGTGATCGGCGCGGTGCAGGGCAACGCATTCGGTGGCGGTGTCGGAATGGCGTCGGTTTGCGACGTGGCCATTGGTGCGGATCATCTGAAGATGGGGCTGACCGAGACCAAGCTGGGACTGATTCCCGCCACCATCGGCCCGTATGTCATCGCCCGCATGGGCGAAGCCAAGGCGCGCCGCGTGTTCATGTCGGCCCGCCTGTTCGGCGCAGCGGAAGCGGTGGAACTCGGATTGCTGGCCAAGGCCGTGCCCGCGGATCAGCTGGCAGAGGCGGTCGAAGCGGAGGTCGTCCCTTACCTCAACTGCGCCCCCGGTGCGGTGGCGGCGGCCAAGAAACTGGCCCGCGATCTGGGGCCGCGGCTGGACGGCAGCGTGATTGACCATACAATCAAGGCGCTTGTGGAGCGCTGGGAGGGGCCGGAAGCAGGCGAGGGCATCGCGGCGTTCTTTGAAAAACGCAAACCGGCATGGCAAAGCTGAAAAGCGGCATATCTGACTCACGTTTTCACGGCGGCCGCGGTTCCCTCCGCGGCCGCTTTTCTTATGAAAACACTAGGGAATTAACCCCGTCCGGCAGCCGTGCTTTTTCTGTCCAAACCCTTGTGGATTAACGTCGCTTTAGTTGACGCTCCCCGGGCGCGGGGGTATGCACAGTCCAAATCAACACGCCAATTGACGCCGCGCGGAAATCCGCCCGGGGAAAGGAGCTGCTCTTGGAAGAGATGTTGAGGGAATACCTGCCGATCCTGGTCTTCCTGGCCGTCGCGGCAGGTCTGGGGATTGTCCTTATCCTGGCAGCCGTCGTACTGGCGGTCCGCAATCCGGACCCGGAAAAGGTCAGCGCCTATGAATGCGGTTTCAACGCCTTTGACGATGCCCGCATGAAATTCGATGTCCGGTTCTACCTGGTCTCGATTCTCTTCATCATTTTCGACCTGGAAATCGCCTTCCTGTTTCCCTGGGCCGTCGGTTTCAAGGACATCAGCGACCTCGGCTTCTGGTCGATGATGGTGTTCCTGGGCGTGCTGACCATCGGCTTTGCCTATGAGTGGAAGAAAGGGGCCCTGGAATGGCAGTGATGACCGGACCCAACACCGCCGGTGTCGACAAGGAAGTTGTCACCCGGGCCATCAATGCCGAGCTGCAGGACAAGGGCTTCCTGCTGACCTCGGCGGAGGACATCATCAACTGGGCGCGCACCGGCTCGCTGCACTGGATGACCTTTGGCCTGGCCTGCTGCGCGGTGGAGATGATGCACACCTCTATGCCGCGTTATGACGCCGAGCGTTTCGGCATCGCGCCGCGCGCTTCGCCGCGCCAGTCGGACGTGATGATCGTCGCGGGCACCCTGACCAACAAGATGGCGCCGGCCCTGCGCAAGGTCTACGACCAGATGCCCGAGCCGCGCTACGTGATCTCGATGGGCTCCTGCGCCAATGGCGGCGGCTATTACCACTACAGCTATTCCGTGGTGCGCGGCTGCGACCGGGTTGTGCCGGTCGACGTCTACGTGCCCGGCTGCCCGCCGACGGCTGAGGCGCTGCTCTATGGCCTGATGCAGTTGCAGCGCAAGATCCGCCGCACCGGCACCCTGGTGCGCTAAGGAAGGGGCGGAGACAACATGAGCGAAGCACTGAAAGAACTGGGCGCCCAGATCGAAGCCAAACGCCCCGACTGCGTGGTGGCCTGGGATGTGTCCTTTGATGAGCTGAACATCGACGTGACTCCCTCGAACATCGCCGGTCTGGTGGAGTTCCTGAGAGTAGATGCCAACTGCAAGTTTTCGACCCTGGTGGACATCACCGCGGTGGACTACCCCGACCGCGCCAAGCGGTTCGACGTGGTCTACCACTTCCTGTCGATGTACCGGAACCAGCGTATCCGCCTGCGCGCTGCCGTGCGCGAGGATGAGATGGTGCCCTCGATCGTGGACGTGCATCCCTCGGCCAACTGGTTCGAGCGGGAAGTCTACGACATGTTCGGCATCCTGTTCTCCAGCCACCCGGACCTGCGCCGGATCCTGACCGACTACGGCTTCCGAGGCTATCCGCTGCGCAAGGACTTCCCCACCACCGGCTACACCGAGGTCCGCTATGACGAGGCGCAGAAGCGCGTGGTCTACGAACCGGTGAAGCTGGTGCAGGAGTACCGTCAGTTTGATTTCATGTCCCCGTGGGAAGGTGCCGAGTACATCCTGCCCGGCGACGAGAAGGAGGGGGCGCAATGATGGACGGCTCCAAATTTGACGACGGCAGCGTCGATGCGCTGAGCGGCGAGCAGAAGATCCGTAACTTCAACATCAACTTCGGCCCGCAGCACCCTGCGGCGCACGGGGTTTTGCGTCTGGTGCTGGAACTCGACGGCGAGATCGTCGAGCGCTGCGACCCGCATATCGGCCTGCTCCACCGCGGCACCGAAAAACTGATGGAAAGCCGCACCTACCTGCAGAACCTGCCGTATTTCGACCGTCTCGACTACGTGGCGCCGATGAACCAGGAACACGCCTGGTGCTTGGCTATCGAAAAGCTTACCGGCACCGAGGTGCCGCGCCGCGGTCAGCTGATCCGGGTGTTGTATTCGGAAATCGGCCGGGTGCTGAACCACCTCTTGAACGTCACCACGCAGGCAATGGACGTTGGCGCGCTGACCCCGCCGCTCTGGGGCTTCGAAGAGCGCGAAAAGCTGATGATCTTCTACGAGCGGGCATGCGGTGCGCGCCTGCACGCGGCCTATTTCCGCCCCGGCGGCGTGCATCAGGACCTGCCGGACGAGCTGCTTGATGATATCGACTTTTGGGCGATGGAATTCCCCAAGGTGCTGGACGACATCGACGGCCTCTTGACCGAAAACCGCATCTTCAAGCAGCGCAACTGCGACATCGGTGTGGTGACCGAGAAGGACATCCAGGAATACGGCTTCTCCGGCGTCATGGTACGCGGTTCCGGCCTTGCATGGGACCTGCGCCGCGCGCAGCCCTATGAATGCTATGACGAGTTCGAGTTCCAGGTGCCCGTCGGCAAGAACGGCGATTGCTACGACCGCTATCTCTGCCGGATGGAAGAGATGCGCCAGTCGACCTCGATCATCCGCCAGGCGATTGCCAAGTTGCGCGAAGCCACCGGCGACGTGATGGCCCGCGGCAAGCTGTCCCCGCCCAAGCGCGGCGATATGAAAACCTCGATGGAAAGCCTGATCCACCATTTCAAGCTGTACACCGAAGGCTTCCACGTGCCCGCAGGCGAGGTCTACGCTGCCGTCGAAGCGCCCAAGGGCGAGTTCGGCGTCTATCTGGTGGCGGACGGGTCCAACAAACCCTACCGCTCCAAGATCCGCGCGCCCGGGTTCCTGCACCTGCAGGCGATGGACCACGTTGCCAAGGGCCACCAGCTGGCCGACGTCGCCGCCATCATCGGCACCATGGACGTCGTATTTGGAGAGATTGACCGCTAATGCTTCGCCGTCTGCATTCCGAACAACCCGACAGCTTTGCCTTCACCCCGGCCAACCAGGCCTGGGCGGAGGCGCAAATCACCAAATATCCTGAAGGCCGTCAGGCCTCCGCGGTCATTCCGCTTTTGTGGCGCGCGCAGGAGCAGGAAGGCTGGGTCACAAAGCCCGCGATCGAAGCCATCGCCGATATGCTTGGCATGGCCTATATCCGGGTTCTGGAGGTTGCATCCTTCTACTTCATGTTCCAGCTGCAACCGACCGGTTCCGTTGCCAATATCCAGATCTGCGGCACCACCTCCTGCATGATCTGCGGCGCCGAGGACCTAGTTGCGGTCTGCAAGGAAAAGATTGCCGAGAAGCCGCACACGCTGTCGGCGGACGGCAAGTTCACCTGGGAAGAGGTCGAGTGCCTGGGCGCCTGCACCAACGCCCCGATGGCGCAGATCGGCAAGGACTACTACGAGGATCTGACCGTCGAAAGCTTCACCAGGCTGCTGGACGATCTGGCCGCGGGCAAGCCCGTGGTGCCCGGCCCTCAGAACGGCCGTTACGCGGCGGAGCCGAAATCCGGCCTCACCTCGCTGACCGACTTCGACAGCGGCAAGACGCAGTACAATGCATCTGTGCAGTTGGCGATGGACATTAAGGACGGCGTCAAGCGCATCCAGGGTGATGAAGTGCCGCTGCTGACCCCTTGGGTCGGCAAGGACGGCATGGTTGCGGGCCGCGCTGCGGCGGATGCGCCGCCGAAGGCTCCGGAAGCGCCCAAGCCTGCCGTGAAACAGGCAGAGGAAGCAGCCAAGGCCGCGCCGAAGAAAGCGGACGCGGCTGAGCCGGCGTCGCCGGAGGGGGCCGCGGCAAAGCCTGATGAGGCCGCGGCTGAAGAAAGCCAGCCGATGGTTCTGAAAGAGGCCCTGGGCGGCCTGCCGGATGATCTGAAGCTGCTGAAGGGCGTTGGACCGAAGCTGGAAGAGAAGCTCAACGGGCTGGGCATTTTCCACTTCGAGCAGATCGCCGAATGGACCGAGGCCGAGGTCGCCTGGGTCGATGCACGGCTCAAGTTCAAAGGCCGGATCGAGCGGGACGGCTGGATTGAGCAGGCCAAGCGCCTGCAGGTCGGTGACGTGACCGAATTTGCCAGACGCGCCAAGGCCGAAGGCATCTACGAAGACGACGAATGACGGGCGGCGGCCTGATGGGGCCGCGGCTCAGGTGACGGGAAACAGATGAGCAAGGAACAGGACCAGGCCATTGCAGCAAAGGGCCGGCACATCGCATTGGTGATTGCCGGGACGATTTCGCTGTGGGTCGCGGTGTCGCTGTTCATCGGCCCCGTGCTGGGGCTGCCGGGGCGCTATGCGCTGCTGTTCGATTTCGCCGCGCTGGCGGGCATGATCTATGCCCTGGTCAACATATTTCAACTCTGGCGCATGCGCCGGGACAGCCAAAGGTAGGCACACATGCTGAAGGATCAGGACCGGATCTTTACCAACCTTTACGGGATGCACGACCGCAACCTGGCGGGCGCCAAGGCGCGCGGCCATTGGGACGGCACCGCGGGCATCATCGAAAAGGGCCGCGACTGGATCATTCAGACCATGAAGGATTCCGGCCTGCGCGGCCGCGGCGGCGCGGGCTTCCCAACGGGGCTGAAATGGTCCTTCATGCCCAAGGAAAGCGACGGCCGACCCGCCTATCTGGTGGTGAACGCGGATGAATCTGAGCCGGGCACCTGCAAGGACCGGGAAATCATGCGCCACGATCCGCACACGCTGATCGAAGGCGCGCTGATCGCCTCCTTCGCGATGAACGCGCATACCTGCTACATCTACCTGCGCGGCGAATACATCCGCGAGCGCGAGGCGCTGCAGGCGGCGATTGACGAATGCTACGACAAGGGTCTGCTGGGCCGGAACGCCGCTGGCTCCGGCTGGGACTTCGACGTCTTCCTGCATCACGGGGCAGGGGCCTATATCTGCGGTGAGGAAACCGCCCTGATCGAAAGCCTGGAAGGCAAGAAGGGCATGCCCCGGATGAAGCCGCCGTTCCCGGCAGGCGCGGGCCTTTACGGCTGCCCGACCACCGTGAACAACGTGGAATCCATCGCTGTTGTGCCCACCATCCTGCGCCGCGGCGCCGACTGGTTCGCCGGTTTCGGCCGCCAGAACAACGCAGGCACCAAACTGTTTGCGATCTCCGGCCACGTCAACAACCCTTGCGTGGTTGAAGAGGCGATGTCGATCGGGTTCGAGGAGCTGATCGAGAAGCATTGCGGTGGCATCCGCGGCGGCTGGGACAACCTGCTGGCGGTGATCCCCGGCGGCTCCTCGGTGCCCTGCGTGCGCGGCGAGAACATGCGCGATGCGATCATGGACTTCGACTACCTGCGCGGCGAGCTGGGCTCCGGCCTCGGCACCGCGGCAGTGATCGTGATGGACAAGCAGACCGACATCATCAAGGCGATCTGGCGCCTGTCCAAGTTCTACAAGCACGAAAGCTGCGGCCAGTGCACCCCCTGCCGCGAAGGCACCGGCTGGATGATGCGCGTCATGGACCGCCTGGTGAAGGGCGAGGCCGAGCTGGAAGAAATTGACATGCTGTGGGATGTGACCAAGCAGGTCGAAGGCCACACCATCTGCGCCCTTGGCGACGCGGCGGCCTGGCCGATTCAGGGCCTGATCAAGAACTTCCGCGAGGAGATCGAAGACCGCATCAAGGCCCAGAAGACGGGCCGCATGGGCGCGATGGCGGCGGAATAACTGATGGACGCCTTCGCCGCATATACTCACGCCCTAGCCGCCTTGGTGATCTTTTCCCTGATCACCCTGGCGCTGTCGCCTTTCTCGGCGCTGGCCAAGCAGAAAGCGGGCCTTGCACCAGGCGCCACGCCTGAGCAGGACTATGCGAGCAAGGCCTACCGGCTGAACCGGGCCTATCTGAACGGCTGCGAGACGCTGCCTGCCTTCCTGACTGTGACATTGGTGGCAATTCTGTCGGGCGCGGCGCCGTTCTGGGTGAACCTGCTGGCCTCTGTGGCGGTGGTGTCCCGTGTCATCATGATTTTCATTCACCTGCAGGGCATCGGCAAACCGCACAGCGGCCCGCGCTCTGTTTTCTACGTTCTCGGCTGGGCTTGCATGGTGGGTCTGGCGATCCTGGCATTGGCGGCAGTATTTTGAGCATGATGAAGACATACCGGATGGCCGTTCCCGCGGCCTGCCTGGCGGCTCTGGCGCTGGTTTCGGCCTGCGGCACCTCCACGACCAACAAGAACCGCGAGTTGTATGACGGCGTAGCCTTCAAGGCAAAGGCCAAGCCCATCGACAAGAAAACCGATCCCGCAGTGTTCCGGATCGAAATCAAGGGCGCTGAACGTTCGGTCAAGGGCGCGCGCGAAGCGGCGGCCCACAGCGGCACAAAATACTGCGTGACCACCTACGGGTCCTCAAAAATCGAATGGGCCAACGACCCGCGTGACAAAGAAACCCCGCTGACCATCACCGATGGCCGCGCCGTGTTTCAGGGGACCTGCACCCCGTGAGCGGATTTCCGGCATATCAGGGCCCTGCGGCCCGGCTGCTATTGCATAGCAGCAGCGCGCGCCTGCGCATGGGGGCTTCGAAACTGAAGGAGTCCTATGCCATGCGTGCCCTGATTGCCGCTGTACTTTCCGCCGTAGTGGCACTGCCTGCGTCGGCGCTGGCCAAACCGTCGCTGCGCGATGTGCAGGAAATCGAAGACCCGCTGTTTGCCGTCGCCGTGGCCAAGGAAGTCTCGGATTACTGTGACGAGATCTCCCCGCGCTACCTGAAAGGGCTGGGCGAGTTGCGCCGGCTCAAAGCTCGGGCAAATGAGCTGGGCTACTCGGACGCGGAAATCCGCAGCTACATCGAATCTGACGCCGAAAAGGCCCGGATGCGGACCAAGGGAGAACAACTCCTGGCGCAGAACGGCGTTGACTACGGCGAACCCGAAACATTCTGCACCTATGGCCGTGCAGAGATTGAGAAAAATAGCGCGATCGGCGTGTTACTGAGGGCGAAATAGACCATGTCTGACCTCCGCAAGATCAACATTGACGGAACCGAGATCGAGGTGGATGGGGCAATGACCCTGATCCAGGCCTGTGAGGAGGCCGGCGTCGAGATCCCGCGCTTCTGCTACCACGAGCGGCTGTCGATTGCCGGCAACTGCCGCATGTGCCTGGTTGAGGTCGTAGGCGGCCCGCCGAAACCCGCCGCCTCCTGCGCCATGCAGGTGCGCGACCTGCGCCCCGGTCCCGAAGGCCAGGCGCCGCAGGTGAAAACCAACTCGCCGATGGTCAAGAAGGCCCGCGAAGGGGTGATGGAATTCATGCTGATCAACCACCCGCTGGATTGCCCGATCTGCGATCAGGGCGGCGAATGCGATCTGCAGGATCAGGCGATGGCCTATGGCCTGTCGGGCAGCCGCTTCAAGGAAGCCAAGCGCGCGGTGGACGATCTGGACCTCGGCCCGCTGGTTGCCACAACCATGACCCGCTGCATCAGCTGCACCCGCTGCGTCCGCTTCACCACCGAGGTCGCGGGCATCACCCAGATGGGCCAGACCGGGCGCGGCGAGGATGCGGAGATCACTTCCTACCTGAACCAAACGCTGCAATCGAATCTGCAGGGCAACATCATCGACTTGTGCCCGGTGGGCGCACTGACGTCGAAGCCTTATGCGTTCACCGCCCGCCCGTGGGAGCTGACCAAAACCGAAACCATCGACGTGATGGATGCGCTTGGCTCGAACATCCGCGTGGATACCAAGGGCCGCGAAGTGATGCGGATCCTGCCGCGCAACCATGACGGCGTGAACGAGGAATGGATCAGCGACAAGACCCGCTTTGTCTGGGACGGCCTGCGCCGCCAGCGCCTGGACCGTCCTTACGTGCGCGTCGATGGCAAGCTGAAGCCCGCCACCTGGGCGGAGGCGCTGTCCGCCGCTGCCACCGCCATGAAAGGCAAGAAGGTTGCGGGCCTGATCGGTGATCTGGCCCCGGTCGAGGCGGCCTTTGCGCTGAAACAGCTGATCGAGGGGCTTGGCGGTAACGTTGAATGCCGCACCGACAACGCCCGCCTGCCGATCGGGAACCGCGCCGGCTATGCCGGCACCGCCACCATCGCAGACCTCGATGAGGCTGAGATGATCCTACTGATCGGCACCAACCCGCGCGATGAGGCGCCGGTGCTGAATGCCCGTATCCGCAAGGCCTGGGCCAAGGGTGCCGAGGTGGCGCTGATCGGTCCGGCGGCAGATCTGACCTATGAGTACTACCATGCAGGCACCGGCCGCGACGCGCTCAGCGACATGATCGCCAAGGGCGTCTCGGAAGAGACCCGTGACAACAAGAAGACCGTGATCATCGTCGGGCAGGGCGCCCTGCGCGAGGCCGACGGCCTGGCGGTGATGGCAGCGGCCCAGAAGATGGCGGAGCTGTCCGGCTCCAAGCTGATGGTGCTGCACACCGCCGCCTCCCGCGTCGGGGCCATGGACATCGGCGCGGTGACCGAAGGCGGCATGGCGGCTGCCATCGACGGGGCAGAGGTGATCTACAACCTCGGCGCTGATGAGGTCGAAATCGAAGCTGGCGCCTTTGTGATCTACCAGGGCAGCCACGGCGACCGAGGCGCTCACCGCGCCGATGTGATCCTGCCGGGCGCTGCCTACACCGAGGAAAACGGCCTGTTCGTGAATACCGAAGGCCGCCCGCAGCTGGCAATGCGCGCTGCGTTCGCGCCGGGTGAGGCCAAGGAGAACTGGGCTATCCTGCGCGCGCTCAGCGCCGAGGCGGGGGCCAAGCTGGGCTATGACTCGCTGGCGCAGCTGCGCCAGGATTTGGTCGCAGAGGTTCCGCATCTGGCCCGGATCGACGAAGTCACTGAAAAGGAAGGCGCGCCGCTGGAGCAGGATAAGCTCGGCAATGCCGATTTCCTGCCCGCTATCAAGGACTTCTACCTGACCAACCCGATTGCCCGCGCATCCCAGCTGATGGCAGAGCTGTCGGCGGGTGTGAAGACCCGCAGAAACGAGGCAATGGCCGCCGAATGAACCGTCTCGCCCTCATAACCCCCTTCCTGCTGGCCGCCTGCGCCATGGCGCCCGGCAGCGAAGGAGAGCGGCCCGCCCCAGTGTACGAAGGGGTGGAAACCAGCCTGCTGGAGGGCGATTTGGTGCAATTTCATGTCTCCATGCGCGGCGCGTCCGTGCCGGGAGACCTAGACAATTATGCGGAATGCGCCGCCGCGCAATATGCGCTGATCCGGGGTTACGGATTTGCGCGCCATGTGCGCACGACAACGAAACAGGCAGGGGGCAGCCGGACCGCTGATGCGGTCTATCTGATTTCGCCCTCTCTGCCGCGCGGGCTGCGCACCATCGACGCTGATGTCGCGGTTGCGGATTGCGCGGCAAACGGAATACCCACGGTGTGAGGACCTATGGCTGATTTCTTTAACACTCCAGGCGGCATCGCTGTTCTGATCCTGGCGCAAGTGCTTGCAGTTGTTGCCTTTGTGATGATCTCGCTCCTGTTCCTCGTCTACGGGGACCGCAAGATCTGGGCCGCGGTCCAGATGCGCCGGGGGCCGAACGTGGTGGGCGTCTTTGGCCTGCTGCAATCGGTGGCCGACGCGCTAAAATACGTGGTAAAAGAGGTGGTGATCCCCGCGGGCGCCGACCGCACCGTTTTCATCCTGGCACCGATGACCAGCTTCGTGCTGGCAATGATCGCTTGGGCGGTGATCCCGTTCAACGACGGTTGGGTGCTCTCGGACATCAACGTCGCCATCCTGTACGTTTTCGCGGTGTCCTCGCTGGAAGTCTACGGCGTCATTATGGGCGGCTGGGCCTCGAACTCGAAATACCCGTTCCTCGGCAGCTTGCGCTCCGCGGCACAGATGATTTCCTATGAGGTCTCTATCGGCCTGATCATCATCGGCGTGATCATCTCCACCGGGTCGATGAACTTCGGCGACATCGTGCGCGCGCAGGACGGCGATCTGGGCCTCTTGAACTGGTACTGGATCCCGCATTTCCCGATGGTCTTCCTGTTCTTCATCTCGGCGCTGGCGGAAACCAACCGGCCGCCCTTCGACCTGCCGGAAGCGGAATCGGAACTGGTGGCGGGCTACCAGGTGGAATACTCGGCCACCCCGTTCCTCTTGTTCATGGCCGGTGAATACATCGCCATCTTCCTGATGTGCGCGCTGACCTCGCTGCTGTTCTTCGGCGGCTGGCTGTCGCCGATCCCGGGTCTGCCGGACGGCGTGCTGTGGATGGTCGGCAAGATGGCGTTCTTCTTCTTCCTCTTCGCAATGGTGAAGGCGATCACCCCGCGCTACCGCTACGACCAGCTGATGCGCCTGGGCTGGAAAGTGTTCCTGCCGTTCTCGCTGGCCTGGGTGGTCTTCGTGTCCTTTGCTGCAAAATTTGACTGGTTCTGGGGCATCTTCGCCCGCTGGACCGTGGGAGGCTAACTGATGGCGAACATCGACTACACCCGCGCCGCCAAATACTTCCTGCTGCAGGATTTCTGGGTCGGCTTCAAACTGGGGCTGAAGTACTTCTTTGCGCCCAAGGCAACGCTGAACTACCCGCACGAGAAGGGCCCGCTGTCGCCACGCTTCCGCGGCGAGCACGCGCTGCGCCGCTATCCGAACGGCGAGGAGCGCTGCATTGCCTGCAAGCTTTGCGAGGCGGTCTGCCCGGCCCAGGCGATCACTATCGACGCGGAACCGCGCGAGGACGGCAGCCGCCGCACCACGCGCTATGACATCGACATGACCAAATGCATCTACTGCGGTTTCTGCCAGGAAGCCTGTCCGGTGGATGCGATTGTCGAAGGCCCGAACTTCGAGTTCGCCACCGAGACCCGCGAGGAGCTGTTTTACGACAAGGAGAAGCTGCTTTCGAACGGGGAGCGCTGGGAAGCCGAGATCGCCCGCAACCTGGAAATCGACGCGCCGTACCGATGACCCCTGAAACGCTCCATACCGATACCTATGCCCGCGGCAAGGCCTTGTCCGAACAGGTCAATCCCGGCATGGAGGAGGCTTTGCAAGCCCGCTACGACGCTCTGGTGCCTGGGCTGTCGCGTACCATTGTGGACGTGGCCTACGGGCAGTTCTACACACGCGGCACGGTGGATGAGAAAACCCGCCTGCTGGCCACCGTCGCGGCGCTGGCAGCGCTTGGCGGCCAGACCCGTCCGCAGCTGAAGGTCAATGTCGCCAGCGCACGTGCCGTGGGGGCCAGCCGCGAGGAGATCTCCGAGATCATCTTTCAGATGGCGCTCTATGGCGGGCTGCCGTCGATGATCAACGCGCTGAACGCCGCAATTGAAGTCTTCGAAGCGGAGGAGGTCGCGGATGTCTGACTCTAAGAACCCGTTTGAATCCATGATGGAGCAGATGCAGGCCCAGGCCCAGCAGATGGCTAAGGCGTTCAACCCGGCGCTGGAGAGCTTCTCGCCCTCCGAGGCTTTCAAGGAGTTTGAGGCGCTGTGGCCCACCATGCCCAAAGAGGTCATGGAAATGATGTTCGGCAACACCGTCAACAAGGACGGGCTGGATGCCAAGACCCGGCTGCTGCTGACACTGGCCGGGCTGACAATGCAGGGCGCGCAGGCTGACTCAGCCGTGCGCCAGACCGTGCGCCACGCCCTCGCGGCCGGCGCCAAGAAACAAGAGATCGTGGAAACGATCGGACAGATGTCGGTGTTTGCCGGCATTCCGGCCATGAACAGAGCGCTGGATCTGGCGCAGGCGGTCATGGACGACAAAAGGGACGATGAGACATGAGCGTATTTGCCTTCTACCTCTTCGCCATCAGCGCCATCACCGGCGGGCTGTTCACCGTGATCAGCCGTCAGCCGGTGCATTCGGTACTGTGGCTGATCCTGGCCTTCCTTTCCTCGGCCGGGCTGTTTGTGCTGCTGGGGGCGGAGTTTGTCGCCATGCTGCTGGTCATCGTCTACGTGGGCGCGGTCGCGGTGCTGTTCCTGTTTGTGGTGATGATGATCGACGTCGACTTTGCAGAGCTGAAGGCGGAGATGGCGAAATACATGCCGCTCGCTCTGCTGATCGGCCTGGTCATCCTGATGCAGTTCGTGATGGCCTTCGGCGCCTGGGAAACTGCCCACAAGGCGCCTGAGCTGCTGGCCAATCCAGTGCCTGCCGACCGCCACAACACCGAGGCGCTCGGCCTCATCATCTATGATCAATATTTCCTTCTGTTCCAGCTGGCGGGCCTGATCCTGCTGGTGGCGATGATCGGCGCGATCGTGCTGACGCTGCGCCACCGCACCGACGTCAAGCGCCAGGACGTGGTTGCCCAGATGATGCGCGACCCGGCCGCCGCGATGGAGCTCAAGGACGTGAAACCGGGGCAGGGGCTGTGAGCACATGATCGGACTTGAACATTATCTGACCGTCGCGGCGACGCTGTTCGTCATCGGCATCTTCGGGCTCTTCCTGAACCGCAAGAACGTGATCATCCTCTTGATGAGCATCGAACTGATGCTCCTGGCGGTGAACATCAACCTGGTTGCCTTCTCTTCCTTCCTGGGTGATCTGGTGGGGCAGGTCTTTACCCTGTTCGTGCTGACCGTGGCCGCCGCCGAGGCCGCCATCGGCCTGGCGATCCTGGTCTGCTTCTTCCGCAACCGCGGCACCATCGCCGTGGAAGACGTCAACGTGATGAAGGGCTAAAGAACCATGGAAACCATCCTCCTCTTTGCCCCGCTTGTGGGGGCGGTGATCTGCGGCTTCGGCCACAAGATGATCGGCGAGAAAGCCGCCACCGTGACCGCCACGGCGCTGCTGTTCCTGTCGGCGCTGCTCAGCTGGATCACCTTCCTCGCGTTTGACGGGGTGACCCAGAACATCGAGATCTTCCGCTGGATCGAAAGCGGCTCGCTGTCGACCTCCTGGGCGATCCGGCTGGACCGGCTGACCGCGATCATGCTGATCGTGATCACCACCGTGTCGTCGCTCGTGCACCTCTATTCCTTCGGTTACATGGACCATGACCCGCAGTGGAAAGAGGGCGAAAGCTACAAGCCGCGCTTCTTTGCCTATCTGTCGTTCTTCACCTTCGCGATGCTGATGCTGGTGACCTCCGACAACCTGGTGCAGATGTTTTTCGGCTGGGAAGGCGTGGGCGTTGCCTCCTACCTGCTGATCGGCTTCTACTACCGCAAGCCTTCCGCGAATGCGGCGGCGATCAAGGCGTTCATCGTCAACCGCGTCGGCGACTTCGGCTTTGCGCTGGGGATCTTCGGCCTGTTCTTCCTGACCGACAGCATCAACCTGGCGGACATCTTTGCAGCCGCCCCGACGCTGGCGGAAACCCAGGTCTCCTTCCTGTGGACCGAGTGGAACGCGGCGAACCTGCTGGCCTTCCTGCTTTTTGTCGGCGCGATGGGCAAATCGGCACAGCTGATCCTGCACACCTGGCTGCCGGACGCGATGGAAGGCCCGACCCCGGTTTCAGCGCTGATCCACGCCGCGACCATGGTGACCGCGGGCGTGTTCCTGGTCTGCCGCATGTCGCCGCTGATCGAGTTCGCGCCTGAGGCCGCGGCCTTCATCACCGTGCTGGGGGCTGCCACTGCCTTCTTCGCGGCAACTGTCGGCCTGGTGCAGAACGACATCAAGCGCGTGATCGCCTATTCGACCTGCTCGCAGCTGGGCTACATGTTCGTGGCCGCCGGCGTTGGAATGTATTCCGCAGCCATGTTCCACTTGTTCACTCACGCCTTCTTCAAGGCGATGCTGTTCCTTGGCGCCGGTTCGGTGATCCACGCCATGCACCACGAGCAGGACATGCGGAACTACGGCGCGCTTCGCAAGAAGATCCCCTATACCTTCTGGGCGATGATGATCGGCACCCTGGCCATCACCGGCGTCGGTATCCCGCTCAGCGGCTGGGTTGGCTTTGCCGGTTTCGTCTCCAAGGACGCGATCATCGAAAGCGCCTATGCGGGCGGCTCGATGTTCGGCTTCTGGGCGCTGGTGATCGCGGCCTTCATGACCTCCTTCTACTCCTGGCGCCTGATCTTCATGACCTTCTACGGCGAAGCGCGCGGCGACAAGCACACCCACGAACATGCACATGAAAGTCCCTGGACCATGCTGGTGCCGCTGGGCGTGCTGGCGGTGGGTTCGGTTACGGCTGGCATGATCTGGTACAGCAGCTTCTTCGGCCACGCTGACCAGGTTGGCAAGTTCTACGGCATCCCGGTGGCGGAAGCGTCCGCCGCGGCGCATGGCGAAGAGGCCGGCCGCGGTGAAGAGGCTGCGCACGGCGAGGACGCCGCGCACGGTGAAGAAGCCGCACATGGCGGCGAGCATCACTATGTGTTTGCCGGCAAGCCGGGCGAGGGCGCGCTGTACATCGCGCCGGACAACCACATCCTGGAAGATGCCCATGCGGCGCCGAAATGGGTGAAACTGTCCCCGTTCATGGCAATGCTGGGCGGCCTGGTGCTGGCACTGTGGTTCTACATCTGGAACCCGTCGCTGCCCGCGCGTTTGGCGAAGCAGCAGCGCCCGCTGTACCTGTTCCTGCTGAACAAGTGGTACTTTGACGAGATCTATGACTTGATCTTCGTCAAGCCGGCCGTGGCCATTGGCCGCTTCTTCTGGAAACGCGGCGATGGCAGCACCATCGACGGCTTCCTGAATGGCCTGGCTATGGGCGTTGTGCCCTTCTTCACCCGCCTCGCGGGCCGGGCGCAGTCCGGTTACATCTTCACTTATGCCTTCTGGATGGTGCTGGGCATTGCCGCCCTGGTCACCTGGATGTCGATCGGCGGAGGAGCGCACTGATGGACAATCTCCTTTCTATTGTCACCTTCATCCCGGCGCTCGCGGCGGCCATCCTGGCCCTGTTCCTGCGCGGCGAGGATAAGGCGGCGCAGCGCAACGCCAAGTTTGTTGCGCTCTTTGCCACCACGATCACCTTCCTGGTGAGCCTGGGCATCTATTCCCAGTTCGACCCGGCCAACACCGGCTTCCAGTTCGTGGAAGAGGCCCAGTGGATCTTCGGCCTGAAGTACAAGATGGGCGTGGACGGCATCTCGGTGCTGTTTGTGATGCTGACCACCTTCATCATGCCGCTGACCATCCTGGCCAGCTGGTCGGTCACCGACCGGGTCAAGGAATACATGATCGCCTTCCTGCTGCTGGAGACCCTGATGCTGGGCGTCTTCATGGCGCTCGACCTGGTGCTGTTCTACCTGTTCTTCGAGGCAGGCCTCATTCCGATGTTCCTGATCATCGGCATCTGGGGCGGCAAGGAGCGGATCTACGCTTCCTTCAAGTTCTTCCTCTATACCTTCTTCGGCTCGGTGCTGATGCTGGTGGCGATGGTCTTCATGTATGTGGATGCCGGCACCACCGACATCGAGACCCTGCTGACCCACAGCTTCTCGGCGGCGTCCTTTGACGTCCTGGGCATCCATGTGCTGGGCGGCGCCCAGACGCTGATGTTCCTGGCCTTCTTTGCCTCCTTCGCGGTGAAAATGCCGATGTGGCCGGTGCACACCTGGCTGCCGGATGCGCACGTGCAGGCGCCGACCGCGGGTTCCGTGGTGCTGGCGGCGATCCTGCTGAAAATGGGCGGCTACGGCTTCCTGCGCTTCTCGCTGCCGATGTTCCCGGTGGGGGCGGATGTGATGACCGATGTGGTCCTGTGGATGTCTGCGATCGCGGTGGTCTACACCTCGCTGGTGGCGATGGTGCAGGAGGACATGAAAAAGCTGATCGCCTATTCCTCTGTTGCGCACATGGGCTTTGTCACCATGGGCATCTTTGCCGCCAACCAGCAGGGCATCGACGGCGCCATTTTCCAGATGCTGTCGCACGGCTTCATCTCCGCCGCGCTCTTCCTTTGCGTCGGCGTGATTTATGACCGCATGCACACCCGCGACATCGACGCCTATGGCGGCCTGGTGATCCGCATGCCGGCTTATGCGCTGGTATTCATGTTCTTCACCATGGGCAACGTCGGCCTGCCGGGCACTTCGGGCTTTGTCGGTGAATTCCTGACCCTGATGGGCGCCTTCCAGAAGAATACCTGGGTGACTGCTGTGGCAGCAACCGGCGTGATCTTCTCGGCGGCTTATGCGCTGTGGCTCTACCGGCGCGTGGTGTTCGGCGACCTGATCAAAGGCAGCCTGATGGGCATCCGCGACATGTCCCCGCGCGAGCGTTTCGTCTTCGCGCCGCTGGTCGCCATGACCCTGCTGCTGGGGGTCTACCCGGCGCTGGTCACCGACATCATCGCGCCGTCGACCGAGGCGCTGATCGCAAACTTCAACCAGTCTCTGGCTGCTGCGGACACTGCGCCCGCAGCCACCCAGATTGCTTCGCACTAAGGGAGCATCAGGCAGATGATCCAAGCTGATCTTACTGTAATCCTGCCAGAGATCGTTCTGGCGCTTTACGCCATGGCGGCGCTGATCGGCGCCGTTTACACCGGCAAGGACAAGCTGGCGGTGCCGCTGGTCTGGAGCACGGCAGCGCTGCTGGCGCTGGTCGCGTTCTGGATCGCCTCCAGCCCGGCCGGCACCCAGACCGCATTTGGCGGCATGTTCATCGACGACGGCTTCTCCCGTTTTGCCAAGGTGGCGCTGCTGCTGGGCGCGTCTGCCGTGCTGCTGATCAGCCAGGAGTACATGGCGCGCCGCGGTATCCTGCGGTTCGAATATCCGGTCCTGGTGGCGCTGGCCGCGGTCGGCATGATGATGATGGTCTCCGCCGGCGACCTGATGTCCCTCTACATGGGGCTGGAACTGCAGTCGCTGTCGCTTTACGTGGTGGCCGCCATGCGCCGCGACAGCGTCAAGTCGACCGAGGCGGGCCTCAAGTACTTCGTGCTGGGCGCGCTGTCGTCGGGCCTGCTGCTCTATGGCGCCTCGCTGGTCTACGGCTTTGCCGGCACCACCCAGTTCGCGGGCATCGTCCAGGTGGCGGAACAGGGCCATATGTCCATCGGCATGCTGTTCGGCCTGGTCTTCATGATCTCCGGCATGGCGTTCAAGGTTTCGGCGGTTCCGTTCCACATGTGGACACCGGACGTCTACGAAGGCTCGCCGACCCCGGTCACCGCCTTCTTTGCCACCGCGCCCAAGGTCGCGGCCATGGGGCTGTTTGCCCGGGTGCTGTTTGACGCCTTTGGCGGTGCAATCGCTGACTGGCAGCAGATCATCGTGGTGCTGTCGGTGCTGTCGATGTTCCTGGGCGCCATCGCGGCGATCGGCCAGCGCGACATCAAGCGGCTGATGGCGTTCTCCTCCATCGCCCATATGGGCTATGCGATGATCGGCCTGGCCGCGGGCACCGAACAGGGCATCACCGCGATGCTGGTCTACCTGGCGATCTACGTCACCATGAACATCGGCACCTTCTCCTTCATCCTGATGCTGGAGAAGGACGGTAAGCCGGTGACCGACATCCTGGCCCTGAACCAGTTCGCCGCGCGCGAGCCGGGCAAGGCGCTGGCGGTGCTGATCCTGATGTTCTCGCTGGCGGGCGTGCCGCCGATGCTGGGCTTCTTTGCCAAGCTGGGCGTGTGGCAGGCGGGCGTGGACGCCGGCCTGATGGGGCTGGTCATCGCTTCCGCCGTGGCCTCCGTCATCGGTGCGTTCTATTACATCCGCATCGTCTTCTACATGTACTTCGGCACTGGCGAGGACGATGTCGAAGCCAAGGGCTCTCCGGTGCTGGGTGTGGCGCTGATGGCCTCTGCCGCAATGATGCTGGTGGGCGTGGTTTACCAGTTCGGCATCGACGGCGCCGCTGCGGCCGCGGCAGCAACCCTTGTAAATTGATCTGCTTTTCAGGCAGGCTGACAGGGCCCGGTCACGCGACCGGGCCTTTTCGCACTTTTTGAGGAACGCAGATGAGCTGGCCAGCTGGATACGGAAAACGGGTGCTCGCCGAGGTGGACAGCACCCTGAATGAGGCAGCCCGCATCGCGGGGGAGCTGGCGGGGCCAGAATGGATCCTGGCCCTGCGGCAGACCCAGGGCAGGGGCCGCCGCGGCCGTGACTGGAAGGACCCCAAGGGCAACTTCGCCGCCACTCTGGTGATGCGCCCCGAGGGCGCCGCGGATCAGGCGGCGCTGCGCAGCTTCGTGGCGGCGCTGGCGGTCTATGATGCCTGCGTCGCGGTCACCGGCCGCAGCGAAGGCCTGACGCTGAAGTGGCCCAACGACGTGCTGCTGAAGGGCGGCAAGCTGGCGGGCATCCTCTTGGAAAGCGCTGGCAACGGACAGGGGGGCAACCATCTGTTTGTCGGCATCGGCGTCAACCTTGTAGAAACCCCGATGAAGGAATGGCTGGAGCCCGGCGCGGTCTGGCCGGTGTCGCTGTTGTCGGAAACCGGCGTGCAGGTCACACCGGAGGAATTCCTGGAAGCCGTGGCCGAGGCTTTTGCCCGTTACGAGCAGCAGTTCGCAACCTACGGGTTCGAACCAATCCGCACCGAATGGCTGGCCCGCGCGGCCAAGCTGGGCGAGGTGATCACTGCCAAAACCGCGTCGTCTGAAACCGAAGGCACCTTTGAAACGGTGGACGCCAGCGGCAACCTTGTCCTAAACACCGCCAAGGGCCGCGTCAGCATTCCCGCGGCCGACATCTATTTCTAGGAAGGGGCAGCAATGCTTCTGGCAGTTGATTGCGGCAATACCAATACCGTCTTCTCGATCTATGACGGGGAGAAGTTCATCGGCATGTGGCGCACCGCCACCGACTGGCAGCGCACTGCCGACCAGTATTATGTCTGGCTCAACACGCTGATGCGGCTGCAGGGGATCGAGGCGGATATCACCGACATGATCATCTCCTCCACTGTGCCGCGGGTGGTGTTCAACCTGCGTGTGCTGGCGGACCGCTACTTCAACACGCGTCCCTTGGTGGTGGGCAAACCCGAATGCCTGCTGCCGGTTGCGGTGCGGGTGGACGAAGGCACCGCCGTCGGCCCCGACCGGCTGGTCAACACGGTTTCCGGCTTTGACACCTACGGCGGCAATCTGATCGTGGTGGATTTCGGCACTGCGACCACATTCGACGTGGTGGCCGAGGACGGCGCTTATGTCGGCGGGGTGATTGCACCCGGTGTGAACCTGAGCCTGGAGGCGCTGCACCAGGCTGCCGCCGCGCTGCCCCATGTGGACATTTCCAAACCGCAGAACGTGATTGGCACCAACACCGTCGCCTGCATGCAATCCGGCGTGTTCTGGGGCTATGTCGGCCTCGTGCGCGAGATCTGCGCCCGTATCAAGGCCGAGCGCGCGGTGCCGATGAAAGTAATCTCAACCGGCGGGCTGGCGCCATTGTTCCAGCAATCTGCCGATCTGTTCGACGCATATGAGGATGATCTCACCATGCATGGGCTGCAGATCATCCATAAATACAACAAGGAAAACGGTACTGACGCATGAGCAGTGATAGATTGATCTACCTGCCCCTCGGCGGGGCGGGTGAAATTGGCATGAACGCCTATGTCTACGGCTATGGGCCGCAGGGCAAGGAACGGCTGGTCCTGGTGGATCTGGGCGTGACTTTCCCGGACATGGACACCACCCCGGGCGTGGACCTGATCATGCCCGACATCACCTGGTTGAAGGAGCGCGCCGACCGGCTGGAAGGCATCTTCATCACCCACGGGCATGAGGACCACATCGGCGCGATTGCCCATCTCTACGCGCATCTGAACGTGCCCATCTACGCCCGCGCCTTCACCGCCAACCTGGCACGCCGCAAGATGGAAGAGGCAGGCCACGACCCGGCCAATGTGCACACCGTGCAGGCCTGGCCCGAAGTGACAAAGCTTGGCCCCTTCACCATCGGCGTTGCGCCGATGAGCCACTCGATCCCCGAAAGCGGCGGGCTCGTGATCGACAGCCCGGCAGGGCGGGTGGTGCACACCGGCGACTTCAAACTGGACGCGAACCCGCTGGTCGGCGAACCCTTTGATCCGGAGATGTGGGCGGAAATCGCAGGGAACGGCATTCAGGCACTGGTCTGCGATTCCACCAATGTGTTCTCGCAGCACCCGGGCCGCTCGGAATCCGAACTTCCGGAGGAGATCACCAAGCTGTTTTCCGAGGCGAAGGGGCTGGTCGCTGCCACCACATTCGCCTCCAACGTGGCGCGGGTGAAAACCCTGGCCGAGGCGGGCGTTAAGGCGGGCCGCTCCGTGGTCCTTCTGGGCCGCGCTATGCGCCGCATGATCGAGGCGGCGGTGGAGACCGGCGTGCTGGTGGATTTCCCCAAGGTGATCAGCCCGGAGGACGCCGCCAACGTGCCGCGCGACAACCTGATGCTGATCACCACCGGCAGCCAGGGCGAACGCCGCGCAGCGACGGCACAGCTGGCGCGCGGCAAGTACCGCGGGCTGGAGCTGAAGGAGGGCGATCTGTTCCTGTTCTCCTCCAAGACCATTCCGGGCAATGAGAAGGGCGTCATCCGCATCATCAACCAGTTCTCTGAAATGGGCGTGGATGTGGTTGATGACAGCTCCGGCCTGTACCACGTCTCCGGCCACGCCAACCGCCCGGATCTGGAGGCGGTCCACAAGCTGTTAAAGCCCAAGATGCTGATTCCGATGCACGGCGAGCACCGCCACCTGCGCCAGCACGCCCGCCTGGGCGAGGAAAAGGGTATCGCCAGCGCCGTGGTGGTGAACGGCATGATGATGGACCTGACCGGCGACGCGCCGTCTGTGACCGAGTGGATCGAGACCGGCCGGACCTATCTGGATGGCACCGTCAAATACGGCGCGCTGGACGGCATCGTGCGCGACCGTATCCGTATGGCGCTGAACGGCCATGTGCTGGTGACGGTGATCCTCGACGAGGAAGACGAGCCGCTGGGAGAGCCCTGGTGCGACCTCAAGGGCCTGCCGGAAACCGGGACCTCCAGTGCCGCTCTGGTGGAGGTTCTGGAGGAGGACCTGAACCAGTTCCTGATGCGCGCCGGCGCCAAGACCCTGCGCGATGACGACAGGCTGGAGCAGGAATTGCGCCGCATCGCCCGCCAGACCGCGCAAGCCGAGATCGGCAAGAAGCCCGAGGTGACAGTGGTGGTCAGCCGCATGCGCTGATGCTCCGGGGCAGGGCGGTGCTCCCGCCCGGCCAAGCCGCATCACCGATGCAGCAGGCCCCGTTTGGCCAGGCGCCGCGCCCCCTGACGGGGCCGCGGCGATGTTGTGCCTGGCGGCGGGCCGTTTAGAACTGTTTCAGGGGGCGTTTTCGAGGTGCAGATTTCATGACAGCCGATCGGGCAATCCAGCATCCCGGTTCCAAAGTGCCCATGCTGACCTGGTGGGAAGGCATTTATGACCATGTGTTTGTTGCGCTGCATCCCTTTTACCGGATCCGCAAAGCGGAGACTTTGGCCTCTTTCGCTGGCAAAGAAATCTATGAAGATGTTCTTACTTACGATGACCGGCCGGAGAATTTCGGTGACATGATAAAGTCACGCGGAGAAGCGGTCTCCTGGGCGGCGGTTCACCAGGCGGTCGCACCGGACCTGCCCAGGGGTGAGGTTTACCTGGCGATCTGGGTGCTGGCTTGCATCGGCTATCAGGACCGTGCCGGCATAGACCTGCAGAAGCGGCTGACCGCCTACTGCAAGGAAAACCGGCTCTACTTGCCGGAGGACGACGGGTTGACCACCATACTGGAACCCGTTGTGCAGGAATTTCTCTCCTGTTTCGGATGTGCGCAGGTGACAGCCTGGGATGAGTTCAGGCACCACAGCAACACGGTGACGCCCTCGGTCTTCAGAAAAGCTGAGCCTTGCTACCTACTACCGCAAAGCATCACAAGTCCGGCCGTATGGGGGGTGCACCTCCCCGACGCGGGCGTGTTGATGACCTGGAGCCTGGATGGCACGGAGGCCATTATTGCCATGACAAGCAAAGCGCTCCAGATGGCAAGACCTGAGGATTTCTTCGAGGGCTGGTACGCGGATGAAGGGACCTACGCAGATGTCTTCAATCCCTCTGGTTTCCTGCCCCGGGATCAGTGACGTGGGCTTTGGAAACAGAAACGCCGCGGCCCCTGGGGCACGCGGCGTTTTCAATACTGTGCTGCTCCAGAGGGAGCCGCGGCAGCCTCAGCCGTGCAGCGGGCGGGCGCAGCTGGGGCAGGAGACCACCTTGCGCGGGGCGCTGAACAGGGCGCTGAACAGGCGGCGCATCATCGAGGCAAAGGCCTCGGCGCGCAGCTCGTGGGCGCGGGCCTCAATGGCCTGGAACTGGGAAATGGTCAGGGTTTTGGTGTCGTTGGTATTCATGGCGTGGCCCATCATCAATGGCGCGTTTCTTGTTGATGGAAGCAATACGCCGGTTTGCGCGGCTTGACGCCACACAAGATCGAAGACCCGCTATGCTGCAAGTGCAAAGGTGTCCATGCGCTTGCAGCATGATGAATTGCCCTGGGGGCACTAAAAAGGCCGCCCCGGGGAGGGCGGCCTCAATAATCAGAATGTGTCGGATCAGCTGGCGCGGCGCTCGGCAAAGCTGAGCGCGATAAAGCTCGGCAGGTGGTCGCCCATGCCGACCACAACCTTGTCGTCGCGCTTGCCGTGTTTGCCGCCGCGGCCAGAAGAACGCTCCGGCTTCTGCGTGGGCTTTTCATCCCTGCGGCGATCACGGCCCTCGTCCTTGCGGCTTTCACGGGTATCCGCGTCTGCCTTGTCTGCCTTTGCAGCACGGGCAGGCTTCTCCGTCTTGGGTTCCGGCTTGACCGGGTTCTCCAGCCGCGGAATTTCCTTCTGGATCAGGCCTTCCACTGCCGCCAGTGCCTTGTCGTCGCGCGGGATGCAGATGGTGATCGCCTTGCCCTCGCGGCCCGCACGGCCGGTGCGGCCGATGCGGTGAACGTAATCCTCTGCATGGCCGGGCACATCAAAGTTGAACACATGGCTGACGCTGGGAACGTCCAGGCCGCGTGCGGCCACATCCGAGGCCACCAGGATCCGCAAGGACCCTTCGCGGAAGGCGTCCAAGGTCTTGGTCCGCTGGCTCTGGTCCAGGTCGCCATGGATGGCAGCCGCGTCATAGCCGTATTTCTTCAGCGATTTCGCGCAGATATCCACATCCGTCTTGCGGTTGCAGAAGATAATGCCGTTGGTCAGCTTGTCGCCCTCGGCATCGATCAATGCGCGCAGGACCTTGCGCTTCTCGCTGCCCTCGCGATCGCGGCGCGACGCCTTGAACTGCACAACGGACTGTTCGATTGTCTCCGACGCCGTGGCCTGACGGGCCACTTCGATACGGGCCGGACCCGACAGGAAGGTGTTGGTGATCCGTTCGATCTCCGGCGCCATGGTGGCCGAGAAGAACAGGGTCTGTCGGGTGAACGGCGTCAGCGAGAAGATGCGCTCGATGTCCGGAATAAAACCCATGTCCAGCATCCGGTCGGCCTCGTCCACCACCATGATCTGCACGCCGGTCAGCAGCAGCTTGCCGCGCTCGAAATGGTCCAGCAGGCGGCCCGGGGTGGCGATCAGCACGTCGACGCCCTTGTCGATCAGCGCGTCCTGCTCCTTGAAGGACACGCCGCCGATCAGTAGCGCCTTCGTCAGCTTCACATGCTTGGCATAGGTGTCGAAGTTTTCCGCCACCTGGGCAGCCAGTTCGCGGGTGGGGCACAGCACCAGACTGCGCGGCATCCGGGCGCGGGCGCGGCCGCGGGCCAGAAGCGTGATCATCGGCAGCGTGAACGACGCGGTCTTGCCGGTGCCGGTCTGGGCGATTCCCAGAACATCGCGCCCTTCCAGCGCCGGCGGGATGGCCCCCGCCTGAATCGGGGTGGGGGTTTCGTACCCGGCTTCCTCAATAGCTTTGAGGACCTTGGGATTAAGGTTCAGATCGGTGAATTTTGTCATATGCATCCGTCATTGCGGACACTGACCTGGCCCGCGCGTGTGTGTTGCAGCCGGCTCCGCAAAAGGTCATGCGGTGTGGCAGCTGCCGGCTCGTCGCGGGGCATAGCAAAATCCCATGCGCAGGTCAATTAATGCTGGATTTTGCAGGGTTTTCATCGCCGGGATCGGCAAAATGGAAACAAATCAGCCGAAACCGGGGAAGTGTTTTTGCCGTTTCTCCTCCAGGCCGAGAGGGCGATTCCGCACCAGCCCGCGCTCCTGCAGCTTACGGTAGACCGCCGGGTCCCGGGCGCTGACCTCATCAAAGAAGCTGCGCAGACCGTCTTGTCCGTGCTCCTCTTCGATCAGCGACAGAAGCTCATGTGAGTTCAATCCGCCGAACAGCCGCGAATACCCAGGCTTCAATCCCGGCCGGTACGAGCCGTGCTGCAACCGGTACTGGTAGGTGGTTTGCCACTGTTCCCAGCTCAGAGCATGGCAATGGCAAAGGTCAACTTCCTCCAGAGCGGTGGACACTTTGATCCTTTTGCCTGCCAAATACATACTGTGAATGCGCACCTCCGCCTGCGGCACGCCCGTCCTGGCAATGATCTTGCCGGCTGTGTGGCTGAGGAAACCGCCCCTCAAGAACCCTCCGAATGCCGGGTAGACGGTGCGCACCTCTGTCTCACGGTCCGGCCCCCTTGGAATCATCGCCTTGAATTGGCCGTCATGTCCCGCCAGCGCTTCAATCGGGCGTATCTTGGCGCCCAAAGAGCTGGAGGGCAGGGTGGCGAGCATTTGCCCTAGGTCCTTAGCGGGCCAGAGAAACTCGTCCACATCGATATGGGCGATCCAATCGGTCTGGATCCGCTGATAGGCATGGGCGGAATTCTGTATCTGGCGTATTTGGTGTTTGGCTGGCCGGTAGCCGCAGCGTTTCTGCCAATAGCTGCCGTCGCACACCGTGACCCGCACTTTGGGGTGCTGCTTCAGCTGCGCATAGGCTTCGGCATTCGGTTCATCCAGGTAGATGTGCAGCCGGTGTGCGCCCAGGTCCAGATGGTACGCGGCAAAGTTCAAAATCGTTTCGGCGTCCGCCTTTATGCTGCTGACGATGCCCCATTTGACGCCCTGATCCGCCATTGCCTGCCTCTTACCCTGCTGTTTTTCACAACCCTTTCCGCGGGCAGGGTAAAGTGCAAGCCCCGCAAAGAAAAACGCCCGGTCGGACCGGGCGTTTCTTCAAACCATCATTTCCTTGGTCGCGGTCAGATTCAAGTCCGGATAATCGCGCACCACCCGGTCGATGTCCCATTGCAGGCGGGTCAGATATACGATGTCGCCGTCGTGGTCATGGGCGATGTGCTGCTTGTTGGCGTTGATGAACTTGTCCACCGCTGCCTTGTCACCGCTGACCCAGCGGGCCGAGGTGAACTGGCTTGCCTCGAACCGCACCGGCAGGCCGTATTCCATCTCGATGCGGCTGGCGAGCACTTCGAATTGCAGCTGACCGACCACGCCGACGATGAAGCCGGAGCCGATCGAGGGTTTGAACACCTTGGCGGCGCCTTCCTCGGCAAACTGCATCAGCGCCTTTTCCAGGTGCTTGGCCTTCATCGGGTCGCCCGCGCGCACACCCTGCAAAAGTTCCGGCGCAAAGGACGGGATGCCGGTCACCCGGATCGCCTCGCCCTCGGTCAGCGTGTCGCCGATGCGCAGCTGGCCATGGTTCGGGATGCCGATGATATCGCCGGCCCAGGCTTCTTCGGCCAGTTCCCGGTCTGAGGCCAGGAACAGCACCGGGTTCGACACCGCCATCGGCTTCTTGGTGCGCACATGGGTCAGCTTCATGCCGCGCTTGAAGTGGCCCGATGCCATCCGCACGAATGCCACCCGGTCGCGGTGCTTGGGGTCCATGTTGGCCTGAACCTTGAACACAAAGCCCGCAACCTTCTTCTCGTCCGGGCTCACCTGGCGCGGCTCGGCCGACTGAGGCTGCGGCTCGGGGCCGTAGCTGCCGATGCCGTCCATAAGCTCCTTGACGCCGAAGGAGTTGATGGCGGAGCCGAACCAGATCGGGGTCATGTGGCCTTCGAGCACCGACTGCGGGTCCAAGCTGGGCAGCAGCTCGCGCGCCATCTCGACCTCTTCCAGCAGCTTGTCCAGCAGATGCGCAGGCACGTGCTCGGCCAGCTTGGGGTCGTCCAAACCCTCGATCGCGATGCTTTCCGCCACTTTGTTGCGGTCCGCGCGGTCCATCAGTTCCAGCCGGTCGCGCAGCATGTCATAGCAGCCGATGAAGTCGCGGCCGACGCCGATGGGCCAGCTGGCCGGGGTCACGTCGATCGCCAGCATCTCCTGGATTTCGTCGATGATCTCGAAGGTGTCCCGGCTCTCGCGGTCCATCTTGTTACAGAAGGTCAGGATCGGCAGGTCGCGCAGACGGCAGACCTCGAACAGCTTCTGGGTCTGGCTTTCCACACCCTTTGCGCCGTCGATCACCATCACCGCCGCATCCACCGCCGTCAGCGTGCGGTAGGTGTCCTCGGAAAAGTCCGAGTGGCCGGGCGTGTCCACCAGATTGAATCGGAAGCCGCTGAAATCAAAAGACATTGCGGAGGCCGAGACAGAGATGCCGCGGTCCTTCTCCATCTGCATGAAGTCCGACCGCGTGCGCCGCGCCTCGCCCTTGGCGCGCACCTGTCCGGCCATCTGAATAGCACCGCCGTATAGCAGGAACTTTTCAGTCAGCGTGGTCTTGCCGGCGTCCGGGTGCGAGATGATCGCAAAAGTCCGGCGCCGCGCGATTTCGGCAGGCAGTTCGGGGCGGTTTGCAGCGGTGTCCAACATGCCGGAGGCTGTAGCCACAAACCGCGGCAGAGGCAAGGAAAACGGAGCGCCGGGGCCTGCATTGCAAGGGCACTCCGCAAAGGCATAGAATTTTTTGCCTATAATTCGCCAACGCTTTTCCTGTAACACTTGCGCGGCAACTCTGTGTTACAGGATTTCAAGGTCTCTCCCGTTTTCAGGAACGATACGTGCAGCAGGATGAATTCTCAGATCATTTTGGCATCCTTGACGCCGTCGAGCTCGCCGTGATCGTTCTGAAGGTAGGCGACGACGGGCAGCCGCGCTATGTCGCCATGAACACCAAGGCGCGGGAAGCCACTGAGTTCGAGCACAGCGATTATGCCGGCAAGACGGCGCTTGAGCTCTACGGCGGAACAATTGGCCGCCGCGCTTTGAACCACCACCTGGGCGTTATCAGCAGCGGCAAAGAAGCGACCTATGACATCGTTCTGCCCACAGAGCACAAGGCGAAATACCTCAGCACCACGCTCCGGCCCGTGTTCGACTCGGGCGGGCGCCTGGCCTATCTCGTCGGCTCTTCCGCTGACATCACCTCGGAACGGGAACGCGACGAGGCGCTGGAGCTCACCCGGATGGCGCTGGACAAGGCCGAGGAGGCCAGCCAGGCCAAGGAGCGGTTCCTGGCCAATATGAGCCATGAAATCAGGACGCCGATGAATGGCATCATCGGCATGTGCGAGTTGCTGAAGGAAACGGATCTGGACGAACAGCAGCAGGTGTTTGCCGACACGATCTTCAACTCTGCAACCGCCTTGCTGACGGTTATCAACGATGTGCTCGATTTCTCCAGGATCCAGGCCGACAAGATCGCCTTGCACGATGCGCCGTTTTCGTTGCGGGACGTGGTTCAGGACGTGGGAACCCTGCTGTGGGCCAGGGCCGCCTACAAGGGGATCGACCTGCGCATCGACTACCCCGAAGACGTGCCGCATGAATTCGTGGGCGACGCCAGCAAGATCCGCCAGATCCTGATGAACCTGCTGGGCAACGCGATCAAGTTCACGGAGGCCGGCCATGTGACCATCCGGGCCGCCTATGACCCCGGGGCCGCGAAACTGCCTCTGCGCATTCAGGTTGCCGATTCCGGCATCGGGATCGAGCCCTCGCAGATGGACTGGATTTTCTCGGCTTTTGAACAGGTTGACCGCAAGACGGCCCGCGTGATCGAGGGCACGGGCCTGGGCCTGGCAATCACCCGGGCGCTGGCGGAGCGGATGGGGGGCACGGTCACGGCCGCCTCTGTTCCCGGCGAAGGATCGGTGTTCACCGTCGGCCTGAACCTGCCGCAACCGGGGGAGGCCGGCCCGGGCGGCGGGGACACGCCGGAGGTCCTGGGCAGCCGGCAGGCGGTGAGCACAGCACCCGGCCTGCCGGGGCCGGAGCTGCCGCCGGAGGCGCTCAAGGGCATGCGCATCCTGGTTGCCGAAGACAACCGGACCAACCAGCTGCTGGTCCGGAAAATGCTGAAGTCCACCGGCGCCGATTTGCGGTTTGCCGGAACCGGCCAGATCGCGGTGGAGCTGTTCGAGTCCGAGGGCGCGGACCTGATCCTGATGGACCTGTCGATGCCGGTTCTGGGCGGGCTGGACGCCACCCGCCGGATCCGCACGCATGAACGGGAGGCCGGGCTGCCGGAATGCCCCATCGTCGCGCTGACCGCCAATGCCCAGCCCAGCGATGTCGAGGCCTGCCTGGCGGCCGGGATGAATGATTTCCTGTCCAAGCCCTTCCGCAAGAATGAGCTGCTGGCCCGGATCCTGCGGCAGGGAAAACAGGCCTGAAAAAGCGTGGGTGCCAGGCGTGCACCCCCTGTACACCCCTTGTGCACCCCCTGATGCCGGATGGCGGGGGCAGAGGCCTGCCGCGGGTGTTGCGCAAGCACCGTACGCACCGCTGGCACGGAATTAACCGGATCGGGGCAGGGTGGGGATCAGCGCGGGAGTGCCGCCCCGCGCCGCAAACCGCCGCCGCCACGGGAGAGACCGATGCCCAGCAAGCGATACTATGACAATGAAATGCAGCTGGAACTTGATGAGTTGCAGCAGAACTTGCGCCGCGACTGGCTGGACAAGAGCCTGCCGGACGACTGGGACGGCATCCTGAGCTGGGAGCGGATCGACAAGCCGAAGACCCGGGTGACGATCCGGCTGGATGAGGACATGGTGAAATGGTTTCGTAAACTGGGCCCGAACTACAGCCGCCGCATCAACTCCGTGCTGCGGATCTACTGGCTGGCACTGCTGGCGGGGCATATTCAGGCCCATGACAAGGACAACACCATCCTGCGCATTGGCCTGCGCGCCCGTGAACTGCAGCAGGACCTGCAGCGGCGCAGGGTAGGGGAGTAAGGGGCCGAGGCAGTAAGTCGCAGAAAGCTAATTGAAGTGCGGCGGCAGATTTCAATGCTGCCGTGGGCTGGTTCCCTGCGTGGTGTCGTGAGAGTATTTGCCAAGCTGCTAACAACTCAACTGAGTTGATTGGCTGCGTACCCTCTGCGATGCTTAAGGTGTTTAATAGATTCATGGGACTTTTCGAGATGTCACTTCAACTGCGTGCGTCTTTAGCCGCATTAACTCTGGCTATTGTGTCTTCCCCCGCGCTATCTCAGGACGGCACTCCGACCCTTTTTACCAATGTGAATATTTTTGACGGCGTAAACGAAGCGCTGATTGAAAACGCCAATGTGGTGGTGGCCGGTAACCTGATTACCGAGATTTCCACCGAACCGCTTACTGTAGCTGGCGGGCATGTCATCGATGGCGGCGGGCGCACCATGATCCCCGGCCTGATCGACGCGCATTGGCATACCTCCTATTGCTGCGCCGCGCAAAGCACTGTGGTCACCGGCGACATCCTGGAGGTGGCAATCCGCGGCGCGATCGGGGCGGAGGCAACGCTGATGCGCGGCTTCACAACCGTGCGCGACGTGGGTGGCAACCCGTTCGCCACGAAGAAAATGATCGATGCGGGCGAAATTCCCGGCCCCCGGATTTTGCCGTCCGGGCCGCCGATTGGCCAAACCGGCGGGCATTTCGACTACCGCCCCTACCAGGCAGTGCCAACGAACCCGGCAGATTCCCAATGGTACTGGTACAGTGTCGGCCTGATGGCGATGGCCGATGGCGTGGATGAGGTCATCAAGCGCACCAGGGAAGTCATGCGGATGGGCGCCTCGCAGATCAAGATCTCGGGCGGGGGCGGTGTTTCCTCGGTCTACGACCCGCTGGATGTGCGCCAGTACACCATGGAGGAGCTCGAAGCCTTCGTTGAAGTGGCGGACACTTACAACACTTATGTCGCTTCGCACATTTTCACTGACGAGGCTGCTCAGCTGGCCATCAAAGCCGGTATAAAGTCCATCGAACATGGCTTTCTGATGAGCGAAGAAACCCTTCAGATGATGAAGGAGAACGATGTCTGGCTCAGCATTCAGCCGCTGCTGGACGACGAGGACGGGTTTTCCTTCGACGATCCGGGCAGTCAGCAGAAATGGATCACCGTGACCGATGGCACGGACACGATCTACACCAAGGCCAAGGAAGTCGGGGTAAAGATCGCCTTCGGCACCGACATCCTGTTCGATCCGGCCCTGGCGGAGCGGCAAGGGGCCTTCCTGGCGAAACTTCAGCGCTGGTTCACGCCTTACGAAGTGATGAAGATGGCCACATCGGTCAACGCGGAGCTGCTTGAACTTTCCGGCCCCCGGCACCCCTATCAGGTCGGCGCGCTTGGGGTGATTGAAAAAGGTGCTTACGCGGACCTGATCCTGGTCGATGGCAACCCGCTCGAAGACCTCAACCTCGTTGCTGACCCGCACGAAAACTTTGACCTGATTATGAAGGACGGCAAGATTTTCAAGAACGACATAGAGTGACAGGTTCTGCTATCTCTTCCCGGACCAAGTGACCTCTGAAGCTGAAGCGGCCCTTCCTTGATAATTCCTGGAAGGGCAGCTTTTACATCAGGAACGTGCGGCACAGATGTCTGCAGGGCGTTCCCAGCCAGCATGCTGCCGCAGCCAAGAGTTCCGACCAGGGTAACGCAATTTCGGGCTCGAAACGGACACCTTGCTGACAAGACAACTTACCCCAAAGACTCCCGCTTCTGCAGCCCTGCCGCATGCGGCCTGTCTTGCTGGGGCCAACTCAAGCCAGCCCCCAATTGATTTTTTCCGCCGCCTTTGCCTAGATACCCGCAAGCCCTTGATTGCAAACCACGGGAAAGAGGCGGGATGCTGCATCGAATTTGGCTGATCCGGACCGCGGCGGCGGGGGTGGTGCTGGCGCTCCTGACGCTCGCCATTGCTCCGGCCCGGGCGGGGGAGCGGATTGCGCTGGTGGTGGGCAATTCGAACTATGCCCATACCGCGCCGCTGGCCAATCCCGGCAATGATGCGCGGGTTATGGCCGCGGCGCTGGAGGGGGCGGGGTTCGAGGTGACCACGCTGCTGGATGCGGATCTGGGCGGCATGAAGCAGGCGCTGTTGCGGTTCGGGCGGCGGCTGCGCGGCGAGGGGGTGGAGGCCGGGCTGTTCTATTATGCCGGGCACGGGGTGCAGGTGGACGGCGAGAACTACCTGGTGCCGGTCAGCGCCGCCATCGCCAGCGAGGATGAGATCGACTTGGAAGCGGTCAATGTGAACAGCTTCCTGCGGGTGATGAATTCATCGAATGCCAGCATCAACATCGTCATTCTGGATGCCTGCCGCAACAATCCCTTTGCCGCCTCTGCCCGGTCGGCGGCGCGGGGGCTGGCGCCGGTGGACGCGCCGCGCGGCACCCTGATTGCTTATGCCACCGCGCCGGGCGACGTGGCGCTGGACGGCAGCGGCGCCAACTCGCCCTATACCAGGGCGCTGGCCGGGGTGATCTCCGCCGGCGGCGGGCGCACCATCGAGGCGGTGTTCAAGGCGGCCCGCAGCGAGGTGCTGGCGGTGACCCAGGAGCGGCAGGTGCCGTGGGAGACCAGCTCGATCACCGGGGATTTCTATTTCCACAGCCGGCCCGCGGCGGCGGCGCAGCCTGCGGCCGTGCCTGCGGCGCCGGCGGATGATATCGCCCGGAAGTACCGGCTGGCGGAGCGGATCGGCACCCGGGCGGCCTGGCAGGCCTTTGTAGATGCCCACCGGGACCGGCCGGAGGATTTCTATGTGCTGCTGGCGCTGGAGGCGCTGGCGGGGCTGGAGGCGCCGGCGCCGCAGCCGCCGCGGCATCTGCCGCTGCCGGCAACGCCGGCCTATGCCTGCCACCGGGGGCGGTTCGGGGCGGTTCCGGCTGAGCTGTGCGTGTCCTCCCATCTGGCGCCGCTGGGGCGCAATGCCTATTCGGGGGAGATGCTGTCGGACGGCAGCGCCCGCACCGCCTGGGTCGAGGGGCGGGCGGATGACGGCGCGGGGGAGGTGCTGCGCTTTGCCTTTGACGGGCCGCAGCAGGTGAGCCGGGTGCTGATCGCCAACGGCTATGGCAAGAGCCGCGACATCTTTCTGAAGAACGGCCGGGTGCGGTCGCTGATCGTTCAGACCTCGGCGGGCTACCGGGCAGAGGCGGTGCTGGAAGACCGGGACGGGCTGCAGGAGCTGCGCCTGCCGCCGCTGGGGCAGGTCACCTGGATCACCCTCACGCTGAGCGGCGTCTATTACGGCACCAAGTACCGGGATACCGCGATCAGCGAGGTGCAGTTCCGCTGATCCCGGCCGGCGGCAGAACCCGGCTGCACGATGCAGCCGTTCAGGGGTCCTTGCAGGCACGGTTCAGCGGTCGAACGCAATCCAGACCCAGCCATCCGCAACATGCAGCGGGTAAAGGCGGAGCGGGCCCTTGTTCTTGGAGATGTCGCCGAGGAACTCCATCCCTTCCGAAGTGCCGTCGGGTTGCAGCAGCTCGCACCAGCTGATCACCTCGCCTGTGGCCAGGTCAAAGCGGCTGTTGTGCCAGCGGCAGACCAGTTCGCCGCTGCTGGCACGGCTTTCATCAGGGCGCAGCTGGCCGGGGTCGTCCAGGTTTTCCCGGCGGTTGAAGAACGGAAGATGCACATGCGGGCAGGCGTTGTTGAAGGCGAACAGCTGGCCGTCCCGGCGCAGCACTGCGACATCGCAGTCTGCGAATTCAAAGATTTGCTGGCCGCCGTCCGGCAGTGTGTCCTCTGCCATCAGCCGGGACCAGTCGCGCCCGGCATAGCGTTTGGTCTCGCGGTTGTCTTGACCGGTGAGAGCCGCCGAGGCCGCTGGCAGCAGCCGCGCGATTTCGTACAGCGTCTGGCGTGCGGTGGTGCCGGGCAGCCGGACCCGGATGAAATCCGACGCCTCGACCTGATCCTTCACCTGTTCGAACAGGGACTCGGTGACCAGGAAACGGGTGCCAGCGGCCTTGTTCGCCTGCTCGGCGCGGCTGGCCACATTGACCGCATCGCCGATGGCAGTCAGCCGCTCATGGCCCGGCGCGCCAAGCGTGCCGATCACGGCCTCGCCCCAGTGCAGGCCGATGCGGACTTCGAAATCGATATCATACATGGTCTTGAAGAACGGTTTGATCCGGTCAATGACCGTCAGGCACTGCAGCCCCGCGTTCACCGCCCGCAGCGGTGCAGCCGCGTCCCCGTCCAGCCCGAACAGCGCCATCATCCCGTCGCCGATGAACTTGTCGATATAGCCGCCGTTCCTCTCTATCACCTCTCCCATCTGGGCGAAGTAGCGGTTCAGCAGGTACATCACGTCATAGGGCATCAGCGCTTCGGAAAAGCTGGTGAACCCTTGGATGTCGGAAAAAAACACTGCGACGTCCTGTAGCTCGCCAACCTTGGCGGGCTGGCGGCGGTGGAGCTGGCTGGTCAGTGCCAGGTCGGTCTCGTCCAGCACCAGCCTGCGGAAGGTCAGGCCGCCTTTGGGGCGCATCTGGCAAGCCAGCCGGATGCCGGGGTGCAGGCCAAGCCGGGCGGCCATTTCCGCCTCGGCGCCGGTGCGTTCCGGACAGTTTTCCAGCCCCTCCAGCACCCAGACCCGGCAGGTGGAGCATTTGGCATGGCCGCCGCAGACATGGGTCATCGGCAGCCCGGCCCTCAGGGCCGCCTCCAGCAGGGTTTCCCCGGGATCAATGTCAAAGAAAATATCATCGGGCTGAGATCTGAGACGGGGCATCCGCGGCCTCCCTGCAAGGGTCATCGGTGCCTCAGATGGTAGTGCGGAGCCCGCAAAGCCCAACATTGAGGGCTGCGCCGGTTCAGTTGCTGGCCACCTGCAGCCCGGCAGCCCGGCTGACGGCGCGGGCAAAGGCGTCGCCCGCGGGGGTCGGGGTCAGGTCGTCGCGCAGCAGATTGATCTGCGGCGCGCGGCCCTGCCAGGGATAGGGGTTGGCGGCGAACCAGGCGTGGCGCTCGACAAACGGCAGGCGCTCCATCATCGCAATCGCCTTGCGGGCAAAGGCCGCGTTCTGCGCGTGGCTGGCGGCCGCCGGGCGGCCCCAGTCGATATGGGCGAATTCCGTCACCCAGACGGGGCGGCGGTACTCGCGGTGGACGGCGCGCAGCCAGCGTTCAAAGTCCTTCACGTTGCCGTCCGCGGAATAGTAGTGCACAGCCATGAAATCGACGCGCAGGCCCTTGGCGTCGGCCTGATCCATGAAGCGGCGCAGCCAGGAGTTGGCCCCCAATGTGCCCGATTGGGTGGTGGCCGGGCTGCCCAGGCGCAGCCCGTGGCGCTCCAGCTTCGGCCACAGCTTCACGGCCTGCTGCACGCTCATCCCGGCCTGGTGGCCGCCGCTGCGCCCGTCGGGTTCATTGAAGCCCAGAAGCGCAGTGACCTTTTGGTCCGAGCGGATGCGCTTGTTCACGTCGCGCGCGTTGTGGATCATCGGCACGAATTCGACAGAGCGGCTCTGGCGGCCCTTGTGGTACATCTGATCCGGGCGCCAGTTGTAGTACCAGCCGAGGCCAGGGGTGTCCTCGATCCAGCTGAGGATGCTGTGGCTGGAGTTTTCCCATGCGCCGACGCCTGCCTTCTGCGCTGCAACCGGCCATGCCAACAGCATGACCCCCAGGGTGAGGAAGATGTGCCTGATCATACTGCTCTCTTTTTGTTGGCAGCAGGATAGCAGGATCTGGTGTGAGAGTCAGTTTGAAACCACTAAATACAGGTGCAATTGGCAGCAAATTGCCCGTATCCCAGCAACCGGTTGAGGTTAAAGGGAAACGGTATTGCCCGCGGGCGCGGCTCAGCGCAGCGAGGCCCGTTTCAGCAGCCGCACCGCGTCCGGCCGGTCCAGCAGCGACCGGCTCACGTCCAGCCCGTGGGCGCCGCGCGTGTGCGTGGCGGGCAGGGTGCCGGGGCGGGCGGTCCAGAAATCCTCGGGCAGCACCTGCCGGGTGACCGGATCGAGGAAGGTGCTCTCGGCCGCGATCCCCTCGGCGTAGATGATGTGGTGCTGGTCGAACAGGATCTGGAAGTAATCGGTGAAGCCGCCGTCCAGCACCACCACGCTGCCGCCGTTCACCAGATCGCGGGCGCGGACCAGCAGTTCCGGCGCGCCGGCGCCGATCTCGTCGCGGCGCTGGTAGACCATCAGCCGGTGGCCGGGGCTGACGATCAGGTCGTTGGAGTTGTTCAGGGCGCCTTTGCGGATCAGGATCGGGGCCAGGTCGCCTACCGCGCGCAGGGTGGACTGGCCGACCCAGCGCACCTCCTGGATGCCGTCGTCGCGGGTCAGCACCCGGTCGCCGGTGCGCATGTCCTCGATCGCGCGCTGCTCGCCGGTGGACAGGGTGATGCGGGTGCCGCGGGTAAAGGAGACGCAGGCCGATTGCGCCAGCTTGCGCCGGGCCTGCTCGCGCTCGGCCTTGACCAGTGTGTAGGGCATCTGCGGCTGCAAGGGCGCCAGCGGCACCAGGTAGATGGCGGCGATATAGCCCTCGCCGTCGGCCTCCACCATCACCAGGATCTCGGTGTTGGGGCCGCGGTCGGGCATCAGGGTCACGAGGCCGTCCAGATGCAGCACCGCGCCGGGTGTGCCGATGGCGCTGTCGTCCGCAACGGTGAAACTGCCATCGTGATGGGCGGCGATGGCCAGGCGCTGCGGCGGGGCCGGGCTGTCCAGCAGATAGATGTCGTCCAGCACCAGATCCTCGAGCACGCCAAGGGGGTCGCCCGCATTGGCACCGTATTCCACGCGGAAACGCTCGGCCGGGTAGGCCTGAACGGAAGAGAGGCTGGCGGTCACTGTCTGTCCCATCTGCGGGTTTGTCTTGGTCCATATGTGGGCGAGCGCGGGGCGCTGTCCAACAGAAATGCCTGCGGAATGTGGCACAATGGCGGTGGAACGGGGCAGATTTTCCGGCAGCATCACGATTGCGTCAGGCAACGGGCGGGTCTGGCCTTTGCCAGGCGGGCGGTGCAAGCTCCGGCAAACGGTGAAGATTCCCGAGGGAGGACAACAATGGATCTGGGTATTTCGGGCAAGCGCGCGCTGGTCTGCGCCAGCAGCAAGGGGCTGGGCTTGGGCTGCGCCGAGGCGCTGGCGGAAGCCGGCGTCAATCTGGTGATGAACGCCCGCGGCGCTGAGGCGCTGGAGGCCTCCGCGCAGGCCATCCGCGACCGGCATGGCGTCGATGTGGTGACGGTGGCCGCTGATGTGGCCACGCCGGAAGGCCAGAAACAGGTGCTGGATGCCGCTCAGGGCGTCGATATCCTGGTCACCAACGCCGGCGGGCCGCCGCCGGGCATGTGGACCGACTGGGACCGCGAGGATTTCATAAAGGCGCTGGATGCCAACATGCTGGCGCCGATTGCGCTGATGAAGGCGCTGCTGCCGGGGATGATGGAGCGCGGCTGGGGGCGGGTGGTCAACATCACCTCGGTCTCGGTCAAATCGCCGATCCCGGTGCTGGGGCTGTCGAATTCGGCCCGTGCGGGCCTGACCGGCTATGTCGCGGGCACCTCGCGGCAGGTGGCGGGCCACGGCGTCACCATCAACAACCTGCAGCCGGGCATCCACGCCACCGACCGCGCCGTGGCGCTGGACGGCGGCGCGGCCAAGGCGCAGGGGATCACGCCGGAGGAAGCGCAGAAGCAGCGGTTCGCCACCATTCCCGCGGGCCGCTACGGCACCCGCCAGGAATTCGGTGCCGCCTGCGCCTTCCTGTGCTCGCAGCATGCGGGCTTCATCGTCGGGCAGAACATCCTGCTGGACGGCGGCGCCACCAACACCACGATGTGAGCAGGGGCGGCGCAGATGGATGGCGGGTTTTCCCTGAAGGACCAGTTGTTTAACCGGGATAAGGTCCGCTATCTGGCGGGCCTGTTCGCAGCCGCGGACGCGGGGTTTGATGCTGAAGGGTTTGAAGCCCGGGTGATGGCGGACTTGCCGGCGCTGGAGCTGAAGCAGCGGATGACGCTGATTGCGGATGTGCTGTCGGATCACCTGCCGGAGGATCTGCCGGAGGCTGCACCCGTGCTTCTGAAGGCGCTGCCGCCGCCGCTGGATCCGTCCAAGACCGACGATGACTTCGGCGATTTCATCTTTGCCCCCTTGGGTGAGTATGTGGTGGCCAGGGGCGTTGAGGCGCACCCGGAGCTGTCGCTGGACCTGCTGGCGGAGATCACCCAGCGGTTTTCGATGGAATGGGCAATCCGCCCCTTCCTGAACCGCTGGCCAGCCGAAGTCCTGGAGAGGATGCTGGAGTGGGCCAGCCACTCCAGCTATCACGTCCGCCGCCTGGTGAGCGAAGGCACGCGGCCGCGGCTGCCCTGGGGCGAGGCGGTGGGGCTGGCACTGGATCAGCCGCTGCCCTTGCTGGACCGCTTGCATTCCGACCCGACCCGCTATGTCACCCGCTCGGTGGCCAACCACCTGAACGACATTGCCAAGAAGGACCCGGATCTGGTGATGGACCGGCTTGAGCACTGGCAGGCAGCCGGGGCGCAAGCGGCCAAGGAGCTGGATTGGATGACCTCCCATGCGCTGCGCGGGCTGGTCAAGGCGGGGCACCCGCGGGCGATGAAGATGCTGGGGTTCGATCCGGATCTGGAGCTTGGCGCCGAAGTCGTGCTGAAGTCGCAAAATGTTCGGATCGGTGATGCGCTGGAATTCTCCGCGCAACTGGAGGGGCAGGCGGGGTCGCCGGTTCTGGTGGATTATATCCTGCATTTCCAGCGTCCTGGCGGCAAGGTGTCCGCCAAGGTGTTCAAGCTGAAGCAATCGAAAATTTCAGGCAAATTGTTGCAATTGGACAAGCGTCACAAGCTGAAGGGCAACGCCACGACGTTCAAGCTGGTGCCGGGGGCGCACCGGATTGAGCTGATGGTGAACGGCAGGGTGCGGGCCGAGGCGGCGTTTGAGCTGCTGCCGGAGAGCTAGAGCCAAATCCGTTACGCCCGGCATGGAGGCGGCCACGCTCCATCACAGTTGCGTCAAGCCTCCTGCCGGCCCGGTTGCCGGAGTGCCTGAGGGGCGCTATCCCGATGGTCCGGAACCATCAGGAAAGGCGCCCCCATGAAACATGAAAACGTGCAGACCTATTACGGCGAGGTGCTGCAGGGCAGCGACGACCTCCAGACCAACGCCTGCTGCACGCCGGACGACATGCCGGATCATGTGAAGGCGGTGCTTTCGAAAATCCATGACGAGGTGCTGACCCGCTACTACGGCTGCGGCCTGATCGCGCCGGAGGCGCTGGAAGGAGCGCGCATCCTCGACCTGGGATGCGGTGCGGGCCGTGATGTCTATGCGCTGTCGGCACTGGTGGGCGAACACGGCAAGGTGGTGGGCGTCGACATGACACAGGCCCAGCTGGAGGTAGCGCGGCGCCATCAGGACCACCACACCACGGCCTTTGGCTATGCCAATTCCAACGTGGAGTTCCACCATGGCTATATCGAGACGCTGGAGGAGCTGGACCTGGAGCCCGGGTCCTTTGACATCATCGTCTCAAACTGTGTGATCAACCTGGCCACCGACAAGGGGGCGGTGCTGCGCGGCGCGCATCATCTGCTGAAAGAGGGCGGGGAGATGTATTTCTCTGACGTTTACGCCGACCGGCGGGTGCCGCAGGAGATGGCGGAGGATGAGGTGCTTTATGGTGAATGCCTGTCCGGCGCGCTGTATTGGAACGATTTTCTGTCAATCGCCAAGGAAGCGGGGTTCAAGGACCCGCGGATGGTGACCTCACGCCTCCTGACCATTGAAAACCCGGTGCTGGAGAAGCGAGTGCAGCCGCTGAAGTTCCTGTCGGCCACCTACCGGCTGTTCAAATTGCCTGCGCTGGAGCCCGCCTGTGAGGATTACGGCCAGGCGGTGATCTACAAGGGCACCATAGACCACGCGCCGCATGTGTTCGCGCTGGATGATCATCACGTGATCGAGGCGGGCAAGGTGTTCCCGGTCTGCGGCAACACCTGGATGATGCTGCAGGACAGCCGGTTTGCGCCGCACTTCGAGTTTATTGGCAACTTTGAAACCCACTATGGGATATTCGAAGGCTGCGGCGGCAATTCGCCCTTCAACGGGCTGGAGCAGGACGGTGCGGTGCCGGGGTGCTGTTAGGTACAGCCCCGGAAACCGGCACTTGTGAAAAGTGTGCAAAGGGCGGCGTCCGTTCCGGCGGGGAGGGCGTGAAGCGCCCGCCCCGTGGGGGGCGGGACGGACGCTGCCCGGCCTATCGGCCGGGCGGTGGTTCTTGATCGGCGTATTCCTGACCGCTTGCGGCGCTGCCGCTGGGTTGCTATCCCGTCGGGACCCCAAGCGTTTTTATCGGAAACAGCCCGAGGCCCCATGAACACTGCCCCAGCCGGCATCAGCCGCTCGATTGTCCCGCCGCGGCTGGAAATCCGCAACCTCCGGCGCTTCTTTGAGGGGCGTGCGGTGGTCGACGATGTCTCATTGCAGATCCAGGCCGGGCAAGTGACCTGCCTGCTGGGGCCGTCGGGCTGCGGCAAATCCACCACGCTGCGGATGATCGCCGGGGTGGAGATGCAGGATAGTGGCGAGATTTTTGTTGATGGCAAGCTGATCTGCGACACCGTGTTCCGCGTGCCGCCCGAACGGCGCGAGATCGGGCTGATGTTCCAGGACTTTGCCCTGTTCCCGCATCTGAGCGTGGCGGACAACGTCGGCTTTGGGCTGAAGGGCAGCAAGGACGAGAAGCGTGCGCGGGTTGAGGAATTGCTGAACCGGGTGTCGCTCAAGCGCTTCATCGACGGCTATCCGCACCAGCTGTCGGGCGGCGAGCAGCAGCGGGTGGCGCTGGCCCGCGCCATTGCACCGCGGCCGCGGATCATGCTGATGGATGAGCCATTCTCCGGCCTCGACAATCGGCTGCGCGACGGCATCCGGGATGAGACGCTGAGCCTGCTGAAGGAAGAGGACACCGCCGTCCTGCTGGTCACGCATGAGCCGGAAGAGGCGATGCGGATGGCCGATGAGATCGCGCTGATGCGCGGCGGAAGGATCGTGCAGCAAGGCGCGCCCTACAACGTCTATACCCACCCGGTGGACAAGGCCTCAGTGGCGTTTTTCAGCGACGTCAACGTGCTGAAGGCCGAGGTGAACGGCGCGCTGGCGCGCACGGCGTTTGGCGAGTTCCTGGCCCCCGGCGTGGCAGACGGCACCGCGGTGGAAATCGTGTTCCGCCCGCAGCACCTGCGCATCGACTTCGACCGTGGCGGCCAGGGGCCGCTGCCGACGCCCAGCGACGGGGTGCCGGCCCGCGCCGTGGTGGAGCGTGCGCGTTTCCTGGGCAGCGAGAGCCTGGTGGAGTTCCGGATGGATTTCGACGGCTCGGTGCTCAAGGCGACGGTGCCCAACGTGTTCCTGCCAGAGGCCGGCCGGGTGATGTGGCTGACGGTGCGCCGTAACCGCTGCTTTGTCTTTCCTGCCTGACCTTTAGCGGGCATTCTGCGCCTAAGGAAACGGGAGGTGCAGATGCAGGACAGCTATCAGATCAGGCCGCTGGAAAGCGCGGAAATCCGGACCGCGGTGGATTGGGCCGCGCGGGAAGGCTGGAATCCCGGCCCGCAGGATGCCGCCTGTTTCGCGAGCGTGGACCCGCAGGGCTTCTGGGGCGGGTATCTGGGCGGGCAGATGATTGCCTGCATCTCGGTGGTGAACTACGGCGAGGCGTTCGCCTTCCTCGGCTTCTACATCGTGGCGCCGGAGTTTCGCGGGCAGGGTTATGGGTATGCCCTTTGGCAAAAAGCGCTGGAGCATGCCGGGGGACGGGTTGTCGGCCTTGACGGGGTGGTGGACCAGCAGGACAACTACCGCCGCTCCGGCTTTGAACTGGCCTACCGCAATATCCGTTTTGGCGGGGTGCCGTCCGGCGGGCTGGAGGCTTCTGAGGACTATGAGCTGACAGCGCTGTCTGCCCCCGCGGCGGAGCTGGAGGTCTTGGACACCCGCGTCTTTCCGGCGCCGCGCCGTGGCTTCTGGCAGCAGTGGCTGGGGGCAGAGGGGCATATCTCATTCGCTGCGCATCAGGATGGCAGGCTGAGTGGTTTCGGAACCCTGCGCCCCTGCGGCAGCGGCTGTAAGATCGGGCCGCTTGTTGCCGTGTCCCGCCCGGCGGCGGAGGCGGTGCTGGCGCGGCTGCTGCAGGAAGTACCGGCAGGGCAGGAAGTTTTTCTGGATGTGCCGGAGCCCCATGCCGCGGCGGCGGATCTGGCGCGCGGACTGGGGCTGGAACCGGTGTTTGAGACCGCCCGGATGTACCGCGGGCCTGCGCCGCAGCTGGAGACGGATCTGATTTTCGGTGTCACCAGTTTCGAGCTCGGATAGGGGCGCTGCCCCTGCCGCCTGCGGCAGCTCCCCCGGAGTATTTTGGCAAAGAAGAAGAGCGGTTCAGCTTCCGTAAGGATCGTAGTCCTGCAGCCGCTTGCCGGGTTCATCGACGAACAGTTCGGGCAGGGCAGCGGCATCCTCGATAAGGTCGACCCGGAACACCCGGAAGGCCTCGCGGGTTTCGCACCAGGCGGTCAGGGTCCAGACCCGGCCCCAGTATTCCATGTGCAAAGGGCGGATCTTCCGCTCTGTCAGGGTGCCGTCGATGCGGCGGTAGCTGAGCTGCAGTTTTTGCCGCGCCTTGATGGCGGCCCGCAGCGCGGGCATGTGGGCAAGGGCACGCGCCGCATCCGAAAAAGGGTAGACCGCGAACTTCCAGGCATCGGCCTCGGCAATGGTCTGCTCCGGCAGCACCGCATCAACCTTAGCCGCCAGCGACAGGGCAGCGGCCTTCAGGTCCGGGTCGGCAGCCTCGGCCACGATCGCCATGCCGAGGTTCAGTGCCTCCAGCTCTTCCGGAGTCAGGGTCAGCGGCGGCAGGCTGATCTGCTCGCGCACCATATAGCCGACGCCGCGCTCCCCCTCCACCGGCACGCCGGAGGCCACCAGCGTGTCCATGTCGCGGTAGATGGTGCGGGTGGAGACCTCCAGCCGCTCGGCAATGTCCCGGGCGCGGTGCAGTTTCCCGTCGCGCAGGATCTGGATGATTTCAAAGAGGCGGTCGGTGCGGCGCATGGGGCTAGCCTTTGCGCGGTGGCGTCAGGAGGTCAAGGGCTGCGCCTGGTCCACAGGCGCAGCCCGGCACGCTTAGGGCGCCATCTGCCACAGCACCTCTTCATGGCGCATGCTGGCGCTGTCCGGCGCCAGCGCCGCAACAACTTCGGGGGCGAAGTCCTGCTGCATGAAAGTCTGCGCCACCTTCTTGGCCGTCGCCATGTCCTTCCAGACCACATAGTCGGTCCATTTGCCGTCTTCACCCTGGCTCAGCTGGCGGGTGACAAAGCCGTCCTGGGCGCGCACGAAGCCTTCGGTGCGCTGCATCAGAGCGGTGAAATCCGCGGGACTCACGCCTTCGGCCAGTTTGAAGGTCACGATTTCGGCGACATGTTTGCTCATCACGTTTCTCCTTTGTTCATGTGATGGGCTGGATTTACCGCCTTTCAACTGACATAAACCTGTCAGTTGTATGCGGGCGGGCGGCAAAAACTTCGGATTCCCGCGCTTGCAGGCGCTTTCTGCGTGCGGAGTTGCTTTCGCTCAAAGCCGCGTCCGCGCTAAACCCGTAGCGAATAATTCCACCGGCGCCGCCAATCCGCGCCGGATCAAGCAAGGAGAGACTCACATGCTCAACAATATCGGCCTGCCTGGCCTTCTGCTCATCGCCGTCGTGGTTCTGGTCCTGTTCGGCCGCGGCAAGATTTCCTCGCTGATGGGCGAGGTCGGCAAGGGCATCACCTCGTTCAAGAAGGGCATCAACGAAGGCAGCAAGGAGCTGGAGCAGGACGCCGCGGACGTGGCCAAGGACGTCACCCCCGAGACCGAAAAAGACAAGGCCTAAGCGGCCATGTTCGATCTTGGGTGGACCGAACTGCTGGTCATCGGCGTTGTCGCGCTGATCGTGGTCGGCCCCAAGGACCTGCCGGTGCTGTTCCGTAACATCGGGCGGTTCGTGGGCAAGGCCAAGGGGATGGCGCGCGAGTTCAGCCGGGCGATGCATGACGCGGCGGATGAGGCCGGGGTCAATGAGGTCGCCAAGGGGCTGAAGGCTGCGTCGAATCCGATGAGCACTGCCATGGACGGGGTCAAGCAGGCTGCGCAGGAGATGGCATCGTCGATCGACCCGACCAAATACGACCCCAACAGCGAGACCGGCAAGCTGGCGGCTGAGCGCGCCGAGGATGCCAAGAAGATCCAGGCATCGACCGCCCGTGCCGCTGCCGAGCGCAAGGCGCGCGAGGCGGAGGAGGCGCTGGCCAAGGCGGAAGCGGCTGAGGCGGCGCTGAAGCCTGCGGCATCAAATGAAGAAGAGGCCAAGTCATGAGCAAGACGGAGGAGATCGACGACTCAACCGCGCCGCTGATCGAACACCTGGCCGAGCTGCGCACGCGGCTCATCCATTCGGTGCTGGCTTTCATCGTCGGCATGGTGATCTGTTTCACCGTGGCAACGCCGGTGTTCAACTTCCTGACCGCCCCGCTGTGCGAGGTGCTGGCTGAGAGCGGCCAGGACTGCGCGCTGATCTTCATCAGCCCGCAGGAAGGTTTCTTTGTTGCGATCAAAATCTCCTTCCTGGGCGGTTTCATCCTGGCGTTCCCGTATATCGGGTTCCAGATGTGGCGGTTCGTGGCGCCGGGGCTGTACAAGAGCGAGAAGGGGGCCTTCCTGCCCTTCCTGATCGCTTCGCCCTTCATGTTCCTGCTGGGCGCCAGCTTTGCCTTCTACGTCGTCACCCCGCTGGCCTATGACTTCTTCCTGGGCTTCCAGCAGTTTGGCTCCGGCGGCGAGGCTGTGACCAGCGAGGAAGTGAACCAGGGCCTCAGCGTGGTGTTCCAGGGCTCCGCCCAGGAGTACCTAAACCTGACGATCAAGTTCATCGTGGCCTTTGGCCTGTGCTTCCAGCTGCCGGTTCTGCTGACGCTGATGGGCAAGGCCGGTCTGGTCAGCGCCGAAGGGCTGGGCTCGGTCCGCAAATATGCGGTGGTGGCGATCCTGGTGCTGGCAGCCCTTGTGACGCCGCCGGATGTGATCACCCAGATCATCCTGTTCGTAGTGGTTTACGGGCTATACGAGATCTCGATCTTCCTGGTCGGCCGGGTAGAGGCCAAGCGCGAGGCGAAGCTGCGCGCGGAGGGCTACTATGACGACGAGGAAATGGAGGCGCATCCGGATGATCCGGTAGTGGCCGAGGCCGAGGACGGCAAACGCAAATAGGCCAACGACTGTGTGAAAAGAAGGGCGCGTCAGGAATGGCGCGCCTTTTTTGCAATGGAAGTTTTGGGCCGCTCTGAGCCCTCATCGGTCTTTAGTCAATATGACAGCCTTCGCCTGTGCGGCATAAGGAATACGGGGCAAAATGATCGATCCGCGGCGGATACGCACCGTGACCTTCCATGCGTGAGCGCTGAAGAATGCATCCTTGCTTGCCGTTTTCTGTGCTCGCTTCGAAAGCTGGCTGAAATGCTGTCACAACCTCCAGAATGGCCTCGAAACCGCAACCGTCGGCAGCAGGGCAGACGGGAGCGCTCCGGGCGACGCCGAAGCCGCATCAACCCGCCCCTATCTGCGCCATTTCCTGGCACAGCGGGGTTGCCTGGAGGGGAAGCTGACCGGACCCGGGCTTTGGAAATGTGATGATTATGGCTGCACAACCTGAGATCCCAAGCAATTCCAGCGTTTCCGGGAGCACGCTGAGACCGCAAGTGACAGTCCGTTCAGCCGGCTTGGACACATCCGCAGCTATCGTGACCGGAGCGGAGGGGGACATGCCCTGGCGGAGCAGCCCGTCGCGTACCCTGGATGCCTGCCCCACCGACATGTAAAAGACAATTGTGGTTCCCGGCTTCGCGTGCCGGACGCAGTCCGGCAGAGGGTCTCCGGCCTTGCATCTGGCTGTGGTCAGCACAAGCGTGTCGGACACGCCGCGTTCGGTCAGAGGAGTGCCGGTTTGCGCAGCGGCGGCAGATGCGGCGGTGATCCCGGGTACGATTTCCGCATCGATGCCTGCTGCGCGGGCGGCGGCCAGTTCTTCCGCAGCACGCCCGAAGATACTGGGGTCCCCCGATTTCAGGCGCACGACCCGGCGGCCCTTCAAGGCCTCTGCCACGACGGCCGCGTTGATCCTGTCCTGAGGCCAGCTGTGGGCACCGACATGTTTGCCTACAAAGACCCGCTTGGCTGCAGGCGGTGCCAGGTTAAGAACCTCTTCCTCGACCAGGCGGTCATAAAAAACCGTATCAGCCTGCTGCAGCCTTTGCACCGCGCGCAGCGTCAGCAGGTCGCGGGCGCCGGGGCCGGCACCCACCAGAGCCAGAGAGCCTGCCGCCTTCGGTTTTGCCGGGGAACACGTCATCTGAATCCGTCCTATTCCGCGGCCTGCCTGAACGGGCGGCGCGCCAGCAGCCCGGCGATGTCGGGCCGGCAGGAGCCGCAGTTTGTGCCCGCCTGCAAGGCGGCGCCGACGTCTGCCACGCTCATCAGCCCGCCGCTTTCGATGGCTTGCAGAATGGTGTTGGCCCCGACGCTGAAACAGGCGCAGACCACCGGGCCGGGATCGGGCTGGCCCGTCGCCGGAACGCCGGTCAGGACAGCTGCGGCACAGGTGCCCGGCAGCCCCGCCAGGTAATCCCGGCGGACCGCCACCGGCTCCTGCGCGGTGAACAGGGCGGCCATGACCTTGCCATCCTGGTGCAAGGCCAGCCGGGCAATACCCTTGCGGCGGTCCGTCATCACCTGAACGTCGGCCTGCGGCAGCGCGAACAGATCCCGGGCAACCGCCTCAAGGTCCGCCAGCGGGGCCAGCCCGGCCAGTTCCGCCCGGTACCCGGCGCCGGTCCGTGCCACCGCCCAGTACTCCGTCCGCGGCGCCATCGGGCGGCAGGAGACGGCAAACCCGTACCAGGCAGGCTGCCAGCGTTCCGCCGCAACAACGGCCCCCTTGCTTTCGGGCTGCCCCGAAACTGGGTCGGTAGCGGCGGCGACGAGGGTGTCGATGCGCGCCGAAGGGGCGGTTTCCCCGGTCCAGTGGATCGGCACGAACAGGTCGCCGGGCTGCACATCCGCGGTGATCCGCGCCCGCAGGATCGCCTGCCCCTCCGGACTGCTGAGGCGCAGCAGCTCCGCGGGCCGCAAGCCCAGCCGCCGCGCGTCTTCCGGGTGGATATCGGCAAAGGGTTCCGCCAGATGCCCCGACAGCCGCGGCGCCCGCGCGGTGCGGGTCATCGTGTGCCACTGGTCCCGGATGCGGCCGGTGTTCAGGCGGAACGGGTAGCGGCGGTCCTGCGCAGCAGCCGGCGGGCGCCAGCGGACCGGCAGCATCCGGGCCTTGCCGTCCGGGTGAAAGAACCGCCCGTCCGCAAAGAACCGCCCGCCCTGGCGGCTGCGGCTGACCGGCCAGCGCACCGGGGCCAGCCCTTCGTAGTCAGTATCGGACAGGGTGCTGAGGCGGGAGATGTCAAAGTCCAGCCCGAAACTGCCGGCAATCCCCGACAGCGCAGCATGCTCGCGGAAGATCTGCGCCGGAGACTGATAATCAAACGCCGCGCCCCAGCCCATGCGCCGGCCCGCATCGGCCAGAATGTCCCAATCGGCACGGGCCTGGCCGGGCGGCGGCAGAACCGCGCGCTGGCGGCTGATGGTGCGGTCCGAATTGGTAACGGTGCCGTCCTTTTCCGCCCAGGCGGCGGCGGGCAGCAGCACATCCGCCAGCCGCGCGGTATCGGTTGCGGCGGTGATGTCGCTGACCACGGTGAAATCGCAGGCCTTGATGGCGGCGGCAACGGCATCGGCCTCCGGCATGGTGACGGCCGGGTTGGTGTGGATGATCCATAGCGCCTTGAGCCGTTCGTTGCCCGCGGCGCGGAACAGGTCGACCGCCTTCAGGCCCGCCCGCTCCGGCATCGCCGGGGCGCCCCAGAACGCCTGTACCGCGGCCCGGTGCTGCGGGTTTTCCAGATCCATATGGCAGGCCAGCATGTTGGCCAGCCCGCCCACCTCGCGCCCGCCCATGGCGTTGGGCTGGCCGGTGACTGAGAATGGCCCGCAGCCGGGCTTGCCGATCCGCCCCGTTGCCAGGTGGCAATTCAGGATCGCGTTCACCTTGTCGGCGCCGGAAGTGGACTGGTTCACCCCCTGGCTGAAGACGGTCACCACCTTTTCGGTGCGCATCCACAGATTGCAGAACGCCGCGATTTCGGCCTCCTCCAGCCCGGTCACTGCGGCATCGGCGGCATTGGCCGCGTCCAGCGCCTCACCCAGTCCATGCACATGCTGCAGAAACTCCGCATCCAGCGCGCCGCCCTCATGGAGCGCCGCCAGCAGGTGGTTGAACAGCGCCACGTCGCTGCCCGCCCGCAGCTTCAGATGCATGTCCGCCTGATCGCAGCTGGCGGTGCGGCGGGGGTCGATCACCACCAGCCGGGTGCCGCGGGCCTCGCGCGCCGCCAGAATGCGCTGGTACAGAACCGGGTGGCACCAGGCCAGGTTGGAGCCCGCCAGAACGATCAAATCGGCCTGATCCAGATCCTCATAGGTGCCGGGCACTGTATCAGTGCCGAAGGCGCGTTTGTGTCCTGCAACGGTGGAGGCCATGCAGAGGCGGGAGTTGGTGTCGATATTGGCGGAGCCGAGAAATCCCTTCATCAGTTTGTTGGCGACGTAATAGTCCTCGGTCAGCATCTGCCCCGACAGGTAGAAGCCGACACTGCCCGGGCCGTGCTCCTCCACCGCCTGCCGGAACTTGGCGGCGACCAGGTCCAGCGCGCTGTCCCAATCCGTTTCCTGCCCGTTCACCTGCGGGGCCAGCAGGCGGCCCTCCAGCCCCAGCGTCTCCCCCAGCGCCAGCCCCTTGGAGCAGAGCCGCCCGCGGTTGGCCGGGTGGTCCGGGTCGCCGCGCACCTCCAGCCCGCCCGCGCCATCCCGGCGCAGGAGCACGCCGCAGCCGGTGCCGCAATAGGGACATGCGGAGCGCACCTCTGCCGGAGAGCCGCCCGCCATCACGCCGCACTCCGCTTGCCGACGGCGGCGCCGTCGATCAGCAGGCGGCCGGCCTCCACGCGCAGCGGATAGGTCTCGATCCGGCCCGCGTCGGCGCCCTGCGCCTCGCCGGTGTTGAGGTCAAAGACCCAGTTGTGCAGCGGGCAGGTCACGCTTTGCCCGTGCACGATGCCTTCCGACAGCGGGCCGCCCTTGTGCGGGCAGCGGTCGGAGGCGGCAAAGACCTCCGCCGGGCCAGTGCGGAACAGGCCGACGCAGCCCACGGGCGTCTTCACCACCCGGGCGCCGTGCAGCGGGATGTCTTCGATATGGCCAATGTCGATCCAGCTCATTCCGCGGCCTCCAGTGTGAGATTGGCAAGCGGCGCGTATTGCGCCCGGGTGGTGCTGTCCTGCGCGTGTTCGGCCCAGGGGTCCTTGCGGTAGACGGATTGCGAGAGCTCGAACCGGGCGGCGAGCGCCTTGCGGTTTTCGATGTCCTCGACGATCTGCGCCTTGACCCAGTCCAGCCCCACCTTGGCGAGCCATTTGTAGATCCGGTCCAGGTACTTGGCGTTCTCGCGGTAGATCTGGGTCATGGCCGAAATCACCTCGATCGCGTCTTCTTCGGTTGCCACCTTGCACAAGATCTCGGTGCCCTTGATCTCCATGCCGGCGGCGCCGCCGACGTGGATTTCATAGCCGCTGTCGACGCAGACCACGCCGATGTCCTTGCAGGTCGCCTCGGCGCAGTTGCGCGGGCAGCCGGAGACCGCGAGCTTCAGCTTGTGCGGGGTCCAGGAGCCCCAGAGGTGTTTCTCCAGCTTGATGCCCAGCCCGGTCGAGTCCTGGGTGCCAAAGCGGCAGTGGTCAGTGCCGACGCAGGTCTTCACCGTGCGCAGCCCTTTGGAATAGGCGTGGCCCGAGACCAGCCCGGCGCGGTTCAGATCTGCCCACATCGCGGGCAGATCCTCGCCCTTCACGCCCAGCAGGTCGATGCGCTGGCCGCCGGTGACCTTGACCGTCGGCACGTCGTATTTGTCGGCGGCATCGGCGATGGCGCGCAGTTCGTCGGGCGTGGTGATGCCGCCCCACATGCGCGGCACCACGGAAAATGTGCCGTCCTTCTGGATGTTGGCGTGCTTGCGCTCGTTCACAAAGCGGCTTTGCGGGTCGTCGCAGTATTCCAGCGGCCAGTCGGCCAGCAGGTAGTAGTTCACTGCCGGGCGGCAGACATGGCAGCCGTTCGGGGTTGTCCAGCCAAGCTCTTGCCAGACCGCGGCCTGGCTTTTCAGCTCCTGGCTTTTGATCAGGCGGCGCACGTCCTCGTGGCTGAGATCGGTGCAGCCGCAGACCGGCTGCGCCTGCGGCATCTGGAAGTCGTCGCCCAGCGTCACTTGCAGAAGCTGCTCCACCAGCCCGGTGCATGTGCCGCAGGAGGCGCTGGCCTTGGTTTCAGAGCGGATCGCGCCGAGGTCGGTTGCGCCGCCGTCGATGGCGCTGGTGATCTGTCCCTTGCAGACGCCGTTGCAGCCGCAGATCTCCGCCTCAGGCGGCAAGGCTGCAACGGCTGACAGAGGGTCCGCGGAAGCGCCCCCCTGGAAGGCCGGGCCGAAAATCAGCGTCTCGCGCATCTCCTCGATATCGGTGGCGTCCTTGATCAGGCCGAAGAACCAGCTGCCATCGGCGGTGTCGCCATACATCACCGCGCCGACGAGCCGGTCGTCCTCGATCACCAGCCGCTTGTAAACCCCGCGGGAGGGGTCGCGGAAGACGATGTCCTCGCGCCCTTCGCCCTCGGCAAAATCCCCGGCGCTGAACAGGTCGCAGCCGGTGACCTTGAGCTTGGTCGCCAGTTCCTTGACCACGAAGGCATTCGGCTGGCCCAGGAGGCTGTCCGCCAGCACTTTCGCCTGATCGTAAAGCGGCGCGACGAGGCCAAACAGATGGCCGCCGAACTCCACGCATTCGCCGACCGCATAAATGTCGGGGTCGGAGGTCTGCATCTGCGCGTTCACCTCGATCCCGCGCGCTACGTCCAGATGCGCGTCGGTGGCGAGCCGGGTTTCCGGACGGATGCCCACCGCCATCACCACCAGATCGGCGCCCAGCGTCTCGCCGCTTTCCAGATGCACCGCCTGAGCGCGGTCCTCGCCCAGGATTGCCTTGGTGGAGGCCTGGGTCTTCACGGTGATGCCGCGCGCCTCCAGGTCCTTGCGCAAGAGGTAGCCCGCGGCCTCGTCGAGCTGGCGTTCCATCAGGTGGCCCATCAGGTGCAGCACGGTCACGTCCATGCCGCGCTCCTTGAGGCCCGCGGCGGCTTCCAGCCCCAGGAGCCCGCCGCCGATCACCACTGCCTTGCCGCCCTTGGCAGCGGCGGTGATCATCGCGTTGGTGTCGTCCAGATCGCGGTAGGAGATCACCCCCGGCAGGTCGTGGCCCGGTACCGGGATAGTGAAGGGGGCGGAGCCGGTGGCGATCACCAGCTTGTCGTAGGGCACATGGCCGTTCTCGCCCTCGACCACCTTCATCTCGGGATCGATCTTCACCACATGCTCGCCGAAGCGGCAGGTGATGCCGTGCTCGGCGTACCATTCGTCTGAATGGGTGACGATGTCCTCGTAGGTCTTCTCGCCCGACAGCACCGGGCTGAGCATGATGCGGTTGTAGTTGCCGCGCGGCTCGGCGTTGAAAAGGGTGATATCGTAGGCGTTCGGGTCCGCGTCGAGCAGATGCTCGATCACCCGGCCAGAGGCCATGCCGGCCCCGATGATGACGAGTTTCTGGGTCATGGTCTCACTCCGCTGCAATCTGGTTGGCGGCTGCTTTGGGCTTGGGTGTTGCCCCGTGTTCGTATTCCTCGAGGAAATCGAGCACCTCCTGCCGGTAGGTGTAGTAATCCGGGTGCTCCAAGAGCGCCTTGCGGGTGCGGGGGCGGGGCAGGTCTACTTCGGTGATCTTACCAATCGTGGCCTGCGGCCCGTTGGTCATCATCACCACCCGGTCGGCCAGCAGGATCGCCTCATCGACATCATGGGTGACGCAGATCGCGGTCACCTTGGTGCGGGACCAGACCTCCATCAGCACCTCCTGCAGCTCCCAGCGGGTCAGGCTGTCGAGCATGCCGAAGGGTTCATCAAGCAAGAGCAGCTTGGGCGATAGGGCAAAGGCGCGGGCGATGCCGACGCGCTGCTGCATGCCGTTCGACATGGCGTTTGCGGGCTTGTCCATCGCGTCCGCCAGGCCGACGCGCTCCAGGTAATATTCGACCACGTCCTGCCGCTCCGCCTGGGACGCCTTGGGGTAGACCTTGTCGACGCCGATGGCGCAGTTCTCCCGCGCGGTGAGCCAGGGGAAGAGGTTGGGCGACTGGAAAACCACCGCGCGCTCGGGGTCGGCGCCCTCCACGTGGCGGCGGTCCAGCTTGATCGCGCCCTTGGAAATCGCGTTCAGCCCGGCGGCCATGGTCAGCACGGTGGACTTGCCGCAGCCCGAGTGGCCGATCAGCGAGATGAATTCGCCCTTGTTGATCTTGAGGTTGAAATCCTCGACCACCGTCAGCGGCCCCTTGGGGGTGGGATAGATCTTGTGCAGCTGCGAGAAATCCAGAAACCGCTCCTCGGTGATCGACTTCGCGGCCTCGGCCACGGCCGCCGGCAGCCCGTGGATCGGCGTGACATCCGGCAGGGTCTTCGTGCCTTCGGCCCGCGCCTTGATGCCCACGTCCATCAGGCAGGAGGTGACCGCCGCCCGCAGGCGCTTGAAACTCTCGTCCGTGTTCATCGCGGAGCGGTCGCGCGGGCGGGGAATGGCGACGGTGAACTCCTCCCCCAGGCTGCCATCCGGGTTCAGTACGATGATGCGGTCAGCCAGCAGAATGGCCTCGTCCACGTCGTTGGTGATCAGCACGCAGGTCTTCTTGTCCGCCTCCCAGATCGCCTCGATTTCATCCGCCAGATTGGCCCGGGTCAGCGCGTCCAGCGCCGACAGCGGCTCATCGAGCAGCAGCACCTCGGGGTCCATCGCCAGCGCCCGCGCCACGTTGACCCGCTGGCGCATCCCGCCGGACAGTTCCGCGGGGCGGCGGTTCGCGGCGTGGCTGAGGCCGACCATTTTTACATAATGGTCCACCTTTGCCTGTTTCCCCGCCTTGGACAGCCCGGGAAAGACCGTGTCCACCGCAAGGGCGACATTGCCGTTCACCGTCAGCCAGGGCATCAGCGAATAGCTCTGGAAGATCACGCCGCGCTCGGGACCGGGGCCGGTGATGGCCCTGTCCCGGTACGTAACCACCCCTTCCGCCGGCCTCTCCAGCCCGGCCATCAGGTTGATCAGGGTTGTCTTGCCGGTGCCGGAAAAGCCCAGCAGCACCAGGAACTCGCCCTCCTGAACCTGCAGGTTGATGTTTTTCAGAACGTCAGTGCGGGCGGTGCCTTCACCAAAGCTCTTGGAGACGTTTTTTAACTCAAGAACACTCATGACGGCTCACCGGTTGTTCGTGAAGGTAAACAGCGACTGCAGCGCGTACATCACCCGGTCCAGCAGGAAGCCGATGACGCCGATGGTCAGCACCGCAACGATAATCCGGGCCAGCGACTGGCTGGAGCCGTTCTGGAATTCGTCCCAGACGAATTTGCCGAGGCCCGGGTTCTGCGCCAGCATCTCAGCCGCGATCAGCACCATCCAGCCGACCCCCAGCGACAGCCGCAGCCCGGTGAAAATCAGCGGCAGCGCCGACGGCAGAACCAGCTTGGTGATCTTGGTCCAGGTGTTCATTTTCAGAACCTTGGAGACATTCACCAGGTCCTTGTCGATGGAGGCCACCCCCAGCGCGGTATTGATCAGCGCAGGCCACAGCGAACACAGCGTGACGGTGATGGCAGAGACCAGGAACGACTTGGAGAACAGCCCGTCGTTGGTGGCATAAAGCGCCGAAACCACCATGGTCACGATCGGCAGCCAGGCCAGCGGCGACACCGGCTTGAAGATCTGCACCAGCGGGTTGATGGCCGCGTTCGCGGCCGGCGACAGGCCCGCCAGGATGCCCAGCGGGATCGCCACGGCGGCGGCGATCAGGAAGCCGAAGAAGACGGTCAGGATCGAGGTCCGGATCTGCTGGTAGTAGGACGGCGCGCCGGTATAGGGGATATCCTTCACCTGCTCCGGCTGGCCGCGGTCGATGAACCGCTGGTTGCGGGCCTCCACCTTCTCGTAATGGGCCCGCTCCTTGGCGGCCTTGGCCTGCGCATCCTGATGCAGGTTCACCGCTTCGGTCCACACCGCACCCGGGCCGGGGATGGCGCCCAGCGAAGTCTGCACCTTGGGCGCCAGCACGGCCCACAGCATCAGGAACGCGGCAATGGCGATGACGGGAACCGCCAGCAGCCGCCAGATTTCCTTGATCTGCGCCCTGGGATTGTCCCCGGCGGCGGCTTTCAGAACCGGGGTGACCCAGGCCAGGCCAAAGACCTGGAACCAGGCGTCCATCTTATTGATCCGGGTGAACAGCCGGGCGCGGCGGGCCTCGGTGCTCAGCGTGTCGGGGTCGGCGATCGTCATGGTGTCGTCCTCTGGGTAATGCGGGGAGGGAGGGGAGCGGCGCCGGCCGTTGCCGGGACACGGCCCTCCCGTCCGGGGTCAGCCCTGAATGGCGCTGCCAACGACGGTCTGGCCGGTCTTCAGTCCGATCGGCAGGCTGTCGATATAGGCGTTGGGCGTTTTGCCATCGAAGGGGATGCCGTCGATGATGTCTTCCGCCGGGGTCGGGGCCTTGTAGCCATCACTGTCCCAGGGGAAGTCCTCGGGGCTGGCAAGCCCCTCATCCACCAACATTTTTGCGGCTTCCAGGTAGATCTCCGGCTTATAAACAGAGCGGGCGACCTCGTCATACCAGCTGTCCGGCTTGGGCTCGGCAATCTGCCCCCAGCGGCGCATCTGGGTCAGGTACCAGACCGCGTCCGAATAGAACGGATAGGTGGCGTTGTAGCGGAAGAACACGTTGAAATCCGGGACGTCGCGCTTGTCGCCCTTCTCGTATTCGAAGGTGCCGGTCATCGAATTGGCGATCACCTCGTAGTCGGCGCCGACGTACTCGGGGCGCGACAGGATCTCCACCGCTTCCGGGCGGTTGGCATTTTCGTTTTCATCCAGCCACTGGGCCGCGCGGATCAGCGCCTTGACCACCGCCAGCGTGGTGTTCGGGTTTTCCTCGGCAAATTCCGCGGTGATGCCGAACACCTTTTCCGGGTTGTTCTTCCACAGCTCGTAATCGGTGATCACCGGCACGCCGATGCCCTTGAACACCGCCTGCTGGTTCCACGGCTCCCCCACGCAGTAGCCGGAGATCGTGCCTGCCTCCAGCGTCGCGGGCATCTGCGGCGGCGGGGTCACCGACAGAAAGGCCTCGGCGCCGATCTGGCCGGTCACGTTCTCGGGGGAGTAATAGCCGGGGTTGATGCCGCCCGCCGCCAGCCAGTAGCGCAGCTCGTAATTGTGGGTGGAGACCGGGAACACCATGCCCATGTTGAACGGCTTGCCCTTGGCGTTGAAGTCCTCGATCACCGGCTTCAGGTAGGAGGCCGAGATCGGATGCGCGATCCTGCCGTCCGCGTCCGTGGGCAGGTTCGGCTTCATCATCTCCCAGACCTCGTTGGACAGGGTGATGCCGTTGCCGTTCAGATCCATCGAAAACGGCGTGACGATATGCGCCTCGGTGCCATAGCCGATGGTCGCAGCCAGTGGCTGGCCTGCCAGCATGTGGGCGCCGTCCAGGGTGCCGCCGATCACGCCGTCCAGCAGAACCTTCCAGTTCGCCTGCGCTTCGAGGGTGACAAACAGCCCCTCATCATCGAAAAAGCCCTGTTCATAGGCCACCGCCAGCGGCGCCATGTCGGTCAGCTTGATGAAGCCGAAGGTCAGCACGTCCTTTTCCAGCTCCAGCGTGCCGGCCAGGGCTGGTCCGGTAAGTGCGGTTGAGGCCGCAAGCGCCATGATGAGTGTTTTCATCGGGTTGGTTCCTTTTCCTAGCTGCGTCCGGCGGCGAGCGCCGGAACAAAAAAGCCGCTGACACGCACCGCCGGGAGGAGTGGCGGTGGGTCGAGCGGCTTTGCTCCGTGAACCCCGGTCTTCGGGAAAATTCTCAGTCAGGCTCCGTTGCCTGTCTGAATTCAGACTGCAGGAAGAACCGGCCTGCGCCAAAGCTTTCTTTGCTCATGCAGCAAGAAATTCTGCGTTGCAGCGCTGCAGTGCAGCAAGCTGCCTGCTTTTTCATCAGTCTGCGGCCAGGGGATCAAAAACGCGGCCATCGAAAAACCGGTTCCGCAGCAGGCTGACCGGTTCCGATTCTCCGGCGGCCAGCAGCGGCGCGTCGGCCGCGCCCTCCAGTTTCGAGGAGGCGCCCGGCAGTTCCGCACCGGTTCCGCGCAGGGCGGCGCGGTACAGATCGCTGCGGAATACCGACCCGGCTGTGTCCAGCGCCTTCTGCCGGTCCAACCCGTTCCGCCGGGCCAGCTGCAGGGCGATCCATTGCGCCTGGCTGCGCCAGGGAAAGCCCGCGGCACCGTCATGGAAGCCGATAAAGCCGGGCGCTTCACGCTGCAGGCCCTGCGGCGTCACCGTGAACTTTCCCGACAGCGCGCGCTCGATGATTTCGGCGGGCAGATCAAGGTAGCGCCGCGCAGACAGGATTTCCGCCGCCAGCCCGCGCGAGGCCGGGTCGGCCAGCCAGCGGCCTGCGCGCCACAGCGCCCGGATCAGGCGGCCGGACAGGCCGGGTTCCGTGTCTGCCCAGGCGCTGCGCACGGCCAGCACCTTTTCCGGCGCACAGGACCAGATCGCCTGCCCGGGCAGCAGCAGCGCGCCGGCCCCTTGCTCCACCGCCATCGACCCCCAGGGCTCGCCGACGCAAAAAGCGTCGAATTCACCGCTGCGGATGGCCTCTGCCATCAGCGGTGGCGGCACCGTGCGGATGCCGATGTGCCGGGGCGTGTCCGGCCCCAGCCCTTTCAGCCAGTAAGTCAGCAGTTCAGCATGCATGGAGAAGGGAAACGGGACGCCGATCCGCAGCTCGGGGCCGGCTGCGGTGATCAGCGCCTTGCCGGCGGATATGGCATCGTCAAAGGAAAACCCGTGTCCCGCATCGGTCAGCCTGCGGGCCAGGCCGCTGCTGACCCCGATCACAGTGCCGTTGACGGACAGCACCGACAGCACCGACAGGGGCGCGCTGGCGCCGCCCAGGCCAAGCGCCGCAGCAACCGGCACCGGCGCCAGCATCTGGGCGGCGTCCACCTGGCCGAATGCCAGCATGTCCCGCAGGGCCGACCACGAGGGCGCGCGGTGCAGCTCCAGCGTCAGCTTCTCTTCGGCGGCAAAACCCATTTCCTGCGCCGCAATCAGCGGCGCCGCATCGGTCAGCGGGACATAGCCGGCCGGGATCCGCGTCACGGTCATGCCAGCAGCCCCGCCGCCGTAACCAGCGCCTGCGCCACCTCGGCAACGCGCTTGTTCTGGTCCATCGCGGCCTTGCGCAGCAGCGCATAGGCTTCGTCCTCGCCAATGCCCCGGGCCTTCATCACCATCCCCTTGGCGCGGTCGATGACCTTGCGCTCTTCCAGCGCGCGCTTGGCTTCGGCTAGCTCCGTGCGCATCCGCTGGAACAGCCGGAACCGCGCGATGGCGGCATCCAGCACCGGTTTCAGCCGGGCGGGCTGCAGACCGTCGACCACATAGGCCGACACCCCGGCCTCCACCGCGGCGGCGGACAGCCCGTCTTCGCTGCGGTCGGCGAAAATGGCCACCGGACGGTCCTTGGGGCCGGAGGCCAGCGTCAGCTCCTCCAGCACATCGCGGGAGGGGTTGGCGATATCGATCAGCACAACGTCCGGGTCGCGCATCTGTATCTGGCGGGCCAGGCCCGAGGGTTCCGAGATCACCTGAATGTCGAATTCCCCGGCCTCCCGCAGCCCGTCCACAATCATGTAAGCGCGTTCGCGGTTGGTTTCGACGACAACTATGGACAGGGCATCGGGCATGCGCCAGAGCATGTTTGATGCCGCAGCAGGCTGTAAAGGTCCCGGCTACGGCGTGGTTTTCAGATACCGTGCCGGCGCCGGTTTTTTGAGCGGTCTGCCCGGACATTCAGCATGCTGCAGAATCACACTGGCGGCGGCCTCAAAGCGGGCTCACGGGACGCTGCCTGATGTGTGCAGGGGACGATTTGTGCCTACAGCGGGCAAGTTCGGTCTTCCTGCCTGCATGTTCGGCGAAGGGCAGGTTTGTGCCGCTGGGCTTCCCTTTACAGTTTCAGCTGGTTCAGATGATTTTTGTCTTGCAGCCAGGCAAATCCGTCGGGCCAAGGCGACAACACTCTTTCGTGAACCCCCTCCTGGCGGCATATCTTTCGCGACTTCCCTGCGGCATCCTGCAGCCATTCCGGGAAAAAGGGAGGGTTCCATGAACAAGTTTCTCGCAGTTTTGACCTGTACCGCGGCCTGCGCGCTGGCGTCTGCGTCCGCCGCCGAAGACCCGCCGATGGGGTTCTTTGTGACTTCGGTCGGCCTTGGCGACGGCGGCAATCTTGGCGGCCTGGACGGGGCGGACGCCCATTGCGCCAGCCTGGCGGAGGCCGCGGGATCCACCGGCCGCACCTGGCGCGCCTATCTCAGCACCCAGGAAGAGGGCAAGCGCGGCATCTCCGCCCGCTCACGCATCGGCACCGGGCCCTGGTACAATGCCAACGGGGAGCTGATCGCGGTGGATCTGGACCAGCTGCATATCATGCCCAACCTGTACCTGCGGACGGCGGTGGATGAGAACGGCAACCGCATCAAGGGCCGCGGCGACGATCCGAATGAGCATGACATCCTGACCGGTACCCAAGAGGACGGCACCGCCTATTTCCCCTGGCAGGAAGGCGACAAGACCTGTTCGAACTGGACCTCCAACGGTGAAGGGTCGGCCACGGTCGGCCACCACGACCGCCACGGCGGCGGCAACACGTCGTGGAACGCGGCGCATAATTCCCGCGGCTGCAGCGCCGACAACCTGCGCTCAACCGGCGGCAACGGCTATTTCTACTGTTTCGCGGCGGATTAAGGCGGCAAGGGCGGGCTGGCTGGAGAGTTCTGCAACCGCTATGGCGTGCCGGTTTCGGCGCGCCTTTTTATGTGGCGTCACCGCGCAGGAAAAAGACTTCTACCGGCGTGGAAACCCCGCGCACATTGTAGCGGCCGCAGCTTTCAAACAGATCGGGTGCAGCCGCGGCGACAGAGGCGGATGCCAGAACGGAATGCCCGGTGGATTTCGTCAGGCCTTCGATCCGGCTCGCCAGGTTCACTGCGGCGCCGAGCACCGTGAAATCCAGCCTGCCAGGGCTGCCGATATTGCCATAGCTGACGCGGCCCGCGTTGATGCCAATGCCGATCGCAAGCGGCGGGTGGCCTGTTGCGGCGCGGGCGCCGTTCACAGCCGCCAGCCCGGCGAGCGCCTTTTGCGCTGCCTGTGCAGCCTGGCGGCACTGGTCCGCGCGGCTGCGTCCGCCAGCGCCACTGAAGATAGAGAGAATGCCGTCTCCCATAAACTTCAGCACGTCACCGCCTGCTTCCTCAACCGCCTGCACCACCACGTCGAAATAGGTGTTCAGGGTCTCGAATACGTCCTCTTCGCTGGCGCTGTCAGACAGGGCGGTAAAGCCGCGCAGGTCCGTGAACATGACAACGGCGTCCAGCGCCGTAAGCTCGCCGCGCTTGATCGAGCCGTTCCAGACCGCGTCTGACGGGCCGTCGCCCAGATAGGTCCGCAGCAGGCTGCGCGACGATTTGCGCATGGTGACGGGTTCCAGGGCGCAGGAAAGGCCGGGCAGGGAGGCCTCAATCATTTCCAGGTTCTCCGCCGTGAAGCCGCTGTCCGACTGGGTGACAAAGGTGCAGCCGTGCAGTGATCCGTCGCCGTAATACAGCAGCGTGGCATAGTAGTCGGTGCCGCCTGCCTCGGCGAACTCATGATAGGAGATGTGGTCGGCCTCAGGGTCGAGGCCGCGCAGGTTTTTGTGCAGCGGGCGGCGATGGGCCAGAATGTATTCGAAAGAGCTGCCGACGTAGCTGTCCGTCAGCATCACATCATGGGTGACGTCGTAGCTCTCTGTGCTCTCCGGTGTCCACACAACGCCCCAGGCAATCAGCAGCGGGTTTGCAAAACGCTGCCCGATGTTGACTCGCCACAGCGGCACGCCGGCCTCGATCAGCGTTGTGCAGAAGTGCGAGACAACCTTGACCGGATCGCCGCAGCAGCGTCCCTCGGTCATCATCCAGCGGGAGAGATCGTCTATGGCATCCATGGGGACAGGTTATACTTAAGGCTCGCAGCAGAACAGGTGCTGGCTCCCCCTTGCCGCTTGCCCCTGAACATGCTTTGAAACCCGGCAAAGACGGCCCGATGACGAAGGGAGGCACCCCATGGACCAGAACGCATTGACCCGCATTGCCGAGGCGCTGGAGCGGATGTCGCCCGCGCCGCTGGAAACCCCTGATTTCAACGCCGCCGGCGCCTTTGTCTGGCATGTGGGGCCGGAGCGGCTGGAGCCGGTGGAGGCGGTGAACCGGGTTGATCTGAACCTGCTGGTCGGCATCAACCGCTCCCGCGATACCTTGCTGGAGAACACCCGGCGGTTTGCGCAGGGGTTTGCTGCCAACAATGCGCTGCTGTGGGGCGCGCGGGGGATGGGCAAGTCAAGCCTGGTGAAAGCCGTGCACGGGGCGCTGGCGGGGGATCACCCGGAATTGAAACTGGTGGAGCTGCAGCGCGAGGACCTGCCCTCGGTGGCGCGGCTGCTGGGGCACCTGCGGGGCTCTGAGCACCGTTTCATCCTGTTCTGCGACGACCTGTCGTTCAGCCATGACGACCAGCACTACAAGAGCCTTAAGGCGGTGCTGGACGGTGGCATCGAGGGGCGGCCTGAGAACGTGGTGTTCTATGCCACCTCCAACCGCCGCCACCTGATGCCGCGGGACATGATCGAGAACGAGCGCTCCAGCGCCATCAACCCGTCGGAAGCGGTAGAGGAGAAGGTCTCCTTGTCGGACCGGTTCGGGTTATGGCTGGGTTTCCACCCCTGTGATCAGGATGAATACCTTGCAATGATCGAAGGCTACTGCGCCGCCTATGGCGTCACTGTGGATGCAGAAGAGCTGCGCGCCGAGGCGGTTGAATGGCAGGCGACCCGCGGCGCACGCTCCGGCCGGGTGGCCTGGCAGTTCTTCACCGATCTGGCCGGGCGGCACGGGGTGGCGCAGCGCTGAGGCAGTTTAAAACTGGAAACAGAAAAGCCCGGCCAATCAGCCGGGCTTTTCTTTGTTAACAGTTTGTTACCACCGTCAGTTCAGGTAGGTCAGCGGGTCGATGCTCTCGAAACCGTCGCGCACTTCGAAATGCACATAGGCATCGTCACCGCCGCGCAGCGAGGCGATGCGCTGGCCGCGGACCACGCTGTCGCCCTTCTTCACGGTGATGTTGCCGACGTTCTGGTAGACCGTCAGCAGCTTCTGGCTGTGGCGGATCACCACGATCGGTACATTGCTGGAATCCTTGGTGATTGCCGCCACGGTGCCGGCTTCGGCGGCGTTCACCGGCGCGCCGGCGGTGCCGGCAATGTCGATGCCGTCATTGCGGCCCTTGGAATAGGTCTTGATGATCTTGCCTTGCACCGGATAGGCCATCGCCGCGCCGCTGCTGCGGGTCGGTTCCGGCAGTTCCGGCTTGGGCAGGGTTTCCGCGGCGGGTTTGACCGCGGCGGGTTCGACCTTCTCTTGCGGCAGCGGTTTGCTGGCGCTGGGCGGCACCGGGGTCTCGGAGCCGGCGCCCGGCTCTGTCACCACCACGGGGGCCGCTGCAGCGGCAGGCGCTGCCTCGGCGGCGGGCTGCTCTTTCAGCGGGATCAGCAGGTACTGGTCTTCGCGCACTGCAAAATCGCTGCCCAGGCCGTTCCATTCCGCCAGTGACTTCACCGGCACCTGATAGAGCCGCGAAATGGTATAGGCGGTTTCGCCGCGCTTCACCTTGTGGCGGACCGGTTCCGGGCCGGCCTGCACCTTGGCGGGCTGCGGCTGGGGCGCGGGCTGGATTTCGGTTGTGGTCACCGAGCCCGCGTTGGGCGAGGTCAGCGGCGCCGTGTCGATTGCCTGTCCCGCCAGGGTGGCGATATCGACAGAGCCGGGGGCGGCGCTGCCGGGCTGGCTGGCAGGGGCACGGCGCGGAAGCGCCAGAACCTCGCCCTGGCGCATCTTGTCGCCAGACTCCATGCCGTTGAACCGGGCGACCTCGTCGGCCGGCAGGCCGATGCGGCCGGCCACATCAGCCACTGTGTCGCCGCGCTGGGCCACCGCCACCTGGTAGGACGGGTAGGAGATCAAGCCGCGGGAATCCGGGGCAGGGCGGTTCGCGGTGGCGGATTGCGCCGCGCTCGCGGTGTTGAAGCCGCCGATCTGGCCGCGCAGGTCATAGTCCAGCGGGCTCTGGCAGGCCGCCAGAACACCGGCCAGCGGCAGCACCGCCAGCAGCCGGGCGCGCGGCAGGCCGCGGAACACGGTCCGGGCGKGGGGGGTCCGGGTCATTTCGCTCTCCTCAAAACACGCATCCCCTTTTTCGCGGGGATTCTCTCGCGTCAATCACTATAGCCGATGCCGTTTGCGGCTCGGCTGATTTCCGCCGCCAGTTTACGTGTCTTTCGCCAGGCCCTCAAGCAGCGGAACAAAGCGCACCGGGCGCAACTCGTCATACTCCAGCCCGTCTTCGGTCTTGCGGACCCGGATCAGGGTCTGGACATGATCCGACTGGCCCACCGGCAGTACCATGATGCCGCCCACCTTGAGCTGCGCCAGCAGCGGACCGGGCGGGTCCTCGGCAGCGGCGGTCACGATGATGCGGTCAAAGGGGGCCTGTTCGCTGAGCCCGTGGCTGCCGTCGCCCACAAGCGAGGTCACATTGGCCAGCTGCAGCTGCTCAAACACCATCCTTGCCTCGCGCACCAGCCGGGCGTGGCGGTCGATGGTATAGACCCGGCGCGCCAGTTTCGACAGGATCGCCGCCTGGTAGCCGGAGCCGGTGCCGACCTCCAGCACCGTGTCGCGGGGGGAAACCTGCAGCGCTTGGGTCATCATGCCCACCACAGAGGGCTGCGAGATGGTCTGGCCGCAGGCGATCGGCAGCGGCACGTCCTCATAGGCGCGCTCCGAAAAGATACCGCGCACGAACAGCCCGCGGTCGATCTCCTCGATCGCCTCCAGCACCTTCTGGTCGGTGACCCCGCGCGAGCGCACGGAGTAGACGAATTGCATCTTGGTTTGCGCGTCGGGTCCGCTCATGCGCCGGGGCCCTCGATCGCCTTCAGCGCGTCGATCGCGTCCTGGGCGGTCAGATCGGCGCGCATCGGGGTGACGGAGATATAGCCGTCCAGGTTCACCGCTGCGTCTGAGCCGGGCGTGGCCTCCACATGCTGGTTGCCGCCGCGGATCCACAGGTAGCGGCGGCCGGTGGGCGATAGCTGCTCCTCTGCCGAGAAATGGCTGCCGCGGCGAAAGCCCTGGGGCGCAACGCGGGCGCCTTTCACATCCGCGGCCGGTACCGGCGGGAAGTTGATGTTGTAAAACAGCCGGTAATCCTGATTGTCCTGCGGCTGTGCCTCCAGGATCTTCTTCACCAGCGCCGCGCCATGCACGGCGGAGGCTTCGAACGGATTGTCCGTCTCGCGGTTGGCGGGGCCGTAGTACTGCGACAGCGCCATTGCCGGGATGCCCTGCAGCGCCGCTTCCATTGCGCCGCCCAGGGTGCCGGAATAGAGCGCGTTTTCAGCTGAGTTGTTGCCGCGGTTGACCCCCGACAGCACCAGGTCGGGTTTTGCTCCATGCATCGCCACATGAATACCCGCCAGCACGCAGTCGGCGGGCGAGCCCTCAGCGGCAAAGCGGCGCTCACCGAGCTGGCTCAGCATGGTGGGACGGGTATAGCTGATGCAATGGCCGACGCCGGATTGCTCAAACGCGGGCGCCACGGTCCAGACTTCGCCGCCGGGGCCCGCGACCTCATGGGCGATGGCGTCCAGAACCTTCAGCCCTTCGGCGCTGATGCCGTCGTCATTGGTGATCAGAATGCGCATGGGGTGCCTGCCGTCTTCAACCGGGTTTTCGATTGAATAGGACCTGCACCTGAAGGGGGCAAGGTTTTCGCAGGGAGAAGCCGGATCCGCGGCAAAGCGGGGCAGGGAGGCAACAGCAGGCGGGGAGGACGGAGCGCTCCCGCACCGTTGGCCTGCATCAAAGATGCCGTCCAAAGCCTTGGGCCAAGCGCCGCGCGGATGCGCGGCGCGGGCAATTGCCAGATGTCAGTCCGCCAGGATCTGCGGCAGCAGGCGCATGGCCTCGTCCTGGATCGGGGTCAGCGCATCGCGGTCCTCGCCCGGGTGGAAGCGGGCGCGCAGCGCCGTGGCCATCGGTTGCGGCTCGAGGATTTTCACCTTGGGGCCGGTGCGCTCCGTCTCGGCCTGCCAGCTGCGGGCCAGCGCCATCTGCGCCGCCTTGGTGGCGCCGTAGGTGCCATAGAACTTTTCGCCCGCCTTCGGGTCGTCAAAGAACACCGCACGGCCTGTCTGGCCCAAAAGAGGCGCCACATAGGGGATCAGCACCGAGGTGGCGGTGGCGTTAATCGCCACGGCCTTGGTCCAGTCCTTGGGCGCGACCGACGGCGCCGGACACAGGGCAGTTGCATGGATCGCAGTATGCAGCCACAGGTCCAGCTTGCCCCAGCGGTCATGGATGCCGCGGCAGAGCGTCGCCATCGCCTCCGGCACGGTAATGTCCATCGGCGCCAAGGTGGCAGAGCCGCCCGCCGCCTTGATGCGGTCGTCCAGCTCTTCCAGCGCGCCGGTGGTGCGGGCGACGGCAACGATGTGATGGGTGGGCGCAAGCGCCTCGGCGAGGGCGTTGCCCAGGCCGCGCGATGCACCGGTGATGAGAGCGATTTTGTCTGTCATGGCCGCCTTCTTGGGCCGCCCGCGCGGGCAGGTCAAGAGGCGGAAGGCAACGCCAAGGGTTTTCGGAAATCCTTGGCAAATTTCTTGGAAGAAATTTGCGCCGCTGGCCGCCGGCTCAGCTGCCCGGCATCACCAGGCGCCTGGTTTCGCCGCGCTGGTTCAGCACCAGGCCGTGGGCGTCGATGGCAATCACCTGGCCCTGCGACAGCTTGGTGCCGCGCTTGACTTCGCGGGTGCGGCCAGAAGGCAGGCGGATCAGCGCGCTCATGCTGTTTTCCGGCCCGTAGACCCCCAGCAAGCTCAGGTTGCTGCGGTTCACTGCATTGGTCTGGGTTGCCAGTCCCGCCACCTTGGCGGAGGTCTGCTCATTTGCCATCTTCGTCTGTCCTTTGACTGTCCGGATGGCATCTGGCGTGTTGCTGCTGCTGTTTCAAGCGCGCAGAACGGGCCTCGGCGGAAAGCTGCAGAAGGCTGAGTGGAAGGCCGCCGACGGCCTTTGGTCATTCAGGGCGCAGCGGGGCCGGCTTCAGGCGTCATAAACCAGCGACGGCAGGTCGTGGCCATAGGCATAGAGCAGCTCCAGCAGTTCCTCCAGTTCCGCCCCGTCCTTCTGCAGCGGGTAGAGCGGGTGGTTCTGTTCGGTGACCTTCAGCTCCGGATACTGGCCGCCGGGGCGCATCTCCAGCATGCAGCCCGCAGGCACGGCCAGGTCGGGCGGAATCGCATTGGCCAGCCAGGCCGGGCGGTCACCCAGCTTGTCGGTCTCGCGCATCTCGAACAGGTCGAGATAGGCGTCGAAGTCGTCGCGGCTGAGGCTGGCCCAGGTGCCCAGGATGAACTCCTCGCCGCGGGTGCCGTTCAATGGAATTGCCAGCACCGCACGGACAAAACGCAGATCGCCGAGGCGGCAGAAATCCTCGGTCAGGATGTCGCCGCGGGTGGCCAGGACGGCGGAGTTGTCCTCGACCTCCATATCCTCGGAACAGATGTCGGGCCGGTCGCAGCTGAGGCTGAGCAGTTGCGCGAAAGTAGCGCCGCAGCAGCGGCACTGGCGCGGGGAGGTCAGCATGCGGGCAAGATGCGCGTCCAAGGGGCGGCCTTTCGTCAGGAGCATAGGAAAAGGCGCGGGCCGTCACGGCCAGCGCCTCCCCTTGCAAAGTTCCGGGCTCTCATAGACGCATGCGGGCCAAAGTTCAAACCCCTGTTGCGGCAGGTCTCAGCCGGTCGCCAGCTTGGAGGCGTTCCAGGAGGCGCCGGGTGCCGGCATGTCCTGAATCTTGGCGCTGACCCGGCTGCTGCCTTCCAGAGCCGCCAGATACTCTTCGGTGACGCCGGTGATGTAGTTGCCGTCAAAGCAGGAGCAGTCAAAGCCCTGAATGTCCGGGTTGCCTTCCTGCGCCGCCCAGATCAGGTCTTCGAGCTTCTGGTAGAACAGCGCATCGGCCCCCAGCTCCTCGCGGATTTCCTCGATGCTGAGGCCGTTTGCGATCAGCTCATGCTTGGTCGGCATGTCGATGCCGTAGACGTTCGGGTAAACGACCGGCGGCGAGGCCGAGGCGATATAGACCTTCTTGGCGCCGGCCTCGCGGCACATCTGCACGATCTTCTTGATGGTGTTGCCGCGCACGATGGAGTCATCAATCAGCAGAACGTTGCGGTCCTTGAACTCCAGCGGGATCGCGTTGAGCTTGCGGCGCACCGATTTCTGCCGCTCCGCCTGACCGGGCATGATGAAGGTACGGCCGACGTAGCGGTTCTTCACCAGCCCCTCGCGGTAGCGGATGCCGGTGGAGTTGGCGACTTCCAGCGCCACGGGGCGGGCCGAATCAGGCACCGGGATGATGCTGTCGATCTCCAGCCCCGACTCCTGGATTTGCTTGGCCAGCGCCTGGCCCATGCGCAGCTGGGTCTTGTAGACCGAAACGCCGTCCATCATCGAGTCGGGACGCGCCAGGTAGACATACTCAAAAATGCAGGGGGTCAGCTTGCCCTCGACCGCCTGGAAGGTGTGGAGGTTGCCGTCGAGGTCGATCAGCACTGCTTCGCCGGCTTTCACATCGCGGACTTTCTCGAACCCGTTGATGCCGAAGGCCACGTCCTCGGAGGCAATGCAGTAATCGTCGCCTTCGCCTTGTGCAGGGCGTTTGCCCAGCGACAGCGGCCGGATGCCGTGCGGGTCGCGGAAGGCCAGCATGCCGACACCGGCAATCATGCACAGCACCGAATAGGCGCCCTGAACCCGCTCCATGGTCATCTTCACACCGGCAAAGATGTTGCGGATCGGCTCGGCGTTGCCGTTGACCTTGATCGCATCGGCCACCTTGTCGGCCAGGACGTTCAGCAGGATTTCGGAATCGGAGGTGGTGCGCAGATGGCGGCTGTATTTGCCGGTCACCTTTTCGCGCTGCTCGGCGGTGTTGGTGATATTGCCGTTGTGGACCAGGTAGATGCCGTAAGGCGCGTTTACAAAGAACGGCTGCGCCTCTGCCGCGCTGAGCGAGCCCGCGGTGGGGTAGCGCACATGGCCCATGCCGACGCGTCCGGTCAGGGTTTCCGCGTCCGACGGCCCGAACACATCCTTGACCAGGCCGTTTGCCTTGCGCTCGCGGAAGAACTCGCCGGTGTAGGTCACGATGCCCGAGGCGTCCTGACCGCGGTGCTGCAGCATCAGAAGCCCGTCATATATCTCCGCAAAGACTTCCGTGTCCCGGCTTGCGATCCCCAAAATCCCGCACATTGGCTGGCTCCAATCCCGATTAGGCTTTGCTGTTCGATGGCTGATGGAAGCGGCTTGTCCGGCAGTCTAGCGCATTTTTCCGTGCCTGCGCCAATCCGGCCGCGCCAAAGGTCCCTGCCGGCAAAGCGTCCGGAGCCTGATGGCCGGTTGCGGCCCTGCGGCCCGGCGCTGGCTGCGTCAGGTCAGGTCCACAAGGGCAGGCGGGCAGCGTCTGCAGCAGCGGCAAGGCGGTGTGGCTCCGAATCCGTTTCCTGTTCGCGCCCTCACATAGAGGCTTTCGCGGCGTCTGTCATCAAAGGATCACATTTCCCTTCTGCGCTGCGGCAATAGGGGCGGTTTGCCGAGTATGCGGGCAGGGCGCGCCGCTGCAATCAATGCAGCGTCAGAAGCGACACCGCCCCGACCAGGACCAGGCTCAGCGCCCAGATCAGATCCAGGTTGAACCAGCCGCGGGACAGGAACTTCAGCCCCAGCCAGTGATAGACGCCAAAGGCCATGGCACCGCCCGCCACCGTCATCGCCAGCGTATGGGCCAGCGCGACCAGCGCGGCGATGCCCGCATTGCCCGTCATCAGCGTCCCGGCGGCGGCGTGGCCCGCGTCGGTCTCAACCGTGGCGCAAATGCCGAGGTAGATCGGCACCAGCATCAGCCCGGCGCCATGCGCCATCGCCGCCAGGAACGACCACAGCGCCAGCCGCGACGGCGGCACCCGCGCCAGCATGCGCGGGTGGCGGCGGTTCCACAGCAGATAGAGACCCAGCGCTATCACCAGGCAGGCAGCGCCGATCTGGATCTCGCGCTGCCATTCGGCCAGCACCAGCAGCATCGAGAACGGAAACAGCACCGCCGCCATTGCCAGCAGATGCCCCGCCGCCAGCGCGGCCAGCGCCCGCCACAGGCTGCCCTGCGACCGGTCCATCAGCGCGGCGGAAACCGCCAGCGGCCAGCCCATGCCGGGGTTCACACCATGATAGACACCGGAAAGGGCCACGGCCCCCCACAGGGCCGCCGCCGTGCTGATCTCTGCCACGCGTCAGACGGAGGGGTAGCAGAAGCTGTCAGTGGAGCAGTCGCCGCCCTCCAGCCGGATCTGGTGGCTGCGGTAGCCCTTGGGGAACTCGACATAGAAATCCTTGTCCAGCTCCAGCCCGCCGTTTTCGCCAACGTTGGCCATCACCATCTGGCCGCCTTCGGCATCCGGGTAGAACTGATCGTCCCATGTGGAATAGAGCGAATTGGTCCAGTAGACTCGCTTGCCGTCGCGGCTGATCTCCACCATCTGCGGGCCATAGGCAAAATCCTTGCCGTTCGGATGCTTGGCGCCGCGTGCAATGCCGCCGACCTCGACCTTGCCGGTCAGCTTGGGGTTCATCGGGTCGGAGACATCATACTGGTGCATCTCGCCCAGCCCCCAGCACGCGACGTAGAGGTACTTGTCATCCATGCTCAGGTCGATGTCGGTGACCAGCGGCGGCACCGCCTCGAACCCCTGCAAGAGCGGCGGAAGGTTTTCCGGCTTCTCGGGCCGCGGGTCGATGGTGATGGTCTTCTTGGCATCAAAGGTGCCGTCGTCCTTCTGCCACCAGGTGAAGATCGCTCCTTGCAGGTTGGTGGTGTCCACCACCACGCCGCAGAAGCCGTAATCGCGCGCCGGATCATGCGCCGGCCGGATTTCCAGCGCCATCTGGTGGTTCTCACCCAGGTCGATGGTCTGCACGTTCTTGCGCTGGCGCAGGTTCCAGAAGTGGATCGAGTGGCCGTATTTGTTGCTCAGCAGGTCCTCTGCCACGATGCCGTTCTCAAACTGCGGCGGCAGCGCCCATTCGGAGCTGACCATGTAGTCGCGCGGCAGGTTCCACCAGAAATCGTAATGCTTGTCCTGCTTGCCGCGGTCCATCTCGTAGCGGCCCAGGATTTCAAAGGTTTCGCAGTCCATGATGAAGATGCCCGGCGGCCCGTCGGTGCCGTCCTCGCCGCCGCCGCCCAAGGTCGAGACATAGATGCCTTCGGGGCCGCAATGGATGGTGTGCGGGCGGGAGTAGCCGGTCTTGGCAAAGACTTCCTCCGGCTCGATGATCTTGTGGATTTTCGCCTTCAGCGGCTCCTTCACGTCCACCACATAGATCCGGCTGGAACGGATGCCGGGGATGATCAGATAGCGCCGTTCCAGGAACGCATGGCCCGACAGCGGCGACAGGGAGGAGGAACAGGCGTTCCAGCCGAAATGGTGAAATTCGTCGCCCTTGTTGGGCATGATCAGCTGATGCACGATCTGGCCGTAGGTGTCTGAGTCCGGGTCGACATCGACCACCGCCAGCCCATCCGGCTGCGAGAAATCGGGGCTCAGCATCAGCGTGAAGGCCAGCTTTTCCGCCGGGGCCTCCATCGCCAGTTTGGGTGTTGCGTGAAATGTTGGGTCAGGCCGCAAGTTCATCGTCAAATCCTCCCTAAATACCGGGCGCCGGTTGCTCTGCGGTGCCTTTGGCGCCTGAGGGGATGCTGGCATACATATATTTTCCGGGCAACTTTTTCCGGAAATGCCCCCGCGTATGGAACGGACGTTCCGCATTTCCGCGGAATGGCAGGGGCGGAACCTTGCCCGCCTGTCCGGGCTGCCAAAGGAATAGGCCCGCACGAAGGCGGGCCCGAGGGGGAGGGAATGTCTTGCTGGCTGGCCCTTGGATCAGGCCGCCAGGATGCGGTCCAGCAGGTTGTCCAGGGGGCTGGGCAGGCGGGCGTCAATCTCGCCCATGCCGGTCTGCGACAGCGCGCGGCCTCCATCGCTGGCCAGCACTTGGCGGGTCTCGGTCAGCGACAACTGGTGAAAAGCGGAGTCCACGGCGGTGTCACCGGCGGGCAGCAGCATGCCGCTTTCGGCCCAGACCAGCTCTTCTTCTGCGAATTCGAAATGGATGCGGCCCAGGCGTTCCGGCGCGGCCGCGGTGATACCCTTGTAGCCGGCCAGGGCAATCAGCTTGGCGACGACAACCGGCAGGCCGAACAGGCGTTCCGCGGTTTCCATCTCCAGCGCCACTTTCTGATCCGAGGGCAGCATCAGGTCGGTATCGTTCCCCAGCGCGCCGGCCGGGATATGCATCAGGGTGGTCAGGCGCGGTACCGCGTGTTTCACGGCCTTCACTTCCTGGGCGCCGCCGTCAAAGGTGAACACCATGTCGCCGGGTTTGACGTCGCGGGCCTGCTTGAAGCCCTCTTCGGTCTCCACCAGCGTATCGGGCAGGAAGCCGCCGCTGCGGATGCGGGCGCGCTTGGGCGCCGGCTTCACGGACTGTGGCAGGGGATTGGTCAGCAGCAGCACGTCAACCGGCAGGTAGTCGGCGAAATCTGTGGTGTGATCCAGCTGCATCGTTATGTCCCTTCTGAGCGTCTTCGTCCCGGCGTCTTGCCGTTGAAGCCATGTGGCCCCCGAATTGGGACCAAATTGGGGCAGGCTTGCGTCGCATTTCGGGATGGCGCGATTTTTTGGGGACAAACCCTGCTTTTTTCGGGGAATTGTTAACCTTTTCGCGGTGCGGGCTGAGGATTTATTAAGAATTGACGCAATTTTTGAGACGCGCTTCGAAGCCTCTCAAGGCCCGATTCTCTTTGGTTAACAAATTGTTAACGTGAATTTGCGGTGTTAACTGCCGTACCGGGCGTCCTGTGGATAACTGTGTGAACGCATTGAAACTCAAAGTAAAACGGGCGCCCATGGGGCGCCCGCGTATCTGTCTGATGGTGGTAATCCTCAGGAATTACTCGCCGCAGGCCCCGATCAGTGCCTCGTATTGCTCGGTGACCCAGCCCAGGGCCTGCTCCGGATTGCGTTCTTCGATCTTGCCGGTCAGGCGCTCGAACACCTCGGCAGAGCGGCTTTCGTCAACGATTGTGAAGCTCTGCCCGGTCATCACCACGTCATAGAGGAAGAAGGCAATCGCGATCAGAAGAATGCCGCGCAGGACGCCGAAGAAGAAACCGGCACCCTGATCCAGACCGCCGAGCGCCGAGCGCTGCACCAGAGTGGAAAACAGCGGCGTGAAGAAGGAGACCACGATCAGCGCCAGCGCAAACACCGCGGCAAAGGCAGCGATGATCGAAAGCTCGCAGCTGTCGGCGATGAAATCTCCGATCACCGGGATCTCTGCCATCAGCGGCTCCACCTGAGGTGCGAAGATGAAGGCCAGGACACCGGCGGCGATCCAGCCGGCGATCGCCATCGCCTCGCGCACGAAACCGCGCGAATAGGCCAGCAGCGCCGATACGACAATGACCAGGGCCACGACCCCGTCGATGATTGTGAAACCTTCCATGTCCCTCGCCCGTTTGCCTGCGATCTCAAATTTTTTGCGACTTTAACCGGCCCCGAAGAATTCGCCAACAAAACCTGCCAGATCGCCCGACTTTCGCAAGGAAAGGCCGTTCACGGACACGGTTTTGCTGCCGCCAGGGGCAATCGCCGCCGTGAAACCAAGTTTTTGCGCCTCTTTCAACCTGTTTTCGGTCTGCGGGGCGGGCCGGAGGGCGCCGGACAGCGAAATTTCTCCGAAAACCACCGTATCGGCAGGCAGGGCGACGTCTTCCCGCGCACTCAGCAGCGCCGCCGCCACGGCGAGGTCGGCCGCCGGTTCGGAGATTTTCATGCCCCCCGCCACGTTCAAATAGACGTCCAGGCCCGCAAAGGGGATGCCGCAGCGGGCCTCCAAAACGGCCAGGATCATCGCCAGACGTGACGAGTCCCAGCCGACCACGGCCCGCCGGGGCTGCGAATGGGGGGAGGGCGCAATCAGCGCCTGCATCTCGACCAGCACTGGCCGGGTGCCCTCGATGCCCGCAAACACCACCGATCCGGGGCTTGGCTCGCCGCGCTCCGACAGGAACAGGGCAGAGGGGTTGATCACCTCGCTGAGGCCGCTGCCGGTCATCTCGAACACGCCGATCTCATCCGCCGGGCCAAAGCGGTTCTTGACCGCGCGCAGGATGCGGAACTGGTGACCGCGCTCACCCTCGAAATACAGAACCGTGTCGACCATATGCTCGACCACCCGGGGGCCGGCGATCTGGCCCTCCTTGGTGACATGGCCGACCATAACGATCGAGATCCCGTGCCGCTTGGCAAAGGTGGTCAGCTCATGCGCCGCGGCGCGCACCTGGCTGACGGAACCCGGCGCGCTGTCCACATGGTCGGCCCACATGGTCTGGATCGAGTCGATGATGGCCAGCTGCGGCCGCTCCGCCTCCAGCGTGGTCAGGATGTCGCGCAGGTTGGTCTCCGCCGCCAGCTGCACAGGCGCATCCGCCAGCCCCAGCCGCTGCGCCCGCATCCGCACCTGGGCGGAGGCTTCCTCGCCGCTGACATAGACGGTCTTGACGCCAGCCTGGGCAAAGCGCGCCGCCGCCTGCAAAAGCAGGGTGGATTTGCCGATGCCGGGATCGCCGCCCACCAGAATGGCCGAGGCAGAAACCAGCCCGCCGCCCAGCACCCGGTCCAGCTCGCCCACGCCGCAGCAGGCGCGCGGCGGCGGGGTTTCCCGCGCCGACAGATCGGTCAGCTGGATGGTGCGGCCGCGCTTGACACCCAGCGATTTCTTGGCGGGGCCGGACGACAGCCCCTGATCCTCGGTGATGGTGTTCCACTCGCCGCAGCCTTCGCAGCGCCCGGACCATTTGGAAAAGCTGGCTCCGCAGGCGGAGCAGGAGAAAGTTGTTTTTGCCATGCCCGATCAGTGGCAGATGTTTCCCTTTTGTTCAAGGGGCGGCAGGCTGTACCGGAGGATGCGAGGCTCTGCCGCGCGCTCCCGAGCACTTGCCACCGGAAAGAAGCGGCGTCTTTCTGGTCGAAAGCACTCCGGGGGAGGTCCGCAAGGGCCGGGAGCAGCGCCCCTTTACCGGCTGCGGTTTGCGGCAGGCAGGCTCAGTCGGCGCGCCGCGGCGGCTGGATCGGCACCACGCTGCCGCCTTCGGGGTCTGAGCCGTCCGGCTGCCCCTGCAACTGTGCCGACAGTTCCGGCAGCAGTTCGAACAATTCGCCGCGCAGCCGGGCCAGCTGCGACTTGGCAATGCTTTCCTCGATCTCCACGTCGCGGGTCCACTGGCGCAGCTCATGCATGATGACCTGGGCATCCTCCAGCCGCGCCTTAAAGGTGTCCAGCTCCTCCTGCCGCTGCTTCAGGAACTGACGGGCGCGGGCCACCTTGGCATCGGAATAGGTCTCCGCCAGTTCGCGGCTCACGTGGCTCATCTGCGAAGCAACCTCCAGCACATCGGGCTCCAGCCCCTGCAGATCCGGGTGATCCCGCATGAAGGCGAGCCGTTCCTTCACCGCATCGAACTCGGAGGCCAGCGTGAACACGCCCGCGCGGTCGCCGGCGTGCGCCAGCTGATAGGCCTGCAGCACGTCCTGCATGTTCATCGCAAACCGCCGGTGCGAGGCCTCCAGCGCCATGATGCGCCCGTTGGCGGGCAGAAAGAACGCCAGCACCACTGCCAGCGCGGTCAGGGTGATCTGCGCTGCCTTGCCGGCCTGCGGCATCGGTTCGCCGCCGAGGCCCGCCTGCAGCGACAGCCAGGGCCATATGCCCAGGGCCGCCAGCGTGGTCGCGGCCAGCATCGCCGCCGCGGACAGGCAGATAAGCGCGAAGGCAAGCCGCATGAACACGGTCTGCGCGGTGAGCAGGATGGATTGAATGCCGGCCATTGGCCCCCTCCAGCAAATGCACGCCCGGAACCGGGGCCTGCAAGGCGGGGGGAAGCCCGAAAAGGGCACAGCTGGCCGGTTCCGCGACAATGCGTTTTCACATATCCGGCTTTATGAAATGGAGCGGTCTGCCCCCGGATCAAGGGTTTACCGCAGCTTGTGCCGCATCCCGGCCGTGCGCTCCGTCAGCATCCCCAGCACAATGGAGGCGAGGATGCAGGCGGTGAACAGATAGAGCCCCCAGGCGGTTTCGATGGTGGCGAGGCCAATGCCCTTGGCCAGGGTGATGTAAAGCGCGATCAGAAAGATGTCAGCCATCGCCAGCTTGCCCAGCACATGCAGCACTTTCTGCACCCGCGCGTCCATCAGGTTCCACTGCACCAGCGCGGTGCCGATGGTCTTGAGGTAGGGGGCGAAGATCGCAAAGAAGGTGACAATCAGCGCCAGCACCGCGTCGCTGCCCCAAAGGCTTTGCAGGCCCGTGATCACCGAGATCTCGCTGAGGCCGAAAATGGGCAGCAGCCCCGCCCGCATCAGGGGGGCAAACCAGGCGACAGGGTAGAGGATAAGCAGGGAGAGGGTGAGGAGGCGGAGGGTCATGGCGGCTCGTTTTCTGCGGTTCTGCCGAGACTTGTGTGTTTCACCGGTAATTTGAAAGGGGAAAAGGGCGTCACAGACACCGGCCGGGGCAATTGCGGACCGGCCAGCGCCCTCCCAGGGGTGGGCTCTGTCCTTGTGGCAGATGCCTCCGGCGGGAGTATTTTCGCAAAGGTGAAATAATGAGGCGCTGTCAGCCGTTTGCCTGGGCGTTTCAGTCGCAAGTGGAACTTGGTACATGCGACTGCATGACACATTCTTTTCCTATTCCTCAGAACAAGTTTGATGTGCAAGCTGTCGAGTGTGCCTTGAACCTTGGTTCCCTGCCGGACAATGAAACCATTTCAGAGCTTTTCGAGTGGACGCAGGATGAAAACTGGCCGGTTGCCGGGCCGGTCGCAAAACTGCTTTCGTCCTTCGGGAACAGCATTGCTCCAGTTCTCAGTGAAATTCTCAACGGTGCCGACTCAACCTGGAAGCATGCGTTGCTGACAGGTTTAGTACTGCAACTGGAACGCGATACCTGGGCGCTTGTTGAGCCTGCCGTGCGGCGCTTGGTAGAACAGCCCACTGATGAAGAGATCAGGGAAGACGTGAATAGTGCTGCGCAACAGGCGCTGGCGCAGCACTCAAAGATATCCGGCTGAGGTTTAGTCTACCGCACCGCCTCGATCGGCCCATCGGCGCGGCCGTGGATGAACTGCTCCATATATGGATCGCCGGACTGGTCCATCTCAGATACCGGCCCGGTCCACTGGATCACCCCGCCGTGCAGCATCGCCACATTGTCGGCAATCGCCCGCACCGAAGTCATGTCGTGGGTGATGGTCATGGCCGTGGCGCCCATTTCCACCACGATCTCGCGGATCAGGTCGTTGATCACGCCGGACATGATCGGGTCGAGGCCGGTGGTCGGCTCATCGAAAAAGATGATCTCCGGCTCGGCGGCAATCGCGCGTGCCAGGCCCACACGTTTCTGCATGCCGCCCGACAGCTCAGAGGGGTAAAGGTCGGCCACCTTGGCGCGCAGGCCCACCCGGCGCAGCTTCTCGATGGCAATCTCGCGGGCTTCCTCCTGCGGGCGCTTCAGCGCGCCGCGCAGCAGGCGGAAAGCCACGTTCTGCCAGACCGGCAGTGAGTCAAACAGCGCGCCGCCCTGGAACAGCATGCCGAAGCGGGCCAGGAACTTGTCGCGGTCGCCGGAGCCGGACGGTTTGCCATCGACATAGATTTCACCGCTGTCGGGCTGGATCAGCCCCAGAATGCTTTTCAGCGCCACCGATTTGCCGGTGCCGGAGCCGCCGATGATCACCATCGAGCTGCCCTTGGCGATCTCCAGGCTCATGCCGTTCAGCACCTGGTTGTCGCCAAAGGCCTTGTGGACGTTTTCCATGCGGATCATAGCGAGAAGAACACCCCTGTGAGGACAAAGTTGGCAGCCAGGATCAGCACCGCGGCGGATTCCACCGAGCCCTTGGTGGCGCGGCCCACGCCCTGCGCGCCGCGGCCCGACTGCATGCCGTAATAACAGCCCATCATCGCCGCGATGGTGCCAAAGGCGGCGCCCTTGACCAGCGAGGAGATGATGTCGAGCGGCTCCAGGAAGTCGACCGTGTTCTTGAGGTAGGCGGCGGCGTTGAAGCCGAGGTTCTGCACCGCCACCGTGTAGCCGCCCATGATGCCGATGATGTCGCCGATGCCGACCAGCACCGGCACCGTGATCAGCGCCGCCAGCACCCGCGGCGCCACCAGGTATTTCATCGGATGGGTGGACAGCGTTACCAGCGCGTCGATCTGCTCGGTCACCTTCATGGTGGCGATCTCGGCGGCAATCGAGGAGGTCACCCGCGCCGCGATCATAAGCCCGACCAGCACCGGCCCCAGCTCGCGCACCATGCCGATAGCGACGATCTGCGGCACCACGGCCTCAGCGTTGAAGCGGGCGCCGCCGGCGTAGATCTGCAGCGCCAGCGCGCCGCCGGTGAAGATCGCCGTCAGGCCCACCACCGGCAGCGACAGCCAGCCGATGTTCAGCAGCGCATAGAAGAACTCGCGCGGGTAATAGGGCGGGCGGATCATGTGGCTGAAGGCCGACAGCGCAAACAGCGCCGCGCGCCCGACCGCCGACATCCCCGCCAAAGCGGCGCGGCCCAGCCGGGCCAGGAGAGTTATTGGATTCATCCCAAATACGTCCGTGCGTAACGGTGGCCGGTGGAGGTCAGGATTTCATATCCGATGGTGCCTGCGGCCTCCGCCAGCATGTCCACGGTCTGATGCTCGTTGAGGATCGCCAGCGCATCCGGCACCTCAGCCAGACCGGTGACATCCACGGTGATCAGGTCCATCGAGACGCGGCCCACCACGGGGCAGGGGGTCCCGCCCGCGAAAACCTGGATGCCGCCATTGCCCATCGCCCGGTGCAAACCGTCGGCGTAACCGGCGGCAACGGTGGCGATGCGGCTGGGGCGCTGCGCCACCCAGGCATTGCCGTAGCCGGCGCTTTCGCCCGCTTCCAGGTCGCGCACCTGGATAACCGGCAGGTCCAGCTGCACCACCGGCACCGCGTCGGTGAACGGCAGCCCGCCATACAGGCCGACGCCGGGGCGGCACAGGTCGAAGTGATAGTCCTTGCCCAGCAGCATGCCGCCGGTGGCGGCCAGCGAGCGCGGCACCTCCAGCCCGTCGGTCATCCCGCGGAAGGCCTGCAGCTGCTGCGCGTTCATCGGGTGCGACGGCTCATCGGCGCAGGCCAGGTGCGACATCAGCAGCACCGGGTTCTGGCCCAGAGCAATTTCCGCCACCGCAGCCCATTCTCCCGGCTCCATCCCCAGCCGGTTCATGCCGCTGTCCAGCTGCACCCCGAACGGGTGGCCAGGAAGAGTCTCGAAATGGCGCAGCATCTGGTCCAGAGAGTTCAGCATAGGCGTCAGCTGGAAATCCTTCAGCAGCTTCGCATCGCCCTCCATATGGCCTGAAAACACCGAGATGCCGGGGCCCGGCCCCAGCGCACGGCGCAGCGCGCCGCCTTCCTCGGCTGCCGCCACAAAGAAGTTGCGGGCGCCCGCCTTGGCCAGCGCCTTGCCCACCCGGCCTGCATCCAGGCCGTACCCGTTCGCCTTGACCACCGCTGCGGTCTCGCAGCCGGTCAGCGCATCCAGATTCCGCCAGTTGGTGACCAGCGCATCCAGGTTGATTGTCAGTTTTGCCGTGCTCATGGCGTGTTCATGACATGGGGAGGCTGCACGTCAAGGGGGAAAACCGCAGGAAAGCGGCGAACCGGCAGCTGCATGCCGCAATCGCCGGATCACACGGCTGTGCGCCGCGGTTTTCAGGCCGGCATCTGCTGTGTGGCGCAATGGATGCCGCCGCCAAGCTCTGCCAGCAGATCGGTGTCCAGCATCACCAGTTCCCGCCCCGGGTAGTGGCGGCGCAGCGCCTCGCCCGCCAGCGCATCGGTGCGTTTGTCGCCGCTTTGCGGCGCAATCACCCCGCCGTTGCAGACGTAATAGTTCACATAGCTGCACTGGCTGTTCACGTCCCTGATGCGCCCGGCCTCAGGCCAGGGCAGGGTGTCGACCTGAAGACCCTCCGCTTGCAGGCGCTGCTGCAACTGCCGGGCCGAGGCGTCAAAGGGATCATCCGGCACAGGCGCCTCTGCCAGCATCATCAGCACGCGGCCCCCGCCGGTGAACCGCGCCAGCCCGTCGATGTGGTCGTCGGTCACGTCCTGCCCCTTGACGCCCTTGCCCCAGATCATCCGGTCCGCGCCATAGGCGGCCAGCAACGCGGCTTCGATTTTGCCACGGGAGAGGCCGGGATTGCGGTTCTTGTTCACCCAGCTGCTTTCGTTGGCCATCAGCAGCCCGTGGCCGTCCGCCTCGGCGCCGCCGGCCTCGCCTATGATGCCGCTGTCAAACAGGGGCAGCCCCAGCCGCTCTGCCACCCGCGCAGCGATGCGTTCGTCATTGGGCAGATGGTAGCGGCCCCAGCCGTTGAAATTCAGCTGCCGCACCGACAGGCGGCAGCGCCCGCCACGCCCGAACAACGGTCCGGAGTCGCGGCACCACAGGTCGTCTGCCGGGATGTCCCACAGTTCCACATTGCCGGACAGCTTGCGCCGGGCGCGGGCGTGTTCTTCCGGCGCGGCCAGCATCACCACCGGCTCGAATTCGGCCACCGCATTGGCAATCCGCGCAATCTGGTTCTGAACCTGCCGGCGGTAGCGCCCGGTGCCATAGACCTCAGGCGTGACCGGCCATTGCATGAAGGTCACCTGATGCGGCGCCTCTTCCGGCGGCACCCGGAACCCGTCCTGTGCCATGCCCGCACCTCCCGCCATGGACAGCGTGCCGGCGCCCGCGGCACCGGCCATAAAACCGGCCAGAAACCGGCGGCGGTTAATAGCCGCCGTCCTCATGCCCCTGCTGCCAGGCCTTGGCGAGGTTGCCGAAGCGGGTGAACTGCGCCTCGAACGACAGCTCCACCGTGCCGATGGGACCGTGGCGCTGCTTGCCGACGATCACCTCGGCCTTGGCGTGCAGCCGCTCCATCGCCTGCTTCCACTCTTCCATCTTCTCCAGCTCGTGGTCGCCGGGCTTTTCCCGCTCCTTGTAGTATTCCTCGCGGAACACGAACATCACCACGTCGGCGTCCTGTTCGATCGAGCCCGATTCCCGCAGGTCCGACAACTGCGGGCGTTTATCCTCGCGGCTTTCCACCTGACGCGACAGCTGCGACAGCGCGATCACCGGGATGTTCAATTCCTTGGCAACCGCCTTCATCCCCATCGAGATTTCGGCGATTTCGTTCACCCGATTGTCGGACATGCCGCGGCACAGCTGCAGGTAGTCGACCACCAAGAGGTCCAGACCGTGCGTCCGCTTCAGACGGCGGGCGCGTGCCGCCAGCTGCGAGATCGGAATGGCCGGCGTGTCGTCGATGAACAGCGGGCAGCTTTCCAGGTCCTTTGCCGCCTGCACGAAGCGGCGGAATTCACCCTCTGTCATGTCGCCCTGGCGGATCTTGTGCGAAGAGATTTCCGAGGCTTCCGCCAGAATACGGCCTGCCAGCTGCTCGGCGCTCATCTCGAGAGAGAAGAAGCCGACCACGCCGCCGTCGATGGCGCCTTCGCTGCCGTCCGGCTTCACACCGCGTTTGTATGCCTTGGCGACGTTGAAGGCGATGTTGGTCGCCAGCGACGTCTTACCCATAGAGGGGCGGCCTGCGAGGATGAGAAGGTCCGAGGGATGCAGGCCGCCTAGTTGCTTGTCGAGGTCTACCAGGCCCGTCGAGATGCCGGCCATGCCGCCACCCCGCTGATACGCCTCGTTGGTCACATTGACCGCTTCTGTGACGGCCTTCAGGAATGATTTGAAGCCGCTTTCCGTCTGGCCCTGCTCCGCCAGCTGGTAAAGCGCCTGCTCTGCCTCAACGATCTGCTCTTTAGGTTCTGATGCCACGTCAACGCGGCGTGCCTTGTCCGAAATCGATTGGCCCAGGGCAATCAGCTCGCGCCGGATTGCCAGGTCGTAAATCATCTGCGCGTAATCCCGCACCGCAAAGGCGGAGATCGACGCGCCCGCGAGCTTGGCCAGATAGGCCGGCCCGCCCAGTTCCTTCAGCCCCTCGTGGTCCTCCAGGAACGCCTTCAGCGTCACCGGCGAGGCCAGCGCGTTCTTGGAGATCCGCGCCGCCGCTACCTCATAGATGCGGGCATGGACCGGGTCGTAGAAATGCGACGAGTCGATGATCAGCGCGATCTTGTCGTAGACCTCGTTGTTGGTCAGGATCGCGCCCAGCAGCTGCTGCTCCGCCTCCACCGAATGCGGCAGCTCATTGTCCGGCATCGCGGTCTCGGCCGGGCTGGAATCAGGCATCGGGGCGGGGGGCGGCATATCGCCGTCGAAGGGGGTAATCTCGTTCATCACTGCTCTCGTCACTCGGCCCGCTTATAGGGCGCAAAAGGCGTTTTTCCTATCTGGGAATCTCTGTGGACCCCTTGTGGATAACCGCACGGGCGCTGTGGGCTGTTTACCATAAAAGGCCAGCAAGCTTGTCCTATGCAGGCTACATGATGCGGTGCGGTCTGGGAAGGCCCCCAGATCTGCGTGCCAGTGAAAGCGGAGAACGATTCGGGGCGGGCTTGTCCACAGCCCGCCCTGTAACGCTTTACTTTGCGTAAGGCGAATGTCCGCTTGTCCGGCTTCCGGCTTCCGGCCTTGGAAGGGCGGGCAATCAGCCCGCCGTCCGAAGCCCTTGATCCGCCTCAGGCTTTATGCGCTTCCTGCCAGGCGCGCGGGTCTTTCAGGAACTTCTCCACCTCGGCCAGCGTCTCGTCGCTGAAGCTCTTCTGCGCCTTGGCCTCGGCCAGCACATCCCACCAGGTGCAGAGGTAATGCAGCTCAACGCCGTGGTCGCCCAGGCGTTTGGTGGTTTCGGGGAAGATGTCGTAATAGAAGATCACCGCGGTGTGGCCGCAGGAGGCGCCGGTTTCGCGGATCGCATCCACAAAGGACAGTTTGGAACCGCCGTCGGTGGTCATGTCCTCCACCAGCAGCACCCGCTGATCCTCGGTCATCACCCCTTCGATGCGGGCGTTGCGGCCATAGCCCTTGGGCTTCTTGCGCACATAGGTCATCGGCAGCGCCATCCGTTCGGCCACCAGCGCGCCAAAGGGGATGCCGGCGGTTTCGCCGCCCGCAATATTGTCAAACGCCTCGAAACCGGCATTGCGCATCACGGTCACGGTGAGGAAGTCCATCAGCGTGGTGCGGATGCGCGGGAAGGAGATCAGCTTGCGGCAGTCGATATAGCTGGGCGAAGGCAGGCCGGACGCCAGCGTGTAGGGCTCATCCGTATTGAAGTTCACCGCGCCGATTTCCAGCAGCATCCGGGCCGACAGCCGGGCGATTTCTTCTTTGGACGGGTAGGAGGTGGGGATCATGGTCGGGTCCTTTCTGGCGCCAGGAAAATTCAAATTTCCTGGCAAATTTCTTTGAAGAAATTTGCGGCTCAGCCGCCGGCGGTCCAATAGACCGGGAAGCCCGGCTCAAACACGGTGACAGGCCCGTCGCTGCTCTCGATCTTCTCCGGGAACTGCACCGGCGCCTCACCCTTGGTCAGGGTCAGCGTCTCGCCGCTCACCGGCAGGCCATAGAACGCCGGGCCGTTTTCGGAGGCAAAGCCCGCCAGCTTGTCCAGTGCGCCCTCTTCCTCGAACACATGTGCAAGCAGGGACATGGTGTTGGTGGCGGTGAAGCAGCCCGCACAGCCGCAGGCGCTTTCCTTGTTCGGGTCGGTGTGCGGAGCGGAGTCGGTGCCCAGGAAATAGCGCGCATCGCCTGAGGTCGCCGCCGCACGCAGCGCCAGACGGTGCTCTTCGCGCTTGGCTACCGGCAGGCAGTAGTAATGCGGCTTGATGCCGCCCACCAGGATGTGGTTGCGGTTGATGATCAGGTGATGCGTGGTGATCGTCGCGCCCAGATCGCGCTCCTGGCTCGCCACGTAATCAGCGGCGTTCTTGGTGGTGATATGCTCCATCACCACCCGCAGGCCGGGGGTGGACTTGCGGATCGGATCCAGCACCCGGTCGATGAACACCGCCTCGCGGTCGAAGATGTCGATGTCGTGGTCGGTCACTTCGCCGTGAGTGCACAGCGGCAGGCCGATCTCGGCCATTTTCTCCAGCACCGGCCGCACCCTGTCGAAATCGCGCACACCGGAGGCGGAGTTGGTGGTGGCGCCCGCGGGGTAGAGCTTCACCGCCTTGACCAGCCCGCTGGCATGGGCCGCAGCCACATCCGCCGGATCGGTGTCTTCGGTCAGGTAAAGCGTCATGAGCGGCTCAAACGCCATCCCCTCCGGCAGCGCTGCCAGAATGCGGTCGCGGTAGGCCGCGGCCTGCGCCCCGGTCACCACCGGCGGCACCAGATTCGGCATGATGATCGCGCGGCCGAAATGGCGGGCGGTTTCGGGCAGCACGGCCTGCAGCATGGCGCCATCGCGCAGGTGCAGGTGCCAGTCATCGGGGCGGGGGATGGTCAGCGTCTGGGTCATGCGCGTGCGTTAGCACATGGCGGCGGGGAAACAAAGCGGCAGAATGCGCGCGCAGCCCGCCGGATCAGCGCTTTTCCGGGATGGTGAACTCGCCGCTTGCGGCGCGCTTCTGCATCTCCTCCAGGCGGCGGCGGAACCGCGGCGCCCGCATCCGCTCCGTCACGTTGCGGCACAGCAGCGCCATCAGCAGCCCGCGGTCCTCGCGCTCCAGCCGCGCCAGCAGGTTGCGCAGGAAGAAGGAGTTGTTGCGCCGCGCCCGGAACAGCTTGTAGAACGCTGCTTCCGACAGCTTGCCGCTGCCTGCCAGCGACAGGATGTGATAGAGCATCTCCATCTCGATTAGCCGGGTCTGCACCGCCTCGCCCATATGGCTGGCCCGCAGCCGGGTGACATTCCTGCGGGCAAACAGCGCCGCGTGCATCGCATCCAGCCGCTCCTGCGGGTCATAGATGATAAAAGCCTGTTTGGCGGCATCCAGCATGTCCGGCGCATAACCGTAACGGTCGGTGAATGACAGCCGGCGCATCTCGGCAAAGCGGTCGTCCCATTCGGTCATCCGCGGGTCCAGCGTTGCCTGCGGCTGCACCGCCACCACGGTGGCGCCGGGGGAGGCAACCGAGTAAGCCGCCGCCGCATAGCCGCAGGGGCCTGCGCCGTAGAACAGGACATTATCGAATTCGTCAAAGAAGCCGTCGTCGACCAGCTGATCGAAGAAGCCATAGATGCGCGCGTCGCGGAACCAGGTGTCGCCGTCAGAAACCACGCACATATGCGACCAGCCCAGGTTCTTCACCAGATCGAATCCCAGGGGCTGCGCCTGGTCCGACAGGTTGTGGATGCCCTGCATGGTCTCGAACGTCACCAAGAGGGTGTTGCCCTGGTCGATGAAGGTGGTGAAATGCTTGTCGCCCAGCGGCTGGTACATGCCGTGCTCTTCGGCCAGCGCCGCCAGCCGGGCTTTCCACTGCGCCGGTTTCAGCCCCGAGAGGTCTTCATCCAGATTTTCGAGTCCATCCTGCATGACTGCCACCTTTGGTACCCCCAGACGCCTATTGGCGGTTTTTGCTGATTTACGCCTAGGTGACAAATAAGGCTAAAATTGGAAAAACTAAGGCCTCTTTACTGTCTGGTCCGGGGCGATCAGCAGGCCGTTGCCTGCCTTTTGCCCGCGCGGTTCCCCTCAGCCCGGCCGCTTGCCGCCTTCTGCCGCCAGCCCCAACATCGCAAAGCGCCGCATTTCCGCGCCTTCCGCCGCCGTCAGCGCCCGTGCGGGCGGCGTCATCCTCAGCCGGGTGAACAGCGCCCGGTTCTCCTCCGCCAGCATCAGCTCCATGAACCGTGCCTTGCGCCAGGCCACCGCAGCCCCGTGCAGCCGGGCCAGTTCCGCATCCGCCAGAAGCTCTGCCTGCAGCGCGCTGCGCGGCGCGGCATAGCGGTCAATCGCGCGGTCCTCGCAGGCGGCATAGTTGCGCTCCACCCAGTAATCCATGCCCAGCCCGGCCTGCCGGTTGACCCGGCCGCGGTCGGCCTTGACCACATAACTTTCCATCGCGCCCAGGGGGTAATGGTTCAGCTGCGCCAGCCGCGTGTTTGGCTGGCCGTAGTCGGAGAACAGCCGCTTGGTCTTGAAGTCCGCGCCCAGCTCGCGCCCTTCGCAATCGAACCAGCGGAACGCCTCCAGCCGCGCCTTGTCGCGGATGCTGCGGGGCCGGTGCACGCCGCATTTCCCATAGGTGCCGTCGTTGCGGTAGAGCGTCTTGAACATCACCGCCCGCCAGGGCCAGTGGATCACTTCCGGCGCGCAGCGGGTGAATTGCTCCGTCACCGGGCGGTCCTCATAGGCCACCACGCCGCCATTGCCGAACAGCCGCCAGGTCAGGGTGACGGCATCCGCCTGCGGCAGCGCCGCCAGCAGGGCCGCCACGGTGCCATCGCCGGTCTTGATGCAGGGAAACTCGTCGGCATCCGCCACCAGCACCCAGTGCGCAGCCTTCATCAGCGGATGCTTGTCCGCCATCTTCAGCGCGGTGAATTGAATGCCCTCACCGCCATACGGCCCGCCGTTGCGCACATGCGCCAGCTGCCCCATCGCTTCCAGACGGTCCAGCATCGCATCGGTGCCGTCCTGGCAATCGTTGGAAAACGCCAGGAAATCGGTGAATCCGGCGGCCCGGTAATGGGCCAGCCATTCCAGCAGGAACGCGCCCTCGTTGCGCACGCAGAGGATGGCCAGTACCCGCATCGTCACACGCCCCCGCAGCGCCGGTCTGCCGGTTGAAACCGCATCTGGGGTGTCTCGCTCATGCCTCGGCCTTCTGTGCTTTTCAGCCAGTCTTACCCGAAGGCGGCGGCGATACAAACCCTCCGGTGCCGCCGCCGGGCCGCAGCGTCGCGGACGCCCGCGCTTGACCGATGCGCCAGCCCATGGCCTGTTGGGCGGGGCAAGGGGAGGTCGCGCGATGCAGGCACAATCCATTGAACAGGTGCAGGCGCTGCTATCGCAGCAGGGCTACGTCTGCGGGCGGGCGCTGGCCACGGTGGTGTTCCTGTCGCTGAAACTGGGCCGCCCGCTGTTCCTGGAAGGCGAGGCCGGCACCGGCAAGACCGAGATCGCCAAGGCGCTGGCCGCAGGGCTGGGGCGCCGCCTGATCCGGCTGCAATGCTACGAGGGCCTGGATGCCGCCAGCGCCGTCTATGAATGGAACTTCGCGGCCCAGATGGTGGCGATCCGCACCGCCGAGGCCGCCGGCAGCGCTGACCGCGCTGCTCTGCAATCGGAGCTTTTCTCGCAGGACTACCTGATCGAGCGCCCGCTGCTGCAGGCGATGCGCCCTGACGAGCACGGCGCCCCTGTGCTGCTGATCGACGAGCTGGACCGCACCGACGAACCCTTCGAGGCCTTCCTGCTGGAGGCGCTCAGCGACTTCCAGGTGACGATCCCCGAACTCGGCACCATCCACGCGCCGGAGCCGCCGGTCGTCATCCTCACCTCCAACCGCACGCGGGAGGTGCACGACGCGCTGAAGCGCCGCTGCCTCTACCACTGGGTGGACTACCCGGACTTCGCCCGCGAGGTGGACATTCTCAACGCCCGTGCGCCCGAGGCCAGCCAGCAGCTCAGCCGCGAGATCGTCGCCTTCGTGCAGGCCCTGCGCACCGAGGATCTGTTCAAGAAACCCGGTGTTGCCGAAACCATCGACTGGGCCAACTGCCTGCTGGCGCTCGACGTCATCACGCTCAGCCCCGAGGTGATCGCCGACACCCTGGGCGCCATCCTCAAATACCAGGATGACATCGCCCGGCTGCACGGCTCCGAGGCCAAGCGCATCCTCGATGAGGCCCGTGCAAGTCTGGACGCCGCCTGATGCTTCTTCTGGCCGGAAATATCCCGGGGGTTTGGGGCAGCGCCCCCATGAGCGGTAATGCCTGACTACCCGCCGCTCACCCTGCCGGACAATCCCAAGCTGCTCCGCAACATCACCCACTTCGCCCGCGCCCTGCGCAAGGCCGGGCTGCCCGTCGGCCCGGGCCGGGTGCTGGATGCGGTGCGCGCGGTGGCTGCCGCAGGCTTCACCAGCCGTCAGGACTTCTATTGGGCCTTGCACGCCTGTTTCGTCACCAAGCCCGAGCAGCGCACCGTGTTCGCCCAGGTCTTCCGCCTGTTCTGGCGGGATCCGCGGTATCTGGAGCAGATGATGGCCGCCATGCTGCCCGCGATCCGCGGCGTGCAGGAGGACCGCCCCGCCAAACCCGCTGAGAAACGCGCCGCCGAGGCGCTGCTGGACGGTATGCTGGACCAGCCGGACACCCCGGAGGAGGAGGTCCAGGGAACGGAAATTGAGGTCGACGCCTCCCGCACCATGTCGGCAGAGGAGCGGCTGAGAACGCTCGACTTCGAGCAGATGAGCAGCGCTGAGGCCGCCGAGGCCAAGCGCATCCTGGCACAGCTGAAACTGCCGGTGACGCCGATCCAGTCCCGCCGCCTGATGGCCGCAAAACGCGGGCAGCGGGCCGACTGGCGCCGCACCCTGCGCAAGGCCGCCCGCCAGGGCGGCGACCTGCAAACCATCGCCCGCGCCAAGCGCCGCATCCGCTGGCCCAACCTGGTGGTGCTCTGCGACATCTCCGGCTCGATGAGCCAGTACAGCCGCATCATCCTGCATTTCCTGCATGCCGCCGCCAACGCCAAGGGGCAGGGCTGGGCCAGGGTGCATGGCTTCACCTTCGGCACCCGCCTGACCAACATCACCCGCCATCTGGCGCAGCGCGATGTGGACGCGGCGCTGGCCGCAGCGGGGGCAGAGGCGCAGGACTGGGAGGGCGGCACCCGAATCGGCGACTGCCTGCATGCCTTCAACCGCGACTGGTCGCGCCGGGTGATGGGGCAGGGCGCGGTGGTGCTCTTGATCACCGACGGGCTGGACCGCGGCGATCCGGAAGGGCTGGCGCGTGAAATGCAGCGCCTGCAGCTGTCCTCGCGCCGCCTGATCTGGCTGAACCCGCTGCTGCGCTGGGACGGCTTCGCCCCCAAGGCGAAAGGAATCCGCGCCATGCTGCCTCATACAGACAGCTTCCGCGCCGGCCACTCCATCGCCTCTCTGCAGGATCTGGCGCTGGTGATCTCCAGCCCCTCCGACGCAGGTGAAAAGGCGCGGCTGATGACACTGCTCTGAGCGCCGCCGCTTGCAATCCGCCGCCCAAGTGCCGATTTTGAGAACAACTCTCACCGGAATCCGGAAAGCCCGCCGATGCAGACCATGACCCCTTTTGAGCACGCCCCGGAAACCGCGCTGGACTGGCACAAGGCGGGCACCGGCGCGGCACTCGCGACCGTGGTGCAGACCTGGGGCTCCGCCCCGCGCCGCACCGGTTCGCAGCTGGTGGTTTCCGGGGACGGCAGGATCGAGGGCTCGGTCTCCGGCGGCTGCGTCGAGGGCGCGGTGGTGGCCGAGGCGCTGGAGGCGCTGCAGGACGGCAAGCACCGGCTGCTGGAGTTCGGCGTCAGCGACGAGGACGCCTTTGCCGTTGGCCTGGCCTGCGGCGGCACCATCAAGGTGCTGGTGGAGCCAGTCGGTTCCGCGCTGCCTGCGGAACTGCTGGAAGAGCTGGTGGCGGCCCGCACCAGCCGTACCCCCGCGGCCTATGAAGTGAATCTCGCCACCGGCTCCCGGCGGCTCACCCGCTCTGGCTATCCGGACCGCATGCGCATGGACCGCTCCGGATTGGAGGAGGACGGCGAGACATTTGTCGCCGTCCATAACCCGCCCCTGCGGCTGGTTTGCGTCGGTGCGGTCCACATCGCCCAGGCGCTGGTGCCGATGGCGCGGATTGCCGGCTATGACCCGGTGATCATCGACCCGCGCACGGCCTTCGCCTCTGCTGAGCGTTTCCCCGGCGAAACCCTGATGGACGACTGGCCGGACGAAGCCGTCGAAAAGCTCGGCCTCGACACCCGCACCGCGCTGGTGCTGCTGACCCATGACCCGAAACTGGACGATCCGGCGCTGCAGGCCGCGCTGGCGGCGGATGTGTTCTACATCGGCGCGCTGGGCAGCAAGAAAACCCACGCCGCCCGCGTCGCCCGGATGCAGGAGGCCGGGTTCACCGAAGACCAGATTGCCCGCATCCACGGCCCCATCGGCCTGGACATCGGCGCCGCCAGCCCGGCGGAAATCGCCGTCTCGATTCTGTCTGAGATGACCGCCGTCCTGCGCGGCAAACAGCCATGAGGTTCGGCCCGGTTCCCCTGAACGACACCGAGGGCGCCATCCTCGCGCATTCCCTGCAGGGCGCCAGCCGCAAGGTGGCCAAGGGCACGGAGCTGACCGCTGAGGACCTCGCAGACCTCTCCGCCGCTGGCCATGAAACCCTGACCGTTGCCCGGCTCGACCCCGCCGACATGCATGAGGACGCCGCCGCCGAAGCGCTGGCGCATGCGCTGGTGCCGGACCCGTCCGCACAGGGCATCCGCATCTCGGGGGCAGGGACCGGCCGGGTGAACCTCTATGCCACAGGCGCCGGGCTGGTGCGGCTGGACCGGGACAAGCTGGAGGCGGTCAACGCGGTGGACCCGATGATCACCGTCGCCACCGTGCCGGATTACCACCGCGCCGATGCGGACGGCATGCTGGCGACGATCAAGATCATCTCCTATGGCGTGCCTGCCGATGCCGTCCGCCGTGCCAGCGCGGGCGCCGGGGATGCGATCCGGATGCTGCCGCCGGTGCTGTCCTCCGCCACGCTGATCGAAACCCGGGTGAGCGCGGAGACCCCGCCGGACAAGGGCCGCGCCGCGATGGCGGGGCGGCTGCACCGGATGGGCATCAGCCTGTCGCAGCGCGTGGTGGTGCCGCACCGCGAGGACGCGCTGGCCGAGGCCATCACCGCCGCACCGGGACAGCTGGTGCTGGTGCTGACCGGCTCGGCCACCTCCGACCCGCACGACGTGGCACCGCAGGCTTTGCGCAATGCAGGCGGCACCGTGACCCGCTTCGGCATGCCGGTCGACCCCGGCAACCTGCTGTTCCTGGGCACTTTCCAAGACAAACCGGTGATCGGCCTGCCGGGTTGCGCCCGCTCTCCGGCCCTCAATGGCGCCGACTGGGTGCTGGAGCGGGTGATCTGCGGATTGCCTGTGAGTTCCGCCGATATCGCCGCCATGGGCGTCGGCGGGCTGCTGAAGGAGATTCCCACCCGCCCGATGCCGCGCCGCGACGCAGAAGGCTGAATGCGGCGCTGCGGCGCGGGATTTGTGACGCAAGGTCACAACCATGGGTAAGCCCTGCTGACGCGAATTTGCGCAGTGTTCCCGCCGGAAAACACTTCGCGGAACGGGGGCACCCGTGCTTAACTCCCCTCAGCCAGACAAAAACAAGCTAAAGGGAGGGTACTATGGCCAAGGTCTCCATGACCGTGAATGGCAAGGCTGCCAGCGGCGACGTTGAAGGGCGCACGCTGCTGTCATCATTCCTGCGCGAAGAACTGGGGCTGACCGGCACCCATGTGGGCTGCGACACCAGCCAGTGCGGCGCCTGCGTGGTGCATGTGGACGGCAAGGCGGTGAAAGCCTGCACCATGCTGGCGCTGGAAGCCGAGGGCGCCGAGGTTGCCACCATCGAGGGGCAGGCCAACGCCGACGGCTCGTTGAACACGATCCAGCAGGCGTTCCAGGATCACCACGGGCTGCAGTGCGGCTTCTGCACGCCGGGCATGGTGATGTCGGCGGCAGCGCTGCTGAAGGACAACCCCAAGCCAAGCGAGGCGGAGATCCGCGACTATCTGGAAGGCAACCTGTGCCGCTGCACCGGCTACCACAATATCGTCAAAGCGATCATGGCGGCCTCGGGCCAGGATGTTTCCTCCATCGCGGCGGAATAATTTGCGACGGCCCAGGCCGGGCACGGCCTGAACTGAACAAGGAGAACGTGACCAAGAGGTGCGCCACGGCGGCACCCTCCAGGGAGGAAGACCAGACATGCCCAAGGATAACGGCATCGGCGCCAGCCCCAAGCGGCGCGAGGACGTGCGGTTCCTGACAGGAGCCGGGAATTATACCGACGACATCAACGTGAACGGCCAGGCACATGTGCATTTCCTGCGCGCCGATGTGGCCCACGCGACCATCAACTCCATCGACACCAGTGCAGCCGAGGCGATGCCCGGCGTGGTGAAAATCTTCACCGGCGCCGATTTCGCCGAGGTCGGCGGCATCCCCTGCGGCTGGGGCGTCACCGACCGCCACGGCAACCCGCAGCAGGAGCCGCGCCATCCGATCATCGCGCATGATACGATCCGCCATGTGGGCGAGATCGTCGCCGCCGTGGTCGCCGACACGGTGGAACAGGCCCGCGATGCCGCCGAGGCGATCGAACTGGACCTCACGGACAAGCCGGTGGTGGTCGACATGGCCGCGGCATTGGCGGAGGACAGCGCCAAGGTGCATGAGGATCTCAGCTCAAATCTCTGCTATGACTGGGTGTTCGGCAATGACGACGACGACGCGGTGCAGGCGGCCTTTGACAGCGCCGCGCATGTGACCACGCTGGAGCTGGTCAACAACCGCTTGGTCGCCAACCCGATGGAGCCGCGTGTCGCCATCGGCGAATACAGCCGCGGCACCGATGAATACACGCTGCACACCACCAGCCAGAACCCGCATGTGATCCGCCTCTTGATGTGCGCCTTTGTGCTGGGCCTGCCTGAACACAAGGTCCGCGTGGTGGCCCCGGATGTGGGCGGCGGCTTCGGCTCCAAGATCTTCCACTACGCCGAGGAGGCGTTCTGCACCCATGCGGCCAAGGCTTGCGGGCGGCCGGTCAAATGGACCTCCACCCGGTCCGAGGCGTTCATCTCGGACGCTCATGGTCGCGACCATGTGACGAAGATCGAGCTGGCGCTGGACAGCAACAACAACTTCACCGCGCTGCGCACCAACACGATGGCCAATATGGGCGCGTATCTCTCGACCTTTGCCACCTCGGTGCCCAGCTACCTGCACGGCACCCTGATGGCGGGCAACTACAAGACGCCCATCGTGCAGGTGAACGTCAAGACCGTGTTCACCAACACGGTGCCGGTCGATGCCTACCGCGGGGCCGGGCGGCCGGAGGCGACCTATCAGCTGGAGCGCGTCATCGACAAGGCCGCGCGCGAGCTGGGTGTCGACCCGATTGCGCTGCGGCGGCAGAACTTCATCACCGAGTTTCCCTATGAAACCCCGGTGGCGCTGACCTATGACACCGGCGATTACGTCGCCACCATGGACAAGCTGGAGGAGATCGCCGATGTGGCTGGCTTTGCCGCCCGCCGTGCCGAGAGCGAGAAGAAGGGCAAGCTGCGCGGTCTGGGCGTCAACTGCTACATCGAGGCCTGCGGGATTGCACCCTCGAACATCGTCGGCATGCTGGGCGCGCGCGCGGGTCTGTATGACGCCGCCACCGTGCGGGTCAATGCCACCGGTTCCATCAGCGTGATGGTCGGGGCGCATGCGCACGGGCAGGGGCATGAGACCACCTTCCCGCAAGTGGTTGCCGACATGATCGGCATCGACGAAAGCATGGTCGACATCGTGCATGGCGACACCGGGCGGGTGCCGTTCGGCATGGGCACCTACGGCTCGCGCTCTATCGCGGTCTGCGGCTCGGCCATGGTGCGGGCGACAGAGAAGATCATCGCCAAGGCCAAGAAGATCGCCGCCCATCTGATGGAGGCCTCCGACGCCGACATCGAGCTGAAGGACGGCCAGTTTACCGTGGCGGGCACCGACAAGTCGGTGGCCTGGGGCGATGTCTGCCTGACGGCTTACGTCCCCCACAACTACCCGCTGGAGGAGCTGGAGCCGGGGCTGGAGGAAACCGCGTTCTATGACCCAGCCAACTTCACCTATCCGGCCGGCGCCTATGCCTGCGAGGTGGAGGTGGATCCCGACACCGGCAAGGTCACCATCGAACGGTTCTCGGCGGCGGATGACTTCGGCAATATCATCAATCCGATGATCGTTGACGGCCAGGTCCACGGCGGGCTGGGGCAGGGCATCGGCCAGGCGCTGCTGGAGAATGCGGCCTATGACGAGGACGGTCAGCTGCTGTCGGCGTCCTACATGGATTATGCGATGCCCAGGGCCGATGACGTGCCGTTCTACCAGGTGGACCATTCCTGCCAGACCCCCTGCACCCACAATCCCCTTGGGGTGAAAGGCTGCGGCGAGGCCGGCGCCATCGGCTCGCCGCCGGCAGTGGTCAACGCGGTGATCGACGCGCTGAAGTCGGGCGGCAAGAATGTCACCCATATCGACATGCCGCTGTCGCCCGCGCGGGTCTGGGCGGCGATGAATGGATGAGGTGTTCGCGGGGGCGCTGCCCCGCACCCCCGGGATATTTCCAGCCAGAAGAAGAGCCTGAGTGCTCTTTGGAAAGGAAAAGAAGATGTATGAATTCGAGTTCGAGAAGCCCTCAACCGTCGCCGAGGCCGTGGCCGCGCTGGCGGATGAGGACGCGCAGGCGCTGGGCGGCGGGCAAACGCTGATCCCGACGCTGAAGCAGCGGCTGGCGATGCCGTCGAAACTGGTCTCCCTCACCGGCATCCCGCAGCTGAAGGAGATAAGCGACAATGACGGCGTATTGACCATCGGTGGTGCCGTCACCCATGCCGCGGTGGCAGAGGCCGCAGCGGGCAGCTATCCGGCGCTGGCGGATCTGGCCGGCCACATCGGCGACCCGGCGGTCCGCAACCGCGGCACCATCGGCGGCTCGCTGGCCAACAATGACCCGGCGGCCTGTTATCCGGCGGCGGCGCTGGGCAGCGGCGCAACCATCGTCACCAACAGGCGCGAGATCACCGCCGATGAGTACTTCCAGGGCCTGTTCGAGACGGCGCTGGAGGAGGGCGAAATCATCACCGCGGTGCGTTTCCCGGTGCCGGAGAAGGCCAGCTATCAGAAGTTCCTGCAGCCTGCGTCCCGTTTCGCGCTGGTCGGCGTCTTCGTGGCCAAATACGCCGCCGGGGTGCGGGTGGCCGTGACCGGCGCGTCGGAGGAGGGCGTGTTCCGCTGGGCAGAGGCTGAGGCGGCGCTGGATGCCGATTTCGCCCCCGGTGCGCTGGACGGCCTCAGCGTCGATGCTGCCGGCATGATCGGCGATCTGCACGGCACCAAGGAATACCGCGCCCATCTGGCCGGTGTGATGGCGAAACGGGCGGTGGCCGCGGCGAGGTAGCCCGCAGCGGCGAGGCAACGATGCAGGCGCCGGTCTCCGGCGCCTGTTTCTGTCAGTGTTTCAGGTAGCCGGACATTTCCTCCAGCAGGTTCTGGGTCCTGCCGGACAATTCGCGGATCTCGGTGGCAATGACGGCAAATCCCTTGCCCATCTCGCCGATCCGCGCCGCCTCGATCGAGGCGTTGAAGGAAATGAACTTGATATTCTTGCCGACGCCTTCGGCGGTGGCGATGGTGGCCCGCATCTGCGCGTCGCGCTCTTCTTCGCGCTGCTGCTGCGCCTCGCGCAAGGTTTCCACCATGTCCTCGAGAAACTCCGATACTGCCGGTTCCAGCCGGTACAGGCAGAGGGCGGCCAGATCCGGCACCGCGCGCGCATGCGCCAGCACCGCGCCATCTGCGGCTGTCACCGCGTGATGCAGCGGCGACAGCAACTCCAGACAGGACTGGCGCTTGGCCTCCAGTTCGGCAGGCAGGGCATAGCTGCACTCCGCCAGCATAGCATCCAGCCTGCTGCCGAGCATGTCATGCGCGGAAGTGAGACGCTGCACCGACAGCGCCAGAACCTCCTCCGCGCTGGCACCGTCCGCCCCTTCCGGCACCTGCGCCAGCGCCAGCAGCGACAGGGCGGCGATGCGGCTGGGGCCGATGGCCAGGAAAGCGGTGTTCTGAACGTCGGTCAAGCTGGTCATGCGTCTGCTTTCAGTAAGGATGGCACCGGTATAGCGGGCAGGCGTTAAGGCAGCGCTAACTGAAGCAAAAGAAAACCCCGCAGGCGGCGGCCTGCGGGGCGGTGTCCGGCATCAGCGGTGCGCGGCTTATTTCTTGGCCAGCGGCCCGATCATCATGATCATCTGGCGGCCTTCCATCTTCGGCATGTTCTCGACCTTGCCGATTTCCTTGACGTCCTCGGCAACCCGCTCCAGCAGCTCGCGGCCCAGGTTCTGGTGCGCCATTTCGCGGCCGCGGAAACGCAGGGTGACCTTCACCTTGTCGCCGTGCTCCAGGAACTTGACGACATTGCGCATCTTCACATCGTAATCATGGGTGTCCGTGTTGGGGCGGAACTTGACCTCTTTGACCTCGATGATCTTCTGCTTCTTGCGGGCTTCGCTCTCGCGCTTCTGCTGTTCGTACTTGAACTTGCCAAAGTCCATGATCTTGCACACGGGCGGGTTGGCGTTGGGCGAGATTTCAACCAGATCAAGTCCGGCCTCTGCCGCCATGTCCATGGCTTTGGCCGGGTGAACAACCCCGACGTTTTCGCCATCGGCGCCGATCAGGCGGATTTCGGAGGCACGGATTTTTTCGTTGACGCGCGGGCCGGTGTCGCGTTGCGGCGGCGCGTTATGAGGTCTGCGGGCTATGACTGCGATCCTTCTGTCATTGCAAAAAGTGCGGGAACGCTACTGCCCCCGCGCATGTGATTCAAGCGTTATGGGCGGTATGGCGGCAGGAAAGGCGCTTTTCAAGGCCGCATGTTGCAAAAGGCCCGGAAAACAGATGCGAAACCGGCGCCGGCACCGGGCGAGGGGCGGCGCGCAACAGCCTGAAATTGCGCGATTGCGGCGGCCTTCCGCCAGTTTCGCGCGGATCTGCGGCGCGGCGCCGCCCGTGACGCATATATGCTAAACTTCCCCCTTGAGCTGTGCCCTTCGCAACGCCATCTGGCAGGGCAGATGCCGCATCAGCTGCGGCCCCGGCCCGGGCGGGCCGGCAGGAGTGAGGAGAAAGACCCATGAAACAGTTGTTGATCGTGCTGGCGCTGGGCGCCGCAGCAGTTGGAGCCTATGTGGTGGTCAGCCGCCAGGACGCGCAGGAGCCGGTCCCGGCTGAGGCGCCGGCGGTGCAGGAAGAGCAGAGCAGCACCGAGCCGGTAATCTCGGAAGAACCGGCGGCCGCGGCAGAGGAAGCGGCCGAGGACGCTGCTGAGGCGGTGGATGAGGCGGTTGAGGCCGGCGCCGAGGCCGCGGGTGCTGCCGTCGAGGCCGCGCAGGATGCGGTGAACGAGGCCGCCAGTGCAGTCACGGAAACCGTGGGCGACGCGATTGACAGCGCAGCTGAAGCGGCCGGGGACGCCACCGGCACTGCGGCGGATGCAGCGGCCACTGCGGTTGACAGCGCTGCGGATACCGCGGCCGGCGCGGCGGACGCCGCCACCGAAGCGGTGGACAGCGCAACTTCCGCAGCTGAGGAGCTGCTGAACCAGTCCGGCACTGCTGCAACCGGCACAACTGATGATGCCGCAACCGCGAGCGAGTGATCCAGCCGGCTGACAGGCACTGAACGCGAGAAGAAGGCGGCCGGATTCTCCTGGCCGCCTTTCTTGTATCACGGGATGGGGCCGGTGCGGCTGGCCGCGTCGGTTGGGACGGGTCAGTTGGGACGGGCCTGCGCCTGCTGGGCAAGCCGCGCCATATGGTCCAGCGGTGCCTGGGCCGCGGGCTGGTCAGCCGGAGACTGGGGCACCAGGAAGGACAGGAAGCTTTCCCAGCCGCCGCTGGCGCCGCCCTGCTTGCGGGCGCGCTGGATCTGCAGCTGCGCCACCGCGATCAGGTCCAGGGCCTTGCCGCCGTCGTAGTCCTTGCCGGTGAGGCCCGCCAAATGGCTGCGGAAGCGGTCGCCCATCGAATTCAAGAGCAGCATCGGCGCGGTCATCGCGTGGCCTGCCTGCACCAGCGCGTCGAACATCCGGTCGATGTCCTGCGGCGCCATGGCGCGCAGATCGAAACCGGCCTTGATGGCGGCAAGCTTTTCCGGGGTCGACGGCTGCACCTGGTCCGGGCGGTTCTGGAACCCGGTCAGCGCGGCGCGGACGCGGGCCTTGCCTGCTTCGGTTCTGACGGACTGAAAGACGGGCGCCTGCCCGGGGACCGGTTCGTTGTGCATCTGCTGCTGCTCCATTCTGGATCTCAGCAACCGGGATACCGATTCATCCCCAACAAATGATAAACGGGAGGCGGCAGCCTCCCGTCAAAACGGTGTCAAAATCAGGGCAGCCCGCAGGGGCGGCCCGGCGCCGGATCAGTCCAGGAACGCCTTTTCGACCACGAAGTGCGCCGGCTTGGAGTTGGCGCCTTCTTCCAGCCCGTAGGTGTTCTCAAAGAGGTCCTTGAGCTCCAGGTTGAAGGCCAGGTTGCCGCAGATCATCGCGCGGTCGGTGTCCGGGTTCAGCGGCGGCACGCCGAGATCGGAAAATGCCTCGCCGGAGCGCATCAGGTCAGTGATGCGGCCCATCTTCGGGCTCTCTTCGCGGGTGGTGGTCGGGTAGTATTTGATCTTCTTCCAGAAGCCTTCGCCGATCACCTCGTTCAGCAGCTCATCGTCCTTTAGGCTTTCGATCAGCTCGCGGCCATAGGTCAGCTCACCGGCCTCGCGGCAGGTGTGGGTGATGATCACCTCGTCGTAATCCTGATAGGTCTGCGGCTCGCGCAGCAGCGAGGCAAAGGGCGCAAAGCCGGTGCCGGTGGCAAAGAACCAGATCCGCTTGCCCGGCAGCAGCGCGTCATGCACCAGGGTGCCGACCGGCTTGGGGCGCAGGATGATCTCGTCGCCTTCCTGGATGTGCTGCAGCTTGGAGGTCAGCGGGCCGTCCTGCACCTTGATCGAGTAGAATTCCATTTCCTCGTCCCAGCTGGGGGAGGCGATGGAATAGGCGCGCAGCAGCGGTTTCTGCTTGCCGGTCTTGGGGTCCGGGTCGCCCATCAGGCCGATCATCACGAACTCGCCGGAGCGGAACCGCAGGGACGCAGGACGGGTGCAGCGGAAGGAGAACAGCCGGTCGGTCCAGTGTTTCACCTGGGTCACGGTCTGGGCGTCGGGCAGCGCCGGAACGGCCTTGGCCGGTTTCGGGTCGGTTGCGGTGTCGGTCACGGCGGTCATCTCATTCATCGGTTACTCTGCCGGAGGAGAAGCCGGCACCTCTGATTAGTCTTTGATACAGGTCAGGAAAACCCCCTGTTTTGCGAAACCGGCTCCGCGCTGAACGCAACGGAACCGGTCTGCGGGGGATCCCGGGTTCGGGTCTGGCTGGCTCAGCGGGCAGCGGTGCTGCCGCGCAGGCGGGCCTGATAGCTGTGGTCCTTCCAGTTGGCGCGGGCCAGCCACTGGTCCTCGGGCTGGCGGGCGGCGAGGTCGTCGCTCAGCTCCACCTCGTCAAAGCCGGAGCGGCGGGCCATGGCGTACTGGTCGGCGATCACATGGCCGAAGGCGCGCAGGCGGCCCTCATAGCCCTTCAGCCGCAACTGGCGGGCCAGGGTGAAGCCGCGGCCGTCCGCAAAGCTGGGGAATTGTACCCGCACCAGCTCCACGCCGTCCAGCGACACGTCGTTCAGATTGGCGTCCGAGGCCAGCTCCAGCACGTTGGCGCCGTCAAAGCCGCCGGTCCAGTCATCAGCGGCAAAGCCGGTGTCGGTCACGATAACAGTCATCTCACTCACGCTCCTGTGCGTACGAATTGGCCGTCCACCACGTGGATGCCGCATTCTTCCTTGTTTTCCCCGCGCCACCGGCCGGCGCGCGGGTCTTCGCCTTCCTTGACCGGGCTGGTGCAGGGCGCGCAGCCGATCGACGGGTAGCCCTTGGCCACCAGCGGATGGCGGGGCAGGCGGTTTTCGTCCATATAGGCGCGCACGTCCTCGGGCGCCCAGTGGGCCAGCGGGTTGATCTTGAGCCGCCCGGTGCCCTCTTCGACCTCGAAGAACTCCAGCGCGGCACGGGTGCCGGACTGGAACCGCTTGCGGCCGGTGATCCAGCCGTCGTAGTCCGCCAGCGCCTTTTGCAGCGGCACGGTTTTCCGCAGGGTGCAGCAGGCGTCCTTGTCGCTGAACTTGAGGGCCCCGTAGGGATCCTTCTCGGCGATATCGTCGGCGCGGATGATGCGCACATTGCGCAGGCCCAGCCGCTCGCTCACCTCCTGCTGATAGATCAGCGTTTCGGTGAACAGCAGTTCGGTGTCCACGAACACAACCGGCGTCATCGGGTCGATGATCGCGGCCATATGCAGGAGCACCACGGATTCCGCGCCGAAAGAGGAGACCAGGGCGATGTGCCCCGCGTCCCGCAATGCGCCCTCCATCACCGAGGTGGCCGAATGGTGGCGGAAGCGCGCGTTGAGCGCCTCCGCCTTGGCGGCCAGCTCCCGGTCCCGGAGAAGCTCGGCTTCCCCGGCGGGCTTGTTTCCGGCTGAATGGAACATCAGATCAGGCGACCTTTTTCTGAGCCTCGGGATACAGTGCTGCCTTGAACGGCTCCATGCCGATCCGGCGGTAGGTTTCGAGGAAGGTTTCCTCGGCGCTGTCACGCTGGGCCATGTAGACCTCGACGATCCGCTCCACGGCCGGAACAATCTCGTCATAGGCAAAGCCGGGGCCGGTGCGGGTGCCGATGGCAGCCGTCTCGGTGGCGTCGCCGCCCAGGGTGATCTGGTAGTTCTCGACGCCGGCGCGGTCCAGGCCCAGGATGCCGATATGGGCAACGTGGTGGTGGCCGCAGGCGTTGATGCAGCCCGAGATCTTGATCTGCAGATGGCCGATGTCGTGCTCCATCTTCAGCTCGTCAAAGCGGGTTGCGATCTCCTGCGCGACCGGGATCGAGCGGGCGGTCGCCAGCGCGCAGTAGTCCATGCCCGGGCAGGCGATGATGTCCGAGATCAGGCCGATGTTGGCGGTGGCCAGGCCGTGCGTCTTCAGCGTGGCGTGGATTGCCGGCAGGTCGTTCTTGTGGACATGCGGCAGGATCACGTTCTGCTGGTGGCTGATGCGCAGCTCGCCATAGGCGTACTGCTCGGCCAGGTCGGCCATCACCCGCATCTGCTCAGCGGTCGCGTCGCCCGGGGTCTGGCCATGCGCCTTGATCGAGATGGTGGCAATGGCGTGGCCCTCGGCGCGGTGCGCGTGCAGGTTGGTGTCGGCCCAGGCGCGGAACACCGGGTCGTTTGCATAAGCCGCATCGAACGCATCGGTCGGGGCGGAGCGGAACTCCGGCGCCTGGAAATGCGTCTTGATCTCTTCCAGCAGCTGCTGGTCGGTGCCGTCGTACTGGCCGCGGATCGCCATGAAGGCTTCCTCGGTCATCGCGCGGTAGGTGTCGATGCCGTTCTCGGAAACGGTGATCTTGATGCGCGCCTTGTACTTGTTGTCGCGGCGGCCCAGCACGTTGTAGACGGTCAGAACCGACTCCAGGTAGGGCAGCAGATCCGCCTGCGGCAGGAATTCGCGCAGCACCTGGCCGATCATCGGGGTGCGGCCCAGGCCGCCGCCGACGATGACCTTGAAGCCCACCTTGCCGTCCTGCTCCACCACCTGCAGGCCCACGTCATGCGCCTTGATCACGGCGCGGTCGGCGCTGCTGCCGGTGATGGCGATCTTGAACTTGCGGCCCAGGAACTGGAATTCCGGGTGGTCGGTCGACCACTGGCGGATCAGCTCGGCATAGGGGCGGGGATCGGTCAGCTCATCCGCGGCGGCACCGGCGAAATGGTCGGCGGTGGTGTTGCGGATGGTGTTGCCGGAGGTCTGGATGGCGTGCAGCCCGACCTCACCCAGCGCGTCCAGCATGTCCGGCAGGTCGCGCAGCTTGGGCCAGTTGTACTGGATGTTCTGGCGGGTGGTGAAATGGCCGTAGCCCTTGTCCCACTTCTCGGCCAGCAGCGCCAGGGTGCGCATCTGGTTCGGGTTCAGGGTGCCATAGGGGATCGCGACCCGCAGCATGTAGGCGTGCAGCTGCAGGTAGACGCCGTTCATCAGGCGCAGCGGCTTGAACTCATCCTCGGTGAGGGAGCCGTCGATGCGGCGCTCGACCTGGGCGCGGAACTGGGCGTTGCGTTCGGCCAGAAAGGCTTCGTCGAATTCATTGTACTTATACATTGGCTTCAGCCTCCTGTTTGCCGTGGAAGTAGTTCGAGGGGCCGGTGCGGCGGAATTCCTCGCGGAAGTGGGTCGGTTCAGGGCCGTTCGGGCCTGCCTTGGCGTCGGCCAGATAGGCGCCGACGATGCGGATGTTCTGCTTCTCCGCCTCGATCAGGCGCAGCTGGGCTTCGGCCTCATCGGTGATCAGCTCGGCCTCGGACAGGTTCCGGGTCCAGGTGTTGTCAGCGGTGAAATAGATCACGTCGCCCTCGAGCAGGTCGTTGGCGGTGATGACTTTGGGCGTAAAGGCGCGGGCCATTATGCAAGCTCCGTTTTGAGATCGTTCAGGGCTGCCGCCGCCTGGCGCGGGGCAAGGCCCAGGAATGTGAGGGCAGGGCCGTCAAAACCGGCCGCATCCAGGTCGGCAGGCAGGCGGTCCAGCGTTGTTTCCAGCACCCGCTGTTCGGGGCGGGAGGCGTTTTCGATGATGGTCACCGGCGTCGCGCGGTCGGCGCCGTGCATGATCAGGCGGCCCTGCACGAAGCGGGCGGATTTCTTGCCCATGTAGACGGCGGCAACCTCGCCCGGGCGCGCCAGTGCGGCCCAGTCGTGATCGGCAAAGCCGGTCATCGCGTGGCCGGTCAGGAACCGCACCGCGGTGTTGCGGCCGCGCTGGGTCAGGCTCTGGCCGATGGCAGCGGCGGCTGCGGAGGCGGCGGTGATGCCGGGGATGATGCTGTAGCTGATACCGGCTTCCTCGCAGGCGGTCAGCTCCTCATCCAGGCGGGCAAAGATCGCCGGGTCGCCGCCCTTGAGGCGCAGCACCTTCTTGCCTTGCTTGGCCAGTTCCACCAGGCGGGCATTGATGTCGGCCTGGGAGACCTGAGCGCCGAAACCTTCCTTGCCGGCGTCTTCCAGCACCGCCTGCGGGCCGGCCAGCGCCAGGATTTCATCGCTGACCAGGCGGTCGTGCAGGATCACGTCGGCGGCTTGCAGCGCGCGCAGGGCTTTCAGGGTCAGCAGCTCTGCATCGCCGGGGCCGGAGCCCGCAAAGCACACCTGGCCTGCAACCATACAGTCCATGCTGCCACGGGCGTGAGTGGCGGCATTGGCAGCATGTGTCGATGGTGCGGACATTCCTGTACCCTCTGAGTGCGTTTGACTTGAGGGTAGATATAGGAAATATTCCCGGTATTGCGCTATATAGGCGCAGAAATAAGAACATTGGTTTTGCCGCGGCGGGACATCGGGCCGATTGGTCCTCACATAAGGAGAAAACAGGAATGACGGTGCGGATCGACGGCACGGACCGGAAAATTCTGGCTGAACTGCAGCGCGACGCCAGCCAGTCGCTGGATGAAATAGCCCGCCGGGTTGGGTCTTCCAAGACCCCGGTGTGGAATCGCATCCGCAAGCTGAAGGAGGCCGGCGTGATCGGCCAGCAGACAGTGCTGCTGGACCCGGAGGCGCTGGGGTTCGAGGCCTGTTTCTTTGTCCTCATCCGCACCTCGGAGCATGAGGCGGAATGGCAGGCCAAGTTCCTGAAGGCGCTGCAGGAACGCCCCGAGGTGCAGGAGGCGCACCGGCTGGCGGGCGACATCGACTATATTTTGAAAGTGCGGGTGCAGAACGCGCGTGCTTATGACGTGTTCTACCAGGCGCTGATCTCAGAGGTGAAAGTGCACAATGTGACCGCGCTTTTGTCGATGGAAGAGATCAAGTCGACCACCATGCTGCCGCTGGGCAGCTAGAGGGCAGGGCGGGCGGCTTGCCGCCCCGGCTCTCACAGCGGCGGGCGCAGCAGCAGGTGGCGCCCGTCCTGCAGCCGCCAGGGGGATGTCTCGCCAGAGGCCGCCTCCGGCATCACGCCGATGTCGGCCAGCAGATGCGGAGATGTCTCCGTCAGCCGCTGCAGCTCGTTATGCGGCACCTGTACCGTTTCCGGGGATGCCGCACCATAAGGCTCAGCTTTTCTCAGTCCTGTCAGACCTGCAATCCAGCCAAGCACGCTGCGGGCTGGCGAGCCGTGGTGCCGGGCATCCGCTTTCTCACAGTATGCAGTCATGAAATTTCCTCCGTTCTGGCCTCTGAGAGATAGGGGCGGAGGGGGCTTGCGCGCAAACCAGTTAATCTCCACCATGGATCAGGAAAACTGACCCATGGTGATCTGATGCGCCTGCCGCCCCTAAACGCCCTGCGTGCCTTTGAGGCCGCCGCCCGCCATCAGGGCTTCATCGCCGCCGCGGAGGAACTGTTCGTCACGCGCGGCGCTGTCAGCCGCCAGGTGAAGATTCTGGAGGAGCACATCGGCGTGCCGCTGTTCCACCGCAATGCCCGCGGGGTGGAGCTGACGGCGGCGGGGCGGCGGCTTTATCCGGTGCTGACAGAGGCTTTTGCGAAGATGCTGCACGAGGTGGAGCGGATCGCGGCGGATGCGTCCGAGCTGCGGGTGATCTGCCCGCCGACGCTGTCGATCCGCTGGCTGCTGCCGCAACTGGAGCAGTTCCGCGCCGCGCATCCGGAGATCAAGCTTCAGCTGACCACGGATTTCTACAGCAGCAAGGGGTTTCGGGCGGCGGAATACGATCTGGGTATTTCCGTTGAAAACCGCGTCGGGCGGCCGCCGGAGATCGAGGTGCTGCCGCTGTTCGAAATGGTCCTCGCCCCGGCCTGCGCCCCGTCGCTGCTGCCGGCACTGGCTGCCGGGCCGGAAGCACTGGCCGGGCAGCGGCTGCTGCATGAAAGCCCGCGCCGCCGCGACTGGCCGGCCTGGGTGCAGCACTTCGGGGTGGAGCAGGTAGACCCGGCCAGCGGCGAGGCGTTCCCCAACCTGGATATGGCCACCCGGGCGGCGGTGATGGGGGCCGGGGTGGTGATGGCGGATCTGGTCCTGTGCCAGGAGGAACTGGCCCGCGGTGATCTGGTGCTGCCGTTCCCCGGCATGACCTGCGGCACCCCGGACGGGGCTTACGCGCTGATCGGCGAGCGGCAGAAATGGAACGACCCCAAGGTGGCCGCGTTCCGGGACTGGCTGCTGGACGGCCCCTGCACGGCGGCGCTGTCGGCCCTGCCGGAGTGAGAACGAGGCCCGGGCAGGCGGGGCGGGAGAGGGAAGGGGGCGCTGCCCCCTCGGCGCCGGGGCGCCTCACCCCCGGAGTATTTTGCCAAAGGTGAAAAGGGGGCGCTGCGCCGCGGCAGCGGCGCCCGGCCCAACTGCGCCAGGGGATCTGTGATCCCTGCAGCGCTGGCGGGAGCGCCCCAGTCCTCAGGTGCGGGTTACCAGCAGCCGCGTCAGGCCGTGGAAGTGGTAGCTGTTGCTGTATTCCGGCTCTGCCGCCAGCTTCAGGTCCGGGCAGCGCTCGAACAGGACCGGCAGCGCGATCTGCATCTCCAGCCGCGCCAGCGGCGCGCCGACGCAGAAATGCAGGCCGCCGCCGAAGCTCTTGTTCACCTTCGGCGGCCGGGCCGGGTCGAAATGGTGCGGATCGTCCAGCGCCTTGGGATCGCGGTTGGCGGCGCCCAGCAGCAAGGCCACCTGATCGCCGCGCTGGAAAGTATGGCCGAAGACCTCAGCCTCCTCATAGGCGTAGCGGGTGAACATGTGCAAAGGCGGGTCGAAGCGCAGGATTTCCTCCACCAGCCCCTCGATCCCCTCCGGTGCCAGCCAGCCCGGCTGCCAGCCCTGCTGCAGCATCGTCTTCACGCCGTTGCCCAGCGAATGCACGGTGGCCTCGTGGCCGGCGTTCAACAGCAGGATGCAGGTGCCGATCAGCTCATCGGTGGAGAGCTTGTCGCCTTCCTCCTCCGCCGCGATCAGCCGGGTGATCAGGTCGTCGCGGGGATCGCTGCGGCGCTGTTCGATGTAGCCGCGCAGGAAATCGGTGAATTCCTGCGAGGCGTTTGCGGCGGCGTGCTCGGTCGCCTCGGTGCGCGCGGCCTGGTACATCGCCACGATCTTGTGCGACCAGTCCACGAGATTGGCGCCCATCTCTTCCGGCACCCCCAGCAGGCGGCAGATGGTGATCACCGGCACCTGGGTGCAATAGGCATCCAGCAGATCGAAGGGCTGGTCCGGGAAGGCGTCGATCAGCTGGTGGCACAGATCCTTGATGCCGGGCTCCAGCGCCGCAATCTCGCGCGAGGTGAAGGCGCGCAGCACCAGGCGGCGCAGGCGGGTGTGGCGGGGCGGCTCGGCATCGAGCATCGAATGCGCCTCCACCGCCAGGAAGGGGGCGAGATGGGCGGGGCCGTCCGTGCGCAGCTCGTCCGGCACCTCGCGGCCGAAGCGGCGGTCGCGCAGCAGCATATGCACGGCGGCATGGCCGAAGGCGGCAACCATGCCGTAGTCCTGCCAATGGTGGAGCTGCCCTTCGGCCTGCGCGGCGGCATAGAAGGGATAGGGGTCCTGCACAAAGGCGGGATCGGTGGGGGATTGGGATAAAGTCTTCATATACCGGTTGTTGCCGTTGCATCTGGTCAATGCAAGGGGCGCTTTGATAACGTGCCGCAATGAAAACACAGCACTTCCTTCGCTGGAGCCTGCCTGCCGGGTTCCTTTTGGCCGTGGCGGCATTGGCGCTTGCGGTCTGGTCTTATGGCTACCGCCAGGCGCTGGACAGCCTGGCAGAGCGCAGCGCGGCGGATCTGGCGCTGGCGTCGGACCGCGTTAGCACCCAGCTGCAGGTCTATCAGGAGCTGGCTGTGCTGACTGCAGAGCACCCGGTTCTGGCGGATCTTTCCACACCCGCAGCACGGGACAGCGCGGCAGCGCTGCTGCGCGCGGTCGCTGACAAGACCGCGGCGCTGGATGTGTTCTTTGCCGCGGCGGACGGCCGGGTGCTGGCGGCCGCCGAAGGGGTGACCGGCGCCAGCGTGGCGCAGGAGGACTATTTCGTCCGGGCAACGCAGGGCGCATTGGGCACCGGCCACGGGGTGCTGCAGCCCGAGGAAGGGCGCGCGTATTTCTATGCCGCCCCGGCCTTTGGCCCGGATGGCGGGGTGCGGGGCGCCCTGGTGGTGGTCGCCGACGTGGAGGATGTGGAGCAGACCTGGCGCGGCTCCTTGCCGGCGGTGTTCTTTACCGACGAGGGCGGCGAGGTGTTCATCGCCAACCGGTCGGAGCTGCTGTTCTGGCGGCGCGGCGCTGACGGGCAGAGCCCGCGCGTGACCGGCCGGGAGTATTATGCAGGGCACGAGATCTGGTCCCTGCAGGGCAGCCCCTATCTGCCCGCCCGGGCGCTGCATCTGACGGTCGGACTGCCGGTCATCGGCATGACCGGGGAAATCCTGGTGGACGTGGCGCCGGCCCGGCGGATCGCGCTGTTGCAGGCGGCGGCGCTGGCGGCGGTGTGCCTGGCCTTCGGCGCCATGCTTTTCATCGTGATGGAGCGGCGGCGCACCCTGGCGGAGGCCAACGCGGTGCTGGAAAGCCGGGTCGAGCAGCGCACCCGCGACCTGTCGGCGGCCAACACCCGGCTGCGCCGCGAGGTGCGCGAGCGGGAGGAGGCTAAGGCCGCCCTGAAGCGGGCGCAGCAGGAACTGGTGCAGGCGGGCAAGCTGTCGGCGCTCGGCCAGATGTCGGCGGGCATCAGCCATGAGCTGAACCAGCCCTTGATGGCGATCCAGCAATATGCCGAGAACGGCGCCGCCTTCCTGCAGCGCGGCAAGGCGGAGCGCACCGGCGAGAACCTGGGCCGGATCGCCGATATGGCGGCGCGGATGGCGCGGATCATCAAGAACCTGCGCGCCTTTGCCCGCAATGAGAGCGAGCCGATGGGGCAGGTCGATCTGGTGCAGGTGATCGACGCCGCGGTGGAGCTGACGATGCCGCGGCTGAAAGCGGACCGCATCGACCTGCGCTGGAATGCGGCGGCCTGCGGCGGACCGGTCCATGCCTGGGGCGGCGAGGTGCGGCTGACGCAGGTGTTCGTGAACCTGATCAACAACGCCGCCGACGCCATGCAGGGGCAGGTGGAGAAGGTGATCTCGATCTCCATCGATACCGGCCCGCGGCTGCTGGTGCGGGTGCAGGACAGCGGCCCTGGCATCAAGGAGCCGGAGAAGATGTTCGATCCGTTCTATTCGACCAAGGCGGTGGGCAGTTCCGAGGGCATGGGGCTGGGGCTGTCGATCTCCTACGGGCTGGTGCAGAGCTTTGGCGGCAATATCCGCGGCGCCAACACCGGCGGCGGCGCGGTGTTCACGGTGGAGCTGGAGCCGTGGCGCGAGGATGACGAGAAGGGGGATGCCGCATGACCCGCAAGGTGCTCTTGGTGGATGACGACGCGGCAGTGCGCGAGGCGCTGGCGCAGACGCTGGAGCTGAACGACCTCGATGTGGTGGCCTGCGGGTCGTTTGTGGCGGCGAAGGATCACATCACCCCGGCCTTCGAGGGCATTATCGTCTCTGATATCCGGATGCCGGGGCGGGACGGGTTTCATCTGCTGGACTATGCCCGCGGCGCCGACGAGGAGCTGCCGGTGGTGCTGCTGACCGGCGAGGGCGACATTCCGATGGCGGTGAAGGCGATGTCGCAGGGCGCCTTTGATTTCCTGGAAAAACCCTGCGCGCCGGCCGATTTCCTGCCGGTGCTGGAGCGCGCCTTGAAAACCCGGGCGCTGGTGCTGGAGAACCGGCGGCTGAAGCACCAGCTGGAGACCGGAGACCCGGCGGCGCGGCTCTTGTTCGGGACCTCGCCGCAGGCCAAGGAAATGCGCCAGCGGGTGCGGGCGGTGGCGCCGACCGGGGCAGAGGTGCTGGTCACCGGCGCGCCCGGCAGCGGTATTTCCAAAGTGGCGGAGGTTATCCACCTGATGTCGCCGGCCGCGCAAGGCCCGTTTGTGAAACGCCCGGCCGCCGGGCTGGCGGCAGAGACGGTGGCGGAGCTGTGCCAGGAGGCGGCGGGCGGCTCGCTGTTTCTGGATGAGGTGCAGGCGCTGACGGAAGCGGCGCAATACGCGCTGCTGGCGCAGCTGGAGCAGGGCGGCGGGGTGCGGATCATTGCGGGCTCCAGTGCTGATCTGGCGGAGCTGGCGCAGTCGGGCCGGTTCAGCGCCGATCTGTTTTACCGGCTGGATGTGATGCGGGTGCGGATCCCCTCGCTGGCGGAGCGGCCCGGCGACATCCCGGTGCTGTTCCGCCATTACGTGGCGCAGGCGGCAGAGCAGGCGGGGATCGAGGCGCCGGAGATTTCACAAGAGCATCTGGCGGCGCTGATGGCGCAGGACTGGCCGGGCAATGCGCGGTCACTGATGTCGGCGGCGATGCGGTTTGTGCTGGGGATGCCGGAAGAGGCCTCGGCTGCGGCCGGCCTGGGGCTGGCGGAGCAGATGGCGCAGGTGGAGCGGTCGCTGCTGATCGCGGCGCTGGGCCGTGCCAACGGGCGCGCGGCTGCGGCCGCGGAAGCCCTGAAGCTGCCGCGCAAGACATTTTACGATAAGCTGGCCCGCTATGGCATCCGGCCCGAGGATTACCGCCGCTGAGGGCGCTGGGGCAGGGGCCTTGCGGTTCGTTCTGTCCGGCGCTGAGGCCGGGATAGTCAAGGAGGCGGCGCCGCCGGGAAGCCCTGGGGTGGGCCGTGGGCGGAGGGAGGACGGGGGTCGCAAGCCCCCATGTCCGCTGAAGCCTTCGGTGCGGGACGCCCCTGCACCCAATGAGGAGGTGGTCTCGGGGGCCCTGTGATCTCCTGTTGGTGCGGGGTGTCAGTCCGCACCGGTGTCGCGACGGGAATGAGTATCGCAGGCCCGGGTTAAGGAGCGGCAAGCGGTGCGTACGGCGGGGGCGCAACACCCCGGGCTTGTCTCTGTAGGGTGGGCGATTCCGCCCACCGTTCGCGGTTACAGTTTGGCGTTGGTTGGTGGGCAGATTGCCCACCCTACGGGAGAGGGCCTCCCGAAACGATTCCCGTAAATCTGTCAGGCGCTAACATTTGTGCGGATTTCCGCACAAAGCCCGGAATGCCCTGTGCGGGTTTTCGCACAGCTTGCTGCAGGCACATCGCGGGCGCATTTTTGCAGGTCCGTAAGCCTATGCAAAATTGCGGAAAATCCCGTGCCGCCGTGATTCTCGAATCAATTCTTGAGCGGTTTTCCGCAACTTGGGATGCTCTTGCCAGGCCTCAGCCCTGCGCTGAGCGCACCATCGGATTTACAGACGATTTTTCTGGGAGGAAAAGACCATGAAATTCCTGACAACCGCCGCCACCGCACTGGCTCTGGCCGTTTCCGCAGGCGCCGCAAGCGCGGCTTGTGACGATGGCGAGATCGTGGTGAAGTTCAGCCACGTCACCAACACCGACAAGCACCCCAAGGGGATTGCTGCGGCGCTGCTGGAAAAGCGTGTGAACGAAGAGATGAATGGCACCATGTGCATGGAGGTCTATCCGAACTCCACCCTGTACAATGACAACAAGGTGCTGGAAGCGATGCTGCAGGGCGACGTGCAGCTGGCAGCGCCGAGCCTGTCGAAGTTCGAGAAGTTCACCAAGCAGTTCCGCCTGTTCGACCTGCCGTTCATGTTCAAGAGCATCGAAGCCGTGGATGCCTTCCAGGCCTCCGAGACCGGCCAGGAGATGCTGAACTCGATGCAGCGCCGCGGGTTGCAGGGCCTGGCCTACTGGCACAACGGCATGAAGCAGATGTCCGCGAACAAGCCGCTGGTGGAGCCGTCTGACGCCAACGGGCTGAAGTTCCGCGTGCAATCCTCGGACGTGCTGGTGGCGCAGATGGAAGCGATCGGCGGCTCGCCCCAGAAGATGGCGTTCTCGGAAGTCTACGGCGCGCTTCAGCAGGGAGTTGTGGACGGCCAGGAGAACACCTGGTCCAACATCTACGGCAAGAAGTTCTTTGAGGTGCAGGACGGCATCACCGAGACCAATCACGGCGCGCTGGATTACCTGGTGGTGACCTCCGTCGACTGGCTGGACAGCCTGGAGCCCGAGGTGCGCGACCAGTTCCTGACCATCCTGAACGAGGTGACCGCGGTGCGCAACGCCGAGTCGACCAAGGTGAACGGCGAGGCCAAGCAGGCGATCATCGATGCCGGCGGCGTGGTGCGCGAGCTGACCCCCGAGCAGCGCGCGGCCTGGGTCGAGGCGATGAAGCCGGTCTGGGAGAAATTCGCAGGCGACGTCGGCCAGGAGAAGATCGACGCGGCGCAAGCCATCAACGCGGGCCTGTAAGACAGGACTGCCCGGGAGGCCCGCTTGAGGGGCCTCCTGACCGCGGGCGGCGCGGGGATCCGCCGCCTGCACCCCTTTCCGCAAAACTTGGGAGGCAGCCATGGCGGGGTCCAGAACCGGCCCGAGCGGGCTTATCAACTCACTCGAAGAAACCCTGATCGCGCTCCTCCTGGGGCTGATGACGGCGATAACATTCGCCAATGTGATCGCGCGCTTCGTGTTTAATTCCAACATTCTGTGGGCGCTGGAGCTGACCGTGTTCCTGTTCGCCTGGCTGGTGCTTCTGGGCGCGTCCTATGCGGTCAAGGCCCATGCGCATCTGGGCGTCGATGCCATTGTCAACATGCTGGCGCCCGGCGCGCGCCGCGCTGTCGGGCTGTTTGCCGCCGGATGCTGCATCGTGTTTTCGCTGCTCTTGCTGAAGGGCGCTTATGACTACTGGGCGGTGTTTGCCGACTTGCCGCCCACCTCGGGCCGCTGGTTCCCGACCGGGTTCGACATGAAGGCCCGCTCGCAGAGTTTCTATGAGGTGCAGGACGTGCCGATGGTCGCGGTGTTCAAGTTCCTGGAAGACCTGATCAACTACGGCGATTCCTACGAGAAGCTGCCGAAGGTTGTGCCTTATGTGGTGCTGCCGGTGTCGATGCTCTTGCTGGTGTTCCGCTTCATCCAGGCAGCGTTCCAGATTTTCCGCGGCGAGGCGGACCGGCTGGTCGCCAGCCATGAGGTCGAAGATGAAATTGCAGAAGTGCAGGCGCAGCGCGGGGAGCATGACTGATGGAAGTGGTAATCCTCTTTGCGATGGTGATCGGCCTGCTGCTGATCGGGGTGCCGATTGCGGTGTCGCTGGGCCTCAGCTCGACCATCTTCCTGCTGATCTATTCCGACAGCTCGCTGGCGAGCGTGGCAGGCACGCTGTTTGAGGCCTTCGAGGGGCATTTCACCCTGCTGGCGATTCCGTTCTTCATCCTGGCGTCCAGTTTCATGACCACCGGCGGTGTGGCGCGGCGGATCATCCGCTTCTCCATCGCCTGCGTCGGCCATCTGCCGGGCGGTCTGGCAATTGCGGGCGTCTTTGCCTGCATGCTGTTTGCCGCGCTGTCCGGCTCCTCGCCTGCCACCGTTGTGGCCATCGGCTCCATCGTGATCGCGGGCATGCGGCAGGTGGGCTACACCAAGGAATTCGCGGCTGGCGTGATCTGTAACGCAGGGACACTGGGCATCCTGATCCCTCCGTCGATCGTGATGGTGGTCTATGCGGCGGCGGTCGAGGTTTCCGTCGGGCGGATGTTCCTGGCGGGCGTCATCCCGGGCCTGCTGGCGGGTCTCTTTCTGATGGTCACCATCTATGTGATGGCCAAGGTCAAGAACCTGCCCAAGGGCGAGTGGAAGGGCTGGGGCGAGATCATCACCTCGGGCCGCGAGGCCGGCTGGGGGCTGTTCCTTATCGTGATCATCCTGGGCGGCATCTACGGCGGCATCTTCACCCCGACCGAGGCGGCGGCGGTGGCGGCGGTCTATGCCTTCCTGATCGCCTCCTTTGTCTACAAGGACATGGGGCCGCTGTCGAACGGCGACGGCGAAGCCAAGACGCCGCTGATCAAGAAGCCCTATGCGCTGGTCACGGCGTTCTTCCACAGCGACACCAAGCACACGCTGTTCGAGGCGGGCAAGCTGACCGTGACCCTGCTGTTCGTGATCGCCAACGCACTGATCCTGAAGCATGTGCTGACGGATGAGCAGGTGCCGCAGCATATCGCCAACGCAATGCTGTCGGCAGGCTTCGGTCCCATCATGTTCCTGGTGGTGGTGAACGTGATCCTGCTGATCGGCGGCCAGTTCATGGAACCTTCGGGCCTCCTGGTCATCGTCGCACCGCTGGTGTTCCCGATTGCCATCGAGCTGGGCATCGACCCGATCCACCTGGGCATCATCATGGTGGTCAACATGGAGATCGGCATGATCMCCCCGCCGGTCGGCCTCAACCTGTTTGTGACCTCGGGTGTTGCGGGGATGCCGATGATGGGGGTGGTGCGGGCCGCACTTCCGTTCCTGGCGGTGCTGTTCGTGTTCCTGATCCTGATCACCTACGTGCCGTGGCTGTCGACGGTGTTGCCAAATGCAGTGATGGGGCCGGAGATCATCACGAACTAGGCGAGTTCGCAAAAAGAAAACGCCCCGGAGTTCCGGGGCGTTTTTCGTTTCAGGGCAGGGGCGCTGCCCCTCTTGTCCCTTCGGGCCAATTCACCCCGGAGTGTTTAGGCAAAGAAGAAAACTGATTGGCTTCATCTTTCCTGAAAATACTCAAATCCGAAGCCTGCGCCGCAGGGCGCCGGTCAGCTGGCTTCCAGCGCGGCGATGATCGGGGAGAAATCCGCGGCCTTGAGGCTGGCGCCGCCCACAAGCGCTCCGTCGACGTTGGAGACGGCGAAGATTTCAGAAGCGTTGGACGGCTTGACCGAGCCGCCGTAGAGCAGGCGGATGCTGTCCGCGGTTTCCGCGCCGAAGCGGGCGGTGAGCTCGGCGCGCAGGAAATCGTGGACTTCGGCGATCTGCTCCAGCGTCGGGACCTTGCCGGTGCCGATGGCCCAGACCGGTTCATAGGCGATCACGGTGTTGGCGCCGGTGGCCGAGGCAGGGACAGAGCCTGCCAGTTGGGTGCCGGCCACTTTCAGCGTGTCGCCGGCCTCGCGTTCCGCCAGGGTTTCGCCGATGCAAATAACGGCAGTGAGGCCCTCGCCGATGGCGGCCTCAGCCTTGGCGCAGACCTGCGCGTCGCTTTCGCCGTGGTCGGCGCGGCGTTCGGAGTGGCCGAGGATCACGGCAGAGGCGCCTGCGTCCTTCAGCATCGCGGCCGACAGATCGCCGGTGTGGGCGCCGTCAGGCTTGGCGTGGCAGTCCTGGCCGCCGATGGCGACGACGCTGCCCCGGGCGGTGTCCGCGGCGCGCGACAGCAGGGTGGCAGGCGGGCAGATCAGGATGTCAGCGGCGGGGGCGCCGTGGCTTTCGGCCAGCACCGCCAGTTCAGCGAGGTTTTCGCCGGTGCCGTTCATCTTCCAATTGCCTGCTGCCAGTTTCCGCCGCATGGGGGTGCCTCCGAATGTGCTGTTTGGGCGTGACTGGTAGCACCGGCGGCGGGGCGGCGCAATTCGCTTGCGCGCCGGTCTGAAAAGCAAAAGGGCGGGAAAAGCCCCGCCCGGTATTTTCCTGCCGCTGGAGCGCCGGATCAGGTGCCGGGCGCTTCCTTGAAGGAAATCGACTCGCCGCAGCCGCAGGCCTCGGCGACGTTGGGGTTGTTGAACTTGAAGCCGCTTTCCAGGAGCGTCACCTCATAGTCGATCTCAGTCCCGAACAGGAACATCTGCGCCATTGGCGCGATCAGGATGCGGGCGCCGTCCTGTTCGACCACCTCGTCATTGGGGTCGGCCTGGTCGACGTATTCCATGGTGTATTCCATGCCCGCGCAGCCGCCCTTCTTGACGCCGATGCGCAGGCCGGCGCGGCCGTCCTTTTCCATCAGCCTGGCGATCTGGGCCGCAGCCTTGGGCGTCATGGTCACCGCCTGTTTGCCGGGAATGCCGAACATGTATGTCTCCTTGCGCTTACCCTGTTATCTAGGATGGCTGCCGGGGCGGCTCAACCCCGGATGCGACAGGGAAATGATAACATATACCTGTCATGCAGAATTAAAAGAGGCCGCCTCCTGGGCAGGGAGGCGGCCGGTGATGGGGTCCGTCATAGGGGGGGACGGTGGTCAGAGCCCCATGCAGTTCGCGTAGAAGGTGGTGGTGGCGGGCCAGTCGGAGAACACGCCCTCAACCCCCACGTCCTGGGCCAGCACGTCCAGGAGCTGGTAGTACATGCTGTCATCGGCGGTCAGATCGGAGACGGACTGGAAGTACCAGCCGCCGCCTGTGGCCAGCGGGCCGGAGCGTTCCAGCGTCCAGGTGATCAGCTTGAGACCGGCGGCCTTGGCCTCCTTGGCATAAGCCGAGGGGACGGTCTTGCCATTCTCAGCAGTGACCAGCATCCACATCGGCGGGGCGATGTAGTTGACGCCCTTGGCGTGCAGCGCGGCAAAGTCATGCGGGAAGGTTGCCGGGTTATTGTGGTCGAAGCCTTCGAGGTCGTAGCTGGCGTCGAGGAACACCGCCTGCTTGCCGAACTCCGGTTCGTTTTCGATCCAGTAGAGAACGTCATCCAGGTTGAAGCTTTGCGCCCAGACGTCGGAGGCGGGGATGCCGGCGGATCTGTATTCGTCGATCAGCTTTTGCGCGTAGTCGGCCTGGCTGAAGCCGTTGAAAGGCATCTCCACCGCCGGGCTTTTCAGCTCCGGGGTGAATTTGGCGCCAAGCGATTTGAACAGTTCGATCGATTCCGCGTGGGTCATGCTGGTTGCGTCGCCGGCAAACAGGGTGGACCGCCAGCCGGCGGTGCCGCCCTGGTAGGCCTCGGCGGTCAGGGCCGTTGTGTCGGCGCTGTCCATCTTGGGCTGCAGGCTGCGGAACTCGGCCAGGGTGATTTCAGAGGTGCGGCACTCGGCAGCGGCGGGCGTTTCACCGTCCGCCGGGGTGAAAGGGGTGACGCAGGTGCCCGCCAGATCCGTAGTCAGGATGTTGGTGGTGGTGTGCAGGTCGTTCTGGGCGTGGCGGCAGACCAGCTCCAGATCCTTGGTGAAGGTGACGTCGCATTCCAGGATGCCAGCGCCCATCTGCGCGGCGGCGATGTTGGATTCGGCGGTGTGCTCCGGGAACATCAGCGGCGCGCCGCGGTGGCCGATGGAGAAGTCCGTGCGCTGGGGCGTCTGGCCGAGGCAGGACTGCAGTTTGTCCTTCAGCGCGCCCTCGGGCAGCTTGGAGATCAGATAGGCGGGGCGGGGGCCGTAGCTGAGGCCCGCATCCGCCGCCACGGGCGGATTGCCGGCAAAGGCGGCGGTGGACACAAGCAGGGCAGCTGCCGCGGGCAGAGCAAGGCGCATTGGAAAATTCTCCGGATGGTCAAAATTTGCGCCGAGATAACCGCGCGAATGTAACAGCCGGATTGCGCCCGTATGACGGGCGCATCAAATTCCCATGACAACTGGTGCGGGGTTACATGAAGCCCAGTTCGAGGCGCGCCTCGTCGGACATCATCTCCATCCCCCAGGGCGGCTCCCAGGTGAGTTCGACATCGACGCTCTTGACGCCCGGCACCGGAGACACCGCATCGACCAGCCAGCCCGGCATCTCGCCTGCCACCGGGCAGCCCGGCGCGGTCAGGGTCATGATGATCTTCACGTCGTTCTCGTCATTGATGTCGATGGTGTAGACCAGGCCCAGCTCGTAAATGTTCACCGGGATTTCCGGGTCATAGACGGTGCGGCAGGCATCGGTCACAGCTTCGTACAGCGGGTGGCTGACGGAGGAGGGGGCGATCAGAGGGGCGCCTTCGAGCGGTTCGGCAGGGTTGGTCATGAGGATCCCGGTTCTATTTTCCGACGGTTTATATAGGGAATATGCGCCCCGGCGTCCAGAGGCGGCGGTCATGGCAGGGCCGGGGAAATATGCCTCACGCCGATGTGACAATTTGATTTGGGGCTGCACCCGCTCTAAATTGTGAGTCCCCCGCGATGTTTTTGTAAAGGCTGCCAGATTGCAGCGGGCCGGATGCTGTTTGCCGTCCGGGCCGGGTGGACTGGTGCGCCGGGAGGAGCGATGCGTGATCCGATTGCACCCCTACGCGCTGCCGCGCAGGCCTGTCTGGCGGCCGCCGCGGGTCTGACTGGGGCGGTTGCCGCCGCGGCAGGGGAAAGCTGGCAGTGGCAGCTGACGCCGTTCATGGTTGCCCCTTCCATCGACAGCACGACCGAGCTGGGCTGGACCGGCGGCGATGTCTCCATTGACGCCGGAGATGTGTTCGACCAGCTGCAGGCGGGCGGGATGCTGCAGTTCGAGGGCACCCACTACAGCAATTTCGGATTCCGGCTGCGCTATGCGGTGCTGGATGCCGATTCCAATGCGCTGTCGTCGGTGGGGCCGGGCGGGGTGCGCTACGATCAGAACCTGGCCGAGGCGCTGGTGACCTACCGGTTCGGGAGCGGGCCGGATCAGTTTGAGGTCTTCGGCGGCCTGCGCCACTGGGATGTGGATGTGACCGCCTCCTTGCCTGGGGCGGCCCTGCGCCGCGGGGCGGACTGGACTGATCCCGTCTTTGGCATGCGCTGGGAACGGCGGCTGTCGGACAGCTTCAGCGTTACCCTGGAAGGGGACATCGGCGGATTTGGCGCCGGGTCGGAGGAAAGCTGGTCGCTGATGGGCGGCCTGGTGCATCACCGCTGGAAGAACGCGTCCATCTATGTGCTCTACCGCGGGCTGGGGGTTGAGTATGAAGAAGGCAGCCGCGGTACCGGCAGCTTCTTCCGCCATGATGCGGTGACGCACAGCCTGCTGGCCGGGGTCGGGTTCCGGTTCTGACAGCGGGCGTGCATGGCCCAATGTTTTCTGCAGGCCGGATTGCCCTCAGCCGCCGTTCCTTTCATCCTTCAGGCCACTTGTGCAGCCCGCGCTATCCGGCTCGCCCCGGCTCGTTCGGGTTGCTGGAGAAAAGCGCGATCTTGTTGCCTTGCGGGTCGCGAAGGTAGCCAACATAGAACCGGGGCCCGTAAGCGGCGCGAAATCCGGGCGGGCCCTCACAGGAGCCGCCGGCGGCAAGCGCGGCGGCGTGAAGGGTGCGAACCTGTTTCTGATTGCGCGCCTCGAAGGCGACCATAGAGCCATTGCCGGCCGAGGCCGCGTGTCCGTCAAAGGTTGGCTTAACGTAGAAGTCAGGTGAAACGGGAGACTGGCCGGGTGCGGCCGGCAGAGCGTAGCTTAACCCTTCAGGCCCTTCCTCCAGCCCGTAACCGAGGGCGGGCAGGATAGCGGAGTAAAATTCCTTTGCACGCGCGATGTCATCCGCTCCGACCGTGACATAGGCAATCATCCTGCGAGTTCCCTTCCAAAGGTCCGGTCATTCAAACGGGATTGCTGCGCTGCTGCAAGCTGTCTTAGATTTCAGCGTTTCAGGCGGCCCGGTGCGGTCCCAAGGGCCTGCACTGGAGCAGAGGCAGCGAATGCCGGGTTTGCTGCGCAAGCATACCCGGCATGGAAGGCGGCAGGATCAATCGTTGATGTCGTGGTTGAAGGTCTTCACCTGGCCTTTGGGCAGGGCGAAGAGCTTGCGCATGATCAGCCAGGCGGCCAGTGACAGCGCTGCAAAGATCAGCAGCAGCGGCGGCAGGCTGAAACCGACACCGGCCAGCAGCAGCAGGGCCACTACCGCGGCGCCGATGGCAAAGCCGAGGAACACGAAGCCCGGCACCAGCACCTCGAGGATCGCCAGCGCCAGCGCGCCGGCGCCCCAAACCCACCAGAGAGCCCAGAAGGGGGTGTCCATCACTTGCCTCCTTTCAGCAGGTTGAAGGCATTGCCGAAGGCCTCCAGCGCGTGGGCGGGAACGACGATGGTCTGTTTGCCGTCGCCGTTGCCGAGCGCATTGAGCGATTCCACCTGTTTCAGCGCCACCTGGTACTGCGCCGCCTCCAGCCCGTTTTCGGCAATTGCCTTGGCCACCACCTGGGTCGCGTAGGCCTCGGCCTCGGCCTGGATGCGGCGGGCCTTGGCGGTCTGCTCAGCCGCATAAAGCTCTGCGTCGGCCTGCAGCTCGACCGCGCGTTTCTGGCCCTCGGCCTTGGTGACCTCCGCCCGGCGGGCGCGTTCGGCATTGAGCTGCTGCAGCATCGCGTCGCGGGTGGCCTGGTCCAGGTTCACGTCCAGGATTTCGGCGCGGGTCACTTCGATGCCCCAGTCGTCCACCGCGGTCTCAACCGCTTCCTGGATGCGGGTGATCAGCTGGGCGCGGTTCGACTGCACCTCGTCCAGGTCCATCTTGCCGATCTCGGCGCGGACGATGCCGGCCACGGTGGTGGCGATGGCGCCGTCGACGTCGCGGATCCGGTAGACGGTCTTTTCCGGCTCAAGAATGCGGTAGAACACCGAGGTGTCGATCTGCACCAGCACGTTGTCCTTGGTGATCGCGTCCTGGGTGGCGTTCGGCAGCTGGCGCTCCAGGATCGAGATCTTGTGGCGGGCCACGTCGAGGAAGGGCACGATGAAGTTGATGCCCGGCCCCAGCACCGAGTGCAGGCGGCCAAAGCGTTCGACCACGTATTTCTCCGACTGCGGCACGATCTTGATCCCCTTCAGGATCACGATGATCAGCAGCACGGCCCCAAGCAAATAAAGGATATTGCCGGACAGTAGGTCGAGGATCAGGTCTTCGTTCATGTAAAATTCCTTTGGTTGGTCAGCGGGGGCTGCAGGAGCCGGGGCCCCCGGGTCCGGCGGCCCGCCGGGCAGGGGCTGTGCGCCGGAAGTCTTGTCCTTGTTCAATGACATGCCCCGTTGTGTGCAATGGTATACAGGTGGGTGTTAGCGGTGCCGGTTTCAAGATTTTCCAAGCGTATATGACGCCCGGCGGTCCAGGCTGGCAAGCCCGGAGGGGCTTGCCGCGCGGTGTCAGCTGCTGGAGGGTTTGAGCCGCCGCATCGGCGCCGGGCGCACCCGGTCTTCGATTTCGCTGTAAATCAGCCCGGCAATGTTCTTGGAGGAGGTTTTTTCAATCCCCTCCAGCCCGGGGGAGGAGTTCACCTCCAGCACCTTGGGGCCGGTTTCCGAGCGCAGAAGGTCGACGCCCGCCACATTGAGCCCGAAGGCCTTGGCTGCGCGGACGGCGGTGGCGCGCTCCTCCTTGCTGATGCGGACAGACACGGCGCTGCCGCCCAGATGCAGGTTGGAACGGAAGTCGCCTTCTGCACCGGAGCGTTTCATCGACGCGACCACCTTGGAGCCGACCACGAAGCACCGGATGTCCACGCCCGCGGCCTCCTTGACGAATTGCTGCACCAGAAAGTTGGCCTTGAGCCCGCGGAAGGCGGTGATGACGCTTTCGGCGGCCTTCTTGGTTTCCGCCAGCACCACGCCCTTGCCCTGGGTGCTTTCCAGCAGCTTCACGATCAGCGGCGCGCCGCCCACGATATGGATCAGGCTGCCGGTGTCCTTGGGCGAGGCGGCGAAAGCGGTGGCAGGCATGCCGATCTTGTGACGCGCAAGGATCTGATGCGCGTGCAGCTTGTCGCGGCTGGCGGTGATGCCTTCGGACCCGTTGACGCAGAAGGTGCCCAGGGTTTCGAACTGGCGCAGCAGTGCGGTGCCGTACTGGGTGACAGAGGCGCCGATGCGCGGGATTACCGCATCATAGCGGGGCAGGCGCTTGCCGTCGTAGTGGATCTCCGGCGCCAGCGCGTTCAGGGCCATGTAGCAGCGGGTGGTGTTGATCACCTCCACCGTGTGGCCGCGGAGTTCGCCCTCTTCCACCAGGCGGCGGGTGGAGTAATTGTCTTCGCGGCTGAGCACGGCGATGCGCAGGGCGCGCTTGGGGGCGGATTTGCGGATGTTGGCGGAGGCGTAGACGGAATAGTCCAGCGCCGGCTGGCACATGCGCTCGCCGGGCACGACGGTCACGTTTTCGGTCAGCGCCTGGCGGCCCAGCAGCATGTGCTTGGCCATGCCGCGCCGGTCGGTCAGGGTCAGCTCCACCGGCCAGGACTGGCCGCCGATTTCCAGCGCGGTCTCGATCACAAAGCGCATCTCGCTTTCGCCGTTGGACGAGGTGACCTCGCGCCGGTCCTTGATCAGGGCGGAGCAGGGGATTTCCAGATCGTACTGGCCGGGAATGGGGTGCACCATAAAGCGCACCTTGGGGGCGTTTGCCGGGCCGAAGGTTTCGATCCCGGTGGCATGCAGCGACGATGTGCGGGCGCCGGTGTCGACCTTGACCCGCAGGGCGGGCAGGCCGAGGTCCGGCAGGCTGACCCATTCCTCCCAGCCGAGTTTCAGTTTCGGTGCGGGGTCGGCTGTGGACATGCGCGGGGCTCCTTGGCATTAGGGGGAATCACCGGTGTGCCGGTTTGATTGTAACGGCAGGAATACGAGATGGCAGAGCTTTTCAACTTTGAACTGAAGGCAACCGACGGCAAGGCGCGCACAGGTGTCATAAACACCCCGCGCGGTGAAATCCGCACCCCTGCCTTCATGCCGGTTGGGACGGCCGCAACGGTCAAGGCGATGATGCCGGAAAGCGTGCGCGCCACCGGGGCTGACATCCTGCTGGGCAACACCTACCACCTGATGCTGCGGCCGACGGCGGAGCGGATCGACCGTTTGGGCGGCCTGCACAAGTTCATGAACTGGGAGCGCCCGATCCTGACCGACAGCGGCGGCTTCCAGGTGATGTCGCTGGCGGGGCTGCGCAAGCTGACCGAAAAGGGCGTGACCTTCAAGAGCCACGTCGACGGCTCCAAGCATGAGCTGACGCCGGAACGGTCGATGGAGATCCAGCGGCTGCTGGGCAGTGACATCGTGATGTGTTTCGACGAATGCCCGGCGCTGCCTGCGGAGCGCGACCGGATTGCCGAGTCGATGCGGCTGTCGATGCGCTGGGCGGAGCGCTCGCGCGAGGCGTTCGGCAACCGGCCCGGCCACGCGCTGTTCGGGATCATGCAGGGCGGGCTGGAGCAGGACCTGCGCGAGGAAAGCGCCGAGGCGCTGAAGAAGATCGGCTTTGAGGGCTACGCGGTTGGCGGCCTGGCGGTGGGCGAGGGGCAGCAGGCGATGTTCGGCTGCCTGGATTACGCCCCCGGTTTCCTGCCCGAGGACAAGCCGCGCTATCTGATGGGGGTGGGCAAGCCCGACGACATCGTCGGCGCCGTTGCCCGCGGTATCGACATGATGGACTGCGTGCTGCCGTCGCGTTCCGGCCGGACCGGCCAGGCCTTCACCCGCTATGGCGTCGTGAACATCAAGAACGCCCGCCACCAGGACGACCCGCGGCCGCTGGACGAGCACTGCAGCTGCCCGGCGTGCTCGAACTACTCCCGCGCTTACCTGCACCATGTGTTCCGGTCGAACGAGATGATTTCGGGGATGCTGCTGACCTGGCACAACCTGCATTACTTCCAGGAGATCATGCAGGGAATGCGGGATGCGATTGCTGCCGGGACGTTCGACGCCTGGCAGAAGGACTTTCACGACACACGCGCGCAGGGGGATATAGAGCGATTGTAAGCTTTGGAATCAGGGACCCCAGAACCACTGCGCCAGCTTTATTGAGACTTTCCAAAGAAGCGCCGTCAGGATCAGGACCAGAACGGTCAGGGTGAGGACGCCGGGTGTCGTGTAGGGCTTGACCCAGGTGACGGTAAATACTGCGGCCAGCGTTGCGGTCAGGCCCGAGATCGTCCAGCTGTTGAGGATTGCCCACATGCGTCAGGCCTCCGCTTCAAAGAGTTTCGGTAAGATTGCTTTGATGACTGCCAGGGCCATGTTGCCGTTCCGGTCTGACCAGGTTTGCAGCCTGCGGCGCAGTTTTTCGTGCCAAGGCAATGTGTTCCACAATTCCGGTGATGTCTGGATTTCCCATATCCAATCCGCAAACAGATCCTTGGCATGCTGCTCCGACTCGACCGCGCTCAGATCCCGGTACAGAATTGCTGCATCCGGCTCGCCGAACTTGGTGCCGGGCGCCCAGGCTAGAAGGTAAGGGCCACGGTCTGTCAGCCGGTGCATCCCGCTGGTTGCTGCAGCCTTGAGCGCTGTCTGGGAGACAGCGAGACCGTAGTTGTCGATGGCGATCTTGCAAGTGGCGGCCCGCGGGGCACGGTTGGCCCTGCGCGCCGCGAAAACGGATTCCGCAGGCCATATGGTCACGATTTGCGCCTGTTCGTCTTCTTCAACCTCTGTCACATGCGGAATTGTGTTCAGAAACGCAGCGCAAATGACTTCGAACCTGGCGCGTGTGTCTGCGGTCGGGCGCGACGGGAAGACCAGCATTCCGTAGGCCTTGTAGTCGCCCGGGGGAATTTCACCGGGACCTGCAAAAATGCGGGATGAAATGGTCAGCGTGCGGTCTTCGCCGATTCTCGGCCAGCTGCGGCGGTAAAGCTGCCGGACCCCGTGGTCGGGCAGGCCGGTGAATACCCACTCCGGGCGTTCGCCGGGGCCGGGTGTGCTGGCCACCAGTGGACCGGCGAGGAAATCCTGCAGGTGCTCCAGCGGCAGGTATTGAGGGGACTTAACAGCAAAATGCGTTGCGGGCGTCAGCGAGAAAACCACCAGGACGCCAAGGCAAAGTCCCAAAATGCCTTTTAAAACATGCATGAGAACGCAAGCTTTTACCAGTAAGGGTAGTGCGAACTATACCAGAAGAAGCCTTTGTTCTCCAGATCCTGAACTGCTGCTGCTCTGGGACGCGCGCGCAAGGCAGCCGATTGAGTTGCCATGTTTCCACCTCGTTGTCTTTGCAGTCCAGAAACGCAGGGGGTAATGGGCACCCCGTTCACCGGATTTGAAGACTTCTCTGCCAGCCTCGCGCAAAAGCGGGGAGGATGGCGATGACCTGTTTGCACGTATTGGCAGTTGCAGCCCTGCTGGGCGCTTCTTCGGCAGCTGAGGCGCAGACCGTGCAGAGCAATACCGTGCCAGGATCCCTGGCGGAAGCGTCGAGCTTCTTCAAGGCGCCGCGGCTGGATGGCTGCCGTATCTCCCTGGAGGAGTTGATCAAGGGCGGCTCGCAATCCTTACGCGGGCAGTGGATCGTGCAGAAGGGGCCGGGCGAAATCGCGCTGGACACTGGCGGGCGCATCGAAATGGTGCCGTTGCCGCAACGCACCGGCGACGTGGAGCGCCTGGGCTTCCGCAACGGGCGGCTGGTGGCGGATTCCGCCGCCTTGGGGTTTCTGCCCATCGGGGTGGAGGATCGGGCACCTTTGAAGCCGGGCACGGGTCTCAGGGCCGAAAGCGCGGGCCGCGGCGATTTGCCTGACGCGACAGAGGTTTTTCTGGATGATCTGGCGCTGGGGGCGCTGCCATGCGGTGCGGATCAGCTGTTGCGGCTGAACCTGCTGGCCGAGCGCGACAGTGGCACCGGAGAGGTGCTGCGGCAGGATATCCGCCTGTTTCTGATCGACCAGTCGCGGATGAGCGGCACCTACCGGGAAACCGGTCCGGGCGGGCGGCTGGAGCGGGGCCTGATCACGCTGTTGCGGCGCTGACGCTGCCTTGCAAAGTTATCCACAGGGAAGCCTGGAAAGGCCTTCATCATTTGCTCACCCTTCCTGCATTTGCGCCCTTGTGGTCCCGGCGCGCAGCGGGCAAGGTGAGCCCCAGCCTTGAGGTGCCGCGGTTGAAAACCCAGAGCCGCCCCACCAAGTAAAGACATCCAATGAGGAGACGGGCCAAAGCTGCCAATACCGGGGCCGGGCCGTCTTGCCTAACCAAAGGACCGAGTATGCAAGAGCCACTCAATTCCTCCTACCCAGTCCTGCCGCTGCGCGACATCGTGGTCTTCCCCCACATGATCGTGCCGCTGTTCGTGGGCCGGGAAAAATCGGTGCGCGCCCTGGAAGAGGTGATGGCCGACGACAAGCAGATCCTGCTGTCGAGCCAGATCGACCCTTCCGAGGACGATCCCGAAACCGATAGCATCTACACCGTCGGCGTGTTGGCCAATGTGCTGCAGCTGCTGAAACTGCCCGATGGCACCGTCAAGGTGCTGGTCGAGGGGCAGAGCCGTGTGAAGATCACCGAATTCCTGGAAAACGACAACTTCTTCGAAGCCAAGGCTGAAGAGCTGGGCGAGATCCCGGGCGACGTCACCACCACCGAGGCGCTGGTGCGCACCGTGGGCGACGAGTTCGAGCGTTACGCCAAGGTCCGCAAGAACATCCCCGAAGAGGCGTTGTCCGCCGTCGGTGAAACCGCCGAACCGGCCAAGCTGGCCGACCTGGTGGCAGGTCACCTGGGTATCGAAGTTGACCGCAAGCAGGAACTGCTGGAGACGCTCTCTGTCAGCGAGCGTCTGGAGAAGGTCTATGGCCTGATGCAGGGCGAAATGTCGGTCCTGCAGGTCGAGAAGAAGATCAAGACCCGCGTCAAATCCCAGATGGAGAAGACCCAGCGCGAGTACTATCTGAATGAGCAGATGAAGGCCATTCAGAAGGAGCTGGGCGACGGCGAGGAAGGCGCAGGCGAAATCGCCGAGCTGGAAGAGAAAATCGCCGCCACCAAACTGTCGAAAGAGGCGCGCGAGAAGGCCGACGCGGAGCTGAAGAAGCTCAAGAACATGTCGCCGATGTCGGCGGAAGCCACAGTCGTGCGCAACTACCTCGACTGGATGCTGTCGATCCCGTGGGGCAACAAGTCGCGCGTCAAGAAGGACCTGAACAAGGCGCAGGAGATCCTGGATGCGGATCACTACGGTCTGGAGAAGGTCAAGGAGCGGATCGTCGAGTATCTGGCGGTGCAGCAGCGCTCGGCCAAGCTGAAGGGGCCGATCCTCTGCCTCGTCGGTCCGCCGGGCGTGGGCAAGACCTCGCTGGGCAAATCGGTTGCCAAGGCGACCGGCCGCGAGTTCATCCGCATCTCGCTGGGCGGCGTGCGTGACGAATCCGAGATCCGCGGTCACCGCCGCACCTATATCGGCTCGATGCCCGGCAAGATTATCCAGGCGCTGAAGAAGGCGAAGACCACCAACCCGCTGATCCTGCTCGATGAAATCGACAAGATGGGCCAGGATTTCCGCGGCGACCCGGCCTCGGCGATGCTGGAGGTGCTGGATCCGGAACAGAACAACACCTTCATGGATCACTACCTGGAGGTGGAATACGACCTGTCGAACGTGATGTTCCTGACCACCTCGAACAGCTACAACATGCCCGGGCCGCTGCTGGACCGGATGGAGATCATCCCGCTGTCCGGCTACACCGAGGACGAAAAGCGCGAGATCGCCAAGCAGCACCTGATTTCCAAGCAGGTGAAGAACCACGGCCTGAAGGCCAAGGAGTTCGAGCTGACCGAGGACGCGGTGACCGCGATGATCCGCACCTACACCCGCGAGGCGGGGGTGCGGAACCTGGAGCGCGAGATCGCCAAAGTGGCGCGGAAATCGCTGACCAAGATCGTCAAGAAAGAGGCCGACAGCGTGACCGTCACGCCGGACAACCTCGACGATTTCCTGGGCGTGCCGAAGTTCCGCTTCGGCCTGGCCGAGAAGGAGGATCAGGTCGGCGTGGTGACTGGGCTGGCCTACACCTCTGTCGGCGGCGAACTGTTGTCGATCGAGGCGCTGCGGCTGCCGGGCAAGGGCCGGATGAAAACCACCGGCAAGCTGGGCGACGTGATGAAGGAATCGATCGAGGCGGCGTCCAGCTATGTGCGCTCGGTCTCGCCGAAACTGGGCATCAAGCCGCCGAAGTTCGACCATTGGGACATCCACGTGCACGTGCCGGAAGGCGCGACGCCCAAGGACGGCCCCTCGGCCGGCCTGGCGATGGTCACCTCCATCGTTTCGGTGCTGACCCAGATTCCGGTGCGCAAGGATATCGCGATGACCGGCGAGGTCACCCTGCGCGGCAATGCGCTGGCGATCGGCGGCCTTAAGGAGAAGCTGCTGGCGGCGCTGCGCGGCGGCATCAAGACGGTGCTGATCCCGCAGGAGAACGAAAAGGACCTGCCCGAGATCCCGGACAACGTGAAGGAAGGGCTGGAGATCATCCCGGTGTCCCATGTGTCCGAGGTGCTGGAGCATGCGCTGGTCGCCAAGCCCGAACCCATCGAATGGGATGAGGAGGCGGAGGAAGCCGCAGCCGCCAAATCGGCGCTGAAAGGCTCCGGCGAAGGCGCAGGCGCTACCGCGCACTGATCCGCTGATCAAATCAGCAGGCAAAAGGAAAGGGCGGTCCGAGGGGGCCGCCCTTTTTAGTGTTCTCTTCCGTTCTGGCCCTTCTTGCCGGGGCGTATGGTCCTTGGCGCTTGCGCGGCATCGCAGGGAGCGCTCCCGCCCGCCGCAGGCAGCGCTTAACGCGCCGCCGCTGCCGTTGGGCGTGGCGCCGCACCTTGGGTGCGGCGCGCGGCCTGCCCCGATCGGGGCAGGCCGCCAGGCCCAAAATCCGGAGGGGGTCCGGCCCCAGGCCGGGGTCCCGTGCGGCTGCGGGAGGTCCCCGCAGCCCTGCTGGCGGACGGCTCAGGCGGCCTTGCTGGCCTGTTCCATCTTGGCCTGGACGGTGGCAATCGCCATTTGTGCCGGGCTGACATCAGCCGCCTTGGCCTGGTTCAGGATTGCCGCCATGGTCTCGTCCAGCGCCTGCAGCTTGTCGGCGACAAAGCCTTCGCGGTCCTTGATCTTCTGGATTTCGGTCGCAACGTTGATGATGCCGCCGCCATTGGCCACAAAGTCGGGCGCATAGAGGATGCCGCGGGCATGCAGCGCCGTGCCGTCCTCAGCCGTTGCCAGCTGGTTGTTGGCGCCGCCGGCGACGATGTCCGCCTTCAGCTGCGGAATGGTCCCGGCGTTCAGGATGCCGCCGATGGCGCAGGGGGCAAAGATGTCTGCCTCGGCGCCGTAGATATCCGCCAGCGGCACCGCCTGGGCACCGAATTCGGCAATCGCCTGCTCCACGCGGCTTTCGTCGATGTCGGTGACAACCAGCTTGGCGCCGGCCTCGTGCAGGAACTGGCAGAGATACCAGCCGACATGGCCCAGGCCCTGCACCGACACGGTGACGCCGCCCAGATCGCGGCTGCCGTGTTTGTGGGCGCGGGCGGTGCGGATTGCGTTGAAGATGCCGCGGGCGGTGATCGGCGAGGGGTCGCCGCTGGCGAACTCACCGTCGGCGAGGCCTGCCACGAACCGGGTTTCCTCGGCCAGGACCGCCATGTCGGCGGGGCTCATGCCCATGTCCTCGGCGGTGATGTAACGGCCGTCCAGGCTTTCGATGGCGCGGGCAAAGGCGCGCAGCAGCTCCGGCGACTTGTCCTTGGCCGGATCGCCGATGATCACCGCCTTGCCGCCGCCCAGGGTCAGCCCTGCAGCCGCGTTCTTGTAGGTCATGCCCTCGCTGAGGCGCTTGACGTCGGTCAGGGCTTCGTCTTCGCTGGCGTAGGGGCGCATGCGCAGGCCGCCGGCCGCCGGGCCGAGCTGGGTGGAATGCACGGCAATGAAGCCGAGGAGGCCAACCGAGGGCTCCTCGACACGGTAGATCTCTTCATGGGTGGCGGAGGCCACGGCGGTCACTGTCATCTGGATAGCTCCTCCAAAACTTTATCCGATAATACCAGCGCGCAAACGCCGGTTTTCACCAAAAAGGCCTGCCGGGGCGGGGCGGTTTGGTGATAAACTGCCCTGAAAGCCGCCTGACTTAGGGGAAAGCTCCATGGATTCGATTGACCGCAAGATTGTCGCCGCGCTTCAGCGCAACGGGCGGCTGAAGATTTCCGAATTGTCGGAGATGGTCGGGCTCTCGGCCACCCCCTGCGCGCGCCGGGTTGCCAACCTGGAGGAGAGCGGGGTGATCAGCGGCTATTCGGCGCGGGTGGATCAGGCCAAGCTGGGGCTGCCGGTGACGATCTTCGTGGCGGTGGAACTGGAGCGGCAGTCCACCGACGCGCTGCAAGCCTTTGAAAAGGCGGTGCGCAAGTTCGACCAGGTGATGGAGTGTTATCTGATGACCGGCACCCGCGATATTCTGCTGCGGGTGGTGGCGGAGGACCTGCCGGATTTCGACCGTTTCCTGGAGGACCGGCTGATGCGGGTGCCGGGCATCCGCAACACCCGCTCCAGCTTTACCCTGCGCACGATGATTCGCCGCGACGCGCTGCCGTCCTGCTGAACGGTTCACGGGCGCGGGGAGCCTGTGCTAGGCTGATTGCACAGGACAAGCCCGTCCGCGCGGCTGCCGGTCCCCGGACGGGCTGAAGGCGCAGGATCAGGGCAGGCAGAAAAACCAGCAAACGGGGCAGGGAATGGCACGGGCAACCAGCAAAAGCAGAACATCCGGGCGCACATCCGGCACACGCAAACCGGCGGCACGCAAGACGGGCACGCTGCCGGCAGGGGCCGCGAAGGCGACTGCCGCAAAACCGGTGGCGGCCAAGCCGCAGTCCCGCAAGGCTGCTGCAGTCGCGGTGGCGGCGCCTGCCGCCCCGGAACCGGTTGTCGTTGCGGCCGCCGCACCGGTGGTGCCGGCACCGGAACTGGCCAAGAAGGAACTGATCGAACGGGCCGTCGAGCGGTCCGGCGTCAAGAAGAAGGACGCCAAACCGGTGGTCGAGGCGGTTCTGGCGCTGCTGGGCGAGGCGGTGGCCGAGGGGCGCGAGCTGAACCTGAAACCCTTTGGCAAGCTGCGCATCAACCGCAGCCAGGTACGCAGCAACGGCACCGTGTTTGTCTGCAAGCTGCGCCAGCCGCTGGCCGCCGCCGGCGCAGCAAATAACGCCGCCGGAGAAAATGCGGGCGAAGAGCAAAATTCTTCCAAAGACCCTCTTGCGGAGCCCGCACCGGACAGTTAAAAGCCTGCCTCACGGGTGATTAGCTCAGTGGTAGAGCGCTTCGTTCACATCGAAGATGTCAGGAGTTCAAATCTCTTATCACCCACCATCATTCCTGCAAGGCGCTCCCTGAAAAGGTTGAGCGCCTTTTGCTTTTCCGGGGTTCCTCCCGCGGTCCTGCGGCGTTACCACTTTGCCTGAGGAACCGGGCAGGGGGCACATTATGCAATTTCCGAAAATCTGGCTGCTGCGGCACGGGCAGACCGAATGGAATGCAGAGCGCCGCATCCAGGGGCAGCTGGAATCGCCGCTGACGCCCCTGGGGGTGGAGCACGCCCGCCGCCAGGCCGTGCTGATGGCGCCGGTCATGGCGCAGGGCCCGGATTGTTTTGCCTCGCCCCTGGGCCGGGCGCAGCAGACCGCGGATATTGCCCTGGGCGGTGCGCCTTTCGTGACCGACCCGCGTTTGGCTGAGGCCTATGCCGGGGCGTTTCAGGGCATGACGCTGGAGGAGGTGGCGGCAGGGTATCCGGGCATCTACAGGGCCAACCCGCGTAATCTGGACCTGTTCTGCGAAGCGCCGGGCGGCGAGGGGTACGGCAGTTTCCATGCCCGCATCCTCGATTTCATGCAGTCGCTGACCGGCCCAACGGTGGTGGTGGCGCATGGGCTGCTGGGCCAGGTGATGCGGGGCATTGTCTGCGGGTTGCCGCGCGACTGGATGGCGGCGTTGCCGAACGGGCAGGGCTGCGTCTATGTGCTGGAAAACGGGGCGGAAACGGTCCTGGAATAAGCCGTCCGGGCGGGCAAAAAATCTGCAATGCCCCCTTGCGCTGTCCGGCAGCATTGTCTAAATCCCCGCTCATCGGGTCGTTAGCTCAGTTGGTAGAGCGCTTCGTTTACACCGAAGATGTCGGGAGTTCGAGCCTCTCACGACCCACCATTCCCCTCAGGTCAGATAGTCAAAGCAGCGGGTGCGCGGCAGCGTGAATGACGCTTTTTGGTTCTGTTTCAAAGTGTTATCCGGTGTTCGTCATTTTTTTCCGGGAAAGTCCGGAAAAAGGCAAAACACCGCTTGACGGTGCCGGGGGCGGAGAATATTACAGCCCAACATTCAGCAGCGATGCCGGATGTGCAGCGGGCGGTTGTAGCTCAGTTGGTTAGAGTACCGGCCTGTCACGCCGGGGGTCGCGGGTTCGAGCCCCGTCAACCGCGCCACTGCTGCGCCCCGTCCCGGGGCTGAACAGGGACCGCCCCGGAGGGGACCAGGGCCGGAAACGGTCCGCCGCAAGGCGAAAATGCGGTTGTAGCTCAGTTGGTTAGAGTACCGGCCTGTCACGCCGGGGGTCGCGGGTTCGAGCCCCGTCAACCGCGCCACTTTCGCCCGCCGCCCTGGCGTCTCAGGGACCGCCCCGGACGGGGACCATAGCCGAAAGGCCCATGCGCGGTTGTAGCTCAGTTGGTTAGAGTACCGGCCTGTCACGCCGGGGGTCGCGGGTTCGAGCCCCGTCAACCGCGCCATTTTCCTCCTTTGTAAATGATATCGCCACCCAGCAGGGCCGGTTGTCATTCGTGCATTCTGCCGCCTGTTTCCGGGGTGTCCTGGCTGAAGCTGTTGCACCAGCCGTCTGCGCGCTTCTCCCAAAGCGAGGAGATCAGCATGGATCTCCATGCCGGGGTCCCGGCGGGCCGATAGGCCGCACGGTAGCTCAGCAGCACGGCCTCCGGGCTGAGGACGCGCAGCTGTGCATCGCTGAGGCGGTAGCCCGCCATCACCGGACCGTCGCTGAGCTGACCGCAGTGTCCGGACTTGCCGGAAAAACCGCTGGGGTAAACGCCGAGGAAGTCCTCGGTCAGCATCCGGCCGTCAGCCGCAGCGTCACCGGAAACCAGTGCCTCCCAGACCTTGGTTTCAAGGGCAAGGAATTCGGCCAGCTGGGGGCCGTCAGTCAGAACCACTGAGGTCATGCCGTCAGCTTAGCTGCCGGGGCCCTGTTAGGCAAACGTCCCGTGGCGGCCGGGCGGCCTTCAGAGGGCGGGCGGGTTCGGTGCCGCCTCGGTGTCGTGGCGCCAGCCGGTCAGCTCCGCATCCACCCATTTCTTGAGCCGGTCCAGGTCGGGCTTGGGGTTGGATTCCAAATAGCGCAGCAGCACCCTTGTGCCGTGCTGATAGCCGGCGCGGTAGCTTTCCTCCGGGTCGGTCTGGTTGCCCTCGAACCCCGGCGGGCGTTTGAACCTGCTTTGTGACATCTCTGCCTCCGTCTGCCAATTTCTGCTCGTTGCCGCAACATTAGCGCAAGAGCGATAAGCAAGTCTTAACCGGGTGCGTAAAACGAACGTCAAGCGGGGCTGACGGGCTGCAGCGGGGTGAGGAATGCGAGCAGCGCGGCGGCGGTTTCGGCCGGGGCGCTGTCGATGAAGAAATGCCCGCCCGGCACGGCTTGCGCAGTCATGTCCTGCAGCCGCGGCGCCCAGGTGGCGGCGACGTCATAGGCCCGCGCCATGGCGCCATCTGCACCATAGAGAACCAGCGCCGGGCATTGGACCTGCCGACTGAGGTCGCGGGCGTCGTCGTGAAAGTCCACCTCGATTGCGGCGCGGTAGTCGTTGCACATGGCATGGACGCAGGCCGGATCCGCCCAGGCGCGGCGGTAGGCGGCCAGCGCCGCGGGCGGGAAATCCGCAAGCGAGGCGCCGCCCCAGCCCAACAGGCAGCTTTCGAAATAGGCCTGCGGATCGGCGCCGATCATGCGTTCCGGCAGCGGCGCCGGCTGGGCCAGGAAGAACCAGTGGTAATAGGCGCGGGCGACCTGCCGGGTCAGCTGATCCAGCAGCAGGTGGGTCGGGATAATGTCCATCACCGTGAGGCTGGCCACCGCATCCGGCGCGTCCAGCGCCAGCCGGTGGGCGGTGCGGCCGCCGCGGTCGTGGCCGGCCAGGTGGAAGCGGGGAAACCCCAGTTCCCGCATCAGTGCCAACTGGTCGGCGGCCATGCTGCGGAAGCTCATGGCGTCCACGCCCTCGGGTTTGGAGCTGGCGCCATAACCGCGCAGGTCCGCCGTCACCAAGGTGAAATGCCGGGCGAGGACCGCGGCGGTCTCCTCCCACATTTCCTTGGTCTGCGGGAAGCCGTGCAGCAGCAGCAGCGGCGGCCCTTCGCCGCGCCGGGTATAGGCGATCTCCTGGCTGTTCACCTGCAGGGTGCCGGTCTCGACGGCGGCTGGCATGGGCTCTCTCCCTTGGCTGAGGGCGTCCCGCATATTGGAGCCGCAGCCGCGTGCTGGATCAAGCCTGCCGCTGCGTTTGGGCAGAGGGGGAGTGCTCCCGCGGCTTGGCGCCGTGCGGAGGCACGGCGCGCGCCGCCTGCGGCGGCGCCAGGCCCAACGGGAAGAGGGGCTCGTCAGGGCGGCGATGACGGGCGGGAGAGTGCCAGCTCCAGGAAAAGCGAGCTTGAGTCGTTCGCGAGGCGGCAAGTTGCGCAGCCTACGGGCGGCGGACAGGCAGAGCCGAAAGAGGCTTCCGCCCGCCAGTCCTTACTTCCGCGTCAGCGCGTCCAAAATTCGGGCCCACGACCGGATGCCCTTGTGGAAGCTCTTCAGGTCGTACTTCTCGTTCGGCGAGTGGATCGCGTCATCCTCGTTGGCAAAGCCCGCCAGCATCGACTCCATCCCCAGGATCGACTTGAAAAAGCCCGCGATCGGGATCGAGCCGCCCATGCCGCAGAACACCGCCTCGCGCTGCCATTCGTCCGAGAGCGCAGCGCGGGCGGCGGCGAATTCGGGGCGGGTGATGTCCATGACCGAAGCCTTGGAGCCTTCGAGGTCGTTGTCCCAGACCACTTTGCAGTCGGGTTTCAGTTGTGCCTCAACGTGTTTGCGGATCTTCAGGCGCAGCGCGTCGGGGTCCATGTCGCCGACCAGGCGGCAGGTGATCTTGCAGTGTGCCTCCGACGGGATCACGGTCTTGGAGCCTGCGCCGTTATAGCCGCCCCAGAGGCCGTTCACCTCCAGCGTCGGGCGCGCCCACTGCTGCTCCAGCACCGAGCGGTCCTTCTCGCCATGCGCCTGGGTGTAGCCCGCGTTGGCGAGGTAGTCCTTCTCGTCGAAACCGCAGCCTTCCCACTGGCGCAGCTGGTCCTCGGGCACCTCGTGCACGCCCTCATAGAAGCCTTCGACCGCCACCTTGCCGGTTTCCTCGTCATAGAAGGAGGCGACGATGCGGCTGAGCTCGCGCAGGGGGTTCAGGCCGGGGCCGCCGTAGTGGCCGGAGTGCAGGTCGATGCGCGGGCCGATCACGGTGAATTCGTCCTTCAGCATGCCGCGCAGCTGCGAGGAGATCGACGGCACTCCGCGCGACACCATCGAGGTGTCGCAGATCAGCGCGATGTCGGCCTTCAGTTCTTCGGCGTTTGCTTCCATGAAGGGGATCAGAGAGGGCGAGCCGCTTTCCTCTTCGCCTTCGAAGAAGAAGGTGATGCGGCAGGGCAGGGAGCCGTTGACGGCCTTCCAGGCGCGGCAGGCCTCGACAAAGGTCATCAGCTGGCCCTTGTCGTCCGACGACCCGCGGCCGCGGATCACGGTGCCGTTCGGGGTTTCCTCCAGCTGCGGCTCGAACGGCGGCGTTTTCCAGAGGTTCAGCGGGTCGACCGGCTGCACGTCATAATGGCCGTAGAACAGCACATGCGGCGCATCGGTGTTTTCCTCGCCCACGTGGCCCACCACCATCGGGTGGCCCGGGGTTGTGCGCTTCTCCGCCTTGATGCCGATGGAGTTCAGATCCGCCACCAGCCAGTCGGCGGCCTTGTCGCATTCGGCCTTGTAGGCGGGGTCGGTGGAAATCGACTGGATCCGCAACAGCTCCATCAGCCGTTCCGTGGCGGCGTCCAGCTCTGCGTCGATCCGGTCCAGAACGTCATTCAGTGCCATCTCTTGCTCTCCTGCTTGTCCGGGGAGGCCCGGGAAAGGGCCGATTTGCCGCGGACCCTAGCAGCGCGGTTGGGGCGGGGCCAGAGGTCTCAACACCGGATTTTCTCCGCATTTCCGACCGCACAGGTTTCCGATCCTGCGCATTATATGCAAAAATGGGAAACAGATACGACGCAAACGGCCAAAGGTTGGCCGTAGCTGTCCTTGCCCGGCCACTGTTTAAGCTTTATTTGACCTGCATCAATGTTGCGCACCCTTGGCGGCGCGTATGCAGTTGATCGAAGGGACTGCCTCAGGTAACCAATCGTGAACGTGATTGCGGCCTAATCGTCAAAAGACCCGTGCCCTTTACACAGCCCGCGTGCTCCGCAAGAGCACAATTAGCTATGGAGATGCCGGTGGACTATACCGCGAAACTGGACGCAGCGATTGCCAGCCTTCACGAAGAGGGCCGTTACCGGACCTTCATCGATATTGAGCGCAAGAAGGGCCACTTCCCGCATGCGGTCTGGACCCGCCCCGATGGCACCACGCGGGACATCACCGTCTGGTGCGGCAATGATTACCTGGGCATGGGCCAGAACCCGGTGGTGCTGGACGCGATGCATGACGCCATCAACGCAACCGGCGCAGGCTCCGGCGGCACCCGCAACATCTCTGGCACCACGGTCTACCACAAGCAGCTGGAGGCGGAGCTGGCCGATCTTCACGGTAAGGAAGCAGCACTGCTGTTCACCTCTGCCTACATTGCCAATGACGCGACGCTCTCGACCCTGCCCAAGCTGTTCCCCGGCCTGATCATCTATTCCGACGCGCTGAACCACGCCTCCATGATCGAGGGCGTGCGCCGCAACGGCGGTGCCAAGCGCATTTTCCGTCACAATGACGTCGCCCACCTGCGCGAGCTGCTGGAGGCCGACGACCCCGCAGCGCCCAAGCTGATCGCCTTCGAATCGGTTTATTCGATGGATGGCGATTTTGGCCCGATCGCGGAAATCTGTGACCTGGCGGATGAATTCGGCGCGCTCACCTATATCGACGAGGTGCATGCGGTCGGCATGTACGGACCCCGCGGCGGCGGCGTCACCGAGCGTGACCGGCTGGCGCACCGCATCGACATCATCAACGGCACCCTGGCCAAGGCCTATGGTGTGATGGGCGGCTATATCGCGGCCTCTGCCAAGATGTGCGACGCCATCCGCTCCTATGCACCGGGCTTCATCTTCACCACCTCGCTGGCACCTGCAGTGGCCGCCGGGGCCGCGGCTTCTGTTGCCTATCTGAAGGGGGCGCAGGACCTGCGCGACAAGCATCAGGACCAGGCCAAGGTGCTGAAACTGCGCCTGAAAGGGCTGGGCCTGCCGATCATCGACCATGGCAGCCACATCGTGCCGGTGATTGTCGGCAACCCCAAGCACACCAAGGTGCTGTCCGACCATCTGCTGGAGGACTACGGCATCTACGTGCAGCCGATCAACTTCCCCACCGTGCCGCGCGGCACTGAACGCCTGCGCTTCACGCCTTCGCCGGTGCACGGGCCCAAGGAGATCGACGCGCTGGTCCACGCAATGGACGCATTGTGGTCGCATTGTGCGCTGAATCGTGCCGAACTTGCCGGGTAACCTACTGATCAGTGTAAATTAACGCTGAGTGTGTTACGATGTTGCTAATCAATGAACGGATCTGAGTCGCAAATGTGATTCTTTCACCGTTCAGAAACGATGGCGGCAGGCATTTATGGGACGGCAGGCATGATTGGGCGCTTCACCCAGCGCAAGCAAGACGACCATGGCGGAACGGCAGAGCCGAAGGGTTTTGACGATTTCGAGCTGAAGCTTGGCGACGTGATGCGCGGCGAGCGGGCGACAATGGGAAAATCGCTGCTCGACGTCCAGCGCGAACTGCGGATCAAGGCCTCCTATATCGCAGCCATTGAAAACTCTGACCCTTCCGCGTTTGATACGCCGGGCTTCATTGCCGGCTATGTGCGCTCCTATGCGCGCTATCTGAATATGGATGCCGAACAGGCTTTCCAGGATTTCTGCAAGGAAAGCGGATTCTCCGTGGCCCACGGCATGTCGGCAGAGGCCTCCAGCCGCAGCAAGTCCGGCAATGCGCCTGTGGCGGCTTCCAAAGGTTTGGGCGGGGATGCGTTTGCCTCGCCGAACACGCCGTTCATTCCTGCTCCCAGCAGTTTCCTCAGCCAGATCGAGCTGCGGGCTGTCGGCTCTCTGATGGTGCTGGCCGGTCTTATTGGCGGCATCACCTATGGCGGCTGGGCGGTGCTGAAAGAGGTGCAGCAGGTGCAGTTTGCACCGGTGGATCAGACCCCGGCAGTGCTGGCGGATCTCGACCCGCTGAGCAGCGCGGTGCTAGAGGTTGCCGAGGCCGCCCAGGACCCCGCGGCGGAGGCATTGGACCGGCTTTACCGTCCGCAGGCGCTGGATGTGCCGGTGCTGGTGGCACGCGATGCGCCGATCTCCACCCTTGATCCCTCGACCCTGGGCAACTTCGCTGCTCCGGATGTGCCCACGGTCAGCCTGGCAGAGGCCAGCCTGCCGTTCGACGGCGCCACCCCGCTGCAGCAGGGCGAGCAGGGGCCGCAAATGCCCCGGGTTGTGGCAGCGGCTGCGCCGGGTATCGAGATGGTTGCGGTGCGCCCCTCCTGGGTGCAGATCACCGCGGCGGATGGCAGCGTGATCCTGGAAACCATCATGGACGCGGGCCAGCGGTTCGAGGTGCCAATGACCGAGGATGCGCCGAAACTGCGCACCGGCGAAAGCAGCGCCATCTATTTTGCCGTCAACGGCCAGCATTTCGGCCCGGTCGGCAAGCGCGGCCAGGTCACCAAGAATGTCGAACTGTCGATGGACGCGATCACCGGCCGGTTTGAAGTGGCCGACTTGCAGGATGGCAGGAACGAGGCGCTGGCGACCCTGGTGGCGCAGCTGCAGGCGGAAGGACAGCAGCCTTCCGAATAACCCTTTCGCAGGAATTCGCACAAGACGCCCGGTGCTGCCATTGCAGCGCCGGGCGTCTGCACGTATCTAGGCGCTGACAGGATCCAGCCGGGACACGAACTGCATGTCGATGAACCACATCCGCCCCTGGCGCCATATCGAGCGCCGCAAGAGCCGCCAGATCCATGTGGGCAATGTGCCGGTCGGCGGCGATGCCCCGATTGCGGTGCAGACCATGACCAACACGCTGACCACCGATGTGGCGGCGACGGTGGCGCAGGTCCAGGCGGCGGCTGAGGCCGGCGCAGATCTGGTGCGGGTCTCGGTGCCGGATGAGGCGTCCTCCAGGGCGCTGAAGGAAATCGTCCGCGAAAGCCCGGTGCCGATCGTCGCCGACATCCATTTCCACTACAAGCGCGGGATTGAGGCCGCCGAGGCCGGCGCCGCCTGCCTGCGCATCAACCCGGGCAACATCGGTGACGAGAAGCGCGTGGCCGAGGTGATCAAGGCCGCCCGCGACCATAATTGCTCGATTCGCATCGGGGTGAACGCGGGTTCCCTTGAAAAGCACCTGCTGGACAAATACGGCGAACCCTGCCCGGAGGCGATGGTGGAGTCCGGCCTGGACCACATCCGCATTCTGCAGGACCACGACTTCCACGAGTTCAAGATCTCGGTGAAAGCGTCGGACGTCTTCATGTCCGCCGCTGCCTACCAGCAGCTGGCTGATGCGACCGACGCGCCGATCCACCTCGGCATCACCGAGGCGGGCGGATTTGTTTCCGGCACCATCAAATCCGCCATCGGCCTCGGCCAGCTGCTGTGGATGGGCATTGGCGACACGCTGCGCGTCAGCCTCTCTGCCGATCCGGTGGAGGAGGTGAAGGTAGGGTTCGAGATCCTCAAATCGCTCGGCCTGCGCCACCGCGGCGTCAACATCATCTCCTGCCCGTCCTGCGCGCGGCAGGGGTTCGACGTGATCAAGACGGTGGAAACGCTGGAGGAACGGCTGGCCCATATCCACACCCCGATGAGCCTCAGCATCATCGGCTGCGTGGTGAACGGCCCCGGCGAGGCGCTGATGACCGATGTCGGCTTTACCGGCGGCGGCGCGGGTTCCGGCATGGTCTATCTGGCGGGCAAGGCCAGCCACAAGATGTCGAACGAGCAGATGGTCGACCACATCGTGGAAGAGGTCGAGAAAAAGGCCGCCCAGATCGAGGCGGCCCAGGACGCGGCGGAATAATACTTCAGCCGTTTCATCTTTCCAGAAAAACTCCGGGGCTGCCATCGTTGCGCCATTGGTTCAAGCCCAATGGCGGCGGGCAGAGCCCCGGTCCTACCGGTAAGGCTCAGCTGATCAGCTTTGCTGCTCACGGATTTCCGCCACCATGATCTCCATTTGGTCGGCGGGCAGGTAGCCGCGCAGCAGTTCGGTGCCCAGCACAAAGGTCGGGGTGCCGGAGATTGCCATCTTCTGCGCCAGCGAGCGGGTCTTGCGCAGCTCGGCAGTCACTTCCTCGCTGTCCATCTTGGCAAAGATGGCTTCGGCATCCAGCGAAAGCCCTTCGGCCAGGCGGCGCAGAGCGACCTCGTTCGGCTCACCGCCGAACTCGATCAGCGCATCATGCACCTGCTTGTAGGCATCATCGCCCGCCACATGCTTGGCGGCGACGGCAAAGCGCGCGGACAGCACAGATGCCTCGCCCAGGATCGGGAATTCCTTGATCACAAGGCGGATGTTGCCGTCGCTTTCCAGCAGCTTGGCCACCTCCGGCGCAGCGCGCCGGCAGTAGCCGCAACGGTAATCCATGAATTCAACCAGGGTGATGTCGCCATCCGGATTGCCGCCAACCCAGGAGTAGCCGTCGTTTACCAGCTCCTCCAGGTTCTCGGCGACCAAAGCGTCGTCCCGGACGGCCTCAGCTTGCTGCTGGCGCTGCTCCAGCAGATCGACCGCTTCCAGGATCAGCTCCGGGTTTGCCAGGATGTATTCGCGCACCTCTTTACCAAAGGCCTCGCGCTCGGCTTCGGACATCGCACTGATGTCAAAGGCCTGCACCGGGGCGCCCATGAGGGCGAGGGCGGTAGCCGCAGCAATGGCGGTGCGGGTGAAAAGGGTCATTTGCGTCTCTTTCTCTTCTGAGCTTGTTCATAGGCCACCAGCACATCCTGCGCCCGCCGGGCGGCGGGGGATCCTGCCGGCAGCTGGGCGACGGCCCGTTTGGCGTGAATACCGGCGTCGTCCAGACGCCCTTGCAAGGCATAGCGCTCGGCGGTGACCAGGGCGGCCATTCCGTTTTGTCCGGTCTTGGCATAGGCCAGCGACATGTCGCGCAGCAGCACCGTATTGCGGAAGTCGATGGCGCGGGCGCGCTCCATGGATTTGAGCGCGGCCTTGGGCTGGCCCGCCGCCAGCTGGGCGCGGCCATAGCCTGTCAGGATCAGCGGGTCCTTGGGGGCGAGGCTCACGGCCTTGCCATAGGAGGCCAGTGCCGCGTTCCACTGGCGGTTCTCGATCAGGATCTGGCCCTTCAGTTCGTGGTAGAACGGATCGGAGGGGCGCGCCGCCAGCGCGCCATTGATCGCTTTCAGTGCCTTCTTGAGGCTGTTCTGCCGGTGATAGGCAGCGGCCTCGCGCATCAGGCGGACGTCCTTGTACTGTTCCTCGTGTACCCGGCGCAGGGTCCATTTCGGGGCCCGGGTGAAGGCCGACAGCTTGCCGCGCACCCGGGCAAACCAGTACTGCGCCTCCGCGCTGGTCTGCCCCTTGTCGCCATAGGCCGCCAGATAGGCCTGCGCGGCGCGGATGCGGTCGCGGCTCAAAGGATGCGAGCGGGTATAGGGGTCCTGGGTGCCCGCGCTCAGCACTTCCTGGCCGGCAAAGGCCCGGTGCAGATCGACCAGCCCTTGCGGGCTGATGCCCGCGCGGTTCAGGTAGTCGGCGGCGGAGCGGTCGGCGCTGCTTTCCTCGGCGCGGGTGTGGGCCAGGAAGCTGCGGAAAGCCGAGCTTTGCGTGCCGATGGCAATGCCGGCTGCAGCATCCCCGCCGCCGGCTGCTGCCGCCAGAGCGGCCAACGCCAGGCCAAGCCCCGCAGCGCTGTTAGCAGAGCGCAGGTTCTGCATCCGCCGCGACAGGTGGCCGTTGGTGATATGGGCGGCCTCATGGGCCAGTACGGCCTGCAGCATTTCCGGCGAGGTGACCTTAAGGATCAGCCCGTAATTCACGAAAATCGTTCGGGAATCCAGGACGAAGGCGTTGAAGGAGCTGTCATTGACCATGAGGATGCGAACCCGGTTCGCGTTGAGCCCCGCGGCGCGCAGCACCGGGGCGGCAAGCCGGTTCAGCCCGTATTCGATATCCGGATCCCGCAGCAGCGAAATCGACGCAGCCTGCGCCGCCGCCGAAAATTGGACCAGCGCGCAAACCACAAGAGCCGGGATTGACGCCAGCCGGAAGAAACGGTCAAAACTCATGCGCGCACATTGGGAGATAAGCATGCGAAACTCAACCCGGTCCGAGGTCGATCCCTTCATTGTGATGGATGTGATGGAGGCTGCCCGCAAGGCTGAGGAGGCAGGCCGCCACATCATCCACATGGAGGTCGGCCAGCCGTCGACCGGGGCACCGGCCGGAGCGCTGAAGGCGCTGGGGAATGCGCTGGAAAACAATGCCTTGGGCTATACGGTTGCCCTGGGGCTGCCGGAATTGCGCAAGCGCATCGCCCAGCTGTACGGGGATTGGTACAACGTCGATCTGAACCCGGAGCGGGTGATCGTGACGCCGGGCTCCTCCGGCGCTTTTCTGCTCAGCTTTACGGCGCTCTTTGACAGCGGCGACCGGGTCGGCATTGGTGCGCCGGGCTATCCTTCCTACCGGCAGATCCTGAAGGCGCTGGGGCTGGTGCCGGTGGACATCCAGACGGCACCGGAAAACCGGCTGCAGCCGGTGGCGGCGGACCTCGCAGGACAGAAACTGTCGGGGCTGATGGTGGCCTCGCCTGCCAACCCGACCGGCACCATGCTGGATCGTGCGGCAATGGGGTCTCTGATCGATGCTGCACAGGCCGAGGGCGCCAGCTTCATTTCGGACGAGATCTACCACGGGCTGGAATATGAGGCGAAGGCGGTCACCGCGCTGGAGCTGACGGACGAATGCTACGTCATCAACTCTTTCTCCAAGTTCTTCTCGATGACCGGCTGGCGGGTCGGCTGGATGGTGGTGCCGGAGGATCATGTGCGGGTGGTCGAGCGGATCGCCCAGAACATGTTCATCTGCGCGCCGCACGCCAGCCAGGTGGCGGCGCTGGCCGCACTCGATTGCGAGGACGAGATGCGCGAGAACCTGGCTGTTTACGCAAGGAACCGCCAGCTGATGCTGGACGGGCTGCCCAAGGCCGGTTTCACCAGGATCGCACCGCCCGACGGGGCGTTCTATGTCTATGCCGACGTCTCGGACCTGACCGATGACAGCCGCAGCTTTGCCGCGGAAATCCTTGAAAAGGCGGGCGTTGCGGTGACGCCGGGCCTGGATTTTGACCCTGTGCGCGGGGCCACCACGCTCCGCTTTTCCTATGCACGCTCCACCGTGGATATTGAAGAAGGTCTGGCGCGGCTGGCGCTGTTCATGGCGTCGCGCGACTAAGCCGGGGATAACCCTAGAAGGCGGATTTCCATCCCTTGGCAAATTGCCTAGTCTTCCGGCCAAAAGGCCAGCAGGCCGGGCAAGAGGCGGATATGGGCAGACTGATCACACTCACGGCATTGATCTGGACCCTGGCGGCAGGCGCTTGGGCGCAGTCCGGCAGCAGCAGCTTCAGCGGCCTGGCGCGCATTGATGCAAGCGCTGCCCGGGTGCGGGACGCCGGGCAGGGGGCGGAGATTTCCCTGGGCCTCAGCCAAGGGGTGCCGTACCGGCTGTTCACCTTGACCGAACCGCCGCGTCTGGTGCTGGATTTCCAGGAGGTCGACTGGACCGGGCTGACGGCCGAAAAGCTGCTGCAGGGGGATCAGGTCACCGCGGCGCAATTCGGCACCTATGTGCCCGGCTGGTCGCGGCTGGTGCTGCAGCTGGCGGAGCCGATGAAAGTGGCCTCAGCGGCGATGTCTGTGGATCAGGTCACGGCTGAAGCCAGGCTGTCGGTTTTGCTGGAACCGGCCACAGCAGAGGAGTTCGCCGCGGCTGCCGGGGCGCCGCAGGACCCGCGCTGGGACCTGCCCGCGCCGGAAGCGGTGGATATCAGGGCGGAGCGGGACGAGAACGCGCCGCTCCTGGTGATGCTTGACCCCGGCCATGGCGGTATTGATCCCGGAGCGGAGACCGAACATGTGGTCGAAAAGCACCTGATGCTGCAATTCGCCCGGGAACTGAGCGAGGTGCTGGTGCGGTCCGGCCAGTTCACCGTGCAGATGACTCGTAATGACGACTACTTTGTCTCGCTGGAGCGGCGCATCGCGATGGCGCATCAGGCGGGGGCGGATGTGTTCATCTCGCTGCATGCTGATACCATCAGCGAAGGCCGGGCGCATGGCTCCACTGTCTATACCCTGTCCAAGGAAGCTTCGGACGCGGCCTCGGCCAAGCTGGCGGAGCGGCATCTGCGCGGTGACCTCTTGTCCGGCACCGACCTCAGTCAGGCGGACGATGGGGTGACGGCTGTGATGCTGGACCTGGCCCGGCAGGAAACCCAGCCGCGCAGCGACGCGCTGGCGGCAGCGCTGATCGACGGCCTGCGCGGGCAGGGGCGTCCGATCAACAACCGGCCGCTGCGCTCTGCCGGGTTTTCGGTGCTGAAGTCTGCCGATATCCCCTCGGTGCTTGTCGAGCTCGGGTTTTTGTCCAGCAAGCGCGACATCAAGAATCTGGTGGACGCAGAGTGGCGGGCCAAGGCGGCGCGCGGCATCCTGAACGGGCTGATCGCCTGGCGCATCGAAGATGACGCCCGCCGCGCGCTGGTGCGCCAGTAGCGCTGGCGTCGCCTTAGCGGCCTGGCGCGGACGCCCGGCCCTGAAGGGGTCCCCTGTCAGCCAGCCTTTGCTTCTGCCTTGGCCAATGCCTTGTCGATCTCGCGCTCGAGCGCCTGTTTGTTCGGGGCCAGGATGTCATCGGCGATCTTTGCCATCAGCCCCTGCTTTTCCACCTTGGCGGCGATGCAATCCATGAGCTGCCCTTCAGCCTTGCTCTTCTCCATGCAGGAGCTAACGATTTTCTCCAAAGCGTTCATGCGATCGGTCAAAGCCTTGGAAAGAGCGCGTCCGGTGAAGAATTTATGCGCCATCCGCACGACGGTCTGGATCGCAATCTCCCCGCCCACCTTGCGGGTCAGGCCCGGGTAACGCCCGATAATCGCCCCGATCTCATTGCCGCCCCATCGGGCCGCCGTGCTCCACAGATGCTTGCCGATCCAGCGGTTGGTGACCATGCGGGTGGCGAGCCTTTCTCCGACCCCTTTCATGATGAACTGGCCGGCCTTGGCGCCGATCCAGCCGGAAAAACCGCCTGCTATCCCGGCGAATACGACGCGTTTGAAGGAGCCGGCCACGCCGCCCTCCTTGACCCATCGCCCCTTGAGAATCCAGCCGTTGGCGATCTCCTGGACGGCGTTCTTGCTTGCGGCGACGACGGCACCGGCGGTGGCCGGGTTCACTCCGTTGGTGACCAGGATCAGCTGCACGATGTCAGCCGAACCGTCGCGCAGGTCGACCGAAATCTCCTCGCAGATCTTGGCGCTTTGCCCCAGTTCCTTGGACAGCATGTTCAGATCCATCGCAACCGCGTCGAGCAGGATCTTGGTCTGTTTCATCTGCTTGAAGGAGGCCAGCAGGCTCTTCTTGTTTTTGCCATAGGTCATGTTCACCAGCTTGCTCACCGCGGCGTCGGCCTTCTTCAGCGACTTTGCCGGGCGTTCGATGTCGGCATTGGGGGTCACCATCTTCACGAAGAAGGTCCAGAAACCCTTTTGCATTTCGCGGTACTGGTCGCGGTAGTTGTTGAGCGTGCTCATGAAGGCCATGGTCTCGACATGCAGGCGGCTTTGGATCGCCTCCATGGCGGTGCCCATGTCGTCCTCGGTGAACCAGTGGGTCTTGCCCCGCCATTTCACCTCATAGACTTTGCCCTTGGCAGGAAGCGGCCTGCCGCCCTGCGCCTTGGCGAATTTTTCGGCGACCTTGACCGGGGAGCTGTCCAGCATCTTGAAGGTCTTGGAGCCGGGCTCGACCAGGCTGGTCACCTTGGTTTTCACCACCTGCTGCTGGAACTGGCCAATGGCGAGAATCGTCGGCTGGCCCACCTTGCCGTTGGTGGGCACCCGCTTGTAGCCGACGGTCTTCGCGTGTTCATTGAGCAGCTTCTGAACCAGAACCACATCCTTGGGGTCGTTCACGGCTGTTTTGCCGCCGCCTACCGGGGCTCCGAGCTTGGCCATAGCAGTCTCCTCCACCTTTCGGACTGCCGGGTGAAACATGTTTCGGGTACGCGCCGCGGCTGGCGGGCGGGGTATCGGGAGGCAGGCCAAGACGGCGAATGCGTGCACATGCGTTCAGCCTGCCCGCCGCTTGCGCCCAAACCGCGGCAAGCATTGGGAAAATGGGGCAGCCGCTGTTAGTATTGCCCGAACAGGATACATCAGAGGCGGCTCAAAACCAATTCTCCAGGCAGCAGGATTCACGGCAGCGCTAATTCGCCGCTGCATGCTTTGACCCCGGCAGCCGCCGCGCCTATATAGGCGGCACTCCGCGTGAAAGGCCCACATCCGTGCTCAGGTTCATATTCTCTTTCTTCGGCTCCATCTTCAGCACCATCACCCTTGGCGTGGCGATGGTGGCGCTGACCATCGGGGCGGTGTTCTGGATCTACGGGCGCGACCTGCCGAGCCATGAATCGCTGGCCCAGTACCAGCCGCCGACGATCAGCCGGATTTATTCGGGCGAGGGGCACCTGATTGATGAATTCGCCAAGGAGCGGCGCCTGTTCACCCCGTCGCATGAGATCCCGGACCTGGTGAAACAGGCCTTTATCTCGGCGGAAGACAAGAACTTCTACAGCCATTCCGGCTATGACGCCCGCGGCATTGCCGCGGCGGCGATCGAGGCGGTGCGCTCGCGCGGGCAGAACGTGCGCGGTGCCTCCACCATCACCCAGCAGGTGATGAAGAACTTCCTGCTGTCCGGCGACCGCCGGGCTGAGCGCAAGATCAAGGAGATCATCCTCGCCACCCGGCTGGAGGAAACGCTCGACAAGGAACGGATCCTGGAGCTGTATCTGAACGAGATCTTCCTGGGCCAGAACTCCTATGGCGTGACCGCGGCGGCGCAGACCTATTTCAACAAGACCCTGGGTGAGCTGGAGCCGCATGAGGCGGCGACGCTGGCGTCGATGCCCAAGGCGCCGTCCGATTACCACCCGGTGCGCCAGAAAGAGCGCCTGCTGGCCCGGCGCAACTATGTGCTGCGGGAGATGCGCGAGAACGGCTATATCTCCAAGGATGTTTATGAGGTCGAGGTGGCGCAGCCGCTGCGCTCTGTCCAGAACGGCGATTTCGAGGGCTTCCGCACCACGCTGCCGCCGCGCGACTATTTCACCGATGAAATCCGCCGCCAGCTGACCGAAGATTTCGGGGAGGGCGAATTCTTCACCGGCGGCTTTACCGTGCGCGCGACCATTGACCATGAAATGCAGGCCGAGGCAGCGCGAGCGATGCGCGGCGGCCTGGAGAAATACGACCGCTCCCGCGGCATCTGGCGCGGCACCGGTGTGACGCTGACTGAGGAGCAGCTGAAGGACGAGGCTGCCTGGCGCGCGGCACTGGAAGCTGCTGATGTGCCGCGCGATATCGTGCTGGGCGGCCGCTGGTATCCGGCGGTGGTGCTGGAGGTCGGCAGCGAGAGCCTGACCATCGGCGTCGAGCAGAGCGAGGGCACGGGCTCTGTGCCGCGCTCCGACATCAAATGGATGAAGGGCAGCTTTGCCGACAACTTCACCCGCGGCGACGTGGTTCTGGTCCGGGCCGAGACAAAGGACGATGCCTTCAGCCACTGGTCACTGCGGCAGGTGCCGGAAGTGCAGGGCGGCTTTGTCGCGATGGACGTGAACTCCGGCCGGGTTCTGGCGATGCAGGGCGGTTTCTCCTACCAGCATTCGGTGTTCAACCGCGCCACCCAGGCGATGCGGCAGCCGGGCTCCAGTTTCAAACCTTTTGTTTATGCCGCAGCGCTGGATAGCGGTTACAGCCCGGCGACCATCGTGGTGGACGCCCCGATCGAGATCAACACGCCGCAGGGCCTGTGGCGGCCCAAGAACTCCACCAACAAGTTCTACGGTCCGACCCCCTTGCGCACCGGCATCGAGATGAGCCGGAACCTGATGACCATCCGCCTGGCGCAGGAGGTCGGGATGCCGGTGGTGGCGGGCTACGCAGAGCGCTTTGGCGTCTATGACAACATGGGGCCGTTCCTGGCCAACTCGCTGGGATCGGAGGAAACCACGCTCTACAAGATGGTGGCGGCTTATGCGATGTTCGCCAACGGCGGCGAGCGGGTGCAGCCGACGCTTGTGGACCGGGTGCAGGACCGTTTCGGAAAGACCATCTACCGTCACGACGACCGCGATTGCGTCGATTGCTCGGACCCGACGCTGGCGCCCGGTCACGCGCCGCGCATTGTCACCGACCGCGAACAGGTGATGGACCCGATCACCGCCTATCAGCTGACCTCGATGATGAAGGGCGTGGTTGACCGCGGCACCGCGTCGAGCGTGATCAATCTGCCGGTGCCCACCGCGGGCAAGACCGGCACCACCAATGATTCCCGCGATGTCTGGTTTGTCGGCTTCACCTCCAACATCGTGGCGGGCTGCTACATGGGCTTTGACCAGCCCCGGCCGATGGGCCGCGGCGCCTATGGCGGCACCATGTGCGGCCCGGTGTTCCAGCAGTTCATGACCAAGGCGGTCGAAAAATTCGGCGGTGGCCCGTTTGAGGTGCCGGAAGGCGGCCATTTCATCAAAATCGACCGTTATACCGGCGCCCGGCTGCCGGACAATGCATCCGGGCCCTATGTGGTGGCGGAGTATTTCCGGGACGGGGCTGAGCCGATCTTCGGCCTGACTTACGATGGCGGCTTTGCGATGGGATCGAACCTGCCGCTGGTTGAAGAGGTGCAGGAATCCGGCCGCAAGGTCACCACCTCCAGCGGCGGCACCGCAGTGCTAGGGCCCAAGGCGACGTTCGGCACGGTCAGCTCCGGCGGGCTTTACTGATCCGCCGCTGCCAAGGCACCCGCGCGCCGCTTGCCCGCGGCGCGCGGGTGGTTTATCACGCAAGCCTGACAAGAGATTTCAAGGAACTGAAATGCGCGCGGAAACCCAGAATATCGTCGCAGACATCGAGAAATCGCTGGAGCTGCTGGCCCAGCGGATGAACTGGGAAACCGCCGAATACCGGCTGGAGGAGTTCAACGCGCGGGTCGAGGATCCGAACCTCTGGGACGACCCGGAAGCGGCGCAGAAGCTGATGCGCGAGCGCCAGGCGCTGGTGGATTCCATCGACACCTACAAGGGCATCCAGCAGGACCTGTCCGACAACATAGAGCTGATCGAGCTGGGCGAGATGGAAGACGACGCCGAGGTCATCAAGGATGCCGAGGCGTCACTGGCGGCGCTGAAAGAGAAAGCGGCCGAGAAGGAGCTGGAAGCCCTGCTGGACGGCGAGGCCGATGCCAATGACACCTTCCTGGAGATCAACGCAGGCGCCGGCGGCACCGAAAGCTGCGACTGGGCCTCGATGCTGGCGCGGATGTATGTGCGCTGGGCCGAGAAGAAGGGTTACAAGGTCGAGCTGCAGTCCGAAAGCGCGGGCGACGAAGCAGGCATCAAATCCGCCGCCTACAAGATCTCCGGCCACAACGCCTATGGCTGGCTGAAATCCGAAAGCGGCGTGCACCGGCTGGTGCGGATCTCGCCCTATGACTCGGCGGCCAAGCGGCACACCTCGTTCAGCTCGGTCTGGGTCTACCCTGTGGTCGACGACAATATCGAGATCGAAGTGAACCCGGCCGATATCCGCGTCGACACCTACCGCTCCTCCGGTGCGGGCGGCCAGCACGTCAACACCACCGACTCGGCGGTGCGGATCACCCACATTCCGACCGGTATCGTGGTGACCTCGTCCGAGAAATCCCAGCACCAGAACCGCGACATCGCCATGAAGGCGCTGAAGTCGCGCCTGTACCAGCAGGAGCTGGACCGCCGCAACGCCGCCATCAACGAGGCGCATGAGGCCAAGGGCGATGCCGGCTGGGGCAACCAGATCCGCTCCTATGTGCTGCAGCCCTACCAGATGGTGAAGGACCTGCGTACCCAGCATGAAACCTCGGACACCAAAGGGGTGCTGGATGGCGATCTGGACGGCTTCATGGCCGCCACGCTGGCGCTCAATGTCTCCGGCAAGAGCCGCGCCGACGCGCAGGCCGAGGACTGACCTGGCCGCTTTCCGGACAGGGCAACTTATAGTTATTAAGGGGCGGCCTGCGCGGGCCGCCCCTTTTTCTTTGGCGGCGGGCCTGCAGGCGGCGCAGCAGCTAAATCATGCATCTGCAAGGCATTTTATTCTGCAGGTTTCACGGCTAGGCTTAAATGAAGCATTTTTGACGCTTCATTTGAAAAGAGCGCAGGCCATCCGCAACCGGACAGAAAACAGGGCCTGCCGGAGGGGAGGAGTACCGCCATGACACCTGAAAAGCCGTTTGGCGTGCCGCCGCTGCAGCCGGTCACGACGCAGATGCTGTTCGAGGCGCTGCGCCGGGGCTGGGCAGACTTCCGCAGGAAGCCGCTTTACGGGCTGTTCTTCGCTTCGGTGTATGTGCTGGCAGGCTGGATAATGGCCTGGATCACCGTGCGCACCGGCACCACCTACTGGCTGGTGCTGGCGGCCATTGGCTTCCCGCTGATCGGTCCCTTTGCTGCGGTCGGCCTTTTTGAGGTGTCACACCGGCTGGAACAGGGCAGAGGGATTGCGGTTGGCCGGATCCTGGGCGTAGTGCTGCAGCAAAGCCGCCGCCAGCTGCCGTCGATCTGCGCCATCATCGTTGTGGTGTTCCTGTTCTGGTTTTTTCTCGGCCACATGATCTTTGCCTTGTTCCTGGGGCACGCGACGATGACCAATATCTCCACCTCGGCGGAGGTGTTCCTGACTGCCAACGGGCTGACCATGCTGGCCGTCGGCACCGTTGTCGGGGCATTGTTTGCGCTGCTGCTGTATATGATCACGGTGATTTCGCTGCCGCTGCTGCTGGACCGCGAAGTGGACTTCGTCACCGCCATGATCACCAGCTTCCAGTATGTGCAGAACAACTTCGCGGTGATGATGATCTGGGCCGTAGTGATCGCGGCTCTGACCTTTGCAGCGCTGCTGCCGTGGTTCCTGGGGCTGTTCCTGGTGCTGCCGCTCTTGGGCCACGCCACCTGGCACGTCTACAGGCTGGCTGACGCGAGTTAGCGTCAGCGGAAGGGCTGGCTGGTGTTCAGCAGGCGGCGGTGGAAGGGCAGCAGGGCGTCCTCATCGGCAAATCCCGCGCTTCGGGCGGCGGCCAGAACCTGCCCGGTGTCGCGGCCCAGATGCTCATAAACCATCCGCGTCACCCGTTCCCCGGTGCCGCTCTCGCGGACAGTGCGGGCGACATATCCCGACCAGAAGTTGTTCTGCAGTGACGCCACCCGCGCCAAGTAGTTGAACGAGTAGGTCATCGCCTTGCGCCGGGCGATAACAAAGGCGACGCCATCCTCGTGGCCGCTGACGTAGCCGCGGAACTCCCGCACCCCGGGACTGGCTGGCAGTCCCTGGCTCAGCATCGCCTCTTTCGCCTCAAACCCCTTGATATAGGTGACGCCACCCGCGCGGAACACGTACACGAGGCCAATCACGAACTTCTCTTCATTGATGAAGCTGCGGCGCGTGAAACGGTAAAACCCCGAAGGGAAAAACTCCTCGGTCAGCTGCTGAACGCCATGGCCAAGGAAATCAGACAGAAATGCACCGTTTACGACCTGACCTGCTTTTGAAAGGGTGTCCACCGGGTCCAGCAGAATACGCGCGTCTACGTCAAAGAAACGGCAAATTCGGTCCAGAATATCCGGGCGCGGAAAACTCTCGCCGGACAGGTAGCGGTTGAATTGCGTGCGGTTGATGCCCAGCTGGCGCGATAGCTCCGAAATCGACCGGTACTGCCGCGCCAATTGACGCAAGTTTGCGCCAAACATGTTCCTCAGGTCAGCTGGAGAGCGGTTCTGGCTGTTCATTCGAGGTCCTGACTGCTCGGGGTTTACGTTTAATTTTCCCTTTTTGCCGGTGGGTTATGCCAAGTTCAGGCATAAGCACAGCAGCCTGTGCACCCATATAGCGTCAGGGGTGTCTCTAATTCACGTCAGGAGGCTAGTGGAATTGACACAAAATGCAATAGCGGGACTCGTTTTTTGTCATGTTGGCGTCAGCTCAATTGCTTCAGAATTGGAGGGCGGCAATACGAGGACTGGTATGATTGGAGTCATTTTATGGAGTGACGCCCCCCTGACCAAAGCCGTGATCTGGTGCGATGACCAGGGGGACCTTGCTTTTTACACAAATAAGGCTGGAACTGAGTGTGCTGAACTGAATCCAGGGGACTGGGTTGAGTTTGATGTTACCCTGAGTGGCAATATCAGAGTCGCCGAGAATCTCGCCATCGTGCTGGAGCAAGGCAGCCCTGGTCTGGCAGACCGGCTGAGTGCGACGGCAGTATGCGCGGTGCCCGATACCGGCGGCAAGGAGCAGAAGGTTGTTCCTTTTCCGCTGCAGGCTGCAAAAAAGCGGTGCGTTGCCGCACCGCTTCAAACCGTTCAGGGATAGCACCAGCCCGGTTCGGGCTGAGGCAGGATCAGTTGCCGCGCAGCAGGGCGGCAACGCCGGTGCGGGCAATTTCGCTGAGGCCCAGCGGGCGCATCAGGTCGGCAAAGGCGTCGATCTTTTCCGGCGCGCCGGTGATTTCAAAGACAAAACTGTTCAGGGTACTGTCGACCACGTTGGCGCGGAAGATATCCGCCAGCCGCAGCGCCTCGACGCGCTTTTCGCCTTCGCCCACCACCTTGAGAATGCCCAGCTCGCGCTCCACCGCGGCGCCCTCGACGGTCAGGTCATGCACGTCGCGGACCGAAACAATGCGGCCCAACTGCGCTTTGATCTGCTCGATCACCTGCGGGGTGCCGGTGGTGACGATGGTGATGCGCGATAGATGGCCGGTATGGTCCACCTCCGCCACGGTGAGGCTCTCGATGTTGTAGCCGCGGCCCGAGAACAGGCCGATCACCCGGGCCAGAACCCCGGGCTCGTTTTCCACCAGCACCGCAATGGTGTGTTTTTCCTGCACGTCTGAGAAGGTCGGGCGCAGGTTATAGGCGGAGTGGCGGTTGGAGCCTTTTTTGATATGCAGGGCAGACATCAGTCGCCGTCCTTTCGTTTGTCGCTGCCAAAAGTTTTCAGAAAACTTTCGGCAAAATTCTTCATAAGAATTTTGCGGCGCCGCCGCGGTTACACCAGCACTGCGCCGCCGGCCTGGATGACGCCCTGCGTCTCGGCTTCGCCGAGCAGCATCTCGTTGTGCGCCTTGCCCGATGGGATCATCGGGAAGCAGTTCTCGTGCTTCTCGACCAGGCAGTCGAAGATCACCGGCCCGTCGTAGTCGATCATTTCCATGATCGCATCATCCAGGTCCTTGGGGTCGCTGACGCAGATGCCCTTGCAGCCAAACGCCTCGGCGAGCTTGACGAAATCAGGCAGCGCCTCGGACCAGCTGTGGCTGTAGCGCTCACCATGCAGCAGCTCCTGCCACTGGCGCACCATGCCCAGGCGCTCGTTGTTGAGGATGAACTGCTTCACCGGCAGGCGGAACTGCACCGCGGTGCCCATTTCCTGCATGTTCATCAGCCACGATGCCTCGCCGGCAACGTTGATCACCAGCGCGCCCGGATGCGCCATCTGGGCGCCGATGGAGGCCGGGAAACCATAGCCCATGGTGCCGAGGCCGCCGGAAGTCATCCAGCGGTTCGGATCCTCAAAGCCCAAGTATTGTGCCGCCCACATCTGGTGCTGGCCGACTTCGGTGGTGACATAGCGGTCACGGCCTTTGGTCAGCTCCTCCAGGCGCTGCAGCGCATATTGCGGCTTGATAGTCTTTTCCGAGTTCTTGAACGACAGGCAGTTCACCGCGCGCCATTCGTTGATCTGCTTGTGCCACTTCTCCAGTGCCTCGCGGTTCACCTTGCGGCCGCGCGCTTTCCAGACCTTCAGCAGGTCCTCCAGAACATGGGCCACATCGCCGACAATCGGAATATCGACCCGGATCACCTTGTTGATCGAGGAGGGGTCGATGTCGATATGGGCCTTCTTCGACTTCGGGCTGAAGGCGTCGATGCGGCCGGTGATGCGGTCATCGAAGCGGGCGCCGATGTTGATCATCAGGTCGCAGCCGTGCATCGCCATGTTGGCCTCGTAAAGCCCGTGCATGCCCAGCATCCCCAGCCAGTTCTTGCCGGAGGCCGGATAGGCGCCAAGCCCCATCAGGGTCGAGGTGACCGGGATGCCGGTGGCGTCCACCAGCTCACGCAGCAGCTGGCTGGCTGCGGTGCCGGAGTTGATGACGCCGCCGCCGGTATAGAACACCGGGCGCTTGGCCTTCTCGATAGCCTCGACCAGCTCGGTGATCTCCTCCATGTCGCCCTTGAGCTGCGGCTGGTAGTGCGAGGCTGACGGCTTCGGCCCCTGGTACTTGCCATTGGCGAACTGCACGTCCTTGGGGATGTCGACAAGAACTGGGCCGGGGCGGCCGGATTTGGCAACATGGAAAGCCTCGTGCAGGGTCCCGGCCAGCGCATCGGTGTCCTTGACCAGCCAGTTGTGCTTGGTGCAGGGGCGGGTGATGCCGACGGTGTCGGCTTCCTGGAAGGCGTCCGAGCCTATCATGAAAGTCGGCACCTGGCCGGTCAGTACCACGATCGGGATCGAATCCAGCAGCGCATCGGTGAGGCCGGTGACCGCATTGGTGGCGCCGGGGCCGGAGGTCACCAGGACAACGCCCGGTTTGCCGGTGGAGCGGGCATAGCCCTCAGCCGCGTGCACCGCGCCCTGTTCGTGCCGCACCAGAACATGGCGGATGTCATTCTGCAGAAAGATCTCGTCATAGATCGGCAGTACGGCGCCGCCTGGGTATCCGAAGACTACGTCCACACCCTGGTCCTTCAGGGCTTGGACAACCATCTTTGCGCCGGTCATTTCACGTGTCATCTGCTTTTTGCTCCAATTGGCGGCATCGTCCGTTACGCATAAAAAAAGCCCCCGATTTTCATTCGGAGGCGCATGGGTTCGATTATGGTCTACCGTTACCGGCCCATGCGCTTGGTTCCTACGATTACGACTAGGGTGGTCACTGCCACAGGCTCCTTCTTGCGTTGCGGGCGACATTATGTCTGCCGGACAGGGGCGTCAACCGCGAAAGCTGTCAAAAAACACCCGTTCAGGGACATTTTCTTGCTCGCAGCCCAGGCGTGGCGAAATTTCCGCGAAAATGACGGCGCGCGCCGGTGCGGATTCGTTCAAAACCGGCATGCCCGTGTCCCGTTTGTGCCAGATCAGCCCTGCGCCAGCAGGCAAGCTTTCGTGAAAAGGGGCGACAAGGAAGGGTATGGATATGGTTGAACTTGCGGGACTGGTGGACCTGGGGCGCTATCCGATCGACAGGCCGGGGTCGCCGGCCTACGCGCGAATGATGGCGGACCTGCAAAGCGAACTGGAGGCCGACGGCTGCGCGGTGCTTCCGGGGTTCGTGCACGCTGACGGCATTCCCAGACTGGTTGCAGAGGCCGTTTCCGTGGCGGATAAAGGGCATAAGTCGTTCAGCCGCACCAATGCCTATTTCTCCAAGGACGATCCGTCGCTGCCGGAGGGCCATCCGGTACGCCAATTTTATGACCGTTCCAACGCCTTTATCCCGGCAGACAATTTCGGCGTTTCCAGCCCGCTGCGGATGATCTACGAATATCCCGGTTTCATGCCCTTCATCCGCGACGCGCTGGGCGAACCGGAGGACCGTTTCTTCCGCTATGACGACCCGCTGGCGGATGTGATCATCAACATGGTGGAGGAAGGCGACGGCTTCCCCTGGCATTTTGACACCAATAACTACACGGTAACTCTGGCAATCCAGAACGGCGAGGCGGGTGGTGACTTCGAATATGCGCCGATGCTGCGCACCCCCGCGGATGAAAACTACGACGGTGTGGCGCGGGTGCTGGCGGGCGGCTCGCCCTTGGTGCGCAGGCTGGTGCTGCAGCCGGGCGACCTGCAGATCTTCCGCGGCCGGTATTCGCTGCACCGGGTGGCCCCGGTGGAAGGCCCGCGCAGGCGGTATGTCGGCATCTTCTCCTTTGTCGAAACGGAGGGCATGTGCGGCGGGGTGGAGCGCACCAGGCAGCTCTATGGCCGCGTCCTGCCGCGTCACTTCGAGCGAGAAGGCCTGCGCGCCGATGCGCTGCGGGACTGAACAGCCGGACTGAGCGTCAATTCCAGCAGCCCCCTTCCGCCTGCGGCGGGTCTTTGCTGCGGGGGAATTCCGGGCCTTGGCGCTCCTCCCGGTTTCTGGCAGCCTGTTGGCAAAGGACCCGGCCGAAGCCGGGCAGCAAGACAAACAGCAGAACGGGCAGAGAGCATGAACATCACACGGCGTCACTTCGGATTTGGCCTGGCGGCCCTGGGACTGACCGCCTGCAGCAGCACGGTTCCAGCAGGCAGCGGCCCCAGCGGCGCAACCGGACTGCCCGCAGACCTGCGCCCCACGCCGAACGCGGGCTATGACGCCTGGGTTGCCGCCTTCCGCAGCCGGGCAGAGGCCCGGGGCATCTCGGGGTCAACCCTGAGGGCGGCGTTCCGAGGGGCCGGTTATCTGCCCGGGGTCGTCAAGCGCGACCGCAATCAGACCGAATTCAAACGCTCGCTGGAGGACTACCTTTCCATCGCCGTCTCGGACGAGCGCCTCAGCAAAGGCCGCGCTGCCTTTGCCCGCCACCAGTCCACCCTGCGCTCTCTGGAGCGCACCTACGGCGTCGATGCGGAAATTATCTGCGCGATCTGGGGGCTCGAGAGCTTCTTTGGCGAGCGCCGCGGCAACGTGCCGGTAATTTCGGCCACCTCGACCCTGGCCTATGACGGGCGGCGCGGCGCTTTTTTTGAGAAACAGCTGATTGCGGCGCTGAAGATCCTGCAGAACGGCGACATCACGCCCGCCCGCATGACCGGCAGCTGGGCCGGCGCGATGGGGCATACCCAGTTCATTCCGTCATCCTATCAAGCCTTTGCAGTGGATTACACCGGCGACGGGCGCCGTGATATCTGGTCGGAGGACCCGACGGATGCGCTGGCCTCCACCGCGGCTTACCTGCAGCGGAACGGCTGGACCCGCGGCCTGAAATGGGGCGGCGAGGCCGGGGCGCCCGGCACCCCTTCGGGGCGCAGCCTGCAGCCGCAGCCGGGCGGGCCGGTATTCTCTGTCACCAGCAACTTCAACGTGATCAAGCGCTACAACAACTCGGATGCTTATGCGATTGGCGTTGGCCATCTGGCCGACCGCATTGCCGGCGGTGCTCCGCTGCGCGCAAACTTCCCGCCGGACAAATACGGGCTGACCAAGGATGACCGCATTCTGCTGCAGAAACGCCTGACTGCGCGCGGCTTTGACACCGGCGGCGCCGACGGGGTGCTGGGGCCGAAAAGCCGGGCCGCCATCAGCGCCTATCAGTCCAGCCGCGGCCTGCCCGCGACCGGCGATCCCTCGCAGGTGCTGCTGGCCAGCCTGAATTAGGGCAGGGGCCTCAGAACCCGGCGCCGGTCCCCTGCAGCACGCCATGCTCCAGTGCATAGCGGGTGAGGCCGGCGGTGGAGGAAATGCCCAGCTTGCGCTTGATGTTCTTGCGGTGAGTCTCGACCGTTCTGACGGAGATATCGAGGGTTTGCGCGACTTCCTTGTTGGATTTGCCCTGCGCCAATTCCAGCAGGATGGTCTGCTCGCGCCCGGTCAGCGCCTCGCGGATATCGCCGTCCTTGGGTTTCAGAGAGCCCGCCGCGCCGGTGCAGAGATAGGTCTTGCCCTGCATCACCGCGTCAATCGCCTGCTTGATCTCTTCCGTCGGCACATCCTTCAGCACATAGCCCATGGCGCCGTGGCTGAGCGCGGTGGAGATATATTCGGCGCTGTCATGCATCGACAGGATCAGGATGCGGGTGCCGGGGTGCTGTTCCAGGATGATCTCGGTGGCGCTGAGGCCGCCGAGCTTGGGCATGTTCAGATCCATCAGCACCACGTCAGGCGCCAGGCCGCCCATCTGCTCCACCGCGTTGCGCCCGTCGGTCAGGGAGCCGACAACCTCGATATCATCATAGCTTTCCAGGATCGACTGGATGCCTTCGGCCACCATCGGGTGGTCATCCACGATCAAAACTTTCACCGGATCCGCCATCATCCCCCCAACAGCAGTCTTCGAACATTCCAAAGGCCGCGCAGGCCGCCGCAGCCTCCCCCGGTCACGGTAATTGCGCAGGTGTGCCTTCCTCGCCCGGCGGCAGAAGGTGGCTCAGCGGCAGGCTGGCCTCGATCACGGTGCCACTCTGGGTGCCCCGTGATGACAGAATGCGCAAGGTGCCGTCAAGCTGCTCGATCCGCTCCTGCATGTTGCGCAGGCCGATCCCCGGGCCGGTGCGGGCGTCGCGCGGCGGCAGCCCGCGGCCGTTATCGGAGATCCGCATAGTGGCGCCGCGGGTGTGGCCGCGCAGGTCTATACTGACCTTGGTGGCCTCCGCGTGGCGTTCGATGTTGGTCAGCGCCTCCTGTGCGATACGGTAGAGAGCAATCTTGGAATCCTGATCCAGCCGGTTGCGGAACACCACGGTGGAAAACTCGGTTTCGATGCCGGTGCGGGTGGCAAAATCATCGGTCAGCGCCTTCAGTGCCGGCCCTAGCCCGAGGTCGTCCAGCACGCCCGGACGCAGGTCGCGGCTGATCCGGCGCACCTCGGTAATGGCGGTCAGCAGGTTCTCTGTGCCTTTCTCAAGCGGGGCCGCCGCGCCCTCGCCATCGCCGCGCGACAGGCGGCGGCGGGTGTTGTCCAGCGCATAGCGCACCCCGACCAGGAGCTGGCTGATGCCGTCATGCAGCTCCCGCGCCACCCGGCCGCGCTCTTCCTCCTGGGCGTCGAACACCCGCTGGGTCAGTTCCTTCAGCTTGGCATCCGCCAGCCGCCGCTCGCGGATGTTGAGGAACATGCCGGACGCAAAGACCAGCGCCAGCGAAATCAGCGTGATTGCCCCGATGTACAGGAACGTGCGCCGCACCCGCGCCTCCACCTCCGCCCGAGAGGCGGCCACTGTGGCCAGCACATCGTCGATGAAGACGCCGGTGCCGATCGCCCATTGCCAGTCCTGCAGCCCCAGCACATAGGCAATCATCTGCGCCTCCTCGCCGGTGGAGGGCTTTTCCCAGGTGAAACTGTGCCAGCCGGCCCCGTCGCGGGCGAGGCGGATAAACTCATCCACCACCGGCACCCCGGCGCTGTCGGTCAGCCCCGCCCAGTTGCGGTTGATGAACTCGGTCTGCCGCGGGCTCACCAGGTTGGTGCCATCATAGTCATAGACAAAGAAGAACCCGTCCTTGCCGTAGATCATCGCGCTCAGGATCTGGGTGACCTGCTCCTTGGCCGCCGCATCGTCAGGCGCCGCCAGGCCATAGATATGGGCAAAGCCGTTGCGCGCCTGGGTCACGTAGTTGCGCAGCTCGGCCTTCTTGGCCTCCAAGAGCTGCATTTCCAGCGCCTGGATCTCGCGTTCGGCCAGGGCGCGCGACTGGTAGCCCACCACCAGCGCAATCGCGGTGCCCGCCACGATCAGCGGCAGGGTCATCAAGAGCGACAATTTCTGCGCGTAGTCAGGGCGCAGCAGGGAGCGGAACAGGCGCATCGGCACTCCGTCGAAATTGGTCAGAATCGTGTACCGAATCATTGCCCAGCCGCCCAGCGGAATCAAAGGGGCAGGAATGGATTGCACCTGTGGCGGGTGTTTCCTGATTCCGTCACCCGTCTGAAATGCGCAACATTTCCCGTCAAACCCGGCAAAAACGTTCCGTTCTACGCAGTAGTAGGTATTCACATAAATTGCGCTGCCGCTAGGCTGACCGCACTCGAACCGATCCGCCTTGGGGGGACCTGGGGCAATCCGAATTAATAATGGGAGGAATAATTAATGGATCGCCGTTCTTTCTTGAAAACATCCGCGCTGGGCGGGACCGCAGCAGCAGCCAGCACCCTGGCGGCGCCGGCCTATGCCCAGGGCAACCGCACCCTGACCATGGTCACCACCTGGGGCCGCGGTCTGGCAGGCGTGCATGACTCCGCACAGTATGTCGCCGACGCCATCACCGCCATGTCCGACGGCACCCTGACCATCGACGTCAAGGCCGCAGGCGAGCTGGTCGGCGCGTTCGAAGTGTTCGACGCCGTGACCGCGGGCCAGGCCGACATGTACCACGCCGCTGACTATTACTTCGTCAGCCAGCACCCGGGCTATGCTTACTTCACCGCGGTGCCCTTCGGCATGACCCCGCAGGAACTGGTGAACTGGTACTACCACGGCGAAGGCCACGCGCTGCATGACGAGCTGGGCCAGATCTTCGGTCTGAAATCCTTCATCGGCGGCAACACCGGCCCGCAGGCCGGCGGCTGGTTCAACAAGGAGATCAAAGGCCCCGAGGATTTCAACGGCCTCAAGTTCCGGATGCCGGGCCTGGGCGGCAAGGCGCTGGGCAAGCTGGGCGCATCCGTGCAGAACATCCCGGGCTCCGAAGTGTATCAGGCGCTGTCCTCCGGCGCGATCGACGGCACCGAGTGGATCGGCCCCTGGGCGGACGAGAAGGCCGGCTTCCAGGAAATCACCAAGACCTACTACACCGCGGGCTTCCACGAGCCGGGCGCGGCGCTGTCGGTTGCCACCAACCGCGATGTGTTCGAAGGCCTGTCGCCTGCGCATCAGAAGATCATCGAGATGGCATCGGCCGCCGGCCACCAGTGGAGCCTGGCGCAGTTCATGAACAACAACGGTGCAGCGCTGCAGCGCCTGCAGTCCGGCGGCGTGAAGACCCTGGAATTCCCGGAAAGCGTCTGGAGCGCCTTCGGCCAGGCCACCAAGGATACCCTGGACGAGTTCATGGGCGACGAGCTGTTCGCGAAAATCCGCAACAGCGTCGAATCCTCGATGAAAGCCTCCTCCGGCTGGATCACCAAATCCGAAGGCGCCTACCGCGTTCAGCGCGACCGCGTCCTGGGCTGATCCGCCTGACCGGCATCAACCGGGTCCTCCGCCAGCGGGCGGGGGATCCTTTTCCAGTTGCATGACGCGGGCAACGGACGGCCACCGGGCCGCGTTCCGGACCCGCCGCAGCAAAGACCCCCGGGGGAAACATGCAGGAAGAGAGTGGCCTCACCTTCTTCGGCGCCATAGCGGGCGGATTGCTCTGGCTGGTCCAGAACATCGCCGGCGCCTTCTATAACTTCGGCTATGCCGTCACCCACCCGCAGCTCTGGCTCGACTGGTCCGACAAGGCCTCGATCATGCGCTTCGTCTACTACGGCGGATCGGTCGAGTTCTTTTTTGTCGTCTTCACCGCTTTCCTGGTGCTGACCGCCATCGGCATCTACTTCCGCGGGTTCATGTGGGGCATGGTCCGCGGGCTGGAGGGGCTGGCCAACATCACCGGCCGCTTCTTTGCGTGGGCGGGCCTCCTTATGGTGCTGCAGCAGATCATCATCGTTTTCATGCAGCGGGTGTTCGCCCGGCCTGACATCAGCTTCGGCTTTGGCATTCCGTTCAGCCAGGACATCAGCTGGTTTGCCGAAGAACTGAAGTTCTACAATGCCCTGGTGGTCTGCCTGTGCGTCACCTACACCTTCGTGCAGGGCGGCCATGTGCGGGTGGACCTGATCTATTCCGGCATCAGCTTCCGCGCCAAGCGGGTGGTCGACATGCTCGGCTCGCTGCTGTTCATGATGCCTGCCGCGGTGCTGACCTGGATGTACGGGTGGTTCTTCCTGTGGCGCCACCTGATCGTGCCGAAACCCTCGGCCTCGGACACGCTTGACCGGCTGGTGATGAAATCGCGGGCCTTGCGCTGGAACGTGGAAACCATTGGCTTCAGCCCCAACGGGTTCAATGCCTACTTCCTGTTCAAGATCCTGCTGATCGCCTTTGCAGGCCTCGTCTTCCTGCATGCCATTGCCTTCTTCTACCGCTCCTTCCTGGAGTTTGTCGAAGGGCAGGGCAGCGAAAACAAATACCTCGACAAGGACAGCCTTGGAGAGGGTGAAGAAGCCTACGAAGGCACGCACTAAGGGGACGCTGGAAACATGCTATTTGGACTTGATGGCGTCGAAATCGGCCTGCTCATCGTATTTCTCTGCCTCTTCGGGGGCATTCTGTCCGGCTTCCCGGTGGCCTTTGCCATCGGCGGCGCCGGGATCATTTCCTTCGGGATCATCGCCGCGCTGGACAGCGCCGGCATCCTGATCCACCAGGCCATCGACACCTCGTCGCAGGCCTACCGGGATCTGGTGGGATCGGGCATCAGGCCCGACAAGATATCCGTCTTCCGCTACCCGGATTTGCCCAGGCTGGCCGAACCCGTGTTCACCCAGGGCTGGGAAGTGGCGCTGGACCGCAACGTTTCCTTCATCGTCAACCGGATGAACGAGCGGGTGCTGGCGGGCGCGTCGATTGAGACCCTGCTGGCGGTGCTGATGTTCGTGCTGATGGGCATCACCCTGGAACGCTCCAAGATCGCCAATGACCTGTTGACCACCATGGCGCGCGTCTTCGGGCCGCTGCCCGGCGGCCTGGCGGTGTCGATTGTTGTCGTGGGCGCCTTCCTGGCGGCCTCCACCGGCATCGTCGGCGCCACCGTGGTGACCATGGGCCTCTTGGCCTTGCCGACCATGCTGCGCAACAACTACTCGCCGGAGCTGGCAACCGGCGTGATCGCGGCCTCGGGCACCCTGGGTCAGATCATCCCGCCCTCCATTGTGATCGTTCTTCTGGGCACTCTGGCGGGCGATCTTTACTCCACCGCGCAGGAAACCCGCGCGATGGAGGCAGGCTGCTCCGACGCGCTCACCTACCTGGGTGAGCCGGCGGTGGTATCGGTCGGCACCCTGTTCCAGGCGGCGCTGCTGCCGGGTATCCTGCTCGCGATCCTCTATGCCACCTATGCCTTCGGCTATGCACTGCTGAACCCGCACAAGGCGCCGGCCGTGTCGCTGGAAGGCGGTACCGGCGAGGTGATCACCCGCAATGAAGGGCTGATCTGGTTCCTGGGTGTGCCGGCAGCGCTGATCGGCGGCGCGATCCTGCTGTCGAGCTTCAACGTGATCGGCAGCCAGAACATCACCGTCTCCACCTTCTCGGACGCCGGTGAGACCGCATCCTTGCGCACCAAAGTCGGCCCCGAGTGCAAGGCCTCGATGATCGAACTGCACGGGCAGGAAGCCTGGGACGCCGCGGTGGAAGAGCAGAAGGCCATCAATGAGGCTGGCGGCGTGGCCCTGGCCAAGCGGCTGAGCGGCGAGGAAATCGCCGCCGCCCGCGAAGCCAAGATCGCCTCTGCTGCGCCCATCGGCACCGGCATCACCGTGATCATGGTTCTCCTGGGCCTGGTGCTGGCCTTCGGCCGCGGGGTGGCGCCTTCGCGCGATGCCAAGCCGCTGATCCTGGGTTCCATCGGCATCCTGCTGATTGCACTGGTGGATCTGGTGGCGATTGCGCCAACCACTTCTGCCGGAGCCACGGTGCTGTGGATTGCTCTGCCGCTACTGCTGGCGCTCTGGGGCTGCCGCGAGGCTGCGGCCCGCTGCGCCAAAAACGATCTGATCCGGGTGGTGTTCCCGCCGCTGGTGCTGATCGTTGCGGTGCTCGGCTCGATCCTGGGCGGCATCACCAACCCGACGCCCGCCGCGGCGCTGGGGGCAGGCGGCGCCATCATGCTGGCGGCCTACCGCAAGCTGCAGGACAAGGGCAAGTCGGGCAGGATCATCATCTGGTCCACCTTCGCGGTGATGATCTGCATCCTGATCGGCATGAACTTCGACCTGCGGGTGAACCAGGGCGGCGTCTCTGTCGAGAGCTGGATCGCCTTCATCGCCGCCTATGCGATGTACCTCTATGCGCTGTTCGGGCTGCTTTATGGCTGCTGGGTGCTGTTCCGCTCCGGCGTGCTGACTCCGGTGGTGCGGGAAACCGCCAAGGTGACTTCGATGGTCTTCACCATCCTGATCGGCTCGCAGCTGCTCAATCTGGTGGTGATCTCCTTCGGCGGCGAGCACTACATCCAGCAGTTCCTGAAGAGCTTCGACAACGAGATGACGGTCTTCCTGATCGTGATGCTGGTGCTGTTCTTCCTGGGCTTCGTGCTGGACTTTCTGGAGATCATCTACATCGTGATCCCAATCGTGGGCCCGGTGATCTATGGCGGGTCGTTCGATCCGAAATGGGTGACCATCATGGTAGCGGTGAACCTGCAGACCTCGTTCCTGACACCGCCATTCGGCTTTGCGCTGTTCTATCTGCGCGGGGTGGCGCCGAAGGAGGTGACAACGGCTCATATCTACCGCGGGATCGTGCCCTTCGTGCTGATCCAGGTGGTGGGCATCGGCATCCTCTGGGCGTTCCCGTCGATCGTCACCATCGTGCCGGCGCTGATCCCGAACTGATCCGGAGAGCAGGTAAGAAACGGAAAAAGGGGCCCCATGCGGGCCCCTTTGCATATCCTTGACGGTCGAGGGGCGCTGCCCCTCTGCGCGCGGCGCGCATTCACCCCGGAGTATTTGCGGAAAGATGAAGAGCGGCGGCGCGGGCCTCAGGTGAACTGGATCAGGTCCCAGCGGTTGCCGAAGGGATCGCGCCAGACGGCGACGGTGCCATAGGGCTCATGCCGCGGCTCTTCCTCGAAGGTGACGCCCTTGGCCAGCATCGTCGCGTGATCGCGGGCAAAATCGTCTGTCGCCAGAAACAGCCCGACGCGGCCGCCGAACTGGTTGCCGATAGCGGCCTTCTGCTCAGCCCCTTCAGCGCGGGCCAGGATCAGGCTGCCCTGTTCCGCCCCGGGCGGCAGGATCCGCACCCAGCGTTTTCGGCCCTGGTCGATGTCCTCCGCCAGCTGCCAGCCCAGTCGGGTGCAGTAAAAGGCGATGGCGGCGTCGTAGTCCGGCACCACCAGCGAGACGGCATGGATGTATTGCATCAGCGTTTCTTGTGAATCGGCTGTTCGGGCAATTGGATATTGGCGACCTGCTCGGCAATCGGGTCGGTCGACAGCGGGTGGCTGGCGGTCTCGAACTGCGACGGGTCGGTCATCTTCTTCCATTCGCTCTGGTGATAGATCTCCAGGCCGGAAAACTTGGCCTTGTAGCCCATCTTCTGGCTGCCGGGCACCCAGTAGCCGAGGTAGACATAAGGCAGCCCTGCCTCTTGCGCGATCTTGATGTGGTCGAGGATCATGAAGGTGCCGAGCGAGTCCTGCGGCCGGTCCGGGGCATAAAAGGAATAGACCATGCTCAGGCCGTCCTCCAGAACATCGGTCAGCGACACCGCGGTCAGCTCGCTGCTGCCCGGCACCGCATATTCCACCACCCGGCTGCGCACCGGGGTTTCCTCGATCATCGCGGCGTATTCGAACACGTCCATATCGGCCATGCCGCCATCGGCGTGGCGGCTGTCCAGATAGCTGCGGAACAGGGCGAACTGGTCCTCTGTCGCCCAGGGCGAGGTGGCCCGCCGCTCCAGATGCGCGTTGCGCTTCAGGGTGCGTTTCTGGCTGCGGCTGGGGCGGAAGGCCGCCACGTCGATCCGCGCCGACAGGCAGGCGGAGCATTCCGAGCAGGACGGGCGGTACAGCACATTCTGCGAGCGGCGGAAGCCCTGCTGGCTGAGGCTGTTGTTCAACTGATCCACCCCGTCGCCCTGCAGCGCGGTGAACAGCTTCCGCTCCATCCGGCCCTCCAGATAGGGGCAGGGCTGCGGTGCCGTCACATAGAACTGCGGCGCAATGGGAAGTGTATGGCGCATCGGACCCCGTCAGCAGTTTCGCAAAACAGGCGGAACAGATCGCCTGCGGTCCCAAGGATGATAGCAATGCGGTTCCGGTGCGCCAAGCGGTCTTGTGGAAAATGGTTTAACGCTGTCTTGCCGCTTTCCTTCAAACCCGCCGGTTCAGCATCACCGTGCCCAGGAAATGGTCCGTCAGGCCCTGGCCGCGGGCGGAGGTCAGCATTAGGATGACCGAGATCACCTGCAGCACCGGCAGCGCCAGCGACAGCGTGTAGCCTGCCGTGTGCAGCGCGGCCAGGCCGCTGTCCATCCGGCGGCCTTCGCCGTCGCGCAACTCGATACCTGCAAAGCGCATGCCCCAGGTGGCGGAGCCATTGGCGATGGTCACGGTGCGGTAGGCAAAGCCGACGGCCAGATACAGGAGTGGCCAAATGAAGAGGCCGGTAAAGGCCGTCAGCACCACGGCACCGGCGCTGAGGCCAAAAATCAGGATGCTGTCGATGATCCAGGCGATCAGGCGCTTGGCCGGCACAGACGCATAGAATTCTGCCTGGTAGTCGGGATCGGGCAGGGCGGTCATTTAAGGGTCCTTTGCTGATTGGCATAGGGAAACCCCGCCCGGACGGATGGGCGGGGCAGCCGGAGGGGGCTAAGGTTAGTGGCGCTTGGTTTCGCCCTGGTCTTCGTCCTCGTCCTCCAGGTCTTCGCCCGAGGCGGTGCGGGCGCGTTCGTCCATGAACTCGTCGAACTCTGCCTTGTCCTTGGCTTCGCGCAGGCGCTGCAGGAAGGCCTCAAAATCGTGCTGTTCCTGTTCCAGCCGACGCAGGGTGTCGGCCTTATAGGAGTCAAAGGCGCTGTTGCCCGAGGGTTTCATCGCCGAATACCCGTGCCGGGCCCAGGACTTGCGGTAGCGGCAGGAGGATTTGCTGAACATTCGTTTGCTCCAGATCATGTAGAAGAGAAGGGCGAGGCCAACCGGCCAGAAAAACACGAAAGCCAGGACCATGACGGCGATCCAGGCGCCTTTGCCCTTGCTGTCCAGCCAGGCTTCGCTGCGGGAAAACCAGCCCTGCACCGGGGCGGCAGGGGCGGTCGGGGTGAAACTCGTCATCGGGGTCCTCCAGGTTGCGGGTGAATGTAAATCTCTTTCACATGAATGCATATCGGAAGCCGCCTGGGGGCTTTCAAGCCCTCATGTAAATCTTTTTCACATTTTTACGGTGGCTGTGGGTGAAGGGGACGGAAACCGGCGGAAAAACAGCTTTCGGGTGCCCGGGGAGCGGGATCAGCAGGGAGGGAGACGCGGTTATGCTCCGGTTGCATGGCCGGATGCGGGGATTTCACGGGCGGTGCCGCCGCCAGGAGCTTTCAGAAATACCGGACGGATCCAAGCGTCCCCCGACAACAAAATACTCTTTAATTTCGAAACGGCTCCGCAACGGGAGCATAACCGTAATGATAACATTGCCTTAAAATCCGATCTTGATCCATTCGGGTGTTCTTGACTCCGGGGGAAGCCTAAGCGGCCGTGCGGCACTTCCCCCATTGACGCGCCCCGGCCCGCGGCTCAGTCTCTGCCCATGACAACTGGACTGACGATTTCCCGCATTCCCCGGCCCTATGACCCGGACCTCGGCGCTGAGGCGCGCAGGCTGGTGCCGGAGCTGTCCGGCGATCTGGCGGAACTGGTGGCAGGGGCTTGCGGTTGCAGCCCTTATCTGAAGGAGCTGACCGACCGCGAGGCAGGCTGGCTGCAAGACGCGCTGCACGATCCGGCGGCCGCGCTGCAGCGTGTCTTTGCGGACTGCCGCGCGATGGAGGCGGCGCAGCTGAAACCCGGTCTGCGCCAGGCCAAGCGGCGGCTGGCGCTTCTGACCGCGCTCTGCGACCTTTCGGGCGGCTGGAGCCTGGAGCAGGTGACCGGCGCGCTCACCGATTTCGGGGCGCTGTGTGCAGATGTGGCCATCAAGGCGGAAATCGCCAGTCTGATCCGCCGCAAAAAACTGCCCGGCCTTGCGGAGGAGGACGTCGAGACCGCAGGCGGCCTCACCATCCTGGCGATGGGCAAGATGGGTGCGCATGAGCTGAACTACAGTTCCGACATCGACCTCATCTGCCTGTTTGACGAAACCCGGTTCGATCCGGATGATTTTTTTGAGGCGCGCCAGGGCATGGTGCGCGCAACCAAGAACATGTGCGCCGCGCTCAGCGACCGCACCGGTGACGGCTATGTGTTCCGCACCGACCTGCGGCTGCGCCCGGATCCGGCGGTGACGCCGGTCTGCCTGGCGATGGAGGCGGCGGAGCGCTACTACGAAAGCCTGGGGCGCACCTGGGAGCGTGCCGCCTATATCAAGGCGCGCCCCTGCGCCGGCGACATTGCGGCGGGGGAGCGGTTCCTGAATACACTGCGCCCCTTCGTCTGGCGGCGGCATCTGGACTTTGCCGCGATCCAGGACGCCCACGACATCCGCCTGCGCATCCGCGAGAACAAGGGCACCGGCGGCGTCCTGAATGTGCCGGGCCACGACATGAAACTGGGCCGCGGCGGCATCCGCGAGATCGAGTTCTTCACCCAGACCCGCCAGCTGATCGCTGGCGGCCGCGACGACGGCTTGCGCCTGCGCGGCACGGTGGAGGGGCTGGCGGCGCTGGCGGGTAAGGGCTGGGTGCCGCAGGACGCGGCTGAAACCCTGACGGCCCATTACCGCGCCCACCGCGAAGTCGAGCACCGCATCCAGATGGTGCATGACGCCCAGACCCACAAGATGCCTAAGTCGGAGGACGGAATCGCCCGCATCGCCTGCCTGATGGACCGGGACCCGGAAGAGCTGCAGGCCGAAATCAAAACCCGCCTGGAAGAGGTGCATGAGCTGACCGAGGGGTTCTTCTCTCCCGGCGCGGCGCCGCGGCCAGCGCCTCTGGCACAGGAGACGGCGGAGCTGGACGGCGCCATCATCGCCCGCTGGCCCACCTATCCGGCGCTGCGCTCATCGCGCGGCGCGCGGATCTTCGAAGGATTGAAGCCGGAGCTGCTGGCCCGCGTGGCCAAGACCGCCAAACCTGCCGAAACGCTGCTGGCGCTCGACGGCTTCCTGGCCGGGCTGCCCGCCGGTGTGCAGCTGTTTTCCCTGTTCGGCGCCAACCCGCAGCTGATCGATCTCCTGATCGACATTGCTGGCACCTCAAGCGAGCTGGCCAGCTTCCTGTCGCGCAACTCCGCCGTTTTTGACGCGGTGATAGGCGGCTCCTTCTTTGATCCCTGGCCGGGGGAGGACAGTCTGCGGGCAGAGCTGAAAGCGCGGCTGCAGCAGGAGGAGGACTATGAAACCCGTCTCGACGCCACCCGCCGCTGGTGCAAGGAATGGCATTTCCGTATCGGCGTGCATCATCTTCGCGGGCTGATCGATGGCTATCAGGCGGGCGCCCAGTATGCCGAGCTGGCCGAGGTGGTGATTGCCGGCATCGCACCGGAGGTGGTCGCGCATTTCTCGAAAAAGCACGGCCCCCCGCCGGGCCGCGGTGCGGCGGTTCTGGCCATGGGCTCGATGGGGGCGGGGCAGATCAACTCGCAGTCCGACCTCGACCTGATCGTGATCTACGATCCCGAGGGCGAGGAGATGTCCGAGGGCAAGCGCCCGCTGGCCACGCGCCCCTATTTCGCGCGCCTGACGCAGGCCTTTGTCACTGCGCTGTCGGCACCGATGGCACAGGGCCGCCTGTATGAGGTCGACATGCGCCTGCGCCCCTCCGGCACTCAGGGGCCGGTCGCTGTCAGTTTTGCCAGCTTTACCCAGTACCAGCAGAACGAAGCCTGGGTGTGGGAGCATCTGGCCCTCACCCGGGCCCGCACCATCGCAGGCGACCGCACCCTTACCGACGATATCGAGAAATTCCGTGCGGGCTTCCTGTCGGAGCGGCGCGAGCAGGGCAAGGTGCTGCGCGAGGTCGCCCAAATGCGCGAACGGCTGGCTGCGGCCAAGGCGCCGGCGGGCGTCTGGGACGCCAAGAACGGACCGGGGCGGATGATGGACATCGAACTGCTGTCGCAGGCAGGAACGCTCACCTCTGCCTCCGCGGCCCGCGATGTGGCCTCAGGCCTTCGCGACGCTGTCGCTGCCGGGTGGCTGAATGACGCGGATGCAGAATACCTGACCGATGGATACCGTTTATTCTGGTCGGTGCAATGCGCAGCCCGGTTGCTCTCCGGCAAGGCCATCGAGGCCGAAACTATGGGTGAGGGCGGGGCGCAGTTCCTCTGCCGCACCACCGGTTTTGACCGGTTGGAGGCGCTGGAGCAGGAGCTGCAGGACCGCTACAGCCGCTGCGCAGCGCTGATAGGCGAAACCGTGGAAAGGGAAGCGGCGGATGAAGACAGGCAGCACTGAACATGACCCGCGCGGTCTGATCTACGAATCCTACCGGATCGAGGGCATCACCGATGCCCAGTGCCGCAGCATCTTCTTTGACTGGGCGCTGGGCATGGATGCCGCCCGCGACAGCCGCTCCGATATTCAGGCGCTGCTGGATCTCTATGGCGCTGCCCAGCCGGAGCATCCGATGACCGCGGTGCTGCGTGACGGGCTGCAAGGCGCTGAAAAGCCCCGCCGCCGCGGCGGCTGGCGCTCGCGCGAACGGTAACGCCGCCCCGCCGCGCGGAACTTCCAGGGGCCAGGCCACGCGGCCCCTTTTCCTGTCCCGGGCTTACCGCTAAGAGAAGCTCATGACTGCCTCCCCCGATGCGCTCCAGCGCCCCCGCGTGAAAATGAAACCCAAATCCAACGCCCGCGCCATCCGGCACGGGTTTCCTTGGGTCTATGCCAACGAACTGGTGACCGACCGCCGCACCCGCAAGCTGGCGCCCGGCACCCTTGCGGTGCTGGAGGATGAGGCGCAGCGCCCGCTGGGGCTGGTTGCGGTCAACCCCGAAAGCAAGATCATCGCCCGGATGCTCGACCGCGACCCGGAGGCGGAGATTGATCAGGCCTGGTTCGCCGCCCGCCTGTCGCCTGCGCTGGAGATGCGCGAACGGCTCTATGACGCGCCCTTCTACCGGCTGGTGCATGCTGAATCCGATGGCCTTCCCGGCGTGGTGATCGACCGTTTCGGCGATACATGCGTGGTGCAGCCCAACGCCGCCTGGGCCGAGGCGCATCTGGACATGCTCGCCGCCGCTTTGGCCGACGTGACCGGCGCCGAAGTGATCCTGAAAAACGCCTCAGGCCGCACCCGCGGTCTGGAAGGTCTGGATGACGTGAACCAGACCCTGCGGGGCGCGGCCCCCGCTGCGCCGGTGCCAGTCCGGATGAACGGCGCCACCTATATGGCCGACCTCACCGGCGGCCAGAAAACCGGGCTGTTCTTCGACCAGCGCGAAAACCACGCCTTTGCCGCCCGCCTGACCGCGCCCGGCGCCAAGGTGCTGGACGTGTTTTCCCACGTCGGCGGCTTTGGTCTTGCGATGCTGGCAGGCGGTGCCGGGGCAGCCACCTGCGTCGACGGCTCCGCCGCCGCGCTGGAGCTGGCCGCGCAAGGCGCCGCAGCCAGCGGCCACCAGGACAAGTTCACCGCCCGTCAGGGCGACGCCTTCGACGTGCTGGCCGCGCTGGCGGAAGAGGGCGAGAGCTTTGACGTGGTGGTCTGCGACCCGCCCGCCTTTGCACCCTCGAAACAGGCGCTGGAGGCCGGGCTGCGTGCTTATGAGCGCGTCGCCAAACTGGCGGCACCGCTGGTGAAGCCCGGCGGCTACCTCGGCCTCTGCTCCTGCTCGCATGCCGCCGACCTTACCCGCTTCCGCAACGCCTCGGCCCGCGGTATCGGCAAGGGCGGCCGCCGGGCGGCGCTCATTCACACCGGATACGCAGGCCCGGACCACCCACAGCTGCCGCAGCTGGCCGAAAGCGGCTATCTGAAGGCTGTGTTCTTCCGGCTGGACTGACGCTGGTGAAGCTGCTGCTCGACACTTGCGTCCTCTACCCGACGGTGATGCGGGAAATGCTGCTGGGCGCGGCGCGCCTCGGCCATTTCACCCCGCTCTGGTCCGCGCGGATCCTGGGCGAATGGGAACGCGCGGCGGTAAAACTCGGCCCCGCGGGCGCGGCGCAGGCCACGGCAGAGATTGCCCTGATCCGCGCCAACTGGCCCAAGGCAGAGGTTGCCCCGGCACCGGGCGTCGAGGCGCGCCTCTGGCTGCCAGACAGCGCGGATACCCATGTGCTGGCCACCGCCATCGCTGGCCACGCCGACGCCATCGTCACCGTCAACAACAAGGACTTCCCGCGCCACACATTGGCAGAGGAAGGCCTGGAGCGCCTCGGGCCGGACGAGCTGCTCTACGGGATCTGGCTGCAGGACAGCACCGGCATGGAGGCGCTGGGGGCAGAGGTTCTGGCCGAGGCCAACCGCCTGTCCGGCGGCAGCTGGGAGATCCGCCCGCTGCTGAAGAAAGCCCGCCTGCCGCGGCTCGCCAAGGCCCTCTCTTCTTCTTTGTGAAAATACTCCGGGGAGTTTGAGGGGCCGGCCCCTCAATCCCGCCTTTGCCGCGGGTTCAGCCCTTGGCCCATTTGTCTTCCAGCCGCTCCAGCGCGGCGATGCGCTCTTCGGTCTTGGGGTGGCTCATCAGCCAGGCAGGCGCCATGCCGGCGCGCGCTTGCGTCAGCTCTTCCAGCTTGGCAAACAAGCTCTTCTGCGGTGCCAGCCCGATCCCGGCCTTGGTCAGCAGCGCCGCAGCATATTCATCCGCCTCATACTCGTCGCCGCGCGACAGCCGCGCTGCGATCAGCGAGGTCAGCACCCCGGCAATCCACGGCCCGATAAAGGGGATGTAGCGGCCCAGGATCATCATCAGCGCGGTGCGCAGCGCGTTCTGGCCGGAGAAATCGATCATCCGCTTGCGGGCATGCCCCAGCGCCACATGGCCCAGCTCATGGGCAATGACCGAGGCCAATTCCTCGGCGCTGACCTCGCCGTTCTGGTACTTGCGGTAGAACCCGCGGGTGATGAAGATCCGCCCGTCCGGCGCCGCCAGCCCGTTTACCGGGTCGACTTCGTAGATATGCACCGGGATACGGGCAATGTTCAGCGCCGCCGCCAGCCGGTCGGTCAGCCGCTTCAGCCGCGGGTCCGCCAGCTCGGTGGAGCGCTGGTCGAGCTCGCGGTTGGTGCGCCAGACGGAAATCCGGTACATCACAAGGCCATAGAGAACGGCCAGAAGAATGGGCAAGAGGCGCAGCATGCACCAGATATGGGCCGAAACCGCGCCGCCAGCAAGAGGCAGCGGCCCGGAAGCCTTGCACCCAGCGCAGGCCGCCATGCAAAATCCGCACTCGCCGCCGCGCGCCGCATCCATTAAGGGGGCTGGACCCCGAGACACCACAGAACAACGGCTTCCGGCACATGGCACCGCTCTCACAGCTCCGCAACATCGCCGACACCGGCGAGACCCTGCACCGCAGCGGCTGCGCGCCCTACAAGATCGAGAAATACCTGCAGTTCTATGCCAGGAAGCAGGGCATCAACGTGATCGTGCAGGCCACCCCCACGTCGATCTCCTGCCAGTTCCCGGACGAGGACAACCAGTTCATCATCCGCCGCCTGGAGCCTGCTCAGATCAACCTCAGCCTCCTGGCCCGCACCATCATCCGCATCAACGCGGTGGAGGATCCGGGGATTGAGGAGCCGGGGCGTTATCCCGGCTGGCTGATCATGCTGGCCAATATCGCTATCCCGCCCGCCTTCCTGACCCTGATCGGCAGCGCGCTCACAACGATTGCGCTGTCGGCGGTGCTGGGCTTCCTGGTCTGGCTCTGCCAGCTGTTCTGCCGCGGCGACCGGGTGATCCTGGTCGAATTCCTGTCGGCGCTGGTTGCGGGGCTGGCGGTCTCGCTGGTCAGCAGCATGGGGGTGGAGGTGCCGGTCTGGGGCACCTGCATCGCCGCCATCGTGCTGTTTGTGCCTGGGCTGTCGATTGCCAACTCGCTGGAATGCCTGGCCTTCAACGATGTGATCTCCGGCTCCAGCCTGTTTGCCCAGTCGATCTTCGTGCTGATGAAACTGTTCATCGGCATCTACATCGGCGTCAGCATCGGCGCGGCGCTTTGGGGGGCGGCGCCGCATGTGGAGAACGTGAACGAAGTGCTGTGGTGGATGCCCTATCTGGCGCTGCCCGCACTGTCGTTCTCCATTGGCGTGATCTTCAACGCCCGCATGGTCGACATCCTGCGGGCGCTGCCGGTCACCGTGCTGGGCATGTGGGGGCCGCTTTACCTGGGCTTTGGCGGCGGCTGGATCGTCGGGACCTGGGTCACTGCCATGTGCATCACGCTTTACGGCACCTGGCTCGCCAAGACGCTGAACCTGACCGGCGCCATCTATATCGTGCAGGGCATCCTGATCCTGGTCCCCGGCAGCCGGGTGCTGATGAGCGCAACGCAATCGCTGTTCAACGAGACGCTGATGGCGGATGCCAGCATCGGCCTGTCGGCGCTTTTGATGTTCTCGGCCATCGTGGCGGGGCAGGTGACGGCGCTGGCGCTCTATTCGCAGAAGAACCGCAACCTCGCCAGCTAGGCGCAGCGCGCTCCCGCCGGTGTCGCCCGCTCGCCTCCGGCCAAGGGTGCGTCCGGGGCCGAGGGCCGGCCGCTGGCCGTCACAGCATCCTGCAATGCGGCATAGCGGCTGGGATCAATGCCGGGCCGGGCCAAACCGCCCATGACGGCAAAGGTCTTCTCCAATGGCAGCGTCCAGCTGACGGCAGATCAGCCTTTTGCAGCGCGCCACCCGCTGCGAACGGCTGGGGACACTTAATGTGTCATGGGCCTTCGGCAGGGAAAATGCGGAAGGCCCATGACAGCACGGACAGGATTTACCTGCCCTTACCCGGCGCAGGATAGGGGTGGGGACTCTGCGCCGGATATTCTTAAGTGTCCGGGGCCGCCGGATGGCAGCCCCTTGTTCAGATTTCCGGGGCCTACAGGATTGCCCCTCGGTGAAATGCCCGGGGCGGTCCCGCGGTCCCGGAGGGCGGCTCTAGTTCACCCCCAATTTGCCGGGGAACTCGATGTTGATCTCCAGGCTCGACAGCTCGTCGCCGCGCTCCATGCGGATGTCGATCGCCTCGTCGCCGATCTGCATGTGGCGGCGGATCACGTCCAGGATTTCGCGCTGCAGCTGCGGCAGGCAGTCGGGGCGGGCGCTGCCGTGGCCGCTGCGTTCATGCGCCAGCAGGATCTGCAGCCGTTCCTTGGCGGTACTGGCTGACGCCGCTTTGCGGGGGCGGAAGGAAAATCCGAACATCCGCTTATACCGTCCGCCGGAACAGCCGCTGCAGCAGCCCGCGGCGCGGGTCCGCGGCAATCCGCATCTCGATCTGCTCGCCGATCAGCCGGCCGACGGCGTCTTCATAGGCGGCGGCCGCCGCAGACGGGTCATCCAGCACCACCGGCACGCCGAGGTTGGAGGCGCGCAGCACTGCCTTGCTCTCGGGGATGATCCCCAGCAGCGGCACCGCCAGAACCTCCAGCACGTCCTCCACCGTCATCATTTCGCCGCTGTCGACGCGGGCCTTGTCGTGGCGGGTGATCAGAACCTGCGCCTTGACCGGCTCGGCACCGGTTTTCCCGGCCCGTTCGGTGATGCTGTTCAGCAATCCCAGCACCCGGTCGCTGTCACGCACCGAGGACACCTCGGGGTTGGTGACGACAATCGCCTCATCGGCGAAATGCATTGCCATCTGGGCGCCGCGCTCGATCCCCGCGGGGCTGTCGCAGATGATGTAGTCGAACTCCTGGCGCAGCTCTTCCAGCACCTTCGCGACGCCGTCCCTGGTCAGCGCATCCTTGTCGCGGGTCTGCGAGGTCGGCAGCACCGCCAGATTCTCCAGCCGCCGGTCACGGATCAGCGCCTGCTTCAGCTTGGCGTCGCCCTGGATCACGTTGATGAAGTCAAAGACCACCCGGCGCTCGCAGCCCATGATCATGTCCAGGTTGCGCAAACCCACGTCGAAATCGATCACCACCGTCTTGTGCCCGCGCCGCGCCAGCTCGGCGCCCACCGCCGCCGAGGTTGTGGTCTTGCCCACGCCGCCCTTGCCTGAGGTGACGACGATCACCCGGCCCATCGGTTGTTCCAAAGTCAGGTCCTTGCTCATTACAGTGCCTCCACACACAGCCGGCCATCGCGCAGGAAAACCTGTGCTGCGCGGTTCAATAGTTCCGGCTCCAAATTCTCGTTCGTCCGATAGAGGCCCGCGACCGCCAGCAGCTCCGCATCCAGCCGCTGGCAGAAGATACGGGCGCTCTCGTCGCCCTCCGCACCGGCCATGGCACGGCCCCTGAGCAGGCCGTAGACATGGATGTTGCCTCGCGCGATCAGTTCCGCGCCGGAGCTGACAGGCCCGACGACCACTAGATCGCCGCCCTCAGCTACCACCGTCTGGCCGGAGCGCACCGGCCGGGTGACCACCACATTCCGGGGCGGGCGCAATTTCTTGGGGATTTCCCGGCGGGGGCCGGGACCGGTGTTCAGCGGCGCGTCCTTGCCGCTGGCCAGCGTGATCAGGCCGGCGTCCTCTGCCGCAGCGGCCTGTGCGGGGGTGGCGTTTTGCACGCCGAATACCGCCAGATCACGGCTGCGCAGGCTGTCGGCCAGCGCCCGGATCTCAGCAGGCCGGTTCAGCCCCGGCGCCTGCGCCAGGTCCAGGATCAGCGGGGCGCTGTCAAAGAATTGCGGGCTCCAGCGCAGCTGCGCGTCCAGCGCGGCGTAAAACGCCTGATCCAGAGGCCCGTCCTCGGGGCGCAGGGCAACAGCGGTGAAATACCGCCCGCGGATCTGGAACGGCTTCACGCTTGCGGCAGGTGCACTGCCACGTTGTTTAATGTCTTGATGCGGCACGCTCACGCGATGCTCCTGCTCGGAAATGGCGGGCTTGTTTCCCCACGGCTTTTTCCCTTGGGTAGCGTCAGGCGGGCAGGCCGTTCAACCGCAGCCGGGCAGGGTCGGCGGACATGCGCCTGCGGCTGTGCCCGGCGGCGGATTTCCGCAGATGATCCGCCTGGGGTTGAACAGAAAACGGTTGCCGCCCGAGCAGTGGCGCTGCGCCTACAGCGCCAGCGGTGCGGACCGGCCTGAGTGCTCCAGCTCCCAGCTGGCGGACCAGTCTGCGCCCTGCCGCTCCAGCACCAGATAGTTCCTCTCTGCCGCATAGCGCCCGGCCTGGCCGGGGATCTGGCGGATCCGGATGGGGTGGCCGGGCAGGGGCGCGTCGCCCAGCCGCGACAGCATTCCCAGCACCTTGGCCCAGGCCCGGGGTGGCGCCCGGTGGGAAATGCCCGAGGCCACCAGCTGGTGCAGCAGCTTTCCGCCGCCAAGCGCCATCTCGCCGCGCGCGGCTAGGTGGATCTCGCCGGAGATGGCGGTGACCTGCTGGCCGTCCTGCGCCGCCATGTCCCGCAGCAGCCGCAGCATCCGCCGCCAGGAAGCCCGGTGCGCCCGGCTCTGCCACTGGTCGCGCAGGTCGTCCTCGTATTTCTGCATTCTGGGCGTCAGCACCATCAGCAGCTCCAGCAGCGACAGCCGCGGCCCCAGCAGCGGCACGCTGGACATCAGCAGCGTGCGCCCGGCAAAGCGCTGCTCCGCGGCGGTTTTCATCATCCGCCAGCCGCCCCGCGCCATCACCCGCCGCCGGCTGCGCTCGCTGCGCAGGTCGGGGGCCAGCAGGCGCAGCCCCGGCGCCTCGATGCGCCAGCCCAGGTGGCTGCCTCCGGGATCAGAGAACCGCGCGGGCAGATCGCCTTCGCAGCAGCCGTGCTGGAACAGCAGCGCTGCCTCCCGCGCCGCCGCAAACAGGGCCTGGCCGACCGGGGAATAGGTGCGCGAACGGCGCAAGGATCCCCAGCCGTCGCAGATGTCGTGGTCGTCCCATTGCATCAGCGACGGCACCCGCGCCGCGATCCAGGCAAACTCCGGCGCGGCATAGATAGCCAGATACCGCTGCAGGAACCGCTCGCGCAGGTGGCGGCGCAGATCGCCCAGCTCCTCGTGGGCGGGGTCGCGGGGGATGCGGTCCGGCCAGTCTTCGCTAAGGGGATGGCCGTGTGTCACCTCATCCGCATAGATCTGATCGCCGCCATGCAGCAGCAGCGAGAAAGGCTGTTCCGCATGCTCCGCGCCCATCCTTGCCCATATCGCGTTGCGCTCGGCCCCGTCGCGGTCCAGGTCGCCATGCTCCTCGCCGTTGCAGGAGGCATAGGCGATCCGCAGATCGCCGCCAAAACCGCCTGCCAGCGCAAAACGCGTGCCTTTCCACTGGTAGGCAGAGGGATGATCCGCAGGCAGGCTGAACCGCGCCCGATGCACGGTGCAGACGTCATACTCAGCCAGCGGTTCCGGCTGCACCTCGCCGCTGTTCAGGAGCACCGGAGGCAGGGCGGCGCCCTTGGGCACAATGAACAGTGCCGCCAGATGCATCCGGCCATCACGCAGATCATCGAGGATCAGGATGGGGCCGGTGACTTGTCCGGTGCCGGGGCCTGCATTGCGGCCTGTTATCCGGGTGCTGCTGCTCATACCGCCACAGCACCTAGGTATCGGCTGGGACGCAATCAACCGCTGACGGCACGGCGGCGGGACACCGCCGGAGCCTGCGGCAGTACTGCCGCAGGCAGCACTGGGCGCACCGGGGGTGGGTGCGGTTGAGGGCCTGGCAAGCGGCCAAGCAGCGCTCCCGCCCGCCCGGCTTGCATTGAAAATGCCATCCTGCAGGTTGGGCCCGGCGCCGGACCTGGTGGTCCGGCGCGCATCCTGCCCAAGGCTGCCAAGGAGAGGCGGCGTCAGCCGCTGCACCTGCAGGCGCGGGAGCCTCGCGCTGTCAGAGGCGTTGCCGTTTAGCGGCTCAGCTCCCGCATGCCGCGCTCCAGACCGTCCAGTGTCATCGGCACCATCCGGTCCTCAAAGATCTCCCGGATCATCCCGATCGAATGGGTGTAATCCCAGTATTTCTCCGGCACCGGGTTGATCCACAGGTTCGACGCCCAGGCCTCGCGCGCGCGCTGCAGCCAGACCTGGCCCGCTTCCTCGTTCCAGTGTTCATTGGCGCCGCCGGGATAGGCGATCTCATAGGGCGACATCGAGGCATCGCCGACGAAGATGCACTTGTAATCCGGCCCGTAGGTGCGCAGCACCTCGTGGGTGGGGATCTTCTCGTTCCAGCGGCGGCGGTTGTCGCGCCAGACGCCTTCATACAGGCAGTTGTGGAAGTAGTAGTATTCCAGGTGCTTGAACTCGGCGCGGGCGGCGGAGAACAGCTCCTCCACCACCTGGATATGCGGGTCCATCGAGCCGCCCACATCCAGGAACAGCAGCACCTTCACCGCGTTGTGCCGCTCCGGCCGTGTCTTCACATCCAGATAGCCGTGCTCGGCGGTGGAGCGGATGGTGCCGTCCAGATCCAGCTCCTCCTGCGCGCCTTCGCGGACCCAGCGGCGCAGGCGCTTCAGCGCCACCTTGATGTTGCGGGTGCCGAGTTCGACATCGCCGTCGAGGTTTTTGAACTCGCGCTTGTCCCAGACCTTGACCGCGCGCTGGTGGCGGCTCTTGTCCTGGCCGATGCGCACGCCCTCGGGATTGTAGCCATAGGCGCCAAAGGGGGAGGTGCCGGCGGTGCCGATCCACTTGCTGCCGCCCTGGTGGCGGCCCTGCTGTTCCTTCAGCCGCTCCTTCAGGGTTTCCATCAGCTTGTCGAAGCCGCCGAGCGCCTCGATCTCGGCCTTTTCTTCTGCGCTCAGGTGCTTTTCCGCCATCTTGCGCAGCCAGTCCTCGGGAATGTCGACGGCCTCCATCACCGCGTCCGCCGGAATCGCCTCCAGCCCCTCGAAGGTGGCGGCAAAGGCGCGGTCGAACTTGTCGATGTTGCGCTCGTCCTTCACCATCGCGGCGCGGGCGAGGAAGTAGAAGGCCTCGATGTCATAGGTGGCCAGCCCCGCCTTCATCCCCTCCAGAAAGGTAAGGTACTCGCGCAAGCTGACCGGAATGGACGCCTTGCGCAGGTTTTCAAAGAAGGGCTGGAACATCGCGGATCGGTCTCCGGCAGGGGTGAACTGGCTCGGCCAGATCAGGGCGGGCCCTAAGCCAGCACCCGGTGGGTCAGGATGGTGGCCAGCAGGCCGAGCACGCCAAAGATGATGGCATAAACGGCCCCGTATTGCAGCATGTCCAGGGTGTTGCCGCCCCGTTTCTTTGCCTTCAGGGCGCCGATCAGGCCGCCCAGCAGAACGCCGAGGATTACAATCATGGTTCTTTCCGTCTCTTGTCTTTCAGGATCTGTCTCTTGCAGGCCGCATCAGGAACCGGGGGGGCGCAGCGCCGCAACCTCCTCAAGCCGGGCCTCCACTACCCAGTCCGGGCCGAAGCCGTAGCGCGCCCATCCCAGGCTGTCCAGTCTGACCCGGCGTGCCTCAACCGTCTTGCCCTGCAGTTCCAGCGCCTCCGCCTGCAGCATCAGCAGCGTGGACAGAAGTGCTGCGTTTTCATGCGCTGCGGCCGCCGCTGCCGCGGGCTTCAGCCGGGCCAGTGCCGCAGCGCCGTCTCCGGTGGCCACGTCATAGGCGGCCAGCTGCACTGCCAGCTTGGCCTGGTGAATGCCGGTGCCCGGCTGCGCCTGCAGATAGGTCTGCGCGGTCAGGAAGTGCTGCAGCGCCAGCTCCGGCTCGCGGATGTGGAGCATCCGCCCCAGCGTATAGTGGCTGATGGCGCGGCGGTGGTCGCTCCAGCCCAGGTCGCGGGCGATTTCCGCAGCCTTGTTGGCGTCGCGCAGCCGCTCCCGCAGGGCTGCCTGTGGCCCCAGCGCCTGCTCATAGGCGGCAGACCAGGCCCGCGGAGTCGCCGGCAGCGGCCATGCCGCAACGCTATTCCCGCGCGGGTTCAGCCGGGACAGGATCGCGGGCAGCCGGGCGGCCACCTGGGCGCGGGTCATGCCGGTTCGCAGCTCCGGCGCATAGGTCGCGCGCAGGATCAGCATGTCGAACCCGGTCAGCACCGCGTGCATGTTGTCGTCGTTGAAGATCGAATCCGGCAGCCGGTACAGGTCGTTCAGCGGGCCGATGGCCTGTGCCAGTTCCTCGTGCAGGCAGTCGCGCACCTCCTGCGGGCTGGTGTCGTTGGGCAGAAAGACCGCCAGCCGGTCCCGCTCGCGCAGCAGCGCCCAGTTGGTGCGCGGGCTGCGCCGGTTGCGCCGGTATTCCGCCAGAGAGGAGACATTGGGCACCACGAAACAGGCCGCCTTGGGCAGTGCCCGGCGGATCTCGTTGCGGGAGACCATCTGGACGGTAATGCTGGCCTCGCCGCCGGTGACCCGGCGGATGGAAATCCCGGCCTCCGCGCGCAGCCGTGCCAGCAGTGCGTTCAGCTCGCGGCTGAAGCCGGGGGCGGGGTCGCCGGTGACCCGCAGGGTGATCGGCGTCTCAAAGCGGGTGAACTGGGGCAGGGGGCTGCCGCCCTCCAGCTGGAAATGCAAATCCAGGAAGTCGCGGGCAATATCGGCGTTGGAGCGCTGGGGGGCCTGCGGCCGGGGCGTGGTGAACACCTTGACCGGCGGCAGCGCCAGCGGCGCGGCGGCGGCGCGGGTCGGCGCCTCGACACGGGCCGCCGGGGCCGCGCAGGCGGCCAGCGCAAGCGCCGCCAGAACGCCGGCGGCGGCCTTCAGCAGACGCTTCCCGCTGCGGCGGGGTGTCATTTCCGGGTCCATTGCTGCGTCCGCGGGCACTCAGGTGTCTCCCTAGCGGCCCGGCTGCCTCAGCCCGGCCCTGTTTCCTCTGATAGGGGAATGCGGCAGCAATTTGAAGCGAAACAGTCAGGCGGCGGGGAAAGCGCCTGCCGCCTGTGTCCTCTGCCCGTGCGCTCAGCGCCGCCCGCGCGCCATGAAGGCCAGGCGTTCGAACAGATGCACGTCCTGCTCGTTCTTCAGCAGCGCCCCGTGCAGCTTGGGCAGCGCATTGGCGCCGTCGCGGGCAAGATCCTCCGGGCTCAGATCCTCGGCCAGCAGCAGTTTCAGCCAGTCGATCACCTCCGAAGTCGAAGGCTTCTTCTTCAGCCCCTGCGTGTCGCGGATCTCGTAGAACTGGGTCAGCGCGGCGGTCAGCAGCGCCTCCTTGATGCCCGGGTGATGCACCTCGACGATCTTCTTCATCGTCTCCGTGTCCGGGAAGCGGATGTAGTGAAAGAAGCAGCGGCGCAGGAAAGCGTCGGGCAGTTCCTTTTCGTTGTTGGAGGTGATGATCATCACCGGGCGGTGCTTCGCCTTGATGGTCTCGCCGGTCTCGTAGACGTGGAACTCCATCTTGTCGAGCTCCTGCAAGAGGTCGTTGGGGAACTCGATGTCGGCCTTGTCGATCTCGTCGATCAGCAGCACGACCTTCTCGTCCGCCTCGAACGCTTCCCACAGCTTGCCCTTGCGGATGTAGTTCTTCACGTCATGCACGCGCTCCTCGCCCAGCTGGCTGTCGCGCAGGCGGCTCACGGCGTCATATTCATAAAGGCCCTGCTGGGCGCGGGTGGTGGATTTCACGTTCCACTCGATCATCCGCAGCCCCAGCGCGCTGGCAACCTGCTTGGCCAGCTCGGTCTTGCCGGTGCCGGGCTCGCCCTTGACCAGCAGCGGACGCTCCAGCGTCACCGCCGCGTTCACCGCAACCTTCAGGTCATCGGTTGCAACATATTCCTTAGTGCCCTGAAATCGCATATCTTTCCCGTTTCAGCCGTGGTTGCCGTCTTGTTATCACGCTTTTAACCAAACAGCGCCACTATTGTGTAGTGACATTCCTGTCCGATAGGGATAAACGCTGCGGCAGAGGGGGATCCAAAGTGTTGAGGTATTGTTTATGACCAGCATGATGGGCCAGACCGAAGGAGCCGAAATGAAGCAAGAAGTGTTTCTGCCGGACGACTACCGACCGGCCGAAGATGAGCCGTTCATGAACGAACGGCAGCTTGAGTATTTCCGACGCAAACTATTGGAATGGAAGCAGGACCTGCTGGCAGACAGCCGCGACACGATTGAGGGGCTGCAGGACAGCACCCGCAATATTCCCGATGTCGCCGACCGTGCCAGCGAAGAGACCGACCGTGCGCTGGAGCTGCGCACCCGCGACCGCCAGCGCAAGCTGGTCGCCAAGATCGACTCGGCGCTGCGCCGCATCGACGAGGGTGAATACGGCTACTGCGAAGTGACCGGCGACCCGATCTCGCTGAAGCGCCTGGATGCGCGTCCGATCGCGACCATGAGCCTGGAAGCGCAGGAACGCCACGAGCGCCGCGAAAAAGTCCACCGTGACGATTAACCGCTGATTTCGGCGGTAATAACGCAAGAAACATTAACGCCGGGGCCTTTTGCTCCGGCGTTTTTTGTTTCATTGGGGGCAGGCGGAGAATCTGCAGGAGCCCCATGGACCTCAAAGGCCTGAAAATAACCGTCATCGGCGCCGGCATCGGCGGTCTCGCGGCAGCGCTGTCGCTGCGCCGCTTCGGGGCGTCCGTCACCGTGCTGGAGCAGGCCGAGGCGATCTCGGAGGTCGGCGCGGGGCTGCAGATCACCCCCAACGGCGTTCAGGTGCTGAAGGCGCTGGGGCTGGCGGATGATCTGGCCTGGTGCTCGCAGCGCGCCCGCGCGGTGGTGCTGCGCGGCCACCGCCGCGGCAATCAGGTGCTGCGGCTGGACCTGGATGAATACGCCGCCGGGCTGCCCTATTACTTCGTGCACCGCTCCGATCTCATTGGCCTCCTGGCCGGCGCGGCCCGGCGCGAAGGCGTCCAGGTGCGGCTGCTGCAAAAGGCGGAGCGGATCGAACCTGGCCCGCAGCCGCTCGTGCACCTGGGGAACGGCGCCCAATGCGGCGGCGACCTGCTGGTGGGCGCTGACGGGCTGCATTCGAAAACCCGGTTGGCCCTGAACGGCGAGCGCAAGCCCTACTTCACCGGCCAGGTGGCCTGGCGGGCCACGGTGCCGAACCATCTGAACCTGCCGCCGGAGGCGCAGGTATTCATGGGGCCGGGGCGGCATCTGGTGGCCTATCCGTTGCGCGACGGCAGCCTGATGAACCTGGTCGCGGTGCAAGAGCGCCGCGCCTGGGCCGAGGAGAGCTGGAACTTCAAGGACGACCCCGCCAACCTGCGCGCTGCCTTTTCGGGCTTCGGCGGCAATGCCGCGGCGCTCTTGGACGCGGTAGAGGAAGTGCTGCTCTGGGGACTGTTCCGCCATCCCGTGGCAGAGAACTGGTATGGCGAAAACTCCGCCATCCTGGGCGACGCCGCGCATCCGACGCTGCCGTTCATGGCGCAGGGGGCCAATCTGGCGCTGGAGGATGCCTGGGTGCTGGCCCGTTCGCTGCAGGAGGCGGCGGGGCTCAAGGCCGGGCTGGCAATGTACCAGTCGCGCCGCCGCGACCGGGCGGAGAAAGTGGTGCGGGCGGCCAGCAACAATGCCTGGAAATACCATCTGCGGGCGCCGCTCAGCTGGCCTGCGCACCAGGTGCTGAAACTGGGCGGCCGTTTCGCCCCGGACCGCATGGTCAGCCAGTTCGACTGGATCTACCGCCACGACGTCACCGCCTGAGGCGGGTCCGGGGCGGCAGGGCCGGGCGGCTCCCGCCCCGTTCCGGATCATCAGAGATGACCCCGAAAGCGTTGGGCGTGGCGCCGCGCTGATGCGCGGCGCGTTCAGCGCTCAGATGTCCAGGTCCACCCAGACCGGAACGTGGTCGGACGGCTTCTCGCGGCCGCGCACGTCCTTGTCGATCTGGCAGTCGCGCAGCAGGTCCGCCGCCTGCGGCGTCAGCAGGAAATGGTCGATGCGGATGCCGTCGTCGCGGTTCCAGGCGCCGGCCTGGTAGTCCCAGAAGGAATAATGCCCCGGCCCCTGGTGGCGGGCGCGGAAGGCCTCGGTGAAGCCCAGGTTGACAATCCGCTGAAACGCAGCACGGCTTTCCGGGCGGTGCAGCGCGTCCTCCACCCAGGCCTCGGGCCGTTTGGCGTCCTCGGCCTGCGGGATGATGTTGTAATCACCGGCCATCAGCGCGGGCATCTCCTCGGCCAGCAGCGCCTCGGCCCGGGCCTTCAGCCGCTCCATCCAGGCCAGTTTATAGGCGTATTTGCCGCCCGCCACCGGGCTGCCGTCCGCCTCCAGTTCCACCGGGTTGCCGTTGGGCAGGTACAGGCCGCAGATCCGGATCGCCTGTTTGCCCACCACCGTCGCCTCGATCCAGCGCGCCTGTTCGTCGCTGTCATCGCCCGGCAGCCCGCGCGACACGTCTTCCAGCGGCAGCTTGGACAGGATCGCCACGCCGTTGAAGCTTTTCTGCCCGTGGGTTTCGACGTTGTAGCCGCGCTCCTCGAAGATCTCGCGCGGAAACGCTTCATCCACCGACTTGATTTCCTGCAGCAGAACCACGTCGGGCTGCGCCTCGTCCAGCCAGTCCGGCAGCGCCTGGGCGCGGGCCTTGATGCCATTGATGTTAAAAGTGGCGATTTTCATGGCTTGCCTCCGGCCCAGATTGCTTTATTCGGGGCCGATCTATCGCTGAATCAGCGCCCCGGGGCAAGCCCGGAGCGCGAATCGCGAATCACTTGTGCCGCTGCGGACCGCTGGCGTTTTGCATGGGTGAAAAGTAACCCTCAGGTTGATTTTAAATATTTTGCAATAATATGCGTGTGAGTAACGCGGTGAATATCCTGTGGATGAATTGAAATAATTGAAATTGCGCAAAAAATAGCAGCTTGAAGTTAAAGTAATTGAAGATACAAAATACAATGTGAAATTGCATTTTTTGTTTGCGCTGCGCGGCACCCGTGCCAGCGTCAAGGAGCCTTTTGTCCTTAATGAATGGGGTTCCAACATGACTGCTCAGCGTAAAATCCAGACCATCCGTGCAACCCGCCCGGCCGCAGGCGCCAGCCTGTTTGAAGGTGATGCAACAGAGATGTTCTCCTCCGGCTCTGCCCCCGAATGGACTGCGGATCTGTCATCTGGGGAAGGCGTTTCACTGTTCTCCTCGGGCTCCATGCCGCAGATGGCGTACAGCTGGGCAGGCGGTGAAACCGGGCTGTTCTCCAGCGGCTCGGCCCCGGCGGCCCGCAGCGAAACGGCGGCTGGAGACCTGGTGGAAATGTTCTCGTCCGGCTCGGCTCCGGCGGCACGGGCAGAGACCTCCGGGGGCGATCTGGTGCAGATGTTCTCTTCCGGTTCCGCGCCCGCAACTCAATCTGAGGTTGCTTCCGGCGGTCTGACGGAAATGTTCTCGTCAGGCTCGGCTCCTTCTGCGCAGGCCGGAACCGGCGCGGGCGAGGGGGTGGAAATGTTCTCCTCCGGCTCGGCCCCGGCAGCCGCGGCTGAGACTGGCGCGGGCGAGGGCGCGCATCTGTTCTCCTCCGGCTCCGCTCCGGCGGCAGAAGCGCGCATCAGCGACGGCGATGCAACCCGGCTGTTCTCCTCGGGCAGCTGACCGGGAGCGGGCCGGTCTTCTTCCCGGCCCCTGACTTTTGGCGGTCCCGGATACGGGGCCGCCCTAGCCGCGCCGCATCTATCCGCAGGAGGTTTCCATGGCTCAGATCATCCCCTTCTTCTCTCCCGCCGCCCGCCAGTCCCGGGCGGCTGCGCATGCCGCGCTGATCGGCGGTTTCGCCGCGCACCGGCGCACCCAGGAAGACGTGTTCTGGCTCAAGGAAAACGCCGAGCTTCTGAACATTCTGGAATGCACCGGGGCGGATGTTGCCGCTGAGGCCCTGGCGCCGCTGCAGGGGTTCTATGACGGTGCGGCGCGGCATATCAGCTTCTTCCGCCAGTATTACCGTTTCATCCTGTCAATCTGCCTGGATCTGGAGGACCTGGGCCTGCCCGGCGGCACCGGGGCGCAGCTGGCCGCATGGATCGAACGGGAAGAGCTGGCGCAGGCGGAGCTGTCGGACCTGCAGCGGGCCGAGGCCCGCCGCCTGCTGGCACGGCGCGGCGCGGTCCTGCGCGACGACGGGCTGGACGACCGGCTGCGCGCCTTCATCTCGCGCCCGCAAACCTTTGCGATCCCGAATAAAAAAGCCGCGTATGAGCTGACCCACATCGTCTTTTACCTGTCGGAGTACGGCCGCCGTGATCCGCAGCTGCCGCAGGCGGCGCTTACCAGCCTGGAATTTGCGGGCCTGGTGGCCTTCCTTGATCAGAACGCTGATCTGCTGGCCGAGATCTGCATCGCGCTGCGCTATGCGGGGCAGAAGCCGCCCGCCGCCTGGGAGGGCTGGCTTGACAGGCAGGTTTCCGCCTTTACTCTATCAGAGCGAGAGTTGCGCGGATCGCATGATTCTTATCACGAGTATTTTGTCGTTAACTGGCTCATGATCCTGTCCGGGCGCCCGGCGTTCCGGCAGACAGTACCCGCAGGGGGCGTGCATGTGTCGGCGCTGCGGGGGGGGAGCATTTTGAAAAGTCTTTCGGAAGCCGTTTTCGAGGCCGGAACAGGCCGGTCCGGCTGGGGCGCGGTCAAAGCGCGGGCCGAGGCGATGCTGAACGAGGAGGAGCACGGGCTGCTTTGCGCAGCAGAGCGCAGCTGCGCCGGGTTTGCGGGTTTCTTCGAAGGATTTGCCCGCGCGGGCAGCGCGGGGGCTGCGTGATGGGCAGTTCACGCAACCAGGCCTTGGGCGGGGCGCTGTTGGTGGTGGCCTATACCGGCCTGATCGCCTCAGCTGACGGGATCACCAAGCTGCTGGCGGGCCAGTATGCGGCGGCGCAGCTTTATGCGCTGTCGGGCGCCATGGTGGCGGGCTTCTGCCTGCTGGCGGACCGGCTGCCCGGGCAGCGCGGCGGCTTCCGCACGGCTTGCCCGCGGGCGATGGCGCTGCGCTCGGCGGCGACGCTGATCGCTGCGGTCTGTTTCTTCTATGCCTTCCGCCTGCTGCCCTTTGCCGAGGTGTTTGTGTTCATCGGCCTGATGCCGCTGCTGGCGGGCGCGATGTCCGGGCTGGTGCTGAAGGAGCCGGTGCGCCCGGCGGCCTGGATCGCCCTGATGGCAGGCTTCGCAGGGGTGCTGTTCCTGCTGCCCCATTACGATGGAGGGGCGCATTCAGCCTGGGGGCATCTGATTGCTTTCGGCGCGGTGGTGTCCGGCACGTTTTCGATGACCATGGCGCGGTTTATCGGCCGTCATGAAAGCAACGCGCTGGCGCAGGTGTTCTATCCGAACCTGACGCTGTGCGGCGCGATGCTGCTGGCGCTGCCCTTTGTCTGGGTGCCGATGCCGCTGGCGGATGCGGGCTGGGCGGCCGCCTATGCGTTCCTCCTGTTCGGGGCGCGCTGGCTCTTGGTGGTGGCGCTGCGGCTCTTGGCCTCCTATGCCGTCACCCCGCTGATGAACTTGCAGTTCATCTGGATGGCGGTCATCGGCGCGGTGTTCTTCGGGGAGTTCCCGCCGGCCTCCACCTACATCGGCGGTGCCATCGTGGTTGCCTCTGGCCTTTACCTGGTGTGGGACCAGTTTGCCCCGGCGATGCCGCGCTTGCGCAGTGCCGCGCGGCTGCAGACCGACCCTTAGCCCTGAAAGCCGGCTGTTGGGCCCCGCAGGGGGCAAAGCGCCCGCCCCCAGCTGAAGGGGCGGGCGCGGCCTTGCCTGACGCAAGGCCGGGAATTCGCTAACGTGCCGTCAGATCGAGAACGAGGTGCCGCAGCCGCAGCTGGAGGTGGCGTTGGGGTTCTCGATGGTGAAGCGGGCGCCGATCAGTTCTTCTGTGAAGTCGATCACCGCGTTTTCCAGGAACGGCAGGGAGACGCTGTCGACCACCACCTTTTCGCCTTGGCCCTCGAGCACCAGATCATCCTCCTTGGCCTCATCCAGCGCGATCTCGTACTGGAAGCCGGAGCAGCCGCCGCCCTCCACCGCAACCCGCAGCGCCTGGCCCTGATCCGCAGCGCCGATCTCGGCCAGCCGGGCAAAAGCGCGGTCGGTGACTTTCGGGGGCAGTTGCATCGTGTTTCTCCAAAGGTGATGTTGCAGCGCAAAGCATTATATAGAAAGGTGCAATCCAGGCAGCAAGATTTGCCAAGGAAAAGATTTGTAATGCATGCGCCTTATGCCACGAGGCCGGACCGCAGCCGCGGGCGGCAGGTACCGGAGGAGGAAAGCTCCTTCCGCTCGCCCTACCAGCGCGACCGCGACCGGATCATCCACGCCAGCGCCTTTAGGCGGCTGAAGCACAAGACCCAGGTGTTTGTGGAGCATGAGGGCGACAACTACCGCACCCGGCTGACCCATTCCATCGAGGTGGCACAGGTGGGCCGCACCATTGCCGGCGCGCTTGGGCTGAACCAGGAGCTGACCGAGGCGGTGGCGCTGGCGCATGACCTGGGCCACACCCCGTTCGGCCACACCGGCGAGGACGCGCTGCATGCACTGATGGCGCCTTACGGCGGCTTTGACCACAATGCCCAGGCGATCCGTATCGTCACCTGCCTGGAACGCCATTACGCCGAGTTTGACGGGCTGAACCTGACCTGGGAAACCCTTGAGGCCATTGCCAAACACAACGGCCCAGTGGCGGGGGAGCTGCCCTGGGCGCTGGCGGAGTGCAATGCTGCCATCGATCTGGAGCTGCGCACACACGCCAGTGCCGAGGCGCAGGTGGCGGCGCTGTCGGATGACATCGCGTACAACAATCACGATCTGCATGATGCGCTGCGCGCCGGGCTGTTCACCGATGATGACCTGGCGCAATTGCCGCTGTTGGAAAGGGCCTATGGCGAAGTGGACCGGAAGTATCCCGGGCTGGATGCGAACCGGCGGCGGCATGAGGCGCTGCGGCGGTTCTTTGGCTTTATGGTCGAGGATGTGATCAGCACCGCCCGCAGCCTGCTGGCGGACACCGGCGTGCAAAGCGTCGAGGAGGTGCGCGGCCTGGGCCATCCGGTGGTGAAATTCTCTGATCCGCTGTGGCGCGATCTGAAGGACATCCGCGCCTTCCTGTTCACCCGCATGTACCGGGCGCCCTCGGTGATGGAGAAACGCGCCAAGGTCGCCAAGGTGGTGGAGGCGCTGTTTCCTTATTTCCTGGACAACCCGCAGGACATGCCGGAACGCTGGCACGCCGAGATTGCGGCCGCAGCGGACCGCACCGCGCTGGCGCGGATCGTGTCGGACTATATCGCCGGGATGACCGACCGTTTTGCCCTGCAGCTGCATGAACGGCTGATCGGGGTGAAGGTCGAGGTCTAAAGGCTTCCGGCTGCTGCCGTTTTGCTGTTGTTCTGCCTGCGTGCCTTTCAAAGGGGCGGGATAGGGATGGCGGCGCCGCCACGGTGGCGGAGGATAGGGCCGGAGCGCCAGCGCGCCCCGGGTCCGGTCAAAAGCTTCATCAGTCAGACGTCCCTGCACCTTTTGTGGAGGTGGTCTCGGGGGTCCTGGTCTCCTGTTCACGCGGGGTGCCAGACCCGCGCCATGTGCTGCAGCGGGAGTGACTTTCGCAGATCGGGGTTAAGGCCGCGCAAGCGGGGCGTGCGCTGCGGCGGGCCCTTGCGCAACGCCTTGCCGCGGCTTGTGCTGTGATGAATGTTCACGTAACGTTCTTTGTGAAGTCAATTGAACAGAAGGATTGCCGGAATGATTGAGGGAAGCTGCTGCTGCAGTGCGGTGAAGTTCGAACTGCTGGCGCAGCCCGCTTTGATGGGCACTTGCCATTGCTCCCGCTGCCGCAAGGCCGGGGCCAGCACCATTGTCTTTGTGAAAAAGGACGACCTGCGCTGGATTGCCGGCAGGGAGAAGGTGGCGCTGTACCAGCCTGCGCCGCCTTATAAATACGGCAGCTGCTTCTGCCGGATCTGCGGCAGCTCGCTGGGGGAGATCCTGTCGGAGGAGGAGAGCTTCCCGATCGCTGCAAATGCGCTGGACGGGGCGCTGGAGGTCAGCAACAGCTTCCATGAGTTTGTTGGCGAGAAGCCTGGCTGGTATGAAATCTGCGACGGGGCAAAGCAGTCGCAGGGGCATCCGGCCTAGGCATGGCAGCGCAGGGCGGGTGGACTGCCCGCCTTGCGTGCCATGTGATTTTCCAAATTGGCCGTAAGCCGTGTTATGATCTGGCCCTATGATGCTGCGGGGCATCGGCGCTATCCGCGAGGGGAGGCATTACGAGGGGAAAGCCATGGCACGCTGGACCGTCACATTCACGGACAAGCCGGACATGGACCGGGTGCGCAGCGACAAGAAGCGGCGCGAGGCGCATATCGCCTTTGTGCGGTCGCGGCCCGAGCTGCAGATCGGCGGCGCGCTGGCGATGCGGCCGATGCAGGACTTTCCCGGCGCGATCTGGAACGTGGAGGCAGAGACCCGCCAGGACGTGGAGCGGCTGATCCTGCAGGACCCGTACTACGTGGCCTCGTTGCGCACCTACAAGATCACCGAATGGGGCACGGCCTCGGCCATCCAGGGGATGTTCTCGTGACCGCCGCCAGTGAAGCCCGCAAATCCGCGCCGGCGCTGACCCGCTGGGCGGTGCTGTTTCGCGATGCACCGGCGATGATGGATATCCGCGCCGACAAGGTCCGGCGCGATGCCCATGTGGCCTATGTCGAGGATCACCCGGAGCTGCGCATCGGCGGCGGGCTGAAGCCGGACACCGATGGCGATTTCTGCGGCGCCTTGTGGATTGTCGAGGCCGAGGACCGCATCGAGGTGGAGCATCTGATCCATGGCGATCCGTTTTACGTGCCCGCCTTCCGCTCTTACGAAATCTTCATCTGGGGCAAGATGCTGGAAGACCGCACCGCGGTTCTGTGAGTGAGGCCGGCGCCGCGGCAGCGGCGCAATTTTCTTCGGCAAGAAAATTGGCCGGAAAATTCGAATTTTCCGATGCGGCCTGCCTTAGGCGCCGGGCTGCCTTTTGCAATCCTGTTGACCCTTCCTGCCGCCCCCGGTATCCGCAGTGCTGAACAGTTGGGACGCCAGACATGAACCTCTTTACCGATATCCGCACGCTTGTGATTGACAGCCTCACCGCCATGACCGGCGAAGGCGCGCTGCCCGAGGGGCTCGATTTTGCCAATGTGGCGGTGGAGCCGCCGCGCGATGCCGCCCATGGCGACATGGCGACCAATGCGGCGATGGTGCTGGCCAAGCCCGCGAAGATGAAACCGCGCGATATTGCCGAGGCGCTGGCGGCCAAGCTGGCGGCCGATGAACGGATCACTTCGGCTGAGGTGGCCGGCCCCGGTTTCCTCAACCTGCGGCTGGCGCCGGGCGTCTGGCAGGGGGTTCTGAAATCGGTCCTGGACGCAGGTACGGATTTCGGCCGCTCGGACATGGGCGCGGACAAGCGCGTGAATGTGGAATATGTCTCCGCCAACCCGACCGGCCCGCTGCATGTGGGCCACACCCGCGGCGCGGTGTTCGGCGATGCGCTGGCGGCGCTGCTGGCCTATGCCGGCTATGACGTCACCCGCGAATACTACATCAACGACGGCGGCGGCCAGGTCGATGTTCTGGCGCGCTCCGTCTACCTGCGCTACCTGGAGGCGCACGGGCAGGAAGTGGCCTTTGCCGACGGCACCTATCCGGGCGACTACCTGGTTCCCGTGGGCCAGGCGCTGAAGGACAAGGTAGGCGATGCCTATGTCGGCAAGGGCGAGGACGTCTGGCTGGCCGAAGTGCGCGAGTTCGCCACCGACGCGATGATGGAGCTGATCCGCGAGGATCTGGCCCAGCTCGGCATCAAGATGGACAAGTTCTACTCCGAGAAGTCGCTTTACGGCACCGGCAAGATCGAGGCGGCACTGGCCAGCCTGGAAGCCAAGGGTCTGATCTACCAGGGCGTGCTGGAGCCGCCGAAGGGCAAGAAGCCCGACGACTGGGAGCCGCGCGAGCAGACGCTGTTCAAATCCACCGACCACGGCGACGACGTGGACCGGGCGGTGAAGAAATCCGACGGCTCCTGGACCTATTTCGCGCCGGACATCGCCTATCACTACGACAAGGTGGAGCGCGGCTTTGACGAGCTGATCGACATTTTCGGCGCCGACCACGGCGGCTATGTCAAGCGGATGAAGGCGGCGGTGTCGGCGCTGTCCGACGGCAAGGTGCCGCTGGACATCAAGCTGTGCCAGCTGGTGAAGCTGTTCAAGGACGGCCAGGAATTCAAGATGTCCAAGCGGGCAGGGACCTTTGTCACCCTGCGCGATGTGGTGGATTCGGTCGGCCCGGATGTCACCCGTTTCATGCTGCTGACGCGCAAGAACGATCAGGGCTTCGACTTCGACCTCGACAAGGCGCTGGAGCAGTCCAAGGACAACCCGGTGTTCTACGTGCAATACGCCAACGCGCGGATCTGCTCGACCCTGCGCAAGGCAGAGGAGCAAGGCATTGCGGCAGATGATGCCACGCTGAAGGGGGCCGACCTCACCCTGATCGCCGATCCGGCGCAGCTGGCGGTGGCCAAGAAGCTGGCAGAGTGGCCGCGCCAGGTGGAAATCGCCGCCCGCACCCATGAGCCGCACCGGGTGGCTTTCTACCTCTACGACCTCGCCTCCGAGCTGCACGGGCTGTACCACCTGGGCAAGTCGAGCGAAGGTTTACGTTTCGTTAACGAGAGCAGCCAATTGGCAACACATGCAAATTTGGCTCTGGCCCGGGCCGTTTCCGTTGTCATTTCCGCTGGTCTTGGTATTCTTGGCGTGAAACCGGCAGAAGAGATGCGATAACCAAGGGGGCGCAAGCCCTTGCGGACATAAATCGCGCACTCCGCCGGAACGAGGCAGTTCAAGAGATCTGGGAGTGCGGTGCCAAAAGGCGCCGCCATACCGGGCAGTGAGGCGGACAATGGCGTATTTTGCGCAGGCGGGCCATGGCCACGCCTATTCACAGGGCGGTGACCGGCAGCAGCAGTACACCGCAACTGGCGGCCCTTACGGGCAGCAGTACTCCGATCAGAGCTATGCAGGGCAGCCGTACACCGGCCAGCAGTACACCGGGCCGGGCGCGGAGCCGGACTATGGCTATGAAGACCCGGCCTACGGCTACCAGCCGGAGGGGCAGGGCTATGGCGCTGATGATTACGCCGCCTATGCTGCGGCCCCGGCGAGCCTGCGGGCGCGGTTCTCCAAAAGCCTGAGCATTCTGGGCGCTGTGGCCTCCATCGCACTGGTCGCGGGCGTCGGCTTCTGGGGCTACAAGCTGGTGATGCGCGACGTCAGCGGCGTGCCGGTGGTGCGTGCCGCCGAGGGCCCGATGCGCGAGCAGCCGGAGAATCCGGGCGGCAGCCAAGCGGATCACCAGGGGCTGGCGGTGAACGCGGTGGCGGCCAGCGGCAGCGCCGAGGCGCCTGCCGACCGGCTGACCCTGGCGCCCTCTGCCATTGAACTCACCGAAGATGACAAGCCGCTGCCGGAACTGGCCGCAGAGGCCGCGCCGGTTGCGGAGCTGCCTGCCGCCCCGGCGGAGCCTGATGCTCCGGCGGCCCCTGGCGCGGAAGCGGGCGTCAGCGGGGAGGCGGTTGCCTCCTTCCAGAACGGCGATATCGACGCACTGGTGGCGGAACTGGCCCGCGAGGCCGAGAATGTCTCGGTCCCGGTGCCCGCCGCTGCGGCAGCGCCTGCGATCGTGCAGCCGGAACCGCTGCAGCCGGCGCTGGCCGCTGCCACCGCGTCTCCGGCGCTGCTGAATGCGCCCGGCGTCAAGGTCTCGCTGCGGCCCTCGGCCCGTCCCGCACGGTTCAGCCCGGCTCCGGCCGCTGCCGCACCGGCAGCGCTGGCCGCACCGGTCGATGTGGACCCGGCCACCTTGGCAGCCGGCACCCGCCTTGCGCAGCTGGGCGCCTATGAAAGCCCCGAAGTGGCGCGCGCCGAATGGGACCGCATCAGCGCCCGTTTCCCGGAGTATCTGGAAACCAAGCAGCGGGTGATCCAGCGCGCCGAGAGCGGCGGCCGCACCTTCTACCGGCTGCGGGCAATGGGCTTTGACGGGCTGTCGGACGCGCGCCGGTTCTGTTCGGCACTGGTCGCGGGCAATGCCGATTGCATTCCGGTGACCACCCGGTAACAGTACGGACAGCAGATTAATGTACCGCCCGGCCGCAAGGCCGGGCAGCGCCCGCCCCGCCCCCCACGGGGCGGGCGCAACCCTTTCCGGGACACAGCACTGGGGCATTGCAGAGGGCCATCATGACCTACGGAGCGACCATCCTTGACGCCGGCGGCCTGCGCCTGAGCGCGGATGAAAAGGCGTTCTTCCGCGACGCCGATCCCTTCGGCTTCATCCTGTTTGCCCGCAACATCGAAGACGCGGAGCAGGTGCGTGCCCTGTGCGGTGATTTCCGCGAGGCGGTGGGCCGCGATTGCCCGATCACCATCGACCAGGAAGGCGGACGGGTGCAGCGGCTGGTGCCGCCTCTGGCACGGCAATGGCTGCCGCCGCTGGAGCATGTGCAGCGGGCTGGCGCCGGGGCGGAGCGCGCCATGTACCTGCGCTACCGGCTGATCGCGCATGAGCTGCACAACCTGGGCATCGACAGCAACTGCGCCCCGATTGCCGATGTGGCCTGCGCGGAGACCCATGAATTCCTGAAGAACCGCTGCTATGGCGAGGACACGCAGGCGGTGGCCGCCATCGGCCGCGCCGTGGCGCAGGGACATCTGGACGGCGGCGTGCTGCCGGTGCTGAAGCACATCCCCGGCCATGGCCGGGCCACCGCCGACAGCCATCTGGACCTGCCGCACGTGGCCAGCCGGCCCGAGCTGCTGGAACAGACTGATTTCGCGGCCTTCAAGGCGCTCAACGATCTGCCGCTGGGGATGACCGCGCATCTGGTCTATGACGCCTATGACAACCGGCCCGCCACCACTTCGCCGATGATGATGCAGCTGATCCGCGAGCAAATCGGCTTTGACGGGCTGGTGATGACCGATGACATCTCGATGAAGGCGCTGCGGGGATCGCTGACAGACATCACCCGGGACTCGCTGGCGGCGGGCTGCGACGTGGTCCTGCTGTGCAACGCGCCGCTGGCAGACCGCATTGCGGTGGCGGAGGCTGCCGGTGCCATGACAGCGGCGGCACAGACCCGCGCAGAGGCCGCATTGGCGGCCCGGCGCCCGCCTGCAGACCTTGACATTCAGGCTGCCGAAGACGAACTTGCCGCCCTCATGGGCGGGCAGGTGTATGGCTGAGCAGTCACTTTTTTCAGAAGCGGACACAAGCGTAGAGGAGCGGCTGGCGGCCGAGGCCCTGATTGTCGATGTGGACGGGTTCGAAGGCCCGCTCGACCTGCTGCTGACGCTGTCGCGCACCCAGAAGGTGGACCTGCGCAAGATCTCGGTGCTGGAGCTGGCGAAACAGTACCTGGCCTTTGTCGAGAAGGCCAAGGAGCTGCGGATCGAGCTGGCCGCCGACTACCTGGTGATGGCGGCCTGGCTGGCGTTCCTGAAATCCCGCCTGCTGCTGCCCCCCGATCCGGAGGAAGAGGGCCCGTCGGGCGAAGAACTGGCCGCCCACCTGGCGTTCCAGTTGGAGCGCCTTCAGGCGATGCGCGACGCCTCGGCACGGCTGATGGCCCGCGACCGGCTGGGCCGCGACTTCTTTGCCCGCGGCGAGGAAGAGAGTGTCGCCCGGATCAAGACTGTCACCTATACCGCCAACCTGCTGGATCTGATGCAGGCCTATGCCCGCATCCGCACCAAGGAGGATTTCCGCCCCTTCGTGATGGACCGCGACTCGGTTTTCACCATGGAGGAGGCGCTGGACCGGATGCGCCACCTTTTGGGCTTCACCGGAGACTGGACCGACCTGATCAGCTATCTGCCGGACGGCTGGCACAGCGATCCGGTGAAGCGGCGGTCGGCCACCGCGGCGACCTTTGCCGCCTCGCTGCAGCTGGTCAAGGAAGGCAAGGCCGAGCTGCGCCAGAGCGAAACATTTGCGCCGATCCAGCTGCGCAGCTTGAACGAGGATAGCTGATGGAAGACCAGATCATGGACGGCCACGGCCAGGGCGCCCCGGTGCGCGATGACAATGACACCCTGTTCGATGCGCCGCCGATGGCAGAGCAGGAGCGGATGGTGGAAGCGGTGCTGTTTGCCAGTGCCGAGCCGGTGACCCTGCGCGACCTTGAGGGCCGGATGCCGCATGGCTGCAACCCGCGCGAGGCGCTGGAGCATCTGCGCAAGCGCTATGAGGGGCGCGGCGTGCGGGTGGTGCGTCTGGGTGATGCCTGGGCGATCCGCACCGCGCCGGACCTGGGCTTCCTGATGCAGAAGGAAACCACCGAGCTGCGCAAGCTGAGCCGCGCTGCGATCGAGACGCTGGCCATCGTGGCCTATCACCAGCCGGTGACCCGGGCGGAGATCGAGGAAATCCGCGGCGTGTCGGTCTCGCGCGGCACCATCGACCAGCTGATGGAGATGGACTGGATCCGCCTGGGCCGCCGCCGGATGACGCCGGGCCGCCCGGTGACCTTTGTGGTGACGCCGGTGTTCCTGGATCATTTCGGCCTGGAAAGCGCCCGCGACCTGCCGGGCCTGAAAGAGCTGCGCGCCGCGGGCCTGTTGGAGAACCGGCCGCCGCCGGGCAGCCTGCCGCTGGGTCAGAACGGCGACGAGGACGACGAAGCGGAAGAACAGGCGGAACTGTTCGAGGAGTGACGCCTCCGCGGCTCAGAACGCCCGGAAATTGCCGCATTACCCTGCTAAAGGAGCGGGCAGGGCTGAAAGAGGGCTGAGGACATGAATGCGAACTGGATCATCCGCATGGTGCTGCGCCGCCTGATCGGGCGCGCGGTCAATGCCGGGCTGCGCCGCGCCGCGCAACACGGCGCGAAGCGCCTGGGCAAGAGCAATGGGCCAGCACCGGGATTCGGGTCCGGCCCCAGCCCGCAGCGCAAATTGCGCAATGCAAGGTCGCGCATCCCCAAGGTTAAGTAGCGGAACCGGCAGGCAGTGCGCCGGGTTTGCCCCGGAGACCAAGCGCCTCAGCCGCGCCGCTGAGCGCCAGCAGAGCGGACAGCATCAGGCAGCCGGCCAAACCCCAGCCTGCGAACAGCAGCCCGCCCGCAAAGGGCGCTGCAAAAACACAGAGATAAGTGACGGTGCTGTAAAGCCCCATGATGGCGCCGCGCTGCGCAGGCTCCAGTGCGGTGAGCCGCGCCACCAGCAAATTGAGCGCAAGATGCTGGAACACCCCCCAGACTAAGGCAGCGCCCATCAGCAGCAAATACTCCTGCGCAACTGCCATCATCAGAAGGTAGCTGGCTGTGACCGCCAGCAGCACAGGTGCGGTGGCGCGGGCAAGCCCCAGCCGGTCCAGCAGCGGATCCAGCAGCACCGCAAGGCCGAAGCCGATACCGTAAAACAGCGGCAGCAGGCCCGCCTGGGTGGTGCTCAGGCCCAATCCTTTTGTGATATGGGCGCCAGTGAAGAAATAGCTGCTGTAGAACCCCATCATCAGCAGCGCGGTTGCCAGGAGGCCGCGGAAGATTCCCGGCACCCGCAGGGCCGTCAGCGGCGAGGTCGCCTGGCCGCTGGGGCTGCCCGCGGCCCGCAGCGAAGCGGAGGCGGCCCACAGCAGCAGCGCCACCCCCGCCAGGGTGCCATAGACCGCGCGCCAGCCTGCCAGATCAGTGGCCCAGGCGCTGACGCTGACGCCTAGGACCATCGATACGGTCCAGCCCGCAAGCACATAGCCCAGCACTTGCGCCTCGCGCCCTTTGGGGGCAATCACCATCGCCAGCGTGTAGATCGAGGGCAGGGCGGCCCCCGCCGCCAGCCCGCAGAGGGCTTGCGCCGCCATCAGCGTCCAGACATCCGGCGCCGCGGCGCTGGCGCCCAGCCCGGCCCCCAGCAGCAAGAGTGCCGCCCGCATTACCCGCCCGGCACCGATCCGGTCCCCCAGAGGCGCCAGCAGCAGCGCCGCGGCGGCCACCCCCAGCCCATAGGCGCTGGCGGCCCGCATCACCTCTGCCGTGGTGGCATCCAGGGTCTGGCTGACCGCCGTCACCACCGGCGACAGCAGCAGGGAGTTCGCGCCAATCACGCCAATGGCGCTCATCAGGATCAGAATCGGGGTTCGCATGGGTTTACCTTGAAGAATGTTCAGGTATCTTTGCTATGTGCTGAATGAAGTTCTGTGAAGGGCGGGCGGATATGGTCAGGGAAAAAACAGATGAGGTTCGGAGAAACGGCGGGGCTGCCCGTGTTCTGGACGCGTTGGACCGAAAAATATTAGGCGCGCTGAGCGTCGATGCGACGCTGTCTTATGCGGCTATCGGGCAGGTGGCCGGGTTGTCTGCGCCGGCGGTGCATGAGCGGGTGAAACGGCTCAGGGCCTCCGGCGCGATCCGGGCGACGGTGGCGCAGCTGGACGGGCCTGCGGTGGGCAAGCCGATGCTGGCCTTCATCCATGTCGACACGGTGGGCTGGGGCAAGACGGCAGAGCTTTTGTCGCTGGAGGCCTGGCCGGAGGTGGAGGAGATCCACACCGCCACCGGCGACACCTGCCTGATCCTCAAGGTGCGGGTGGCGTCTCCGCATGCGCTGGAGGGGCTGCTGGCCCGCATCTATGACGTCGAAGGGGTGCGCGGCACCCGCACCTATATGACGCTCTCCACCCATCTGGAGCGCACCGTGCAGGCCGGTGTCAGCGATGAGCTGGAGGAAGAGCTGTACATCAAGCGCTGAGGCGGCGCCGGAAGGGTTACTCCGGCGTTTTGAAATGCTTCGACAGCTTCAGCCCCTGGCCCTGGTAGTTGGAGGCAATGCCGGCGCCATAGAGCTGTTCCGGCACCTCGGCCATTTTCTCATAAACCAGGCGGCCCACCACCTGGCCGTGCTCCAGCACAAAGGGCGCCTCGTGGCAGCGCACCTCCAGCACCCCGCGCGAGCCGGTGCCGCCGGCGGCGTCATGGCCGAAGCCGGGATCGAAGAATCCCGCGTAATGCACCCGGAACTCGCCCACCATCGCCAGATAAGGCGCCATCTCGGCGGCATAGGCAGGCGGGATATGCACCGCCTCGCGGCTGACCAGAATATAGAACGCGCCGGGGTCCAGGATGATGCGGCCGTCGCGGGTGCGCACTTCCTCCCAGTATTCCTGCGGGTCGTATTCGCCGATCCGGTCCAGGTCGATGACCCCGGTGTGCGGTTTGGCGCGGTAGCCGACCAGATCGGTGCCGGGCAGCTTTAGATCGACGGAAAAGCCCAGCCCGTCCTCGATCACCGCCTCGCCATCCACCAGCGGGGTGCCGGCGTGCAGCATCTTCAGTTCGGCATCAGACAGAACCGCCTGGCCGGTCCGGAAGCGGATCTGATTGAGGCGCATGCCGGGGCGCACCAGCACCGAGAAGGAGCGCGGGCAAATCTCGGCATACAGCGGGCCGGTGTAGCCGGGCTTGATGCGGTCGAATTCCTCGCCGCCGTCGGTGAGGGTGCGGGTCAGCAGGTCCAGCCGCCCGGTGGAGCTTTTGGCATTGGCGACGGCCGAGACGTCCAGCGGCAGCGCCAGCCCTTCCATCAGCGGCACCACATAGACGCAGCCCTTTTCCAGAACCGCGCCATTGCTCAGGTCGATCCGGTGCATCTCAAACTCGGTCAGCCGGTCGGAAACGCTGCGGCCCTGGCCGGCCAGAAACGATGCCCGCACCCGGTAGGCCACATTGCCCAGGCGCAGGTCGAGGCTGGCCGGCTGCACCTGGCCCTCCACCAGCGGCGTGCTGACGGTGATCTCCCCGCGCTCCAGCATCATTTCAATGGTTTGGCTGGGCAATACGCCTGTCATGTCCTGTCCCCCTCCGCGCCGGCTTTGCGGCGATGCTGGCCCAAACGGCCCCGTTGCGCAATCGCCAAAGCCTTGCGCCGGATACGAAAACGCCCGGGTGTGCAAACACCCGGGCGTTTTTCATATGGTCGGGCTAGCAGGACTCGAACCTGCGACCTTCCGTCCCCCAGACGGACGCGCTACCAGGCTGCGCCATAGCCCGTTGCAAAGCCTTCTAACCGTTTTCGCGGCAGGGGCAAGAGGGGGCGGCAAGATTTTTTGCAGCCCGGCAAAGAAATTCAGCAGGCAGAAGCAGTTGCCGCAGCAGACGCATGCGGCAGCCGTTTTTCCGGCCTGGAAGCCGCTCCGTGTTTCCGGATGGCCGGTTTCAGTGCCTGTTCTGAACAAGCGTGCGCAGTTCCTCGGCGCAGGCGGAAACGGCCGCCAGATACTGCGGCGGCAGGCTGCGGGTTTCCGCCAGTAGCGCCAGGACGCCGGGCTGCACAGGGGCAGGGGCGGCAGGCTCCTCCTCTGCCGGTGCTTCTTCGATCGCCTCCGGCTGCGGGTCCGTCTCTGCATCGGCCCGGGCCGTCACTTCTTCGTTTTCATCCGCGCTGCCGTTGAAGCCGCCGGCGAACTGCAGCGCGTCAACCTGGCGGGCGGCCTCGTCAAGATCGTGCGGCGGGAAGCCCGCAGCAGGATCAGCAGGAAGATCCTGCTCCGGCTCTGGCGCGGCTTGCATGGGCTCTTCGGCGGAAACGATGAAGTCCAGCGGTTCCTCGGGCTGCATCCCTGCGGCGGCAACCAATGTGTCTTCTGCCGGTTCCGGGTCCGTCATCGGCGCAGGCTCCGGCTGTGCAGTTTCTGTTGCAACCGGCATCTGGTCTTCCGTCGCAACGGCTGCGGTGATGTCCTCCTCCGCAAGCTCCGCAGATGCGGCAGCGGGTTCCGGTTCCTGTATGTCTCCGGCCAGAGGCAAGCCGGCGGCAAGAGGCGTCTCCGCAACGGTAAGACCTTGCTCCGGCTCGTCCGGTTCCGCTTCCGTTTCAGACAGGTATTCCTGGCCGGTCAGCGGGGCAATCTCATCCAGCGGCGCTGGCGGTGTTTCAAGGGCTGTCTCAGTTGCCTCTTCCGCGGCAGCTTCCAGCACGTCGTCCTCCGGCTGCTGCGCGGCCGCAGGCGGCAGCTCGTCAGCGGCCAGGGCTGGCTTGTCAGCAGAGGCGGCTTCGGCGTCTGCTTCTGGCTCCGGCAAATGCTCCTGGCCGGTCAACGGCGCGATATCTTCCAGCGGGGAGGCAGGCGCTTCCGGGACAGGTTCTGCTGGCGGCTCGGGCGCGGTTTCCAAAGTGTCTTCGCCGGCTGCAGCCGCTTCAGGTGCCGCCGGGGCCGCGTCTCCGGCGGCCGCGGGCGCAGCGGAAAAGTCCGGCTGCTGGTCCTCTGCCCTGTCAGCCGTTTCCGGCGCGGCCACAGGTTCCGGAATGTCTTCCAGTGGCGGCACGGCGGGGGCCGGCTCTGCGCGTCTTTCACCAGCGAACAGATCCTGCGGCGCCCCGGCCGCAGGTGCGGCAGGCTGGTCCTGCGCAGCAGCTCCGTCGTGCAGAAGGGGGGGCTCAGCGGCTTGCGGTTCCTGATCCTGAAGCGCGGATCCGGCGGCAGGCAGTTCCGTGTCCTCTGCCTCAGTCTGTGCCTCCGGTGCGGCTTCGGATGCTGACTGCGCTGCCACCGGGTGAACATCGAACGGGGCAGCATCCGCGGTCTGTCCGGCCGTATCTACTGCGGCTGCCGGCGGCTCTGCCGCAGGGGCGGCGGGTGCCTCGCCGGAAGGATCAGTGCTGCCGTTTGCGGCGGGCGGCGCAAGGTCCATCTGCATTTGCGGCGCAGCGGCGGCTTCGGGCCGTGGAGCAGCCTGGGAAGGTGTGGAAAGGGAAGCAGGCGGAGGGGGGTCCGGCAAGGTGGACTGCGGGAAGCCGACCACATTGCTGTCTTCGGCGTTGTCCCCGGCGGACGCCTCCGCGCTCATCTCCAGCGACTGCTGCCAGTCATCGCCCAGAGTGTCCGCTGGCGGCGAGGCCTCAGAGGCGGGCTCTTCCCCGCCGTCCAGCGGGTGCGACAGGCTGGCGACATGGGCCACGCCCTGTTCGCGCAACAGAGCCTGCACTTCCTTGATAGACAATCCGTCAACGTGCAGCAGCTTCCTGATCCCGCCCAGCAGCTGCATATCCGCAGGCCGGTAATAGCGCCGCCCGCCGGCGCGCTTCACAGGTTTGACCTGGGTGAACTTGCTCTCCCAGAAGCGCAGAACATGCGCCTGCACGTCCAGCCATTCCGCAACTTCGCTGATGGTGCGGAAGGCGTCCGGTGATTTCGACATGGCCTATTGGTCCCGTTACTTACGGTTGCCGTCTGCCACGCGGTCTTTCATCAGGTGGGAGGGCCGGAAGGTCAGCACGCGGCGCGGCTGGATCGGCACTTCTTCGCCCGTTTTCGGGTTGCGCCCGACCCGGGCCGACTTGTCCCTTACGCTGAAGGTGCCGAACGAGGAAATCTTAACCTGTTCACCGCGCACCAGGGCATCCGACATATGCTGCAGCATGCTTTCCACCAGCTGTGCGCTTTCGTTGCGCGACAGGCCGACTTCCCGGAAAACAGCTTCACTCAAATCCATTCGTGTCAGTGTTTTTTCGCCCATACCAATCCCCGTTGTTTGCCAAAGCATAGGGCGGAGGGAATTTCCCTGTCAATATCAATGAATTGCACCGGGGAATTCGGGCGGAAATTCGAACCGCGCCGTTACCAGCGCAGCACAACAGCACCCCAGGCCAGGCCGCCGCCAATGGCCTCGGTCACGATCAGATCGCCTTCTTTGATCTGGCCGCGTTCTTTGCCGACCGACAGGGCCAGCGGAATGGAGGCGGCGGAGGTATTGCCGTGATCCTGCACGGTTACAACCACGTTGTCCATGCTGAGCCCCATTTTCTTGGCGGTGCCCTGAATGATGCGGATATTGGCCTGATGCGGCACAATCCAGTCAACATCTGCGGCGCTGAGGCCGGCGCGGTCCAGCGCGGTATTGGCGGTGGAGGCCAGCTTCTCGACCGCGTGTCGGAACACTTGGTTGCCCTGCATCCGCAGGTGGCCGGTAGATTGGGTGGAGACCCCGCCATCGACGTACAGCAGATCCTTGTAGCGGCCGTCGGAATTGAGGTCGGTCGACAGGATGCCGCGGTCGGTGTTGGTGCCGGGCTGCTCCTGTGCTTCCAGCAGCAGGGCGCCGGCGCCGTCGCCGAACAGCACGCAGGTGGATCGGTCGGTCCAGTCCATGATCCGGCTGAAGGTCTCCGCGCCGATCACCATCACGCGGGACGCCTGGCCCGAGGCAATCAGGGCGCTGGCGTTGGAAAGCGCATAGACGAAACCGGCGCAGACCGCCTGAACGTCAAAGGCAAAGCCCTTGGTCATGCCCAGCTTGGACTGCACCATGGTGGCGGCAGAGGGGAAGGTGAGATCCGGGGTCGAGGTTGCCACCACGATGGCGTCCAGATCATCTGCCGTCAGGCCTGCGTCCGCCAAAGCGCGCTCAGCTGCCTTGGCGGCCATATCCGATGTGGTCTCTCCCTCAGCGGCGAAATGGCGGCGTTCGATGCCGGACCGGCTGCGGATCCATTCGTCCGTTGTGTCCAGCGTGGCTTCGAATTCCGCGTTTTCCACCACCCGTTCGGGGAGATAGTGGCCTGTGCCAACAACTACCGCGCGTCGCGTCATCCGTCTGCCTGCCTATTTCAGTCTTTTTCGGTGGCCGCCCGCATCGCGCGGGGGGCAGTATTATCTTGGGTATGGAGGCCGGCAGATGCAACCCGCGCGGCCAGCTTTTCGGCGAATCCGTGCTGAGCCAGCCGGAATGCCAGCTTGACAGCAGCGGAGACGCCGGTGGCATCGGCGCCGCCGTGTGATTTCACCACGGTGCCGTTGAGGCCCAGGAACACGCCGCCGTTCACCCGGCGCGGGTCCATCCGTTTCGACAGCCGCTTCAGGGAGGTCATTGCAAGAATCGCGGCAATCTTCGACAGGAACGAGTATTCGAATGCCTCGCGCAGGGCGGTGCGCATCACCCGGGCGGTGCCTTCGCCGGTCTTGATTGCCACATTGCCGGTAAAGCCGTCGGTGACGATCACGTCCACCGCATTGCCGGGGATGTCGCTGCCCTCGACAAAGCCGACGAACTCATAGCTCGCCTGCTCTGCGTTGTCCGCGATCAGCCCGTAGGCCTCCTTCAGCTCGGCGCGGCCCTTGTGTTCTTCGGTGCCGACATTCAGCAGCCCCACCCGGGGGCAGGCGATGTCCATCGAGTTGCGCACATAGGAGGTGCCCATCAGGGCATATTGCAGCAGATCCTCGGCATCCGCCTTCACGTCGGCGCCAACATCCAGCATCACATTGAACCCCTGCGGGTTCAGCGACGGCCACAGGATGGCGATGGCAGGCCGGTTGACGCCCGGCAGCTTGCGCAGCCGCAGCATCGACAAGGCCATCAGTGCGCCGGTGTTGCCGCAGGAGACCGCCCCCGAGGCTTCGCCGTTCTTCACCGCATCCAGTGCCGACCACATCGAGGTGCCCTTGCCGTTGCGCATCACCTGGGAGGGCTTGTCCTCCATGGTGACCACGTCGCGGACGTCACGGATTTCCACGCGGCCCTTAAGCGCGCGCTTTTTGGCGACCAGAGGTGTCAGCTGCTCGGCAGGCCCGTGCAGGATGAACCCGATGTCCGGGTTCTTTTCTGCAGACATGGCAATGCCGGCCACCACTACAGCAGGGCCGGCGTCTCCGCCCATGGCGTCAACAGAAATGGTGATGCGGCCGGCTTTTGCCTGATTTTGATCGGGTTTACCCGTCATGCGAAAGCCTGCCTGGCATCAGGATCCTGTCCGTGGCTTATGCCGCGTCCTCATCGATCGCGATCTCGTCTGCAGCTGCGACGATTTCCTTGTCGTCGTAGTGGCCGCAGGAGGGGCAAACGTGGTGCGGGCGTTTCAGCTCGCCGCAGTTGCCGCATTCGTTCGGGTTCGCAGCAACCAGTGCATCGTGCGCGCGGCGGTTGTTGCGGCGCGATTTGGATACTTTGTTCTGTTGGACGGCCATGTCTCAACCTTTGTCTGTTTGGGCCTTGGGGCCATCCCCGCGGCGCGATTGCATTCTGTTCGATCAGTCTGACGTGCGTTTAGGCGTCTGCCCAAGCATTGTCCAACCAAAAATTCCGATGAGCGCGCGAAAATACTGCGAATCTCCGCTGGCGCAAGCTGTTTTTTAAGACAGGCAGAAGGGCGGCGCCAGAGGCGATTTTCTGCACCGCAAAAATTCTGTCCTCAGTCCTCATCTTTCAGCTGGCCGCGCAGGGCAGCGAGGCCGGCAAAGGGTCTTGTGTCCTCGTCGCGCATCGGCTGAATGCCATCCTCGGCATAGACAGCCTCACCCAGTTCGGCGCCGACCTTGCGCGGGTAGGCGGGTATGTGCAGCGCCAGCGCCTCTGCCATGACTGCTGCGGGGTCGATGTGGCTGCCCAGCGGTTCGATGCTGTCATCCTCGGGCATCTCAACTTCGGCGCCTTCCGGGGTCTCGATGCGGGCCAGGTAGGTGATCTCCACCGGCTCCTCGATCCGGGTGGTCACCGGCTCCAGCGTCACCACGCAATCCTGCACCACGGTTGCCCCCAGCCGGCCGGTCAATTTCCAGTCCTTCTTGCCTATCGCCTTGATCTCTCCGGCGAAGCGCAGTTTGCGCAAACCGTTCACCCCCAATTCCGCCGCCAGCGCGGCCAGGGCTTCTTTGTCCGGGATGATTTCAAAAGCGGTCGGGGCGTTCTGCGGCAGGTCCGCGACCCGCAAAGCGGTGCTGTCAGACATATTCGGGGACTTTCGTTTCTTGAACCGGAGGCGGTCATTAGGTAATCGGGTTGAAAGACGTATTCAAGCCGCCGGTCATGGCGGCAGGCTGGGGGGCAGTCATGGTTGCAAAGGCATTTCACTTCAAGGCGGTTTTGCGCGGGGCAGTAATTGCGGCAGCGGGGCTGGCCCTGACGGCCTGTACCTCTGTCTACCGCAAGCACGGATATGTGCCGGCACCGGAACTGCTGGCCGAGGTGGTGCCGGGCGTTGACACCCGGGATTCGGTGGCAGAGACCATCGGCATCCCGTCCTCAACCGGGGTGCTGAACGAAAGCGGCTATTACTACGTGGCCACCCGGTTCCGCCACTACGGCGCCAAGGCGCCGGAGCCGGTGGCGCGAGACCTGGTGGCGATCAGTTTTGACACCTCTGGCGTGGTGCAGGCGATCGAGCGCTTCGGCCTGGAGGACGGCAAGGTGGTGCCGCTGGAGCGCCGCGTGACCAGTTCCGGCGTGCAGGACAACACCTTCCTGCGCCAGCTCTTGGGTAACCTGGGCAACTTCGCCCCCGGTCAGCTGCTGAACGACGAATAGGACGGCTTCTCTGCTCTGTCACAGCGCATATGCTATGGGCTGAGCTGGAAAGCTGGAGGCCGATGTGGCGGAACCTGAGATTTTGCTGAGCAGGGGGCGCTACCGCGCCCGGCTGGCCGCCGGGGCGGCGGACGTGGCGGCGGCGCAATCCCTGCGGACTCTGTGCTTCCGGACCGGCGGCACGGACAGCGATCCTTATGACAGCCTGTGTTCCCACGTCCTGGTGGAGGAGAAAGCCGGCGGCACGCTGGTTTGCTGCTTCCGGCTGCTGCTGCTGGAAAGCGGCGGTCAGCTGGCGCAGAGCTATGCGGCGCAATTCTATGAGCTGGCATCATTGCAGGCTTTTGAGGGGCGGATGGCCGAACTGGGCCGTTTTTGCATTCATCCGGAGCGGCAGGATGCAGACATCCTGCGTGTCGCCTGGGGGGCGATGACGGGCCTGGTGGAGGGGCTGGGCGTGAAGATGCTGTTTGGCTGCTCGTCCTTTGCGGGCACCGCTGCCGCGCCTTACACAGAGGTACTGGCGCTGCTGCGGCAGCGGCATCTGGCGCCGGCGCAGTGGCGGCCTGGCATAAAGGCGCCTGAGGTGGTGCGTTTTACTGCTGAGCCGCCGCAGGACACGGATGCCAAGAAAGCCTTGCAGATGATGCCGCCGCTGTTGCGGACATATCTGATCATGGGCGGCTGGGTCAGCGATCATGCGGTGGTTGACCGGCAGATGAGCACGCTGCACGTGTTCACCGGCCTGGAAATCGGCGCGATCCCGGAAACCCGCAAACGGCTGCTGCGGGCGGTGGCCGGGCGGCTTTGAGTATTTTTGCAAAGAAGAAGATGCGGCGTTGACGCGATTTTGCCGCCGGGGTAGCTGGCTGGCATGGCACGAATTCCTCTTTTGCAGATGTCCGGCATTTCGCTCACCTTTGGGGGAGATCCGGTTTTCGCCAATCTCGATCTGGTGGTGCAGCCCGGCGACCGGGTGGCGCTGGTGGGCCGCAACGGTTCCGGAAAGTCCACCTTGATGAAGGTGATGGCGGGGATTGTTGAAGCCGACCAGGGCGACATCGTGGTGCCGCCGGGCAAATCCGTCGGCTACATGGAGCAGGACCCGAAGATGGAGGGGTTTGCGACGCTGGGCGATTTTGCCGCCAGCGAGCTGGCCCCCGGCGAGATGTACAAAGTGGAGCGCGCAGGCGAAGGGCTGAAGTTCGACCCTGCCCGGCCCGTTGAAACCGCCTCCGGAGGCGAGCGGCGGCGCGCGGCGCTGGCCAAGCTGATGGCGGAAGCGCCGGACCTGATGCTGCTGGACGAGCCCACGAACCACCTGGATATCGAGGCGATCACATGGCTGGAGAATGAACTCAAAGCCACCCGCGCGGCCTTTGTTCTGATCTCCCACGACCGGGCGTTTCTGCGGGCCTTGACCCGCGCCACCCTGTGGGTGGACCGCGGCGAGGTGCGCCGTCAGGAGAAGGGGTTCGAGCATTTCGAGGCCTGGCGCGACAAGGTCTGGGAAGACGAGGACATGCAGCGCCACAAGCTGAACCGGCTGATCAAGTCGGAAAGCCGCTGGGCGGTGGAAGGCATTTCTGCCCGCCGCAAGCGCAACATGGGCCGGGTGCGGGCGCTGCAGGACCTGAAGGCCGAGCGCTCTGCCCAGATCAAGCGCCAGGGCGCTGCCGAGATGGCGCTGGAAGCAGGCCCCAAATCGGGCCGCAAGGTGATCGAGGCCGAGGGGCTGAGCAAGGCGTTCGGCGGCAAGCAGATCGTCAAGGATTTCTCGCTGAAGGTGCAGCGCGGTGACCGGGTGGCCTTTGTCGGCCCCAACGGGGCGGGCAAGACCACGCTTTTGAAGATGCTCTTGGGCATGGAAGAGCCGGATGCCGGAAAGGTGCAGCTGGGCACCAATCTGGAGATCGCCCTGTTCGACCAGACCCGCGACCAGCTGGATGGCGATTCGACCCTGTGGGAGAACCTGACCGCCGACCCCTTGCTGGGGATTTCCGGCAAGGCGGACCAGGTGATGGTGCGCGGCCAGCCGAAACATGTGGTGGGATACCTCAAGGAATTCCTGTTCGACGAGCGCCAGGCGCGGGCACCGGTGCGGTCGCTCTCGGGCGGCGAGAAGGCGCGGCTCTTGCTGGCGCGGCTGATGGCGCGGTCCTCGAATCTGCTGGTCTTGGACGAACCGACCAACGACCTGGACGTCGAGACGCTGGACCTGCTGCAGGAGCTGTTGGACAATTACGACGGCACCGTGCTGCTGGTGAGCCACGACCGGGATTTTTTGGACCGGGTGGCGACCACCACCATTGCAATGGAAGGCAACGGCAAGGCCACGGCCTATGCCGGTGGCTGGAGCGACTACCTTGCGCAGCGCGGCCCGCTGGAGGCGGCGGAACGGCCTGAGAAGGCGAAGCCTGCGAAGCCCAAGCCGAAGCAGGAGAGCCAGCCCAAGGACGGCCTAAGCTTCAAGGAAAAGCACCGGCTGGAGGTGCTGCCGGGTGAGATCGCGCGGCTGGAGGCGGAGATCGGCAAGCTACAGGAGCTGATGAGCGATCCGGAGCTGTTCACCCGCGAACCGGTCAAGTTCAAGAAGGCCACAGAGGCGCTGGTGGAGCGGCAGGAAAAGCTGGCGGCGGCCGAGGAAGAATGGCTGCTGCTGGAGGAAAAGGCCGAAGGCTGAAGCGGCTCTTTTTTAGTTAGGACAGAGAGGCTGACCAAATGTTTCGCGCGCGAAACATTTGGTCAAAGTTCCTGCCGTAAAACTTTGGAATTCATCAGAAAATGTGAACGAAGTGTAAAGGGCGCGGGCGCAGGCTTTACGGTTTGATCACTGGCCGGTTCACCCGTTCCGGGGGCGGGCCGGATTGCCTGCCACTGTTTGGCCGGCGGCCACGCTGCGGGTGACTACGGCCCCGGCGCCGACAATGGCGCCATCGCCGATGGTGACGCCCGGCAGAATGATGGCGCCGCCGCCGATCCAGACATCAGCGCCCAGGGTGACAGGGTATGCGATTTCGAGGCCCTTCGCCCGTAAGTCTCTGTCCTTATGGTGCTGGGCACAGTAGATCTGCACATTCGGCCCCAGCATGGTGCCGTCGCCGATGGTCACGGGCGCAGTGTCCAGAATGGTGCAGCCCGCATTCAAATAGACGTTGTTGCCGAGCGTGATGTTGAGGCCGTAAGCGCAGTGGAACGGCGCCTCGATCAGGCAGTTTTCGCCGTGGCCGACAAAGAGCTTGGCAAGCGGCGGGCTTAAGACCTCAGCCGGATCAGGGGCCGCCATGTTGTGCTGGTGCACTGCAACGCGGGCCTGGTGGCGCAACGCCGCCAGTTCGCTGTCCAGGCAACAGTACCAATCGCCCGCCTGCATCTTCTGCCGTTCGGTTTTGGTCATCGGTGTCTCCTTGCCGGGGAGAGGACACCGGGCGCGGCGGCTTGTCAAATGGCGGAGGGCTCCCGCGCCCGCAGATGCCTTGACTGTGCCGAGGCATCTTTGTGCGGCCTTGGGCCGGGCGCTGCTTGCGCAGCGCCGAAGGATTTGCTGAGAAGCGCTTCAGGGGCAGATCTGCCCTGAAGGCGCGTTTTCCAGTGTGTGAACCGCTGAGACCGCCTCAAGGGTAAACGGCGCAGGCGCCGCCGCTCATGCGGCCCTTGACCCGGTCTCAGCGGCAGGGGGTCAGCGCATGCGCAGGGCGCCGTCGATGCGGATGACCTCGCCGTTGAGGTAGCCCATCTCGACGATGAAACCGGCGAGACGGCCGTATTCGCGCGGGTCGCCCAGGCGGGCGGGGTTGGGGACGTCGGCCGCCAGCTGCTGCTGCACCTCTTCCGGCAGCCCGGCCAGCATCGGGGTCATGAAGATGCCCGGCGCGATGGTCATCACCCGGATGCCCAGCGAGGCCAAATCGCGCGCCATCGGCAGGCACATGCCGGCAGCCCCGCCCTTGGAGGCGGCATAGGCGGCCTGGCCCTTTTGCCCGTCAAAGGCAGCAATTGAGGCGGTGTTGATGATCACGCCGCGGGCGTTGTCCGCATCGGGCGCGTTCTTGGCGATTTCGACAGCCGCCAGGCGGGCGACGTTGAAGGTGCCGACCAGGTTGATGTCGATGGTGCGCTTGTAGGCATCCAAGGGGTGCGCACCGTCCTTGCCGACGGTCTTGGCGCCGATGGCGATGCCCGCGCAGTTCACGCAGGCGGTGATCCGGCCCATCTTTTCCGCCGCATGGGCGATGGCGGCGGAAACCGACTCCTCGCTGGTCACATCGGTCTGGGCGAAATGCCCGCCGATCTCCTGCGCCACTTGGGTGCCGCGTTCGGCGTCGCGGTCCAGGATGGTGACCTGGGCGCCCTGTTCCGCAAAGTAGCGCGCGGTGGCCTCCCCCAGGCCCGAAGCGCCGCCGGTGACGACGGCTGCGGTGTCTGCAAGTTTCATGAGCGGGGCTCCTCCCGGTTATCTGAACATGTGTTCATATAATGGAGAGGCCGGGCGCCTGTCCAGCGGGACGGGACGTCGCGGATGTTCAGTCGCCCATCAGGCCGCAGTCGAGCCGTGCCAGCGGGCTTAAGATGCGGCCGAGCGGCGGCCAGAAGCCCCAGGTGCCGCCCAGGCGGTGCAGATGGGCGCCGGTGCCGAGCTTGAAGCGGGCGAGGCCGGGGGCGTCCTCTGTATTGATGAGGCCAAGGTCGAGGCGGCAGATACCCTTGGCGGCGAGCCAATTGGCGGCTTCCCACAGCAGCAGGGGATGCGCGCTGAGCTGTTTGCCGCGGGCAGTGGTGTGGGCGATGTGGTAAGTGGCGGTGCTGCCGTGGGTCAGGATCAGGATGGCGGCGACGGGTTCCTTGCCCTCGAAAGCTTGGAAGAGCTTGGCCTGGCCCCGGTTCTCACGCGCGTAGGCGAGGGTGAGGCCGATGGGCCAGCTGCGGTAGCCGCGGGCAGATTGCTGTTTGGCGTCGGCCCGGAACAACCAGTGGCGCACGTCATGCGGCAGGTTCTGGCGGGTAAGGCGGAGGTTCTGCACTTCGCCGTGTTTCAGCCGGTTGCGCCATTTCTGATGCAGCGCCGCGCGGCGCTGGTCCGGATTGCCTGTCAGATCCCAGAGCGCCGCGTGGGCGGGCGAGACCAGCGGCACGGCGCCGAGGCGGGCAAGATGCGGCGCCGGGGATTCGGGCGACAGGATCAGCGGGGCGCGGTGCAGGCCGCTGGTGCGCAGGGCGGACATTAGCGGGGCGGGACTGGAGAGGTCTGCCCGGTTCACCATTGCCAGCCTCAGCCCGCCGGGCAGGCGGCGCTGAAGCACCATTGTGCCGTCCAGCGTCAGCGGCTCCTGGCCGCAGGCCTTTAGCGCGCGGGCGAATTCCGGCGATTGCTGGAGGGGGCGGGGCTGGGGG
>NZ_WLCM01000019.1 GCF_013317235.1 Leisingera sp. ANG59 | reverse complement strand
TTGAGGCGACCGAGCGCATGGTCCGCGACCGGCTGAGCTGGATGCGCTTTTGTGGTCTCGGGATCGCCGATACGGTGCCGGACGCCAACACGCTCTGGGATTTCCGTGAGGCGCTGATCAAGGCGGATGCGCTGGATGCGCTGTTCAACGAACTTGACCGCGCCATCAACCAGGCCGGCTTTATCCCGCGAGCCGGTCAGATCGTTGACGCCAGTTTGATCGCCGCCCCGCGCCAGCGCAATTCGGATGGCGAGAAGGCGGCCATCAAGGCGGGCAAGACCGCACTGGAGATCTGGCCCGGCAAACCCGCGAAAGCGGCGCAGAAAGACACGAACGCGCGCTGGACGGTCAAGTATTCCAAGGCCAAGACCCGCGCCGACGGTTCCAGGCCAGTCGACATCGCCATCCCGATCTTCGGCTACAAGAGCCACATCTCCATCGACCGCCAGAATGGCATCATCCGGCGGCAGCTCGTCACGGACGCCTCCCAGCATGACGGTGCCCGCTTGCGGGAAGGCCTGATCCAGACCGCGAATACCGGGCGTGGCGTCTGGGCGGATACCGCGTATCGGTCGACTCAGAACGAGGCATGGCTGGAGGCCAACGGGATGAAGAGCGAGATCCACCGTAAGAAGCCCCGCGGGCGACCAATGTCGACGCCCACCTCCAGGGCGAACGGGCGCAAGTCGGTTGTACGCTCCAAGGTCGAGCATGTTTTCGGGCATCAGAAGGATCGCATGGGTCTGACCATCCGAACAATAGGGCTGGCCCGGGCCAGGGCGACGATCACGCTGGCCAACATGGTCTACAACATCGGCCGGCTGCGTTGGCTTCTCAGCCGAACGGCGCCGGCCTGACGCCAAGGGCGACCTGAAGCCACTGGCTTGCGCCAGCAGGCCCCCGTTCGCGGCTGCCATAAGCCCAACTCACGCTCAAAGGCCACCAAATCCGGGGTTATCGGAGGTGTCCANGCATCAGAAGGATCGCATGGGTCTGACCATCCGAACAATAGGGCTGGCCCGGGCCAGGGCGACGATCACGCTGGCCAACATGGTCTACAACATCGGCCGGCTGCGTTGGCTTCTCAGCCGAACGGCGCCGGCCTGACGCCAAGGGCGACCTGAAGCCACTGGCTTGCGCCAGCAGGCCCCCGTTCGCGGCTGCCATAAGCCCAACTCACGCTCAAAGGCCACCAAATCCGGGGTTATCGGAGGTGTCCAGTTCTTTCAAAGGGCCAGCCTCGAAACGCTTCCAGCCATGACGATAAACTGTATCTCGACGTGGGTAACGAAAGCTCTTTGAAATATAGAGCCTGTGTGGGATGCGATTGACGGCATACTCAAATTCCTCAAAATCGATTGGTGGCATGAACTGATCCGAAATCCTTCCTCACATTGAGCCTACAAGCTGAAGGTGTACTGCCGCAAGCCGAGCCTACAGCTCTCCTTCCTACCTTTTCTGCTGAATTTTGAATGTGATCGCGGACGAGACCGCGATCGCTTGCACAGAAGTCAGCCACGCCTCCGCTCCGCTCTAGCGCGCCTGGCATTTTCCGTTTGATTGGTCCGCCTGCCATCCGGCCGGCAATCTGAACACGGGTTCTGATGCCGCTGCGCGTCAGCCTCCACGGAGAAATCCGGTTCCTCCCGCGCGAGGCGCGGGCCCCTCCCAATTTCACCGCTCCGGCCCCGTGTGTCAGATCACCGTCCGGCCGCAGTCCGGGCTGCGCCCACCCTGCTTTGCCCTCCGGAAGACACGAGGTCTTCCGAAGTGAAAATCAGGGAAGGCTTCGCCACTGGCGGAACAGGAGGCGCGAGCGGGGATGTTGGAGACACGAAAAAGGAAAGGTTCTGCCGCAAATGGCAAAACTATGTGTCGCCCGACAATTTAGGAAGTGGCGGACCGAGGAGGATTCGAACCCCCGACCCCTTGATTCGTAGTCAAGTACTCTATCCAGCTGAGCTATCGGTCCACTGCGGCGGGGTTTAATCCTAGCATCGCACGGGCGCAACCCCAAAAACAAAAATAGTGCTCTGCCCCGCAACTTTCCCGCACAACGTCTTCCGGCGAGGTCAGAGCGTGCCGTCCCCCTTGGGCAGGCAGATTTCAAAAACGGTGCCTTGCGCGCCGGTTGCCTGCAGATTCACGGTGCCGCCGTGGCCGCGGGCCAGCTCGTCGGCAATCGCCAGCCCCAGGCCGGTACCGCCCTTGCGCGCGCCGCCCTGGAACGGGGTGAACAGATTGTCCTGCGCCTTCTTCGGCAGGCCCGGCCCGGAATCGGCCACGGTGATATACCAGGCATCGCCCTCTTCGCGCGCGTCCACCGTGATCCGCCCGGGCCGGCCGGCGGCGGCAATCGCCTGGCGGGCGTTGCGCACCAGGTTCAGGACGATGCGGAACAGCTGCTCCGGGTCGGCGCGCAGCATCATCGGCTTGGGCACCGCGTTGACGATCTCCAGCATCTCACTGTCCGCGGCCAGCAGCTCGCTTTCGGCGATGTCGGCGGTGATCTCGTGCAGGCAGACCACGCCGAATGTGGGCGACGGCTCTTCCGCCTTGCCGAACGCCAACGTGCCCTCGCACAGGGACACCGCGCGGGTGATCGAGTTCACCAGCTTCGGTGCCAGGCGGCGCACCAGCGGGTCCTCGCTCCTCTCGATGCGGTCGGTGAACAGCTGCGCCGAGGTCAGGATGTTGCGCAGGTCGTGGCTCACCTTGGCCACCGCGCCGCCCAGCTGGGCCAGCCGCTCGCGCTGTTTCAGCGCCTGGGTCAGCTCTGTCTGCAGCTGCATCAGCGCCTCCTCCGCCTCGCGCAGTTCCACCACGCTGGAGCTGGGATGGATGATGCCGCGCGCATCCTCCGGCGCCGCCGCATAGCGCTGCATGTAGCCGACCACGCTCTTGATCGGCTTCACCAGCACGATCCGCACCGCCCCGAACAGCAGCACCGCGGTAATGATCGAGATCACCGCGGAGAGAATCAGGATCCGCACCCCGTAGTCGATCATCGCGGTCCGCAGCGGTGCGGTTTCCATGGTGACCTCGATCAGCAGCCCGGCCTCGCGCACCGGCGCGCCGATCACGCGGATGATCTCATTCTCCGGGCGGGCCAGCCGCAGCATCGCGTCGCGGATCAGAGTCATCGCGCCTGCCATGCGCAGATCATAGGTGGCGGTGATCTCCCGCGGGATCGGCGAAGCCAGCATCAGCTGGCGGATCTCGTCGCGGCGCAGCACCACGTTGTAGACGCCCGCGTTCTCCAAGAGCTCCGCTTCCAGCTCGGTCTCCAGCATGTCATCGGCCAACAGCGCCAGCGAGGCGATCTGCGCCCGCTCCAGCCGGTCGGCCAGGTAGTCCTCGCGGAACCGCGCGATCGAGGGGACAAAGATCAGCACCTCGGCCAGCATCACGAAGACCGTGGTCAGGATCAGGAATCGGCCCGAAAGCGTGTTGAGCATGAAGCGGCCTTCAGTTCATGAAATCCAGCGCTGAACAAAGCGCACGGCGCGTTTAACAAAGCTACTCTCAAACAGCCGCGGGGAGAAATATGCCCCCGCCACCCGTTTGTTAATCTCGCTCATACTGGGATAAGGCGCAACCATTGCAGCCACTTGGCTCATTTTCAGGTTGTTGGCGATGGCCATCGACCACAAGCCGATAAGCTCGCCCGCCTGATGGCCTGCGATGGTCGCGCCCACGGGACGGCCCTTGACCACCATCACCTTGATAACCCCTTTGGTCTTGCGCTCGGCAACGGCGCGGTCGTTGTGGTGGTAGTCGAACCGTGCCACCTCAAGCTTCACCCCGTAACGATCACGCGCCTGCATTTCGGTCAGTCCCACCTGCGCCAGCTCCGGGTCGGTATAGGTGGCCCAGGGAATGTGGCTGGTCTTCGCCTTCGACGGCAGGCCGAACAAGGCGGAGCGGATAATGACGCTGGCGTGGTAACCCGCCACATGGGTGAACTGCATGCCCCCCGCCACATCGCCGATGGCATAGACGCGCTTGTTGGTGGTCAGCAGGCTCTCATCCACCTTGATGCCGTTGCCTTGCGTTTCAATTCCCGCCGCAGCCAGGTTCAGCCGCTCCGTATTGGCCTTGCGCCCCACCGCCATCAGCAGGTGGCTGCCCTTGAACCGGCTGCCATCCTTGGTCTCGACCTCGATCGCGCCCGCCTGACCGGAGACGCGGGAGACCATGGCGCCCTCGGCAATCTCCACGCCTTCTGTGCGCAAGGCATCCAGCACCAGCGCCGCGGCCTCGGGATCATCCTTGCCCAGCGCCTTGTAGCCCTCGATCACGGTGACCTTGCAGCCCAGCCGCACATGCGCCTGCGCCATTTCCATGCCGATCGGGCCGCCGCCGACGATCAGCAGATGCTCCGGCTTCTCGCGCAGGTCGAACAGCGTCTCGTTGGTCTCATAGGGGACCTTGTCCAGCCCCGGGATAGGCGGCACCAGCGGCGCCGAACCGGTGGCAATCACCACCCGCCGCGCTGTGATGCGGTAGTCTCCGGCGGCCACCTCGGCTTCCGAGACAAAATGCCCGAACTCGCGGATCACCCGCACGCCCAAACCCTCGAACCGCTCCTGGCTGTCGACCGGGGCGATGGTTTCGATGACCTGCTGCACATGATCCTTGGCCGCGGCGTAATCCGCCTGCGGCACCTGATCCGCCACGCCGAATTCCGCGGTATGTGCCTGCCTATGCGCCGCCTTGCCGCTCGCCAGCAGCGCCTTGGAGGGCACACAGCCGTAGTTCAGGCAGTCGCCGCCCATCTTGTGGCCTTCCAGCAGCACCACGTCAGCCCCCATCTGGCTGGCCCCTGCCGCCACCGACAGCCCGCCGGAGCCCGCTCCGATCACCAGAAGATCGCATGTGATGCTGTTCATATTCAGCTGTCCCTCTTCGCTTGGCCACGCAGGTTGCCGCGCACCGCTTTCACCAGGATCGGCATCGCCGCCAGCACACACAGTCCCAGGATCGGCCCGATCACATGCGGCTCCCACAACAGGCTAAGGTCCGGATCGCCGCCGCGGTCAAAGACAGAGCCGACCCCCACCCCGATCCAGGTAAAGACGATGGCCCCGGGAATGATCCCCGCCGCGGTGGTCCACAGGAAGTTGCGGAACTTCACCCCCACCAGCGCCGGCAGCAGGTTCGCCACGAAAAACGGCACCGCCGGCACCAGCCGCAAAAGCAAGAGCACCTCGATCTCGTTTTCCCGCAGCGCCTGTTTCAGCATCCGCACCCGGCCCTCGGCGGCCTCGATTCGCGCCGTCAGAACCGCCCCCAGCCCCATGCGCGCGGCCAGAAAGATGCCCGCCGCGCCGATAGTGGCTGAGACCACATTGAACGCGGTGCCCGCTGCCAGCCCGAACAGGAAGCCGCCGGTGACAGAGGCCACCGCCGCCCCGGGCAGCGAAAACACAACAATCACGATGTAAATCCCCATGAACAGCGCCACCAGGCCCAGGTAATTCTGGTCCCGGAACGCCATCAGCGCCTCGCGGTTGTCGCGCAGCGTGTCGAAGGTCAGGTAATCCTTCAGCACCGCCGCCCCGATCAGCGCCACCGCTGCCACCGCAATCAGCGGCAGATGCCGCGCAACGCCCGGTTTGCCGCCGTCCTGTTGCCTGGCCTCGGATTCTGTTTCCGGTGTATCTGTCATGCCGCCCATCTGGTCCGTGTCTGTTCCGCTCTGTCTGTTGCTACGTGTTAAATGGCTCTTTCGCGAGGGCGGTTCCGCCCGCCTCACAGGCGCTTGATCGCAACTGCGGATTCCGTGAGCTTTATGGCAGAATCACCGCCCCCGTGTTACAGCTGCTCTGTCCGGACAGGCCGTCCGGGGGCAGTTTTCGGCAGAAATGTTGCATATTGCCCAGGGCTGCCATCACAGCTGGGTATGATTTTTCACCTCAAAAGGTGATTTCCCGCCCCGCAGGGTTTGACTTGGCCGCCATTCCCTCCTAAAGACCGGGCTTCGAGATAGACCCCGGGCGGGCGATTCCGCGCACCCGAAGAAAAAATGTGGAGACCGGAGCGATGAAACGCACCTATCAGCCTTCGAACCTGGTTCGCAAACGCCGCCACGGCTTCCGTGCGCGCATGGCCACCAAAGCAGGCCGCAAGATCCTGAACGCACGCCGCGCCCGCGGCCGCAAAGAACTGAGCGCATAAGCTCAGTTCACGTTCTGACGGACATGACACCGCCGGAGGCCCCCAAGGACGGCAACGCTGCCCGCGGGGACACGCCTCCGGCGGTGTCCGTTTGCGCACCGGATGCGCCCAAGCTTGAGGTCATGGCCAAGCGCCGTGATTTCCTCGCCTGCGCCCGCCCCCCTGCCCGCAAGCAGGGCACCAAGGCGATGATGGTGCAGGGCCGCAACCGCAAGGACGATGGCGGCATCCGCATCGGCTTCACCTGCTCCAAGAAAGTCGGCAACGCGGTGGCCCGCAACCGCGCCAAGCGCAGACTGCGCGAGGCCGCCCGGATGATTCTGCCAGCCCATGGCCGCCCCGGCTGGGACTACGTGCTGATCGGCCGCGCAATTGAAACCGCCCAGCGCCCGTTCGAGGAGCTGAAGCGCGACCTGATCTACGCGCTGAAAAAGATCCACGGGCAGTAAAGCGGGCCAGCGCCTTCGGCGTGTTCCGGGCCTTGTCCATTGCTCAACAGCCGCCCTGCCCCTATCTATCCGCCATGACCCCGCTGGCCCATATCTTTGCCCTGCCTGTGCGCGCCTACCGGCTGCTGTTCTCGCCTTGGGTCGGCTTCAACTGCCGCTACCAGCCCACCTGCTCGGCTTATGCCTTGGAAGCGCTGGAGAAACACGGCGCCATCAAAGGCGTCTGGCTGACCGCGCGGCGCATCGGCCGCTGCCATCCCTTGGGCGGTGACGGCTATGACCCGGTGCCGGGCTGCGACCCGTCCCATGACCACGCTAAAACCGTCCGCAAAGACAAAGCGCAGGACCGCCCGGGCAGCTGAGCCCCGCTACTTCTTCTCGAAAAAGATCGTGACCTCCCCCAAGGTCACGCCAAAGCGGCTCATATAGGCCTTGTTCAGCAGGCGGCCGTCCTCCAGCAGCCACATCCAGTCATCAAAGGACACCCGCATGGTGCCGCCCCGCGGCACCGGCAGGTCGATAGTGTAGGCCCAATTGAAGGTGTCGCCGCGCTCCTCCCCGCGCGCGACCCCCTGCACGCCGTCTGCAGCGCCTTCCCAGGTGTCCTCGCCGGTCTTGGTCAGGGTCCAGATCCGCTGCTCGGTGGTGCCGTCGGAATAGCGGAAATCCTCCGTCAGGGTCAGCTTCTCACCATCCCATTCACCGGTGATATCCACCACAAACCGCCGCCGCACGGTGCCGAAGCGGTCCGCGAACTGCCCGTATGCCACCGTGCGCCCGTCGAAATACTCCTCGAGGTTCAGGCTCCTGCTGCTCAGCTTGCCGTCCAACAGGCTGGGCCGCCCGCAGGCAGTCAGCGCGGAAAGCCCCGCCATTCCAACCCCAAGTGCTGCCCAGCGCACCCACCGGCGCCGGGTTTCGCGTTTGTTTGCGGCCGTCATCACACGCCCCTTTCTCCGCGGTTTCGCTTTGCATCTCCCATCAGCTACGCAGCCGCCGCAGGTTTGGATGACTTTCCTTGCGCGGTGCACGGCCCGGGCCGCCGCCGCACGCCTTTTTTCCTTGGCAAAACGCCCGTCCTCGGCTAGGGCGCGGCCATGCTTGATGATGATCTGGACGAAATCCACCCGCTGTTTGCCGGCGCCCCCGCGACCACCGAGTTCAAGAAGCTCCGCAAGCGCATCGTGCGGTACGCGCGCGAGGCGATCGAGCAATACGGCATGGTGGAGCGGCGCGCGGACGGCAGCACGCCCAAGTGGCTGGTCTGCCTGTCGGGCGGCAAGGACAGCTATACCCTGCTGGCGGTTCTCTATGAGCTGAAGTGGCGCGGCCTGCTGCCGGTGGACCTGCTGGCCTGCAACCTGGATCAGGGCCAGCCGGGCTTTCCCGCCACCGTGCTGCCGGAGTTCCTGGAAAAGATGGGCGTGCCGCACCGGATCGAATATCAGGACACCTATTCCATCGTCGTCGACAAGGTGCCGCAGGGGCGCACCTACTGCGCGCTCTGCTCGCGCCTGCGCCGCGGCAACCTGTACCGCATCGCCCGCGAGGAGGGCTGCTCGGCGGTGGTGCTGGGCCATCACCGCGACGACATCCTGGAAACCTTCTTCATGAACCTGTTCCACGGCGGCCGCCTTGCGACCATGCCGCCCAAGCTGGTCAATGAGGAAGGCGACCTGTTCGTGTTCCGCCCGCTGGCCCATGTGGCAGAGGCCGACTGCGAAAAGTTCGCGCGTTCCATGAATTACCCGATCATCCCCTGCGACCTTTGCGGCAGCCAGGACGGGCTGCAGCGCCAGCAGGTCAAACAGATCCTGGACCAGTGGGAATCAAACTCTCCGGGCCGCCGCCAGGTGATGTTCCGGGCACTGATGAATGCGCGTCCGTCCCACCTTCTGGACCCGAAACTGTTCGATTTCGCTGGTCTTGAGCTGAAGAATGCCAATTCCGCGGAAGAAATACCGGAAATTCCCCAGCTGCGTTAACTCCCGGGTTATATCAGCACCTTAGTCTCGGGGCCGAACGACTGGCTGCAGACGAAAGGTCTGGGAATGACAAATACGGGTTCAGGCATTCTGGCACGCCTCAGGAAGACCCTTGCTCCCGCGGTTGCGGGCCCGGCGTTGCTTGCCTTTCTGCCCGCCCTGACTCTTGCCACTTTCTGGCTTGGCGGCGAAACGGCACTGCTGGCCGTTGCGCTGGGGCTGCCGGTCCTGTTTGCCGCCGCCGGCGGCTTCAGCAAGCTGGGCGGCAGCTCTGCGCCGCGCGACGCTGTCACCGGCATGATGCTGCGCGACGGGTTCGAGCAGGAAGCCGCCCGGATCCACGCCGAATGCAGTGAGGGCGGGCTGCGCTCTGCCATCTTCATTCTGGAGCTGGACGACCACCGGGAGCTGACGGACCGCCACGGGCAGGAGGCCGGCGACCGTTTCATGCAGCATTGCGGCGCGCAAATCGTGTCGGCACTGCGCCAGAATGACATCGTCGCCCGGATCAGTGACAGCCGTTTTGCGGTCTGCCTGGCGCCGACCCTGCAACTGGATCTGGAATTGTGCATTCAGCTGGCCGGGCGCATGCAGGCCGCCACGGAGGAACCCTTGCCGCTGGACGGCACCACCATCTACATGACCTCTTCGATGGGGTTCTGCCAGCACGGCCGCGTCCCCGGCGCGACTAGCACCGAATGGATCAGCGCCGCAGCTGCCGCCCTGTCTGAGGCGCAGGGTAACGGGCCTGGCGGCATCCGGGCCTTTTCCGCCGACATGCCGGGCCGCACCGGCAGCCGCTCCACCCTGCGCGAGGAAGCCGCGGCAGCGCTGGAAAGCGGCCAGATCCAGGCCTGGTTCCAGCCGCAAATCTGCACGGACACCGGCCGGGTGTCGGGGTTTGAGGCGCTGGCACGCTGGCTGCACCCGGTGCAGGGGCTGATCCCGCCCTCGACCTTCCTGCCCGCGCTGGAGGAGGCCGGGCTGATGGACCGGCTGAGCCAGGTGATGCTCTACAACGCGCTGGTCGCCATCAAGGCCTGGGATGACGCCGGGGTGACGGTGCCTTGCGTCGGCGTGAACTTCGCCACCCAGGAATTGCGCAACCCGGGCCTCTCGGGCCGCATCAAATGGGAGCTGGAGCGCTTCGGCCTGTCCGCTGACCGCCTGTGCGTGGAAATTCTGGAAACGGTGATGACTGACCAGCCTGACGATGTGGTCACCCGCAACATCCTCGCCCTCAGCGAAATGGGCTGCCCGATCGACCTCGACGATTTCGGCACCGGCCATGCCTCGATCTCCGCGGTGCGCCGCTTCAACATTTCCCGGATCAAGATCGACCGCACCTTCGTGATGAAGGCGGACCAGGATCCCGAGCAGCAGAAACTGATCTCCGCCATCCTGACAATGGCCGAGCGGCTGGAGCTCGACACCCTGGCCGAAGGGGTCGAAACCGCTGGTGAGCACGCGCTGCTGGCACAGCTCGGCTGCGGCCACGTGCAGGGCTTCGGCATCGGCCGCCCGATGCCGTTCGACCAGACGCTGGACTGGATCACCGCCCATGAGGCCAAGCTGCAGGATGCGCCGGTGATCGGCCGCCGGACCCCCTGAACGCTCAATTCCTTTGAGTTTCTGCCGCAGCTGAGCTCTTTGACGGGCCGCTGCACCGCGATTCTGCTTGACCTTTGCGGCCCACCTCTGTTGAACCCCACGTGTCCTTCCCTACACGAGGTGGCAGTCCCCAATGGACGATCAGAACAAAAATCTTATTCTCGCAACCGTACTCAGCTTTCTGGTGATCCTCGGGTGGTATACCTTCTTCCCGCCGCCGGAACCGGAACAGGCACCGGAAACCGCGATTGTTGAAACCGCTCCGGCCGGCGATACCGCCGCCGCGCCCAGCGCAGCGGGCGCCGATGCGGTGGCAGACACCGCCCCGGAACAGGCCGCCGCGCCGGATGCGCCGCGCGTCGCCATCGACACGCCCCGCGTCACCGGCAGCATCTCGCTGCAGGGCGGCCGGATCGACGACCTGTCGCTGAAGGACTACCGCGAGACGCTCGATGAGAATTCCCCGATCGTCAAACTGCTGAAGCCTGTGGGCGAGGCCGGCGCCTATTACGCGCTCTACGGCTGGGCACCGGGCGCAGGGCTGACACTGGACGACGTGCCGGGCGCCAACACCATCTGGTCTGCCCCGAACGGCGCCACCCTGTCCCCCGACAGCCCGGTGACCCTAACCTGGGACAACGGCAAGGGCCTGACCTTCTCCCGCACCATCGCGGTCGATCAGGACTACATGTTCTCGGTCACCCAGTCGGTTGCCAACGCCTCCGGCGGCACCGTGTCGCTGGCGCCCTACGGCACCCTGGCCCGCCACGGCCAGCCCGCGGGGTTAAAGAATTTCTTCATCCTGCACGAGGGCCTGGTCGGCATGACCGACGGCGAGCTGGCCGAGACCGACTATGACGACATGGCTGATTTCGACCCCGATCCGCGCGACGGCTCCAAATCCAGCGTCAAGCAGGTCGAGGCCAACGGCTGGATCGGTTTCACCGACCACTACTGGATGTCGACGCTGGTGCCCGCCCCGGGCCAGGGCTTCCGCTCGATTGCCAAGTTCGACGAGCGCCGCGAGATCTTCCAGACCGACATCGTGCTGCCGACCGTCACCGTTGCGGAGGGCCAGTCCACTGAAGTCACCACCCAGCTGTTTGCCGGCGCCAAGGAATGGGACGCCATCCGCGGCTATGAGAAAGCGGGCATCGAGGGCTTCCTGGACGTCATCGACTGGGGCTGGTTCTTCTTCCTGACCAAGCCGATGTTCTGGCTGCTGCACAACCTGAACGTCCTGATCGGCAACATGGGCTGGGCGATCATCGGCCTGACCGTGGTGATCAAGATCCTGGTGTTCCCGCTGGCTTATAAATCCTACGCCTCCATGGCCAAGATGAAAGAGCTGCAGCCGGAGATGGAGAAGCTCAAGGAACGCGCCGGCGACGACCGCCAGAAGATGCAAAAGGAGATGATGGAGCTCTACAAGAAGGAGAAGGTGAACCCCGCCGCGGGCTGTCTGCCGATCCTGATCCAGATCCCGATCTTCTTCTCGCTCTACAAGGTGATCTTCGTCACCCTGGAACTGCGCCACGCGCCCTTCTTCGGCCCCTTCCAGGACCTCAGCGCGCCGGACCCGACCTCGATCATGAACCTGTTCGGCCTGCTTCCCTTTGCGGCCCCGGCACCGGAAAGCGTGCTGGCGCTGGTCTTCATCGGCATCCTGCCGATCCTGCTCGGCATCTCGATGTGGCTGCAGCAGAAGCTGAACCCGGCGCCCACCGACCCGACCCAGCAGATGATCTTTGCCTGGATGCCCTGGGTGTTCATGTTCATGCTCGGCGGCTTCGCCTCCGGCCTGGTGGTCTACTGGATTGCCAACAACACGATCACCTTCACCCAGCAGTATCTGATCATGCGCAGCCACGGCTATACGCCGGACGTGTTCGGCAACATCAAGTCGAGCTTCAAGAAGAAGCCCAAGGCTGAGAAGGAATGACCCATCAGGTCACAGACATCTGGCGCCACCCGCTCAAATCCCATGGGCGGGAGGCACTGGAAAACGTCACCATGATCGCCGGGCAGACCATGCCCGGCGACCGTGTTTGGGCGGTTGCCCATGACAGCTCCAAGGCGGACGACACCGCCTGGGCGCCCTGCCAGAATTTCACCCGTGGTGCCAAGGCGCCCCAGCTGATGGCCATCGATGCCCGGCTGGATGATGTCTCCGGCCAGCTGACCCTGCGCCACCCGGACCGTCCCGAGCTGACCTTTGATCCCGACGCGGCCGAGGACCTGCCGCGGTTCCTGGACTGGAGCCAGCCGCTGCTGCCCGCCAACCGCGCCGCGTCGGCCCGCATCGTGCGGGTGCCGGGACGCGGCATGACCGACACCGATTTCCCCTCAATCACCCTGTGCAACTGGGCTTCCCACCGCGCGGTGGAGCAGGCCATCGGGCATGACCTCTCTCCCCTGCGCTGGCGCGGCAATATCTGGTTCGACCTGGATGATCCTTGGGCCGAAAACGAATGGCTGGGCCGCGAGGTGCAAGTCGGCGAAGCTGTCTTTGCGGTGCGCGAGCGGGTGGTGCGCTGCCAGGCAACCACCGCCAACCCCGAAACCGGCGAACGCGACGCCGATACGCTCAAGACCCTCAAGGACAATTGGGGCCACCAGGATTTCTCGGTCTATGCCGAGGTGGTGCGCGGCGGCGGGATCCGCCTGGGCGACGCGGTAAAGGTGCTGTGATGCAGATGCAATTTTCCCTGGCCGAAGCGCCGGATGATATCTCCGCCGAGAAAGGCCGCAAGCTGTTTGCCGGCGAGACCGAGTTCCTGAAGGGCGTGGTGGCAATGAACGGCCTGCCGGACGCCGACCGGGTGGAGGTCTGCTTTGCCGGCCGCTCCAACGTCGGCAAGTCGAGCCTGATCAACGCGCTGACCGGCACCAAGGGGATCGCGCGCGCCTCCAACACGCCAGGCCGCACGCAGGAGATCAACTTCTTCACCCAGGGGCCGGAGCTGTATCTGGTCGACCTGCCCGGCTATGGCTATGCCAACGCGCCGCTCAAGGTGGTGGAGCAATGGCAGAAGCTGCTGAAGCGCTACCTGTCGGGTCGCCAGAACCTGCGCCGCGCCTTTGTGCTGATCGACAGCCGCCACGGTGTGAAGGCGGTGGATGACGAGATCATGAAGCTCCTGGACAGCTCCGCCGTCACCTTCCAATGCGTGATGACCAAGGCCGACAAGGTCAAGGAAAGGGAACGCGCCAAGGTGCTGGAACAGGTGAAGGGCGCGCTGGCGAAACACCCCGCAGCCTACCCCGAGATCGTGCTGACCTCCTCCGAGAAAGGCGACGGCATCGCCACCCTGCGCTCGATCATCGCGGGGCTCTGACTGACGTGCTGCGCCGCCTGCCCTCCCTGCTGGTTGTGATCGCCCTGGCCGTGGCCGGGCTGATCCCCTCCGGCTGGATGCCGGCCTCGGCGCAGGACGGCAAGGTGCTTCTGGTGATTTGTACCGGCCACGGCCCGGTGGAAACCTGGGTCGATCTGGACAGCGGCGAACCCCATGCGCCTGCCGAGCAGATGGAGGACCGCAGCTGTCCCTTCGCCGCGCTTGGCGCGGTGGCGCTGCTGCCGGACAGCCTGATTGACCTAAACCTGGACACGCCTCTCGGCGACCGCTGGTCGCGCGAGGCCTTCACCCATCACACCGCCGGTTTCCACTGGCGCTATGATGCCCGCGGCCCGCCCGCACTCTCCTGATTTTCCGAACAAACTGACATTTCCGCCGGCGTCCCGCGCGTCCGGCCCCGTTCTGGTATGGAGAAACCCAATGGCAACCAGCCAACCGCAATCCGTGGACCAATCGCGTCCGCTGTCCAAAAAATTTTACGCCGCCGTCTGGCGCTGGCACTTCTATGCAGGCCTGTTTGTGATCCCCTTCCTGATCATGCTGGCCGTCACCGGCCTGATGATGATGTTCATCACCCAATTCGACGGCCGCGACGGCGAGAAGATCACCGTTACCCAAGGCCCCGCCGAACTGACCCTGGCTGAGCAGGAGGCCGCCGTATTGGCCGCGCAGCCCGGCACCATCGCTGAATGGATCGGCCCCAAGGCCCCCGATCTGGCCGCCGTGTTCCGGGTGAAAACCGATGACGGCCAGCGCCTGGTCGCGCTGGACCAGTACAGCGGCGAGGTGATCGAGGTCTGGGACCGCCGCGCAGGCTGGTACGATCTGGCCGACAACATCCACTCCACCCTGCTGATCGGCGACACCGGCGACCGGCTGATCGAAATCGCCGCCGGTTTGGGCATCGTGCTGGTGCTGACCGGCCTCTACCTGTGGTGGCCGCGCGGCAATGCCATCGTCGCCCTTATCCCCAACCTCCGCGCCCGCGGCCGTGCCCTGTGGAAGAACCTGCACGCCGTCACCGGCTTCTGGATGTCGGCTTTGCTGGTGATCTTCCTGATCTCGGGCCTGTCGTGGACCGGCATCTGGGGCGGCCAGATGATGCAGGCCTGGAGCACCTTCCCGGCGGCAAAATGGGACAACGTGCCCCTGTCCGATGACATCCACGCCAGCATGAACCACGGGTCCACCAACGACGTGCCCTGGGCGCTGGAGCAGACCCCGATGCCCGCCTCCGGCTCTGACGCGGGCATCACCGGCGTCACTGAGGGTGCGCCCGTGGATGCTGCCAGCCTGATCGCCCTGGGCCGCGCACTGGGGATGGAGGGCCGCTTCCGCCTTGCCTACCCCGGCGGTGAAACAGGTGTCTGGACCCTCAACCGCGACAGCATGAGCGGCGACGGCGACAGCCCGTTCATCGACCGCACCGTGCATGTCGACCAGTACAGCGGCAAGATCCTGGCGGATGTGAAATACGACGACTATTCCTGGGCGGGCAAGGCGATGGCGGTCAGCATCCCCTTCCACATGGGCCTGATGGGCACCTGGAGCTTCCTGCTGAACGTGGTGTTCTGCCTGGCGGTTATCTTTGTCTGCGTCTCCGGCCTGGTGATGTGGGTCAAGCGCCGCCCCGCCGGTGCCGCCCGCCTGGCCGCGCCGCCGGAACCGGCAGAGATGCCGTTCTGGAAGGGCGCCGCGCTGATCGCGGTGCTGGTCTCGCTGGCCTTCCCGCTCACCGGCCTGGCGCTGCTGGCCGCGCTTGCGTTCGACGTGCTGCTGCTCGGCAACCTGCCGGTGCTGAAACGCGCGGTGAGCTGAACAAGCGCACAGGGCAGCGCCCGCCCCGTGGGGGGCGGGACGGGCGCTGCCCGGCCTTCACGGCCGGGCGGTAGATCTGCGGTTACACGTGCTGCGCGCCGTTCACCTCGATCTCGGTGCCGGAGATGTAGGAGCTTCCCTCCGAGCACAGAAAATAGATGGCTGAGGCCACCTCCTCCGGCTGGCCCAGCCGCTGCATCGGCAGCTTCTCGACGATTTTCTCGGTGCCGGGCGACAGGATCGAGGTCTCCACCTCTCCCGGCGCAATCGCGTTGACCCGCACGCCCATCGGCCCGAAATCATGCGCCATCTCCCGCGTCAGCGCCGCCAGCGCCGCTTTCGACGTGGCATAGGCGGCCCCGGCAAAGGGATGCACCCGGCTGCCCGCGATCGAGGTCACGTTGACCACCGAGCCCTTGGCCGCCGCCAGCTCTTCCTTCAAGCCGCGGGCCAGCACCACCGAGGCAAAGAAGTTCACGTGAAACACCTTGCCCCAGTCCATCAGATCGGTGTTGAGCGTGCTCAGCCGTTCCCCATTCGGCCCCTTGGGCGAAATCCCCGCATTGTTGACCAGGGCATCCAGCCGCCCGTCCAGCAACTCCTGGATCCGGCCCACCGCGTTGATCGTGTCCGACGGGTCCGACAGGTCCAGCTGCACATGGTTCTCCTGGCCGCCGCCCCAGGGGCATTCCTGCGGGAACGGCTGCCGCGAGCAGGTGATCACCCGCCAGCCCTCGGAATTGAAACGGCGCACGGTGGCATGGCCGATGCCGCGGCTGGCACCGGTGAGCAGCAGGGTTTTCTGGCGCATGGCGCAGCTCCGTGTAAGGTGGTATCCGGGCTGCAGCCTAGCACCCGCACGGGCCGCTGCAACGGCGCATTTGCGCAGCCGCTTGGCAGCACGCCCGGAAACGCGTAACACCCCCTGTCAGAGGGACCCCAGCGATGAAGAAACAGAATATGAACCGCGATTGGATTGCCACTGCCGAAACCCTGTCGAGCGCGCTGCCGTATTTCCAGCGATTCTCCGGGGCGATTGTCGTCATCAAGCTGGGCGGCCACGCCATGGGCAGCGACGAGGCGATGGAGACCTTTGCCCGCGACATCGTGCTGATGCGCCAGGTCGGGGTGAACCCGGTGATCGTGCACGGCGGCGGGCCGATGATCAATGCGATGCTGGAAAAGCTGCAGATCAAATCCGAATTCGTGAACGGCAAGCGGGTGACTGATGCCGCCACCATGGACGTGGTGGAAATGGTGCTGTCCGGCGTCGTCAACAAGCGCATCGTGCAGGCAATCAACAGCCAGGGCGGCCGCGCCGTCGGCCTGTCGGGCAAGGACGCCAACCTGATCACTTGCGACCAGGCCGACCCGGACCTGGGCTTTGTCGGCGCGCCGGCGGAGATGGACCCCAAGGTGCTGCACGGGCTGTTCGAGAAGAACATGATCCCGGTCATTGCCCCCATCGGCGCCGGCCGGGGCGGCGAGACCTACAACATCAACGGCGACACCGCCGCCGGCGCCATTGCCAAAGCGCTGCAGGCCGACCGCCTGCTGCTGCTGACCGATGTGGCCGGCGTCAAGAACGCCGACGGCGAAGTGGTGACGGAGCTGAAGGCGGCGGATGTCGAGGAAATGACCGCCAGCGGCGTCATCGCCGGCGGCATGATCCCCAAGACCGAAACCGCGCTGGATGCGGTCCGCGGCGGCGTGCGCGCCTGCATCATCGTCGACGGGCGAGTGCAGAACGCAGTGCTGCTGGAGCTGTACACCGAACACGGCGCGGGGTCGATGATCCGCGCTTGATGGCGCGCCACCGGCATACCAAGAGGGCGCTGCCCCTCTTGGCTCTCCCGGGGCCAATCCGCTCCGGGATGTTTTCAGCCGGATGAACCAGGGATCCGCGGATCAGCTTCCCGGCGCCTTGTAAGCGCTGGCGAATTTGCCCGCCTTCTCCTGCATTTCCTTGAACTCATCCGCGGTGAACGCCCGGACGGTCTTAAGGTTGCTAACCGCGCCGCTGGCGCCGGTCGCCAGCAAGGCTGCCAGCAGGTTGGAGACGTCATCGATCGTGACCTTGATCGAGAAATCATTTTCCCCCGTGGTCAGATAAAAGCTCTCCAGCTTGCCGCCTGCCGCTTCGACAAGGGCACGGGCCGCGGCCTCGCGGTTGCTGGGGCTGTCGAGCATCGCCTTCATCGCAGAAGACGTGTAGTTTCCGGTCACGATAAATCTTGGCATTCTGACACTCCCTGGGGCGGAAGATGCAGGCCGGCTGCAGGCACGATGCCGGATAGTCCGGCCTGCATGCCCCGCAGGGATCATAGCACGGATCACGTTTCCGGCATATGAGGAAGCCCGGTCCGGCCTGCAAAGGGCTTGCCTTCAGCCGGATATTGCGCATCGCTGGCGTTATGGAGCATGAAGCCCTGATCCGCCTGGGGGCCTTTCTGGCCCTGCTGTTGCTGTTCGCGGCGGCAGAGGCCCGGGCGCCGCGGCGCGCCCGCAGCCTGCCGCGGCAGCGGCGCTGGCTGACCAACCTGTCGATTTCAGTGCTCAACACGCTGACCCTGCGGGCGCTGGCGGTTGGGCTGCCGCTGCTGGCGGTCGGGGCGGCACTGGATGCGGCGGCGCATGGCTGGGGGCTGCTGAACGCAATGCGCTGGCCAGCCTGGGCAGAGGTGCTGCTGGCGGTGCTGGTGCTGGACTTCGCAATCTGGCTGCAGCATCTGATCACCCACAAGGTGCCCGTCCTGTGGCGGCTGCACCGGGTGCATCATGCCGACCGCGACATGGACGTGACCACCGCGGTGCGCTTCCACCCGGTGGAAATCGCGCTGTCGATGCTGGTGAAATGCGGGCTGGTCTATCTGCTGGGGCCATCGGCCCTGGCGGTGCTGCTGTTCGAGATCCTGCTGAACGGAACTGCGTTGTTCACCCACGCCAACCTGGCCCTGCCGCCGCGGCTCGACCGGGCGCTGCGGCTGCTGCTGGTGACACCGGACATGCACCGGGTGCATCACTCGCAGCTGCGGGCCGAGCACGACAGCAACTACGGCTTTGCGCTGTCGGTCTGGGACCGGATCTTCGGCACCTATACTGCCCAGCCCGGCCAGGGGCATGACGGCATGACCGTTGGGCTGGAGTGGCAGGACGGGCGGCCTGCCCGGCTGGGCTGGAGCCTGCTGTTGCCGTTCCGCCGCCGCTGAACGCCGGCAGCAGGAAGACGCCGGCAGGCCAGACATGGGCGTTTTTGCCCTGCGCCGCCGCCGGGCGGCTGCTAGTCTCCCTCAAAGCCACCTGACCGGGACGCCGCCGATGAGCCTGACCGAAACATCTGCCGCCTGCTTTGACGGCAGCCCGCTGTATCCCGCCGCGGCAGAAACCGGCCTGGCCGTTCAAGGCGCCCTGCACCCAAACCGCCAGCCGGTTCAGTTGCTGGACGGTGGCACCCTGCTGCTGCTGGGCACTGACGGCGCCTTCTGGCCCCTGTTCCAGTCCAGCCCGGAGTACGGCGACGGTGCCCCGGACCCGGTCGACCGCTGGTCCGCTCGGGTGATCGGCGCGCTGGCACGGACGCTGGGCGGCACCGCCTACTTTCCCTTTGGCGGGCCGCCCTATACGCCTTTCATCAACTGGGCGCTGGCGACGGGGCGGTTTTTCACATCACCGTCACAGATGCTGGTGCATGATCAGGCGGGCATGATGATTTCCTTGCGCGGGGCCATTCATTTCAAACAGGAATTTGACATCCCCCCTGCACCTTTGGCACAGTCCCCCTGCGACAGCTGCCCCTCCCGACCCTGCCTTGCCGCCTGCCCAGCCGGCGCCCTGGCCGACGGAGGCCCCTACGATCTGGCGGCCTGCCACGCGCATCTCGACACCAGCGCAGGCGCCGGCTGCATGTCCGGCGGCTGCCTTGCCCGGCTGGCCTGCCCGCTCAGCCGCGCCGCCCGCCGCGACCCGGACCAAACCGCACATCACATGAGGCATTTTCACCCGTAATGACCTGCACCCTGATCCTGACCCGCCACGCCAAATCCGCCTGGGACACCAATGTCCCCAGCGACCACGCCCGCCCCCTGAACAAGCGCGGACGCCGCTCAGCCCCGGCCATTGCCGCCTGGATGCGCGAATGCGGCTACCTGCCGGATCAGGTGATCTCCTCCTCAGCCCAGCGCACCCGCGAGACCTGCGAACTGATGGACCTCGGCGTGCCAGCACGTTTCACCGAACGTCTGTACCACGCCAATTCCGATATCATCTTCAAGGTGCTGAGCGAGGCCGAGCAGAAGCGGGTCATGGTGATCGGCCACAACCCCGGCATCGCCGCCTTTGCCCATACCATCGTCGCCAGCCCGCCCGATCATGCGCGTTTCGACGACTATCCCACGGGTGCGACGCTGGTGGCGGAGTTCAATATCCCTAACTGGCGGGAACTGAGCTGGAGCAGCGGCAAGGTCATCGATTTTGCGGTGCCGCGGGAGCTCTTGGGCGAATAAGCCCTGCGGCAAGCTGGCGCATCCCGCGCGGGAGGCCCCTGGCACCCGTGCAAGAGCGTGACTAGATAGTCAGCCGGACAGACATTTGCCGGACTGGAGACCGTTATGCACCGCCGTTCCCTGCTGCTGGCCGCAGCCGCCCTGCCCCTCACCGCGCTGCCGGGATTTGCCGCGGCAGCAGAGCCCATCCAAATCATGAAGTCGCCCAGCTGCGGCTGCTGCACCGCCTGGGCAGACCATCTGGCCGCCGCCGGTTTCCGGACCGAAGTCCGCGATATTGCAGATGAGGACCTGTGGGCAATGAAGGAGCGGCTGGGTGTCAGCGGCGATCTGGCGTCCTGCCACACCGCGATGGCCGGCCCCTATGTGATCGAGGGCCATGTGCCGGCAAGCGACATCCAGCGGCTGCTGACGGAGCAGCTCGCGGCGCTGGGGCTGAGCGTGCCGGGGATGCCGATCGGCTCGCCGGGGATGGAAATGGGCGGCGAGCGCGAGGCGTTTAACACCCTGCTGATCCTGGCTGATGCCACCGCCGAAGTATTCGCCAGCCACCCCTGAGCAAGGATCCCTGAACGGAAAAAAGGCCGGGCAAATGCCCGGCCTTTCTGTTTCGCGGCTCTGGCGCCTCAGTGGCCCAGGATCTGGCTGAGGAACAGCTTGGTGCGGTCGCTCTTCGGGTTGTTGAAGAACTCTTCCGGCTCGTTCTGCTCCACGATCTGGCCCGCGTCCATGAAGATCACCCGGTTCGCCACCTGGCGGGCAAAGCCCATCTCGTGGGTCACGCAGAGCATGGTCATACCTTCCTCGGCCAGTTCGATCATGGTGTCGAGCACCTCCTTGATCATCTCCGGGTCGAGCGCCGATGTCGGTTCATCGAACAGCATGATGCGCGGCTTCATGCACAGCGAGCGCGCGATCGCCACACGCTGCTGCTGGCCGCCCGAGAGCTGGCCAGGATATTTATGGGCCTGCTCGGGGATCTTCACCTTCTCCAGGAAATGCATCGCCGTCTCGATCGCCTCTTTCTTCGGCGTTTTGCGCACCCAGATCGGCGCCAGGGTGCAGTTCTCGAGGATGGTCAGATGCGGGAAAAGGTTGAAGTGCTGGAACACCATGCCGACCTCGGACCGGATCTTGTCGATGTTCTTGAGGTCGTTGGACAGTTCGGTGCCATCCACCACGATCTTGCCCTGCTGGTGCTCTTCCAGCGCGTTCAGGCAGCGGATCAGGGTGGATTTGCCGGACCCCGACGGGCCGGCGATCACGATCCGCTCGCCGCGGTTGACGGTCAGATTGATGTCGCGCAGCACGTGGAAGGACCCGTACCACTTGTTCATGTTGCTGATTTCAATGGCGACCTCGTCGCTCACCTGCATTTTGGAGCGGTCGATTTCGCGGTCGGTCATAAGTTCAGACATATGTTGAACTCCTTAACGGTGGCCAGTCTGAAGCTTGCGCTCCAGGTACATGGAATAGCGGGACATGGAGAAGCAGAAGACAAAGAACAGCAGGGCGATAAAGCCGTAGAGTTCCCAGACGATGCCGTTCCAGTTGGCGTCCGCGCGGATGGCGTTGGAGAGGCCCAGCGGGTCGAGAAGTCCGATGATCGAGACCAGCGTGGTGTCCTTGAAGACGCCGATGAAGGTCGAAACGATGCCCGGGATCGAGATCTTCAGCGCCTGCGGCATGATGATCAGCCGTTGCGCCTGCCAGTAGTTGAGGCCAAGCGAGTCGGCGCCCTCGTACTGTCCTTTGGGCAGGGCCGCCAGGCCGCCGCGGATCACCTCGGCCATATAGGCCGACGCAAACAGCGTCACCATGATCAGCACCCGCAGGATGATGTCGAAATTGGTGCCGGGCGGCATGAAGATGTTCAGCAGCGTCGAGGCCACGAACAGCAGCGTGATCAGCGGCACCCCGCGGATGAACTCGATAAAGCCCACGCAGATGTATTTGACGATCAGAAGGTCGGACTGACGGCCGAGCGCCAGCACGATGCCGATCGGCAGGGAGCAGGCAATTGCCACCACACCGATGGTCACCGACAGCATGAAGCCGCCGAACTTGCGGCTTTCGACCGCTTCAATGCCGATCGGCAGGATCGAATCCACGATGCCGGCAACGGGCGCTGCCAGGAACAGCCACCAGATGACCGCCGTTGCAACAGCCACGATCACACCGATCAGCGTGCTGGCTTTCTCCGACAGCACCTTGAACAGCAGCCCGCCGATCACGAAGCCCGCCAGCGCCGCGATGGGCATCCAGATGGTGCCGCCCCACAACAGCCAGGGGAAGATGAACGGGTAGAGCGCCGAAAAGATCAAGAGCTGCGACGGCACCTTGTCCGAGAACAGCACCGGGGCCAGCGCCGCGCCCAGAAGAACGAAAGCGGCAATCGGGCGCCAGTACAGATGGCTCGGGTAGAAGCCGAAAATCAGCTGGATCCAGCGTTCCTTGATCACGCCCCAGCAGGCGCCGTGGGCATCGCCATGGCCCGCTGCCGCCAGCGTTTCACGGCAGTTCGACAGCGAGGTGCCTTCCCAGGTTGGCGACAGAATCCACGGGATCACCGCCGCCAGCACGAAGTAGATCGCGGCAATCGAGGCGATGGTCAGGATGGAGTTGAACCAGTTTGAGAACAGGTTGTGGCGCATCCAGCCGACCGCGCCGACCTCAGAGGCCGGGGGGTCCTGCTCCGGAAGCATGGTGTCGCGCACAAAGGCGACGGTATGGGAATGGGTACCGCTCATCTCAGCGCTCCTTCAGCTTCACGGCTTCGTTATACCAGTTCATGACCGCCGAAATGCTCAGCGAAATGGCCAGGTACACCAGCATCAGGAGCAGAACGCATTCCAGCTCGCGGCCGGTCTGGTTCATGGTGATGCCGCCCAGGGTGCCGGTGATGTCCATGTAGCCCACGGCAATCGCCAGCGACGAGTTCTTGGTCAGGTTCAGGTAGTTGGAGATCAGCGGCGGGATGATCACCCGCAGCGCCTGCGGCAGGATGACAAGGCGCATGATCCGGTTGGAGCGCAGGCCCAGAGCCGATGCGGCCTCGGTCTGGCCCTTGGAGATCGCCATGATGCCCGCACGCACGATTTCAGCAATGAAGGCCGCGGTGTACAGCGAGAGTGCCAGCCACAGCGCGATCAGAGAGTTGCGCAGATGGGTGCCGCCCTGGAAGTTGAAGCCTTTCAGCGCGGGATAGCCGAGGTGGAACCCGAGGGCGATCAGCAGCACCAGCATCGGCCCCACGATGATTGCGGTGCGGACATGCCAGGTCTTGGGGCGATCACCGGTTGCTTCCTGGATGCGGTTGGCGCGCAGCGTGACCCGGTGGGCGGCCCAAAGGCTGAGGCCCAGCACCACCAGGATCGCGATCAGGTCCAGGCTGACATCAAAGCGCAGCGAGGACTGGCCCAGCAGGTGGATGTCGCCCAGAGAGCGCGAGAACAGCGGCTCGGGGATGTAGACGCCGCGGTTGGTCACGGCAACGCTGTCCATCAGGCTCATCGTCGCCTCGGGGGACTCGCCCCGGAACGCACTTGGCGCCGGCAGGGTTTCGATCAGGATGGCCATCACGAAGACGATCCACAGCAGCACCGGCACGTTGCGGAACATCTCGACGTAGATCGTCATCAGGCGGGCAACCAGCCAGTTCGAAGACAGCCGCAGAACACCAATGATGACGCCGAGGACGGTTGCGGTGATGCAGCCCAGCACCGCAACGACCAGAGTGTTCAGAAGCCCCATCAGCGCAGCCCGCAAGTGGGTGTCGCGTGAGGTGTATTCCAGCAACCTTTGGTTGATGTCATAGCTGGCAGGTTCAGAGAAGAAGCCGAAATCGATCGGCTTGCCCAGCGCAGCCAGGTTGCTGAGCGTGTTGTTGATCAGCCAGGCTGCCAGAAGCATGAACCCGAACATGGCGATGACCTGGATGGTCCCCGACCGGTAGCGGGTGTCATAAAGGAGCATGGACAGCCGGAACTGCTCCTTCGGCGGGTCAGTAAGCGTTGACATATATTGTGATCCCCTGACTCCGGCGTCCTGATCCTGGCGGGGTTGTCCCCGCTCCGCAGCTTGCCGGAGCTTTTTTCAGATAGGAAAAGGGCGCAGGAATGTCCTGCGCCCCTCCCGGTGGTGTGGTTAGCGGAACGGCGGAGCGTACAGCAGGCCGCCTTCGGTCCATTGGGCGTTCAGGCCGCGGGCCAGGCCGACCGGAGTGTCTTCGCCGATGTTCTTGGCAAAGATCTCGCCGTAGTTGCCCTGAGCGGCAATCGCGTTCTTGGCCCAGTCAGCCGACAGTCCCAGCATTTCGCCCAGGGTGCCCTCGGTGCCCAGCAGGCGGTTGATTTCCGGGTTCTCGGTGCCGGCTGCCATCTCGCTCAGGTTGGCCGAGGTGATGCCCAGCTCTTCTGCCGCGACCAGCGCGTTCAGCGACCAGCGGACAACATCGCCCCACTCGTGGTCGCCGTGGCGGACCAGCGGGCCCAGCGGCTCCTTGGAGATGATTTCCGGCAGGATCACGTGACCGGCCGGATCGTCGAAGGTGGCGCGGGTTGCAGCCAGGCCGGAGGCGTCAGTGGTGTAGACGTCACAGGCGCCTGCCAGGTACTGCTGCTGCGCTTCGGCGTTGGTTTCGATCGGAACCGGCTCGTACGAGATGTTGTTGGAGCGGAAGAAGTCCGCCAGGTTCAGCTCGGTGGTGGTGCCGGTCTGGATGCAGACGGTGGCGCCGTCCAGTTCCTTGGCCGAGGACACGCCCAGCTCTTTCGGGACCATGAAGCCCTGGCCGTCATAGTAGTTGACGCCCACGAATTCGAACTTCAGGTCGACGTCGCGGCTGAAGGTCCAGGTGGTGTTGCGGGCCAGCATGTCGATCTCGCCGGACGCCAGCGCGGTAAAGCGGGTCTTGCCGGTGGTCGGCACGAATTCGACAGCGTTGGAGTCGCCCAGCACGGCTGCAGCCACAGCACGGCACACGGCAACGTCGAAGCCTTCCCATTCACCGTTTGCATTCGGGGCCGCAAAGCCGACCAGACCGGTGGTGACGCCGCAGTTCAGCTTGCCGCGGGCCTTGACGTCGTCCAGCGTGCCGGCGGATGCCGCGCCAGCCGCAAGACCGGCAAAGGTCATTGCGCCCAAAATAACGGATTTTTTCATATTTACCTCTTCCTGATAGCCCGCCATTCGGCGGTTCTTATTCTCCGGCGATCCCCCGCCGGATGTGAGACTGAAGAAGGGTTTACCCCTAATTCGCGCTTAAGTTTGGGCGCATTCATCAGCAAACGTCAAGGGCGCTATCAGGAATTTCGATGTACGAATTCCGCACGCGGGCCTTGCGCACGGAATTTTGTTTCGGGCTACCCCTGTGGAAAAGTAATTTCTTGTCCTCTCAGGAAAAATCGAAGAATCGCTTGGCGTGCAGGAATTCCTGCCGTTTCACTTCGGCTGCGGCCCGGGCTTCCTCGTCCACGCCCCACTGCTCCTCCTGCCAGCGTTCATCCAGCCGCGACAGCAGCCAGATCTCCTCGGCGCTGCGCCAGCCCGAAGCGGCCGCAAACCCAAGGATCAAAGAGCCTGATATGCCTACGAGATCGTGAAACGCAGCCAGCTGGAAGGAGGTCAAGGCATGGGTTTTTTCTGCCAAAAGCGCCAGTGCCGCGGCCTCTTGCGACTGGTGAAGAACCCCGGTCCGGGGCTGCAGCCGCACCCCCAGTTCAGCCGCTGCCCAGTCCAGAACCGGGTCCCATTCGGCGGCCTGACGGGCCGCCAGTTCAACCGGAGAGTCAGCCCGGTAACACAACAGATCGCTGTCGCCGTATTCAGCCAGCATCGCCGCAACTTCGCTGTGCTGATGTGCCACCTTGTCAATTGCCGCGTTGGCGGAGCGGGTGCAGGGCATGGATTTCGGGTCAACTGATTCGGTCTGGGCGTCCCATTCCGCGGCAATCGCCTCGGCCATCTCCCGCGTCGGCACAGCCAGCGGCGCCTTGGCCGGGGTCTTGACCCGGCGGCCGTCCAACTCCACCGCAAAACCGTCTCCGGTCTCCGCTACGGTGACCGCTTTCCAGAACCGTTTCTGTGCCCAGCCGCTCATATCCTAGCCCTTCCAGATCTCTGCCAGCAGCGGGCGCAGCTCCGCGAAATCACGGATCAGGTAATCGGCGCCCAATGTCTCTGCCGGGTGATAGCCCCAGGGCACGGCGATGGTGGTGACCCCCGCTGCGCGCCCCATTTCAATGTCAAACCGCGTGTCGCCGATCATCACGGTGTTTTCGCGCTCCACCCCGGTCTCCACCATCGCGGTCAGAACCATCGACGGATGCGGTTTCGACGGGTGATGATCCGCCACCTGCCGGGTCACGAAGCAGTTCAGCCCATGCGCCGCGATCAGCGCGTCAACGCCGCGCTGGGATTTGCCGGTGGCGACCCCCAGCAGGTATTCCGGCACCTCATTGAGCTCTGCCAGCATCTCCTGCGTGCCGGGATAGAGCGGCGAATGCGCCGCGCCCGCCTCCTCGCGCGCCAGCATGTAGGAGGACTTGTAGCCCTCCACCAGCGCCTCCAGCGTAGGCGCATCCTGCTCCGGTGCCAGCTCTGCCATCGCCAGCGGCAGCGACAGGCCAACGATGGACAGGATCGCCTCGCGCGGCGGTGTTTCTAGGCCAACCCCTTGAAACGCCTCTGCCATCGCGCTGGTGATCGCGCCCTGGCTGTCGACCAGGGTGCCATCGACGTCAAACAGGATCAGCCGCAACGGTGAACTCACTTCAGATCCTCGAACGGGTCGTCCGCCGCCAGGTCCTCGGTCCAGCCGAAAGTGTCCCAGCTTTCCTTCATATGGTCGGGCAGCGGCGCAACCACGGCGATTTCCTTGCGGGTCACCGGGTGTTCAAACACCATCCGGCGCGCGTGCAGGTGCAGCTTCCTGGAGATCACCCCGCCGATCTGCGCGCCCCAGCCGTCACCCAGGTTCTCCTGCCCGGAGCCGCCGTATTTGCCGTCACCGGCAATCGGATGGCCCATGCCGGACATATGCGCCCGCAGCTGGTGGGTGCGCCCCGTAATGGGCTCCATCGCCACCCAGGCAGCACGGCTGGCCACACGGTAGAGCGTGGCATAAAGCGTATGCGCGCGCTTGGCACCCGGGGTATCGTCGATGTCGTGCGGATGCACGTTGATCATCTTCTCGCCCTCGCCGGATTTGCCATGCCCCGGTGCCTTCACCAGCCCGTTCTTGATCTCGCCCAGATACGGCGTCGGCACGCCCGCCACCAGCGCCCAGTAGATCTTGCGGGTGTTCTTGTGGCGGAAGGCGGCGGTCAGCCCCTGCGCCGCCTTGCGGTTCCTCGCCAGCACCAGCACCCCGGAGGTGTCCTTGTCGATCCGGTGCACCAGCTTGGGTTTTTCCTCCAGCCCGAACTTCAGCGCCTCGGCCAGCCCGTCCACATGCTTGGAGGTGCCGGAGCCGCCCTGCACCGCCAGCCCGGCAGGCTTGTTCAGCACGATCACATCATCGTCGCGGTAGATCACACAAGCCTGGATCATCTTGGCATCGGCGTCCGAAATCCGCATCGGCCGCGCCTCAGCCGGCTTCATATCACTCTCGGCCAGCGGCGGCACCCGCACCACCTGCCCCGTCTCGACGCGGGTATTGGCCTTCACCCGGCCGCCATCAAGCCGCAGCTCGCCCTTGCGGCACATCTTCTCGATGCGGCCCTGGTTCACATGCGGAAACAGCCGCCGCAGCCAGCGGTCGATGCGCTGGCCGCTGTCGTCTTCGCTGACGGTAATCATCTGAACGCCGCTCATGCGAACACTCCTCTTGCGGCCATCAGGCCCAGAAACAAACCGCCGACCGACAGGCCCACGGACAAAGCTACATACAGCGCCGCCTGCCCGAAGGCGCCGCGCTCGATCAGGTTGGCGGTCTCCAGCGAGAACGCCGAGAAGGTGGTGAACCCGCCCATCAGCCCGGTCATCACCAGGGGGCTGAGCCAGGTCAGATCCCTTAGCGCCGCCGCCACCACGAACATCCCCATCAGAAAGGAGCCGAGGATATTCACCGTCAGCACCGCCACCGGAAAGTCGTGATGCCCCAGCAGCCGGATGATGCCCAGCCCGGCCAGATAGCGGCACACCGCCCCGATTGCGCCGCCAAGGGCCACCATGGAAACCGAAGAAATCATCCCCCGTCCTGTCGCCGACGCAGGCAAGGATGTCAAGTTTTGCCCGTGTTGCACAGCGCGCAGGGCTGCCTGTTACAGGCTCCCGCCCCTTCTTCTTTATGCAAATACTCCCGCCGGAGGCAGCGGCTTTGCCGGCAAAGCCGCTTTACTTGTTCCGCTTCAGCCTGAGGTTCGCAAAATAGTCCGTGCGCCGCTTCAGCTCGCGCTCGAACCCCCGTTCCACCGGCTGGTACAGCACCGGCCGCTTCACCCCGTCGGGGAAGTAGTTCTGGCCGGAGAACCCGTCCTCCGCATCGTGGTCATAGGCATAGCCGTCGCCATATCCCTGCTCCGCCATCAGCTTGGTCGGCGCGTTCAGGATGTGCTTGGGCGGCGGCGCGCTGCCGGTGGTCTTGGCCAGCCGCCGCGCCGCCTTGATGCCGACATAAACCGCGTTGGATTTTGGTGCCAGCGCCAGGTAGACGGCGGCATTCGCGAGCGCCAGCTCGCCCTCCGGGCTGCCAAGGCGTTCGTAGGTCTGCCAAGCATTGAGGCAAACCGTGTTGGCCTGCGGGTCGGCCATGCCGATATCCTCGGTCGACATCATCGTAAGCCGCCGGGCCAGGAACCGCGGATCCTCACCGCCCTCCAGCATTCGCGCCAGCCAATAGAGCGCCGCATCCGGATCGGAGCCGCGGATCGATTTGTGCAGGGCAGAGATCAGGTTGTAGTGCTCGTCACCGGACTTGTCGAACTTGGCCGCCCGGCGCATCAGCCGGTTTGAGAGCGCCTCGCGCCCCAAGGGCGCCTCCACCTTCCAGGCAGCAACCTGTTCGATGAGATTCAGGAGTGCCCGCCCGTCGCCATCCGCCATCTCGTGCAGCGCATCGCGGGCATCCCCGCTCAGCGGCAGGGCGCGGCCCAGCTCCTTCTCGGCGCGCTGGGTGAGACGTTCGAGGTCGGCCAGCGACAGCCGCTCCAGCACCAGCACCTGGGAGCGGCTGAGCACAGCGGCGTTCAGCTCAAACGACGGGTTCTCGGTGGTCGCCCCCACCAGCAGGATGGTGCCATCTTCCATATGCGGCAGGAAGCCGTCCTGCTGGGCCTTGTTGAAACGGTGGATCTCATCCACGAACAGCAGCGTGCCCTGTCCGTTCTCGCGGCGGATCTTTGCGGCCTCGAACACCTTCCTGAGCTCCGGCACACCGGTGAAGATCGCCGATATCTGCACGAAATGCAGGTCGGTTTCCTGCGCCAGCAGCCGGGCGATGGTGGTCTTGCCCACGCCGGGCGGCCCCCAGAAGATCAGCGAGGACAAGGAGCCAGAGGCCAGCATCACGCCCAAGGGCGCCTCCGGCCCTAGCACCTGCTCCTGGCCGATCACATCCGCCAGCGACTGCGGCCGCAGCCGGTCGGCCAGCGGCCGGTTCTTGCTGGGCTGCTGCGCATCGCCGTCCGACGGCGCCGGGGTGCCGAACAGGTCCGCCATCAGGTGCGGAACCGCAGGGTGACGCGCTGGCCGCGGCGGTTGAGGTCCAGCTGAATCCAGCGGCCGCTGTTCGCAAGGATGGCATAAACATCCTCGGTGCTGGTGACGGGCTGGCCGTTCACCGCCAGCAGCGCATCGCCGGGCTGCACCCCGCCGCGGCCTGCGTATGGGCCGGGATCGGTGACCACCACGCCCTCCGCCGACAGCGGCAGGCCGAGCCGGGCAATCACCTGCGGATTGATCTGCGCCACCGTCAGGCCGGGCAGCGCGGTCCGCTCATCCAGTTGCACCGGGTTGGCGGGCGGCTGATCCGGCGCGGTGATCATCGGCACCGCGACCGCCTCGCGTTCCGCCCCGCGCAGGCGGGTGATCTCCGCCGTGCCGCCCAGGCCCGAGACCGACATCCGGAACACCATCTCGGACGGCGAATTCACCACCTCGCCGTCCACATGGGTGATCACGTCGCCCACCTTGAAACCTGCCTTGGCAAAGGGGCTTTCGCGGTGCAGGTCGGAGACCACCATGCCCTCCGGGACCTCCATGCCCATCGAGGCTGCGAGGTCCGCGTCCACCGGTTGACCGGCCATGCCGGCCCAAGGGCGCTGGAATTCCTCGGCGCCGGTTTTCGCCTGTTCCACGAACTGTTTGACCAGGTTGGCCGGGATCGCAAAACCGATGCCGTTGGAGCCGCCGGAGCGCGACAGGATGCGCGTGTTGATACCGATGAGGTCGCCATTGACGTCGATCAGCGCGCCGCCGGAGTTGCCCGGGTTGATCGGCGCGTCAGTCTGGATGTAATAGCCAAATCCGTCGCCGGCCCCCATGCCGGTGCGCGCCAGGCCCGAGATGATGCCGCTGCTGACGGTCTGCCCGACCCCGAACGGGTTGCCGATCGCCAGCGCCAGCTCCCCCACCTGCACTTCATCGCTGTCGCGCAGGTCCAGATGGGGCAGGTCCGCGGCCTCATCCAGCTGCAGGATCGCCAGGTCGCTGGCCTTGTCGCCCAGGATCACCCGCGCATTGTATTCGCGCCGGTCATTGGTCACCACGCGGATTTCGGTGGCGCTGCCGACAACGTGGTAGTTGGAGACCACGATACCATCCGCGGACAGGATCACCCCCGACCCCAGCGAGTTCTCCACCCGCGGCTGCGGCTTGGCGAATCCGCGGAAGAAATCATCGAAGAACGGGTCGTTCATGAACGGCGAGCGGCGGCGCTGCTGCACCTGGCGCACCACCTTGGCATAGATGTTGACCACCGCCGGAGAAGCTTCCTTGACCAGCGGCGCAAACCCCAGCGCAATCTCCGCCTGGCTCTGCGGCACCTTGGTTTCAGCCGCCGCGGGCAAGGCCAGCGCAGGCAGGGCAAGACACAGGGCAAGGGCGGTCAGGGCTGGGCGGATCATGGGGGCTCCCGTTTGTTGCTGCGTGAAGGATATGCGGAGCGCGCGCCCGGATTGCAAGGCTGGAGGCAAGCCACATCGCTGCTGGGGCGGAGGGGCGCTGCCCCTCTTGGCCTGACAGCCAATTCACCCCGGAGTATTTTCCGCAAAGAAGAAGAGGAGGCAATTTTAAGCAGGCTCTTCTTCTTTGCCCAAATACTCAATGCCGAAGGCGCGCGCCGATGGCAACTTTATGCGTCGGCCAGGTCCCTCTGCGCGGCAAGCGTGCGGCGTTTGGCAACGGCTGCAGCCAGATGCTCCAGTTCTGCCACGGTGTCCTCCCAGCCGAGGCAGCCGTCGGTGATGGACTGGCCGTAGGTCAGCGCGCCCTTGCCCAGGTCCTGACGGCCCGCCACCAGATGGCTTTCCACCATCACGCCGGTGATGCGGCTGTCGCCGCCCGCGATCTGCGCCGCCACATCGCGCAGCACCGCGGGCTGCTGCATCGGGTCCTTGCCGCTGTTGGCGTGGCTGGCGTCGATCATCACATGGCCGCGGATACCGTCCTTTTCCGCCAGCTTGCATGCTGCATCGACCGAAGCCGCATCATAGTTGGTGCCGCCGCCGCCGCGCAGGATCAGGTGGCAGTCCGGGTTGCCGCTGGTCTCCGCAATCGCGGCGCGGCCCGATTTAGCCAGCGCCATGAAATGATGCGGGTGGGCGGCGGAGCGCACCGCGTCCACCGCGATCTGCACATTGCCGCGGGTGCCGTTCTTGAAGCCCACCGGGCAGCTGAGGCCGGAGGCCATCTCGCGGTGGATCTGGCTTTCGGTGGTGCGGGCACCGATGGCGGCCCAGGCCACCAAGTCGGAGATGTACTGCGGCACCGCGGTGTCCAGGAACTCGGTGCCGACCGGCAGCCCCAGGGCGTTGATGTCCAGGCACAGGCGGCGCGCCAGGCCGAGCCCTTCGTTGATGCGGAAGGAGCCGTCGAGGCCCGGATCGTTAATCAGCCCCTTCCAGCCCGAGATGGTGCGGGGCTTCTCGAAGTAGACCCGCATCACGATTTCCAGCTCTCCGGCCAGCCGTTCGCGGACCGGCGACAGCCGTTCGGCGTATTCCATCGCCGCCTTCGGATCATGAATCGAACAGGGGCCGACCACGGCGATCACCCGGCCGTCACGGCCGTGCAGAACGTCTTGAATGGCGGTGCGGCTGGCCAGCACGGTGTCGGTGGCTGCCGCCGTCGAGGGCATTTGGGCGGCGAGGTCCTCGGGAGAGATCAGTTCCTGCATGCCGGTGATGCGGAGGTTTTCGGTCTGGGGTGTCATGTTTCAGCTTCCTTGGCGGGAGGCCCTTGGCGCTGCGGCGGATACGAAAAAACCGCCTGCGGGCTGCGGGCGGTTGGTGGTATCCTGGTGCTTTCCGGTCTCTTAACTCAGAATGCGCTGACCCCTCCGTCCGCCATATGGCGCGGATAAAAGAAATACCAGAATGCGGCATAGGTGCGGGTCATGAGCCGGACGCTAGCGGAGATTCGCAGGGCTGTCACCCCGTAAATTGGCCCCCGATGCGGCAAAGGGCCCTCCCGCGCGGGAGGGCCCTTTGCATCATCCTGCCGGCAAGGCTCAGAAGTCCTGCCACAGATCGCGGGCGGCATTGCCATCGCCCGCAGGCACCGCAACCGGCGCCGGGCTGGCCTCCACCTCCCAGTCGCCGCCGCCCCAATCCTCGTCGCCATGGGCAGAGGGGAGAGCGTCCGCTGCCGCCGCCGGAGCTGCTGGCGCAGCCGTGCTGCCATCGACCTGGAACCGCGCCACCAGCTCGGCCAGTTTCATCGCGTCGGTGTTCAGCATGTGGCCCGCCGCGGTGGCTTCCTCCACCATCGCCGCGTTCTGCTGGGTCACCTGATCCAGCTGGGTGACGCCGGTGTTGATTTCATGCAGGCCGGTGGACTGTTCCTCGGCACCCTCGGCGATTTCAGACACCAGCTGCGAGATATGGCTGACCCGCCCCACGATGGACTGCAGCGCCTGGCCTGCGCGGCCGACCAGATCGACGCCCTGATCCACCTGGCGGGAGCTGTCGGAGATCAGCGTCTTGATCTCCATCGCTGCGTCAGAGGATCGCTGCGCCAGCGCCCGCACCTCGGACGCCACCACCGCAAAGCCGCGGCCGGCTTCGCCTGCGCGGGCGGCCTCGACGCCGGCGTTCAGCGCCAGCAGGTTGGTCTGGAAGGCGATGTCGTCGATCACGCTGATGATCTGGCTGATCTGGTTCGAGGATGCCTCGATTCCGCTCATTGCGGCGACCGCGTCCTGCACCACCTCGCCGCTGCTCTCAGCCTCCTGCCGGGCCTCGCGCACGGTGTTTTCCACGTTGCGGGCGCCCTCGGCTGCCGATTTCACGCTGGCGGTCAGCTCATCGATTGCGGCCGCGGTTTCCTCCAGCGTCGCGGCCTGGCTCTCGGTCCGGTGCGACAGGTCGTCAGAGGCCTGGCTGATCTCCGCGGCCCCGTTGCGGATGCTCGAAGATGCCTCGATCACCTGCTGCACGGTGGCGTTCAGATTGTCGATCGAGCCATTGAAGTCGGCGCGCAGCTGTTCGTATTCCTCAGGGAATGCCTCGGCGATGCGGACGGTCAAATCGCCATGCGCCAGGCGCGACAGCCGCTCGCTCAGCTCGCGCACCACGCCGGCCAGCTCTGCGTCCTTGCTCTCGGCCTTTTGCTGTTCGGCCTCCTGCATCCTCACCAGCTCATCGCGGAATTTCTCCAGCGCGCGGGCCATATCGCCAACCTCGTCGCCGCGGTTCTGGCCTTGGATCTCTACCGCGTTGTTACCCTCTGCCAGCCCGCGCATCGACATCACGATGCGGCGGATTCCGGAGGCAATGCCGGAGGCAATCACAAGCGCCAGGATGCCGCCGATCAGGATGGCGCCGCCGATGGCTGCAGGGATCATGGTGCGGGTTTGGGCGCCTAGGTCCTCGTTGGCGGCGCGGCGGCTTGCCATGGCCTCAGCCCCGGCGGCCTGCAAGGCAGTCATGGTGGCGCGGAAGCTGTCGAAGTACTCCTTGCCGCGGCCCTCGGCCACCAGGTCGGCCATGTCGTCCATCGTGGCCGCGCTGCCGATCACCCGGCGCAGCTGCAGCATCGGCACCACCACCTCGCTGCGCCATTCGTCAATGATCTTGGCCACCTTGTTCAGCCTGTTTGTCTGCATCAGGTTGTCCGCCAGCGCCAGGCGGAGGTCGGCCAGCACCTCGTTGAAGCGCCCGTTGCCTTCCATATAGGGATCGAGAAACTCCCGGTCGCCCGCCAGAAGGAAGCCGCGCATGCCGGTTTCCATGTCCACAGCCGCGGCCAACAGGTCCTTGGCCCGGCTGATGATTTTGTGGGTCTGCTCCACCGCCCGCAGCGAGGTGTTAAGGTAGTCCGCATCGGCAATGCCGGCATTGACCAGCGACATAAAGGTGTTGCGCCGGTTATTCAGTTCGACTTCCTCCTCCTCGATCACATTGGTCATCTCGGTGCGGAACTGTTCGAAATAGACCCGGCCCTTGGATTTCTTCACCTCGGCGGCCATGTCGTTCATGGTCATGGCGTCGCCGATTTCCTGGCGCAGCTCGATGGCGCCGGCAGCCACGTTTTCCTGCCAGCCCGCTAGGATCTGCTCTGCCTCGTCCAAGGTGGCCAGCATATCAGCGTCGCCCGCTGCCAGCGTGCGCAGGCTGGCAAGCGTCTCAGCCACCTGCCCCTTGCCCTCTTCAAAGGGGACCAGGTATTCCTCCCGGCCCGCCAGCAGGTAGCCCCGCAGGCCGGCCTCCATTTGCGAGGCAGCCTCCGCCAGGGTCTGCGATCCGGTAAGGATTTCCTGGGTGTGGTCCACCGCCTTGGCAGATTGCTCCATCCGGCCCAGATTGAAGACCGCCAGCACGCCTACCCCAAGCACCAGCAGCAGCGGCAGCACCGCAACGGATACGATTTTCACCTTGGTGCTGAGATTTGCCAGTGAGAACCGCCTGGCCGCGGACGTCTTCTTCTTTGCCATCACATCTGTCCCGGAAATTTCGGATGCGAGAGTTAAGTCAGAAGAAAATTACGATTCCCTTTCACATGGAAAGTGAATCCAGAATGGCCGAACCTGCCGTTGCGTAACAAAAAACCCCCGCTCCGGGTGGAGCGGGGGCCAGACAGTGAACCCGAAAAGGTTCAGCGCGTCTTATTCGTCTGCCTCAGCAGTTGCTTCTTCTGCTTCCAGGCGGGCCTTGTCGGCGGCGCCTTTGGCGGAAACGTCGCGGTCGACGAACTCGATGATTGCCATCGGAGCCATGTCGCCATAGCGGAAGCCGGCCTTCAGGACACGGACATAGCCGCCCTGACGGTCCTTGTAGCGCGGGCCCAGAACCTCGAACAGTTTCGCGACGTCCTTGTCCTCTTTCAGCTTGGCTGCGGCCTGACGGCGGGCGTGCAGGTCGCCGCGTTTCGCCAGGGTGATCAGTTTTTCAACGATCGGGCGCAGTTCTTTTGCCTTGGGCAGGGTGGTCTTGATCTGCTCGTGCTCGATCAGCGAGCCGGCCATGTTGGAGAACAGGGCCTTGCGGTGCTCATGAGTACGGTTCAGGCGGCGGTAACCACGTGCGTGACGCATTTTTCAATTCCTTATCTTGCGTTTTGCTTTGTCAGGCGGCTGATGCGTGTCAGCTGCTCTCCTTGGGGCGGGTGCCCATGTCGTCCCCGGCAGGTCCGGGCATTGAAGAGGAGGGCCGAAGCCCTCCCCGAAACCATCAGAAGCTGTCTTCGAACTTCTTGGCCAGATCTTCGATGTTGTCCGGCGGCCAGTCCTCGACATCCATGCCAAGGTGCAGGCCCATGCCCGACAGCACTTCTTTGATCTCGTTCAGCGACTTGCGGCCGAAGTTCGGGGTGCGCAGCATCTCCGCTTCGGTCTTCTGGATCAGGTCGCCGATGTAGACGATGTTGTCGTTCTTCAGGCAGTTTGCCGAACGCACTGACAGTTCCAGCTCGTCCACTTTCTTGAGCAGAAGCGGGTTGAACTCGAGACCGTCGTCCTCGTCCTGGCGGCCGGCCGATTCCGGCTCGTCGAAGTTGACGAAGATGCCCAGCTGGTCCTGCAGGATGCGGGCAGCAAAGGCCACGGCGTCATCGGGGGTGATGGAGCCGTCGGTTTCCACCTTCATGGTCAGCTTGTCATAGTCCAGCACCTGGCCCTCACGGGTCGGCTGCACGTCATAGGAGACCTTCTTGACCGGCGAGTAGATCGCGTCGATCGGGATCAGGCCGATCGGTGCGTCTTCCGGCTTGTTCTTGTCTGCCGAAACATAGCCCTTGCCGGTGTTCACGGTCAGTTCCATGAACAGGTCGGCGCCGTCGTCCAGGTGGCAGATCACGTGGTCGCGGTTCAGAACCTCGATGCCTGCGGTCTCGGCGATGTCGCCAGCGGTGACAACTGCCGGGCCCTTGGCATTGATCGACAGGCGCTTGGGGCCTTCGACTTCCATGCGCAGGGACACGCCCTTGAGGTTCAGGATGATGTCGGTGACATCTTCACGAACACCGGCCACGGACGAAAACTCGTGCAGAACATTGTCGATCTGCACGCTGGTGATGGCCGCGCCTTGCAGCGAGCTCATCAGGACGCGGCGCAGCGCGTTGCCCAGGGTCAGGCCGAAACCGCGTTCCAGCGGCTCTGCGACGACAGTTGCCTGACGCGCAGGATCGTTGCCCGGCTTCACTTCCAGCTGTGCCGGCTTGATCAGCTCTGCCCAGTTCTTATGGATCATGCGTTCCCTCCATTCCTGTCCCTGCCCCATGTCCGGAAGGCCAAGGACGCCCGAGGTTTAAATGACGCACTGGGGCCCTGCGAATCAAGCGGGGCCCCAGCAAAAAATTCGGATTAAACGCGGCGGCGCTTCGGCGGGCGGCAGCCGTTGTGCGCGATCGGGGTCACATCCCGGATCGAGGTGATGTTGAAGCCGACAGCGGCCAGTGCGCGCAGAGCCGATTCACGGCCGGAGCCGGGGCCCTGAACTTCGACTTCCAGGGTCTTTACACCGTGTTCCTGGGCTTTCTTGCCCGCGTCCTCAGCAGCCATCTGAGCCGCGTAAGGAGTGGATTTCCGGGAGCCTTTGAAGCCCATGGTGCCGGCGGACGACCAGGAGATCGCGTTGCCCTGCACGTCGGAGATCAGGATCTTGGTGTTGTTGAACGAAGAGTTCACGTGAGCAACGCCGGAGGCGATGTTCTTGCGCTCTTTACGCTTAATGCGGGTTTTATCGCGTGCCATTGATCAAGCCCCCCTTACTTCTTCTTGCCGGCGATCGGCTTCGCCGGGCCCTTGCGGGTGCGGGCGTTGGTGTGGGTGCGCTGACCGCGGACCGGCAGGTTGCGGCGGTGGCGCAGGCCACGGTAGCAGCCCAGGTCCATCAGGCGCTTGATGTTCATGGTCACTTCACGGCGCAGGTCGCCTTCGACGGTGTAGTTGGCGTCGATGTGCTCGCGCACGGCCAGAACTTCAGCGTCGGACAGTTCGTTCACACGACGGGTTGCGTCGATGCCAACAGCCTCACAGATGGCTTTCGCCGAGGTGTTGCCGATACCGGTGATGTAGGTGAGGGCGATGGGAACCCGCTTTGCAGTCGGGATGTTAACGCCGGCAATACGTGCCACGTGTCACTTTCCTTTTCGTTGCGGTTCCGTAACGCCGGAACCTTTTTTCACAACACTTGACCGTGGCAGTGTGGCCAGAGGGTCCAGCATTTCGAGGTGGTACGGCAGACAGACGAATCCATCCGCCGGGAATCATTCCCAGAAGGGATGGGGTTGCCTATGTGGAATTGCCGCGGGGGTCAACCCGTGTTCGGAGAAAACGCAACCCCGGAATTGAAAACGCCCCGCGCTTATGCAGCACGGGGCACTCCGATCCGGTAAACGGGCGGCTTATTCGCCCATGATCCAAGCCATGCTCTTGCGGACTTCCTCGATCGACGCAAGGCCGTCCAGGCGCTGGAGGTTGCCCTTGGCGTAGTAGTAGCCGATCAGCGGCGAGGTCTTCTTGTAGTATTCCATCAGGCGGGTCTTGAGGCTGTCCTCATTGTCATCCGCCCGGCGCTGCACGTTGTCGCTGCCGCAGTTGGCGCATTTGCCATCGGCCGGCCAGGGTTTGGTCTGATCGTGGTAGACCTCGCCGCAGCCGCCGCAGGTGGAGCGGCCGGTGATACGGGCGACCAGCGCGTCGTCATCGACCTGCATCTCGATCACGGCGTCGAGCTTGAGATCCATCTCATCGAGGAGCTTGGCCAGCGCGTCGGCCTGGGCCAGGGTGCGCGGAAAACCGTCGAAGATGAAGCCGCCCTCGGCGCCGCCCTGCAGCTTTTCGCGGATCAGGCCGATCACGATCTGGTCGGTGACCAGCTTGCCTTCGGCCATGATGGCGGCAACTTTCTTGCCCATTTCAGTGCCGGAGGTCTGGGCCTCCCGCAGCATGTCGCCGGTGCTGAGTTGCACCATGCCGCGGGATTCAACCAGGTAGCGCGCTTGCGTACCTTTGCCCGCACCAGGCGGGCCAAGGAGAATAATGTTGGTCATCGGCGAGAGGGTCCCCGTTTTGTCCGTTTCTTGTTGCGCCCGCGCAGCTGGCTCTTCTCGATAAGGCCCTCATACTGATGCGCGAGGAGGTGGCTTTGCACCTGCTGAATGGTGTCCATCGTGACGGATACCACAATCAGAACGGACGTGCCGCCAAAATAAACCGGGATGGCGAATTGGCCGCGGAGGACTTCCGGCAGCAGGCAGACCAGCGCCAGGTAGCCGGAGCCCAGAACCAGCACGCGGTTGACCACATACTCGATGTATTCGGCGGTCTTTTTGCCGGGGCGGATGCCGGGGACAAAGCCGTTCTGGTTCTTCAGGTTGTTCGCCACGTCTTCCGGTTTGAAGGAGACGTTGAAGGTGTAGAAATAGGCAAAGAACACGATCATCGCGACGAAGAACAGCAGGTACAGCGGCTGGCCGGGGCCGAAGTTGGCCAAGAGCCAGGACATCACTGGACCGGTCGCCGCACCAGAAGAGAACGCAGAGATGGTGGTCGGCAGCAGCAGCAGCGAGGAGGCGAAGATCGCCGGGATCACGCCCGCCGGGTTCACCTTGACCGGCAGATGCGAGGAGCCGCCGTCATAGACCTTCATGCCGACCTGGCGGCGCGGGTACTGGATGTGGATCTTGCGCAGCGCGCGTTCCATGAACACCACGAACATGATCACCGCAATGACCATGATGATCACACCGATGATCACCGCCGGGCTGATGGCGCCGGAACGGCCGGAAGCAAAGAACTGGGCAATCGCTGCCGGAACTTCGGCGATGATGCCGACGAAGATGATCAGCGAGATGCCGTTGCCGATGCCGCGCTGGGTGATCTGCTCGCCCAGCCACATCAGGAACATGGTGCCGCCGACCAGGGTGATCATGCAGGCCATGCGGAAATACATGCCCGGATCGGTCGCCAGGTCGCCCTGCTCCAGCGACACGGCCAGGCCATAGGCCTGTGCGGTCGCCAGCGCCACGGTGCCGTAGCGGGTGTACTGGTTGATCTTCTTGCGGCCCTGCTCGCCCTCTTTCTTGAGCTGCTCAAGCGAGGGCACCATCGAGGTCAGAAGCTGAACGATAATGGAGGCGGAGATATAAGGCATAATGCCGAGGGCAAAGATCCCCATGCGGCCAAGCGCGCCGCCGGTGAACATCGACACCATGCCGCCGATGCCCTGGCCTGCCTGCTCCATGAACTGGCGCAGGGCGGCTGCGTCGATGCCGGGAACCGGAATGAAGGTGCCCAGGCGGTAGACGATCAAAAGGCCGATGGTGAACAGGATGCGGTTGCGCAGATCCGTAGCTTTGCCAAGGGCAGCCCAGCTGGTGTTTGCCGCCATTTGTTCTGCTGCTGATACCATGAAAAGGTCTCTTCTTTAGCGAAACGCCGCCCGGAACCGTTTTCCGGCTCGGGCGGCGTTCTAGGAAAACTCGGAGACTATGTAAGCGGCATTGGCGCCGCTCACAAGCCGTTACTCTGCGGCGGCGGGGGCTGCCACAGTCAGAGTGCCGCCAGCTTTTGCAACAGCGTCAACAGCAGCAGCGGATGCGCCGGTGACAGCGATGGTTGCTTTGGCGGTGATTTCGCCTTTGGCCAGGATGCGGACGCCGTCCAGTTTACGGCGGACCAGGCCGGAGGCAACCAGCGAATCCTCGGTGATGGAGGCCGCGTCCAGCTTGCCTGCGTCGATGAATTTCTGGATCAGGCCCAGGTTCACAACGGCGTATGCCTTGCGGTTCGGCTTGTTGAAGCCGCGCTTGGGCAGACGCTGGTACAAGGGCATCTGGCCGCCTTCGTAGCCATTGATCGATACGCCCGAACGGGATTTCTGGCCTTTGATGCCGCGGCCGCCCATTTTGCCTTTGCCGGAACCGGGGCCACGGGCCACACGGGTGCGTTTCTTGGCGGCGCCTGCATTGTCGCGCAATTCGTGAAGTTTCATGTCGCTTCTCCTTGCCGGATGTGGCCCCCGAAGCGTGATGGGCCAAACACGGCGTTTCTTGATTGGTGATTCCGTGGCGCGGAACGCCACCGGGTGCCTATAAACGGGTTGGGGCGAGGGATCAAGGGTGGAGGCGAAAGCTGTTGACTTTCGCAGACACAGCCAAAGGATGTCCGCTATTTTGATTGAGGCCGACAATGAGCAACTTAAAGAAATTTCACGAATCTTGGAGCCACCCTGACTATCGCCCAACAACCGTTAATGAGGGCGACCTAAGGGCTCTTGAAAAAAATTTGGCCATTACACTGCCTGCAAGTTATCTCTCCCAATTGCTGGAAGTAGGATTGCCTTCACCGACTGCTAGACTTTGGGACTGGCTTAGCGAAAAGGCTAACCGGCATTTCAAATGGCTCAATCGGTTTCCGCCTTTAGCGCTGATCCTTCCAGAGCGCGCACCTCACTTGGCTGACTTCCACCATCCAACCGACGTGCAGAAAGCGCTGGTGTGGCGTGAAGCCGGTATGCCGGAAAGCCTTCTTCCTTTTGCAAATGACAGCTCCGGAAACCAAATCTGCTTTGACATGGAGGCTTTGCGCGGCGGATCCCCTTGGGAGGCTCCGGTTCTCTTTTGGGATCATGACTTCTTGACAACAACAAAGCTCGCAAAAAGCTTCGATGCGTTCCTCAAGCTGTACTTGCCCTGAATCCGAATGCACTTGCCGCCCGCCAAGGCCCCTGCCCTGCCGGTTGCTCTCAGTACTGCCTGCCTCTGTCTCCGTTCCGCTTTAGGCCGTCCGTTTAAGGGTGGCGGCGCCGCCGGGGTGGAGATGGGATGGGCATTGCCCATGCGAAAACGCGTCTGCGCGCTCCGGGTGCCAGACCGGAGCCCAGTTCCAGGTGCCGGGGGTGTCAGGCCCGGCGGGTGATCATGACCGGGGATGATATTGCCAGAGACGGGTTAAAACCCCGTAGGCGGTGCGTACGGTGGCTGCGCAACGCTCTGGAGACCCCGGTTTTGAAGTTCCCGGAGGGCAGCGCCCGAACCGAGGGGTGGGCGAAGAGCGCCCACCCGTTTTGCCGGAGGCAAACCTTCGGTTTGACGGGGGCGGTTCGGGCGCTGCCCGGCGTGCCGCCGGACGGTGACTTTTTCGTGCTTGCCCGGAGAACAAACAAAAACGCCCCCGCCGGAGTGGCGGGGGCGCTTTGGGGTCGGACTGTTGGAGCGGGAGGAGGATCCATCAGCCGGCCGGGGAGATCACTTGCCGTAGACGTGCTCGCGGGCGGCGCCGGGGATGGCGCACCGGCTGAGGCCAATGTCGGCCAGATCGCGGGCCGAGAGCGCGCGCAGCGCGTGGACGGTCTGCCGGTATTCGCGGCGCAGCTGCCAGTTCCGGATCAGGCCGGACACGATGCCTGCCAGGCGGGCGGGGATGCCGGCGGAAACCGGCGCGGTGAGAGTTGAATAAGCCATTGTTCTTGTTCCTTCGCTGCGCTGCCGGAACGTGCTTCCGGCGCGTCGCTTGATCTGTTCGTCTGAGGTGAACGGGAAATAAGGATGGCCCGGCGGAGGTGCAACGGGCGCTTTGGTCTGGCGGCTATGCCGGGCACGCATAGCACAAATGCGTGAGGGATCTTGAAAGCCGGCAAAAGAAAACGCCCCCGCCCCGGATGGGGCAGAGGCGCTTTGGCCCGGGCATGAAGAGGAGGAGGAGAGGAGCGCCCGGGAGAAAGGGAGTTCTTAGCCGTAGACGTGCTGGCGCGCGATGTCGGCGATATCGCTGCGGCGGACGCCGATGTCCGAGAGCTCGTGGTCGCTCAGCGCGTCCAGCTCGTTGTAGGTGCGCTGGAATTCGCGGGCTTTGGCCCAGGAGTCGACCAGCCCTTCAACGGCTGCGCGGATGCGGGCGCTGAGGCTGTGGCCGGTGTGTGCAGCGGAGATAACATGTGCCATCGTTAAGGTCCTTGTCTGTTGCGGGCCGGGCCTATTCCCGGCGGTCCGTGTTTGGTCGTTTGCTGTGACACCGAGATAGGACCGGGGCCTGAGTCGAACAACTGACGGAACCGGCAAGCCGCTATGCATGCGCTGCAAGGGGCTTGCTGCCGGGCAAACGGCCCGTCCCGCCTCCAAGAACGCGTTTCACATGCGAAAACGCCCCCGGTTTCCCGGAGGCGTTTTCCAAAGTCAGTGCTCGAAAAGGGGCTTAGCCGCGCTCTTCGATGATCTGAACCAGATGCGGGATCGAGTTGACCATGCCGCGCACGGAGGGGGTATCCTCCAGCTCGCGGGTCTTGTGCATCTTGTTCAGGCCCAGGCCAACCAGGGTTGCGCGCTGTTTGGCGGGGCGGCGGATCGGCGAGCCGATCTGCTTGACGACGATGGTTTTTGCCATGTCTCTCTACTCCTTACGCTTCAGCTTCGGCAGCTGCCGGTGCCTCGTCCCGCTTGGGCAGGATGTCGGCGACCTTTTTGCCGCGGCGCTGAGCCACCGAGCGCGGGCTCTGCTCTTTCTGCAGGCCGTTCAGGGTGGCGCGGATCATGTTGTAGGGGTTCTGCGAACCGATCGACTTGGAGACCACGTCCTTGATGCCCAGCATCTCGAACACGGCACGCATCGGGCCGCCCGCGATGATACCGGTACCTTCAGGTGCGGTCCGCATCACAACTTTGCCTGCGCCGTGACGGCCGGACATGTCGTGGTGCAGGGTGCGGCCTTCTTTCAGCGGCACGCGGATCATCTGGCGCTTCGCCTGCTCGGTCGCCTTGCGGATCGCCTCGGGCACTTCTTTCGCCTTGCCCTTGCCAAAGCCGACGCGGCCTTTCTGGTCGCCAACGACAACCAGGGCTGCGAAGCCAAAGCGCTTGCCGCCTTTTACGGTTTTCGACACGCGGTTGATCGCGACCAGGCGATCTGCAAATTCCGGTGCCTCTTCACGCTCGCGGCGGGGGCCGCGGCGGTTTTCACGTTCTGCCATCAGGCATTCCTTTCATAGGGCGCCAGGCGCCTGTTCTATCAATCCTTGGTGAACCCGGAACGGGTCCGGGTTCCCGGATCATCGGGGCGGCCCCAAGAGGCCGCCCGCATGGGATTAGATCTTCAGGCCGCCTTCACGCGCAGCGTCGGCCAGAGCCTTCACCTTGCCGTGGAACAGGAAGCCGCCGCGGTCGAAGTAGGCTTCGCTCACGCCAGCCGCTTTTGCGCGTTCGGCGATTGCTGCACCCACTTTGGTGGCCGCTTCGATGTTGTTCTTGCCGACAACACCGAGATCTTTTTCCAGGGTCGACGCCGCTGCCAGGGTCACGCCGCGCAGGTCGTCGATCAGCTGAACAGAGATGTTCTTGTTCGAACGGTGCACGGACAGACGCGGACGGCCTGCGTTCACTTTGCGAAGCTTGTTCCGGACGCGCAGCCGGCGCTTCAGAAACAGGGTACGTTTGCTGTTTGCCATTTTGCTGGTCCTTACTTCTTCTTGCCTTCCTTGCGGAAGATGAACTCGCCCTTGTAGCGGATGCCCTTGCCTTTGTACGGCTCGGGACGGCGCCAGTCGCGGATCTTCGCCGCCACTTCGCCCACCTGCTGCTGGTCGATACCTTCCACAACGATTTCAGTCTGCTTCGGTGCGGTGATGGTGATGCCATCGGGCGCAACGAAGTCGACGTCGTGGCTGTAGCCCAGGTTCAGCTTCAGGGTGTTGCCCTGCATCTGAGCCCGGTAACCCACACCCTGAATCTCCAGCTCTTTCTTGAAGCCCTGGGTCACGCCGGTCACGAGGTTGGCCACCTGAGTGCGGGACATGCCCCACTGCTGACGGGCACGCTTGGACTTGCCGCGCGGCTCGATGGTGACAACGTTGTCGTTCACGGAGAGGGTGACGTCGTCGGTTGCGGTGAAGGTGCGGGCGCCTTTCGGGCCTTTCACTTCGATGGTCTGGCCGGACACAGAGGCGGAGACGCCGCTGGGCAGTTCGACCGGTTTCTTACCAATACGGGACATTGCGAGGCCTCCTTAGAAGACGGTGCAAAGCACTTCGCCGCCAACGTTGGCTGCGCGTGCGTTCGCGTCCGACATCACACCCTTGGGGGTGGAGACAATCGACACGCCCAGGCCCTGGCGGACCGACGGGATGTCATTGACGCCCATGTAAACGCGGCGGCCGGGCTTGGAGACCCGCTTGAGCTCGCGAATGACAGGTTCGCCGTCGAAGTACTTGAGGCTGATTTCGATGGCCGGGTGGCCATTTTCACCAGTGGTTTTCTCATAACCGCGGATGTAGCCCTCGTCTGCCAGCACGTCCAGCACCCATGCCCGCAGCTTGGAAGCCGGGGTCATGACGGTGGATTTGCCGCGCATCTGAGAGTTACGGATACGGGTGAGCATATCGCCGATAGGATCGTTCATATCAGTCTCTCCCTTACCAGCTCGATTTCACCAGGCCGGGGATCTGACCAGCAGAGCCCAGCTCGCGCAGCGCAATACGGCTGACCTTCAGCTTACGGTAGTAAGCGTGCGGACGGCCGGTGAGCTGGCAGCGGTTGTGAAGACGGGTTGCCGACGAGTTGCGCGGCAGTTTCGCCAGTTTCAGACGCGCCTTGAAGCGCTCTTCCATCGGGCGAGATTCGTCGTTTGCGATTTCTTTCAGCTCGGCACGCTTTGCGGCGTATTTAGCCACCAGGCGCTCGCGCTTCTTCTCGCGTTCGATCATGCTTTTCTTAGCCATGGTCTCTATCCTTCCCGCGCTTAGCTGTTGAAGGGCATGTTGAAAGCTTTCAACAGCGCCTTTGCTTCCGCGTCGGTTTTCGCGGTGGTGGCGATCACGATGTCCATGCCCCAGGCTTCGTCGATCTTGTCGAAATCGATTTCCGGGAACACGATGTGCTCTTTCAGGCCCATGGCATAGTTGCCGCGGCCGTCGAAGGAGGTGCCCGAAACACCGCGGAAGTCGCGGATACGGGGCATCGCGATGGTGATCAGACGGTCGAGGAATTCGTACATCCGGTCACCGCGCAGGGTCACCTTGGCGCCCATCGGCATGCCTTCGCGAACGCGGAAGCCGGCGATGGAGTTCTTTGCCACGGTGGTCAGAGCCTTCTGGCCCGCGATCGCGGTCAGGTCGGCCTGGGCGGATTTGGCTTTCTTGCTGTCTTTGACAGCAGCGCGGCCACAGCCAATGTTCAGAACGATCTTGTCCAGCTTGGGGATCATCATCTCGTTCTTGTAGGAGAACTCTTCTTTCAGGGCGCCACGGATGGTGTCCTTGTAGAGAGTTTTCAGGCGCGGGGTGTAGGTTGCAGCGTCAAGCATCAGACAGTCTCCCCGGTGGTCTTGGCGAAGCGCACCTTTTTGCCGTCTTCCTCGCGGAAACCGACGCGGGTTGCTTTGCCGTTGCTGTCCAGCAGTGCCAGGTTCGACAGGTCGATCGGCAGTGCCTTGGGCAGACGGCCGCCCTGGCTGTTTTGAGTCTGGCGGGTGTGGCGGATTGCCATGTTCACGCCTTCGACAACGGCTTTGCCGGCTTTCGGGTCAACGGAAGCAATGGTGCCTTCCTTGCCCTTATCGCGGCCTGCCAGCACGACGACCTTGTCGCCTTTACGGAGTTTCGCAGCCATAATTACAGCACCTCCGGAGCCAGCGAGATGATCTTCATGAAGTTCTTCGCGCGCAGTTCACGAACAACCGGGCCAAAGATACGGGTACCGACCGGCTCATTGTTGTTGTTCAGGATGACAGCTGCGTTCCGGTCAAAACGGATCGCGGTGCCATCTTCGCGGCGGACTTCTTTGGCGGTGCGCACGACAACGGCCTTACGGACGTCGCCTTTTTTCACGCGGCCGCGCGGGATGGCTTCTTTAACCGAGACGACGATGATGTCGCCAACGGAAGCGTATTTACGCTTGGAGCCACCCAGAACCTTGATGCACTGAACTCGGCGGGCGCCGGAGTTGTCAGCAACATCCAGATTTGTTTGCATCTGGATCATGTGGTTTCTCCCGACCTATGGGGCAGCGATGCGTGCTGGTATCCCCCAGGGTTTCGACTGACTGTTAAGTCTAGCCGCCAGGAGTCTCGGATGAGACTCTTAGGCTTCCAGAACTTCCCAGCGTTTCGTTTTCGATTTCGGCGCGCATTCGATGATGCGGACAGTGTCGCCGACCTTGAAAGCGTTCTTTTCATCGTGAGCCCGGTATTTCTTGGACTTACGGATGGTTTTCTTCAGAACCGGGTGCGTGAAGCGGCGTTCAACCGAGACGGTGATGGTCTGGGCGTTTGCGTCGCTGGTCACAACGCCTTGCAGGATACGTTTGGGCATTGTGTCGCTCCTTATTCGGCCGCTGCAGCGGCTTTTTCGTTCAGGATGGTCTTGACGCGTGCAGCATTGCGGCGGGCCGCCTTGATGCCTGCGGTCGATTCCAGCTGACCGGTTGCCTGCTGAAAGCGCAGGTTGAAGCTCTCTTTTTTCAGGGATGCGAGCATATCGCGGAGTTCATCCACGGTCTTCTCGCGCAGATCATTGGCGTTCATCGCCTTTGTTCCTTGTCCAAAGCACCAGAAGGCCCCGAGGGTCACCTTGTTACCTGGTGGGTTATGTCAACCGCCCGGAACGGGCAGCAAAAAAGAATCACCTGCCCCTGATCCAGGCCGGACCGGGCGCAAGCGATGGCTCCCTATAGAGGAGAAGGGGGTGAGGGGCAAGGGGGTGTTTGCCCCTCACCCGCCCTGGTGCAGTCAAGCCGTTAATCGCAATCGAAGAGGATACCCTTAGACGCCCGCACTGTACCGTCCGCCATGGTGGTTTGCGTATCCTTGAGCGGCCTGGCGACCTTCAGCGTCGGATGACCGATACGTTTGCAATAAGCAGCTGCTCTCGACTGAATGGCCGAGTGAGAAACTTCGTCCGGGAAGTAGATGATTTCCAGGTGGCTCTCGACGGGGAAGGCAAGAGTGATACCGGTGCGGTCGGCTTCCGCCGGGAATACACGGGCAACAAGGGCAGCGCGCCGCTCATGTACTTTGCCCAGGTCTTTGGAACAGGCTGCAACCGAAGCAACGGCTGCGGCCAAGAGAATGAGTTTTGTCTTCAAAACTGGAGTCCTTTGAGAATATTCAAGCCGGCCCAATGCAACGCAGCGTTGGGCGCTGCGGACGTAGCAGAACGAACTTCAGTCAACAATAGATTGCCGGACTGCCGCGAACACAACTGAACCGGGCCTCGCCGCGCCGCCCTGCATTGGCCGGCTGGCTGGTTTCCCTCAAATGATCTCATCCTCATCGAACATCGCGGCGCCGTCCAGCTGGGCGTTCAGGCTTTCGATGCGGCCTTCGGCTTCCTCCGGGGCGGACACTTTGGCGATGTGGAAGAGGGCGTCGCCCTCGTTGACGATGGGCATGTTGGCGCGGCCGATGATCAGGCCCGGCTGGCTGGCGGTCAGTTCCACCTCCTCCTCCCCGAAGGGGTCGGCGACGATGCCCAGCACCTCGCCCTCCCCCACCATCTCGCCAGTGGTCTTGAAGGCGCGCAACAGACCGCCTGCGGGCGCGCGCTCCCAGCTGCTGTCGCTGGCCTTGACCGGCACCGCCTCAGCCAGCGGCACGCCGTCATCGGGGATCATGCCAAGCGCGTGCATCACCCGCAGGATGCCCGCAACGCCGACGCGGGCGGACTGCTCGTCAAACCGCAGCCCCTCCCCCGCCTCATAGAGCAGGATATCGACGCCGGCCTTCTGCGCTTCCTTGCGCAGGGAGCCGTCGCGCAGGGACGACCGGATCACCACCGGCGCGCCGAAGGCATCGGCATAACCCAGCGTCTCCTGCGACTTGGGCGACACCCGGATCTGCGGCATGTTGGTGCGGTGGATGGCGGCGGAATGCAGGTCGATGCCCAGATCGCAGCGCGCCACCACCTCTGTCATGAACAGATGCGCCAGGCGGCTGGCCAGCGAGCCGCCCTCGCTGCCCGGAAAGGACCGGTTCAGATCGCGCCGGTCCGGCAGGTAGCGGGAGTGGTTCAGGAAGCCGAAGGTGTTGACGATCGGCACCACAATCAGCGTGCCCCTGAGGCGCGAGAACTGGCGGCTGCGCAGCAGGCGGCGGGCAATTTCCACCCCGATCACCTCGTCGCCGTGGATAGCGGCGGAGACAAACAGCGCAGGTCCCTCCTCCGAACCGTGGATCACATGGGCGGACATGGTGACCGGCGTGTGGTCCGACAGCACGCTGACCGGCATATCCACCGTGCGGCGGGTGCCGGGCGGAATGTGGAAGCCACCGATTTCAAAAGGGGAACGCCGCGCCATCTATACCTCCCGCAGAGCCGTTCCGGGAGGCTAAGCGGCTTTGCGGACTTTTACAATTGCGGGGAGCCGAACCGCTAGCCCAATTGCCGCACCTTGTTGAGGATGGTTTCAAATTGCCACCCGTTCGGCAAGCGGGGGAGCCAGAGGCGGGTCTCCCCGGCATGCACCATCATGGCGCCCCTGAAGGTCTTTAGGCGCCGAATGTTTCTGATCGCGACTTCACCGAATGCGCCCTGTTTATCAACCGCCAAAACCCGACGGGTATTGATCACATAAGTGGCTGAGCGGAAAGCCCGGTGAACAAACAGCCAAATCACCAGTGCAACCGGCGCGCAAAGAACAACAACCAGAACCTCGGTCAGCGTGGGTGCAATGCGCGCGTGGACCGCATAAACAAGCTGCTCGCATTCATGGAGCACGATCGGCGTATAGTCATACACAGGCGATGGTCCATGAGCAGGCGGGCGGCACCGAAATACTGATCAGTCCCAGCGGTAGTTGAAGCTGACGCTGATCCGCTCTTCCTCGGCCATGTTCATCGGCACCTCGTGGCGCAGCCAGCTTTCCCACAAGAGCACGTCGCCCACGTCCGGCTTCATGTAGATGAAGGGCTGCAACTCGCGCCGGGCCCGTTTGGTGCGGGTGGGCGCCGCCATCATCCGGGCGGACCGCGGGTCCTCCAGCTTGAGCGCCGAAGCGCCGGCGGGCATCGACACATAGGTGGTGCCGGAGATCACCGAATGCGGGTGCAGGTGGCTGGAATGGGTGCCGCCCTCGGGCAGGATATTGATCCAAAGATCCTCCAGCTTCAGCTCGCGCCCGTCCAGATCGAACTCCAGATCCTTGGCAAAGGCCGCCACATGCTGGTCCAGCGATTTCACCAGGTCGGCAAAGATCGGAAAGCGCCATGGCAGATCGGTGAGCGAGGCATAGGAGGTGTAGCCGGGATAGCCGTTCTCCTCGCACCAGTCCTGGCCGGCATCGTCGTCGCCGGCGATGACAAGGCAGGAGTTTTCCAGTTCCTGCGCGTCAACCTTGGGTCCGTATTCGGACAGCTGCGCGCGGTAGAGGCGGGTCACGAAGAGCGATTCAATCTGGGCCATGGCGCCGTCTTAGCGCAGCACCGGGCAAGAGGCGAGACACCTCCTGCACCTGGCCAAGGATTCCATTCGGCCCCCGGGGTTATTGCCAGCCCTACCCGTCCACCACGGAAATCGGGCAGTCACGGTGCGCGTTTGGCATTCCTATGTGAAAGGGGTTTTGCACCAGGTACCAGACCGGCGCATACCCCGGAGCCTGGGTGCGGGAATACGTGCAGCCGTCGGGCGACGTCCAATGCGTGGCATTGCCGTCGAGGGATACGGTTTCCTGGGAAACGAAACTTTTGGAGATCTGACGTGTCGCCACCGGATTCCGGTAGTTCGTCGCAGGGCCATACATATGGGACAAATCATTGCGGTCAAATTCCATCCCGCCGCAAGCGGGCAGGCTCAAACACAGGGCTGCAGGAACGATCATTCGCATCATGAAGCTTCCCTTTCATCGTTACACACACCGCTACAGAACGCCCGCTAGGGGCAGATTTGGAGCTGTCAATCAATTACAGGCCGAGTATGAGAACAAATGCTGTACATATCGTTAACAGGCGATAGGCCGAGCGGAATGGCCACTGGCCCGCAGCACAAGGAAAAGAGCATGTGTCCGGCGCGTTAACAGGCTTGCCAGCGCCCGGATGCAATGCGGGGATCCGATCCAGTGAAACCCAGCGGCAAGACTGCCACCGCAAAACATGCGTAAGCCAGTCCTTCAGCTGTCCGGGCTTACCGCGGGTTAACCTCCCTTGTGCAAGATTCCCCCGAAACCGCAGAAGCGAAGGCATTGGAATATGCACATTATTTATGAAGACGAAACCTTGCGGCTGGAATCCCTGAAACCGGGGCCGGCACCGGCAAGGGGCACCGTTCTGCTGTCCTTTCCCGGCATCGGTCAAGGGGTGGAGCTGATCGACGTTCAGCAGCCGGAATTCGCCGGGTCGGGGCGCAATTGCAGCAATGTCATCTTTTGCTATGACAAGACCCGGTCCTGGGGAAACAGGCTGGATTGGGACGTGCTGACCAGAACTGTTCAGGAGGTGGCAGGGGGCTGCACGCTGTTTTCGATCGGCAACAGCATGGGCGGCTATTTGGCCATCGTTGCAAGCGCCTTCCTGCCAATTGCCCGGTCGGTCGCCTTTGTGCCGCAGTTCAGCGTCGATCCGGAGGCAGCGCCCGGAGACAGGCGGTGGCGGGTGTACTCCAAGAGCATCAAGAGCTTTCCGATGAAGCCTGCGGGCCATTATTTTGTGCCGGAGACGGAGTATTTCATCTTCTCAAGCGGCACGGGCATGGACGGCCTGCATGCCCAGCTGTTTCCCAGAGGCGCCAATATTCATCACTGGGTCTTTCCCGAAGCCGTCCATTCTCTTGCAGCTGACCTCAAGGAGCGCGGCGAGCTGGACAGTTGCATCCAGGCCAGCCTTGCCGGGGACACGAGTCTCAGCTTCTCGCAGGCCTGCGAACGGCTTAGCCCTGCCGCCGCTCCCAGCCATTTGGTTCCGCTACCGGCTGGCATGCCCTTGCCCGGCCCGGCCTGCAGCCCGGGCCTGACGGGCGCCGCCTAGCGGTGCGGCAGGCTTCGATGCCCTTTCCCAACACACTTCTGGCAGCACTGCGCAGCGACGCAAACCGCAGCAAGCCCCGGCGCTCAATATTCGGCACAAAGCCTCCAGCATTCCGGCCACAGCGCAGCCGCCAGCTGTGAAGCTGCCGCGGCAGCCGGTCTGGCAGTTGTTGCTTTTCCCGCTCCAGCCGTGGGCGCAGGGCTTGCAGTGTGTGCAGGCGCGCTGGCCGCCGCGCAGCCATACCCATAGCCGCCCTGCCCCGGGTAAAAAACTGCAGGCTGCCCAGGGGGACGACGGATTTTTCGCTGGATTTTCACGGTGACCCTCGGCTCTTTGGCACGCTATCTGCGGGCCAAGAACCTGGGCTCCGAGATCTACCAGCTCACGCCTGACAGGGCGGTGCGGCTGTAAGATACCCATGTTGCCGACAAGAAAGGCCCCCGCTGATCACTCAGCGGGGGCCTTTGATTTGTTCAGACCGGGTGCGCCCTTGCCGCCTTTGCAGGCAAAAACGACTAGCACATACGGCGGCAGAGCCGCCGTTTACCAGTCTTCGCGGACCACGACGCGGGTCTTGACCGGCAGCTTCATCGCGGCCAGGCGCAGGGCCTCGCGGGCGATTTCATCGCTGACGCCGTCGATCTCGAACATCACGCGGCCAGGCTTAACCTTGGCTGCCCAGTAGTCCACGGAGCCTTTACCTTTACCCATACGGACTTCGGTCGGCTTCGAGGTCACCGGAGTGTCCGGGAAGATACGGATCCAAACACGGCCCTGACGCTTCATGTGGCGGGTCATGGCACGGCGGGCAGCTTCGATCTGGCGTGCAGTCACACGCTCAGGCTGGGTCGCCTTCAGGCCATAGGTGCCGAAGTTCAGGTCGGAACCGCCTTTTGCCAGGCCGTGGATCCGGCCCTTGTGCATCTTGCGGAATTTAGTGCGCTTTGGCTGAAGCATCTCAAATCCTCCTTAGCGACGGCCGCCACCAGCACCACGGGGTGCAGGGCCGTCCTGGATTTCTTGTGCTTTACGGTCACGCGCCGAAGGATCGTGCTCCATGATCTCGCCTTTGAAGATCCAGACCTTGATCCCGATGATCCCGTAGGGAGTCATCGCTTCGGAGTGTGCGTAATCGATGTCGGCACGCAGGGTGTGCAGCGGCACGCGGCCCTCACGATACCATTCGGTACGCGCGATTTCCGCACCGCCCAGACGGCCAGCGACGTTCACCCGGATACCCAGGGCGCCCATGCGCATGGCGTTCTGCACGGCCCGTTTCATGGCACGGCGGAAGGACACACGGCGCTCCAGCTGCTGAGCGATGGACTCGCCGACCAGCTGGGCGTCCAGTTCCGGCTTGCGCACTTCAACGATGTTGAGGTGCAGCTCGGAGTCGGTCATCTTGGCGATTTTCTTGCGCAGGACTTCGATGTCCGCGCCTTTCTTGCCGATGATGACGCCCGGACGGGCGGTGTGAATGGTCACGCGGCATTTCTTGTGCGGGCGTTCGATGATGACGCGCGCAATGCCAGCCTGCTTGCATTCTTCCTTGATGAACTCGCGGATTTTCAGGTCCTCGAGCAGCAGATCACCGTAGTCTTTGGTGTCGGCGTACCAGCGGCTGTCCCAGGTGCGGTTGACCTGAAGGCGCATGCCGATCGGATTGACTTTCTGACCCATTAGGCTTGCTCCTCAACTTGACGCACCTTGATGGTGATCTCCGCGAACGGCTTCAGGATTTTGCCGAACCGGCCACGGGCACGCGGACGACCGCGCTTCATGGTCAGGTTCTTGCCAACCCATGCCTCGGCGACGATCAGCTCATCGACGTCCAGGTTGTGGTTGTTTTCAGCATTCGCGATGGCGGACTGAAGGCATTTCTTCACGTCCTGCGCGATCCGCTTGTTGGAGAAAGTCAGGTCGGTCAGGGCCTTCTCGACTTTCTTGCCGCGGATCATCTGAGCCACCAGGTTCAGTTTCTGCGGGGAGGTACGGAGCATGCGCAGTTTTGCCATTGCTTCGTTGTCTGCCACGCGGCGGGGGTTCTTTTCCTTGCCCATGACTTACTTCCGCTTCGCTTTTTTGTCTGCGGCGTGGCCATAATAGGTGCGGGTCGGCGAGTATTCACCGAACTTCTGACCGATCATGTCTTCCGAGACGTTGACGGGGATATGCTTCTGGCCGTTGTACACACCAAAGGTCAGGCCGACGAACTGCGGCAGGATGGTGGAACGGCGCGACCAGATCTTGATCACTTCATTGCGGCCCGATTCACGCGCTGCTTCGGCCTTCTTCAGGACGTAAGCATCAACGAAGGGGCCCTTCCATACGGAACGTGCCATGGATTAGCGGCCTTTCTTCTTGGCGTGGCGCGAGCGGACGATAAGCTTCTGCGACGCCTTGTTTTTGTTGCGGGTCCGTTTGCCCTTGGTCGGTTTGCCCCAGGGGGTCACCGGGTGGCGGCCACCGGAGGTCCGGCCTTCACCACCGCCGTGGGGGTGGTCGATCGGGTTCATCACGACACCACGCACGGAGGGACGCTTGCCCTTGTGGCGCATACGGCCGGCTTTACCGAAGTTCTGGTTCGAGTTGTCGGGGTTCGACACGGCACCGACGGTGGCCATGCATTCCTGACGGACCAGGCGCAGTTCGCCCGAGGACAGGCGGATCTGAGCGTAACCGCCGTCACGGCCAACGAACTGAGCGTAGGTACCGGCTGCACGGGCGATCTGGCCGCCTTTGCCGGGCTTCATTTCGATGTTGTGAACGATGGTACCGATCGGCATGCCCGAGAACGGCATTGCGTTGCCCGGCTTGATGTCGGCTTTTGCAGACGCGACAACCTTGTCGCCAACAGCCAGACGCTGCGGCGCCAGGATGTAGGCTTGCTCGCCGTCTTCGTATTTGATCAGCGCGATGAATGCGGTCCGGTTCGGGTCGTATTCGATCCGCTCAACGGTGGCCGCTACATCAAATTTGTTCCGTTTGAAGTCAACGATCCGGTAGAGGCGCTTTGCGCCGCCGCCACGGCGGCGTGCAGTGATCCGTCCGGTGTTGTTCCGGCCGCCCGATTTGGTCAGGCCCTCAGTGAGGGATTTGACCGGACGCCCTTTCCAAAGCTCCGAACGGTCGATCAGAACCAGCCCACGCTGGCCCGGCGTCGTCGGTTTATACGACTTGAGTGCCATGCTTTCTGTCTTCCGTTTAGCGTGCCAGGCCTTAGGTTCTTGTCTTTGGCCCGGCTATGTTGAAAGCCCCCCGAAGGTGGCCGAGTTATAGGGCCCCGAAGGTCCCCGAGTTCGAACATCCTGACAAACATAACGACCCCGGAAACGAATCCGGGGTCTTCAGGATGGATGGCGTTTAGCAGAGTCGCCGGGAGGTGGCAATGACAGAGTTCCGGCTTTTCCAGGTTCGGCCGCAGAGCGGCCAGAAACATGCGCCAGCCACTGGAATTGCTCTGCCGGATCGGCGCTACCGTATGTCACGGCCCAGCATTGCCGCCCCGTGCGAAGCAATGCCAAAGCGTGCCGACCCCCTTTGCCTACCCGGCTTGAAGCGGCCAGTGCTCAGCCTGCCATTCGCGGGCCCAGGCCATGAACCGGGTGCTGTTCATCGGGCGCCCGAAGGCATAGCCCTGCAGGATGGCGGCCCCAATCCCGGACAGGACTTCCGCCTCTCCGGCGGTTTCGACACCTTCCACGACGGCTACAGCGCCGGCGCTTGAAGCCATTTCGATCAGCCCCCGCATCAAGTCGCGGCGGACAGGCTTCTTGTCGATCCCGGTGGTGAACATGCGGTCGATCTTGAGCCTGTCCGGCTTCAGCGCCAGCACCCCCGCGATACTGGCGTGGCCGGTGCCGAAATCATCAATCTCGATACCGATGCCCATCGCCTTGATCGCATTGATCTGCTTGGTGTAACCGTCGCTCACATGGTCCAGAAAGACGGTCTCCAGAAGCTCGAACGCGAGGCCGCTGGAAGGGATGTCCGTGCGCTGTTTCAGCTCTTCGATCAGGCCCGGATGGCCCAGCCGCTCTGCCGAGACATTCACCGAGATGCTGGGCAGAACGACACCCTGGCGCGCAAACTCCCAATAGGCCGACAGGGCAATATCCAGAACCCGCCGGTCCAGCTCCGCCAGCATGTTCACCTCCTTTGCAATCGGCACGAAAACATCCGGGCCGACTACGCCGCGGCGGGGATGGTTCCAGCGGGCCAGCGCCTCGCATCCGGCCAGTGCTCCTGTTTTGCCATCGACCTGGGGCTGGAAAGTGACCTCGATCTCGTTTTTCTCGAAAGCCTGCTTGAAATCCCGGATCAGGTCCATCTTCTCGTCATGGGCGGAGCCGATGGAGGCGGAATAAGCATTCACGCAGGAGCGCCCGTCTGCCTTGGAGGCATAAAGCGCCAGATCCGCCCGCCGCAGCGCAGACAGGAGGGGTTCCTCCGGCGCGCAAATTGCAAATCCGATGGAGGCGCCGACCTGAAGGCCGGTATCCTTGTAAGTGACCGGCTGAAGCAGCGCGAACAGCAGGTCGCAACAGAATTCATTTGCTTCTGCCTCGCTGCCGGAAAACTCCATCAGAACGGCAAATTCGTCGCCGCCGATGCGGAAGGCAAAGTCCCGCCCGTTCTTAATCAGGGATGAAATCCGCTTTGCTGCGTGTTCCAGAACCAGATCGCCGGCTTCGTGGCCATAGGTGTCGTTGATTTCCTTGAACCGGTCGAGGTCCAGCGCGATGACCAGCGTGCCGGCTTGCTGCTCCGCCGCTGGCGCTGCTGCTATTTCCTCAAGGTGCTTGCGGTTGCCAAGTCCGGTGAGCTTGTCGTGCCGTGCCGACCAGGCGCTCTCCTCCTGCGCCTCGCGCATTGCTTCAAACGCTTCCTCCGCCAGCTCCCGGCTCATCCTCTCCTTGCGGATCGATTCCACGCGCAGGCTGATCTCATCCTCAACCCGGTCGAGAACCCGGTTGTAGCGGAACGCCAGTGCGCCCAGTTCAGAGGACCGTTCGACACGCACGCGCCTGCTGAAAGATCCTGACCGCTGATGCTGCTTCATCTCCTCCAGCAGCTCCAGCAGCGCGTTGCGCTGGTTGTTTTCCGCCAGGTTCAATCCCCGCACTTCGTCTTTCGGGTGCGCCCTAAGCAGCCCAGCCGCCTTGAGGCAAACGGCCAGCGGCGCCGTGCAGCAGATCACCCAAGCCGCAACGGCAGCAGCCCCCATTGCCTGGACCCCCAGCTGCCCCAGCCGGCTGCCTGCCGGCAGCAGTTCCAGCGGAACCGTGAAGGCCACCGCCAGCGTGCCCACGAGACCCGCTGCCAGATGCACAGGAACCGCACCCACCACGTCATCGATTTTCAGCGCATCCAGAATGTCCCGGGCAACGATGACCGTGACCGATCCCGCGATGCCGATCACAAAGGCCATCGGTCCCGTCACCAGATGAATACCGGCAGTGCCCGCCACCAGCCCGCCAAGAAAGCCGTTGACCAGGATCTCGGCCCGGACGCAGCGGAACAGCCCGAGGCCGATGGCGATGCTGGCGATTCCCGCACCAGCCGCCGACAGCATGGTGCGGGCAATCACAGGCCCGACATCACTGCTGAAGGCAAGGGCCGATCCGCCGTTGAATGCGCCCCAGCCGACCCACAGCAGCAAGCCGCCCAGGGTGACAAGGGAAATGGAGTTTTCCTCGAAGAAGCGTTTCTTCGGCCCGTAGCGGCCCAGCCGCGGCCCCAAAAACACAACTGCCACAAGCGCAGTCCAACCGCCGACACTGTGCACCACCGTCGCCCCGGCAAAATCGATGAAACCGGCCTGCCGCAGCCAGCCTGCGTCGTTCCAGACCCAATGACCTGCGACCGGGTAGATGAAGGCGCCCAGCATGACCGACATCACCATGTAGCCCAGGAACCTCTCCCGCTCGGCCACGGCGCCTGAGACAATTGTGGCCGCGGTGGAGGCAAAGGCCATCTGAAACAGGAAAATGGCAGCCGAATGTCCGGCGGCATTGTCGAGCCGGGGCCAAAAACCGCCGACACCGAACAGCCCGCCAAAGCTGGGCCCGAACATCAGACCGAAACCGGTCAGCCAGAAGGCGGTGCTAACGACACAGACATCCGACAGGTTTTTGAGGGCAACGTTGGCGGCATTCTTGGCCCGCACAGTGCCGGATTCCAGGCACAGGAAGCCGGATTGCAGAACAAGTACCAGCAATGCGGAGATCAGGATCCAGATGGCATCAGCTTCAGACATTCAAAAACCCTCATTGGGAGCGAGAACTCATCACGAACGCTACCTTAGATTGTGAATGTCAAAATTTCCTTTCCGTCTGGCCTAACTGTTTTCTGCGTGTGGTAGGGCTTCTTCCAGCTCCGTCAGGAGCCTCACAACTGGCTCCTTGTCGGGCGCGGCGCAAGAAACGCCGCCCTTTCTTTCACAGCAGGTGTCATGGCCCGGAAGACTTTGGCGCAATTACCGCAGCAGCCTTGATCCCGCCGACAGCTTGCCCAAAAGGAGAACTCCGCGGCAGGCATCAGGACAGGAAGGCCGAATCAGAATGCCGTTCTAGCAGTTCCTGAACCAGAGGGTTCGGGAACCGGCGGCGGAGCGTGACCGCATAAAATGTTTCCTGGATCCGGGGATGCTCCCTGGCTTCCCTGAGCCGGCCGGAATTCAGCTCGTCCGTCACGACAATAGGCGCAACGAGGGCCAGCCCGATATCCTCGCGTGCCAAGAGCCGCATCATGGCCATGTCATCCACCTCTGCGGCGATCTGCGGGCGGGCTGACAACCGGCTGGCCAGAGCGTCGAAGGCCGCGCGCACGCTGCTGCCGGCGGTGGGCAGAATGAAAGGCTGATCTAGGAGCAGCTCCCTGAGCGGGCGGTCCGGTTCCAGCCGCCCCGGCGTCCCAACGATGCTGACGTCTTGCTCGCCGATCTTGTGCGTTTCATAGGGTGTCAGGCTGTCGTCGGGCGGCGGCTGGTTCATCAGCACCAGATCGACATTGAGTGTCCCCAGGCCTTCGAGCAACTCCGCCGGGCTGCCGGACCGCAGGACCACCTCGACATCGCTGCGGGACAGGATCGGCCGCAAAAAACCGATCTGGAAGTTGCGGGACAGGGTTGCCAGCGCACCCACACGCAAGGCCTTCCGGCTTTGGACCTTTCCCGACAAGGTGGCGACAAGTTCCTGGCCGGTCGAAAAAATCGCATCCGCGTGGCCCAGGGCGATACGCCCGGCCTCAGTCAGATGAAGCTGCCGTCCGCGCCGCTCGAACAGGTCGTGGCCCAAGCGCTCCTCCAGTTGCTTGATCTGAACCGACAGCGCCGACTGCGACAGATTCAGCCGCTGCGCGGTGCGGGTCAGGTTGCCGTCATGCGCAACCGCCCAGAAGTACCGGAGGTGATGATAGTTCAACGGCATTCGTTCTGTTTAATAGAACCAAATCCATCAAACAATGAATTTTTATCACGACAAGCCCTGCCCTATGCATCTCCAAATGTCTCTGACCGTGAAAACTGAAGGGGTTCGATCATGACCTATCTCTTCCTGCCTCTCCTCAGCCCGCTTGCCCTGCTGGCGGCGGGTTTCTATGCGTTCCGTAATCCCGGCAGGCGCCCCGGTCGGGTGCCTGCACTGGCCGAGGCCGCCGCATTCATCGCTTTTGCCATCGCGGCCGCAGCTGCCGCGCTTCTTGTGGTGAACGGCCCAGGCACTTCGGCATTGATCGGGCTTTTTGGGGCCGGGCTTTCGGTGAAGCTGGACGCGGTAAGCGCGGTGATGCTGGTCCTGGTCAGCTTCATCGGATGGATCGTTCTGCGTTTTTCCAAGACCTACCTGGACGGCGAAGACCGGCAGGGCGCCTTCACGGGATGGGTGAGCACCGCTTTGGCCTCCGTGCTTCTGCTGGTGATGTCCGGCAACCTTGTTCAGCTGTTTGCCGCCTGGACATTGACCAGCCTGGCGCTGAACCGGTTGCTGCTGTTCTACCCCGAACGCGCGACGGCCCGGCGGGCCGCCCGCAAGAAGGCCGTTGTCGCGCGGCTGAGCGAGGCCGCGCTGGCCGGTGCTGTTGTACTGCTGATCGCCGCAACCGGAACCACCGACATCGAAACCATCCTGTCCGCGGCCGGGGCAGGCTGGCTCACGGCGGCGGCGGCCCTGCTGATCGCCGCGGCGGCGGTGCTTGCCTCAGCCCAGTTCCCGCTGCATGGCTGGCTGACCGAGGTGATGGAGGCGCCTACACCTGTGTCCGCCCTTTTGCATGCGGGCGTGATCAACGCGGGCGGGTTCCTGCTGATCCGGTTTGCAGACGTTATGCTTCTGGCGCCGGGGGTGATGGCGCTGCTGGTCATGCTCGGCGGGTTCACGGCGCTGTTTGGCGGCCTGGTGATGCTGACCCAGCCAGCAGTCAAGACTTCGCTGGCCTGGTCGACCATCGCGCAGATGGCCTTCATGATCATGCAATGCGGCCTGGCGCTTTTTCCACTTGCCCTGCTCCATATCGTGGCGCACTCGCTTTATAAGGCGCATGCCTTCCTCAGCTCAGGCGAGGCGGTGCGCAATGTCGCCGCGATCCGCCGGCCCGGCCCGGTTGCGGTGCCAAGCGCACGCAACGTGCTGCAGGCCTTTGCCATTGCCATCGTGATCTACTGCGGCTTGGGCGCGGTTCTGGGATTTGACGGCAAGTCGGTCCAGGCCATTGCCCTGGGCGTGATCCTGATCTTCGGCGTCGCCTACCTGCTGGCGCAGGGCTTTGCCGATGCGGCACCGCGGGCACTGATGCAGCGGACCGCGGCCTATGCCCTGGCCGCCTCGGTCAGCTACTTTGCCCTGCAGGTCATCGCCCAGCATCTGACCGCCGGCAGCCTGCCGCCGGCCCCGAGCCCCGGCCCGCTGGAATGGGCGCTGATCCTCCTTGCCCTCGCAAGCTTTGGCCTGGTGGCCGTGGCACAGGCGACCTTCCCGCTCTGGGCATCTCACCCGGCGGCCGCCGGACTGCGCGTCCACCTGACCAACGGTCTCTATGCCAACGCGATCTTCGACAAGCTGCTGGACGGATGGTCCAAGCGCGCTGCCGCCTGAAAGGAAACACGCTCATGTTTGCGAAACTCGAGTCCTACCCTGCCGCCCTGCTGGAACTGGTTGCCGAAGCCAAAACCGCCGCCAAGGCGATCCCGCCGCTCTTCCCGCTCTCTGCCAATGTTGCGGTGAACCCGTTCCTTGGCCAGACCGGCGAGCCCCTGGCTGTTACCGCTGCGCGCCTTGAGCGCGCAGGGGGCGCCCGGATTACACCGCCGCGCGCGCATTGGGCGCAGAAACTGGAGGCAGGCAGCATCACCGAAGCCGACTTGCAGGACGCTCTGGCTGCAGCCGAAGGCCGCTTCAATGCGCCAAGCCTGCAGGACATTAAAACCGCCCTGGCCAGCGAGACCGCTGAACCCAAAGCCCTTCCCACCGTGGCCGAACTGGCCGCGGAGGTTTCGGGCATCGACTGGCCCGGACTGATTGAGGACCGCATCAGCGTATGGGCCGCCAGTCATTTCGACCAGGGGCAGGCCCTGTGGCAGCAGAGCGGCTCCGGCGGCGCCTTCAGTGCCTGGCGGGACTTTGCCGCGCGAGATCTGACGCCGGAAATCCATGGCCTGACCGGGTTCTGCGCCTTCGTGGCGGACACCAACCGGTCGCATTGGCGCGCGATCGGCCGGGCGTCGGAAACTCTTGGTGTCACCTCCAGCGCCGCGGCAACTGCGTTCCACCGCTGGCTGATGACGCTGGGCGGCTGGGCCCAGTACAGCCGCTATCTTCTGTGGCAGGCGGAACTGGAGGGCAGGCAGGACAGCACGGTGACAGAGCTTCTGGCCATCCGCTTGGTCTTTGATGAAGCCCTGTTCGAATTGTACAAGGAGCAGATCCTGGCACGCTGGGCAGAGGTTGTTGCAGCCCATCAGGCCCCGGTCACCCCGTCGCAGGATCAGGTCATCGACGTCGTTCTTCAGGACGCCGCAGAACGGGCCGGGCAACGCGCCTTGGAGGCCAGGCTGCTGCAGGGCAAACCGCAGGAAACCGAAGGGCGCCCGGAGGTGCAGGCAGCCTTTTGCATCGACGTGCGTTCCGAAGTGTTCCGTCGTGCACTGGAAGCGCAAAGCAGCAGCATCCAGACCATCGGTTTTGCCGGCTTCTTCGGCCTTGCCAGCGCCCACAAGGCAGCAGGCTCGGATGTGACGGAAATGCGCAACCCGGTGCTGCTGCAGCCCGGCCTGTCCTCCCGGGCAAGTGAACCCGGGCAAGCCGATCTCAACCGCCGCTATTCGGCGCGGGCAAAACGCGCCTGGGGCCGGTTCAAGCTCGCCGCTGTTTCGTCCTTTGCGTTTGTGGAGGCCGCAGGCCCGATCTATGTGGGCAAGCTGCTCCGGGAGGCGCTGGGTCTGAACAGCTTGCCAGCGGCAGATCCCGCACCAGTGATGGACCCGGCAATCGGCTTGGAAACCCGAGTTGGAATGGCGAAGTCGGTGCTGACGGCTATGTCGCTGACGGAGAATTTCGCGCAGATCGTGATGCTGACGGGCCACGGCGCCCGCGTGACCAACAATCCGCACGAAAGCGCGTTGCACTGCGGCGCCTGCGGCGGTTACGCCGGAGATGTTAATGCCAGGCTGCTTGCCGGCCTTCTGAACGACCGCAGCGTGCAGGCTGGCCTGCGCGAAAAAGGGATCCGGATTCCTGCCGATACCGTGTTCCTGCCGGCGCTCCACCATACCACAACCGACGATCTGACCCTGTTTGAACAGGACTTGCCGGAAGCAAAGCCGGAAAAAGAGCTCGAGCAGCTGAAAAAATGGCTCGCCGCAGCCGGCAGCCTGGCGCGTGCCGAGCGCGCATTGCGCCTGCCGCGCGCGGACCGCGCCGCTGCGATCGCCCGGCGGGCGCGGGATTGGGCTGAAACACGCCCTGAGTGGGGCCTGGCAGGGTGCCGTGCCTTCGTCGCCGCACCGCGCCACCGTACCGACGGCGCGGATCTCTCCGGGCAGGCCTTTCTGCACAACTACGATTGGCACCGTGACGACGGATTCGGTGTACTCGAACTGATCATGACGGCCCCCGTGGTTGTCGCAAGCTGGATCAGCCTCCAGTACTACGGCTCCACCGTGGCGCCGTCCCTGTTCGGCGGCGGCAACAAGCTGCTTCACAACGTGGTCGGCGGCATAGGCGTGCTCGAGGGTAACACCGGCGCCCCGCGTCCGGGGCTGCCGTGGCAATCGGTCCACGACGGCACCGGTCTGCAGCACGATCCGCTGCGCCTGACCGTGATCATAGAAGCCCCGCGCGACGCGATGTCGGAGATCCTGAAACGTCACCCCGGGGTACGCGACCTGTTTGACAACGGCTGGCTGCACCTGATCGCAATGGACAGCGAAGGCAAGCTGGCCTGGCGCTACCGCCCCGGGCTCAAATGGGCACGTTTCAACGAGCGCTCCGCCCCCCCCCGTGCGATGGCTGCAGAATAGCCCGCCTGTACCTGAGTGGAAAGAATGGCAATCGGGCGGCACCGGTCTGAAGATTACAGATCTTGTGCCGCCTCCGGCTTGCTCCGAGGGCCAGAGCTTTGATACCTTCCGCCGTTAGTTTCTCTTCCAAACCAAAAGCAGGATCCGCGTTCTTGCTGCTCATACTGCTGATTTCCGCTGAGATCTGACCCGGGACAGGCGAAAGTTTTCATCGAGAATTGACCCATGTGTGACGGTGCCCCTGGCTTTTATCGGCAGGGTTTATTGGAGTGATCGACAAGGCATTTTTGAGTGTGATCCGACGCTGAGCGCTTCGGGATCAGATGTCTATTCGGGAGATAGCGAGGCGAACGGGCCTCTCCCGCAACACCATTCGCAAGTATTTACGTTCGGGTGCTGTTGAGCCCCGGTTTCAGGTCCCGCAGCGTCCAAGCAAGCTGGACCCTTTCGCGGACAAGCTGTCTGCTTGGCTTGCCGCGGAATTGCGCAAACCCCGCAAGCAGCGGCGCACTGCCAAGCAGCTGCATGTGGACCTGGCGGCTCCTGGCTTTACCGGCTCGTACGGGCGGGTGGCGGCCTTCGCGCGGGCATGGCGCGCGAAACGCCAGCGCATTCAGCAGCCGGCAGGCCGCGGGACGTTTGTTCCTCTGGTGTTTCAGCCGGGCGAAGCCTTCCAATTCGACTGGAGCGAAGACTGGGCGATCCTCGGTGGAGAGCACACCAAGCTCCAGGTTGCCCATATCAAGCTGTCGCACAGCCGGGCCTTCCTGGTCCGGGCCTACCTTCTGCAAACCCATGAGATGCTGTTTGACGCGCATTGGCATGCGTTCCGGGTCTTCGGCGGCGTGCCCCGGCGCGGGATTTATGATTACGTGCCCGGGCACGTAATCGTACTTTTGTGGCGCGAACGGTTATGTGCCCCGCGAGGCATAAGTTTCTGTGATTAAACCACCTGATTTTCTTTAACGTCACATCGCACAGGCGAAGCATCAAGCGCATCCTCTTATTCTCTTAATCCAGAATGGAGGTTGCCATGTTGGAACGCTTTTTCGTCAAGCCGCATACTATCGACCGGATTACCGAATGCTGGCTTGGGCCGCAGATCGAGCAGTATGTGACGGCCCTCGCAGACCGGGCCTATGCGCCTCGGAGCATCCACCGGCGCGTGCCCTTGCTGGTGAAGTTCGCGACATTCACAGCGGCCAAAAATGTCAAACAGCTTGAACAGGCAGAGAACTTCATAGAGCCGTTCATCGCTGATAGGTTGTCAGGCCGCAACTCTGACCGGTCCGTCGGCGCACATCGACGCGACCGCAACTTTGTTGCTGGTGTCATGCGGCATTTTTTCAGCCTGGTCCTATGGGAAGCAGACAGCGACCGTACCAGACCGCCACTGCCTGATCCATTTGCTGTCCAAGTTCCAGGGTTTTTTGATTATCTCCGCGATGAACGAGGACTGCGGCAAGGCTCCATCAAGCATTACCGGCATTACCTGCGCGTCTTCGAGCGGCACCTCGGCGAGATTGGCTGTGATCCTGGGGCGCTCACCTTACCGGTGGTGACGGCCTTCATCACGATCCAGGCGCAGCATTTCGGACGCACTTCGATGATCAGCCTCGCCAGCAACCTACGGGTGTTCCTTCGATACCTTCATCGGGAACGCATCCTTCAGCGCGACATCAGCAAGCTTGTCGAGATACCGCAGAACTACCGGTTGGCCGATATCCCTCGATCGATCAGCTGGGCCTCTGTCCAGAACATGCTTGATCAGGTCGACCGGCGCACTGTCTTTGGCCGCCGTGATTACGCCATGCTGTTATTGATGGCCGTTTATGGGCTGCGTGCCCGTGAAGTGGCACTGCTGACACTCGACGATATCGACTGGAAGCGCGACCGGCTGCATGTGCGCGGACGCAAGGCCGAGCACAGCACCACATACCCGCTGGCACCCATCGTAGGCGAGGCCATCGTGGATTACCTCAGGAACGGGCGGCCCGACGTTCAAAGCCGACAGCTTTTCTGGCGCCACTTGGCGCCCCAATTGCCACTAACCCACTCGGCGGTGTCCGCCACGGCCAGCAAGTATCTTCATCGGGCCGGCATTCCAGTCAGCCGGCCCGGATCACATACACTCCGTCATGCCTGCGTCCAACGACTGGTCGACAGAGGTTTTCCGCTCAAAACCATCGGCGACTATGTCGGACATCGCGCCGCCTCTTCGACCATGATCTACGCCAAGGTCCAGGTCGGCGACTTGCGTGAAGTCGCCCAGGGAGATGGGGAGGACCTGCAATGAGCCCCCGGCTTCCCGAGCCATCAAGCCCGCTCGCGCCCTACATCGTCGCATTCGTTCGCCACAAGCGCGCGCTCAACCGGCGTTACGACGTAGAGGATAAGGTGCTGCGGATGCTCGACGGCTATCTGAACAGGCAAGGCGTAACGAGCCTGACCGGGATCACCCCGTCGCTTCTCGATGCATTTTTCCTGAGCCGCCCGCGCACGCGGCCGCGAAGCTTCAACCACCTTGTCGGCGTTGTCGGCCGACTGTTCGAGTGGATGGTCGAACATGACTATATGGATCACTCCCCCGTCACGATGAAGCCGCGCCGCAGGGGGAATCCAAGGCCGCCTTGCATCCTGGACCTGCGGACCGCTCAACAGCTCATTGACCGCGCCGCAAAGCTCCCAGACCGGAACAATGCTCCGCTTCGCGGCCCCTCCTATGCCACGATCTTCAGCCTGCTATTCGGGCTCGGTCTGCGCGTCGGCGAGGTTGCACGCCTGCGCTGGCAGGATGTCGATCGGGACCGTGACGTCCTGACCATTCGCCAGACGAAGTTTTCCAAGTCGCGGCTTGTTCCCATGGGGCCGCACTTGGCACAGCGCCTTTATATGTTCATGGCGTTGCGTTCTCAGCACCGGGTTTCGGTTGCCGCCGGAACACCGGTGTTTTCTTTCCAGCGGGATCAGCCTGTAAGCCCCGGCACGATCAGCGGCATTTTCCGGTCACTGGCCGATCAGATGGAGATACCGGTACCGCCAGGAGGAACCCAGGCTCACGTGCATGATCTACGGCACAGTTTCGCGGTAGGACGCCTTCTGCGTTGGTATCGCGACGGGAGCAATCCCACCGACAAGCTGGTCAAGCTCTCGACTTTCATGGGGCATGTGGATCCAGCCTCTACCACGGTCTATCTCACCGTCACTGCCGATCTCCTGGAAGCCGCTAGTCAGCGCTTCGAGCGCTTTGCAGCGCCGCTATCGCGAGGGGCCTGCTCATGAGTACCGTTGGCAGCCTTGTTTACCAGTTCTTCGAACTCCATCTCAAAGCCGAGAAGGGGCTGGCCTCAACCTCGATCCGGAGCTACCGCGACGGAATCCGGTTGTTCCTTCTTTTCCTTGCCAGGAGGAACCGGCGCCCGATCAGCAAGCTTCAACTAATCGATCTCAGCGCTGACAATGTGCGGGCCTTTCTCGCCCATCTTGAAGCCGAGCGCGGCAACAGCATCCGATCGCGGAACCACCGGCTCGCAATGTTGCATGGGTTCTTCGCTTATGCCGGCGGCCAGGAACCGGCGCTGCTGCCGGAAGCCGAACGCGTCGCTGCCATTCCCAGGAAGCGCACGCAGCCGGCGGCCACCTATTATCTCGAACGCGACGAGGTCGAACGGCTTTTCAATGAATTGCCGCGCGACGGAAGGTTGGCCATCCGCGACAAAGCCCTCCTCATGTTCCTGTATAATACCGGGGCCCGGGCAACAGAAGTTACAGGACTGACCGTCAAACAGCTGGTCTTGACGTCCTCACCGCGCGTGAACCTGCACGGAAAAGGCGACAAGTGGCGGATCTGCCCATTATGGCCCGAGACCGCTCGCCTGCTTGGCGACATGCTGCGCGTCAGACACCCGGTTGCGACGCCGGCCAGCCGGGTCTTCCTCAGCAATGTCGGCCAGCCGCTGACACGCTTCGGCCTGTACAAAATTGTACGGCGACATGGCGCGGGCATTCGTATCGGCAATGGTCAAAGGCCCATTTCTCCACATGTTTGGAGGCACACGACGGCCGTGCATCTACTCGAATCCGGAGTTGACGTGAACGTTATAAGGGCTTGGCTCGGCCACGTTAGCCTGGATACGACAAACCGGTATGCCGAGATCAATATCAGAATGAAGCAGGAGGCGCTGGAAGCTTGCCATGTGCCTTTGGCCTCTTCGGTGGGACCTCCCCGAAGGCCAGTTTGGCAGAGCGAGCCAAAACTGCTCGAATGGCTCGCCGGCCTCTGACCGTTATGTGCCCCAATGTAAGCGCTACAGTCGAGAAAGATTGGGCCAACAGACAGCGGGGCACATAACCGTTCGCGCCACAAAACTATGACAATATGCGCACAGCGGTTGACCAGGCCGGCAAAGGCAAGAACCGCCAGATCAATGCGCGCTGCCTGGCAATGGCCAGCCACTATGTCTTCGAGCCGGAATTCTGCAACCCGGCGGCGGGGTGGGAGAAAGGCCAAGTCGAGAAGAATGTCCGGGATTCCCGCCACCGGCTCTGGCAGCCGGTGCCGAACCATCCAGACCTGGCGGCCTTGAATGCTTGGCTGGAGGGCCGCTGCATAGAGCTTTGGAGCGAGATCCCGCACGGCTCGCGCACGGGCTCCGTCGCTGACGTCTGGGCCGAGGAGACGTCCGTGCTGATGCCGTTTCCTCCAGTCTTCGACAGCTTTGTCGAACAGAGAAAACGTGTACCCCCAACCTGTCTGATCACCTTCGAGCGGAACCGTTACAGCCTCCCCGCCTCTTTTGCGAACCGGCCTGTCAGCTTGAGGATCTATCCGGAACGGCCAATGCGGAAACCGCGTATCACTGGAGCGGCCTGGTCTGCCTGACCCGCGGCCTCACCCCATATGCCGGGCGGATCGGGGACTGGCGGCGCGCCTGGACCGGGCTCGGCTATCACGGCGGCGGCGTGGCCATGGCGACCTATACCGGGCGGCTGCTGGCAGGACTTGCGGCCGGCAAGCCCTGCAAATCGCCCTTGCCCCAGCTCATGCAGGCGCAGCCTGCAGCTTTCCCCCTCCCCAAGTTCCGCCGCCACTGCCTGCCCTTAGCTTACACATGCTACGGTGCAATGGATTTGCATTAGGATTTCTCAGCCTTCCCGCAACTTGCAATGCTCCCAATTCCGCGACAAAGCCGGATCGCGGATGGTTTTGGCGCCCTGAATGCACCAGAGGTGCGGCGGGAGGCGGCGGCGTCGCTGGTGGTATTGATTTCGGAGGTGCAGATGGTTCCGGATGCTGATGCGCCGGGCGGGCATCAGCTTGAACTTGTTGGGGAATTGGCGGGGCTGATGGCTTTGGGGAGCCCTGAATCGAAAAAGCCCCCGCGTTTTGCGGAGGCTTGGTCGGAAGCGTTGGTTGCGGGAGCAGGATTTGGACCCTGTTTCATCCAAGCCGTATAACACGCGGGGGAAAGCCCATCCGGTTCTCCGAAGGCCCCAACGACCCCACTCAAAGCGGATGATCGCTGCGGGCGCTGCTTTTGGACTACCGAGCGGCAGCTATGCGCAGGTAGCTGACTTTGCACAGCCTGGCGCAGTCACCGAAGCGGACATCCGGATAGACATTGAGGTTGGTAGCTTTGAGCCCAACTTGTACCTTGGGATTTTCTCGCTGCGCGCGCTCGCAGCAGCAAAATCGCCGCGACTGCATCTTGTTCGGCGCCGCTGCGCGGCGTGAAAACCAGCCATTCAAGCGTGCTGCAGCGAGATCTGAAACCCGAATTTACATGTCGCCGGACAAACTCTGAATTCGCTGCGCCTGCGCCAATGACTGCTATGACTTCAAAATGGAGGTGGCCGCGTTCTCAACGGGCTGGATTTCACGATGGATGAATTTCTAGTCGCCATCCGATTGAATGTTTCCAGCAACGGGTCCAGTTCGCCTAAGCGCTGACGTCAGACAGTCTGCTTGAAATTGGCCCGCGACTATGGCCCGACGCATGTTTCACTTGCAAATTTCATCTCGCCTATATGGCCACGATACTCGGCGCAATTTCCTTCGATGATCGGTTTACCTGGTTGTCTGCTTTGGCGGGATCGGTTCTCGTAGTGACTTTGTTCATGCGCAATCAGGACGAGCTGCACCACTCATTGCACGGACGGCGGCTCAGCCCTTAAACGTAGGATTCTGCCTCTTCCGGCACCAGCCTCCAGGGTCGAGGAGTTTTGTGGCCGACCCCCACAGGCATGAAATGGGAGCCGACTATACCAGAGATACTGGTGTTACGCTGCGCTCTAGGAACTGAGACTGAAAGTTAAGAAGTTCGAATTCCCATCAGTCGCTTTGTTGCCTCAGAGCATCGATCACGCTGTGACAGTAAGATCGTACGTATCGATATTTCGGCGAAGATTTTTCAGAAACGAATAAGAACAGTCCAGTTCTTCATTCGCATGGCTCAGATAATAATTGTCCTTGGTCAGCGTTACCCTGGCTGTACGTTTGTTGTCCGGGTGCAGGCAGTACGGAATGGACAGCAGTCCCGAAGCGAAGGCCATAAGTAGGGCTTGGGAGAGGTCCGGATCCAGCTGAAGGACCTGATCTATCAGAGTGGAGGCCTGTGACAGAATGCGCCGATATTCATCCCTGTCAAAAGGAAGCCCAGACCCTGTCTGAGGGTGGCGCAAGATCTGCGCAGCGAACTCCATAGACGCTACATTTTCGCGGATCGTTGGAATACGCTTGGACTCTACTGGTGTCTTCAGAATGATACGTTGAACGCCAGCTTGTTTTGCGACTCTGAGCGCGTCGGTGGAAATCCGGCGGAAGCCGTCCAGGCTTTTGGGAAAGAACCCCATGAATACGTATAGTACCAAATGGTGTTTGCCTTGTTCAAAGAAATCTGCGGCCAGATGTTTCAATGCAGTTGCAGCAGCGAGATCCTGAACTGGCGATATGCCCTGAGCGTACGAAAACGAAACCGTGGAAACCCCGTGATCTTGCAAGAACAAGCCTTCAAGTATGTTCAGCGCAATCAGGGTTACCGGATCGCACATCTGCCCCATCATGCAGCCGGCAAAGGACTCCACATGAGAATGCGGGGAAGATGTTGACAGAGAGCGGCTGGCCACAGCCCAATCTGCGAGCGCTTTCTCCAGCGGCACCCGGGAATAGGGCAGGCAATAGGAAACAGGGCCTCCCTCGGTGGCGGAAACACCAACTTCGCCCATACGCTTGAAAATTTGCGTTGGGTCAGGCGAACCATGACGGATCTGAACCGGTAGATTGCGGGTTTGTTCGATATCTTGCAGCATCCTGCGCGTTACTGCGGGCGGATGGTTCACAATTGGGTACCCGTTCAGCGCGGCTCCTTGCTCAATGGACCGCCCTGCCGCCTGAAAATTATTCACGCGGGTAAAGGCATCCAACGTTATGGTGCAAACCGAGTTGGCGTTTGCTTGGGCGGTTGCTTGCAGACCTTGAGACATGAGCTGCGGATCACTGAACCCCATCCTGGGTTGGACGACAGGGCCGTATTCTGCTGCGCTTTCGAGCACGTGTTTGTTGAAGTCGAGCAATTTGGTTCTCCAGAAAATTGCCGGGACGGGTTGCCCGTCCCGGTTACGGCATAGTGCCTTCAGGCCGAGGCCCTGTGCATTGCGGAAACAGGCTGAACTGGCATGCTGGCGGGAGGCGTCAGCAACAGTTGGAAGCGGTCGAAACTGTTCATGACGCTGTCGTCGAAAACTTCGTCGAACCCGCAGTCTTTCAGAGCTGCGGTATGGTGCGCGATGATTTCGGGGTCGGTTTGTGTGCAGATTTTTCCGCCGAGAAACAGCTGGCCATTGTGTGTTGCGCTTGCTCGGATTCGTTTGGCCAGTTCCTGGGCCTCAATATAGGCGTGCCCGTTTGTCGAGCTGATCACCACCATGTCGTAATAGCCGGTGTGGAGTGCCTTTTCGATGTCATGCAACGGCGTGTTGGGACCAAGATTGCTGACGTCATACCCGTTTTCTTCCAGGAAGAATTCCATAAAGACGAGGTTCCAGCTGTGTGAGTCCGAGGGAATGGTGGCCAGCAGGGCTTTTTTGTTAAGAAGCATGTCAAAATTCCTTATGTTGCGGGTTGGGTTTCGTAATAAGCGCGGGCTGCGCGGAAATTCTTGAAGTTCACGGTCACCGCTGTGAGGTAGCCCCAATAGTCTTGGTAGTTGGACGGATAGGGTTTCGAGCCGGCTTCCAGATCACGCTCGCGGGCGGTGATATAGTTGGGCCAGTCTTTGGATTTCGGCCGACGGTGATGGAAGTCGTGACACGGGGTATCGCCGACCATCACGAAGATGCGGATGAACAGATGGAAGGTCAGCATTTTGCCGGCCCAAACCGCGATGCGGATCATTCGTCCGAACCGGCCGGTGCCGTGGGGGATCTTCAGCTCTTCACCAATGAAGACGCCGGTGGTGCTTTCTGAAATGAAGTCGATCCCGCGGCGTTCCAGAATGTCGACACTTGGCCAGGTATGTTCGGCCGCAAGGCGGAACGTCGTGCTGATGTGATAGCCGGCAAACACCGGAACGACCCAGGCCACCAACAGGTATTGCCACAGATTCAGTGCTATTGCAGCGGCCGTCAGCACCGTCCAAAAGCCTATTGTCAGCACTGCCACACGCCGGTTCGGGCCTGCCGCGGTTGCATAGATACGCTCGATCGAGGATCTCAAAATCACCGCCGGCGACAACGCCCGTGCCGTCAATTTGAACCACATCATTGCGACGCTGTCTGACGGGGTGAGACCGACAACCCCTTGGAGGAAGGAAAGAGTATCGTCGTTTTCCGTCAGAAGCGTTTTGTGATCGTGATGCAGCAAATGCTCCTTTTTGTAGATGTCGAATGGCTTGAGCATCATCAAGCCGGAGATCAAATGCCCGCCCCGCATGTTCGCTTCGCGGCTGTCAAAGACCATATTGTGAGCGCAGTTGTGACAGATCATCACCTGCATTTTCTTGATGCCGGAGGTGGTCAGCACAAAGCCCAGCAGCCACAACAGAAAGCTGCCGGAAGAAAAACCAGCAGCGGCACAGGCGATGCCGCACAGCAACGTGAGCGAGGTTGTGGCGATATGGTAGCCAGGGGTTCGTGTCTGTGTCTTCTCCAGCTCCTGTTTCAAAGGTTTCGCTGTGAGCCAGCTCCAGAAAGGCTGCGTGAATTCCGGCAGCTCCTGCATTGAATTTCTAATCATTTTTTATTCCTCAATTTCGCCGTGGCTTGAAAGTTGACGAGATGATTTCCGAAAGGAATAGAAAAAAATAAAATTCCGTTTTCCATTTTTGGCAGGCAAGGTTCTGGGGCCTGGGCCGCTGTAAGGAAGGCGTTTGCAGGGTCGGATCGGCCGCCGACTTCCTCAACTCACAGCTCGATATTACATCATAAAAACAATAGATTAACGTTGCAACTGCGATGGAGATAATGCTGAAGGGTGCCACTCTGCATTTTGCACACCTTCGAGACACACCCCTATAGTGCAATATGTCAAGGAGACGACCCTTCGCTCCGTATTTCATTTCTGAAAAACCAAATTCCAATAACTTGCCTAAATTGAAATTCCCGCAAGGGGTAATGTTGGGCAGTTGCATTAGAAAATCGGTGATTCAACATGGAAAAAATGACTAGCATCGTATTCGACAGCGCCGGACCGCCCAGCGTCTTATACGCCATTGACAAGGAGCTGCCGCAGCCAGGCCCCGGAGAGGTTTTGATTGAAATGACCTCGGTTGGAGTGAACTTCATTGATGTCTATCTCAGATCGGGGCAGCTTCCCGGGGAGCTGCACAGCCAATCCGGTATCGGCGTCGAGGGGGTCGGACGGATCGCCGCCTTGGGTGGCGGCGTGCAGGAGTTTTCAATCGGCGACCGGGTGGCAACAGTTGGCGGTGCGCCCGGTAGCTATTCGACCCATCGGCTGTTTCCGCAGGAGCGTGTGCTGCCGCTGCCCGCCGAGGTTGCGGATGACATTGCTGCAGCGCTGCTCTTCAAAGGGCTGACGGTTGAATACCTGATCAACCGGTGCTTTCCGGTGCAGGCGGGTCAGACGGTGCTGTGGCATGCCGCAGCCGGCGGCATCGGGCGGATTGCAGGCCAATGGCTGATACATAAGGGCGCCAATTTGATCGGTGTGGTTGGCAGTGAAGACAAAAGGGCAACCGCCGAAACAAACGGGTTTGACAATGTCCTGCTGAGCAGTTCCCCAAGCTTCGGGGAAGATGTGCAGGCCTTGACCGGCGGGCAAGGGGTGGACGTTGCCTATGACAGCGTTGGTGCCGCAACCTTCGACCAGTCTCTGAAAGCCCTGAAACCTCGCGGCACTCTGGTCCTGTTCGGCAATGCCTCCGGTAAGGTGGACGGCTTCGACACATCACGCCTGGGAGCGCAGGGATCGGTTTACCTGACCCGGCCGTCGATCGCCCATTACATCGCCGACCAGGATGAATTCCGCATGGCTGCCGGGACCGTACTGACGGCGATCAGAGAGGGCATCATCCGCGCTGGGAAAATCAACCGGTTCGAATTGAGTGAGGCCGCTGAGGTCCATCGAGCGCTGGAAGGCCGCCAGCTGGTAGGCCCCACGATCATGAGCCCGGCGGCGGCAGCACGCAAAGGAGGGCAGCATGCAAAGGTTGAATAACACGTTTCCGTTCATTTTCGTCTGGCTCTGGAGCACAGGGTTTATTGGCGCCAAATACGGGCTGCCTTACATCGAGCCGCATTTCATGCTGACGATCCGTTTCGCCTGTGCCATCGGACTGCTTTTCCTGCTGGCGAGGCTGTTCCGGGAACGCCGCTTGAGCACGCCCGAAAAAGGCGGGCAGATGCTGGTCGGTATGCTGCTGCACGGCGCCTATCTGGGGGGTGTGTTTTACGCCATCAAATCCGGCATGTCGGCGGGCATTGTGGCGATTATCGTCGGGCTGCAGCCGCTGGTGACTGCGCTGTTTTCCCGTTTCTGGCTGGCGCAGGGGCTGCAGGGGCTGCAGAAACTGGGCATGTGCATAGGCTTTGCCGGCACGCTTTTGGTTATTGCCGGGTCAGGGAAAATCGGCGAAGGCGCGGTCAACCTGGGTGGCTTGACGGCTTGCATCATTGCCCTTTTGGGAATTTCGGCGGGGTCGATCCTGCAAAAGAGAGCGGGCCAGGGGCTGCCGTTGCTGGGCGGGGCAACCTATCAATACGTCGGCGCAATTGCAGTTGTCTTTGCTCTGTCGATGGTCACTGAAACCCAAAGCGTCACCGTGACGCCTCAGCTTGTAATGGCAATGTCCTGGCTGGTCCTCGGACTGTCGGTCTCGGCTCTGCTGCTGCTAATGGTGGTGATCCGGGCTGGCGAAATCGCTCAGGTTGCAAGCTACTTCTATCTGGTGCCGCCGGCCACGGTTCTGCAGGCGTGGATCCTGTTTGGCGAACGGCTGGGAGGGCTCTCGATCGCGGGCTGCCTGATTACCGTACTGGGGGTTTACCTCGTCATCTCGACGGATGGCCTCGGAAAGAAAATTGCAAACTGGCTGCAGGCACCTGCCGCCTCAAAAATCTCTGAAGGAGCGTGAGTATGGAACGCTATAGCCAAATTTTGAACCGCCTTGTGCAGCAACATCAAGCTGCTGACCGGCCTGTCTGCCACGTGAAGTCTCGGGATGAATTTGCTGAATTGGTTGATGTCGGGCTGGATAGTCAGAACGGCAGCTCCCTGGCGGAAATCGAACAAGCTCTCTCGCAGTTCCTGGCCTTGAACCCGGACGTGTCGCAGCTTGGCTTTCACAAACAGCTGTATTCCGGCGTTAGCATGCCCGCGGTTCTGGGCGATTGGGTGGCTTCGCTCAGCAATGCGGTGATGCATACCTTCAAGGTCGGACCTGTTGCCAACCTTATGGAGATGGAAGTCATCCGCCAGTTGAACCAGCTTGTCGGCTTCGACAACGGGGAGGGGCTGATGGTCAGTGGCGCAAGCCAGGCAAACCTGGTGTCAATGATGTTGGCTCGGCATTCGGTTTGCCCGGAGATCAAAGCAGAAGGCTATGCAGGCAAACAGCTTGTAGCCTATGTTTCGGATCAGTCGCACTATTCCATGCGCCGGGCAGCCAATGTTCTGGGCATCGGTGAAAGCAATCTGATTGGAGTCGCCAGCGACGCTGAAGGCAGGATGTGCCCGTTGGCACTGGAATGTGCCATCGAAAACAGCAAGCGGCAGGGCAAGATCCCATTTTATATCGGGCTGACAGCCGGAACCACTGTTTTGGGTGCCTACGATCCCGTCAGTGCCTGTCTCGAAGTTGCGGAACGGCATGATGTCTGGCTGCACATCGATGGTGCATGGGGCGCGCCCATCCTGTTTTCCGATCAGCACCGGCATGTGCTTGCAGGCTGCGAGCGTGCCAATTCTTTCACTTGGGACGCACACAAGTTGCTCAATGTGCCGCTGACAGCAGGAATTATCCTAACCCGTGACAAGGGCCTGCTAAAATCGGCGACCTCGGGTGGTGGTGAAAACTACCTGTTCCATGCTACGAGCGACCAGCTTCCAGAACTGGGAGAATTGTCGCTCCAAAGCGCGCGCCGGGCGGATTGCCTGAAAGTCTGGACGGCTTGGAAGGCTGCTGGGATGAACGGGTTCAGAAGCAAAGTGGACCACTTGATCGATATGCGGCGCCAGTTTGTAAAGCTGCTGAAGGGGCATGAGGCTTTTGAGGTGATCGCACCAGCTGAATTCCTGAATGTCCTGTTCCAGTACCGCCCCAGCTGCGCCATGGACGAACCCGCGATTTCTGATTTGAATATCAGGATTTGCGCCTATCTCGCAGAGACCGGTGAAGCATTTATTGATTACGCGTCCTTTGGGGGCCAAACCGGAATCCGGATGATCTTGGCCAACCAGGAGGTCAACCAAAGCTATCTGGATGACCTATGTCGGCGTATCCAGGAGGTTGGGGAAATGCTGCTGAGCGAGGCTGCCCGGGAAAAGGTCCCTGCCAGCCTGATGAAACCAGAACCGCCTGCAGGATCACGCAGCCTGGCTGCACACTAAGCTCGATTGATTATCATGGAGTGCAGCTTCTATGCACTCCATGACAGCGTCCACGTGCAGATGACCTTCGGTCTCAGAATTGCGCATAAGCCACAAACCGGAGTTCAAGGGCGGACAGTCGCGCAGCACATGCACCAGATCATGCCGGGCGGCGGCAAATTTCGGAACCACCCCAATGCCAAGCCCCTCAGAGATCGCTGCTAGCTGTGACTGAAGGCTGGACATTTGCATCCAGAGCTCTGCACCCCTGGTGGCTTCGTCCAGCCATCTTGCCAGCGGGATATGGCGAAAGTCATCACACCAGCCAATAAAGGGGATGGTATCGTATTCCCGTTGTTCTAATGCCGTTCGGTGGCGGTCGAAAAACTTTGGTGAGCAATATGCGGCTTGGGTTATCTGTCCCGCACGCCGGACCTTGTATTGCCCTGACGTTGGAGCGCTGAGGCGAATAACGATGTCGCTGGCGTGGCCGGACAGTTTGATGTTTTGCACGCTGTTCAGGAACTCAAACGCAATATGAGGATTGTCTTTTTGAAAGCAGCTCAGTGCAGGCAGGATGATATGAGTGCCGAGCAGCTCGGGCAGATCTATGCGGACGACACAGCGTTTGTCGGTGTCTCCGCTGCTGGCCTGCCGCATGATGAAACCCATCTGGGCTTCGGTATCCATGGCGATGGGCAGGATTCTTTCCCCTAGAAGGGTTAGGTAATACCCCGTCGTGCGCCTGTTGAACAAAGCGCCGCCAAGCGAGTCTTCCAGTTCGGATATCTTTCTCGAGGCAGTGGAAGCGCTGATCCGCAGTTCAGTTGCTGCGTCAGTCAGGTTCTTCTTTCTAGCGACCGCGCAAAACACCTTCAGGTTGTTCCAGTTCAATCTTTGCTCCCAGGTTTTGGACGAAATCATATTGTTGGGGTTACTTTACGCAATTTGACGCACGTGAAAAGTGTGTTTCAGCTCCAACTAACGCGTAAAGGGAGGCGGATATAGATCTTAGCCTGTTCTTGGTTCTGAACAAGCAACATATTCTCGTATTTGAATGTTTTGCAACGGCACAAACGGCGATTATTGGCGCAATGCGCTTGTTTTCCGAGACCATTAAAAATCTTGTCATACAATCTCTTGGCAAAACGCACTTTGATTTGTCGCGGTTTTGGACGAACAAAGTAGTGCGGACATTCATGCAAAGCGCAGCATCAAACAGTTTGGGCTCTCTGCTGCCCAATGCGTCTGCAGCGTTTCCCAAAGAAAAAAGCAACCTGACAGCGGCCATTCAAACCACCAGTAAACTGAGGCGTCAGCGCTGTGCTGATGTTTGGGTTTGGCGGGAGGATTGGAGGGCGCACAATGCCAAGAGTCCAACTTCCCGCTGTCACCCCGAAACGAAGAGCCTGGAACAAGGGCCGGATCATCGGCCAGAAACGGCCGCTTTTGCCGAAACAGGTCTGGGCGATCCGCGCGCGGCTCGAGCTGGCGGGCAACCTGCGCGATCTTGCGCTGTTCAACGTGGCCATTGATAGCAAGCTTCGCGGATGCGATTTGGTGAAACTGGCCGTCGCCGACCTGGTGAGGGATGATCGCGTTCGCGAACGCGTGTCCGTGATCCAGAGCAAAACCAAGCGGCCAGTTCAGTTTGAACTCTCTGAAAACACGCGGGATACCATTGCCGCATGGATCAAGTCACCGGAGATGCTCGGCTGCCGTTTCATGTTTCCCAGCAGGTTTCATGACCGCCCGCATATCTCAACACGCCAATATGGCCGGCTTGTGAGGGATTGGGTGGCCGCGATTGGGCTGGAGCCCAGCGGATACGGCACCCATTCGCTGCGCCGGACCAAAGCAGCGGAGATATACCGCAAAACCGGAAATCTCAGAGCGGTTCAACTTCTGCTCGGACATACCAAGGTTGACAGCACAGTCAGATATCTTGGCGTCGAACTTGAAGATGCGCTGAGCATCGCCGAGCAAATCGACATTTGAACCATCTTGGCGGGCGGCTCGTGCCGTTCGCCAATCCGAAGCGGACCTGCATTCGCATCGCAGCGGTGGGTTGGATCGAGCCCAGAAAGACTGATGCTGCGAAATGGTCGAATGACTGCTCTATTCTGAAAGCTCATCTGACAACCACGCCAATAGCGGCTTGGTCATAGGGTGCAGCTTACCGCCCGATCCTTGATACACCGCGAGTTCGGCGGGATGCACAACAGTTTCACGGCAGGGCCGGATCAACTTTCCCTCGTCTATCATTCCTTGCACCGTGCGCTTCCAGCCAAGGGCCACGCCTTGCCCTGCCACTGCCGCCTGTAGAACGATAGGAAAACTGTCAAAATGTGTGAACCGCTCACTTGTCTGGGCAACACCAAAGGCCTCAAACCAGTCCGGCCAATCCATCCAGTCCTGCGGGATGACTCGGTGGGACAAAAGTGAGTAAGCCGCTAAATCGTCGGGATCGAGAGGTAAAGTCGATGGATCAATCAAGCTAGGAGCGCAGACCGGAAAAATCTCGTCCGACACAGTGAAGGCCAGCTTTGCGGTTCCTGACGGCCTGCCTGTTGTTTGGATCGCTACATCGAACGGGGTTTGCGCCTCCGTCAACGGCTTGAGCGCACTCATGACGCGCAGCTCGGTGCCGGGATGCCGTTCATGAAAGCGGGCCAACCTCGGCATCAGCCAGTAAAACGCCTCGCAAAGCTGGCAATGCAGGATCAGTTCATCCGAGCGCCCATCGCCGCGAATATACGCCACCTCAGACGCGATACTGGACAAAGCTGTGCTGACCACCTGTCCCAATCTGCGCCCTTCGCCTGTCAGGAACACCGCACGGTTTCGGCGCTCGAACAAGGTGGTCCCCAGATCACTTTCCAACTGCGCAATCTGTTTGCTGATCGCTGTCTGAGTCATGCCCAGCTCCGCCGCCGCCAGCGAAAAGCTTTCGAGACGAGCCGCAGCCTCGAACGGCTTGAACCGTGATAGTGGTGGCAGGTTCCGCAACTGGTTATCCATGATCTGTGGTCATGCAAAGTGTTCTGAATCTCTTTTTTCTCAACGCATCATATATGATTTATGTCGCCTTGAAACATCGGCCCCCAATTTGGTGCCGATCCCGATAAATGGAAAGCAGGACACGCAACCGTGACAGTAGCGGCAAAGACTTATGACACCGAACGGGCTGTACTGGCTGTGGTGATTGCGGTTCTGGCCTTGTCGCTGGGGGACGCGATCATCAAGACGTCCAGTCTCACCCTGCCGCTTTGGCAGATGTATGTTCTTCGTTCCGCGTTGGTCCTTCCGATCCTATACTTGCTTGTCTGGAAGAATGGTGTCCGCCCTTTCGAGTCATTGGGATGGGTTGTTGCGCGAAGTGTTCTGCTGGTCCTGATGTGGTTGAGCTACTACGTGTCCCTCCCGCTCATGCCGCTCTCGCTGGCCGCTGCGGCCTACTACACGTCCCCGATCCTGATCACGGTGCTTGCCGCGATGCTGGCCCGCACATGGCCCGCACCACGCGCCCTCGTGGCGATTGCCCTCGGGTTCGGCGGCGTCATCCTCGTCTTGAGACCGGACACGTCGGAGTTTCAGGTCACAACGCTTTTGCCGGTTCTTGCAGCGTCCCTCTATGCCTGCGCGATGGTCCTGACCTCTGCCAAATGCCGCGATAATGATCCGTTTGCCATGGCGCTTGCGCTGAACATCGCGTTCATCATTGGCGGTCTGATCCTCAGCCTGTTTGCGGGACAGAAAGAATCGATCATCTTCGGATCGTGGCAACCCGTGGAATTGAAACTGTTTGGCATCGTTACAGCCCTCGCAGCCGTGATCCTGATCGGCAGTGTGGGTGCCGCCATCGCCTATCAGAATGGTCCCCCCGCGACCGTGGCCGCGTTCGATTACAGTTACTTGGTGTTCAGCCTGATCTGGGGCGGATTGTTCTTCGGTGAATTGCCGGACACGCTTTCTCTGGCTGGCATTGTCATCATTGTAGGGGCAGGACTTCTCGCCCTGCCGTCAAACAGAAGTAGAATTAACGCTAAGGATATATGATCTTGGAACTCGAACTCTGGCTTGCTTTCGTTGCCACCTATACCGTCATTTCAATCATTCCCGGCCCAAGCGTTCTTGTCGTCACAGGCTTGGCTTTGTCGCGAGGAACAAAAGCCGCGTTTCAGTGCATTGCGGGTGAATTGGTCGGCGGCGTCGTTCTTGTGGCGCTTTCCCTGTTCGGCGTCGGTGCCATTCTGGCCGCTTCCTCTGAATTGTTCCAAATCGTTAAGTGGGCGGGCGTTGTGTATATGGCGTATCTGGGTATTTCACAGATCATCCAAGCGCATCGGGAAGATGTAACCCTACAACTTGATGAAACATCGGTCAGCGGCATTTCCAGCGCCAGGGCCGGGTTCTTCACTGCCGTCCTGAACCCGAAAGCCATCATCTTCTACGTGGCATTTCTTTCACAGTTTCTCGATCCTACAGCAAATACCTACACTCAGTTTGCCATTGTCGTTGTGACTTCAGCGGTTATCGTCGGGGTCGTTCTTGGCGGGTATGCACTACTGGCCGCACAAGCTCACAAATCTTTCCAGAGTGCACAATCGCGGCGGCGGTTCGGATACACAGGTGGCGGGTTCCTGATCGGTGGAAGCGTATTTATGGCGGCAACTCGATAGCGACGAAATCTGCCATTTGTTGAACAGCTCACTGAAGGGGACATTCGCGAATTTGCAGCGAAGGTTTGAAAAGTCCCGCTCTTCGATGGTCGATCCACGTTGCGGCGAAAGGGAGGATTTGACTTGTCCTCTCGGACTGACTTTCAACGGCCGGTTTGGCGACACATGCTGCTTCACAGTGAAAACCACGCCGCACCCACGAGCGAATGCTGCGTCAGCAAACACCGGGAAGGGCAACGGCAGCAAAGTCCGGCGTCCCTTCAGTTCGATGATGGTTGGTGGCTGCACCTGCGGCGAAGGTCTGCTCCTTCCATTGCTCGTGCAGCATGGGATCGCCGCCCGGTGGGCAGATCCCCAGACTTTGCAAATGTCTCTATCTGCGCATCACTGCCACTGGTGCTGACCGCAGCATTTGAGGCAGTGCGCCGTGGCGGTTCAATGACCGCTCCGGGCTGGGTGCAGCCGATCCGCCCCATGCGATCCAATCCGATGACAGGTGCAGTTTGCGAGCTCCTCCCCGATTAGACCGGTGCCTCGCTCTGCAGGTGGGTAACCGTCCGGTCAGCCCGCACTAATAACGGCTTGCTCTGAAGCATAAGATGCGGCCAACAGTCTTAGGCTGCAAGCTTCCAAAGCGGGGAACTGCTGGACGCAAATTTTTCGTAGCACGGCTCAAATGATTGCTCGCCTGCCATTGTTCAGACAACAGAAACTGAAAAGGTCGCGATAGTAGTCGTCTTTGATGATCTCGTGAAATTTGCGGCGGTGCCAATCAATTGAAGCCTTGCGCAGCTGCANGGTAACCGTCCGGTCAGCCCGCACTAATAACGGCTTGCTCTGAAGCATAAGATGCGGCCAACAGTCTTAGGCTGCAAGCTTCCAAAGCGGGGAACTGCTGGACGCAAATTTTTCGTAGCACGGCTCAAATGATTGCTCGCCTGCCATTGTTCAGACAACAGAAACTGAAAAGGTCGCGATAGTAGTCGTCTTTGATGATCTCGTGAAATTTGCGGCGGTGCCAATCAATTGAAGCCTTGCGCAGCTGCATTAGGCGGCCATCCGAAAGGTCATCCAGCACTTGCATCTCATCTTTGACACGGGAAGACCAACGCGAGAGGGTTTCATCTCTGGATTGATTTCGGTTCCGTTTCTGCCAGAATGTCTGATCGACGCTACGGTTGGCCTGATGTGCGCTGCCTTTCCATGACTTGATGACGAAACTCGCGGCATCTCGGACGACATAATGGTTGACTTGGGCAAAGGCGAGCTGACCTGGGTCTGTACTTTGGAAGTTCCGCTGTTCAAATTGCTGTTCAGTCAAGCCCGAGGCATTGATGGTCTTTACTGTATCGTTTGATGCATCGAGCGGGACCGGCATGTGAATACCTGGCCGCTGGAAACGGGAGCGGCGAAACAGGGTTTTGAATGGCCGGAAATCCTTGATACTTTCTTCTCGTGGCGTGGCGAGCTGGAACCGTTCTGATACCAGATCGGGTGTTATGTCAGTCAGGCCGGAATTTCCGAACATTGCCCAATTGACATATACTTGGTCTGCTTCCGGAAGCTTCTCGAACCAGTCGTCAAGTGTTTCCAGCGGGGGCTGCAAGCACAGGAACTCGTCCATATCAAGCGCCATGACCCAATCGCTCCGCAGGTATTCGGGCTGCCGCACCGCCCGCCTGTAAGCTTGGATCTGGTGCTTGCCTTTGCCGGCGCGATTATACTTGTAGTTCACGAGTCCCAAGTCACTCAGGCAACTAAGTATCTCATGAGTGCAGTCATCCGAGTCGTTCTGGAAAATGATGAAATCATCGAAACCTATCAAACGGTGATAAGCTATCCATTCAAGAAAATATGGGCCTTCATTCTTAGCGGTTGTCACAAGCGTGAAACGGTTGCCGTTTTTCATATAATTGCCTGCTATTAAATTATGCCCTTCCGGTAGATCTGCTCTACCGTGATTGAATGGGCGCTGTCACTCTGCCCGCACAGCGTAACGCCACGGCATCAGCTCGTCGAGGCGAGTGATCTTGTGATCCGCAATTCGGGCGAGAACCCAAGTGAGCCATGCTTGTGGATCTACGCCGTTCATCTTGGCAGTTTCGATCAGGGTATAGGCGATGGAAGCCGCTTTTCCGCCGCCCTCGGAGCCGACGAACAGGTAATTTTTGCGGCCTATCGCAATTGGCTTCATCGCCCGCTCCGCGGAGTTGTTGTCAAGTTCCAGGATGCCGTGATCCAGATAGGGGCACAGCTTCTTCATCCGCGTCAGAGCATAGCGGATGGCCTTGGCCAATTCGGATTTGCCCGGAATCCGTGCCAGCTGCGCGGCCAGCCAGGCTTCCAGATCATCGAGCAGCGGCTTTGACCGGGATTGGCGCAGTTGGACGCGCTCCTGCGGCGGCAATCCGCGGGCGTCCTTTTCCACGGCATAGAGCTCAGCAATCCGGCGGATCGCTTCTTCGGCAACGGCCAGCCTCTGCGATTGGAACACATCGACGAACTTGCGGCGGATATGCGCCATGCAGGCAACCTCGCGGATTGCACCGGACCGGTAAAGTTCGTTGAAGCCGGTATAGCCATCCGCGTGCATCCAACCGTTGTAGCTGGCCAGATGCGCTGAGGGATGCTCGCCTTTGCGGTTAGAGGTGAACCGGTACCAGGCGGCAGGCGGGTCAGCTCCGTTCCATGGGCGTTCATCCCTCACATAGGTCCAGAAGCGGGCCGTGGCGCACTTGCCCTTTGCCTGCATGCTGATGGGAGTATCGTCGGCAAATATCGCTTGCCCCGCTTTGACATGACGGCCGATGGCATCAGCCAAGGGTTCCAGCAGCGCAGCAGAGCGGCCAACCCAATCCGCCAGGGTGGACCGGTCCAGATTGATCCCTTCCCGTCCGTAGATTTGCGATTGCCGGTACAGAGGGCAGTGGTCCGCATATTTGCTGACCAGGACATGGGCCAGGAGACCCGGACCGGGACGTCCGCGCTCGATGGGACGCGATGGAAGTGCTGATTGAATGATCAGGTCGCAATCCCGGCAGGCCATGCGCGGACGGACAATCCGGTTCACGATAAAGCGGCCAGGGACGTATTCCAGCTCCTCGGTGACATCTTCCGAGAGAGTTCGCAGCATGCCGCCGCATTTGCAGGTCTCGCCCGGTGTCAGCACTTGGTCGAACCGGGGCAGCTCCGGCGGCAGAGGCTTGCGTTTAGGCTTGGCCTTCTGGCTCTTTGCATCACCATCAGGAGCATCTTCGATGGCAACCTGCGCCGCCGCTGTCTCTTCCTCATCCAGCCGGAGTTGAAGCTGATCCAGGCTTTCCGACTTTGATCCGAACCGGTGCCGGTTATGGCCAGCAAGCTGGTGTTCCAGTTTGGCAATCTTCAGCGCCTGCGCCTTCACCAGATCGAGCAAACCTTCCGCTGTGTCGCGGAGCTCGCCGGGATCAGAAGGCAGTGTTTTGGGCGCATCCAGCATGGGCCGAAATATACCCTGGCTATGGCGGGATGGGAATCCTACAGCTCTGCTATCGCGGGAAAATTACCAGCCGTCAGTGGCTTCCAGGTCTTCTGCGGCAATCGCCAATCGATCCCTTCCAGCAGCATCGACAGCTGAGCCGGTGTCAGGCTGATCTTGCCGTCTTTCGCAGAAGGCCAGACAAACCGGCCCCGCTCGAGCCGCTTGGAAAACAGGCACGCCCCCTGGCCATCCCACCAAATGACCTTCAGCAGGTCCCCCCGCCGTCCCCGGAATACGAATAAGTGCCCGCAGAACGGATCTTCCGCCAGCACCTTCTCAGCCAGTGCCGACAGCCCGCCGAACCCTTTGCGCATGTCCGTGACTCCGGCGGCCAGCCAGATCTTCGTGCTTGCCGGAACCGGGATCACGCCGAAAGCTTCCGGATCAGTGCGGCAATCGCATCGGGATCAAATCCGCCCTGAACCTTCAGGCGGTGGCCGTTGGCAAGCTCCACCTCGATCTGCGCCCCGGCATCTGGCGGGGCTGAAGCAGGCTCAGCATCTAAAACTTCGACCGGCAGGAACCGGGTGACGGGTTCTTCTTCAGCCTCGGCCGCAAACCGGGGTTCTTTCAGCCAGTTGAAGACCTGATTGGCATTCACATCGTAGCGCCGTGCAACCTGGGCAACCGATACACCGGGCACCCGCGTCTGCGCGCAAACCATACGCTTCTCGTCTTCAGACCAATTCCGACGTCTGCGCCGCTTTGCCATGCCCAACCTCGATAATGTCCACTTGTTCGCTAATGGACATTATCCCTCACTAACGAGGGCCGTCAGTGCGGGCAGGCCGGACGGTTACNGCCGCAAACCGGGGTTCTTTCAGCCAGTTGAAGACCTGATTGGCATTCACATCGTAGCGCCGTGCAACCTGGGCAACCGATACACCGGGCACCCGCGTCTGCGCGCAAACCATACGCTTCTCGTCTTCAGACCAATTCCGACGTCTGCGCCGCTTTGCCATGCCCAACCTCGATAATGTCCACTTGTTCGCTAATGGACATTATCCCTCACTAACGAGGGCCGTCAGTGCGGGCAGGCCGGACGGTTACCTCTCAAGTTTGAAACATCCAGGTAGAAAGGAAATTTTTTGTCGTACTGGATGACTTTTGGTGATTGGTGTCATGCCACGTACTGGTTCTTGAGACTGCTTTTGCTTTTATGGGACCGGTTCAAATAATCAGAAAAGATGCCCCCTGTTGGGGGCATCACCACTTTGACCACTTAGGTTGAAAGCTACGGCTACCACGGCGTTTCGTGAGAAAATCATTATCTAAGTTCAGCTCCCAAGGCATGCGCTCAACACCCATAGTGATAGCCAATCGCACTACATCTCGCTTGGTCATTTGCATGATGCCAGCGAACTCAGCTAACTCAGCATCCATCTCGGTTGATATTCGTATCGACCTGATGACCGTCGGAAGAGCATCTGTCTTCAAGATCTTAGGCTGTGGTACCGATGAACCAATCGCTTTGTGCTTACGTTCCGACAGGTCTTGGGTAAGGTTAGCACGCAAAAACTGGCCAATCAGATCCCGCAGAACCTCAGCCTTTTCCCTCTTTGCGACTTTGGGAATCTTGGCCTGGAGAACAATCTCTCGATTTTGACGTAGTGAGCGACCCAAAACTTATTGCAAACGCTCCGCAATCCAAAGCTTGATTAGCGATTGCCGTGTCACGCCGAGGTGCCGAGCTTGCTTGTCCAGGCCCTCCACGACCCACGCGGGAAAATCCACATTCACGCGCTTGGGCTGGTCGTTCGGTCGGCGCGCCTGGGACCAGTCGATTGCATCGCCCACGTCCTCACCGGCGTCGAATTTCTTGTCGAACTCAGTTGCCTTCATAGTAGCTGATCTCCTCTTTCCGGGCGCGGCGCACCGAGATGATACGCACCGCTTCGCCTCGCGGCGTCCAGACAGCCGCCCAGTGCTTGCCCTCGATCTTCCCAATCGAGATGAAGCGCGGTTCATCCTCGGTCTTGGCGGGCGCTTCGAGCATCCATGGGTCATCCCAAAGGGCCTGCGCCTGATCGAAGTCGATGCCATGCTTCGACAGATTCGAGGCACTTTTGGCGGGGTCATACTCAAAATCCATGCTTGAATATGGTATAATAATTATCCACTTTCAAGAATGGTTCTGTTTGGCCACCGCCGCCATCTTGGTCCTCCAATAACCAGATCGGGAAACAAATGCCTCACGACCGCCACGAGAATGCTCCCTCTGATTGCTCGTCCCGCTTCGACTGCGGGAATTACGAGGTCAGCTCCGAGACCCTGACCGATGCGGAAATCTGGGACCGGACGCCGCCAAAGCGGCAGCATATGCTGCCGCCGGATTTTGCGGAACGGTTCGGCAGCTCCCAAATCCCTGACTGACATCGCCCGCCAATAGGCAGGGGAAGGCAGGGATTTGTCGCCCGCTGAGCGGGCGAATAGCAGGAGGTCCAGGAGGGCGCAGCACCTCCGGCCCATGGCAATTAGCGGAGCGGCTCGGAGAGAATTGCCTAGTGGGTTGTCATTTGAAATGACAATTCTGTCGCTCTCCGCTATCACCGCCCCATGTTCAAAGCTGCCATCCGCGTCAACAAGCTCTCCACCATCGCCCAGCTTCGCGGGGCGTCCCTCCATGCGCAGCGCCACGACGAAACCGGCAAGGCGCGGGTCCGGGATGATGCGGAACCCGGTTTCGGCCTTGCCTGGTCGAAGGCCGAGAACGACCGCGACTATCTCGCCGCCTTCAAAGCCCACAAGACCGAGCTGGGGGCCGGCGAGCGGAAGGGTGCGCCGCTCTGCTTGCAGGCCATCTGCGTGGTCTCCCCTGAATGGGTGGAAAAGGTCGGCAGCCTGCATGACCCCGACAACCCGCGCAACCGCCAGCTCTTTGACCAGGCAAAGGCATGGGCCGAGGGCTGGGGCGGCAAAGGATCGGTGATCGCCACCCGCCTCGATCTTGATGAGAAGGGCGGCGCCGTGGTCGATGTGCTGGTCTCCCCGGTCCGGGAAAGCCGGGGCAAGCCGGTGATCTCGACCAACAAGGCGCTGCGCGAGCTGAAGGAGGCCACAGGCGAGCGGAATGAATACTCTGCCTTGCAAACGTCCTGGGCCGATTGGTGCCGCGAGCATCTGGACCCTGAAATCGTGCGCGGCACCCGGAAAGAAATCACTCAGCGCCAGCACCTTTCCCCGGAAACCTATGGGGCGGTCATGGACAAGGCCCGTGAGAGCGTCAGAGCGCCCTCACAGGGGCTGTGGGATGCCATCCGGGACACAGACCTCTCAGAACGCGACACAGAGGCCCTGAGCGACTTTCTGATGCTCAAGGGGGAGATTGCCCGCCACAAGGTCCAAGGGCGCTCCTACGAGCCTCCTGAGGGCGCTCTGGAGCTGGATCGCGTGAGGGGAGATCCCCAAACGGATCCCTGGCCTTTGATCCGGGCTGTCAGGTTAGGGGCAGAGCGTGTGTTTGAAGCGGCCCATGGGGTCGGCATGGGACTGCGGGCGAACATGGGTGACGGGTATGAGTCCGGGCGTGAGTTCTTCCCCAGCCTGTCCGACCGGATGCACCTGGCGGCAGTGGTGGCGAAGTGCGGAGCGTTTTGCGCCAGGGTCGAGGCCGTAGTCAAAAATATGCTGCGTCCGGAGGCAACCCAGATCGATGAGCAAATCTGCTGGCCGCAGGAGGCACTGGCAGAGGTGGAGCGGCATGAGATGAATCTTGGCCTGGCAGCTCCTGCGGTTCGGAAAGAACCCTCGGCAGAACGGGAAACTGATCTCACCGAGCGTCCCAGCCCGGAACGGGATCGGGGACCGAGCCACGGTCGCTGACCGCTAGTGTTAATAGTGTTACCTACGGAGTATGTTACGGGGCCAAAATATGCCCCTAACCTTCTGTTTAAAAAAAAGGAAATTATCCACAGGGTTCCGAAACTAACGAATTTGGGTTCCGAAACTAACGAATTTGGGTTCCGAAACTAACGAACGAATTTCACCTCAGATTCGGGTCCTGATATAACGAACTTGACGAGCCCGCCGGTCCTGTCCAATGCTGGTTCCAGATATAACGAACCCAACTAGGCGAATGGATGCCCCTGCTCCCCGACAGACACCCCCAAAAGGATTTCTTCATCCTCGACATTTCCGATGTGGTGCCGAAGGACGACATGGCCTCGATGGAGCACCCACTGTTCTCGCTCGCCACCAAGCCAGACATGCGCCACCTAGAATATCGCGGTGGCGACAACCGGCTGAAAATCGTACCGTCCGGGGTCGGTCTGCCCACGATCTTCGATAAGGACATTTTGATTTTCTGCGTGAGCCAGCTCATGCACCGAAAAAACCGGGGCGAGAAAATCGGCAAACGAGTGCGTTTCAGCGCCCGTGAGCTGATGATCACTACCAACCGCAAGACGGGTGGGGTCGAGTATCAACGCCTGGAACAAGCGTTCCAGAGGCTCATCGGGACGACCTTCCAGACCGATATTCAGACGGGAAACAAGCGCGAGACACGTTTTTTCAGCCTGCTGGAATCGGGTAGCGGCTTCGTCATGAAAGAAGAGGGCAAGTGGCGGCTCGACTACTGCGAGGTAATCCTGTCCGACTGGGTGATGCGCGCGATCGAGGGCGACGAGGTTGTGACGATCTCGAACGACTATTTCCGCCTTCGCCGCCCCCTAGAACGCCGCCTGTATGAGATCGGCCGCAAGCATTGCGGAGGTCAGCCAAAGTGGCAGGTCGGCCTCGCCAAGCTTCAGGAAAAGACCGGCAGCAATGCCCCCCTGAAGAAGTTCCGGCTGAACATCCGCCAGATCATCGAGGACGATCACACGCCGTTCTATCGCATGGAGCTGACCGCCGAAGATCTGGTGATCTTCCGCCCCCGCTCACCGCAGAGCGACCTCCTGCCCGAGATCCGACTGCCGGAATGGGCCGAGGAAAAGGCACGGGGTATCGCCAGGGAGAAAGGCCTAGACTACTACGCCCTGCGCTCTGACTGGCTCTCCTTCGCCAAGAGCGAAACGACCAAAGGAAACCCGCCGAAGAACGCAGGTGCTGCCTTCGTCGCCTACTGCGGGAAGCAGGGCAGCTTGCGTTAACTTGAGTTCGAGGTGCCTCGCACCAGGTTTCCTTGGCGCTGCAAGGCGCAACACGTTAAACTGTTGCGCAACAGGCAATAAGAAACGTGGCGCAATAGCATGAAATACACACTATCCGAGGCTGCGAAGGCCACTGGGAAGAACAAGACAACAATCCAAAGAGCCATAAAAAGCGGAAAGATTTCAGCGGCCAAAGGTAACAGCGGTTCATATGAGATCGACCCATCCGAATTGCACCGCGTCTTCCCCCCCACCGCCACGCAACACGACGCGCAACACGAACAAAGCAACGTTGCGCGACAGGACAATTTAACCCCTACCAACAGAAACTTAGACCGCATTCTTGAACTGGAAAAAGAGCTGGCGGTCGCACGCGAGCGGGCCAACGGATTGGAGGCTCAAAAGGAGCAGATGACTGACACGATCAACGATCTACGGAAGCGCCTGGACAGCTCCGAAGGCCGTGTGACAGCACTTCTCTCCGACAACAGGCCAAAGCGTAGCTTCTTTTCCCGCTTACTAAATTAGGAAGCCATTACGTCGAAACACGATATTTTTTAATTATACCAATAGCTTATTGAAAATTGTAGTGTGACACTACTTAAGATTATCGGTGATTACGCACTACAAAAGCCCCCTGCTAGTATTCCAGAGCTGGGACGTAAGCTCTCGACCTACGCCCCATGCACCCGCAGCGAGAGGTGCGCTCTGTACATATGCAAAGAAGACCTTAGCAGCCTCTCAAGGTAACCGTCCGGTCAGCCCGCACTAATAACGGCTTGCTCTGAAGCATAAGATGCGGCCAACAGTCTTAGGCTGCAAGCTTCCAAAGCGGGGAACTGCTGGACGCAAATTTTTCGTAGCACGGCTCAAATGATTGCTCGCCTGCCATTGTTCAGACAACAGAAACTGAAAAGGTCGCGATAGTAGTCGTCTTTGATGATCTCGTGAAATTTGCGGCGGTGCCAATCAATTGAAGCCTTGCGCAGCTGCA
>NZ_WLCM01000018.1 GCF_013317235.1 Leisingera sp. ANG59 | reverse complement strand
CCACGCCGGTGCAGGTGGTTTTCTTGGTGTCGCGGATGCCGACGATTTCGATCTCGTCGCCGACGTTGATCACACCGCGCTCCACACGGCCGGTCACAACGGTGCCGCGGCCGGAGATCGAGAACACGTCTTCGATCGGCATCAGGAACGGCTGGTCRACCGCACGTGCCGGGGTGTCGATGTACTCGTCGACAGCCGCCATCAGCTCTTTGATCTTCTCTTCGCCGATTTCCGGCTTGTTGCCTTCCATCGCCGCCAGAGCGGAGCCTGCAACGATCGGGATATCGTCGCCCGGGTAGTCGTAGGAGGACAGCAGCTCGCGGATTTCCATTTCCACCAGCTCCAGCAGCTCYTCGTCGTCGACCTGGTCAACCTTGTTCATGAACACGACCATCTTCGGGATGCCAACCTGGCGGCCCAGCAGGATGTGCTCGCGGGTCTGCGGCATCGGGCCGTCAGCSGCGTTCACAACCAGGATCGCGCCGTCCATCTGGGCCGCACCGGTGATCATGTTCTTGACGTAGTCGGCGTGGCCGGGGCAGTCGACGTGCGCATAGTGGCGGTTCTCGGTCTCGTATTCCACGTGCGCGGTCGAGATGGTGATGCCGCGGGCTTTTTCTTCCGGGGCGCCGTCGATCTGGTCGTAGGCTTTGAAGTCACCGAAGTATTTGGTGATAGCCGCGGTCAGAGTGGTCTTGCCGTGGTCAACGNGTAGTCGGCGTGGCCGGGGCAGTCGACGTGCGCATAGTGGCGGTTCTCGGTCTCGTATTCCACGTGCGCGGTCGAGATGGTGATGCCGCGGGCTTTTTCTTCCGGGGCGCCGTCGATCTGGTCGTAGGCTTTGAAGTCACCGAAGTATTTGGTGATAGCCGCGGTCAGAGTGGTCTTGCCGTGGTCAACGTGGCCGATGGTGCCGATGTTGACGTGCGGTTTATTGCGTTCAAACTTTTCCTTAGCCATTGCTTAGGCGCCCTTTTGAAATGAGGGGTCTCATCGCGACCCGGTTTCCTCTGCGCCGGCGGATTATTTGGTTTGCCGGCAAAAATCAACCCGTTCCTGCTTGACAGGGGCGGTTTTCGCAAGGCTCAGTCGGCCGGTGCCGCCTCGGCCGCAGCCGCGTCCGTGCCGCCGGCGGTTTCCGCCGCTGCGCGCGGGGCAAACCAGCCCTCCGCTTCATGCTGCTCGGCCATCCATTCCTCGACCTTGTCGGCGATATTGATGGCCAGGCCCTGGATCTGCTCCTCCTTGGTACGGGCATGGCCGGAGCCCAGGAGGGCGCTTTCGCCAGTGGTGCTTTCGAAGATCTCCATCTGGTGCTTTTTCGCCAGGAATTTCTTCTGCGCCACGTCATAGACAAAGACGTTCACCACCACCGCGCTTTTGGGGGAGAACAGCACCGGCACGCCGGGCGGCGCCAGCATGAAACCTTCCAGAGTCACCGCAACGTCGTACTGCTGCGCACCGTCATAGCGGCGCAGGCGGGTGTTCAGCGCCTTTTCGATCGGCGCGGTCCACTCGCTGTGGTCGGCTTTGCGCGACAGCGGCCATTGCAGCGCCTTTTCTGTATAGACATGGGTCACCCGGGCCTGGAAGGCGCCCAGATCCTCCGGTGCTTCGTCCAAGCGGGTTTCGCCGCAGGCGGTAAGCAGAGCCAGCGCAGCCAGCATGGAAAGTATGCGGATCATGGAAGTCCCCCAGGGTAATTCGCTCCTGCCCTGATAGCCGGGCGCGGCCCGCAGGGTAAAGGCCCGGATACAGCACCCCCCGCGCGGGTGGCGCGGGGGGCACAGGCAGGCAGCAGCTTTCTGCCGCCTTACTTGAACTTGTAGTTGCGCGGGAAGCCATGCGGCGGGCGCTTGCCGACGCCGGCGCGCTTGCCGAGCCACTGGGTCAGGTCCGCCTCGTGGCGGGTCTTGCCGCCGCCCATTTCCCACTTGAGCCCTTCATCCCAGTTGAAGGTAGTGATGTCGCTGAGGCCGCCGTCCAGTTCCAGCGAGCCCTGCTTGCCGCGGGCCATGTTGTATTTCTGCAGGCGCACGCCCTTGCCGCGGGTGAGCTCGGGCATTTCCTCGACCGCGAAGACCAGGAACTTGCCGTTCTCGGAGACGATGGCGACGTGGTCGCCCTCGACGGGGATGCAGATCTTGGCGCGCTCGTCGTCCTTGACGTTCAGCACCTGCTTGCCGCTGCGGGTCTGGGCGACGATTTCCTTTTCGGCGCAGATGAAGCCGTTGCCCGCATCCGAAGCGACCAGCAGGCGGCCTTCGGGGTTGTGAATGAGCAGGTCGACTATCTCCGCCTCGTTCGGCAGGTCAACCATCAGGCGCAGCGGTTCGCCCATGCCGCGCCCGCCCGGCAGGTTGGCTGCCGACAGGGTGTAGAAGCGGCCGTTGGAGCCGAACACCAGAAGCCGGTCGGTGGTTTCCGCGTGGAAGATGAAGCGCGGGCCGTCGCCGTCCTTGAACTTCAGCTCGCGATTGAGGTCGATGTGGCCGGTCATCGCACGGATCCAGCCCATCTGCGAGCAGACCACGGTGATCGGCTCACGGTCGATCATCGCCTCCAGCGGCACCTCTTCGACTTCTCCCGCCTCGGCAAAGAGGGTGCGGCGGGCGCCGCCGGCGTAATCCTTGCCGAACTGCTTCTTGGTTTCCTTCAGCTGTTCGGAGATGCGGGACCATTGCAGGTCTTCGGAGGCCAGCAGTTCGACCAGCCCGGCGCGTTCCTCGCGCAGGGCGTCGCGCTCGCGCACCAGCTCGATCTCTTCCAGCTTGCGCAAGCTACGCAGGCGCATGTTGAGGATCGCCTCGGCCTGCACCTCGGTCAGCTCACCAACGCCCTGCGCCGGGGTGATGTATTCGGCCTCGGTGAAGGCGCGCGGGTGGTCCTTGCTCCAGTCCTCGCGGATCAGGGCGGCCTTGGGGTCCTCGTCATAGCGGATGATATCGATCACCCGGTCGAGGTTCAGGAAGGCGATGATGAAGCCTTCGAGCACCTCCAGCCGGTGGTCGATCTTTTCCATCCGGTGGCGCGAGCGGCGCTGCAGCACGTCGCGGCGGTGGTCGAGGAAGGCGCGCAGCACCTCCTTCATCGAGCAGACCTTGGGCGTGACGCCGTCGATCAGCACGTTCATGTTGAGGCTGAAGCGGATTTCCAGGTCCGAATTGCGGAACATCATGTTCATCAGAACCTCGGGGTCCACGTTCTTGGACTTGGGTTCCAGGATGATGCGGATGTCGTCCGCCGATTCGTCGCGCACGTCGGCGAGGATCGGCACCTTCTTGGTCTGGATCAGCTCGGCGATCTTCTCGATCAGCTTGGACTTCTGGACCTGATAGGGGATCTCGGTGACGACGACCTGCCACTGGCCGCGGCCCAGATCCTCGACCTCGTGCTTGCAGCGCAGGCGGAAGGAGCCGCGGCCGCTGCTGTAGGCCTTGGCGATGTTTTCCTTGGGCTCGACGATGATGCCGCCGGTGGGGAAGTCCGGGCCGGGCACGTAGTTCAGCAGGGTGTCGCCGCGGGCATCCGGCGTCCGGATCAGATGCAGGCAGGCGTCGATCAGCTCGGCAATGTTGTGGGGCGGGATGTTGGTGGCCATGCCCACCGCGATGCCGGCCGCGCCGTTGGCCAGGATGTTCGGGAAGGTCGCGGGCAGAACTGCCGGTTCGGTCAGGCGGCCGTCGTAGTTGTCGCGGAAATCGACCGAATCCTCGTTGAGGCCTTCCAGCATGGCCTCAGCCACGAAGGTCATCCGCGCCTCGGTGTAGCGCGAGGCCGCGGGGTTGTCGCCGTCGATATTGCCGAAGTTGCCCTGGCCGTCGACCAGCGGGTAGCGGACGTTGAAGTCCTGCGCCAGACGCGCCATCGCGTCATAGATCGCGGCGTCGCCGTGGGGGTGGAAATCGCCCATGGTGTCGCCGGAAATCTTGGCCGACTTCAAAAAGCCGCCGGTGGAGCTGAGGCGCAGGCGGTTCATTGCATAGAGGATGCGCCGGTGCACCGGCTTCAGCCCGTCGCGGGCATCGGGCAGCGCCCGGTGCATGATGGTGCTGAGCGCATAGGTCAGATAGCGCTCGCCAATGGCGCGGCGCAGCGGTTCCAGGATTTCACCCTGTTCGGGGGCAGACGGCATGTCGGGATCTTCTACCAGGTCGGTCATGAAATCGTGATACTGCCGCCGCCGGAATTGGTAAAGCGGGCGCGCACGAATTTCGCAAGATGCAGCACGGTGCCAACGGTTCGGGGGAGAAGATAGCGGAGTCTCCCCTGTTTCCCCGCTGTTAACTTGCCCTAGATTAGAGTGGAACCAGGCAGCTGCGCCGTGCGTTTCCATTTCAAACCAATGCTATTCCGTGCAGCCGCCGCGTGTGGTGGTACTAGGGGGACAGGGTTATGTCGCGTTTCATTTTAGTTTCTTTCGCTTTTCTGGGCTGGGGCTTCTACGAACTCAGCGGGGGTACGGATTTCGAGCCGCGCAAGGAACGGTCTGAAGCCCTGGAGATCGCCAAGGCGGCGTTCGCCGCGCCGGACGAGAGCCGGCAGGGCAGCCGAAGCAGCCGCGCCAGCGAGGATGCCAAATCCCTGATCCGCAATGTGACTTTCCGCCCGGCCGGCAGCACGCAGGAAGCTGATCGGCCTGTCCGCCCTGCCGCCGACCCGCAACTTCGGTCGCGGGTGGCGCTGCGGCAGATCACCCAGGCCCGCCTGGCCATCGGCGACAGCGCCAATGTGTTCCCGGCGGTGTCGGACCAGGGCGCGCCGCTCCAGCTGGCGTCTCTGGAGGGCGGCCTTGCCGCTATTCAGCCGGCCACTGCCGGGACTGAAGCGCAAAACGATTCGCCTGAACCGGCGGGCGCAGCCCTGGCCGAGCCGCAGCCGGCGCAGGACATCCGCCAGATCAGGGCGTCCCGCGTGAACATGCGGCAGGGGCCAGGCACCAATTATCCGGTGATCACCCGCCTGCTGGGCGGTGACGAAGTGATCGTGTTCGAGGACAACGGCACCGGCTGGCTGCACCTGCGCGCGCCCGGCAAGGGCAAGGTCGGCTGGATTGCCGCTTCCCTGGTGAGCAAGAAACGCCCATAACTGGTCCCGGAGACTTCCGGGCAAAAGGGCGTAACCGTGAAAAAATCCATCCTTATCACAGGCTGCTCCTCCGGGATCGGTCTGGACTCGGCCCGCGGCATGCGCGAGCGCGGCTGGCGGGTATTTGCCTCCTGTAGGCAGCAGCGCGACTGCGACCGGATGCGCGCCGAAGGTTTCGAAAGCCCGCGCATCGATTACACTGACCCGGAAAGCATCACCGCCGGCCTGGCCGAGGTGCTGGAGGCCACCGGCGGCACCCTCGATGCACTGTTCAACAACGGCGCGCACGGGCTGCCCGGTGCGGTGGAGGATCTGCCCACCGAAGGTCTGCGCTCCATCTTCGAGGCCAATTTCTTTGGCTGGCACGAACTGACCCGGCAGGTCATTCCGGTGATGCGCAGGCAGGGCCACGGGAGGATCGTGCAGAATTCCTCGATCCTGGGGTTCGTCACCTTCCCCTGGCGCGGTGCCTATGTGGCGACGAAATACGCGCTGGAGGGGCTGACCGATACGCTGCGGGTGGAGCTGCAGGGCACCGGCATCCATATGGTGCTGATCGAGCCGGGGCCGGTGACGTCGAAGATCCGCGAGAAGTCGATTCCGCATTTCGAGCGCTTCATCGACTGGAAAGCCTCGCCACTGCGCGAGCTGTACGAATCCCGGCTGCTGAAGCGGCTATATGAAAGCAGCGGCCCGGACCGGTTCGAGCTGCCGGCCTCCGCCGTGACCGCCAAGCTGGCGCACGCCTGCGAATCCCGGCGGCCGCATCCGCGCTACTACGTCACCACACCCACCCATATCGCGGGTTTTCTGCGGCGCATCCTGCCGACCCGGGCAATTGACCGCATCCTCGTCAGGCTTGGATAGGCTCGCCATCTGCATTTGGGCAGAGTAGATGGGTGGCAACGGAAAAAACGCGTTTGGGGGACAGGATGAGCGATCCGCTGTATTATTTGGGACTGGCAGCTGTCGCCGCCGTGGTTGTTGCGCTGGCCGTCGGCATTGGCGGCTTTGGCAAGGGCGGCGAGTTCAACCGCAAGAATGCAAACAAGATGATGCGGCTGCGCATCCTGTTTCAATTCATTGCAGTGGTGATCCTGCTGGCCTACGTCTATCTGCGCAGTCAGGGAGGATAAGCGGCGATGGTCGTTCTGAACAAGATTTACACCCGCACCGGCGACAAGGGCGAAACTGCGCTGGGAAACGGCGAGCGGGTGGCCAAGCATTCGGCGCGGGTCAATGCCTATGGCACCTCGGATGAGCTGAACTCCTTTGTCGGCGTGGCACGGCTGGAGGCGGATGGCGAGATGGATGCCGCCCTGGCGCGGATCCAGAACGACCTGTTCGATCTGGGCGCCGACCTGTGCCGGCCGGAGATGGAAAAAGACGCCGAGGCCGAATACCCGCCGCTGCGGGTTGCGGTGGCGCAGGTCGAGCGGCTGGAAGCCGAGATCGACGTCATGAACAAGGATCTGGAAGCGCTGCGCAGCTTCATCTTGCCGGGCGGGTCGAAACTGGCGGCGCATCTGCATGTCTGCCGCACAGTGGCGCGCCGCGCCGAACGGCTGGCTACCGACCTCAGCACAACCGAAGACGTGAACCCGGCGGCGGTGAAATACCTGAATCGCCTGTCCGACTGGTTCTTTGTCGCCGCCCGAACCGCCAACAACGGCGGCAAGGACGACGTGCTGTGGGTGCCCGGCGCCAACCGCTGAGGCCCCCTGCCCCGGTCTGATTCGCACTTTGGCGCCGGATTCTTGCGAATCCGGCGTCAAACGCGTCATGCGGGGCTGCCGGGCCCTGCCGTTGCGGCAGGCGGATTTCCCACCGGAAACATTCTTGCAAAAATGATGTTCCAAATGAGCAAACGCGACGTCGGCGTGCGCTAACGTGACGATTTTGCCCTGTTGCGCGCCCGCACCAGCCGGTATCAACGCTGCGAGAGCATAGAGGGGGAGTCGCCCTGGGCGGCTTGCCGTTTGTTAAGGAGAGAACGCAAAATGAAGGTACTCGTGCCTGTCAAACGCGTGATTGACTACAACGTGAAGGTCCGCGTCAAAGCGGACGGCAGCGGTGTCGATCTCGCCAACGTGAAAATGTCGATGAACCCCTTCGACGAAATCGCCGTCGAAGAAGCCATCCGCCTGAAGGAAGCCGGCAAGGCTGACGAAGTGGTTGCGGTGTCGATCGGCGTGAAGCAGGCCCAGGAAACCCTGCGCACCGCGCTGGCCATGGGCGCCGATCGCGCCATCCTGGTGGTTGCTGCCGACGACGTGCACACCGACATCGAGCCGCTGGCGGTTGCCAAGATCCTGGCCAAAGTGGTCGAGGAAGAGCAGCCCGGCGTCGTGCTCTGCGGCAAGCAGGCGATCGACAACGACATGAACGCAACCGGCCAGATGCTGTCGGCGCTGCTGGGCTGGTCCCAGGGCACCTTTGCCTCTGAACTGGACATCGAAGGCGGCAACGCCAAGGTGACCCGTGAGGTCGACGGCGGCCTGCAGACCATTTCCGTGAAGATGCCCGCCATCATCACCGTGGACCTGCGCCTGAACGAGCCGCGCTATGCGTCGCTGCCGAACATCATGAAGGCGAAGAAGAAGCCGCTGGACGAGAAAACCGCCGCCGACTACGGCGTCGACGTCACCCCGCGCCTGGAAATCGTCAAGACCGAAGAGCCGCCGGCACGCGCCGCAGGCATCATCGTCGGCTCCGTCGACGAGCTGGTTGAGAAACTCAAAGAAGCGGGGGCTGTGTAATGGCTGTTCTTCTCCTTGCTGAAGTGACCGACGGCGCGCTGGCGCTGGACGCGACCGCAAAAGCCGTTGCCGCTGCCTCCAAGCTGGGCGACGTGACCGTTCTGGCCGCTGGCGCCTCTGCTGCTGCGGCTGGCGAAGAAGCTGCCAAGATCGCAGGCGTTGCCAAGGTGCTGGTCGCCGAGGACGCATCGCTGGGCCACCGCCTGGCGGAGCCGACCGCAGCGCTGATCGCGGGCCTGGCCTCCGACTATGAGCACATCGTTGCTCCGGCCACCACCGACGCCAAGAACGTTCTGCCGCGCGTTGCCGCGCTGCTGGACGTGATGGTGATCTCGGACGTCTCCGGCGTTGTCGACGGCAACACCTTCGAGCGCCCGATCTATGCCGGCAACGCGATCCAGACCGTGAAGTCGAACGACGCCAAGAAAGTCGTCTCCTTCCGCACCGCGTCCTTTGACGCCGCGGGCGACGGCGGCTCGGCATCGGTTGAGACCATCTCGGCTGCCGCAAACCCTGGCCTGTCCGAGTGGGTCGAAGACAAGGTTGCCGCAAGCGACCGTCCCGAGCTGACCTCGGCCGGCATCGTTGTCTCCGGCGGCCGCGGCGTCGGCTCCGAGGAAGACTTCAAACTGATCGAGAACCTGGCCGACAAGCTGGGCGCCGCTGTTGGCGCCTCCCGCGCGGCCGTCGACTCGGGCTATGCCCCGAACGACTGGCAGGTGGGTCAGACCGGCAAGGTAGTTGCCCCGGACCTGTATGTCGCCATCGGCATCTCCGGCGCCATTCAGCACCTGGCCGGCATGAAAGACTCCAAGGTCATCGTGGCGATCAACAAAGACGAAGAAGCACCGATCTTCCAGGTTGCCGACTTCGGCCTGGTTGCCGACCTGTTTGACGCCGTTCCGGCCCTGACCGAGAAACTGGGCTGAGCCCGGCCGGACAGCTGACCAAAAGGAAGGCCCGCCAATTGGCGGGCCTTTTTCCGTTCTGATGGTGCGGGTTGATTGGGGCTGAGGCCTTTGCCGCTCAGGCGCGCAGCAGCGGCTCCAGGTCGCAGGCCAGCGCCTCTGCGATTTTCATATGCTCCTTGGGGCCGATCATGTGGCGGGCTGCGGGCAGTTCCATCGGGCCGAAGATCATGCCGGAGATATCCTGCGCCGCGGCGGCGGAGGCGGCCTTGATCTCGAGGATGCCCTGCACCCTGGGGCGCAGCGCCTCAACCATGGCGCGGTCGACCAGCACCGGCTCCTCCGGGAAGCCGGCCCCGGCGTCCAGCGCATAGCGCAGCCACAGAAGCAGGACGCGGCCGTCCAGTTCATCGACCAGCCTGCTCATCCGGTCGACCCAGCTGCGCTGCAGCTGTTCGCGGACCTGCTCGAACCGATGGGCGGAGATGTCGCGCAAGGAGCACAAAAGATGCTTGTTGAAGTGGAACTCGGTGAAGTCGACTTCAGGGTACAGGGTCTTGAGCGCGGGCTGGGCCGCCAGGAAACGGTCGTTGCGGCGCGGATGCACCCGGTAATAGGGATTGGAGATGTTCTGCGCACCCAGCATCTGCACCACGGTCAGCCGGGCCTTGCGGGCCAGCCCGATCAGGGTGTCATCCTGCGCGAAGCTGTCCAGGCCCGCATTCACGCTGCCCAGGTTGACGCAATCCATCCCCAGCCGGGCCTGCAGCGAATCCACAAACGGAAATTCAACGAATCGCCCATAGACTTCGGTTCCGCCGAGGAAGGCGACATAAGGGGCCTTCAGGGACCTTTGCGGCCCCCGCACCAGCAGTCTGGATTGACCATATCTGACTGGTTCCCCCGCAAGCGCCCCCGCGCTTTTGAGTTCGTAGCTCATAGTACCACCAATTTTTCACCCGAGACTCACCTTGGCGGGCAACCATTGCAATTTCCCTAAAGTGAGAATTTGCCTCAAATCCGGGTTAGCTGCCCTTGTGCCTGCCCGCACCCGGCCAGTATGGTTGCCGCAGCTATTTCAGGAGCCTGAGGCATGGAAATTCAGAAGGTTGGAGTGATCGGCGCGGGTCAGATGGGCAACGGCATTGCCCATGTCATGGCGCTGGCCGGGTACGAGGTCGTGCTGAATGACGTCAGCCAGCAGGCGCTGGACGGCGCGCTGAGCCTGATCCACAAGAATCTGGAGCGCCAAGCCAGCAAGGGCAAGATTTCCGAGGACGATGTGAAGGCGGCGCTTGCGCGCATCGTGCCCTCGCTGAAGCTGGCGGACGTGGGCGCAACCGACCTGGTGATCGAGGCGGCGACCGAGCGGGAAACCGTGAAGCAGGCCATTTTCGAGGACCTGCAGCCGCATCTGCAGCCGCATACGATCCTGACCTCCAACACCTCCTCGATCTCGATCACCCGGCTGGCCAGCCGCACCGACCGTCCCGAGCGGTTCATGGGGTTTCATTTCATGAACCCGGTGCCTGTGATGCAGCTGGTGGAATTGATCCGCGGCATCGCCACCGACGAGCCAACCTTCAAGGCGTGCCAGGACGTGGTCGCGCGGCTGGGCAAGACCTCTGCCAGCGCCGAGGATTTCCCGGCCTTTATCGTCAACCGCATCCTGATGCCCATGATCAACGAAGCGGTCTATACGCTGTATGAAGGCGTGGGATCGGTGAAATCGATCGACGAATCGATGAAGCTGGGCGCCAACCATCCGATGGGACCGCTCGAGCTGGCGGATTTCATCGGGCTGGACACCTGCCTGGCGATCATGAACGTGCTGCACGACGGGCTGGCGGACACCAAGTACCGCCCCTGCCCGCTTCTGACCAAATACGTCGAGGCCGGCTGGCTGGGCCGCAAGACCCAGCGCGGGTTCTATGATTACCGGGGCGAGGTTCCGGTTCCGACCCGGTAACCGCCGGGACAGAACAAGAAAGCGCCCCGCGGGGCGCTTTTTCGTTTCCAGCAGTGTGATCAGGCAGGCTCAGCCTTGCTTGCCGAGGCTCAGTGTGTGCTCGCGCAGCCAAGCCATGAAGCCGCGCGGGTCGGTGTGCAGCTTTTCCATCTGCTCATCGGTCAGCGGCTTGCCGACCACCGGCGCCTGCGGCTTGTTGCAGGAGCGGACGATCTCGTGCAGCAGCAGCCCCTGGCGCAGAATCGGCGAAATCTGGCAGGCGATCTGGTACCAGCGCGAGTTCGAGCCGGGGAAGAAGATCGGCACCACCCGGGCACCGGAGCGGCGGATCAGCTGGGCGGTGAAGACGTTCCATTCGCGCTCGACCGCGGGGCCGAACCAGCTGTCGGACGACATCACCACGCCCGAAGGAAACAAGGCCACGGCGCCGCCATCCTTGAGGAAGGCCATGGTCTTGGCGCGCATGTCCACCATCTTGCGCTGCGCTTCGGGGTCATGCGGGAAGGGTACCGGGATCATGAAGGAGGTCGCGGCCTCGTCCAGGCCGGTCAGCACCGAGCGGGTCAGGATGCGGTAGTCGAGACGGCGGCGGCCGATCAGGTCAGCGAAAATCATGCCATCGACCATGCCGTGCGGGTGGTTGGCGACGATCACCACCGGGCCGTCGGCGGGGATGTTGTCGATCTGCTCCTGCGGGGTTTGCAGGTCGATGCCCATGGTGTTGAGCGCGCCGCGCCAGAACTTCTGGCCGCGGTATTCGGCGTTGCGCTTCTCGAACTTGTTGACCATGCGCAGGATCGTCAGCTTGCCGGTCAGCCATTCGATTGTCTTGATCGCCACGGACGTCCAGCGGTCGTCAAAGGAGTTGGCATAGGTCAGCGTGCGGCGGTCATAGACCTCGCCGGTTGTCTGTTCAGCGGTGTCCGGCGCGATGCCGGTCTTCCTGTCTTGTGCGGTGTCCGCCAATGTGCCTCTTCCCGTTCCGCCGCCGGCGCGGGGCCCTAGTAGCCCTCGCCGAACTTGTCGGCCACCAGAGCCTCCAGCGCATGCGCAAGCGCGTCAGCATCGGGTCCCGAAGTCTCGACGTCAATAGTCGTTCCTTTCGAGGCTGCCAACATCAAAAGGCCCATAATACTGTCGCCGGAGGCCGACATTCCGTCCTTCAGCACCTCTGCCGTGGCGTCAAACGCTTCGACCACCTCCACCAGCTTAGCGGAGGCACGGGCGTGCAGCCCTTTTTCATTGATGATTTTCAGCGTCTTCAAAGCCATTTAATGTGCCTGCTCCCCGTCAGGGTTTACGTTTTGCGCGTTGATATACTTGCGCCCGGCCTCCATCGCCTGCCGGACCGCGTCGGCAACCGGCAACTGGCGGGATTTCGCCAGTTTGATCAGCATCGGCAGGTTGGCCCCATAAAGAATCCGCCTGTCCGCAGGCGCGCAGGCCTTGAGGCTGAGGTTGGAGGGCGAGCCGCCGAAGAGGTCGGTCACCACCACCACGCCGCCGCCGGTGTCCACCTTGTTGGCTGCGCTGCAAATCTCGTCCTGCTTGGCGCCCCGGTCGTCATCCGGGCCAATGGCGATGGCCATCAGGCTGGGCTGCGGACCCACAACGTGTTCCACCGCGGCAAGGTATTCCCTTGCCAGTCCGCCATGCGCTACGATCACAATCCCGATCAACCCGGCCTCTCACTTCTTTTGCTGGCCTTGCAGCTCGCGGTGTCTAATTGACACTTGCAGGCCGTCCTCTGCAAGGGCCTTCGCCAGGGTTTCCGCCATTGCGACCGACCGGTGCTGCCCGCCGGTGCAGCCGAAAGCGATGGAAAAATGCGACTTGCCCTCGTCCCGGCAGGCCGGCAGCAACAGCCGGGTGAGGTCCAGAACCCGGTCGAAGAACGGCTGGAACCGGGCATCGGCGCGGACATAGTCCTGCACTGCCGGGTCCCGGCCGTTCAGCGCGCGCAAGCCGGGATCCCAGTAGGGATTAGACAGGAAGCGGCAGTCGAACACCATGTCGATGCCATGCGGCATCCCGCGCTTGTAGGAGAAGCTTTGCACCGACAGCGCCAGGGTGCGGCCGCCCGGCGCGAACCAGCGTTCGATCTCGGCCTTCAGCTGGTGGACGTTCATGCCGGAAGTATCAAGCAGGATGTCAGCCCGGTCGCGGATCGGCCCCATCAGGTCCAGCTCGCGGCGCACGCCCTCGCCCGGGGATTCCGCGGGCGCCAGCGGGTGGCGGCGGCGGGTTTCAGAGTAGCGGCGCAAGAGCACGTCGGGCTGGGCGTCGAGATAGAGCACGGTCAGCTCCAGTTCGCGGCGGCCCGACAGCATCTCGATCACATCGAGAAGCGCGCGCGGTGAGAAGTCCCGGTTGCGGCTGTCCAGCCCCAGGGCCATCGGGCGCGGCGCGGCGGCGGCATCGAATAGGCCGGGCAACAGGCGCAGCGGCAGGTTGTCGATCGCCTCGAAGCCAAGATCCTCCAGCACGTTGATTGCGGTGGTACGGCCCGCGCCGGAGGGGCCGGTGACCAGCACCGCCGGGACCGCCTGTTTTACCTGCTCAGGCATCCGGGTCCAGCGCTCCGCATCTGAGGTATTGCATCAGCGCCGGGGCGAAATGGGCACCGTCCAACCGTTTGACCCGCGCCAGCTCCTGCCCCAAGAGCCGGGTGGTGTGGCGCATCGGCAAACGCTCGGTTTCAACCTCATCGAGGTCCACCAGCGCCGTCACTGGCACCGGGCTGCGGATCTGCGCCTGCAGGAGACCCATGTAGCGGGCCTCAATCAACCCCCGGATCGGTTCCGGCGCGCTGGCAACCAGTTGCCCGTGCAGAAGCTGCACCAGCACCCGGTCGTCCGCCACCAGCTGGGCGCCGAAGGCCATCAGTTGCAGCGCCAGCGCGGACTTGCCCTGGCCGGAGATGCCGCAGATCAAAAGGCCCCGCCCCTCCAGCGCGACGCAGGAGGCATGCAGGATGAGGCTTTGTGTTTCGGACATGGGCTAAACCGGCTTCAGAGAGGCAAGCCTACCACAAAACGCGCGCCAAGCGGCTCGGAAGTGACATCGGCCTCCGTCGGGCGGATGTTTTCGGCCCAGATCACCCCGCCATGCGCTTCGACGATCTGCTTGGAGATCGCCAGGCCAAGGCCGGAGTTATTGCCGAAATGCTCTACCGGGCGCTGCGAGTAGAAACGTTTGAAGATCTTGGAAAGCGCCTGGTCGGGAATGCCGGGGCCAGTGTCCTCGACCACAATCAGCACCCGGTTGGCGCGGCGGCGCGCCCAGACGCGGATGGCGTCGCCTTCCTCGCAGAAGGAGATCGCGTTGGTGATCAGGTTGACGAAAACCTGCGCCAGACGCGCCTCCAGGCCCTGCAGCAGGACCGGTTGGGCGGGCAGATCGGTGATGTAGTCGATACCCTTGGCGCGGGCGTCCTCCCCCAGGTACTGGTTCAGGTTGCCAAGCATCGAGAGAAGGTTGAACTCTTCCTCTTCCTCCTTGACCAGTTCAGCATCCAGCCGTGAGGCGTTGGAGATATCGCTGACCAGCCGGTCGAGGCGGCGCACGTCATGTTCAATCACCTCCAGCAGCTTTTGCCGCTGATCGTCGCGCTTGACCATGCGCAGGGTTCCAACCGCCGATTGCAGGCTGGCGAGCGGGTTCTTGATCTCATGCGCCACGTCCGCCGCGAACTGCTCATTACTGTCAATGCGGGAGTAAAGCGCCTTGACCATGCCGCGCAGGGCACGGCTGAGGCGGCCGATTTCATCGGGGCGGGCGGACAGGTCCGGAATGCGGATCCGGCCCGGGTTGGATTTGCGGCTGCCGCGGTCGCGGCCCAGTTCAGCGGCCTCTGCCAGGTCGGACAGCGGGTTGGCGATGGTCGAGGCCAAAACCAGGCTGAGGCCGACGGACACCAGCAGCGCCACGATGAACATCTGCAGCACCCGTTCCTGCTCGCCGCGCACCAGCGCGTCCACCTCGCCGGTGGGCGAGGCCAGCGCAATCACCCCCACGGCGGTACCGTTGTGCATGATCGGGGTGGCAGCGGAGATCACCCGGCTGCCGCTGGTGTCCACCACGGTTTCAACGCCGGTGCCGCCGTTCATCGCCTGGTCCACCAGGCCGCCTAGGCGGTCCTCCAGCGACGGGCCGGAGACAGCAGCCTGCTGCTCAGCCCCGCCGGCAAGCCCCCAAAGCTTGGAGAGCGCATCGCTGATCAGGGTGCGGCGCTCACCGCTGTCATTCAGCACGTTCAGCGCGTCGCTGCGGTCCACACCCTTGATGCTGGATATCAGATTTCCGGTGGTGTCGAACACAAAGGCCTCAACCCCGCCGCGCAGGCTGAGACGGGCCAGCGTGTCTTCGGCCTGAATGCCGTCACCGGCGGCAAAGCTGACGGCTCCGGCTGCAGGCATCTCTGCCTCGAACACGTCGGCGGCCAGCATCGCCTCGGACACCAGGGCGCCGGCGCGCTGCTGCACCAGGCTGTGGCGCGAGGAGCTCAGGTACAGGATACCCGCAACCATGATGGTCAGTGCAATCAGGTTGAAGGTGATGATCCTGCGGGTCAGCGGCGAGCCCTTGAGCGGCAGGAACCCGCGGCGGGCGCGCTTGACCTGCATCTCCCGCGTCACCGACTGGTCCGGGGTGACCCAGTCCTCCCCCAAGACCACATCGCCGTCCTGCTGGCGTTGCATAACACTGGTATCGCGCATCCGCGCCACTCCCCTGGCCGGGGGCACAAGGCCCCGCTTAGATGGGCCGCTTACTCTTCGTTGTACCGGTAACCGATGCCATAAAGGGTTTCGATCGCGGCAAAGTCCGAATCCGCGCTGCGCATCTTCTTGCGCAGGCGCTTGATGTGGCTGTCGATGGTGCGGTCATCCACATAGACCTGATCATCATAGGCCACATCCATCAGCTGGTCGCGGCTTTTGACGAAGCCGGGCCGCTGGGCCAGCGCCTGCAGCAGCAGGAATTCGGTCACCGTCAGCGACACGTCCTTGCCCTTCCAGCTGACCGCGTGGCGCAGCGGGTCCATTCGCAGGTTGCCGCGCTCCATCACCTTGGCCTCGGGCGAGGCGGTGCCTTCGGAATCGCTGCTGATCGCTTCCTGGCGGCGCAGCAGCGCCCGGATGCGTTCCACCAGCAGGCGCTGCGAAAACGGCTTCTTGACGTAATCGTCGGCGCCCATGCGCAGGCCAAGCACCTCGTCGATCTCATCATCCTTGGAGGTGAGGAAGATCACCGGCATCTGGGATTTCTGGCGCAGCCGCTGCAACAGATCCATGCCGTCCATGCGCGGCATCTTGATGTCCAGCACCGCCATATCCGGCAGCTTCTTGTTGAAGGCGTCCAGCGCGGCCTGCCCGTCGTTATATGTTTCGACCTCAAAGCCCTCGGCTTCAAGCGTCATGGAAACGGATGTCAGGATGTTCCTGTCATCGTCAACCAAAGCAATCTTCGACATCGGAATTGCCCCTAATCTGCTCTGTTATGTTTTGTTTTTACCATGTTCATCGCCGTTCTGGTGCGCCGAATCAATCCCATTTGAAGAATCGGGACGATCTTTGGACACAATTGGGGCAAAAATACCTTAGCGTTCGCTGAACAAGCGGGCACTTGCCGCGGCGCAGAACAATGGTTGCGCTAAACATCGCCTTGATGGCGCTAACTGGTTGAAACCGGCCTGTTCACCGCCCAAAACGCCATGTTAAGACCGCGCCACCGGCAGCGATGCCGTTTCTATTGCCCCACTGGCGCAGCCGCGCAGCCTGCGTGCCGCCCGCGCCGCCACAGGAGAAAAAACGCATGACATCTGGACGGGTTAACCCGCAATTCCGCCTCGAGGATCAGGGCATCGAGGGTCTGGGCAATGTCTATTACAACTTCATGGAGCCGGCGCTGATCGAAGCCGCGCTGAAGCGCGGCGAAGGCACGCTGGGCAATGGCGGCGCCTTCCTGGTCACCACCGGCAAGTTCACCGGCCGGTCGCCCAAAGACAAACATGTCGTGAAAACCGACAGCGTGCGCGACACTATCTGGTGGGACAACAACGCCGCTATGAGCGCAGAAGGCTTTGACGCGCTCTATGCCGACATGCTGGAGCACATGAAGGGCAAGGACTACTACGTCCAGGATCTGGTGGGCGGTGCCGACCCGGCGCATGCGATCAACGTCCGCATGGTCACCGAGCTGGCCTGGCACAACCTGTTTATCCGCACCATGCTGCGCCGTCCCGACCGTGAAGACCTGGATGATTTCATCGCCGACTTCACCGTCATCAACTGCCCGAGCTTCCAGGCCGACCCCAAGAAGCACGACTGCCGTTCCGAGACCATCATCGCGATGAACTTCGACAAGAAGATGATCCTGATCGGCGGCACTGAATACGCAGGCGAGAACAAGAAGTCCGTGTTCACCCTGCTGAACTACCTGCTGCCGGAGAAAGGCATCATGCCGATGCACTGCTCCGCCAACCATGCCAAGGGCAACCCGGTCGACACTGCCGTGTTCTTCGGTCTCAGCGGCACCGGCAAGACCACCCTGTCCGCAGACCCGGACCGCGTCCTGATCGGCGACGACGAGCATGGCTGGGCCGACAACGGCACCTTCAACTTCGAAGGCGGCTGCTATGCCAAGACCATCAACCTGAATGCCGAGGCAGAGCCGGAAATCTACGCCACCACCTCCAAGTTCGGCACCGTGATCGAGAACATGGTGTTCGATCCGGAAACCAAGGAGCTGGATTTCAACGACGACAGCCTGACCGCCAACATGCGCTGCGCCTACCCGCTGCATTACATCTCCAATGCATCGGCCAGCGCCCGCGGCGGCCATCCGAAGAACATCATCATGCTGACCTGCGATGCCTTCGGCGTGCTGCCTCCGATCGCGCGGCTGACCCCGGCGCAGGCGATGTACCACTTCCTGTCCGGCTTCACCTCCAAGGTGGCGGGCACCGAGCGCGGCGTGACCGAGCCGGAACCGACCTTCTCCACCTGCTTCGGCGCGCCGTTCATGCCGCGCCGCCCCGAGGTTTACGGCAACCTGCTGCGCGAGAAGATCGCCCAGCACGGCGCAACCTGCTGGCTGGTGAACACCGGCTGGACCGGCGGCGCCTACGGCACCGGCTCGCGCATGCCGATCAAGGCGACCCGCGCGCTGCTGACCGCGGCGCTGGACGGCTCTCTGGCGGACGCGGAATTCCGCAAGGACGCGAACTTCGGCTTTGATGTGCCGGTCAACGTGCCGGGCGTGCCGGAACTGCTGCTGGACCCGCGCCGCACCTGGGATGACAAGGCCGCCTACGACGCGCAGGCCGCCAAGCTGGTGCAGATGTTCTCTGACAACTTCGAGCAGTACCTGCCGTTCATCGACGAGGACGTGAAAGCCGCAGCCATCGGCTGACGCCATTTCAATTCCTGCAGGTAAAGAAAACCCCGGTTCCGCACCGGGGTTTTTCATTTCAGGAAATTAATTTTCCGGTAAACGCTTCCTTAACCATTCCACCGCAAATCTTCCGCAAGCGCAGCTTTACGGCTGTTTTACTGAGTTTTGCGCCACACCCAGGGAGGGGCGGGATGGACCAACAGGCATTGACCGTTTTCAACAGTATTTTCAGTTCTGGCAGCGCCTTCGTGTACCGCTGTGCCAATGACGAGAATTTCACGATGCAGTTCATGGCCGGCCAGGTTGAGAAGCTGTGCGGCTGCCCGACGTCGGACATCCTTGGCAATGCCAAGGTATCCTATGTCGGCTTGACCCATGCCGATGACATTGACCGTGTCTTTGCGGATGTGGATGCGGCCATTGCAGCCGGGGAAAACTGGGACGTGGCCTACCGGCTGCGCCGGCCCGACGGCACCGCCGCATGGGTCCGCGAGCGTGGCAATGCAGTTTACGACGACAGCGGCGAGATGGTCTTTCTGGAAGGGCTGGTGGTGGATGCGTCGGCCGAAGTCAGCCTGCGCAAGGAGCTGGAAGGCACGCTGAAGAAGACCGAAGCGGATAATGCCGAGATCCTCAAGCTGGCGGAGAACATCCTGCGGTCGGTGCAGAAACTGTCCATTCTGGCCATCAACGCGGGCATCGAGGCAGCGCGGGCAGGCAAAGCCGGACAGGGCTTTGCCTTTCTGGCGCGGGAGATCAAGGCATTGGCGGACGAAAACAACGCCTGGGCAAACCGGATCACCGACCAGATGGCGGGCCGCGACAGCACGGCCCGGGAAAAGATCATGCGCGCGCGGGAAACCGATCAGACCTGAAGGCTGCCAGTCACCATGTCCCGCACCTTGACCGCGTAGCGGTCGGTCATGCCGGAGACGAAATCCGCCAGCGAGTGCATGGCGGTGCAGGCGTCTTCCACGCCGCGCAGGTCGAGATCCACGGCGCGGATCAGCTGTGCCCAGTGAGAATGCTCCTTGGCCAGCACGGCCTGATCCCAGCCGCAGGCGGCCAGATCGGTGTAAAGCCCGTGGAAGTGGCCGAGGATGCGGTGCAGCACCTGGCGGCCTGCAACCTCCAGCTCTGTCTTGCGGCGGGCGGCAAAGATGCGTTCCACCGACAGGCGCTGCAGTTCGGCAAAAGCGTCTGCCTTGGACGAGGCGCCGATCAGGTCGCCGTCGAATTCGCCGCTCATGATGGCGTCGTAATTGTCGAGGAAGGCCTGCACCACGGCGCTGGTGGCGGCACCGATGGACAGCGCCCGCAGCAGGGCGACACGTTCGCCCAGCGGCATTGCGGCGTCTTCCTCGCGGTTGGGTTTGCCGGTGATGTCCTCCAGCACCGCGGCCACATCACCCCGGTCCAGGTCGCCCACCGCGCCTGCGTCCTCGATGTCCATAATCCGGTAGCAGATGTCGTCCGCGGCCTCGACCAGGAAGGCAAGCGGATGGCGGCGGTACCAGCCTGCGCTTTCGCGGATCATGCCGGTGGCGGTGCAGATTTCATCGAGCAGCGCTGTATCGGCGGCAAAGACGCCGAATTTCTTGAGGCCCGCATAAGGCGCCGGGCCTTTGCCGCAGACCGCATCGCGGATCTGCCGGGTGCAGGGGTATTTCAGGAAGGCGCCCAGCGTCGCGTAGCTGAGCCGCATGCCGCCCTCGCGCCGGGCCATTTCCAGCCGGCCGGCAATGCGCAGCCCCTGGGCGTTGCCCTCGAAGTGGGAGAATTCGGCCTGCTGGTCTGCCGGCACCTGTGCGGCCAGCCCCTGGCCTGCTCGGAACTGCGCGGCGAACCAGGTGCCGATGCTGTCCTCGCCGGAGTGACCGAAAGGCGGATTGCCGATGTCGTGCAGCAGGCAGGCGGCCTGTACGTGGCCGGCGATGCGCAGCACCTGATCCGGGGTGATGCGGCCTGCTGCCAGCAGCGCCTGGCCGACGCCGGAGCCCAGTGAGCGGCCGACGCTGCAGGTCTCCATGCTGTGGATCATCCGGTGGTGGACGTGGTCATGGCTGTAAAGCGGATGCACCTGGGTTTTCTGCGCCAGCCGCCGGAACGGCTCGGAGAACAGGATACGGTCATAGTCCTGCAGGTAAGCCTCGCGCCCCGGGGCCTCGGGGTACTCCGGCCGGCACAGCCGTCCCGGGTTCAGCAGCCTGTTCCACTCCATTGCCATGTGCCTGCTCCTTTACCTGATTTAAGCGCGGTTAAACGGGAGGCGGCGGGGAAATGCAAACGCTTCAGCGCGGCTCGATACCGGCGGGCTCCAGCTTGTGTTCCGGCTCCACGTGAATCACCGGCTGCACGTCGGGAATGGCGGCGCACAGGGCGGCCTCCACCCGGTCGCAGATGTCATGGGCGGCGCGGACCGTCATGGCGCCGTCAACCACCATGTGGAGTTCGACAAACAGGGCCCGGCCGGCGCGGCGGGTTTTTAGCCCGTGAACCTGCATCGCGCCATTGGCTGTGCGGTGGATGATCTCTTCGACCCGGGCGCGGTCCTCCTCCGGGGCAGCGGTGTCCATCAGGCCGTTCACCGAGGCGGCGATCACCAGCCAGCCCTCGCGCAGGATGTTGACGCCGACCAGCAGCGCCAAGAGCGGGTCGAGCACAGCCCAGCCGGTGGCAAGTGCCAGACCCAGCCCAGCCAGCACCCCGGCAGAAGTCCAGACGTCGCTCATCAGGTGGCGGCCGCCGGCGGACAGGGCCGGAGAGCTGAGACGTGTGCCCGCGAGCAGCAGCACCCGCGCCCAAGCCAGGTTCACCAGCATCGCCAGCGCGTTCACCACCATGCCGGCAACGCCCCAACCGGGATCGCCTGTACGGGTCAGCGCGTTGAGCGCCTCATGCAGGATCACCAGGGCGGCGATCACGATCAGGATGCCCTCGATCACAGCCGAGAAGTATTCGGCCTTGTGGTGGCCGTAGGGGTGGCCCGCATCCGGAGGCCGCTGGGCATAGCGCACCGCGAACCAGGCCATCACCGCGCCGCCGATGTTAACCAGCGACTCCAGCGCATCCGACAGGAACGCAACGGAGCCGGTCATCCGCCAGGCGGCCACCTTCAGCGTCATAACCGCCAGAGCGACGAGGATAGAGCTGGTTGCCAGTTCTTCTGCGTTGAGCCGTTGGTGCATGACGCCCCCCTACCCCCGCGCTACATCAGCAAGCCGCGGCGCAGCAGGTTCAGCCCGGCGATCAGCAGAACAACCAGGGTCGCGCGGCGGAACAGAACCTGGTCGATCCGGTCGTGCAACTGGCCGCCGATCCACATGCCCGCCACGGCCGGAACGATCAGCGCCAGCGAAAACGGTGCTGTCTCGGCCCGGATCACACCCGACCCCACATGCGCAACCAGCAGCGCCACAGCGCCGAGGCCGTAGATCACGCCCTGCACCCGGATCTGCTCTGTCTTCTCTGTATTCAAGGCGGTGAGATAGGCCACCGTCGGCGGCCCCCAGACACCGGACACACCGCCGATCAGCCCCGCAATGCCCCCCACCATCGCCTCGCTGCGGCGGGAGGGATTGGCGATGGTAAATGTCTTGCCCATCAGCTGGATGCAGGCAAAGACCGTAACCGGCAGGCCGATCACCAGCAGCAGCGCCTGCTGCGGCAGCAGCCGCACGGACTGGGCGCTGAGCAGCAGGCAGACCAGGCCGATCAGCAGGAACACGCGGAACTTGCGGATCGAGGCCATGGCCGCCGCAGGCCCCTGCCGCAGCGCCTGCATGCCGTTAGTTACCAGCGTGGGCAGAATCAGCCCGGCCAGTGCCAGGTCGGGCGCCAGGAACATGCTGAGGCCAGAAATGAAGATCATCGGCATGGCAAAGCCCACCAGGCCTTTGACCGTGCCCGCCAGCAGCGCGATGCCAAAGGCCGCTGCCAGCTCAGCCGGGGAAAGAAGCGAAAACAATGCGGTCATACCTCCGCTCTACCACATCCGCAGCGTGCTGCACGGGCAAAATCAACACGCAAGATTTGATCCAAATGACGCACCCGTGAGTATTTTTGTTGCGCTGCACCTGCGAAATGATTTACCACCGGGCGACCGAAGAAGGATCTGATTCATGGCCCACGACGGACAGGACTTGCATATGAAACCGACTCTCATTCCCGACCTGCTGGCGCTGACCGGCGCAGCGCTGGAACCGCTGGACCAGCTGCTGGAGGCCGCACGCGCCTCCATCAAGGACATGGTGAGCAGCGACGGCCGTGTCTCCGGCAAGCTGATCGAGGAAAACCAGGTGGCCGCGCATGGTCTGTCCTGGCTTGCCACCTATGTCTACTCGCTGCGGCAGATGCAGAAATGGGCCGAGAAACTGCAGGGTGAAGGCAAGTTCGGCGAGATGGAACAGCTGCTCCACCAGATCGGCTTTGGCGAATACCTGTGGCAGGTCTACGGCGGCATCCAGATGAACCAGGGCGAGATCATCCGCCTGCAGGACCTGGGCCTGAGCCAGGACGCCCAGCGTGCGCTGATGGTGCCTGCAGTGATGACGCTGTGTGAGCAGGGCAACAGCCAGGCCGCGCGCACCCGTCTGGTGGAGCTGATGGAAGAACAGGCCGGTTCCACCATGTTCGGTGCCTCCGGCCTGGAGGAAGAGCTTGAAATGATCCGCGACCAGTTCCGCCGCTATGCGGTGGAGAAGGTCGAGCCGAATGCCCATGACTGGCACCTGAAGGATGAGCTGATCCCGATGGAAGTCATCGAGGAACTGGCGGAGATGGGCGTCTTCGGCCTGACCATCCCAGAGGAATACGGCGGGKTCGGCCTGTCCAAGGCCTCGATGGTGGTGGTCTCCGAGGAGCTGTCGCGCGGCTATATCGGTGTCGGCTCGCTGGGCACCCGCTCGGAAATCGCGGCAGAGCTGATCCTGTGCGGCGGCACCGAGGAGCAGAAGGCCAACTGGCTGCCGAAACTGGCCAGCGCCGAGATCCTTCCCACCGCCGTGTTCACCGAGCCGAACACCGGTTCCGACCTCGGCTCCCTGCGCACCCGCGCGGTCAAGGACGAGAACGGCGATTACAAGATCACCGGCAACAAGACCTGGATCACCCACGCCGCCCGCACCCATGTGATGACACTGCTGGCGCGCACCGATCCGAACACCACCGACCACCGCGGGTTGTCGATGTTCCTGGCGGAAAAGACCCCGGGCACCGACGAGGCCCCCTTCCCCACCCCCGGTATGACCGGCGGCGAGATCGAGGTGCTGGGCTACCGCGGCATGAAGGAATACGAGCTCGGCTTCGACAATTTCCACGTGAAGCAGGAAAACCTGCTGGGCGGCGAGGAAAACAAGGGCTTCAAGCAACTGATGGAGACCTTTGAATCGGCCCGCATCCAGACCGCGGCCCGTGCCATCGGCGTGGCGCAGTCGGCGCTGGACATCGCCATGCAGTACGCGCAGGAGCGCAAGCAGTTTGGCAAATCGCTGATCAATTTCCCGCGGGTCTCCGGCAAGCTGGCGATGATGGCGGTGGAGATTATGATCGCCCGCCAGCTAACCTATTTCTCGGCCTGGGAAAAGGATCACGGCCACCGGTGCGACCTGGAGGCCGGCATGGCCAAGCTCTTGGGCGCGCGCGTTGCCTGGGCGGCCGCCGACAACGGGCTGCAGATCCACGGCGGCAACGGCTTTGCGATGGAGTACAAGATCTCCCGCGTGCTGTGCGATGCCCGCATCCTCAACATCTTTGAAGGCGCTGCCGAAATCCAGGCACAGGTCATCGCCCGCCGCCTGCTGGGTTGAGCCCCGCCAGTTACCACCGCAGGGGAGCAATCCCCTCCTTGCCCGGCGTTCGCGCCGGGCTTTTTTGTTCTGGCCGGACGCCGTGCACCATGCGTCCTGTCTGCAACCGCTACGCAGAATAAATCTGTTTCCGAAACAGGTTATTCGATCCTTAACGAATCGTGGTTAACAATTGCGCATGTCTCTCTTTCGCTGCCTCCTTTTGCCCATACTTTTTCTGCTGTCCGCCTGCGGCGATACGGTGCAGCCGGACCAGCCGTCCCGTATTCTGGCGATGGGGGATTCCCTTCTCGCCTGGCACAGCCTGGCCGGCAAATCCATTTCAGACACGGTGTCGCGGGAATTGCAGGAACCGGTGGTGGACCGCTCAGTCTCTGCCGCGCGGATCATCTACAAGCTGCCCATTTCGGGAGCTGCCGGGATGAACATCGGCAAGCAGTTTACACCCGGCGAATGGGATTGGGTGATCGTGAATGGCGGCGGCAACGACCTGTGGCTCGGCTGCGGCTGCTTTGCCTGCGACCGCAAGATGGACAAGCTGATTTCGGCTGACGGGCTTGATGGGGCCATCCCCTCAATGCTGACGAAGCTGCGCGCAACCGGGGCCAAGGTAATCTACGTCGGCTACCTGCGCAGCCCCGGGGTAGGATCGCTGATCGAGCATTGCCGGGACGAAGGCAACGAGCTGGAATCTCGCATCGGCCGTCTGGCATCGCAGGATGAAGGTATCTTCTTCCTGTCGAACAAGGACATGGTGCCCTACGGCGACCGCTCCTACCACGCAGCCGACATGATCCATCCGTCGATCAAGGCCAGCAGCGAGATCGGCCGCAAGGTCGCTGAGATCATCCGGAAGAACTGAGGTCGGGGGCTCCCGCCGGCCGCCGCGGCAGGCCTTGCGCCAAGCGCAGCAGCATTCCAGAGTGGCTGCAGAAACTGTTTCTGGAGGCCTTCGTGCTGCGTCTTGTTCTGATCACTTCCCTGCTGCTGCCGAGCGCTTGCGCAGGGGATGAAACCCTGTCGGCCTATGGCGCCGCGGGCACCGAATGGCAGCTGCGAAGCATAGACGGAGCTGCCATTCCCGCCGCTGCCACCCTGACGTTCCCGGAACCGGGAACGATCGCCGGAAGCGGACCTTGCAACAGTTTCCAAGGCAGCCAAGGCGCCCCCTACCCCTGGTTCGAGGCCGGGCCGCTGGCGGTGACGCGCATGGCCTGCCCGCAGCTGGAAGCCGAGGGCGCCTTCCTGAAGGCACTGCAGGAAATGACGCTGGCAGAGGTTTCAGGCGATGTGCTGATCCTGAGCAACAGTGCGGGCCGCGAGATGCTGTTCAAAGGCGGCGGCTGAGCAGGTCCATCAGCCTAGCGCGTGCTTCCGGCGGCGGGCGGCTGCCCAGCGACGGCGCCAGATGCGCCTCCAGGAAATAACCGGTGGTGCGCAGGGCCTGCACGATTTCGGCGTTCCCGGCATCGCCCTGTCCCAGCATCACCGGCGGCAGCGGCAGCAGACGCTCCGCCCAGTCCCCGGCACCTTCACGTGAAACAGCCCGGCCCGTTTTCGGCGAAACATAGGCCAGCCCGACACGGCTGCCGGACACGGCACAGGCGGTCAGATCCAGGCCGAAGCCCATCTCCTCCAAAAGCGCCAGTTCCCAGCGCAAATAAGCGAGGGGCCAGAGGTCTTCGCTACCCAGGAGGTCCAGCAACTGTTCGCTGCGGATATAGAGGCCCGGATGCGGCTCGCGTTCCGGCAGGCAGAAGGACAACAGCGCCGTGACCGTGTTGAGCCCGGCCAGTGCCAGCCGCCCGGAGAGCGCCGCGGCTGCGCGGCTGCGCAGGGGTTCTGCGTGGTAGCTGCCCAGGTGGTCCTCCAGCCGCGCCCGCCAGGTCACGTCCAGCTGCGCGCCGGGCTGCAGGATCGGGGCCATCCTGCGGCTGGCGCCGCCGCGCACGATGCCAGCGTGGCGGCCATGCTCTTCGGTGAAGACGTCAATGATGGCCGAGCTTTCGCCGTGGCGGCGCACCGAAAGCAATATGCCGTGATCACGCCATTCCAACACCGGGCCTCCCTGTCCTGCGGTCCGCCCCACCAGAGCGCATTGCCGGGCGGGCTGCAAGCAGCGGGATCATTCCAGGCCGGGTTCGTCCAGCAGATGGCGCCCCTGCCGGTCCTCGACCTCGATCACCCAGAGATCGGGGTCGAACTCCCGTTGGCGGCGGATCGAGGCATCGACCTCCGTTTCTGCCCCGGCGGCCAGTTCATCCCATTTGCGGTCACCGCTCATCAGATCATAAGTGCGGTGGAAGGCCCGGGCCTGGCCGTCGAGCGAGTTGAGCTTGACCAGAACCGCGCCGGCGGTGTCGTCGCCGTGCGACGTGATGAACGCCGGGATATCCTGAAACCGCAGGCGGGCCAGATAGGCGTCCACCCAGAACCGGGCAGTGAGGCGGGTCATGCCGCGCCCCCGCCTGCGTCAGTGCCCGCGGGCAGTGCGGGAGCCTCCGGCGGGAGTATTTTTACAAAGAAGACGCGCATGGAAGCGTCAATTGCCGTCCTTGAAGTCGAGGCCCATTTCCGAGTAGCGCTCTGCCTCCTCCAGCCAGTTCGGGCGCACCTTCACCTGCAGGAACAAATGCACCTTGCGGCCCAGGAATTCCTCCAGCTCGGCGCGGGCGGCCTGAGAGACGGACTTGATGGTCTCGCCGCGCTTGCCCAGCACGATGCCCTTGTGGCCGTCGCGGACCACGTAAATGATCTGGTCGACGCGGGCGGAGCCATCCTTGCGCTCTTCCCATTTCTCGGTTTCGACCGTCAGCTGGTAAGGCAGCTCCTGGTGCAGGCGCAGGGTCAGCTTCTCGCGGGTCATCTCCGCCGCGATCATCCGCATCGGCAGGTCGGCGATCTGGTCCTCGGGGTAGAGCCAGGGGCTTTCCGGCAGCTTGCCCGCCAGCCACTGGCGCAGGTCATCGACGCCATGGCCGCGCTCTGCCGAGATCATGAAGGTTTCAGCAAAGGAGTAACGGCTGTTCAACTCCTGGGTGAGGCCCAGCAGTTTTTCGGCGGGAACCTTGTCGATCTTGTTGATCGCCAGCGCCACTGTGCGGCCCTCGCCGATTTCCGCAAGGCCTTCGAGGATGGTCTCAGCCCCTTCGGAGATGCCGCGGTGGGCCTCCACCATCAGCACGACCACGTCAGCGTCCGCGGCGCCGCCCCAGGCAGCGGCCACCATGGCGCGGTCCAGGCGGCGGCGCGGCTTGAACAAGCCGGGGGTGTCAACGAACACCAGCTGCGCATCGCCCTCCATCGCCACGCCGCGGATGCGGGCGCGGGTGGTCTGCACCTTGTGGGTCACGATCGAGACCTTGGCCCCGACCATGCGGTTCAGAAGGGTGGATTTGCCTGCGTTGGGCTCTCCGATCAGAGCAACGAATCCGGCGCGTGTGGTCATTTCAACTGGTCCTGTTTGCAGATCAGTGCCTCTACAGGAATTTACCCACAGGGGCCAGAGGCGTTTTCATTGGGTTTCAGCCAGCTTGCCCTATGTCAAAGACCTGTGGCAAATCCCGTGAAAGAACCACCGCGCCGAGCCAGTTCCACAAGCCAGGCCTGTCTTTGAGAGCACATAAGGGGCCTGCCTGATGAACCGCCGTGATTTTCTGCTAGGAACTGCTGCATCTGCCGGGGCGATTGGTGCGGGCGGCTGGGGATTGGCGGGGGCCGCCGGGGCGCAGAGGCTGACCATTCAGCCTGCCAGCTTTGCTTTCCGTGAAACGCTGACCCGGGGGCTGGTGAGCCTGTCGCCGGACGCGCCGCCGCCGGTTCTGTTTGGCACCCAGGGCAAGCCCATGCATCTGCGGGTGGAGAATGGCACCGAAGATTACACCGCGATGCACTGGCACGGGCTGCGGATCGACAATGAAATGGACGGTGTGCCCTACCTGACCCAGATGCCAATCGCGGGCGGGGAGGCATTCGACTACGAATTCACCCCGCCGGATGCGGGCACCTACTGGTATCACCCGCATTGCAGGACCATGGCCCAAATGGCGCATGGGCTGACCGGGGTGATGGTGATCCGGGAAACGGAGGACCCCGGGTTCGACGCCGATCAGGTGATCAACCTGCGCGACTTCCGGCTGGATGATGCGGGCGCGTTCCTTCCCTATTACACCGCGCGGGGTGCGGCCCGCGGCGGGACCCACGGCAATGTGCTGACTGCAAACTGGCTGCAGTCGCCAGTCTATGATCATCCGGCGGGCGGGCTGGTACGGCTGCGGGTGGTGAATTCGGACACCACGCGGATCTACAAGCTGCACCTGAGTACCGATCAGGCACGGATCATTGCCTGGGACGGGCATCCGGTGGAGTTTGAGCTACCCCTGCCCTCAGCTGAGGAACCGCTGCTGGTCGGCCCCGGCCAGCGGGTGGATTTTGCGCTGCAAATGCCTGCGGGCGAGGGGCAGATGGCGGATCTGCTGGCAGAACTGCCGGGCCAGCCTGCGCGCATCATGGCGCGGCTGCAGTCGGTTGGCGCGGACCTGGCACGGGATCTGCGGGAGCTGAAACCGCTGCCGCCGAACCCGGTTTCACGCCCCGATCTGGCAAATGCAGAGGTGCATGACTTCGTCTTTGGCTGGACGCCGGAGGGCGGGCCGCCGAATGACGGCTATTGCGGCTCGATGGGCTACAGCTTCTGGTCGATAAACCGCACGCCCTGGGCCGGGGATGCAGCCAAGGGCACCGGGCCGCTGGCCACGCTGGAGCGCGGCAAAAGCTATGTGCTGCGGCTGAGGAATGAGTCGCCGAACCTGCATCCGATCCACCTGCACGGGCTGGCGTTTGCGCCCATCAATTCAAACCTGCGCAAGCTGCCACCTCTGGTCACCGACACCATGCTGCTGCTGAAGGACGAGGTGGCCGAGATAGCACTGGTCGCCGACAACCCGGGCTACTGGGCGTTCCACTGCCATGTGATCGAGCACCAGAAGACCGGGCTTGCGGGCTATATCCGCGTGGTCTGACCTTAGCCCAACTGTTCCAGCAGGGCCTTGGCGGCGGCCTGTTCGGCCTGCCGCTTGGAACCTGCGGTGGCCTGCGCCTCGGTGCCGTCCTGCAGCCGCGCGGCGATGGTGAAGACCGGCGCGTGGTCGGGGCCGCTGCGGGAGACCTCCACATAGGTCGGAACCTTCTGCCCGCGCGCCTGCGCCCATTCCTGCAAGGAGGTCTTGGCGTCGCGCGCGTCGGTTTCGACCTTATGGATGCGGCTGCCCCAGAGGCGCAGGATCACCTCCGCCGCGGCGTCAAAGCCCGCGTCCTTGTAGACCGCGGCAATCACCGCCTCCATCGCGTCGCCCAGCAGCGCCTGCTTGCGGCGCCCGCCGGACATCATCTCGGAGCGGCCCAGCTTCAGCACCGCGCCCAGGTCGATCTCCTTGGCGACGTCGGCGCAGGCCTCCTTGCGCACCAGCGCGTTGAAGCGCGGCGCCAGCTGGCCCTCAGTGGCGGTCTTGTCATGCTCCAAGAGCGCCGTGGCCATCACCAGCCCCAGAACCCGGTCGCCCAGAAACTCCAGCCGCTGGTTGTCCTTGCGGGTGGAGGAGGAGACGGAGGCATGGGTCACGGCGCGCTGCAGCAGGTCGGGACGGGCAAACTTGTGCCCGATCCGCTCTTCAAACGCGCGCAGTTCCTTGGACAGCTTCACTGGATCCCCTTGAAGAAACGGTCGCTGCGCCAGGTCCAGAAGTAGAGCATGGAGCGCCCGGCGGAGGAGAACATGATCCGGTCGGCGCGGCCGATCAGGTTTTCATACGGCACGAACCCGACCCCGCCCGCGGACTGCGGCAGGCGGCTGTCCGAGGAGTTGTCGCGGTTGTCGCCCATGAAGAAGTAATGCCCGTCGGGCACCTGGTAGACACTGGTGTGGTCGACGCCCTGGTTGGTGATGTTGAGCACGGTATGCTCATTGCCGCCGGGCAGAGTTTCGATCTGGCGCGACTTCTTGCATATGGCGCCCTGGCCCACCGGCGCGTTCTCGCAGCGCGGCATTGAACCCTGCGGCCCCTGACGCTCCATCACTTCCTCGAACTCGCCTGCATCCTGCAGCTTGACGGCTTCGCCGTTGATGAACAGCACACCGTTCTTCATCTGGATCTTGTCGCCCGGCAGGCCGATCAGGCGCTTGATGAAATCGTTGCCGTTGACCGGATGGCGGAACACCACCACGTCGCCGCGCTCCGGCTCGCCGCCGATCAGGCGGGTGTTGTCGCCGTCGAGAAAGCCGCAAATGTTCTTGGCATCAATGTTCACCCCGATCGCGGGCATGCGGATGCTGGGGCAGGACGCGTAGGAATAGCCGTAGGCCATCTTGTTCACGAACAGGAAATCCCCGATCAGCAGGGTTTCCTTCATCGATCCCGATGGAATCCAGAAGGGCTGGAAGAACAGGGTGCGGAAAACACCCGCGATCAGCAGCGCATAGACGATAGTCTTGATCGTCTCGATGATCGAACTGCTGGTCTTTGCTTTGGCCGTCATCAGGCTCTCCGGTTTGAAAACAGGGTCCGGGGCTACATGCGGGCCTGAAGGGGGCAAGTCAAGTTCCGGCGGGCAATTCCGCCGGGTTCACTGGAATCGGGCGTGCCTCGATCAGCACAAAGGCCTGCGCCCAGGGGTGATCATCGGTCAATGTCACGTGAATCACCGCCTCGTGGCCGGGCGGGGTCATCTGCTGCAGGCGTTCGGCGGCCCAGCCGGTCACATGCATCACCGGCTGGCCGGTGCGCAGGTTGGAGACCGCCATATCCTTCCAGGCGATGCCCATGCGCAGGCCGGTGCCCAGCGCCTTGGAACAGGCCTCCTTGGCGGCCCAGCGCTTGGCATAGGTGCCTGCCACATCGCGGCGGCGCTCAGCCTTTCTCTGCTCCTCCTCGGTGAACACTCGGTTCCGGAAACGGTCGCCGAAGCGGTCCAGCGTGCGCTGGATGCGTTCGATATTGGCCAGATCTGTTCCAACCCCCAGGATCATTCTTCCAGCCGCTTCAGCCCCAGTTTGATGCCATGGCTCAGGAACAGGCGGTTGATCATCAGGATGACTGCCAGCAGCAGGACAAAGATACCCGCGAGGTACAGGTGCGGGATTGTCTGCCGCGCCTCAATGATCACCGGGTTGTTCCAGTAAAGCGGCAGCTGGATGACCGTCAGCACGGCAACCACCCCGGTCATCGCCGCCGCATTGGTCCAGGCCGCCTTGCCCTGCAAGGGCTTCCGGGTCGCCCGGGCGATGCGCATCCCTTCCAGTACCGATGCCACCATGGGCGGCAGCACCGTCGCCAGGCCGGCCGGCATGCCGGCTCCGAACTGCGCCAGCACGAGGCCGAGCAGCATCATTCCAACAGAGGCTGCCATCCAGATCAGCCCGTAACGGATCAGATTGACTTGCATTGCTGAATTACCCCCGCGCTTTATCCATCAACCTGCGCATTTCCTGCACCGCCGGCGTCAGGCCGCGAAAGACGGCTTCGCCGATCAGAAAATGGCCGATGTTCAGCTCCTTCACCTCCGGAAAGGCCGCAACCGGCTGTACCGTATCGTATGTCAGCCCGTGGCCTGCGTGAACCTCAAGCCCCAGTGAATGTGCATAGGCAGACATTTCTTTCAGCGCTTCCAGCTCATGGTCGCGCTCATCAATCTTGCCTTCGACATGGAAATCGCAATAGGCGCCGGTGTGCAACTCGATCACCTCGGCCCCGATCCGGTGCGCGGCCTCGATCTGCTTCTTGTCCGCGGCAATGAAGATCGACACCCGACAGCCCGCATCCCGCAGCGGCGCGATGAAATGGGCCAGGCGGTTTTCCTCGCGCGCCACTTCCAGCCCGCCTTCGGTGGTGCGCTCTTCGCGCTTTTCCGGCACGATGCAGACTGCATGCGGTTTGTGGCGCAGGGCAATCTTCTGCATTTCCTCCGTTGCCGCCATCTCGAAATTCAGCGGTACGGTCAGCGCCTCCATCAGCGCGTCAATATCTGCATCGGTAATATGGCGGCGGTCCTCGCGCAGGTGGGCGGTAATGCCGTCGGCGCCTGCCTCTTCGGCCAGTTTCGCAGCGCGGACCGGGTCCGGGTAGGCGCCGCCGCGGGCGTTACGCACGGTGGCCACATGGTCGATGTTCACGCCAAGGCGCAGCTGATTGTCTGTCATGAGAGGTCTCTCATCCGTCTGAAGTCAAAGCCTTGGCCCAGAGACTAGACAGACCGGAAGCAAGAGCAAGCCTGCAGGCAGAAATGGTACAATCCTGGCGCTGGGCTCAGATGCCGGTGTCGACCTCAGCGCGTTTCTTGATCGCCTCGAACTTGGCCTTGATCTTGGCCCGGCGGCGCTGCTGGTAGACCCGGATCACCGGCAGGCTGAGCACATAGCAGGCCGTCGCGGCAATAACACCCGGAATGACGCCGCCGATCATGTAGGGATAAAACACCTCGTTATAAAACAGGCGCAGCCCCTGCCAGTCGGCGGGACGGTCCAGGAACAGGGCGATCAGATTGTCCTTCAAATCCCCCCCGGCAGCCAGAAACTTGCCCACCAGGGATTTGTCGACCTCCTGATCGAACTCGGTTCCCAAGAGCCAGTGCCCGGTCTGCAGAGAGGCAACTCCGATCGGCACATAGGTCAGAGGGTTGCCGAAGAAGGTGGCGCTGAGCGAGGCCAGAATATTGCCGTTCATCAGCCGGGCAATGAATGCGGCAATAAAGAAATGCAGCCCGTAGAAGGGTGTGAAAGTCGTAAACACACCCGCCCAGATGCCGCGTGCAATACGTTCCGGCGAATCGGGCAGGCGCCGGACCCGGTGCTTCACGTACAGGAACGCCCTGCCCCAGCCGCCGCGCGGCCAGAGGAAATCCGCCAGCGCCCGGAGGGGCGGACGTCTGTCCCGGCGCCTGAATACCAAAGCTGTGCGTCCTTCCCAGTTCCCGGCTCAGAGTTTCAGCGGCTTACCCCGGAAAGTGGCGCTCTTCCGGCTTCTCCCGGAACCGCGCCACCGCGGCAACATCGCTTTCCGCCTCAAGCGTCAGCATCAGCGAGTGCAGCTGTTCCACATCCCGCAGCTCCACATTGATCATGAGCCGGTAAAAGTCTGGTTTCCTGTCTACAAATTCCAGGTCCGAGATATTGGCCTTTTTCTCGCCGATCAATGTGCAAATGCGTCCCAGCACCCCGGCGTCATTGCCGATGGTCAGCTCCAGCGTGGTGCCATAGACCGCAGGGTGGGTGCCGCTGTGCCAATGCACATCCATCCAGCGCTCCGGCTGATCCTCGAATTCGCCCAGCTTGTCGCAATCGGCGGCGTGCACCACCACCCCGCGGCCGCGGTAGGTGATGCCGATGATGCGCTCGCCCGGCAGCGGCTGGCAGCAGGTTGCGCGCTCAAAGCTCTGGCCCGGCTCCAGGCCGATCACCGCGCGGCGCGGGGAAATCTCGTCGCCGTCGCCAGTGGACGTCAGTTCAGGATAAACCGACTGCACCACGTCGTGGGCGGTGATTTCTGCCGCGCCCAGCCGCGCCAGCAGCTCATTCACCCCGCTTGCGCGGAGGGCGCGAGCAGCGGTTTCCAATGCCTTATCCGTGGCCTTCTTGCCGACGTGTTCAAACGCCGAACGTGCCAGTTCGTGCCCCAGCTTAACGAACCGCGCCCGGTCCGCCTCACGCAGGGCGCGCCGGATGGCGGTGCGGGCCTTGCCGGTCGTGGCAATCTCCAGCCAGCTAACCTGCGGGGTCTGGCCCTCGGCAGTGATCACGTCGACCGACTGGCCGTTCCTGAGCCGGGTCCACAGAGGCACCCGGATGCCGTCCACCTTGGCACCGACGCAGGCATGGCCGATACGGGTGTGGATGGCATAGGCGAAATCGATCGGCGTGGCGCCCTTGGGAAGCTTGATCACATCGCCCTTGGGGGTGAAGCAGAACACCTGGTCCGAATACATCTCGAGCTTCACGGCCTCGAGGAATTCGTCGTGGTCGTCCTCTGCGTCGAACTGCTCGGTCAGCGAGGCGATCCACTTGGCCGGGTCCACCGCAAAGGGGTTTTCGGTGCGCACCCCGTCCCGGTAGGACCAATGCGCTGCAACCCCGGTTTCCGCCACATCATGCATCTGGCGGGTGCGGATCTGCACCTCCACCCGCTTGCCGTCACGGCCCGACACCGTGGTGTGGATCGAACGGTAGCCATTGGACTTCGGCTGGCTGATGTAATCCTTGAACCGGCCCGGCACCGCCCGCCAGCGCTGGTGAATGGCCCCCAGCGCGCGGTAGGCGTCCTCCTCAGAGAGGGTAATAACGCGGAAGCCGTAGATGTCGGAGAGCCGCGAAAATCCCTGGTCCTTGGCCTGCATCTTGCGCCAGATCGAATAGGGTTTCTTGGCGCGGCCGAAGACCTCCGCCTCGATCCCGGCCTTTTCCAGCTCCAGCCGCATGTCGCCGGTGATCCGGTGGATCACATCGCCGGTTTCCCGCTGCAGGGTCACAAAGCGGCGGATGATCGATTGGCGCCCTTCGGGATTGAGCACCCGGAAGGCCAGATCCTCCAGCTCCTCGCGCATCCACTGCATACCCATGCGGCCGGCCAGCGGCGCATAGATATCCATCGTCTCTCTCGCCTTCTGGGCCTGCTTTTCCGGGCGCATCGCCTTGATGGTGCGCATATTGTGCAGACGATCAGCGAGCTTCACCAGAATCACCCGCAGGTCCTTGGACATCGCCATGAACAGCTTGCGGAAATTCTCCGCCTGCTTGGTTTCACGGCTGGACAGCTGCAGGTTGGTCAGCTTGGTGACGCCATCGACCAGCATCGCCACCTCATCACCGAAGCGGCGGGCGACTTCCTCGTAGTTGGCCTTGGTGTCTTCGATGGTGTCGTGCAGCAGCGCGGTGATGATGGTCGCATCATCCAGGCGCTGTTCGGTCAGAATAGCGGCCACCGCCACCGGATGCGTGAAATAGGGTTCGCCCGAGTGGCGGAACTGCCCGTCATGCATCTGCTCACCGAAGGCATAGGCCTCGGCGATCCTGCCCGCATTTGTCTTGGGATTGTAGTTGCGGACCAGAGCAATCAGGTCGTCAGGGGAAATCATGTCCGGTCCGCAGCCTCAAATAGTCAGACGCGCGCCTCAGCCCTGGCCCTGGGCCTCCATCAGCGCGCGCAGCAGTTTCTCTTCCGACATGTCGTCGTCGGCCGGCTTGTCGTTGTCCGCGCCCATCAGCAGAGCCATGGAATCCTCTTCCGGCTCGTCAACCTCGATCTGGGTCTGGTTGCTCTCGATCAGGCGCTCGCGCAGCTCATCAGCGCTCTGGGTCTCCTCGGCGATTTCACGCAGGGACACGACCGGGTTCTTGTCGTTGTCGCGCTCGACGGTGATCGGGGCACCCGCCGAGATTTCGCGGGCACGGTGCGCAGCCAGCATCACCAGCTCAAAGCGGTTGGGCACTTTATCGACGCAATCTTCAACCGTCACGCGGGCCATCAGCGACTCTCCATTTCATTCCTGGTCCAGAAGGCAGACATTTACGCCCATATCTTTCTCTTGACAAGGGCGGAAAACGCCGCATTGCGCGGCTCAGAGAGGGGTTACCTCAGCCACCTCCTGCTCCGGCAGGTCTGCCAGCATCTCCGTGACGGATTTCAGCAGCATCGGGTGGCGCCATCGCGGCGCGATGTCAGCCAGCGGTACCAGCACAAAGGCGCGGTCCTGGATGCGCGGATGCGGCAGGATCAGCTGTCCCGGCGCCTCCTGCATCTGGCTTTCCAAGGGCAGCCCCTGCCAGCGGGCATAGCCGGCCGCGTCCGGCAGCACCGCGCCGTCATAATCCACCAGGTCCAAATCCAGCGTCCGCATCCCCCAGCGCTGCTCCCGCACCCGGGAGAATTGCGCCTCCACCCGGTGCAGCCGCTCCAGAAGCCCGCCGGCGGACAGCGTGGTCTTCACCGCCACCGCAGCATTCACATAGTCCGGCCCGGCACCTGCCGGAAAACAGGGTGTCTGAAAGAACCGGGACACGCTGCGCAGGGAAACCTCCTGCGACTGCAGGGCGCGGATGGCCTTTGCCAGGGTGATCTCAGGCGCATCCGCGTCAGCAGGCAGGTTGCCGCCCAACGCAATCAGCGCCGTTTTACGGATATCGGCCATCTTTGAGCCTATTCAAACGGACAGTATACTTGCGGCAAATGACAAATAACTTACATTAAGTCTACCCGTTTCGCCGATTTCAAAATCACACTCACGGAACCCCCGGCCGAAACGGTTACACCGGAAGGAAAATTTTGATGTTTTACAAGGACGAACGGCTCGCGCTGTTCATAGACGGGTCAAACCTGTACGCCGCTGCCAAGGCGCTCGGGTTCGACATCGACTATAAGCTACTGCGGCAGGAATTCATGCGCCGCGGCAAGCTTCTGCGGGCCTTTTATTACACCGCCCTGCTGGAAAATGACGAGTATTCGCCGATCCGGCCGCTTGTCGACTGGCTGCACTACAACGGATTCACCATGGTCACCAAACCGGCCAAGGAATACACCGACAGCATGGGCCGCCGCAAAGTCAAAGGCAACATGGACATCGAATTGACGGTCGATGCCATGGAGCTGGCACCGCGGGTCGACCATATCGTGCTGTTCTCGGGCGATGGGGACTTCCGCCCGCTGATTGCCAGCCTGCAGCGCCAGGGCGTGCGGGTTTCGGTGGTGTCGACCATCCGCAGCCAGCCGCCGATGATCTCTGACGACCTGCGCCGCCAGGCCGACAATTTCATTGAGCTGGAAGAGCTGCGCGACGTGATCGGCCGCCCGCCGCGCGAGCAGAGCGAACCGCGCTCCGCCACAGCCGCCCACGGCTGAGCAAGTACTGCAGGGAAAGATCCGGAACAGGTACCTGATGGGGTGGTGACTGTTCCGGAACGAACGGCTGCCAGCCGCCCTCACAGGCTGGCTTGTCAGATTTTCAGCAGATCCGCCGCAGAATACCCGGCATGCCCGTGCCTCACCGCACGTTGCCGCCCTGCCCGGACCGTACCGGCACTGGACCTTGCCGCCTGAAGCGCTTACCTCTGGCGCGCAAGGAGACGCCCATGACCAAGCCAGCCCTGACCCTTTACCTCGCCGCCCCGCGCGGCTTTTGCGCCGGCGTGGACCGCGCCATCAAGATTGTCGAAATGGCGATCGGCAAATGGGGCGCGCCGGTCTATGTGCGCCATGAAATCGTGCATAACAAATTCGTGGTCGACAGCCTGCGCGAAAAAGGCGCGGTGTTTGTCGAGGAGCTGGATGAGTGCCCGGATGACCGCCCGGTGATCTTCTCCGCGCACGGGGTGCCGAAATCTGTGCCCGCCGCGGCCGAAGCACGCGAGATGATTTATGTCGATGCCACCTGCCCGCTGGTCTCCAAGGTGCACATCGAAGCCCAGCGACACGCCGAGGCCGGGCTGCAGATGATCATGATCGGCCACAAAGGCCACCCCGAAACCATCGGCACCATGGGCCAGCTGCCCGAGGGCGAGGTGTTGCTGGTTGAGACCGCCGCAGACGTGGCGACGGTTGAGGTGCGTGATCCGGACCGGCTGGCTTATGTAACCCAGACCACCCTGTCGGTCGATGACACCAAGGGCATCGTTGCAGCGCTGGAGGAACGCTTTCCCAACATCATCGGCCCGCACAAGGAAGACATCTGCTATGCCACCACCAACCGCCAGGAGGCGGTGAAATCGGTGGCACCCAAAGCAGACGCGCTGCTCGTGGTCGGCGCACCGAACTCCTCCAACTCCCGCCGCCTGGTCGAGGTCGGGGCCAAGAACGGCTGCGACTACGCACAACTGGTGCAGCGCGCCGAAAACATCGACTGGCGCGCATTGGAGGGCATCCGCTCTGTCGCCATCACCGCCGGCGCCTCTGCTCCGGAACTGCTAGTCAACGAGGTGATCGACGCCTTCCGCGCGCGTTATGACGTCACGGTCGAAGTGGTGGAGACCGCGGTTGAGACCGTCGAGTTCAAGGTGCCCCGCGTGCTGCGGCAGCCTGCGTGATTGAAAGCCCGCTGAAGGCAATCCTGGTTACAGAAATTGCACCCGTTTCGGGCTAACCGTGCTACGCATGAAGTCCCGGGCATTATTTCTGGAGCCATATTAATGATCACGCTGCACTTTCTGATCACCGCCTTTATTGTCGTCCTCGCGCCCGGCACGGGTGTCATCTACACGCTCGCGCTTGGCCTCGGCCAAGGCTGGCGCGCCTCCATCTGGGCCGCGATCGGCTGCACCTTCGGCATTGTTCCGCATCTGGCCGCTGCCACGCTGGGGCTGGCGACGGTGCTGCACAGCTCCGCCCTGCTGTTCCAGATCGTCAAAGCAGCGGGCGTCGCCTATCTCCTGTACCTCGCCTGGCAGGCCCTGCGCAGCGGCGGTGTGCTGGCAGTGGATTCGAAACGCACCAGCCAGCCCGGCTGGAAAATCGCCTGGCGCGGGGCGCTGATCAACATCCTGAACCCCAAGCTGTCGGTGTTCTTCCTGGCGCTGCTGCCGCCGTTCCTGAGCGGCAATCCCGCCAGCGCCACGCTGGAGATGTCCGTTCTGGGGCTGGTGTTCATGGCGATGACCTTTGCCATCTTCGTGCTCTACGGACTGTTTGCCGCCCAGGCCCGCACCTACCTTCTGAACAGCGAGCGGGTGCTGAAATGGATGAGCCGCGGCTTTGCCGCCGTCTTTGCCGGCCTTGCCGCCCGGCTGGCCGCGGAACGCGCCTGAATGCATAGGCCGGAGAAAACCAGATGAGCGACGACAGAACCATCAGCGTCTACGACGACCGTGCCGCGGACTACGCCGAGTGCTTTACGGGCCGCGGGGATGAAGGCGAAGAAGCTGATTATCTCGCTTTCACCGCCCGGCTCCCCGGGGACGGCACATTGCTGGACCTCGGCTGCGGCCCCGGCCATTGGGCAGCGCGGTTCCGGGATGCGGGCTACCGGGTGGCGGCGCTGGACGCCTCGCCGGAAATGGCGGAAGCCGCCCGCGCTGCCTATGGGGTCGAAGTTACGGTCGCTGGGTTTGAGGCCTTGGACGCAGAGGCGGTCTTTGACGGCATCTGGGCTTACTTCAGTCTGCTGCATGTGCCGCGGGCAGAGCTGGCCATTCACCTGTCCGCCGCGCACCGGGCCCTGACTGCTGGCGGGACACTATGCCTGGCGATGAAACTGGGCGAGAGCGAGGGCCGCGATGAACTGGGCCGGTTCTATGCCTACTACAGCGAGGAAGAGCTGCGCGGAAAACTCGAAACCGCCGGTTTCACGGTCCTTGGCAGCCGCCGCGGCGAGGGCAAAGGACTGGCTGGCACTGTCCAGGCGTTCGTAGTACTGACGGCGCATGCCTGAATTATTTGCTTATACCGACGGCGCCTGCTCTGGAAACCCCGGCCCCGGCGGCTGGGGCGTTCTGCTGCGCGCCATGGACGGTGACACCATCGTCAAAGAAAAAGAACTCAGCGGCGGCGAGGCCGAGACCACCAACAACCGGATGGAACTGCTGGCCGCGATCAACGCGCTGGAGAGCCTGGCGCGGCCGTCCACGATCACCGTGGTCACTGACTCGGCCTATGTGAAGAACGGCGTTACCGGCTGGATCTTCGGCTGGAAAAAGAACGGCTGGAAGACCTCCAGCAAGAAGCCGGTCAAGAATGTCGAGCTGTGGCAGCGGCTGGATGAGGCGCAGGCCCGCCACAAGGTGACTTGGGAATGGGTCAAGGGCCACGCGGGCCACCCCGAAAACGAGCGCGCGGATGAGCTGGCCCGCGCCGGCATGGCCCCCTTCAAGAAGAAGAAAAGCGCCTGATGCGCAGGGCCTGCGAATGAGCTTTCTGACCCTGCTCGACTACGCCTCGGTGCTGGTCTTTGCCCTGACCGGGGCGCTGGTTGCCAGCCGGGCGCAGCTCGACATTGTCGGCTTTGCCTTCGTCGCCTGCCTGACGGCGGTTGGCGGCGGCACGGTCCGGGATCTGCTGCTGAACCGTGATCCGGTGTTCTGGGTCGGTGACCCCAACTACATCCTGCTGGCAGCGGGCGCCGCGGTGGCGGTTTTCTTTACCGCGCATCTGGTGGAAAGCCGGATGCGCTGGGTGATCTGGCTGGACAGTTTTGCCCTGGCGGTCGCCGTGCCCGCCGGCACCGGCGCCGCAATTGCCCTGGGAAAAGAGCCGGTGATCGTGGTGCTGATGGGCATGGCCACCGGCTCGCTGGGCGGGCTGATGCGCGATGTGGTCTGCAACGAGGTGCCGCTGGTCCTGAAACAGGGCGAGCTTTACATCACTTGCGCCATGGCCGGCGCAATCACCGCTGTGCTGGCAATCTCGGCAGGGCTGGAGCTGAGGTTTGCCCTGCTCGCCTGCGCCATGGTCTGCTGGACGCTGCGCGCGGGCTCGATCACATTCGGCTGGCACCTGCCGGTTTACAAGAGCCGCCCGCCGCGCAGCTAGACGGGGCTGCTAGCGCTGGACGTATTTCTGCCAAAGCCAGATCAGCAGCAGAGCGCCCAGCACCGCGCCCACGAAACCGGCCATGAAGCCCATCACCGTCAGCAGCGCGCGCAGCACCAGACCGCCGACCAGCGCCCCGGCCATGCCGATGCAGACCGTGGTGATGATGTCGGTTTCCAGTTTCATCAGCCGGGTTGCCAGGAAACCCGCCGCGGCGCCGATGATGATCAGGGCTATTATGGGCATCAGACCCTCCGGTTACAGGCGGCTGCCCTTCGGAACCGGAAAGCCGCGCAGGAATACATCGGGATCCTGCGCGCTTTTGCCCGCCCGTTGCAAGCGCAAGAGCTGCACCGCGCCGGCCCCGCAGGCCACGGTCAGGTTGTCATCCAGCACCTCCCCGGGCGCGCCCTGCCCCTCCGCCAGCCGTGCCGCCAGCAGCTTGACCCGCTGGCCTTCCACTTCACACCAGGCGCCGGGGAACGGGGACAATCCGCGGATCTTGCGGTCCACTTCCGCTGCCCGGCGGGTCCAGTCGACCTGCGCCTCGGCCTTGTCGATCTTTTCTGCGTAAGTGACGCCTTCTTCAGGCTGCACTTCGGCTGCCAGCTCCGGCAGACGGCTCAAGGCTTCGGCGATCAGCGCCGCACCCATTTCAGACAACCGGTCATGCAGCTGGGCGGTGGTTTCTTCCCTGCCGATGGCAGTGGCCTCGCGCAAGAGCACCGGGCCCGTGTCCAGCCCCGCCTCCATTTGCATGATGCAGACGCCGGTCTCGGCATCGCCCGCCATGACCGCGCGGTGGATCGGTGCCGCGCCGCGCCAGCGCGGCAAAAGGCTGGCGTGGATGTTAAGGCAGCCGTGCCGGGGCGCATCCAGAATGATCTGCGGCAGGATCAGCCCGTAGGCCACGACCACCGCCACATCGGCCTTCAAAGCGGCAAAAGCCTCCTGCTCCTTCGCGCCCTTCAGCGAGACCGGGTGGCGCACCTCCAGCCCCAAGGCCGCGGCGCGGGCGTGGACGGGTGTGGGACGGTCCTTCTTGCCACGGCCCGCAGGCCGCGGCGGCTGGCAATAAACAGCGGCAATCTCGTGCCCGGCCTCCACCAGCGCATCCAGCACCGGCACTGAAAAGTCAGGCGTTCCCATGAAAATGATGCGCATCAATGCCTCCGTAGGATGGGCAATCTGCCCACCATTCCCTGCCCCGATTGCCGGGCAGCCTGCTGCCAGGGCGCGAACCGGACCGCAGGCGATCCGGGAATTAAGATCAGCCTCAGCCGTTCAGCTTCTTTGCCTTGCGGATCAGCATGTCGCGTTTCACCTTGCTGAGGCGGTCGAAATACATCTTGCCGTTCAGATGGTCGATCTGGTGCTGGACCGAGGTCGCCTCGATACCGACGAAATCCTTGCGGTCCACCGCACCCTGCTCATTGATGAAGCGGACGGTCACCGCCCGCGGGCGTTTGATCTTGGCGGAGACGCCGGGCAGGTTCGGGCTGGCCTCGTCGTGCTCGCGCAGCTCGACCGAGGCATGCAGGATCTCAGGATTCGCCAGCTTCACGGCACGGCCGCGCTCGGTGGAGCCGTCCACGACGGCCAGCCGCAGCATCACGCCGATCTGGTTGGCGGCCAGACCCACACCCGGCATCGCCTCCATGGTGTCGACCATGTCGTTCCAGATGCCGCGGATCTCGTCGGTGATCTCTGTCACCTCATCAGCCTTGGTGCGCAGGCGCTTGTCGGGCCAGGGCAGGCAGGTACGGACGGTCATGTCTGGTATTCCCTCAGGCGCGGGCGCGTTCGCGCTTCAGCTTCTGCATCTTGCGGGTGATCATCTGGCGCTTCAGCGGCTTCAGGTAATCGATGAACAGCTTGCCGTTCAGATGGTCGATCTCATGCTGCACGCAGGTCGCCCACAAGCCGTCAAAGGTTTCCCGCTGCGCATTGCCGTCGCGGTCCATCCACTCGACCTCCACCACCTTGGGGCGGGTCACCTCGGCATACTGATCCGGAATCGACAGGCAGCCTTCCTCGTAGACGCTGGTCTCTTCCGAAGCGGAGATGATCTCGGGGTTGAACATCACCAGCGGGCGCGGGTCGCCGTCCTCTTCCTTGACGCAGTCGAGCACGATCAGCCGCTGCAGGATGCCGATCTGCGGCGCCGCCAGGCCGATGCCCGGCGCGGCATACATGGTTTCCAGCATGTCGTCCGCCAGAGCGCGCAAATCATCGCTCAGGTCCGGCACGGGCACGCAGACCTTTTTCAGGCGGGGATCGGGATGGATCAGGATCGGTCTTTTCATGTGCTTCATGTATGCGATCAGCAGCCCCATCGCAACGCCCCCCTTGCGCGTGCCGCCGCAACAGTTAGCTTCGCTGCCAATCATACGGGAGTTCACCACATGAATTTTGACAAACCCACTGACCGCCGCGGCACCCACAGTTCAAAATGGGACAAGATGGAGCAGCTGTTCGGCGTCTCCCCCGAGGACGGTCTGGCGATGTGGACGGCGGACTCAGACTATGAAACCGCGCCCTGCGTGATCGAGGCCGTCAAAAAGGCCGCGGAGCATGGTGTGTTCGGCTATTCCTGGCAGCATCCCGAGTATCTGCAAGCGGTGCAATGGTGGATGAAGAACCGCCACAGCTGGGAGATCGAGACCGATTGGATCCTGACATCCCAAGGCCTCGGCAACGCCATCGCGCTCTGCCTCGACGTCTGGAGCCAGCCCGGCGACGGTGTGGTGATCTTCTCGCCCGTCTACCATGAGTTTGCGCACAAGGTGAACAAATCAGGCCGCAAGGTGACCGAATGCCCGCTGGCACGGGACGGCGACACCTACAACCTAGACCTGGACGATGCGCAATCACGTCTGAACGGGACAGAGAAGCTGCTGCTGTGGTGCTCCCCCCAGAACCCTTCGGGCCGGGTCTGGACACCGGAGGAACTGCGCGCAGTGGCGGAATTTGCCAAGCGCAACGGACTGGTCCTGGTCTCGGACGAAATCCACCACGATCTGGTCTACCCGGGCAGCACCTTTGTACCGATGGACGTGGCCGCGCCCGAAGCACGCCCCTGGACCGTGTCCCTGACCGCAGCCTCCAAGACCTTCAACGTCGCAGGCCAGCGCACCGGCAACATGATCATCCCCGATCCGGATCTGCGGGCGGCCATGCGGCACAAGCAGAACACGCTGGACTATGACCCCAGTGCCCTCGGCGTCGCGATGATCACCGCCGCCTATTCACCCGAAGGCGCCGAGTGGGTCGATGCCCAGATCGCGCATCTGGAGGGCAACCGGAAACTGTTCGACGAGACTGTGAACGCGCTGCCCGGCCTGAAGTCGCTGCCGTTGCAGTCGACATATCTGGCCTGGGTCGATTTCTCCGGCACCGGCATGAGCCGCGCGGAAATCATCAAGCGGCTGCGCGAGGACGCCAAGATCGCTACCTCGCCCGGCGACGGCTTTGGCTCCGGCGGCGAATTCATGGAACGCTTCAACCTGGCCACCCAGCGGTCGCGGGTGAAGGAAGCCTGCCGCCGCCTGACCGCTGCCTTCTCGGACTTGCAATAAGGATGCAGCGCCTGCTGCGCCTCTGGGCGCTGGTTCTCCTGACCGGCGCCGCCTGGATGGCCTGGCAGGCCTTTGCCCCGCGCCCAGTGCCGCCGCCGCAATCCGCGGCGGTGGACCGGATCGACCGCATCCTGATCGAGAAATCCGCCCGCCGCCTCACCGCCAGCCGGGATGGTGAGACGGTGCTGGAGTTCCCTGTTGCGCTTGGCTTTGCCCCCGAGGGCGACAAACGGCAGGAAGGTGACGGCAAAACGCCGGAGGGCATCTTCCGGATCGACCGGCGCAATCCCAACAGTGCCTATCACCTGTCATTGGGGATCAATTACCCGCAGCCTGAGGACCGCGCCCTGGCCAGGGCCGCAGGGATCAGCCCCGGCGGCGATATCTTCATTCACGGGCAGCCGAACGCAGTGGGCAATCTGGTTACCCTGCCCGGCGACTGGACCGCCGGCTGCATCGCTGTCAGCAATGAACAGATGGAAACGCTCTGGCGCCTTGCAGAGGTCGGGACAGAGGTGGAGATCCGGCCCTAAGGCGCCGGATCAGAGTTTGCCCTGCGACTGGTCAAAGGGGATCAGCCCCGCCGGCCCGTCCGGCGACTTGTAAAAATCCAGGGGCGCCTGGTCCGCAGCCGGAGTGGAGCGCTTGAACTCATAGCGCATCTCGCCGCCCTCTTCCTCGCCAGCCACGATCAGGCATTGCGAGACGTGGCGGGCGCCATCGTAGATATCGACCAGCCCGCGCAGCATCGGCGCGGTCTCCGCCTCAACCGAGAAACCGGTCTTCCACAGCCGCAGCACCGGATACAGCTCATTATCCGCCATCACCCGCAAACGGCTCTTGCGCCGCATCCCCTGCAGGCGGGCGGTATCCAGCGCTTCCTGCACGGCTTTGGGTACGTAGGTATTCATAGCAGCGGCCTTCCAGATGCTTCGGTTTACACGGGTCCTTCTTTCAACGGTGCGTCACAAATATATAAAATCAAGTGAACATTTTCGAAAATTTGACGGCCGCGCAATTTTGTTGCTGCTGTGCAGGGGTGCAGAAGGCCTGCGCGCTGGCCTGCATAGGCGCAGGCGCCTTGCCCGCATATGTTTGCCCTGCACAGCAGCAGGAGCAGACGCGATGGGCCTTTTGATCGACGGGAAATGGCACGACCAGTGGTATGATACCGAATCCACCGGCGGCGCCTTCAAACGCAGCGAATCGCAGTTCCGCAACTGGATCACCGCCGACGGCAGCGCAGGCCCATCGGGCAAGGTCGGCTTCAATGCGGAAAGCGGGCGCTACCATCTTTATGTTTCGCTGGCCTGCCCCTGGGCGCACCGCACGCTGATCTTCCGCCAGCTGATGGGGCTGGCAGAGCATATCTCTGTCTCCGTCGTGCATCCCGACATGCTGGGGGAAGGCTGGACCTTTGAAACCGACGACCACGGCGCCACCGGCGACGCGCTGTTCGGCAGCTCCCGTCTGCACCAGATCTATACCCGCGCCGATGCGGAATACAGCGGCCGGGTGACAGTGCCGGTGCTGTTTGACAAGGCACAGAACACCATCGTCTCCAACGAAAGCGCCGAGATCATCCGGATGTTCAATTCGGCCTTCGACGGCATCACCGGCAATAGTGATGACTACTGGCCGGAAGAGCTGCGCGAGCCGGTCGAGGCGGTGAACGCCCGCATCTACAGCACCATCAACAACGGCGTCTACAAATGCGGGTTTGCTACCTCGCAGGAGGCGTACGACGCTGCGGTAGAGCCGCTTTTCGAAAGCCTGGATTGGCTGGAGGACCTGCTGTCGCAGCACCGCTACCTGCTGGGCGAGCGCATTACCGAGGCCGACTGGCGTCTGTTCACCACCCTGCTGCGCTTCGATCCGGTTTATCACACCCATTTCAAATGCAACCGCAAGCGGCTGACGGACTACCCGAACCTCTGGGCCTACACCCGCGAGCTGTACCAGTGGCCAGGGGTGGCCGACACCGTGGGGATGCAGCATATCGTGCGCCACTATCATTACAGCCACGACACCATCAACCCGCACCGGATCATCCCCATCAACCCCGAGATCAACTGGCAGGAGCCGCACGGGCGCGGCTGACGCCACACCGAGGCGTTGCCCCGCCGTAAATAGGGAGTTCACGCCCCGCGCAGCATAGGTTAATACGCGCAGTGCCTCAGATGGCATCCGGTCCAGGCCGGAATGAACTCTCACCGGTGGCGACCGCGATGCATGACCTCTCTCACGACCCCGCAGCCCAGCCCCGCGATCATGGCGGCAACCTGAGCGCCGCCATCGCCGAATTCGGCGGCGGCCGCGACGGCTGGATGGACCTGTCCACCGGCATCAACCCGCACCCCTACACTTTGCCGGAGTTCTCCGCCGGCGACTGGGGCGCGCTGCCGGATGCGGACGCGCTGGCCGATCTGGAACAAGCCGCCCGCAGCTTCTGGAACATCCCGGATCAGGCTGCGGTTCTGGCGGCGCCCGGCGCCTCGGCTCTGATTGCCGCATTGCCCGCCCTGGCCGAACCGCGCTGGGTGCAGATCACCAAACCCACCTACAATGAACACGCCGCCGCCTTCGAGGCCCGCGGCTGGATCGTCAGGGTGCATGGGCCGGCAGAAGCCAAGGTTGCGGTGCATCCCAACAACCCGGATGGCCGCATGTGGCGCGAGGATGAGCTGCAGGCGCCTCTGACGATCATCGACGAGAGCTTCTGCGATGTCTGCCCGGGTGAAAGCCTGATCCGCATGGCCGCCCGTCCCGGCGTGGTGGTACTGAAGAGCTTTGGCAAGTTCTGGGGCCTCGCCGGGCTGCGGCTGGGCTTTGCCATCGGCGACCCCAAGCTGATTGCGCAGCTGGCCACCTGGCAGGGCCCCTGGGCGGTGTCCGGCCCGGCCCTGCGCACAGGAGCGCTTGCCTTGCAGGATCACGCCTGGGCAGAGGCAACCCGCACCCGGCTGCATCAGGATGCGGCCCGGCTGGATGAGCTGCTGCTTGCCAAGGGCGCCAGCCTGGCGGGCGGCACCGATTTGTTCCGCCTTTACAATGTGGATGACGCCGCCGCCTGGCAGCGGAAGCTGGCCCGTGCCCATATCTGGAGCCGCATCTTTCCCTACTCGAAAACCTACCTGCGTCTTGGCCTGCCGCCCGCGGACGGCTGGGACCGGCTGGAGACCGCGCTATGACCACTGCCGGAATGCTTGCTGTTGCCCTGCTGCTGGATGCCGTTTTTGGCGAGCCGAAATGGCTGTGGTCGCGCCTGACCCACCCGGCGGTGCTGATGGGCAGGCTGGGCGGCTTTCTGGACCGCAAGCTCAACACCGGCCCCAGCCGCCGCATCAAGGGCGTGCTGGCGGCTGCGGCCCTGGTTCTGGCAGGGCTCATCGCGGGCAAGCTGCTGGCCCTGCCCGGCACCCTGGCGGAGATCCTGGTGGCGGCAATCCTGATCGCCCAGCGGTCCCTGACCGAACATGTCGCCGCGGTTGCCAAGGGCCTGCGCAGCGGCCTGGAGGAAGGCCGTGAAGCCGTGGCCATGATCGTAAGCCGCGACACCGGCGCGATGACCGCACCGCAGGCCGCGCGTTCCGCCATCGAAAGCGGCGCCGAGAACCTGTCGGACGGGGTCATTGCACCTGCCTTCTGGTTCCTCATCGCCGGGCTGCCGGGGCTGATCATCTACAAGATGGTCAACACCGCAGACAGCATGATCGGATACCGCAACGACCGCTACCGGGACTTTGGCTGGGCTGCCGCCCGGCTGGACGACCTGCTGAACCTGATCCCGGCGCGGATCACCGGGTTGCTCATCGCCCTGGCCGGCGGCCAGTTGAAGCACTGGCGTGCCATCGCCGGGGATGCCCGCAAGCACCGCTCGCCCAATGCCGGCTGGCCGGAGGCTGCAATGGCGCGGGCGCTGGACACCTCCTTGGCCGGACCGCGGTCTTATGACGGCGAGATGCGCGATTTCCCCTGGGTCCACGCCTCGGGCGCCAAAAGCGCCAGCGCCGAAACCATCACCCGTTCCGTTACGCTCCTTTGGCAGTCCTGGGCGCTTACGCTGGCCCTGACGGTTGCCATTGCCGTGGTTTTCTAGCACTAAGACCGTGTGGGAGCGGTAAGACCAAGGAGCGCCAGAACCATGCGCCTATTGCCCTTTGTCCTCGCAGCGGCCCTGCTGCCTGCTGCAGCGGCGGCCCAATGCGGCGGCGGTTTTCAGAACTTCGTGGAACTGATGAAGGAAGAGGCGGTGCAAGCCGGCTATGACACCGCGACGGTCAATGCCTTCTTTGCCGGCACCCGTCAGGATTCCCGCGTGCTCAAGGCCGACCGCGGCCAGGGCGTGTTCCAGAAACCTTTCATCGACTTCTCCCGCCGCCTGATCTCGCAGAACCGGCTGAAAACCGGCCGCCAGATGGCGCAGAAGCACGACGCCACCTTCCAGCGGATCGAGAGCACCTACGGCATCGACCGCGGCGTGCTGCTGGCCTTCTGGGCGTTTGAGACCGACTACGGCGGCTATCAGGGCGATTTCAACACCCGCGACGCGCTGGTCACCCTGGCCCATGATTGCCGCCGCCCGGAATTGTTCCGGCCCCAGGTCTTTGCCGCGCTGGAGCTGTTTAAACAGGGCAACTTCGACCCCAAGCGCACCACTGGCGCCTGGGCAGGCGAGATTGGCATGGTGCAGATGCTGCCGGGTGACGTCCTGCAGCACGGCGTCGACGCCGATGGCGACGGCAAGGTCAGCCTTAAGACCTCCGCCCCCGACGCACTGATGTCCGGCGCGCGGATGCTGTCGCACCTGGGATGGCAGCCGGGCCAGCCCTGGCTGCAGGAAGTCACCATCCCCGGAGATCTGGACCTGTCCCTCAGCGGCACCGCCCAGAAGAAATCCGTGGCGCAGTGGCGCAAGCTGGGTGTCTCGGCGCGGAAGGGCAACCTGCCGGACCCTGCAATGCGCGCCTCGCTGCTGCTGCCGCAAGGCCACAAAGGGCCGGCCTTCCTCGCCTATCCGAACTTTGACGTCTATTTCGAGTGGAACCAAAGCTTCACCTATGTGCTGACCGCCGCCTATTTTGCCAACCGGCTGCAGGGCGCGGACGTCTACGCGGCTGGCAAGCCCGACAGCGGGCTGACCGGCAACCAGATGAAGCAGCTGCAGCAGAAGCTTCAAGCCCGCGGCCACAACGTGGGCGATATCGACGGCATCCTTGGCGCCCGCACCCGGATCGCCGTGCAAAAGGAACAGGCCCGGCTTGGGCTGCCCGCCGATGCCTGGCCCACTCCAGCACTGCTCAAAAAGCTCTAACGCACCGGAAATCGCTGGCCCTGCTGGGTGATCAGGATGACCCGGCCGCTGTTGCGCACGTACAGGTCGCAGCGGCTGAAGCCGTTGGTGAAATCCACGCAGATGCTGCGGTCACCGGCGATCCTGTAGGTGCCCCAGGCAGTGCCGCCGCCGTTTTCAGCGGAATAGGTATAGGCATAGGCCCCGCCGCTGCCGTACTGCGACTCGCCGCCGTCAAAAAAGCGGAAGGACCGGCCCGGCAGCGCGTCCAGCTCCGCTTGAGTAAAAGGCGTGTCACCGGGGCGCAGCGGCCAGTCACCCGCCCCGGCGCTGGCTGCGATCAAGCAAAGGAAAAGGGGCATAATCCGTCTCATGCCCCCACCCTAGCGTTTGATCTTGCAGCCTGTTGTCACGATGCGGTGACAACCGGGCCTTAGTTCCAGTCGATGAATTCTTCAAAATCCTGCATCGCGCGGTTCCAGAGCCCCACCGCATCGGCAAAATCATCCGGTGCCATGCCGTCATTGCCCAAGAGCACGTCCATCTCGATCCGGGCTGAGCCTTCCTCGGAGACATAGGCACGGGCAAAACGGTTGTTGGTGTTCCATTCGTTGATCTTGGACAGGCGCACGCTGCCATCAGTCTGGTAGCCGGAGAAGAACTGGATCGCCTCGCAGTTGGTGTTGTCGCTGCAGCCGTAATAATAGACCGAGAAGTCGTTGCCGTAATATTCGACCTTGAGGTTCGGATCTCCGACGCTGTCGGTGGTCACTTCGACCTTGGCACCTTCGTCCTTGAAGAAATTGGCGACGCTGTCACCGGTCTTGGCCACCACGTTTTCCGCCATCGCGGCAGCCGGGGACATCAGCACCGCAGCAGCGGCAATTGCTTTCAGCATATTCATTTGTCACTCCACAAAACTTTGTCTTTGCAAACAGCCTCCGGCACAGATCCCCGCCGAGCCGGAACTCAAGCCACCATCGCCTCTGCTTTCTTGAGGTCAACCGAAACCAGTTGGCTGACGCCCTTTTCCTGCATAGTGACGCCAAAAAGCCGGTCCATCCGCGCCATCGTCACCGCGTGGTGGGTGATGATCAGGAAGCGCGTGTCGGTCTGGCGGCACATCTCATCGAGCAGATCGCAGAATCGGGTGACGTTGGCGTCATCCAGCGGCGCGTCGACCTCGTCCAGCACACAGATCGGCGCCGGGTTCGACAGGAACACCGCAAAGATCAGCGCCATCGCGGTCAGCGTCTGCTCGCCGCCCGACAGCAGCGACAGGGTCGACAGCTTTTTGCCCGGCGGCTGGCACATGATCTCAAGCCCCGCATCCAGCGGGTCGTCGCTCTCGACCATCACCAGATTGGCCTCGCCGCCGCCGAACAGATGGGTGAACAGCATGGCAAAGCTGCTGTTGACCTGCTCAAACGCGGTCAGCAGCCGCTCGCGGCCCTCGCGGTTGAGGCTGGCAATACCGTCGCGCAGGGTCTTCACCGCGCCTTCCAGGTCCAGTTTCTCGGCGACCAGCGTGTCATGCTCGTTCTGCACCCCGCGGGCGTCTTCCTCGGCCCGCAGGTTGACCGCACCCAGTGCATCGCGCTGGCGCTTGTAGCGGTCCACATCGTGCTCCAGATCGTCCGAGGCGGGCATCTCATCCGGCGACACGCCCAGCTTCTCCAGCAGCGCCTGCGGGGTGATCTGCTGCGCCTCGATGATGCGGCCTGCGGCCTGGGTGACGGCTTCCTTGGCCGCATCGCTGCGCGCCTCGGACCGCGCCCGCGCTTCGCGTGCTTCCGACGCCAGCCGCTCGCATTCGCGTTCCTTGTGGACAGCCTCGCGCAGTTCAGCCTCAGCCGCGATCAGCGCCTCAGTGGCTGCTGATTTCCGCGCTTCAGCCTCCGAGATCGCCTCGTTCAGCTCTTCGCGTTTCTCGGCGATTTCCGCCGGAACCGCATTGGCCTCTTCCAGCTCCTCCTGCGAGGCCTCGCGGCGCTCGGCCAGTTCCTCGATCCGCGCCTCGGCGCTTTCCAGACGGTGGCGCCAGCCGGACAGCTCCTTGGTCACCTCCTGCGCGCGCTTGGTGCGAGCCTCGCCCTCACGGCGCAGTTCATCATGGCTGGAGCGGTGGGTCAGCATGGTGATCCGCGCCGCCTCCACCGACTGCTTGATGTCCTCGACCGCGCTGCGGGCCTGGTCCAAATCGCCAAGTTCCCCCAGCGCCTTTTCGGCTTCTTTCAGCTGCAGGCTGGCGTTCAGCGCGTCTTCCTCGTGTCGCGACACCGCAATGCCCAGTGTTTCCAGCTTGCCCTCCGCCAGGTTGCGGTCGGCCTCGGCCCGGCTGAGGGCGCGGGCCGCATCCGCCACCCGCTGATCCGCCACCCGCCGCGCCTGGCGGGCGTTCTGGTCGGCCAGCGTCACTTCTTCCAGCTTGCGCAACAGCATCTCATGAGCGGCGCGGGCGCCGTCGGCTGTGGCACTGACGCGCTCCATCTCCTGCTTCAGCGCTTCCAGCTTGTTGAGCTGCTCCAGCCTTAGCGCCGCAGCACTTGGCGCATCCTCGGCCCAGGCGCGGTAGCCGTCCCAGCGCCACAGATCGCCCTCGACCGTGACCAGCCGCTGACCCGGCAACAGCTGCGCCTGCAGGCCGGCTGCCGCATCGCCGTCCACCAGGCCGATCTGCGCCACCCGGCGCGACAGCGCATCAGGGCCGGAGACAAACAATGCCAACGGCTCAACACCTTCCGGCAGCGCCGCATCGTGATCATAACCTGGCAGGGCAACCCAGCCGGTCGGCCCGTCCGCTTCCGCCAAGGGCGCGCGCAGATCATCCGCCAGCGCCGCACCCAGCGCCTTTTCATAACCCGGCGAAACGGTCAGCTCGTCCAGAACCTGGCCGCCCTCGGCAGTGTCGCGTTCCACCAGCTTTGCCAGCGCGGTCACCTCGGCGCGCAGCGCCCCCAGCTCACCCTCGGCCTCGGAGCGCTGCGAGCGCGCTTCGGCCTCGCGGCTCTGGGTTTCGGTGCGCGCCTCGTCAGCTGCCGCCAGCGCCTCCTCCGCCATTTCAGAAGCTTCGCGGGCCTCCTCCTCGGCAGCCACCGCTGCCTCGAACTTCTCTGCCGCCAGCTCCAGCGCCTCCTGCGCCTCGCCCTGTGCGGCGCGGGCTTTCTCCGCTTCACCCTCGGAGCGGCCAAGCGCACGCTGGCAATCCTCGACCGCGCGCCGCGCCGACTGGTGGCGGGCCGCCAGACGGGCCACATCCTCGGTCACCTGCGCCAGGTGATCCTCGCGCGCCTGCAGGATCGACCCCGCATCGCGCGCCAGTTCCGCGGCCTCGGCCAGCTTGCCGTCATGGCCGTCCCCGGCCTTGGACAGCTCGCGCTGCTCCCATTCCAGCCGCTCGATGGTTTCGCCCGCGTCCTTGTTCAGGCCGGTCTCGCGCTCGATATCGTTGCCCAGCTGCACGATCCGGCTGCTGAGCCGCTCGATAGTCTGACGCGCCTGCGCCTCCTGGTCGCCCAGCGAATCGCGCTGCACCACCAGCCGCTGCAGGATGGCGGCCGCGATGGCCTCTTCCTCGCGCAGCGGCGGCAGTTTTTCCTCAAACGTGCCGCGCTGCGCGGCAGCTGCACGCACCAGCGCCTCCGCCTTGGCGGCCTGCTCGACCCGCACCCGCAGCTCATCCTCGGAGGTCAGCCGCGCCTCATCCGCCTCGCGCCAGCGGCGGTAGAGCAGCATGCCCTCAGCCAGCCGCAGCTTCTCGCCGATCTCGCGGTAGCGCTGCGCCTGCCGCGCCTGTTTGGCCAGCTGCGCCAGCTGGGCGGCCAGCTGCTCGATCACGTCATCGACCCTCAGCAGGTTGGCCTCGGTGTTCTTAAGCTTCAGCTCGGCCTCGTGGCGGCGCTGATAGAGACCGGAGATCCCCGCAGCCTCTTCCAGAATGCGGCGCCGTGCCTTGGGCTTGGCGTTGATCAGCTCGGCGATCTGGCCCTGCCGCACCAGCGCCGGCGAATGCGCACCGGTGGAGGCATCGGCAAACAGCATCTGCACATCACGCGCCCGCACGTCCTTGCCGTTGGATTTATAAGCGCTGCCCACATCGCGGGTGATGCGGCGCACGATCTCCAGCCCGTCCGCATCATTGAACCCCGAGGGCGCCAGCCGCTCGGAGTTGTCGATGTTGAGGCTCACCTCGGCAAAGTTGCGCGCGGGCCGCGATGAGGTGCCGGCAAAAATCACATCCTCCATGCCGCCGCCGCGCATCGCCTTGGCGCGGGTTTCCCCCATCACCCAGCGCAATGCCTCCAGAAGATTGGATTTGCCGCAACCGTTTGGACCCACAACCCCTGTCAGCCCATCGGCAATGACCAGTTCGGTGGGATCAACAAAGCTTTTGAAGCCGTTCAGCCTGAGCTTGGAAAACCGCAAAGCTGCCCCTTCGTGATTCCGTATCGAGAAAGTTCAGCGGTTCCTACCCGTTGAGTCAACGCTCCGCACCCCCAAATCGGGGCGAATTCTGCTCAAACCACACCATATCTTGTGGATAACCCGCAAGATCCGGCGGTGTTTTGCCCAGTTTGCGGCGGCCAGGCCTCAGACGGACCGCAACAGCCGCCCCAGCCGGGCAATCCCCTCCCCGATGGCGGTGTGGTTGGAATTGGAGAAGCTCAGCCGGATCGTGTTGCCCCCGCTGCCATCGGCAAAAAATGCCTGGCCGGGAACAAAGGCCACCCGCTCCGTCTCCAGCGAGCGCGCCAGCATCTGCGCCCCGTCCATTTCTTCCGGCAGGGTCACCCAGACGAACATACCGCCCTCGGGCCGGGTCCAGTCCACGCCCTCCGGCATGTGTTCTTCCAGGGCCGACAGCATCACGTCCCGGCGGCGCTGATAGACCGCGCGCAGCTGCTCCACGTGATCATCGAAACAGGCTTCTGCAACGCCATGCACAGCCATCTGGTTGATCGACGAGGTATGCAGGTCGGCCGCCTGTTTCAGCAGCACCATCTGCGCAATCACCGGCTTGGCCGCCACCGCCCAGCCGATCCGCACACCCGGCGCCAGTGTCTTGCTGAAGGTGCCGCAATAGATCGTCCGGCAGTCCTCGATCATGCCCTTCTGCTCAATCTCCAGCGCCAGCACCGGCGGCACCGGCTCCCCGTCGTAGCGCAGCGACTGATAGGCCGCGTCCTCGATGACCGCACAGTCCAGTGTGTCCGCGATGTCCAACAGCCGCAGCCGCCCGGCGCGGTCCAGCGTCTCACCGGTTGGATTGGCGAAGTCCGGCGAGAGATAGGCGAATTTCACCGCACTGCCTGCCTCTGCCGCGCCTTCGGCATAGCTTTCCGCGGTGCGGTTCCCGTTCAGCGACAGCCGGTCATAGCGCGGCTCATAAGCGTTGAAGGCCGCCAGCGCACCCAGGTACGTCGGCCAGCCGACCAGTGCGGTATCGCCCGGCGACAGGAACAGCTTGCCCAGGTAATCCAGCGCCTGCTGGGAGCCGGAGGTGATCAGCACGTTCTCGGCCTCGCAGACAATGCCGATCTTCGCCATCTCCGCCACGATCCACTGGCGCAGCGGCAGATAGCCCTCGCTCACTGAATACTGCAGCGCCTGCGCCTGCCGCTCCGGTCTCAGCGCCGCCTTGTAGGCCTCTGCAAACTCATCGGCCGGGAACAGAGCCGGATCCGGAATTCCGCCGGCAAAGGAGATGATATCCGGCTGGTCCAGCAGTTTCAGCAGCTCGCGGATTTCCGACGCCTTCATCCGGCTGTTGCGGGTAGCAAAGATCTGGTCCAACTGCATCGCGGCGCTCCTGGCTTATTGGCTCGTCTGGCTTGTGATCTAGGGTCACGGTAGGCGGGCGCAAATTAATGTCAATAATACTGACCTATTGTTACAACCTTCGTGATGCCGCCAGCCCTTGCGGCTGAACCTCCCGCGTGGTCATATAAATTGACCAATCCGCCAGAGCGACGAAATGCCCTTCCAGAAAGTCCAGCCCGAAAAACTCTCCGCCTCCGTCGTCAAGCAGATCGAGCAGCTGATCCTGCGCGGCATCCTGTCGCCGGGCGAACGGCTGCCTGCCGAACGGGAACTGGCGGAGCGGCTCGGTGTTTCCCGCCCCTCCTTGCGCGACGCCATTGGCGAACTGCAGGCCCGCGGGCTGCTGGCCTCCAAGGCCGGCTCCGGCGTCTTTGTGGCCGATGTCCTGGGTTCCGCCTTCTCCCCCGCCTTGATCCAGCTGTTCGCCACCCATGACGAAGCGGTGTTCGACTACCTCTCCTTCCGCCGCGACATGGAGGGGCTGGCGGCAGAACGCGCCGCCCGGTTCGGGTCGGACTATGACCTGCAAGTGATCCAGGCGATCTTCGACAAGATGGAGGCAGCCGGCAATCCCGCCGTGTCCGAGGAAGCGGCCAAGCTCGACGCCCAGTTCCACTCCGCCATCATGGACGCCAGCCACAACGTGATCATGCTGCACATGATGCGCTCGATGTTCGACCTGTTGCGCGAGGGTGTGTTCTACAACCGCCGCATCATGTTCCAGCAGCACACCACCTATGAGGCGCTCCTGGAACAGCACCGCGCCATCAACGCCGCCCTGCAGGCCCGCGACCCGCAAAGAGCCCGCACCGCGGTCGAGGCGCATCTGGACTATGTGAAACAGGCCCTCACCGACCACCAGCGCGCCGAGCGCAACGCCGAAGTTGCAAAGCAGCGGCTGCAGCATGAGACCGGTAAGGGGTAAAGGAGTTATGCCTTGGCAGTCGAAAAAGAGACGTACATTTGGGCAGTAAAATGCCTAAACGGGGAAATCTCGCCCGAGATGAGAATGGTTGCGCTTCAATGGAAAGGCTCAAATGTAAAGTTCAGGTACTACCTGGACCGGGAACCAACAGACTTTATCCGCGAAAGAGCAGAGATCGTCGCAGTGAACTTTGATTCCGGACTCAGCCACCCGCTTGATACCCTTGATATCGAATTCATTTTTTCGGGAGCGCCCCTTGGAAAACTTGATTGTCTAGATGCGGTCCTTTTCCGGCGGTGGGAAAACGAAGCCGGCACCACCTCACCGGACTAATAGCCAAGTTGGCTTTTCTCTCAGCACAGCAAAAAACCCGGCCACTCGGACCGGGTTCTTTTAACTCGTCAGCGTCCGCCAGAGCTTAGTGCAGCTTGGCGTCCACATCCGCGATGGCGGCGTCGATCAGCTTATTGGCCTCGGTCGCGGTCATCTGCTTGGAGATCACCTGATCCGCAGCGGCAACAGCGATGGAGATCGCCTGGTCGCGCACTTCCTTCACAGCCGAAGCTTCTGCCGAAGCGATCTGTTCCTCGGCTGCCGCCAGACGGCGGGCGATGGAGGTTTGCAGATCGGCCTTGGCCTGCTCAGCTGCGCGGGCAGCTTCGTCACGGGCGGCAGCCACGATCTGATCGGCCTGGGCCTGAACTTCCTGCTGCTTGCGCTCATAAGACGCCAGAACGGTCTGGGCCTCTTCACGCAGGGCGCGGGCTTCGTCCAGTTCCTTCTGGATGCCTTCGGCGCGGTTGTCGAGCTGGCCAGCCAGCAGCGACGGCACCTTGGCAAACAGCAGGATGCCGATGAACAGGATGAACGCCAGCGCAACAACCAGGTTGGTGTTGGACAGGTCCATGCCGCCGCCGGCCGCAAACGCTGGCGAAGCTGCGCCAAAGGTCAGGGCAAGAGCGAGAATATTGCGCATGTCCTTATCCTTTCGTCCGCTCGGCAACTGCCGTGGCAATTGCGTCTTTGTCTGCCGAACCGCCCAGAGCAGAAACCAGCGCTTCTGCGGTATCGGTGGCCACGGCCTTCACGCTTTCCAGCGCGCCAGCCTTGATTTCGGCGATAGCCTTTTCGGATTCGGCGGCCTTGGCAGCGATCTGCTCGTCTGCTTTGGCAATGGCCTCATCCAGCCCGGCCTGAATTTCTGCGCGGGTCTCGGCAGCGATGCGCTGCGCTTCCGCACGGGCATCCGCCAGAGCTTTGTTATATGCGTTTTCGGCCTCGACAGCCTTGGCTTTCAGGTCTTCAGCCGCGGCGAGGTCGTTGGTGATGGTCCCCTGACGCTCGGCCAGCACCGCAGCGATACGGGGCAGCGCGACGCGCGACAGAATGAGGTAGATCACGACCAGGGCGACCACGAGCCAGAAGATCTGGTTCCCGAAGGTCGAGAAGTCCAGCTGCGGCATTGCGGACCCGCCGCCGTGTGCTGCCTCTTGCGTATTTGATGCCATGTCGTCCTCCCAGGAACTTGCCGTTACACCGGGCAGCGCAGGATCTGCACTGCCCGGCCGTAAGGAAATAGGTTCCTAAGGTCTTAGACGGCGAACATCAGCAGCAGAGCGACCAGGAACGAGAAGATGCCCAGTGCTTCTGCAAACGCGATGCCGATGAACAGGGTTGCGGTCTGGCCGGCTGCTGCCGACGGGTTACGCAGAGCGCCTGCCAGGAAGTTGCCAGCCACGTGGCCCACACCGATTGCGGCTGCGCCGGAACCGATTGCTGCCAGGCCTGCGCCAACGAACTGACCGAGTTGTGCGATATCGCCTTCCATGATTTCTCTCCTTACGATGGAATGTGGTGATTTCTAGGGTGGGCGGGGCCGCTCAGGGCGCCGCCCGGTAAGCTTTCAGATCCTGGCCTTAGTGGCTCGGGTGCAGTGCATCCTTCAGGTACACGCAGGTCAGGATGGTGAAGACGTAGGCCTGGATGAAGGCCACCAGAACTTCGAGTGCGTAAACTGCGGTGATGGCAAAGATCGGCAGGAAGCTGAACATGCCCAGTGCTGCGGCAAAGCCTGCGAACACTTTCAGAACCGCGTGGCCCGCCATCACGTTACCGGCAAGACGGATGGAGTGGCTGACGGGGCGCACGAAGTAGGAAATCAGTTCGATGATGGCCAGGACCGGGCGGAGCGCCAGCGGCGCGCTCGACACCCAGAACAGGCCCAGGAAGCCAACACCGTTCTTGACGAAGCCAACCACGGTCACGGTCACAAACACCAGCGCCGCCAGAACCGCGGTCACCGCGATGTGCGAGGTGGTGGTGAAGGAGCCCGGGATCAGGCCCAGAAAGTTGGCCATCACGATGAACATGAACAGGGTCATGATGTAGGGGAAGAACTTGACGCCGTCCTTGCCGGCCACATCCTCAACCATCTTGTAGATGAAACCATAAGCCAGTTCCGCAACCGACTGGGCGCGGCCCGGCACGATAGCGCGGCGCGAAGAGCCCAGAACCAGCAGCGCGAACACGGCAGCAACGGCCAGTGCCATCCACAGGGTGACGTTGGTCGGGGTGTACCAGGAGATATGATCGCCGAACAGCGCGCTCACCTGGAACTGATCCATCGGGTGGATCGCCAGCTTCGCTTCCGCCGGAGCGAAAATCAGACCCGACACGACCACCAGTGCCAGAGCTGCGTAAAAGAAAATTTTGCCCATCGGTCCGCTTCTCCTGTCGCCGGTCGCCGATCCCGTCGGATCAGTCCCGGTCTTGCGCATTTTTGTCGGCCTCATCGGCCAGTTTCTGTTCCTGGATCTCCTGCGCGGTGCGAAGCATCGTCTTCACCCCAGCCGCCAGGCCCAGCATTATGAACAGCACCATGAAGATGGGCAGGGTTCCAAACAGGTGGTCCAGCCCGTATCCGATGCCAAAGCCGATCGCGAGACCGGCCACCAATTCGATCACCATCCGCCAGGCCTGATTGGCCAGGGAATAATGCTCATCCGCGCGCGGCTTGGGCTCCTGGGCCTTACGCGCCGCCGCCAATTTCTCCTCCAGCTGCGCCATGCGCTGCTTTTGGTCGTCATCGGTCACGGGCGCCATCCTCACGCGAATTTCTATCCAGGGTGCTAAGGCCACGGGGCTTAGGAGTCAATTACAAGGATTGAAGATTCAGATTGCGCCTAACATGTTGTTTTATAACGAACTCACCCCAGTCTGCGCGCACCGCGCCGCTCTGCCGCGGCCGCAGTTAGCGCCAAACCTGTCCGGAATCCATATTCAACCGAAAGGTTGATTTTAGCGGACAGGCCGCTTTGCCAGCCGCCAGGGCACGATCCGCCCGTCGATCAGCAACAGCCCCAGCAGGATCGCCGCCATGCCCCACAGATGCTCCGCCAGCAGCGTCTCGCCCAGAATGTACGTTCCCAGAAACAGGGCCGAGACCGGCGCGATCAGTGTCGGCATGGTAATGTTGGTCGGCCCCACCTTGGGCAGCACCCAGTAGAAGGCAATGAAGGCCGCCGAAGTTAGCACAAAGCCGATCACCAGCAGCGACGCCCAGGTCTCTGCCCTGGTGATCACCGGCAGCCCTTCGCTCCACAGCGCCAGCGGCGCGATTGCCGCGGTTGACCCAGTCAGCGCAATCGCCACCAGCACCACCGGCTCCATGTCCCGGAAGCTGCGGGCTATATTGACCGAGAAGGCATAACACAGCGGCGCGCACAGGGTGATCAGCACCGCCCAGACCTCCGACGGTTGACCGCCCTGCAGCAATGGCAGCGACAACAGCACAATGCCCAGGAACCCGCAGATCACCCCCAGCGATTTCAGCACCGTCGCCCGCTCGCCGCCGGGCCAGAAATGCGAGACCACCACCGCCAGCGCCGGCGTGGTCGCGTTGACGATGCCCGCCACGCCGCTGGCTATATGCTGCTGTCCCAGCGCATAAAAGGCAAAGGGGCCGGCATAGCTGAGCGCGCCGAACCCGAACAGAGCCAGCCAGCGCCCAGCGCCTGCAGGCACCTTCTTCCGCGCCGCCAGAACATAGATCCAGCAGCCCAGCGCGCCGAACCCGACCCGCCCCATGGAAACCGACAGCGGCCCCAGCTCGCGCAGCAGGATGGCATTGAACATGAACGACATGCCCCAGCCGATGCCGAGGATGAAAATCACCAGCCAGTACTTCAATGCCATGCCATCAATCTCCGCGCCTGAAAGGCGCTACCATGACGGCTCGGGACAGATTGTCAAATCCCCGGGCTGTGGATAGGAGTGGAGGCATGAGCGACACCCTAGACACCGTCTTTGCGGCCTTGGCCGACCCGACCCGCCGGGCGATCCTGACCATGCTGCTCGAGGACGACATGGCCGTGACCGACGTGGCAGAGCCGTTCGAGATGTCGCTGGCGGCCATATCCAAGCACCTGACCATCCTGACCCGTGCGGGCCTCATCGCGCAGGAAAAGCGCGGCCGGGTCAAATGGTGCAAGCTGCAGCCCGACGCGATGCGGGCAGCCTCTGTCTGGATGCAGGGCTTCGGCCAGTTCGAGCCGGTGAACCTGGATGCTTTCGAACGTTTCCTGGAGGCGGAGCACCTGTCAGAGGATACCCCGTCCGAACCCTAAGGACCGAACCCTAGCGGACGACGAACACCGAAATTTCGGAATGCAGCACCAGGTGGCTGGCGTGGGATGAAAACACATAGTCCAGGATACCGGGCATATGCGTCGCGATCACGATCAGGTCCACCTCCAGCTCCTTCGCGGTCCGTGCCAGGATGGAGTCGATCTCTGATCCGACGTCCACGGAATGGATCGGCAGCGCTTGAACCCTTGCGCCGCTGCTCTCTGCCATCTCGCTGGCAAGTGCTGCCAGCTCCTCGCCGGACGGCCCCAGGGTATGCGCGCCTTCGACCTGCTGATCCGTCACGTGCACCAGCGTCACCCGCGAATCGTGGTTCTTGGCAAAATCCGCCGCCACATTCAGGGCCTTCTTGACCGCCGGGGGCATGTGCAGGTCGACGGGCACCATGATATGCTTGAACATCTTTCCCTCCTTCTCCTGACGCGTCCCTCGGAACCAGTATAGCGGAAAAGATGGGTTTCCGGTTGATTTGCCGCAAGTGCGCGGGGCGGTACTCAGGCGCGCACCGGCTTGGCGTCGCCTTCCAGCAGCATCACCAGCGCGGCCACCGACATCACCACCCCGACCAGCACCATGCCCGGCGGCGCGCCGCGGCCCAGCGCGATCTCCCACAGGATCACCCAGCTGGGGGTCAGGTAGGTATAAGCCATCACCTTGGCCGAGGGCAGCCGCAGGGTGGCGTATTGCAGCAGCACAAAGGTGGCAGAGCTGGCAAAGACCGCGAGGTAGACCAGACCGATCCAGACAATGCCCGGCAGCCGCATCCAATCGGTGGCCAGTATATCCTGCCAGCCGAACGCCGCCAGCAGCGCGCCGCCCGCCAGCAGCATCCCGAAGGTGAACACCACCGCAGGCTCCCCGCGGTTCAGCTTGCGCACCATCGGCGTGTAAATGGCATGCAGCAGGCAGCCCCAGAAATAGATGATCTCCCCCTGGCCGATCTGGAACGCCGCCAGCGCCTGCAGGTCGCCGCGCACGATCACCCAGACCGCGCCCGCCGCACCGATTGACAGCGCCAGCGCCATCCAGCGGGTGGTCACCTGCCGCAGCAGCAGCCAGCCAAAGGCCGCGCTCATCACCGGTACCAGCGTGAACACCGCCGCGGCACTGACCGGCGCCGCAGTCTGCAGCCCGTAGAACATCAGCACGAAATAGCCGCCGAACAGCCCGCCCAGCAGCGCGAACCGCCAGGGCGCCTGAAAATGCACCCGCTGCATCCCGGTGGTTGCCAGCGCCGCGACGCCGATCACCACCGCGGCGATGCCGAACCGCGCCGCGTTCAGCGCCGCTGGCGCAATCTCATTTGCCACCATCACGCCCAGCGAGAACGATCCCGCCACCAGTGCCGAAAACAGCAGCATCGCCAGATGCCCGCGCAGTGCCTCGTTCACAGCTGCCAGTCCTTTGCCTGTTCCTTCAGGAATTTCAGGAAGGTCTGCACCTTGGTTGTGCGGTGCAGATCCACATGGGTCACCAGCCACAGGGTGCCCGACCATTCCTCGTCCGGCGCCATCATCTCCACCAGATCCGGCTGCTGCCGCGCTTCCCAGGCCGCCATGAAGCCGATGCCCGCGCCGCTGCGCACCGCATGCTGCATCGTGAACCCGTTGGAGCAGCGGAAGGAGATCGCCTCGGCCGGCGCATTGGCCCGCAGCCAGCGCGAAAACGGCGCACGGCTGTTTTCATCGTCATTGCCGATGAAACGGTGGTTGGCCATGTCCTCCACCCCCTTCAGCACGCCGTATTTCCCCACGTACTCCTTGGACGCATACAGCCCGATCTGCTGCTTCATGAAGGGCTGCACCACATTGTCCGGCTGGTCCGGCGCATTGCCTGCACGGATTGCCACATGGGCCTCACCGTACTCCAGCCGGAACAGCCGGTCGCCGGTCAGGTAACGGATGATCAGCCCCGGGTGCACGTCCTGAAACTCCTTCAGCGCCGGCACCATCATCGGCGCAAAAGACGCCAGCGAGGTCACCACCAGCTCGCCCGAGACATCGTCGCCCTGCCCCTTCAGGCGGCCGACCAGCTGGCTGAACTGATCATCGGTCGCCTGCGCCACCCTGAGAAGATCCTGGCCGGCCTCTGTCGGCGTGTAGCCGCGGGCGTGACGCTGGAACAGCTTCACGCCCAGCCGCGCCTCGATGGCGTCAATATGGCGGATCACCGTGGCATGGTGCACGCCCAGCACCTCTGCAGCACCGCTGACCGTGCCCATCCGGGCCACCTGATAGGCGGTGCGCACCTCATCCCAATTGTCCATGGCTGCCTCCTTGCCAATCCGCGCGACATGCGCACATGCGCACAATTGGTGTTACTTTTGCAGCGTTGCGTTCACAAATGCAATAACCCAAATTCCTGTCAGCAACAAGCACAGGAACATCAAAATGACCCGCACCGTTCTGCACATCGACTCCTCCGCCCGCACCGAAGGCTCGGTGACCCGGGACCTCTCCGCACAGATCGTCAGCCGCCTTGGCGCCGGCAATGTGGTCCGCCGCGACCTGGCCGCGCCGCTGCCGCTGCTGGACGGCGCCTGGATCGGCGCCAACTTCACCCCGGCGGACCAGCGCAGCGACGAGCAGAAACAGCTGCTCGCCCTCTCCGACTCGCTGATTGCGGAGCTGAAGCAGGCCGACACCATCGTGATCGGCGCGCCGATCTACAACTTCTCGGTGCCCTCCACGCTGAAGGCCTGGATCGACCTGGTGGCCCGCGTCGGCGTCACTTTCCGCTACACGGAATCCGGCCCCATCGGCCTGCTGGAAGGCAAACGCGCCATCGTCGCGGTGGCCTCCGGCGGCACCCAGGCGGGGTCCGACATCGACTTTGCCACCACCTACCTGCGCCACGTGCTGGGCTTCATCGGCATCACCGAGGTTGAGATTGTGGCCGCAGACGCCATGTCGATCGACGCCGAGGGTGCCCTGGCCAAGGCCCAGACCCAGATCCAAGCGCTGGCGGCCTGATCCCCCTGCACCGCCCCGCGCTCCTGCCGCCAGCCCTGCCCGGGCTGGCGGTCTTTTACGTTTGGCAGCGCGGCCGGGCCTGTGCCACTCTGGCCGCACCCGCATTTCAAAGCACAGGCATTCCCATGAAGAAGATCGGCATTCTCGGCGGTGTCGGCTGGGCCTCCACCCTCGATTACTACCGCGCCATCTGCGAAGGCGCCGGACGGTTCTTTGCGGACCGCGGCGCCAGCTCGCCGCTGCCGGTGCCGCCGATCACCATCGAATCCGTGGTGCAGGCGCAGACCCGCGCCTTGCGCGGCCGCCCGGGGGATGAGGCCAGCTGGGCCGCTTTTGATGCCGTCTTCCGCGAGGCGATGCTGACGCTGGAGCGCGCCGGCTGCGATTTCGCCCTGATCGCCTCCAACACCCCGCACGCGCGGCTGCATGCGATACAGGAGGGCGTGATGATGCCGGTCCTCAGCATCTTCGACGCCACCGCCAGGGCCACCGCCGCAACCGGCGCCGCCCAGGCGCTGGTGCTGGGCACGGCGGTCACCATGCAGGCCCGCAACTATGCCAATGTGCTGGCTGAACACGGTGTCAACGCCAACGATCCCCTGCCGGAGGCTGAGATCGCCGAAATGCAGGCCATGATCGACGAGGATTTCTACGGCGGCGCGTCCAGTGGCGCGCAAGCCCGCCTGCTTCACTTCTGCACGAAACACGCCAAACCCGGCACCGCCGTCCTGCTGGCCTGCACCGAGCTGCCGCTGGCCTTCCCCGGCCATATCGACGACGTCAGCTTCGAGGCCGGCGGTTTCCTGTTCGTGAACCCCTCCGCCGCCCATGTGGCCGCCGCGCTGGATCTGGCGCTGGCGGAGGAAAAGGCGGGTTAGACCCAGTTCACCTCGACGCCAGTCTTCTCGAAGAACGCCATCACATCATCTCGCTTCATCGCCACGGTGCGGTCATTGACCAGCGGATGCATATAGATCACGTCCGCCTCCTGCGCCTGCGCGTCCATAAAGAAGGTCACGCCCTTCTCCGCGCCGGTGATCATCGCCAGCGGGCTGACCGCGCCGGGCCGGATGCCCAGGTTCTCCAGCAGCCGGTCCGCCGAGCCGAACGACAGGTTGCCTGCGCCGATCTCCGCACCCAGTCCTTTCAGGTCGATCTCCCGGTCCTGCTGCAGCGTCACCAGATAATTCCGCTTCTTCTTGTCCCGCAGGTACAGGTTCTTCAGCCGCAGCGCGTTTTCGCCCGGCACCATGAACTGCGCCTCGACGCCCTTGGCGTCCTCCACAGTTCGCAGCGGCACATGGGTGTGCAGCCGGTAGGCAATCCCCCAATCGTCCAGCTGCTTCAGCAGCGCATCCGAGGAGACGGGCAGGCTGTCCTGATAGGCCGATGACGCATCCATGATCTTACTCCGCAAGCCAGTGTCGAGTTGCTGCGCAGATCGCAGAAAACGGCTGCGGGGCGCAAGAGCTGTTCCGCCCCCTGCGCCCCGATTTGCGCCAGCTCGCCTTTACGCCTCGGCGAAATCCGCTCTTCGCGCCTCCTCGTAGTGGTCGAAATCGGTGCTGAACCATCCGGTGCCGCGGGTGGCGCTGGCCAGGGTGCTGCACAGATCGTCCTGCGCCGACATCGGCAAGAGCGTCTCGAACACGTCCCAGCCCGCGGCGCCCTCTTCCGCCTCAAAGCCCAGGATCTGTCCCTTCATGCCGCTCACCACCGGCACCAGCCCGCCGGTGAACACCGACGGCACATGGATATGCACCCGCATGATCGGCTGCAGCAGGGTCAGCCCGGCCTCGCCCAGCGCCTCCTTGACCGCGTTCTTGCCCGCGGTGCGGAACGCATAGTCGGAACTGTCGACCGAATGGTGCTTGCCGTCCTTCAGCGTCACGCAAACATCCACCACCGGATGCCCGTTCGGCCCCTGCGCCAGCGCTTCGCGCGCGCCCGCCTCGACCGAGGGGATATAGTTCTTGGGCACCGCGCCGCCCTTCACCGTTTCTTCGAACACGAACCCGCTGCCGCGCGGCAAGGGTTTCACCTCTATAACCACATCGGCAAACTGCCCGGCCCCGCCGGACTGCTTGCGGTGGCGGTGATGCACCTGCACCGGTTTCTTGATGGTCTCGCGCAGCGCCGGCGGCACCGGCGCCTCCTCCACCTCGACGCCGAATTCATCCTTCAGCGCCTGCTTGATCCGGCGCATGTGCAGCGGCCCCTGCAGGTTCAGCAACACATGGCCGCTGGCCTCGTCCTGCCCCACCACCAGCGCCGGGTCGATTTCCGCCAGCCGCTCCAGAGCGCCCGACAGCCGGGCGTCGTCCTTCTCATGCACCGGAGTGATCACCCGACGGAAGGTCGAGGGCCGCGGCTGCGCCCAGTCCGGCAGCGGCGCCGCGCCATCGCGGCCATAGGCAAAGCCGAGGTTCAGATGGTCCGACTTCACCGCTTGCCCCATGTCCCCGGGCGTCAGGCTGGTGTTTGCGGCCGATCCGACACCGGTCAGCGACCCCAGGGCCGCGCCCCCGACCGGGGTGCCATTGCCAACACTGCCGTCCAGCGCCCGCACCAGCACTGTCTTGCCCAGATGCTTCACCAGATCCGCCATGCAGCCGACCGCGACCACCTTGCCGCTCTGCGACAGCCGCTCCAGCGCAGCGCCCACATCCGGCGCCTCGTGGCGCAGTGATTTCATCAGCCGCATGATCCCGTTCTTGTGCTCCGCGGACCCCAGCAGCGCCGGAATCAGGTCGTTGTGCTGCAATACCTTGGTGGCCACCTCATAGGCCTCCTCCGCCATCACTTTCTGATCCTCGATCAGCTCCTCCAGCAGCGTGTCGTCAAAATCCGCCAGCGCCTCCAAAAGCTCGGTGCGGGCCTCCTGCTCACGCGCGTACATCGCCACCGGCAGCTCGATCAGCGCCGAGGGCTTGCCCTCCTGATACTGCCAGGCGCGTTCGGAAATCAGATCCACAGCACCCACAACCTGGCCATCCTCGCGGATCGGCACCTGCCGCAGGATGATGTTGTGGCTGCAATAGGCCTGAAGCGCGGCAACGATCTCCGCCACCCGGTCCGCCGCCTGGTCCATGCGGTTGACAAAAATAAAGGCGGGGATGCCCGCCTCCTCCAGCTTGCGCAGATACGGCGCGCTCAGCACCGCAGCGCCGGCGTCAGCCGGAACGCAGAGGACAGCAGCGTCACTGGCGGCCAAGGCCGGCCCCGCCTGCGCCAGATTGTCGGCCCCGCCCGCGATGTCGATCGCAGCCCAGTCCTCGCCCATAAATGAAAAAGGCTGCAAAGCGGCGACGCCTGCAACCTCCTGCCTCTTGCCCGCGGCACTGTCCAGATTGGCCAGCGCCGAGGCCAGAGTTGATTTGCCGGACTGCGACGGTCCCAGAATAGTGAAAACGCGCATGTTCTCAGATCCTCCCTTAGCTGATGCGGCTGCCCGCCAAGGTGCGCGGACCTTGCGGTTCGCGTGAATTGCCTGTGCTAAAGATCTGCCTCGCGGCTCATTCGAGCCGGCCCGTCCGGTGAGTGATTTACGTTGGGCCACCGTGTGATGTTGGCCAAGCGCCCCCCTTCGAGTCAAGCACGCAGAGGACGTATAAGCGCCGGCTTGCGCGCATATCTGATGCAAAGCCCGCCAAATTCCCCTGAAGGGCCGCATTCCCCAAGGTAAGCTGCCCGCATGAAAATCACCCGCAACACGCCTGAACAGCTGATCCTCGCAGATACGCCCTGGCTGATCGGCATCATGCTCGTCTTTTTCATCCTGACCTTTGCAGCCACAGGCCTCGGCATGCTCAGCCAGGGCGGCGACCTGATCTGGCCCGGCCTCCTTTGCACCCTGGCAGGCGGCGGCATGGGCACGCTGGCCTTCTGCCTTTTCGTGCGCCGGGTGCAGGTGATCCTCGACCGCCCCGGTGGCAGCATCGTGATCCGGCGCCAGTCGGTGTTCGGCTACAGCCAGGTAGAGCACCGCCTCGCCGATCTCTCCCACGCCGAGGTGGAAAGCACCACCAGCCGCAGCGAGGACGGCCCCCGCACGCTCTACCGCCCCGTGCTGGTGCTGGACGGCGGCATGAGCGTTGGCCGCCACCCGGTGGTGGAGGCCTACACCAGCGGCCGCGGCCCCCAGCGGCTGAGTGAAGCGATCAACGCATGGTTACCTGCTAGCGAACAAGAGCAGGAATACTGTCAGTAACAGCCAGGCATCTGCGCAATCCCGTTCCTCCCAAGTATTTCAATTTGAAACTCCCGCGGTTGTCGGAACTACTGATCCCAGACCGCATTGCCTCCGAAATCTCCTGAGCGACTCCCCCTCCGCCAAGCAAGGCACACCCACAGATGCAGATCACCCGTGAAACACCAGATCAATTGATTTTGGAGTATCAAGACTGGCTGGCGCCAGTTGTGACGAGCATAGTTGCACTGGTCCCAGCCTATTACTGTCTGAGGTGGGTTTGGCACGGAGATATCTCCATTGCTGCGATACTGGCAGCGGGAACGGTTGTTTTGCTCGGACTGGCAGTATTGAGCCTGGATCGAAGCCAGCTGATATTCGACCGGCAAAATAATCAAATGACCCATCGCAGAAAGACAGCTTTCCAATTCGATGAACTGAAGGTCCCATTGGCAGCGGTAGAAACCTACACCCTCGACATTGCCGCATCGGAAACGGGCAAACCGGAATACCAGCCGACTCTTCTGATCAAATCGGATGAAGGCTACTTCTTCCGCCCGCTGATCTCTCGCCCCGGCACTTCCTCTGCACATATTGAAACAGCAAACCGCGTCAATGACTGGCTGGAAGCCGCAAAGGTTGACTCCGGCCCCCAATCCGCGTAACGCCTGCCCAAACATCCGGAAGCAGTGAGTCTTCCGGTCCCTGCCCGTGCCAGGGATCGCCCCCCACCAGCGTGTTACGCCCGTGGGGGCAAACTCGTTTGGTTTGCCCCCACGAGTGACACCAGGACCGGCGGGCATTTGCGCATGGTTCGCTTGTCCCCTACATACGGGGGCGCCACACGTTGAAACCGGCATTAGGAGGCCGCAGGCATGTTTGAAAATCTATCCGAACGCCTTTCCGGCGTCTTTGACCGGCTGACCAAACAAGGCGCCCTGAACGAAGAAGACGTCAAATCCGCCCTGCGCGAAGTCCGCGTGGCGCTGCTGGAAGCCGACGTCTCGCTGCCGGTTGCCCGCGACTTCATCAAGAAAGTGCAGGACCAGGCCACCGGCCAGGCGGTCACCAAATCGGTGACCCCGGGCCAGCAGGTCGTGAAGATCGTGCATGACGCGCTGGTCGACGTGCTGCGCGGCGACGAGGATCCCGGCAAGCTCAAGGTCGACAACCCGCCTGCCCCGGTGCTGATGGTCGGCCTGCAGGGCTCCGGTAAGACCACCACCACCGGCAAGCTGGCGAAACGGCTGAAGGAAAAAGAAGGCAAGAAGGTCCTGATGGCCTCGCTCGACGTCTACCGCCCGGCGGCGATGGACCAGCTGGCCGTCCTCGGCACCCAGATCGGCGTCGACACCCTGCCCATCGTGCCGGGCCAGAAACCCGTCGACATCGCCAAGCGCGCCAAGCAGCAGGCAACGCTCGGCGGCTACGACGTCTACATGCTCGACACCGCCGGCCGCCTGCACATCGACGAGACCCTGATGCAGGAGGTCGAGGACGTCCGCAACGTGGTCTCCCCGCGCGAGACCCTGCTGGTGGTCGATGGCCTGACCGGCCAGGTTGCCGTCGAGGTGGCCGAGGAATTCGACGCCAAGATCGGCATCTCCGGCGTTGTGCTCACCCGGATGGACGGCGATGGCCGCGGCGGCGCGGCGCTTTCGATGCGCGCCGTCACCGGCAAGCCGATCCGCTTTGTCGGTCTGGGCGAGAAGATGGACGCGCTCGAAACCTTCGAGGCGGACCGGATCGCCGGCCGCATCCTGGGCATGGGCGACATCGTGGCGCTGGTCGAAAAGGCCCAGGAAACCATCGAGGCCGAACAGGCCGAGAAGATGATGAAGCGCATGATGAAGGGTCAGTTCAACATGAACGACCTGAAGATGCAGCTTGAACAGATGCTCCAGATGGGCGGCATGGAGGGCATGATGCAGATGATGCCCGGCATGGGCAAAATGGCCAAGCAGGTGCAGGACGCCGGCATGGACGACAAGGTGCTGAAGCGCCAGATCGCCATGATCCAGTCGATGACCAAGAAGGAACGCGCCAACCCCGCCCTCTTGCAGGCGTCGCGCAAGAAACGCATCGCGGCCGGCTCCGGCATGGAGGTCTCCGACCTCAACAAGCTTCTGAAGATGCACCGGCAGATGGCCGATGTGATGAAGAAGATGGGCAAGATGGGCAAAGGCAAGATGCTGAAGCAGGCCATGAAGGGCATGTTCGGCAAGGGCGGCATGCCGGATATGGGCGGCATGGACCCCAGCCAAATGGACCCCAAGGCGCTGGAAGCCGCGGCAAAGGCCATGGGCGGCAAAGGCGGCCTGCCCGGCGGCCTCCCCGGTCTTGGCGGCGGCATGGGCCTGCCCGCGGGCCTCAGCGGATTTGGCAAGAAGAAGTAAGCCATGCAGCTCCCCGCCATCCCTCAGCTTGAAACCGAACGCCTGGTCCTGCGTGGACCGGAGGCGGCGGACTTTGGGCCGGTGGCAGCGTTCTTCGCGGATGAAGCACGCTCCTGGGGATTTGGCGGGCCGCTCGACCGCAACGAGGCCTGGCGCTGGTTCACCATGTCGGTGGGCCACTGGGCGATGCGCGGCTTCGGCTTCTGGACCATCACCTGCAAGGAGACCGGCGAGGCGCTTGGCATCACCGGCATCTGGCAGCCCGAAGGCTGGCCGGAACCGGAACTGGGCTGGGTCGCGTTTCCGGCGGGCGAAGGCCGCGGCGTCATGGCCGAGGCCGCGCTGGCGGCCCGCACCCACGCCTATGATGTGATGGGCCTGCCCGCACTGTGCTCCAACATCTTCCCGGGCAACACCCGCTCGGTGGCGCTGGCCGAACGGCTGGGCGCGGTGTTTGAAGCTGAATTCGACAACCCCAAGCACGGGCGTGAGCTGGTCTACCGCCACCCTGCCCCGGCTGCGCCCTGCGACGGCGGGATGGAGGCTTACGCATGACCTCCCGTCAGTTCGCCGCTCCCCTGGGCACCGCCGCCTGCGCCGCACCCGGTTTAACGGAAAATTACGCAGTCTCATCGATACTCCTTCACCGGATGGGTGAAAAAGACACCGGGCGGCCTGCTGCCCGGGCAATGGGGTATGACATGAAAGACGCGCAACGGCGGTATCCGAGGCTGGTTTCCAAGCGGCTGATGCTGATTTCTCCGGCGGATCCGGAGTTTGACGCCCAGGCCGCTTTCCTGGCACCGGACTCCCCGCGTTTCATCAATGTTGCGGATGATGCCGATTCGCTTTGGTGGTCAATTGCCACCATCATTGGCCACTGGCATCTGCACGGCTACGGCCTGTTTGCCGTGGTGGAACGCAGCACCGGCAGCACCGTCGGCCTGGTCGGCCCCTGGTTCCCCAAGGGATGGCCGGAACCGGAACTGTCCTGGCACCTGATGGAAACCGGCGAGGGCAAGGGCTATGCCAGCGAAGCCGTGCAATGCGTGCTGGACTGGCTGTTCAACGCGGCCGGCTGGGACACCATCGTCTCCTATGTGCCGGAAGAAAACACCGCATCCATCGCGCTGGCCCGCCGCGCCGGCGCCAAGCCGGAACGGCTGGTCTCCTTCCCGCTGCAGCCGGCACCCGGCCTGCGCTGCTGGCGCCATCTGCCGCAGGGCCGCGGCACCGGCCCGCAACACGCACAGGGGCTTTTGCACTGATGCGCCCCGCTGCTTTCATATCCCGGCGCCGCCGCGCCCTTCCGCAGGAAGGAGCGCGCTGATGCCGTTTGACATTTCGGTGATCGAAACCCGCCGCCTGGAGCTGCGCGGCCCCGAAGCGCAGGATTATCCCGACTTCAAGGCCACCTTCAGCTCCTACCGCTCGCGTTTCATGGGCGGACCGCTGAACACCTACGAGGCCTGGATGCTCTATGCCGCCGAGATTGGCCACTGGCAGGTGCGCGGCTTCGGCATGTGGATGATCCACGACAAGGCAAGCGGCGAGACCTACGGCATGGCCGGCGGCTGGCAGCCTGCGGGCTGGCCCGAGCGCGAGATCGCCTGGATCATCTGGCCCGGCGCGGCCGGCAAGGGCTATGCGCTGGAGGCAGCACATGCCGCCCGCCGCCACTTTTATTCGGAACTGGGCTGGGAGACGGCGGTCAGCTATATCGACCCGAAGAATCTCGACTCGATCCGGCTCGCGGAACGGCTCGGCGCCACCAAGGACCATGGTGCCGCCACCATCGACGGCAACGACGCCGTCTACCGCCACCCCGCGCCGGACGCCCTGAAGGACAGCCAGATTGCGCATGGCATCGACATGGAAATCAGCCATTACGCCGATCCGCTCTTCAAACCGGAGGGCTGGGCCATTGACTGATATGCGCGCGATTTCCCGGATGCTGCACTGCGGCGGTGCACAGGTGGCGCACAGCCGGTGCACGCCTGGCACCCCCTTGACGACACCCCGGCCTGCTGCATTGCGGAGAACCCGATGACAACAGATATCCAAGATCCCGTTGCCCGCGCAGCCGCGCTGCTGATGGGCCACCGCGAAAGCATCGACCGCCTGGATGCGATCCTCGTCTATACCCTGGGCGAGCGGTTCAAGCACACCCAGGCGGTGGGCCGGCTCAAGGCCGAACACGACCTTCCCCCGTCCGATCCCACCCGCGAAGCGGCGCAGATCGCACGGCTCGAAGACCTGGCGCAGCAGGCCGATCTGGACCCTGAATTCGCCAAGGCATTTTTGAACTTCATCATCGATGAAGTCATCCGCCACCACAAGAAACACCAAGAATAACAACGACAACAGGAACAACCGGGGCATACCCCGGACAACGCCATCAAAGGAGATGTACCCATGGCAATGAAAATCCGTTTGGCCCGCGGCGGCTCCAAAAAACGCCCCTTCTACCGCATCGTGGCTGCTGACAGCCGCATGCCGCGCGACGGCCGCTTCATCGAGAAGCTGGGCACCTATAACCCGCTGCTGCCGAAAGACTCGGAAGACCGCGTGAAAATGGACCTGGAGCGCGTGCAGCACTGGCTGGACCACGGCGCGCAGCCGACCGACCGTATCGCCCGCATGCTGGAAGCCGCAGGCGTCCGTGCCAAGACCGAGCGCAACAACCCGAAAAAAGGCACCCCGGGCAAGAAAGCCCAGGAGCGCGCCGAAGAGAAAGCTGCTGAAGCTGCCGAAGCAGCTGCAGACGCGGAATAATTCCGTGGAGCTGCGGGGCGCTTTTCCCGAGGAGTTCCGCAGCCAGCTTGATCTGCTGATGCGGCTCCGGCGCGACGTGCGCCGGTTCCGCAGCGATCCGGTGGAGGAGGCAGTGCTGATGCGCTGCCTCTCTGCCATTCCGCTCGCCCCGTCCGTGGGCCTGAGCGAACCCTGGCGCATCCTGCGGGTGGAAAGCGAAACCGCCCGCGCCGCTGCGCTGAAGAATTTCGAAGCCGCCAATGCCCAAGCGCTGACCGGATATTCCGGTGAGAAGGCTGCGCGTTATGCGGAGCTGAAACTGTCCGGCATGCGCGAAGCCCCGGTACAGCTGGCGGTCTACTGCGACGACGAGACCCTCCAGGGCCACGGGCTGGGCGCCGCGACCATGCCGGAGATGCGCCGCTATTCGGTGGTCACGGCCATCACCCTGTTCTGGCTGGCGCTGCGCGCCGAAGGCCTGGGGCTCGGCTGGGTTTCGGTACTGGACCCGGAGCAGCTGAACCGCGACCTGAATGCACCCGAGGGCTGGCAGCTGATCGGCTATTTCTGCATCGGCTACCCGGAACGGCTGTCGGACACCCCGGAACTGGAAGAAACCGGCTGGGAAAGCCGGATGGCGGATCTGCCGCTCGAAACCCGCTGAGACCGTCATGGGACGGTTGATAAGGCTTGTGTTTTTTGTTGCAGTGGCCTTTACCGCGGGCATCTTCTTTGAACGCAACCACCAAGTGGAACTCTGCGAACAATCCGGCGGCCAATGGCTGCGCGCAGGGTTCTGTGCAAAGGACTGACACCATGAGCGATCTGATCTGCGTAGGCGCGATTGCCGGATCCTTCGGGGTGCGCGGCGAGGTGCGGCTCAAGAGCTTCTGTGCGGTCCCGGAAGAGATCGAGGATTACTCGCCGCTCAGCAATGAGGACGGATCCAGGACCTATTCCCTGACCATCACCCGCCCGATCAAGAACGGCTTTGCCGCGCTGCTGGGCGGTGTGGAGACCAAAGAGGACGCCGACGCCATCAAGGGCCTGCGCCTGTTTGCCCGCCGCGATCAGCTGCCGCAACTGCCGGACGACGAATTCTACCACGCCGATCTGATCGGGCTGGAGGTCTATGATACCGGCGGCACATTGCTGGGCTCGGTGAAATCTGTGCAGAACCACGGCGCTGCGGACCTGCTGGAAATCCACGGTCCCGGCCTCAAGGCAACCGTGCTGCTGCCCTTCACCCTGGAAGCGGTGCCAACCGTAGACCTGACCCAGGGCCGCATTGTCGCCGATCCGCCTGAAGGGCTGTTCTAGGGAGGCAGGTCAGTCTGCCTCGTCTGCCAGCAGGGCATCAAATATTTGAACAGCCCTGATCGCAACCTCTGCATTTTTTAGCTTCTGGCTTGTCGGCTTGCGGCACAATCCCGCCCAAGTTCTGAACAGGCGGTGGGCATAAAAGAAGCGGAAAACGGGATCATTCACTAGATCCGCGCCGTACCCGTCCTGAAACGCATCCCAATCGGCCTGCGCAACCAGTCCGAACCCGGGCGTGCGGCCTTCCGCGGCCAGATGGTCAGGGCAGTTTGCAAGCCAGAGATTGGCAAGATCGCGCTGCGGAAAGATGCCGTCATGATTTGAAAAATCGATAAAGGAGACGGTGGTCTCTGACATAAGGATATTGCGCAGATGCAGGTCGCCATGCTCGACCGCGGCGCGAAAGGAATACCCCCGCGCACGCCGTGCCGCGCGGTGCAGATAGGCGCAAAGCCCCAAGAACTTGTTGGGTTTCGGAACCGGCAACCTCCCGTCGCGCACAGCCTGAGCCTGGCTTGAAACCCAGGTCAGAAACGGCCTTGGCCAAAATTGCCGTTCTCCGGCGCCGGACACTCTGTGCAAGGCGGCAACCGCAAGTCCGATGCGCCGCAAAACACTGCCCCGGTCCCCGAACCCGTATTCCGTGAGCGCCATTTCACGGTGCGCCGTATCACCCTGGACAAATTCCATCAGGGCGGCGGGGCTCTGCGTGTCCCGCCAGAGGAGTTCTGGCACCGCCACGCCTGATATCGCCTTTAAGCTTTCTGCAGCAGCCTGATGCCGGTCCAGATATCTGGACTGCCGAAGCGGATTGGACGACTCGAAGTCGGCGCGCAAGACAAAACTGCGCCCGCCAGCGGTCCTCACCTCCAAGACACAGCGGCGATGCTCCACACCGCTGTTGACCTGCATTCTGCGAAAGACCGCGCCGTCTTCAGGCACCCCGGCGGCCGATGCCGCCTGAGGCCACAGTGCCTGTGTGCGGGCCTGCACTGCGTCCATCGCAGCAAACGGATCGTCTTCGGGCAACGCAGGCGGCCTCTCGGAATTCATTCAAACACCAAAGCTTTGTATTGCGTGAAAATCTGACTGAACTAAACAGCATCATTATGACAGCACCAAGCAAATCTCATGGCCGCAAGGCCATCCGCCCGACCCTGAAGCCGCGCGAGCTGATGACGCCGACCCCGGATCTGGCCGGTGTGTGGAAGGCCAAGATCATCACCCTCTTCCCCGCGGCCTTTCCCGGTGTGCTGGGCGAAAGCCTGACCGGCAAAGCCCTGCAGGAGGGGCTGTGGCAGCTCGATACCACGGACCTGCGGGAGTTTGGCGTTGGCAAGCACCGCAACGTGGATGACACGCCCGCCGGCGGCGGGGCCGGCATGGTGCTGCGCGCCGATGTGCTGGGTGAAGCAATCGAGCACACGATGGCAGATACCCGCGGCAACTGGCCGCTGATCTACCTGACGCCGCGCGGACGGCCGATGAACCAGCAGATGATGCAGACCTTTGCCCGATGCGACGGTATCACGCTGTTGTGCGGGCGCTTTGAGGGCGTCGATGAACGAGTGCTGGAGCATTACGGCATCCAGGAAGTTTCGCTGGGGGACTTCGTGATGACCGGCGGCGAGCTGGCGGCGCAGGCACTGATCGACGCCACCGTGCGGCTGATTCCGGGGGTACTGGGCAACCACGCCTCTACCGAGGAGGAGAGCTTCTCCTCCGGCCTCTTGGAGCACCCGCAATACACCCGCCCCGCCGAATGGAAGGGCCGGGAAATCCCAGAGGTGCTGATGTCCGGCCACCACGGCAAGATCGCCGAGTGGCGGCACGAGATGAGCGAAGAAATCACCAAGGCCCGCCGCCCGGACCTGTGGGAGGCCTATGTCCGCGCCAAGGACCGCGGCAAGGCGTAGCGCAAGTGGTGCACCAGCTTGGCTTTTCCCCTGGGCAGGCCGTTGCCGCAATGGAAAACCCATGCTTTACTCTTCCTGCATAAGTTAAATGACAGGAGACAGCAGGGTGGCTGGGAAATTTGAACTCTACACTGACAACGCAGGCGAATTCCGCTTCCGCTTGAAGGCAGGCAACGGCGAGAACATTCTGGCCAGCGAAGGCTACAAGCAGAAGGCCAGCGCCGAGAACGGCATTGCATCGGTCAAGAAGAACGCAGGCGATGATGCGCGCTATGAGCGCAAGGAAACCGCGGCCGGCAAGCACATGTTCAACCTCAAGGCCACCAACGGCCAGGTGATCGGCACCTCGCAAAGCTATGCCAGCGCCTCTGGCCGGGATAACGGCATCGAGTCGGTCAAGAAGAACGCGCCGGATGCAGCCATCGACGATCAGACGGCCTGATCCGCACCAGACCTTTCACCGCAAGGGCCAGTCTGTGTGAACAGGCTGGCCTTTCTGGTTTCCCGCACCCGCAAGCAGAAATCCCCGGTGTGGCATCCGGCCTTTTGAGGTCTTCTTCAATTTGGCCTTATAGCTTTGTTCGTTGTTGAAAATGTCCATTTTTTTGAATGGCATGCTGTTTCCCTCCCTGTCGAGGCACGCCCGTTGGTCGGGTTTTCCTCCTGCAACGTGAACCAATGTGTTTGGACGGTAACCGCAGACCCGCAGCCGGTTAAAAGGAAATCACCGGTTGCGATCCGGAGTGCGGCCGCAGAATTCCCTTGAAACATTGGCCCGGCAGGCCTAAAAGCCGCTCGTCTGGTGCCGGGAATCGGCCCCGGGCCGCTGGCTGTTGGATCAGCCCCGGAAATCTTCTTCGGTTTCCTTCAGGATCCAGCCCGCCAGCAGCAAGGAACAGACGGCGTGATCTCTGGCGGGCTGCCAATTGGCGGGACCCGGTGAAGACCAGGAGCTCTCATGACGGCACAAACCTCTGCGGAGTGAACCGCAGGCAATTTAGGAGAGTTGCGATGGACCTGATCGCACAGCTGGAGGCGGAACAAATCGCCGCCCTGGGGAAAGAGATCCCCGACTTCAAAGCCGGTGACACCATCCGTGTCGGCTACAAGGTGACCGAAGGCTCGCGTTCGCGCGTGCAGATGTACGAAGGCGTTTGCATCAGCCGTAAAAACGGCTCGGGCATTGCCGGTTCGTTCACCGTCCGCAAGATTTCGTTCGGCGAAGGCGTGGAGCGTGTGTTCCCGCTGTTCTCGACCAACATCGACTCGATCGAAGTGGTGCGCCGCGGCCGCGTCCGCCGCGCCAAGCTGTACTACCTGCGCTCGCGCCGCGGCAAGTCGGCCCGTATCGCAGAAGATGCGAACTACAAGCCCAAGAAAGCCTGAGGAGCGGTATCATGAAAAAAGACACCCATCCCGACTACCACTTCATCGACGTCAAAATGACCGACGGCACCATCATCAAGATGCGCTCCACCTGGGGCTCCGAGGGTGATCAGCTGGCACTGGACATCGACCCGACCGTGCACCCGGCCTGGACCGGCGGCACCTCGCGCCTGATGGATGCCGGCGGCCGCGTGTCCAAGTTCAAGAAGAAATACGAAGGCCTGGGCTTCTAAGCCGCCTGCCGTATTTTGCAGAACTCCCGAAGGCTGCCCCGGACGGGCAGCCTTCTTTCTTTTTCTCCTGACGCTGGGGCCGGATGCGCGCCCCGCGGGAAAGACAGCCCCCTCGTGAAACAAGCCCTGGCCAACGCACTGCAAGAGCGCGGATATGAAACCCTGACCCAAGTGCAGGAGGCTGTGACCCAGCCCGAGGTGGAAGGGCGCGACCTGCTGGTGTCTGCACAGACCGGATCGGGCAAGACCGTCGGCTTTGGCCTGGCTTTGGCCCAGGACCTGCTGGGTGACGATGAGGCGTTCGGCGAGGCCGCGGCGCCGCTGGCGCTGGTGATTGCCCCGACCCGCGAACTGGCGCTGCAGGTGAAACACGAGCTGGGCTGGCTCTACCGCGAGGCAGGCGCACGGATCGCCTCCTGCGTTGGCGGCATGGACATGCGCGATGAGCGCCGGGCGCTGGAACGCGGCGCTCATATCGTGGCGGCCACTCCAGGCCGTCTGCGCGACCACATCGCGCGCGGCTCCATCGACCTCAGCCAGGTGCGCGGCGTGGTGCTGGACGAGGCCGACGAGATGCTGGACCTCGGCTTCCGCGAGGATCTGGAATTCATCCTGGGCGAAGCTCCCGAAGACCGCCGCACCCTGCTGTTCTCCGCCACCGTGCCGCCGGCAATCGCCAGCCTGGCTGAGACCTTCCAGCGCGATGCGATGCGGATCAAGACCGCGGGCGAGACCAAGCAGCACGCGGATATCGAATACCGGCTGATGAGCGTCGCGCAAGCGGACGCGGAAAACGCCATCATCAACGTGCTGCGCTACTATGAGGCGCCCAGCTCCATCGTCTTTGCCAACACCCGCGCCGCGGTGAACCGTCTGGCTGCACGCCTGACCAACCGCGGGCTGCCGGTGGTGACCCTGTCGGGCGAGCTGTCCCAGACCGAACGCAGCCACGCGCTGCAGGCAATGCGTGACGGGCGCGCCCGGGTTTGCGTGGCCACCGATGTGGCGGCCCGCGGCATCGACTTGCCGGGGCTGGAGCTGGTGGTTCATGCAGAGCTGCCTTCGAACCACGAAACCCTGCTGCACCGCTCCGGCCGAACCGGCCGCGCAGGCCGCAAGGGCGTCAGCGCCCTGATTGCCCCGCCCAAGGCACGCTCCAAGGCCCTGCGCCTGCTGAAATGGGCCAAGCTGACCGCTGAGCATTGCGAAGCGCCTTCTGCCGATGACGTGCTGGCCCGCGACGAAGAGCGGATGCTGGCCGATCCGGTCTGGCAGGAGCCGGTTGCCGAAAACGAACAGGCAGGCGTGCAGACCCTGCTGGACACATTCACACCCGAACAGATCGCCGCAACCTATCTGCGCCTGTTCCGCAGCCGCCACTCGGCGCCTGAGGATCTGCGCCCGGCGGACACGCCCGAGCCGCGCAAGGAGCACAAGGAACGCAAAGCCTTCGGCCCCTCCGTCTGGTTCTCCCTGTCGGGCGGCCGCGAGGCGGGTGCCGACCCGCGCAAGGTGCTGCCGATGCTGTGCAAGGCCGGCAATATCGACCGCGACGCCATCGGCGCAATCCGGGTGCAGGATAACGAGACCTTTGCCGAAATCAGCGAAGGCGCGGTTGAGGGCTTCCTGAAGGCGCTGGACGGCAAGACCGAGCTGGAGCCGGGTGCCGTGCTGACGCAGCTGGCCGAAGCACCGGAACTGGCCCCTGCCCCGCGCCGCGGGCCCGGCGGGCCGAAGGGCGGCTTCAAGGGCGACCGCAAGCCCAAACCGCACCGAAGCAAGGACGACGCCCCTAAGCCGTACCGCGCCAAAGAGGAAAGCTCCAAACCCTACCGCGCCAAATCCGAGCGCTCCGAGGACAGCCGTCCGCCGCGCAAGGAGTGGAAAGACAAGCCGGCCCGGGAAGAGCGCCGCGAGCCGCGCAGCGACACCCGCCCGAGCAAGCCCAAGCCGGCCGTGACCGCCAAGCCAAAGGGCGCATCGGATCCCTCCAAGCGGATGACCCGCCCCGGCGCCCCGGCGGCCAAGCCGTTCAAGGCGAAAGGCCCCAAGCCGCCGGTCGGCAAGCCGAACAGCAAGAAAAACAAGGCGCGTGCTGCTGCAGCCCTGACTGCAAAGGGCGGCAAGGGCGGTGATGCCCGCCCCAAGCGCAAGCCGGCGGGTCCTGCAAAACACAGGTGATACACTAAGTTTACCAGACTGCCTGCGCGGCTTTTCTTGGCGGAATCCAGAGCCTATACAGGGTCCCAATGCGAAAGACGTGCAAGAAAGCACGAGCGAAGGGACCTGTACATGGCGCATATCATTGTCGTCGGCAACGAGAAGGGCGGCGCGGGAAAATCGACTGTTTCCATGCACGTCGCAACCACCCTTGCCCGCCTCGGCCACAAGGTGGCGGCGCTGGACCTGGATCTGAGACAGCGCTCGATGGGGCGGTATCTGGAAAACCGCAAGGAATTCTGCGTCAAATCCGGTCTGGACCTGCCGATGGTGGAAATCCACGAACTGCCGGAAATTGATCCGGCCAGCCTGCAACCAGGCGAAAACATCTATGACCACCGTTTGTCGGCGGCGGTCTCGGCGCTGGAGCCGGGCCATGACTTCATCCTGATCGACTGCCCCGGCTCGCACACGCGCCTGAGCCAGGTAGCGCATTCGCTGGCCGATACGCTGATCACGCCGCTCAATGACAGCTTTGTCGATTTCGACCTGCTGGCGCATGTGGACCAGAAGGGCGAAAGCATCACCGGGCCGTCAGTCTATTCGGAAATGGTCTGGAATGCCCGCCAGCTGCGTGCTCAGGCCGGGCTGAAGCCGATCGACTGGATCGTGATCCGCAATCGGGTCGGCACCCAGCGCATGGTCAACAAGGAAAAGATGGAGCGCGCCATCAAGATGCTGTCCAAGCGGATCGGCTTTCGCATCGCGCCGGGTTTTTCAGAACGGGTGATCTTCCGCGAGCTGTTCCCGCGCGGGCTGACGCTTCTGGATCTCAAGGACATCGGCGTCAAGCAGCTGAACATTTCCAATATCGCTGCGCGGCAGGAGCTGCGCGACATGATGAAGGAAGTGAACCTGCCGGGGGTTGAGGTCAGCCTTTGACCTGCCCCCAAGCGGTTCAGCTGTCGCAGCCGCAATTGCCGCGGTAGATCGTGTAGAGCTCCATCGGCTCTGCCACGCCGCGCAGCATGTAGCGCCCCAGAGACACCAGGTCATGATTGGTGCCTCTGGCCGCGGTTTTCACATCTTCGGACATGATGATGTTCTGGCCGACAGAGCGGTGCATGCCGGCAATCCGGGCGGTCTGGTTCACCGCCTGTCCGATCACGGTGAAGTCCAGACGGGTCTCCGCCCCGATATTGCCGTACAAAATGTCACCTGCGTGCAGCGCCAGGGTGAAGCCTGCAGTCGGCAGCCCCTGTTCCTCGCGTTCAGTGTTATAGGCGCGCACCTTGCCGCACAGCTCATTGGCGGCGGCCAGCGCTGCGTGTGCATCTTCCTCGATGCTGCCTAGGTTGAACATGGTTAGCATCCCGTCGCCCATGAACTTGAGGATGTTGCCACCGTGCGCCTGGATAGTCTCAACCGCCAGGCCGAAGTAGCCGTTCAGCATCTCGATAAGTTCTGTTCCCGGCAGCCTCTCAGCCAGCTGGGTGAAACCTTTGAGGTCGAACAGGCAGATCACAGCATCGATCTGCTGCGAGGAGCCGCGCTGGATTTCCCCGGACAGCACCCGGCGCCCGGCATCACGGCCCAGATAAACCTGCAACAGATCGCTGGCCATCTGCCGGTTGGATGAAGATTTCAGCGCCAGCCCAAGATGCGGCAAGGTGGTGCGGATCAGATCTAGTTCACGGCCGGTGAACCCGCCGGGCCGGTCAGAGGCCCAGGAGACCAGCATCCCCTCGCGCGGGTGGCGCGGATCATTGGGTTCATCATCCGGAGGCGAGAACCGCACGCCTTTGGCAAAGTAGTCGGTTGCCCCGCGCTCACGAAGTTCGGGCAGCAAGGGAAACTGCTCCGGCGCGCCGTCTTCCAGCCGCTCACGGAACTCCTCCAGATTATGTTCGAGAATGTGGAAGAACGGGCTGCGCAGCCATTCCTCGCGCGGGGACTCCTGATATTCGTAATGCTGATGGCTGATGCCGTCGGCGCGGGTCCAGTTGAAACCGATGCCGCCGAACTTCGGGTGGAACGCCCGCTGCGCCACATGAAACCGCCACAGCGGCACCCCTGCATCCACCAGACGCTGGCAATATCCCTGCAAAAGATCCTGCTGCGGCGCGCCGTGCAGGCCCTGCTCCATCAGCCAGGCAATCAGCGGCCCTGAATTGACATCAATCTGTATCATCGCTTCACCTTCAATCCCGCTGCTTTATCTGGGGTCTGGGCAGTACAATGTCTATGGTTCGATCCCTGCTAAATTGCGCAGCATATACCGCAAAATTGCAACCTCGCCGGTGGTGAAGCGGGCACAGATTTGGGTGTCAAACTCCAGCGCGTGCTCGCGCAGGTCCTTGTAGGCGGCCTCCCCTGCCGGGGTCAGCGCCAGATGTTCGGACCGGCGGTCGCTCTCATCGCGGGTGCGGGTCACGAAACGCTTCTCTGTCAGCTTGGCCACCGCGCGGCTGATCTTGGTCTTGTGGATCTTGGCGCGGCTGCCGATTTCCTTGGCTGTCATCTGTCCGTAATTACCCAGATGGAACAGCACCCGCCACTCGGTGCGCAGCATTCCGTAGCGGTTCTTGTAGTGTTTCTGGAACCCCAGCGAGCTTTCCTCTGCCGCGCGGTTCAGCAGATAGGGCAGGAAATCCTGCAAAGCGAAATCATCTTTTTCGTCCATATTCGTCCCCTTTCCCTTGTTAGTTACAAAAACAACTAATATCCCGCAAGCAGCAAGAGGAGAAACGCGCGATGAATCGGCCAGCCGATCCCCATGAAATGATCCAGGCCCCCTCTCTTCAGGGGCCGCACGAGGGCTATATGCCCGGCTTTGCAAACGACTTTGAAACCGAGGCGCTGCCCGGCGCGCTGCCGCAGGGCATGAACAGCCCGCAAAAGTGCAACTATGGCCTTTACGGCGAGCAGCTGAGCGGCACCGCCTTTACCGCCGATGTGCCGGAGCGAACCTGGTGCTACCGCATCCGCCCGTCGGTAAAACATTCGCACCGCTATGAAAAAATCGACCTGCCGCATTGGAAGTCTGCACCTTGCGTCGATCCAGACGTGATCTCGTTGGGCCAGTACCGCTGGGACCCGGTGCCGCATTCGGATGAAGGCCTCACCTGGCTCACCGGCATGCGCACCATGACCACCGCGGGCGATGTGAACACCCAGGTCGGCATGGCCAGCCATATCTATCTGGTCACCGAGTCGATGGTGGACAGCTACTTCTTCTCCGCCGACTCGGAACTGCTGGTGGTGCCGCAGGAGGGCCGTCTGCGGTTTGCAACAGAACTGGGCATCATCGACCTGGCACCGCAGGAGATCGCGATCATCCCGCGCGGGCTGGTGTACCGGGTGGAGGTGCTCGAAGGCCCCTGCCGCGGCTTTGTCTGCGAGAACTACGGCCAGAAATTCGAGCTGCCGGGCCGCGGGCCCATTGGCGCCAACTGCATGGCCAACCCGCGCGACTTCAAGGCGCCGGTGGCGGCGTTCGAGGACCGCGAGGCGCCGTCGACCGTGACAATCAAATGGTGCGGCCAGTTTCATGAGACCAAAATCGGCCACTCGCCGCTGGATGTGGTTGCCTGGCACGGCAACTACGCGCCCTATAAATACGACCTGACCACCTATTGCCCGGTCGGTGCGATCCTGTTCGACCACCCGGACCCGTCGATTTTTACCGTGCTGACCGCGCCGTCGGGCGTGCCGGGCACCGCCAACATCGACTTTGTGCTGTTCCGCGAGCGCTGGATGGTGGCTGAAAACACCTTCCGCCCGCCGTGGTACCACAAGAACATCATGTCGGAGCTGATGGGCAATATCTACGGCCAGTACGACGCCAAGCCGCAGGGCTTTGTGCCGGGCGGCATGAGCCTCCACAACATGATGCTGCCGCACGGGCCGGACAAGAACGCCTTTGAGGGCGCGTCGAATTCCAACCTGGGGCCGGAGAAGCTGGACAACACCATGTCCTTCATGTTCGAGACCCGCTTCCCGCAGCATCTGACCGCATTTGCAGCCAAGGACGCGCCGCTGCAGGATGACTACATCGACTGCTGGAGCGACATCGAAAAGAAATTCGACGGCACCCCCGGCCTGAAATGAAACGGTGAGGGGGCGCTGCCCCCTCTGGGCCGGACCGGCCCATTCACCCCCGGAGTATTTCCGGCAAAGATGAAAAGGATCTGCGGATCCGGAAATTGGAGACACGATGCCTCTGCTGAAATCCTGGGTGGCCTCGGCCAATGATGCGAACCACCCGTTCCCGCTGAACAACCTGCCTTATGGCGTGTTTTGGACACCTGAGAAAATTCAGACGCTCGAATGGGACACCCCTCGCTGTGGTGTGGCCATTGGAGACATGATCCTTGATGTGACCGCTCTCGAAGGCGAGTATTTTGAATATGGCGACCCTGTTTTCGATGCCGGGTGCTGGAACGGTTTCATGGAGTTAGGCTCGGATATCTGGGCTGAATTCCGCGACAAACTCACGGAAATGCTCAAAGAAGGTTCAGCCTATCAAGCTGAGATTGAGCCTCATCTATACCCAATCGCAGATGCTCAGATGGAACTGCCCATCGCTGTCAGCGAATACACCGACTTCTACGCGGGCAAGAACCACGCCTTTAACGTCGGCACCATGTTCCGCGGCCCGGAAAACGCGCTGCCGCCGAACTGGCTGCACATCCCGATCGGCTATAACGGGCGCGCCTCTTCGGTCGTGGTATCGGGCACCGATGTGCGCCGCCCTTGGGGTCAACTGAAGGGCCCCAATGATGACAAGCCGCGGTGGGCGCCCTGCGCGCGCTTCGATATCGAGCTTGAGATGGGCGCGATTGTCGGCACCCCATCGGACGGCCCGATCACCGTGCAGGAAGCCGACGATCACATCTTCGGCTACGTGCTGCTGAACGACTGGTCGGCGCGCGATATCCAGGCCTGGGAATACCAGCCGCTCGGCCCGTTCCAAGCCAAGGCAACCGCCACCTCTATCTCCCCCTGGATCGTGACCAAGCCGGCGCTGGAGCCGTTCCGCTGCGCCACTCCGGAACGCGAGGTGGAGCTGCTCGACCACCTGAAGGACTGCGGGCCGATGCTCTATGACATCGATCTGGAGGTCACGATGGCGCCGGAAGGCAAAGCGGCCACCACCATCGCGCGGACCAACTACAAGGAAATGTACTACTCCGCCGCGCAGCAGCTGGCGCATCACACCACCTCTGGCTGCCCGATGAACGCAGGCGACCTGCTGGGCTCCGGCACCATCTCCGGCCCGGTGAAGGAAAGCCGCGGCTCGCTGCTGGAGCTGAGCTGGGGCGGCAAGGAACCGCTGACGCTGGACAGCGGCGAGGAGCGCTCCTTCATCGCCGATGGCGACACCCTGACCCTGAAAGCCGCGGCCAAGGGCGACGGCTACACCATCGGCTTCGGCGACTGCACCGGCACCGTCCTGCCCGCGCTTGAAGACCCCTACGCAAGATAAGGAAGACCACCATGGCAAAGGCTTTTGCGTCCCAAGGGGACATGACCGAAAAGAAAATTACCTTCGATGAGATCGGCGAAGGGCTCTATGCCTTCACCGCCGAGGGCGACCCGAACTCCGGCGTGATCATCGGCGATGACAGTGTGATGATTGTCGAGGCGCAGGCCACCCCGCGGCTGGCAAACAAGGTGATCGAATGCGTGCGGTCCGTGACCGACAAGCCGATCACCCATGTGGTGCTGACCCACTACCACGCTGTGCGGGTGCTGGGCGCCTCCGCCTTCGGCGCGCAGAACATCATCATGTCGGACAAGGCGCGCTCGATGGTGGTGGAGCGCGGACAGGAGGACTGGGACAGCGAGTTCCAGCGATTCCCGCGTCTGTTCGAAGGCCATGAGAGCATTCCCGGCCTGACTTGGCCGACCACCACCTTCAGCGACTCGATGACCGTCTACCTCGGCAACCGCCGCGTCGACATCAAGCACGTTGGCCGCGCCCATACCGCAGGCGACGCGGTGATCCATGTGCCGGATCAGAACGTGATGTTCACCGGCGACATCGTCGAATACCACTCTGCCTGCTACTGCGGCGACGGGCATTTCAGCGACTGGGGCCGGACGCTGGACAACATCAAGGCCTATGACGTTGACGCCATCGCGCCGGGCCGCGGCGATGCGCTGGTGGGCAAGGAGATGGTCAACGCCGCCATCGAGAACACCCGCGACTTCGTCGAGAGCACCTACCGCCCGGCGGCCAAAGTAGCGGCCCGCAACGGCACCCTGAAAGAGGCTTGGGACGCGGTGCGCGCCGAATGCGATCCAAAGTTCGCAGACTATGCAATCTATGAGCATTGCCTGCCCTTCAACGTTGCCCGTGCGTATGACGAGGCCCGCGGCATCGACACCCCGCGGATCTGGACCGCCCAGCGCGATCTGGAGATGTGGGAGGCCCTGCAGAGCTGAGCCTCGGGCAGAAATTGCAACCGGGGCGGTTTGATCCAGATCGTATCGCCCCGGCAGAACCTGTGAGACGCTAGGCCATGCTCCCGGCTGCCCCTGCCGGGAAAGGGTTGAGCTGTGCCTGACGGCACCCGGATATTGGGAGGAGACCTGATGAACAAGATCTTTGAAGTCCCGTTGTACCCCTACGCGCACCACGCGGATCAGGATGCCCCTGCCCCCGTGCGCCGTAAGGTGGTGGTGATCGGGGCAGGCCCCATCGGCCTGGCAGCGGCCATCGACCTGGCCCAGCAGGGTACCGAAGTGGTGGTGCTGGACGACAACGACAAGGTGAGCTTCGGGTCCCGCGCGATCTGCTTTGCCAAGCGGCCGCTGGAAATCCTCGACCGGCTCGGCTGCGGCCAGCCGATGGTCGACAAGGGCGTGCAGTGGCACACCGGAAAGGTGTTCTTCGACGATCGCCAGGTCTATGAGTTCAACCTGCTGCCGGAAAAGGGCCACAAGCGCCCCGCCTTCATCAATCTGCAGCAGTATTATTTCGAAGAACACCTGGTGAACCGGGTCCGCGAACTGCAGGAGCAGGGCGCGCCGATCGAAATCCGCGGCCGCAACAAGGTCTCAGCCATCGGCACCCATCCCAGCCATGTGACGCTGGAAGTCGACACGCCCGAAGGCCCCTACAATCTGGAAGCCGACTGGCTGATCGCCTGCGACGGCGCCGGCTCCCCCACCCGGCAGATGCTGGGTCTGGATTTCGTCGGCCGGGTGTTTGAGGACAACTTCCTGATCGCCGATGTGATCATGGAGGCGGACTTCCCGACCGAGCGCTGGTTCTGGTTCGACCCGCCCTTCAACAAGGGCCAGTCGGCGCTCTTGCACAAGCAGCCTGATGGCGTTTGGCGCATCGACCTGCAGCTGGGCTGGGACATCGACAAGGAGCGCGAGAAACGCCCCGAGAACGTGATCCCGCGGCTTCAGGCGATGCTGGGAGAAGATGTGAAATTCGAGCTTGAATGGGTCTCGATCTACACTTTCCAGTGCCGCCGCATGGAAAAATTCCGCCACGGCCGGGTGATCTTTGCTGGCGATTCCGCGCATCAGGTGTCACCGTTTGGCGCCCGCGGTGCCAACTCCGGCCTGCAGGACACCGATAATCTGTGCTGGAAGCTGAAGCTGGTGATGGACGGCAAGGCGCCGGAAAGCCTGCTTGACAGCTATGACGTGGAGCGCATCCACGGCGCGGATGAAAACATCCTGAACTCCTCGCGCTCCACCGATTTCATCACCCCGAAATCGGAGATCAGCCGGGTGCTGCGCGACGCGGTGCTGGATCTGTCGGAACAGTATGAATTCGCCCGCCCGCTGGTGAACTCCGGCCGCCTGTCGGTGCCCTGCACCTATGACGGCTCGCCGCTGAACTCGGCAGATGCGCTGAACGGGCCGGAGCGCACCCGCCCCGGCTCCCCCTGCCCCGACGTGCCGCTGGCCGACGGGTTCCTGCTGGACAAGCTGGGAGACAGGTTCACCCTGCTGACCATCGACGCCGACGCCCCCGATGAGATCGAGGAATCCGGCATCAAAGTCACCCGGCTGGCGCTCTCCATCAAGGATGACAAGACGCTGGCGCTGCAGGAACGCTACCTGGGCAAGCTCGAAAGCGGCGTTTACCTGATCCGCCCGGACCAGCATGTGGCCGCCCGCCGCCCCAGCTTTGACGAAACCCAGTTCCGGCACGCAATCCGCCGGGCCATCGGCAAGGAGTGACCGCCATGACCGAGACCGATCAGCTGATCCTGACTGCCAACACCGAGCGCGCTGACGATTTCTATGCCGATCTCCTGGCCGCGCATGAAGGCCTCAGCAAGGACGAAAGCGATGCGCTGAATGCCCGTTTGGTGCTGGTGCTGGCAAATCACATTGGGAAACGCGCTATCCTGAAACAGGCGCTGGCCGCTGCCGCGCTGAAAACCGGGGAGGACTCCGCTTGAAAATCGAACAGATCCACCACGTCGCCTACCGCTGCAAGGACGCCAAGGAAACGGTGGAGTGGTACAACAAGATGCTGAAGATGGACTTTGTCCTGGCGATTGCCGAGGACCACGTGCCGTCGACGCATGAGCCGGACCCCTACATGCACATCTTCATGGATGCAGGCAACGGCAACGTCCTGGCTTTCTTCGAGCTGCCGACCAAGCCGGAGATGGACCGCGACCGCAACACGCCGGTTTGGGTGCAGCACATCGCCTTCAAGGTGAAGGACCGCGAGACGCTGATCCAATTCAAGAAGCATCTGGAAGCCAACGGCGTCGAAGTGCTGGGCGTCACCGACCACTCGATCTTCCACTCGATCTACTTCTTCGATCCGAACGGTCACCGGGTGGAACTGGCCTGCCCCGACCCGGAGGAAGAGGCGCTGCTTAAAAAGCTGGACTCGGTGAAATGGGAGATGCTGGAAGAATGGTCTAAGACCAAGAAAGCCCCCAAGCATGCCGAGTGGCTGCACGCCAAGGAATTGAACAAGGCCTGATAGACTCAAGCAGCCAAGGCAACCCGGCGGGCTGCCTTCTCAGCACGGGAGACCGCCGATGGGCAGCACGATCCTTTATGACTACTGGCGCTCATCGGCCAGCTACCGGCTGCGCATCGCGCTGAACCTGGCCGGGATCAGCTACACCTCGGTTCCGGTTGACCTGGTCAAGGGCGAACACAAGCGCCCGGAACATTTGGCCCGAAACCCGCAAGGGTTCGTGCCGGTGCTGGAGATCGACGGGCTGCGCCTGACCCAGTCGCTGGCGATCCTCGATTACCTGGATGAGACCCGCAGCCTTGGCCTGCTGCCCGCAGACCCCGGCCAGCGCGCCAGGGCACGGGCGCTGGCGCATTCCGTCGCGGTGGATGTTCATCCGGTCTGCAACCTGCAGGTTGCGAAACACGCCACAGCCCTCAGCAGCGGCGCGGACGACATGCCCAAGGCCTGGATGCAGCACTTCATCCGTCCCGGTCTGCACGCCTTTGAAACCCTGCTGGAAGGCTTCAGCCAGGCGCCTTACTGCACCGGCGACACGCCGGGGCTGGCCGACATCTGCCTGATGCCGCAGCTTTACAATGCGCGCCGCTGGGAAGCTGATTTCTCGGACCTGCCGCGGATCTGCGCAGTGGAGGCGGCCTGCGCCGCCCACCCTGCCTTTGCCGCCGCAAGCCCGGCCCCGCCAAGCTGACCGGACCGGGCGTTCTGCCGCATCACAAGGAGCGCAGCAGCACCTTGCTGGAATTCAGCGCCTGGGCGATCCGCTGGTAATGCAGCGCCACATCGTTGTTGCCCTCCGCCGAGCGCAGCAGAACCGTTGTGGTGTCTTCCAGAATTGCCAGCGCCTTGGCGTTGGTTTCAGCCACGGTTTCCTGCTTCCGGTGATTGGCCACCATGCTGTCCACCGCAGCTACCCCGGTGATATCCAGCACCACCACGCGGGCATCCTGATCCCGGATCGCATCAAGGATTTGCATTGTCAGCAAACGAGGCCGGAGGCTGTCCAGCACTCCAACCCGATCCGGCTCTATCCGGGATCACCTTGGGAGAACGGGCACAACGAGCGATTCAATGGCACTCTCCGCCACGAGGTTCTCAATGCTGAATGGTTCACAACAACCCAAAAGGCCCAGGTCGCCATCAATTGCTGGCTCAGACAATACAATCAAATCCGCCCGCATCAGGCACTTAACATGCGCCCGCCAGCGCCCGAAACTCTACTTCGAATTGGCACATGGAAATGGAGCTGGACTAGGCGTCAGGCCTTTGATCCGTCAGAACGATGGCTTCCGGCGCGGGCGGGCGATACCCCAGAACTTTGTGAGGTCGTTTGGTTTTGTAGTGTTTCCTTCATTGCTCGGCCAGGATTTGAGGGTAGTGCCCCGGGAGATGGTGTAGGAACTGGCGTCCACCTGCTTCTTCATGGCTGGTGTTGCTCGTTCACTGGGCGGCGACCATCTTCGCCGTATCGGGATCGTTGCACACGTCAGTCAGCTTTTCCACCGGCATGTAGCGGCGCGAGACGGTCCACTCATCATTTTGTTCCAGCATGAGGGCGCCGACGAGCCGGACGACAGCCGCGCGGTTCGGGAAGATCCCGACGACGTTGGTGCGCCGTTTG